>NZ_CP098805.1:2400000-3600000 GCF_023821985.2 Dyadobacter chenhuakuii | reverse complement strand
TGAAAGAGCGGTTTGCCAAACTTGAAAAATCAATTCCCCTTACTTACCACAAAACTTCCCACGAGTTTGTAGAGTATTTTATTTATAAAAAGGCAGAATTCACTCAGACAATGATGGAGAAGATGCCGCTCTACTTCCCCATTTTTGAAAAAACGCTGGCCAAGCACGGTTTGCCGACAGAACTTAAATATCTGTCAATGATCGAGTCGGGGCTTAACCCAACCGTGATCTCTCATGCAAGAGCAGGCGGTTTGTGGCAGTTCATGCCGGCGACCGGCCGTGAATTTGGTCTTTATCAGGACAAATACATTGACGAACGCTTCGAGCCTGTGAAAGCGACCGAGGCTGCCTGCCGTTATCTGAAACAACTTTACAATATTTTTGGTGACTGGGAGCTTGCATTGGCTTCCTATAACACAGGCCCGGGCAATGTGAAACGCGCCATGCGCCGCTCACGCGGAACCACGTTCTGGACCATCTACAATGTCCTTCCCCGCGAAACCCGCTCATATGTTCCGCAATACGTTGCGATGAACTATATGATGAACTATGGTAACGACCACGGCATTTACCCGGCCCAAACCGAGTTCCAGATCCCTAACGACACCATTCATATCAACGGCTATATTGATTTGCTGGCATTCTGCAAGAACAGCAACATCAATTTTGATGACATTAAGAAATTAAACCCGCAAATCACCAAAACGTCCCTGCCGGACCAGACCCGGGATTTCGTACTCAAAGTGCCGAGTATGCAATACACTTACCTGGTTAGCAACCGGAACTCCATTATGGATTCCTGCACCCGCAGATTGCTTCTTCAACCGAATGTAATGGTTGCAAAGCTGGATAGCACTGCATTAGACTCGATGGGTAAAAATCCTGCTTTTCCTTATGCCACAATGGTTAGCCAGCAATCAACTTCGGAGTACGACGAAGATCTGGATGAAGAGCATGACGAAATAGTTTTACAAAAGACACGTACAAAAAGAGCTACACACACCGTTAGAAGAGGAGAGAGTTTAAACTCGATCTCAAAGAAATACAGAGTGTCGGTTTCTGAGCTTAAAAAATGGAATCATTTACGCCGCACCAACATTGCCAGGGGTCAGCGTCTGGTGATTCTGAAAGAAGTGAAAGAGCCCGTTCGCGCTGCGAGAGTTGCAGCAAATTCGACTCCAGCGGTTAAAAAGGAAATTGTAAGAAATGACAGGCATACTAAAAAGCGTTACCATACAGTTCAGAAAGGGGATACGCTCTGGATTATTTCACAACGTTACGGACTGGAAATAGGACAATTGAAAAAGAAAAACAGAATCAGAGGAAATGCGATTAAACCAGGCCAAAAATTGATCGTTTCCAGCTAGTGAACAAGAGTCAATTACACATACTATTTATATGATTGCCTACGTTAACGGAACTGTAGTCTACAAAGATCCGGCTTATGCCATTATTGATGTAAACGGATTAGGCTATGAAGTTCGGATTTCATTACAAACCTATACTTCACTGCCTGAACTGGGCGAGCGTTGCAAACTTGTAACGTACCTGAATATACGGGAAGACGCCCACATACTATACGGGTTTTGGGGAAGTGATGAGAAAAAGCTTTTCCTAGACCTGATAGGCATTTCGGGTGTAGGGCCATCAACGGCCCTGGTTATGTTATCGTCGCTTTCTTCATCGGAAATACGACAAGGAATAATAGATGAAGACCTGCGATTGATCCAGTCAATTAAAGGCATCGGGTCCAAAACTGCTCAGCGCGTAATACTTGAATTAAGGGATAAAATTCGCAAGGAAGATCTGGTGTCTACCGGTCCGAGGACCATAGACAATCCTTCCGGCACTGTGAAAAGTGAGGCGCTTGCTGCACTGGTTACACTGGGAATTCCCAAAGCCACCGCAGAAAAAAGTCTTGACGCTATCATCAAGCGTGAAGGTCAGGCGGTCACCGTTGAGAATCTTATTAAGTTGGCACTTCGATAACCGAACTGTAATGATATTTGGTAAAAAAATTTACGATAGTAAAGTCGTTTTGATGGATTTGATTGTAGCTGCAACCTTCTCTAAATAAGTATTATACCTTGTCATCAACGATTTACTCCTTTCTTTTTAAGGCATTAACCATATCAACAGGCGCTGTTCTGTTAGCGAATGTATCCGTTGATATGGACGAACCTTATTCCGGGCAGGCGCAGGACTGGGCAATTATTGCCGATACTGTAAGAGAAGATACTTCCAAAAAGAAAATAGATAGGTCTGGTAGTCAGCTTATTATGCGTTGGAAAGATTTTTATTCCAACCGCATTGCTGAACCAAGGCCACGCTCCCCGTTTTATCTCCGTGATCCGGCCAATGTATCCATTCAACTGGACAGCGCTGGTAAAGTAGCCGTTTCCGAAAGCATACAGACCCCGACTGGTAACTTCAATTACCGGGCGCCGGAACGGATGGATCTTTCCACTTATGACAAGATTCAGGAAGATCGTGCATTCAAAAGTCTGCTGCGCGAATATGCTGGCAGGCAGGATGGAAAAAGTGCCATGGGGTCGCGGGGGCTATTGCCTAAACTGGACATTCCGCCTGGACTTTCCAAGTTGCTGGGAGATGATTTTATCAATTTCAAACCCACCGGTTTTGTGTCGCTGGATCTGGGCTTAATGCACCAGTTCCTTGATAACCCGGCCATCCCGATACGGCAACGCAGGAATACGCAGTTCATTTTTAATGAGCAGATCAGCATTAATTTTGATGCAAGGCTAGGTGATCAGCTTGGTTTCCAAACCAACTTTGATACAAAGGCTAATTTCAACTTTGAAAATGCCATTAAGCTGAATTATAAGAACCCGGAAGAAAGTTTTATCCGGAAAATTGAAGCAGGTAACATCAACTGGGCCATTAACAGCCAGCTGATTCCCGGCGTTCAGAACCTTTTTGGTTTGAAAACGGACCTTCAATTCGGCCGGTTAAGCGCAACTGTTGTAGCCTCGCAGCAGAAATCCAGTAAAGAGAGAATTGTTTTAAGAGGAGGGGCGCAAAGCAGGGATTTTGAGTTACGTGCCGATACTTACGACGAAAACCGAAATTTCTTCCTGTCGCAATATTTCCGGAACATTTACGAGAGCTCGTTGAAGAACACGCCAACCATTACATCGGGCGTGACGGTTACGCGTATGGAGGTGTATGTTACTAACCGCACCACCACAACGGAATCGCTCAGAAACGTTGTCGGTTTCGCGGATTTGGGAGAACCTGCTCCCTATAAGTCGGCTAATCCAAGTTTACAGCCTATCCGTTCTACTTCGCCTGCTGACAATGCGGCCAATGGTCTTTATAAATCATTGACAACTAATGAGTCGTTCCGGCAGGTTGATAACACCAATAGTGCGATTACGAGCCTGGGACTGGAAAAAGCGGTTGATTATGAATTGCTGAGAGGAGCCAAAAGGCTGATCGCTGATCGTGACTACACATTTCACCCACAGCTTGGTTACATCTCCTTAACCAATGCATTGAGAAACGACGAAGTGCTGGCCGTTTCTTACGAATATACATTGAACGGCAGGGCATTTAAAGTGGGTGAGCTTACCGAGGATT
The DNA here is from genome assembly GCF_023821985.2 of Dyadobacter chenhuakuii. NCBI lineage: Bacteria > Pseudomonadati > Bacteroidota > Cytophagia > Cytophagales > Spirosomataceae > Dyadobacter > Dyadobacter chenhuakuii. The sequence continues at coordinate 3,596,400 of NZ_CP098805.1, read as the reverse complement.
ATCAGGCACGCCGGGATAATGAGGTTATTGCATTAAAACTGCTGAAATCATCCACGATCAGGAACAACACAAAGCTTCCTATGTGGAACCTGATGATGAAAAACATTTATGCACTGGGAACCAGCCAGATGGATAAGCAGGGTTTTCAGTTACGGATCATTTATAAGGATGACCAAACCGGAATTGATAACCCAAACTTGCAGGAAAGCAGCATTGCCAACATTCCATTGATCCGCTTGATGGGCCTCGACAGGCTGAACCCGGTTAATGATCTGCAGCCCGACGGAAACTTCGATTTTGTGGACGGGATTACGGTGGATAGTAAATCGGGCCGCATTATCTTCCCGGTTTTGGAGCCGTTTGGAAGCAATCTATCCAAGAAATTTGGTGCCGGCGAAGAGCAGTTCAGAAACAAATATGTGTTCGGTGAGCTGTATTCCACGACTATGATCGATGCGCAGCAGGTTTCTGAGCGCAATAAATTTTTCATTAAAGGTTCGTATCAATCCAGCGGTGGCGCAGAAGTCCAGCTTCCGTTCGGTGTTCTGGAAACTTCGGTTACCGTCACTTCCGGCGGCGTCCCTCTTTCACCGGGCTCAGATTATATTGTTGAAGCGCAAATCGGCCGGGTCCGTATCCTTAATGGCAGCGTGATGAACTCGGGCAGGGAGATCGTTATTGAATACGAACGGCCCGATATGTTCCAGAACCAGATCCGGTCCTTGCTGGGAACGCGCCTGGATTACGTCGTAAGCCGCGATATGAGCATTGGCGCCACGATTATGAAATACAGGGAACGTCCTGCTGGTTTCTTAACGAGGGTGTCCATCGGAAATGAACCGGTTAACAATACAATGCTCGGTTTTGATATCAATTTCAGAAAAGACGTGCCTTTCCTGACCAAATGGCTGGATGCATTACCCTTGATCCAGACCAAAGAAATGTCGAGCATTCAGTTCAAGGGTGAATTTGCCAAAATTCTACCCGGTGTTTCGAAAGACGTCAATAACCGTTCGCTGGTGGACGATTTTGAAGCGACCAGAACCATTTATGACCTTTCAAGGCAACCACAGAAATGGCGGCTGGCAGGTGTTCCGCCAAAGTTCAGGCAGGGAACGGATGGTAAGACATTGGATTATGCTTACAGGCGCGCGAAAATCTCTGCTTATACAGTGGACAACATATTCGGCGGTGCTCAAGGGCTGGGCGGCGGCTACGATCCGCCGGGCAACCTGGACGACCAGGATCGCAGCTACTACTACGAGAGACTTTATTTACCCAATGAAATTTTCCCGCGTCGTGCGATTGCCGGACTGGTATCTTATCCGCAAAATGTCCTCGACATTGCTTATTACCCAAGCGAGCGCGGCATGTACAACTACAATGTTGACCTGCTGCCTAATGGTCGTTTGAAAAACCCAAGACAAAATTTTGGTGCGATCAGCAGAGCGATCACTTCGGATAATGACTTTGATAATGCGAACATTGAAAGCATCGAATTCTGGATGCTGGACCCTTTCATTAACAATGAACTTGGGAAAGTTCGGGATGGGAGCGGAGATGAAAAACCCAACACAACCGGTGGGAAACTGGTTTTCAACCTGGGTGATATTTCAGAAGATGTTATTCCTGACGAGCGTTACAATTTTGAGAACGGGCTTCCTATTGTGCCCAAACAAGTTGGCGTGAATGTTGATTCTACGGCCTGGGGTTACGTAACGAAGTCGCAATATCTGATTAATGCATTCAGTAACGAATCCGGTGCGCGTGAGCGGCAGGATGTGGGTTTGGATGGATTGAATAATGAAGAGGAGCGTCGTTTTTTCAAACCATTCATTGATCGATTACCGGCTAACCTGACCGCCCAAGCACGCGAGCAGATTTTGGGTGACCCTTCCGGGGATGATTTCCAGTTCTTCCTGGGAGCAAGTCTGGATAGTGCCAATCTAAAAGTTCTGCAGCGTTACAAGAATTACATTGGTATGGAGAACAACTCTCCCGAAAGCCTTGGCAGAAACGCCGATGTGACGCCTGCTTCAACCAATGTGCCGGATGGCGAGGATATGAACGTGGATAACACGATCAATGACAACGAGTCTTATTATGAATACGAAATTGACCTGAAACCAAACCAGCTGGCGGTTGGAAACGGATATATTGTTGATAAAACAGTTAATACAGCCGATCAGCAAACCTGGTATCTTTTCCGGGTTCCTATCAAGGAGTTTTCAGGAGTGATAGGCAATATGAACGGCTTTAAGTCGATCCGTTTTATGCGCATGTATCTGACTGATTTCCAGCAGCCTGTCGTATTGCGTTTTGCGCAGTTGCAAATGGTTGGTCAGCAATATAGAAAATATACAGCTAACCTGGACGCGCCTGGCTTACAGGAAGTTCCTGAGCCTTATGATGCCAAATTCACTGTCGGAACGGTTAGCATTGAAGAGAATGGTCAGGAGCAGACAGACGCTACAAATAAATACGTTTACGCCATTCCGCCAGACTGGAAGCGCGATCAGGATAACACACAGCGTCCCCCGCTCTTGCTGAATGAACAATCGATGAGCTTATGCGTAACAGATTTGCGCGATGGCGATTCCAGAGCGGTTTTCAAAAATGTGAACCTGGATTTATTGTTCCGCAAAAGGCTGCGCATGTATGTGCACATGCAGAATGAGCAGAGTGAAGACCGTATGGTGGGCGCATTTATGCGGATTGGAACGGACCTTACACAAAATTACTACGAAATAGACCTTTCCGGCCTGAAAGCAACATTGCCGGGCCAGTCAGTTGATCGGGAAGTTTGGCCGGAAGAGAATGAACTGAACATTGCCCTGGCCGATCTGATCGAAGCCAAAGCACAACGCAACCGCCAGCTGGACAGAAACCTGAGCGTGCCTTACACGATCACGACAGCCGACGGCAGATACAAATTGACTGTGGTCGGTAACCCGGATCTAAGTTCGGTGCGCGTCATGATGATCGGGATGCGCAACCCCAAATCCCAGGACGAACGCCCGAAAAGCTTCTGTATTTGGGTGGATGAAATGCACGTAGAGGGCTTTGACGACACAGGCGGCGTTGCGGCCATTGCACAATTGAATGCGAAACTCGCAGATTTTGCAACATTAACTGCTTCCGGAAGGCTGGAAACATTCGGTTTTGGAAGCGTGCAGCAGCGGATAGGCGAGCGTTCCCGTAATTTCACCACAGAATATGGCGTGTCTACCAACGTGGCATTGGATAAACTGCTGCCCGCAAGCTGGGGTTTCAGCATTCCGCTGTTCCTGAGCTATGACCGGCGAAATGTAAAGCCGCATTTCAATCCGCTCGACCCGGATACGCCGCTAGAAACTTCGCTGGGAAATTTGCAATCGGATGAAGAACGGGATGGTTACCGGCGTATGGTGGAGGAAAATGCCATCAAACGGGGGATTAATTTTTCCAATGTCAGGAAGATCAAGACCAAGCCCGGAGCACGGAATCACTTCTATGATTTTGAGAACTTCTCGTTTACATATGCATTCAGTGATGACAAGCGGAGGAACATTCTTACCCAGGAATATGCGCAGCGCAATTACCGGGGCGGCATTTCTTACGTGTACAGCAGTCAGCCGAAGCCTATGGAGCCATTCAAAAACTGGAAAGCGACCAGTCGTTGGGCCGATATCATCAAAGATGTAAACCTGACATTGCTGCCTAACATGGTCTCGATCCGTACAGATGTTGACCGGCGGTTCCTTAAAACACAGCTTCGGAATGCGGATCTGACGACGGACGGCATTCAGCCTTTGTATGAAAAATATTTCTGGTTCAACCGCTATTATGACCTGAGCTGGAACCTGACCCGGAATATGACATTGAGCTACAACTCAACGGCCAACTCGATCATCGACGAGCCGATGGGCGACATTAACTCTGCTGAGAAAAAAGACTCGCTCTGGACCAATTTCAAGAAACTGGGCAGGATGAAGAATTTTGACCAAAAGATTGATCTGACTTATCGCTTGCCTCTGGATAAAATTCCGCTTCTGGACTGGATGACAGCCGATTACAAACATTCGGTGGCCTATCAATACCAAGCCAATGCATTTGGGTTAAAAGACACATTAGGCTTGCCATTCGGGGACATTATCCGTAACAGTAAAGACCGTGGGGTTACCGGTAAGGTGGATTTTGTGCTGCTTTATAACAAACTGCGCTATTTGAAATTTGCCAACACACCTTCGGCGGGACGCAAGAATTTTGCAAGAAGCCCCGGTGATATTGAGGAAATCGATATGCGTACGACGGACATTCTGAAAAGCGTTACGCGTGCCTTAATGACCGTTCGGGGGATTAATGTAAGTTATTCGATTCAGGAAACAACGGCGCTTCCGGGTTACCTGCGCGCACCGAGCTATTTTGGAATCGATAACACCAATGCACCCGGACTGCCATTTGTCCTTGGGCAGCAAGACCGGAATTTCCAGATCAAGGCCGCTGAAAAAGGCTGGATCACGAAAAGTGAGCAACAGAATATGCCTTTCCAGCAGACCATTGCAAAGAACTTTTCCGCCAACACCACATTGGAACCGTTCAAGGATTTCAGGCTGATCGTTGAAGCGCGGCTCACACGGCAGGATGCTTACCAGGAATTTTACCGGCCCGATGCATCAGGTAACTTTGTGTCGCAAAGCCCGTTGCGGAATGGACAATTCAGTATGTCGTTCTTGTCATTCAGAACGGCTTTTGCCAAAATGAAACGCGATAATTCTTCTCCTGTTTTTGATAAATTCAGAGCTTACCGTGCTATTTTGAGGGATCGTCTGAATGCGGAAAACCAGAGTGGCGGAGAGTATAATGAAACTTCACAGGACGTTTTGATTTCGTCATTCTTTGCAGCTTATACAGGCAAGGATCCGCAGACCGTGCGGACAAACCCGTTCCTGAAATTCCCGATGCCGAACTGGGATCTGAGTTACAATGGCCTTTCGCAGCTTGCGGGCTTTAAGCGACTTTTCAGCTCGTTCACTTTGCGGCATAAATACATGTCGCAGTACAGCGTTGGGAACTTTACATCTTCGCTGGATTATGAGGCGCTTTATGTGAACTTGTCGGTAACGGGTTATCCTCTTTCACAAAGATTGAATGAGCTCGGACAATACATTCCGGTGTTTTCTATGAGCACGATCACATTGTCGGAAAAGTTCCAGCCGCTTGTGGGGGTTGAATTCAGGACGCAGAGCAGGGTTACCGCCAGGATCGAATACAACCGGGACCGCACCATTGCATTGAACCTGTCCAATTCGCAGATGGCGGAACTGTTCAACCAGGATGTAACGGTGAATATTGGTTTTACCAAAAACAATGTGGCCATCCCGTTCAAGATCAATGGGGTTAAGAAGAAACTGAAGAATGATATGACGATGCAGCTGGGACTTACTTTCCGCGATACGAGGTCCATACAGCGGAAGTTTGATGGTGAGAACATTCCCATTGCCGGTAACATCAACTTCCAGCTCCGCCCAACCGTTAATTACATGGTTAACAATCGTTTGAGCGTGCAGTTTTATTTCGACAGGACATTTAACGATCCATTGGTTTCCAATTCCTTTTACCGGGCAAGCACGTCCGGCGGTGTACAGTTGAAATTCAATTTGGCTGAATAACTTTTTGATTTGGAAAATACGACCGACATCCTGTAATTTGCGTTACTAAAGATGTTTACAACTTACCTGATTAAACCATGAATTTCCCGGCAGAACTTAAGTATACAGAGGATCACGAATGGATTCGCATCGATGGCGATACAGCGACCATTGGCATTACGGACCATGCGCAGAATGAATTGGGTGACATTGTGTACGTCGACATCAACACGGTGGGAGATGCAGTGGGAAAAGGAGAGGTTTTTGGGTCAGTGGAAGCGGTTAAGACGGTTTCTGACCTGTTTATCCCGGTTGCAGGAACAGTGCTGGAAGTGAATGAAGAATTGGACGGCGAGCCTGAACTTGTAAATACGGATCCTTACGGCCGTGGCTGGATGGTGAAAATCAGTTTGACCAATCCCGACGATCAGGAAGGTTTAATGTCCGCCGAAGAATACGAAAAGTTTATAGGTGCCTGATATTAGGTTGAAGCTCCGGTTTGGAGCTTTTTTTTTGTTTTGAATACTCATATATGAAATTATTAATCCGTTCAGTTCAGATCATTGATAAAAAATCTCCGTTCAACGGCCAGATTAAGGACATTCTGATTGAAGGCAAAAACATTAAATCGATAGGAGACCACCTGGACGCAGATGGTGCGGAGGTGGTCGAAGGTAATGGACTATTTGTGTCCGCAGGTTGGGTGGATATGCGCGTGGCTTCGCGTGATCCGGGGTTTGAGCATAAAGAAGATCTCATATCCGTACGCGCTGCGGCTTCGCATGGCGGTTTTACGGAAATTGTGCTGCTACCCAATACTGAACCTGTCGTTCATAGCAAGGATACATTGAATTACATTCGCCAATCGGGCTCGGGCGGGCTGGTGAAGCTGCATGTGGCCGCGTCGGTAACACGGAAGGCCGAGGGCGTTGATTTCACCGAAATGATCGATCTGCATGAGGCGGGCGCCATAGCGTTTACCGATGGCGAACATCCGGTGCAGAATGCAGATTTGTTTTTGAAAACCATATTATATCTGCAACCGCTCAATGCGTTGCTGATGAACCGGCCGGAAGACAGGCAACTGACGCTTTACGGGCAGATGCATGAGGGCCTGACAAGCACATTGATCGGCACGAAAGGCATTCCTTCCCTGGCAGAAGAAATGATGCTGAACCGGGACCTGAAATTGCTGGAATACGCGCTTGAAAAAAGCATGTATAAATCTGATTCCCCCGCATTACACATCTCATTAATCTCTACAAAAAGAGCCGTAGAACTGATCCGTGAAGCGAAAAGGAATGGTTTGCCCGTTTCCTGCGACATCGCCGCGCACCAAGTCGCTTTTACGGACGGCGATCTGATTAATTTTGATACAAACCTGAAAGTGAACCCGCCATTCCGTTCCGCGGCAGATGTGGAGGCAATTAAGGAAGCACTTGCTGACGGGACCATTGATGCCATTGTTTCGGATCATAACCCACATGATGAGGAGAGTAAGAATCTTGAATTTGACCATGCGGATTTCGGTATGACCGGCCTGGAAACGGCATTTTCGCTTGCATTAATGTACAGCGGATTAGGTGTGGAGGACATCATTGAAAAATTCACTTCGGGACCGCGCCGGGTTTTGAGATTACAGGACCCTTTGCTGGAAGAAGGCGCGCTGGCGAACCTCACTTTCTTTGAAAAGGACACGAACTGGACATTTAATAAAAGCTTTTCGAAATCAAAAAACACACCATTTCTGGGACAAGAGCTGCGTGGAAAAGTGAGAGGCGTTGTCAATAACGGAAAACAGGAATGGTATCTATGAAATCAATAATCGAATATTTTAACAAACCCCTTTTAAAAGTCTCCCTGATCTTTGGGCTGATCACCGGAGTGCTCGTTTTCCTTTTCTTTCTGGGACTTTACTTCATGGACATTGTGCCATTGGGAAACAACAAGATCCTCGATTTTGGTATACACATTATCCTGATAGCCGGCGCTTGCTGGTATTACCGGAAATATGTCGGAAACGGCTTTTTGCATTTGTGGGAAGCATTAACGATCGGTTATGTAGTGAACACCCTGGGCGCGCTGATAGCCGGCTGGCTGATCTACTTTTTTGTGACTTATGCAGATCCATCTGTTTTCACTAATTATCTGGCCGAAATGAAGACTCTAATGCTCGAAGGCAAAGCGGAGTTAGTCAAGAACATTGGCGAAGCTGAATTTACCAAAATGTACAATGGCGTGGGGAGCATGGAGCGTTCGGAGATCATCATGGATGAGGTAAGCAAGAAAACCGTGATGGCGATCATCCCGATCCTCGTTATTTCGCTTATTTTCAGAAAGCAGGATTACGGTGTGTTTCATAATAAAGCTTAAATTTGATCACCAAGTATTTGCCTTACCTAAACAATCTTAAAAAATGGAAGAACAAGCGTCAACCGCTCGTGTGGCCCTGAAATATGGCGTGCTGGCGTCCGTGGTGATCATGATCTACTCAACAATCATCAATATTGCGGGGTTGTCCCAGAACAAGATGTTGTCTTCTTTGTCGTTCGTGTTCATGGTGGTAGCCATTGTGCTGGCGATGAAAAACTTCAGGGAAAAAAACCGTGGTTACATGACGTATGGCGAGGGGTTGGGCCTGGGGACGTTGGTCTCAGCCGTAATGGGCTTGTTAAGTTCGGCTTTTTCGATGTTTTACATGCAGTTTATCGATAATACACTGCTTACGCAGGGAATGGACCAGGTACGTGAGGATATGGAGCGAAGAGGGCTGGACGATTCGCAGATTGACCAGGCTATGGAGCTTTCTCAGAAAGTAATGTCGCCCGGGGTAGTTTTTGCGATAGGTGTGTTTGGTTATATTGTAATGGGACTGATCATTTCATTAGTCGTGGCAGCCATTATCCGCAGGGAAAAGCCAGTTTTTGAATAATCCGCAGCAGTTTCGGTTTAAATTTTTTCAATGTGTTTGCAATTTTTCAAAAGGAAATAGGGAGCTTTTTCAATTCCCTGATCGCCTACATTGTGATGGCCGCTTTCCTGACAGCGGTTGGTCTCATTGTCTGGGTTTTTCCTGATTCCAATATTCTTGATTACGGTTATGCCGATCTGGGCTCATTTTTCCAGCTGGCTCCGTATGTGCTGCTTTTTCTGATTCCCGCTATTACGATGCGCTCGATTTCGGAAGAAGCCAGGAACGGGACATTGGAACTGCTGCTAACCAAGCCATTGCGCAACATTGAGCTTGTGCTGGGCAAGTTTTTTGCAAACTGGGTTCTCGTGGCCATCACCCTTTTACCTACCCTCATTTACTATTACAGCGTTTACAAGCTGGGCAACCCCGAGGGCAATGTGGATTCTGCCGCCGTTTTCGGTTCCTATATCGGCCTTCTGCTGTTCTGCGGCGTGCTGGTTTCCATGGGGATCTGGACATCCTCTCTCACCGATAACCAGATCGTCGCATTCATTGCATGTGTCTTTATCGCATTCGTCTGGTATGTAGGTTTTACTGCATTGGCACAACTTGCAGGAGTAGGAATTGCCTCCGAGTTACTTAATTGGGGAGCACTGGATCAGCAGTATCTTGCGTTGGGAAAAGGCCTTGTCGATTCGCGAAACATTATTTATCTCCTCAGCCTCATGGCTTTGTTCCTGTCTCTTGCCTATATAAGGATCGAAAAGATAAGGAAATAGACGATTTTAAAGCGGTTTCGGCAAGAGTTAGTCCTTCATTGATCTTTTCCGGTGTGTTGTTCGTATATCAAGAAAAACACACTATCATGAATGTAACTTATGCCCCTATCGGGATACCCTCATTACCGCAGCTAACCACAGTTTTTGACGGCTGGAGCCAGGACACAATAATTTATAATAGCCGTGACCGGTTCTTCCGAAAATTCGTTAGATTGCCATTTAGTAACATACAATTAAATGTTAAGCAACTCTTGGCGACTAGTAAGTTAAAATACTCGGAAGAGGAATTGGTGTTGGCTCTGAAAAGAAATGAGCGAACAGCTTTTGAATTCCTGTACGACCATTACTCGGGAGCTTTGTTTAATATCATTTCAAAAACGTTGAGGGATGAGGAGCGCGCCGCAGATGTATTGCAAGAGTCTTTTTTAAAAATCTGGAAGAATATAGCTTCTTATAATCCGGAAAAAGGAAGGCTGTTTACATGGATCATGAACATTGCACGGAACGGTGCGATTGATGCGGCAAGGGTTGAGGGAAGAAAACCAGCGATGGATGATATCGACAACAAGGCAGTCCAGAATGAAAGGGACGTATATGAAGATTCGCTGACATCAAGTTCGGAGATGAAAGCCATTGTGAATATGCTGAGGCCCGAAAGGAAGATCCTCATTGACATGGCCTATTTTCAGGGATACACGCATGAAGAAATATCGGAGGAGCTGAGTATCCCGCTGGGAACTGTTAAATCAAGGATCCGAACAGCATTACAAGAGTTAAAACAATACTTTGCAGTATGAATATCCAAGCCTACATAGAGTCCGGTATATTAGAGGAATATGTATTGGGCACTGTTTCTCCTCAGGAAAAACAGGAAGTGGAGTGCATGTCTCATATTTACCCTGAGATAAAAGAAGAGCTGCTGAGGACTGAAAGCGCATTGGAAGAATATGCATTGAAACATCAGACGCCTCCGCCCGCTTCTTTGAAAGAATCGCTTTTTGCCAAAATGAATTTTGATTCCGTACAGGAGATAGACGATACAAACACCGACGAGCAAACCGAGAGTACACATTTCGAAGCGGGTCCGGTAACCAACATGCGCCCTGTTACGCAGGAAGAGCCTAGGGTGATCGATAATGTCTTTAACAGCGTTGAAACGAAAGTGGTTACGCCATTCTGGGCGCGGCTTGCTGTTGCAGCTTCTGTTTTGCTGGCGATTTTCGCAGGCTGGTCGGCAACCGAAATGTCTAAAGTTAAAAAGGACAATGAGGAAATGGCTTCCAAAATGGGGACGTTGGAGAAAGGTTTCAGCTATGCACAATCATTGGCAAGCCTCTACCGCAACCCGGAATACAAAACGGTGCATCTGGCCGGACTGGAAAAATCTCCTCAGAGCTCGGTAGCAGCATTCTGGCACACGGCAACCAACCAGGTTTTGCTGGACGTGCAGAACTTGCCAAAACCACCCTCAGGAAAGCAATATCAGCTTTGGAGCATTGTGAATGGAAAGCCTGTGGACAATGGTATGATCGATCAGGAATTCTCCGGAAGAGTGCTTAAAATGAAAAATACAAAACCAGGTGCAGTCGCTTTCGCCATTACATTGGAAAAAGAAGGCGGTAACCCAACCCCAACCATGGAGGAAATGTATGTGATGGGGAAAGTCGTTTAAATAGTATGAAGCGTAGAAACTTCCTCGGAAGCATTGCCCTGACAGGCAGCTTGCTGACGAACAAATCAGAAATACAAGACACGGATTCTTTGCAGTCGAAAGACACAGCAAAGAATCTTTTTTTTGAGGCCGATATGGTCGTTGCCGGAGGCGGGCTGGGCGGTTGCGCGGCAGCATTAGCCGCGTTGCGAAATGGCTTGTCCGTAATCCTGACCGAAGAAACCGACTGGCTCGGCGGCCAGCTTTCACAGCAAGGCGTCCCGCCGGATGAGCATCAATGGATAGAAACGCACGGCGCCACGCAACTTTACCGGGATTTCAGGACTGCCATCAGGCAATATTACATCAAACATTACCCGCTTACCGAAGAAGCCAAAAACCGCAAACATCTGAATCCCGGCGACGGCGCGGTTTCACGCCTTTGCCACGAGCCGCGTGTAGCCGTAGCCGTTCTGAACGATATGTTCATGCCCTACATCAGCTCCGGCAAATTGACGCTGTTGATGGAGCATAAGGCCGTTACTGCCGAGGTGAAAGGAAATAAAGTCCAGTCCCTGGAAGTGGTGCATGTCAAAACAAAAACCCGCTCTCAACTCTCAGCACCCTACTTCGTCGATGCAACCGAACTGGGCGATCTGCTGCCCATAACCGGAACCGAATTCGTAACCGGCACCGAATCCAAAGCCGAAACCAACGAGCTCCACGCACCCGAAAAAGGCAATCCCGACAATAACCAGGCATTCACAGTCTGCTTCGCCATCGATTATCGGCCCGGAGAAAATCATGTGATCGAGAAACCTGTCGAGTATGCATTCTGGAAGGATTTTATTCCAAAAATGGCAAAACCCTGGTCCGGAAAGTTGCTGGACCTGTCTTATTCCAATCCCAAAACGTTGGAACCGAAACAGCTGGGATTCCATCCGGCCGGCATCAAAACGGGTGATATGCTGAATCTCTGGAATTACCGCCGGATCATCAGCAAAGACAATTTCAAACCAGGGACCTACGCAGGCGACATTACCATTGTCAACTGGCCCCAAAACGACTATTTCCTGGGCAATCTCATCGGAGCAAGCGAAAAGGATTTCCAAAAGCACGTCAACAGAGCCAAGCAGCTCAGCCTATCCCTGCTATACTGGCTCCAAACCGAGGCCCCGCGCCCGGACGGCGGCAAAGGCTGGCCCGAAATCCGCCTCCGCAAAGACATTATGGGAACTGAAGACGGCCTCGCCAAATATCCCTACGTCCGCGAATCCCGCCGCATAAAAGCCCTCTTCACCATCAAAGAAGAACACGTAGGAGCCGAAAACCGCGCCCTAGCCGTGGAACGTGGCGCAACCGGCGCCATCTCCAATGGAGCCCCAGGCCCCAAGGAAAAAGCCGCCCACTTCCCCGACAGCGTCGGCATAGGCTACTACCACATAGACCTGCACCCCAGCAGCGCGGGCGATAACTACATCGATTTTACCTCCCTGCCATTCCAAATCCCGCTAGGCGCACTGCTGCCCGTGCGCATGGAAAATCTGCTTCCGGCTAACAAGAACATTGGCACTACGCACATTACGAATGGCTGCTATCGGCTGCATCCGGTTGAATGGAGCATTGGGGAGGCTGTGGGGTTGTTGGTGAAGTTCGCTTCTGCGAAAAAGGTTGCGCCGCGGGTTGTGCGGGAGCGGGAGGAGTTGTTGAGTGGGTTTCAGGGGGTTTTGAAGGGGGAGGGGGTGGAGTTGGAGTGGGGACAATAATCAAGCGCAACTTTTTAGGCCGAATGGCGCTATTTTAGGAGCGTAATTAAAGCGATAACTAGGCATACCAAGCCAATGAATGATATCCTGGCGGACCATTTCATTGCCAAATGATCAGAGAAAATGATATAATTGACTTTTAAAATCTCATCAGCATTGTAATCAATCATCTGCTCAATAGTCAGCTCCTTTAAGAAAGCCGTATATTCAGCACTACTGAACATTTTTATTCCAATTATGGTACGCGGACTTTTCTTAATAAGGTTATGATTCTTCGAAAGTTTACTTTTAAGCCTGGGTATTGAAACAAAAAGTCCGATAGATATAGATATAAACAGAAATAAGATTGTAATGATTATAAGCCATATACCTGCCTGAATGCATTTGGTTGAACTTTGTCAAAACTTATATACGAAATTCCAGACAAGATTGAATTGATTGTCATCATCACTCCATTCAATGTTCCTGTCCATTGATATAACCCAAATTTCTTTTCCAAGATATCCTGAGAAAACAAAGTCTATCGCTAAAAGATGTATTACTTCTTGATATATCGTCCATATTACCTGCATTTGATTTAATTATTTGTTAGTTGGAATATCAGGAAACACAATGATAGAGCCTAGTTGTTCACGTATTGCTAGCCTACACTGCTTTTTGTAAATTTCATCAGGATTTTGCATTAGATATCTTACAGCAAAAAATAAATCAGAAGTACGAATAAGACCAATATTTTCCCTCTTTGCACCACTTTTGCATTTTTCGGTAAAATCGAGCTTCCTGTCATTAACATCCACTAAACGTTGAGCATTGCCAAAGATTAGACCCAAGGCTTTCTCAGAGACATCATCTCTTTCAAAATCTTCTGACAGAGAATCGGTAAGCTGTCTAAATTTAGATACATCTATATCTTTACTATCCTTTCCTTCACATTCGCCAATAAATCTATCGCTTTCTGGCGAAACTATGACTGCATCTAGTTCGAGTGTGCCATTGTCAAAATTCTCGGCAGAATATCCGAGTATATAAAGAGCAGTCAGGACAGCCTTCTCAAGTGGCTTTCCTGTTTCGTATAATAGATCTTTTATTCTGGTTTCTTCTTCAATCTTTTCTGAAAACTCAGTATTTGCTTTGCTTAATTTCTCTATTTTTTGATTGTTATTATATATTTTAGTTTTTAGTGCCGCTTCAATTTTTAGATTGTAGCCATCATTATGTACCCAGTCAGGGCGTAATGATTTTTCTTGGTTAGTTAGAATCTTGTCGTCTAACTCAATTATAAAATTGAAAAACATTTTTCCTAATCTTAGCGCATCCTGGGTCCAGACCTCTTTTTTATTTTTGATCTCTACTAAATCTTCAAAATCAATGTTTGGTAAGAATATAAAATTTCCCTTTCCCGTGGGAAGAATGCCCGAAACAATTTCGCGACCATTTTTAGTCAGTAGAAAAGGTGTAATGCTGCTGTGCTTTATATAGCATTGAAAGTTTGAGACTGAGCTAAACATTCTAGGATATGCCGCAAACATACTATTTGCCATTTTGAAATGACTTCCGTGAGCGTTTATAAATTGCAAGCCACTCAAGTTTATAAATCTATAATTGTCAAATTCGTCAACATATTCTGTCCTTCTTGCATTTCTACCAGTTCCTGAATATGCGTGTTCCCCAGTCTTTATATAAAACTGATATAATTCTTTGACCACTATGAATACATTCTTCCCAGATTCTACAAATGCTGTCAATTCATCTCGCCAATATTTAGTTTCTTCTCTAACAGAATTCGAACTATTATGATCTAAACTATCCTTGCCGCGATATTCACCCGTTACGCCAGAATATGAATCGAATGTTTGAAAAATTACTATATCACACTCATCCAGCGTTGGCCTTGATAAAAAAAACTTTCGTTCCTTTGAGTATCCTGGAATATTAAGATTGACGATTGTTACTTGTTTCACGAATTTGCTGATTGAACTTTTCGGTACATTTGCTAATAGTTGCTTTAATTAATTACATCTGGTTCCGTTATCTATATAATAATTGACATTATTTGGAAATTAGAGAATTGATTTCCGCCCGCAAAACCGACAAATGCCTCACTACAATCCCCCAAATTACATCATCTGAAACCGAATCATAACCATGAATAATCCGATTGCGGGTGTCGACGAGTTTACGAGAGTTTGTGATTTGAATGGTGTCATCTTTCTTGATGATCCGGTTCATTGCCTCACTGATAATTTCAATGTTCCTTTCGACGGCTCGTTTTGTGCGTAAGTCGGCTTGGTAATTTGCAAATAGCATTGGCCGATCAGCGAAGAAGCTGTCGATTTCTGAGATTGCATTGAGGATATCGTAGAGCCAGGATTTGATCTCAATGTCCATACACAAGCTGCTTCTTTTGATTTACGTTTTGCAAGAAATAGGGATTTTTGATCGCCTTTTCTTCAAGCAGGTCAACTTGACGTTGGAAAATATCTTGTAAGGAAAATTTGAAATCAAAGTAATTGTCGGCGTACTCTTCGACATCCATAGGAGTAAAGTCAACGATCAGATCAATGTCGCTTTTGCTGTCGAAGTGATCTGTAAGAACAGAACCAAATGCATATAAGCTCTTTACCTTGTGAATTTCACAAAGTTTAATTATATCAGCTTTGTGTCGTTTAAGTTGTTTCATCTACCTAATTGATTTCTAGCAAGTAAGTAATTTATTCAATTAATAGTGTTATTACGTCTCCCAAGGCTTGATTTTCACAATCTCATCACCCCTCATCACGACAAGCTCAGTATTCTTTTGCTTTTTAAATGCGATGACGTTCTCATGGGTTTTTTTAAGCCCTAAAATTATCTTTTCCTTTAATTCCTTTTGCTTGTTAATTGTGCTCATAATAATATCTAAGTTTATTGTATTTTTCCCTGTCAATGATCTCCCAATCGGTATTAATTTCCTTATGCGCGATCAATTCTTCTTTTTCGAAAGAATTGTCGACAATAAATGCGTGATCGACGATTGGCAAGTATATATCGAACAGGTTTTTGATGCCTTTACGATATCTTCGTTTAATTACGTCGGGCTCAATATTATGTCCTCCTTCTGAGACTCTCATTTTTACACGCTCTTCTGCTAGTTGAACATTTTTAAGCCAAAAGAAGATCAATGTCGTTGAAAATCCTTTGCTTTTTGCTTCAAAGATCTTTTGTTTATAACTCCTTGTCGATAGTGTTGTTTCAAATGCAAAGCTTTCACCACCATTAAGTAGCTCGTTGACCCTATTGAGCATTATTCTTCCAGCCTCCAGAGCAACCTTTTCTGGCTGAAACGGAGAAACGCCCTTTGCGATTTCATCAGCATTTACAAATTCCTTACATTCTAAAATCTCAGGCAATATTGAAAATGAGGCGGCCGTTTTTCCGGCTCCGTTGCAGCCAGCAATTATATAAAGATACTTTTCGGTCATTTTAGTTCTTAGGACGTTATGATGGCCATTGCCATTAAAAATTATTCCCCCCAATCAACCGCTCCAATCGCCCCATCATCTCATCCTTCTCTTTCAATATCCGCTCGTACAACGCAATCTTCTCTTCATGAAGCTGAATGAGTTTGTCAATAGGATGAAATGTTGGGTTATTATTGACAGCATTCAACATTGAGCTATCATTAAACGTATTCGCAATTATATTCACAGCCTGCTCCTCATCATAATTCCTTATCGCCTCGACAGGCATCTTTAATATTGCAGAGACCTGCTCTAAAATGTCGGAATCGATCCTTTCTTTTTGTTCGAGTAAGGAAACCTTTTGCTGGTTCCAATCGCTGCCGAGTTCCATGGCGAGGACGTCTTGTTTCATTCCGAGCATTTCGCGGAAGCGTTTCAGATTGCGGCCTTCGTGGATCTTGGGGTTGGGTGTAGTATGTGTCATGCGGGAAGGTGGTTGGTTAAAAAGGCAATTTAGATAAATCTATCGGGAAGTTTCCGAGTATTTTACAAGCATTTCGGCGTACGATACGGGCTGGATGCATGGCATTAGGTTAGCCGGAATTCCGTGATTTGCCACAACACAAACGGGAAGCCGCAAAGCGCGGCGCTCATCACACATTAAAAACATAAAAATGGAAACAAAAACGCACTCTAGCGAGTCGCCCGACGCAAAATGGATTGCCTATGGAAAAGCAGTAAGCGACCTCCTCAGCAGCAGCACCGCCGAAAGCTGGAACCGTGAGCTCTGGACCATGTTCAGCGGCTTCATGCTGGCCCAAAATGAAATGGGCCGTGCGGAGAATTTGAGTAATACGTTCTTTTCGTTTAAGGAATTGCTGGAATTTTTTGAGAAGGTGGAGGGGATTAGGGCGGGGTGAATAATTTTTCTTTCTGAAAAATTAAATTTAAGTAACTTGTTGGTTAGTAATGAGTAACGTATTGCTATCACTATACCAAATACATGTTATGAGAATTGCAATTTTATTTCTGGGGTCGATTCTGACTTATTTTCCGGCACTTGCCCAAACACACGCTCCAAGCTGGGAATTTGGTATTCAAGCCGAGTATGGACGGGATTATTATCACAAAGAAGCTGCACCTATGGGCTCTTATGAGGGTTCGGACATTGATTTTTCTTCAAGCCGCTCTTGGGGTGCGGGGTTCTATTTTGAGCGATCTTTGAATCCACGGTGGTCTTTACTGGGCCAAGTGGGTTATGCGCAAAAGAAGGTGCATCCGCAGCTTTTTCATGAGTACAATCAAACTGCATCGCAACATTTGTTACGCGAAGTGCATCATAGGAGTGCCGTTGACGCTGGTTTACGACTGTATCCCAATCCCCATTCCAAGATCCTCTTGTTCGTGGATGGAAAGTTGGGTGCAAATGTTTTTATGTCTGTTGTCCAGCATGAACGCACCCAGGGCAGAATCGTTCGCGGCAATGTCTTCGGCTTCCAACGCGTCGCACCCGTCGCATCTGCTTCATTGGGAATTAAATGGTCACGGCTAACCGTCTCCGCAGAATATCGGGATGATTTGACGGTGTCAAAACGGATCGGTGGAATGAGTGAGGTTTCGGGGAGGGGTGTCTTTGGGAAGGTGGGTTTTGCTTTGTTTAGGGGTGGAATGTAGTGATAAACCATTCGTTCATTCACTTACGCCGGAAGGAAAGTCTGGATGCTTTTATTCGAGAAATAGGATTACATAGCATAAGCTGTTTCATCCTACTTAATCCAATCCCTCGAATGTTATGAAATCGATAACCTTTGTTTTCCTTTTAACCATTTGCACTTCACTACAAACCCAGGCACAGGCACGTTGGGAATTAGGCATTCAGTTAGAGTATGGAAGAGATTGGTACGATCGGGAATATTACAACTGGGTAGAACGTCCTAGCGGCTACATCGAAAACTTTCCCTCATATTATTCACGTGGGGCTGGCTTTCACGCAGAACGCGTTATCAATCCGCAGTTCTCCGCTCTGGCACAAATCAGCTATTTTCAAAAGAAAATGCATGTTGATATGTTTGATGAAGCGAGCGGGACGCATGGAGGTTGGATAACAAAAGAAATGCATCACCGTGGAGCAATTGACGCCGGGGTTCGATGGTATGTTAATCCAAAATCAAAAATAAGGCTTTTTGTAGATGGAAAATTAGGAGCCAATATGTTCATCGCCGCTGTGCAGCGAGGAACAAGTCTTGACGACATTGTAAACCACGACGCTTTCGGTTACGATCGAATCACTCCTTTTGCAACCGGAACAATAGGAGCGAAATGGCAAAGGCTGAGTGTTTCAGTGGAATATCGGCAGGACTTAGCTGCCGCGAAACGAGCAAGGACCGGAACGGGGATAACAAGTAGGGGTGTTGTTGGGAAGGTGGCTTTTGTGTTGTTTCGGGCTGGTAATTAGTAGCTACCTACTTCCGAAAGAAAACTAGCAAATCGTAACTAACCCTGTCAGCCTGATTTCTATGATAAAACCAAGTGATCTTGATAGGTTGCTTGGTTTTTTATTAGGGCAAATATGATGTGGACGATTTTGTTTCTGACTGCATTGAGCACGGACATTTTATTTTTGCCTTCTGCTACTTTTCTTTGGTAGTAATCTCTTAATTTGTTGTCGAACCTGATGGCGCTCATTGCGGCCATATGCAGGATACTCTTTACACTTTTGTCCGCATAAGCAGAGACCCTGGGCTGTCGCCTAACCGATGTTCCAGACTGGTGGTCAAAGGGTACGATTCCACAATAACATGCCATTTTCCTGGGCTCGGTAATCGTTTTGAAGCCTTCGGTTTTAGCTATCATTGTCCAGCAAGTTATCGGGCCAACGCCTGGCACAGACTGTATTTGTTTAGCCTGCTCTTTTAGCGATTCGTCAGACTTGATAATCTTTTCGATCTCGCACTCCAGCGCTTCGATCTGTTCTTGGATGGACTTGATCAAACCCTGGTTCATCTTAGCCAGTTGCTTTTCAAGACCAATTGTATTCATTAATTTATAATCAGCTTGCTGGGCAAGCAGCTGCCTTTTTATTTTAATGCGGCTGGTCCGTTCAGTGAGTAACACTTTCATTTTCTGAATGTTGGTTGCCACTGGCTTCCAGGTCGAACATTCGTCCTGGTTCTTTTGGATGAACTTGCAGATCCTTTCAGCATCTACCTTATCATTTTTTCCTCTGATCAGACCCATGCTCTTTTTTAAATGCAGAGCTGAGATCACATACACCTCAAAATTGAATTTGGGCAAAACTTCGTAGAGTTGCCAGTTGTAACGTCCAGTGTTTTCCATAGCTACAACTACTTCTTCCTTGGCCAGTTTCTTGAAAAAACCATTGATTGCTTTTACATCATTAGCAATCGTAACAAAACTGGTTTTCCCTTCTTTTTGCAGGCAGATATCAAGAGTTTTACTGCTGATATCAATGCCAATAATGATCTTTTTCATAAATTGGTCTTGGAAAAAGTGAAATGAGAAATTCATCAATTGACTCAACTCCTTGATAATGGGCTCTAAGCCCGAATTTCTATATGAGCAGTTGATGATGGGGAGGTAAAGTCTAAATCAGGCTGTGAGTTACGAGCTCAGAGCGTATGTCATAGTTTACTTTACTTCCCTTCTCATTTTATTAATTTACCTACACCAATCTTAATTCCCTAATACATTGCTAATCTAAAGGAGCGGAGCCGAAGGCACGCTACTCCTTGGCAACGTGCCTTCGACTCCGCTCAGGCTGACAGGGTTAGTTAACATTGCACCTAGCATGCATTTGGCAGTGTTAATAGCATCTATCACTTAGCCTCCTTCAAAGCCAGCGTCGTCAAATAATACTTCGCAATCATATTCGGAACCTCCCATCTCGGCAGCTGCCCGGCTTTCAAATACTCCATATACTTATTAGCAACCTGCGCGAAATGCGCTTCGTGGCCGTTGTCATATTTTGCAGGGATGGATAGTTCCCAGCCGGCGGCGTTCTTTTTCAGCTCGATACCGGGGTATTTGCCCTGCACTTTTTTGAAGCTTTCGGCTACGGCGTCTTCGTAGGCTTTGGATTTATCGATGGTTTCAATGTAAAGGACTGGTTTGTATTTCTGGTCCTTGCCCTGGCGGACGATGAGGTTGGCTTTTGAGCCTTTCATGATCGAGTAGTGCGTGTCGCCGGTGCCTTCGGGGGCTTGGAAGTTCCAGAGTACTGATACTTTTGCGTGCACACCTTTCACTGTGTAATTCATTGCGCCATTCGCGTAAACGCTTAATGTTGTGTCTTTTACGTCTTTGCTCAGGAAGTCGGGGAAGCTATCGCTTTTGGTTACGAGCTTGAATTGAGATTTGGTGAGTTTCGTCGCGGTGCGTTTTGCGGAGAGGAGTTTAATGTCCTTTTTGTAGTCCAATTCAGTATTTGGGAAACAGCTCCATTGTACGAGATCTACCAAGTGCGTGGTGACGTCAACCATTCCTTCGCCTTGTTGTTTTACATCGAAAAACCAGGTCGGGCGCACGAGCGGTTCGCCCGAAATGTATTTGAAAAAATGGTGCACACTTTCCTTGGCAACGGCTGGGTTTTCCGCTGTTCCTTTTTGCAGTTCTCCGAAAATGTCGGGCATATTGGCCAGTTCGCGCTGTAATGCGTTGGTGATCTCATAACGCTCGGTCATGATGTCGTAAAGGAGCACTTTGTTCTTTTCTGCACTTGCAAATGCTTCTTTTAGTTTTTCAAAACCAGCCGCGTCGATGGCCATGGGCTTGTCCGCAAGCACATTTAGTCCCGCATCTACGGATTGCTTGATATAATCGGTCTTCTTCTGGTTATTTCCAGCCAGTATGACCACATTTCCCTTCTTTTCCGAAAGCATTTTTTCAAGAAAATCAGAACCCGTGTACACTTCCTCTTTCCAGCGGGTCGGGTCTTTTGGGCTTGCATTGTATTTCTCCACTTTATCCAGATACGCCTTCACATCCGGGCCTTCCGACGAATACACATGCACGACCGAATCGACATCCGGATACATGGATTTCTGAACCAAAGCAGCATGAAAATGCCCCGGTTCAACCACAATAAGGCTCAATGGTTTTTTGGTTGTCTCGTCTTTGGCTTCTTCTTTTTTCGTATCACATCCCTGATTTAATGCCATTGCGCTCATGAAAGCGATTGTCAAGAGTTTGTTTCTCATGTTGGTGGATTGAGGTAATAATGCAAGATAGGCCCAAAAATAATGTTACGCCTGACTGTAAGACGAAATTTCTTTCAGCTTCCCTGAACTGGCTTTATCAATAAACAAAATCGCATTGGGATGCTTGCGGAGGATTGTGGATGGATATTCTTCCTGAATTTCTTCGGCAACAGTGTGGTAAATGGCCTGCGCTTTTTTCTCACCCGGGACCATCGCAAAAGCCCATTTGGCCTTCATTAATGTTGGGATTGTTAATGTCAATGCCATTTGCGGCACTTCATCAAATGTATCAAAACAAGCATCATTCACTTGCTGCTGACGACAAGCCTGGTCCAGATCAACCTGTTTTACAATCAGCGGATCATCAAAAAACGCCACATGCGGATCATTAAATGCCAAATGTCCATTCTCTCCAATGCCCAGGCAAACAATGTCAATCGGATTCTCTTCCAATAGCAGCGCATAACGGTCGCACTCGGCCTCTATATTTTCAGCATTGCCATTCAGATAGTTAACCGATTTCAACGGCACAAAATCAAACAACTTGACTTTCAGGAAATTTCCGAAATTCTGGGGGGCATCGTCCGGCAGGCCTACATATTCGTCCATGTGAAAAGCATTAATTTTCTCCCACGTAATGCCCTTTTCTTCTTTCAATGCTGCCAGAAACTCATTTTGGGACGGTGCAGAAGCAAATATGATATTGACCGAATCTTTGGTTTGTTGCAATTCACGGATTTTATCAGCCACCATGTTGGCCGCATTGAGTCCCATTTCCTGTCTGGTGTCGAAAATTTTTATTTCCAAATCGTCAACCTTCATAATTTGTGTTCGTTAAAATTGCTTGTCGTATATAACCCTGCCACTTACTATTGTCTTTTGGATGTTGATATCACTGTCGAAAATCACGATATCCGCATCTTTGCCAGCCACCAATGTGCCTTTTTTGTGATCCACGCCCATGATTCGAGCAGGCGTGGCCGTCATCATCCGCACCGAATCAAGTAGCGAAACATCGGCCATTTGCACCATATTTCTGACCAGTCGGTCCGTCGTGGATACGCTTCCTGCGAACGAGGTGCGGTCGGGTAATTTGGCGACGCCGTCTTCAACGATCACTTTCAGGCCGTTTTTCAGGGAGCCTAATGTGCTTTCGCCCTCAGGCATTCCGGCGGCGCGCATGGCGTCGGTGATCAGTGCAATGCGGTCGGGACCTTTTATTTTGTATATCAATTTCAAAAGCGGTGCGGGCAAATGCACGCCGTCGGCAATGATCTCCACGTCCATATCGAGCAAAAAAGCGCTTTCAATGGTGCCCGCATAACGAAACGCATTCTTGCGTGTCACGCCGGACATGGCTGAATATAAGTGCGTTGCCAGCGTGTAACCGTTTTCATAAGCATCCAGCACTTCCTCATAAATAGCATCCGTATGCGCTACGGCTGCCAGAATGCCTTTTTGTTTTAATCTTTTGCCAAAATCAATGGCTCCGGGAAGCTCCGGCGCAGCGCTCCAACGCGTGATCGACGAGGAGTAAGCCAGCACTTCTTCATATTCCTTGGGGTCGGGATTGCGGATGTATCGCGGGTCCTGCGCACCGCGCTGACTTAATGCGAAATATGGCCCTTCCAGATGCATTCCGAGAAATTGCGCACCTTTCAAGTTCGTCGCATTGGCCTCTTCGTAATTGTCCAGCGTTTGCATCAGATCTTCTTTTTCACTGGTTAATGTCGTGGGAACCAGCGCTGTGGTTCCGTATTTGGCATGGGTTTCGGCAATGCGTAAAAAGGCATGCACGGTCCCATCCATAAAATCATAACCGCCGCCGCCGTGAATGTGCAGGTCAATGAAGCCCGGCGCAATGTAATTTCCTCCCGCATCAACGGTCTCCGCATCCGGAAAATCGACATTTCCTTCTTGTATGCCCAGTATCACACCATCTTCAACCAGCAATGTTCCGTTCCGGATGTAGCGGAATGGCGTGATAATGTGGCCGTTTGTTATTTTCAATTTCATAAGCAATGTGTTATTTCCTGTCAGGAGATTTTAAAATCCCCATCTCCTCAGCTTATGCCCTTTCACTGCATAAAAAACGAGATACAAATAGCAGGGCAGCAGCACCCAGTAAGCCTGATGCACATCCAGCATATCTGCAAAATAGCCGTAAAAAAGGGGCATAATGGCGTTTCCGCACAGTCCCATGATCATAATGGAAGCGCCGAGCTTGGTAAATCTTCCCAGATCATCCAGCGCCAGCGGCCATATTCCTGCCCAAACGAGTGAATTTGCCAATCCCAGCAGCACCACAAACCAGATGGAAATGTCCGCCGTATGCCCCAGGAATACCAATTCACCTTTGGCAAAAATGATCAGCAGCGTAAAAATGGTCCCCAGCAATGTGCAAATTCGAAGCGCCGTAACCTGACTAATGTATTTCGGAATGACGGTGATCCCGATCAGATATCCGCAAATGGTGCAAAAAAGCGTGTAAGAAGGGAAAACCTTTGCTTCCAGCAGATCAATGCCCATTGAATTGGCATAACCAATAATGGTGTCAATGGCGATCACCTGCGTTCCCACGTGCAAAAAGATCGCTAATGCGCCCAGAATGAGGTGTGGAAACTGAAAAATACTTGTTTTACCCGCATTCGCAGTGGCCAAATGTTCGCTTTCATGCTCGGTGTCAATCTCTGGCAAAGGTGATTTGTAAACTAAAAAACCAAGAATGAAAAGAAAACTTCCCAGCCCAATGTAAGGATTAATGACCCGCCGGATCAGCTCGTCCAATGCGGCACTTCGTTCAATGTCAGTCATCGAGCTCAGCTGCTGGAACATCGCCGTGTCGGTAGGACGGAGGATGACGGCTGCAAAAACGATGGGAGACAAAATCCCGGCCGCTTTATTGCAAATCCCCATGATGCTGATCCGCTGCGCTGCCCGTTCTTTTGCTCCGAGAATGGTAATGTAGGGATTAGCAGCCGTTTGTAAAATAGCTAGCCCAATGCCAATCGTAAACAATCCCAGCAGAAATATCTCGTAAGTCCGCGACATAGCCGCAGGCACAAAAATGAATGCGCCCAAAGCCATCGCCCAAAATCCAAACATCATTCCCTTCTTAAAACCCACCGCCCGCAGCAGATAGGAAGAAGGGACTGACATCACGAAATAGGCAATGTAAAAAGCAAAAGCGACGAGGTAAGCCTGAAAACTAGTCAGTTCGCAAGCGATTTTGAAATACGGAATAAGGATGGAATTCACCCAGGAAACAAACCCAAAGATGAAAAACATCAGCCCGATCAGAAAGATCGAGATCATTGTTTCCCGCTTCGTCAGGTTCTCTACCTTTATTGCTACGGAGGCGCTGCTCATGTGTTCGTTGGCGTTAGGCCCTGGACTGAGGTCCCGGGGTAATAAAATCTTGATCTTCTGATGGGAACCCTTTCTATTCTCCTTGATTTTGATCTTTTAAACCCCAGATTGAAATCTGGGGCTAGTTATGCTTCTCCCCTGACGGGGATTATTGCCATTATCCCTGTCAGGGGATTTTTATTTGTTGCCCCAGATTTTAATCTGGGGGCTTAATAATCTCAGATTTTGTTCTAGGATCTTAAATAGTTGGTTCCCAGCCTTTTTGGTATTCTCTTTTCCAAAGCTTTTCGGCTTCTTTGTTATTTTTAATGTGGCCGTTTGTGGAATCTATATGTAATGTGCCTTCGGAGCGGTAGGCAATGTTGCCGAGTTGCGCGAGCAATGTGCTTTGGTGGCCGCCAACAATTTCGGAAGCCAGTGGTGTCCCTTTTTTAATGGCATCAAAGAAGTTCTGAATGTGCAATGCATCCAGTCCCTGCGACGGGTTCATCTTATTTCTCGGATCAATTACAAAGTCATTTTTAACTTCCTTAATTACTTTGTTATCCAGCCCGTAAATGGTGTAAGTGTTGCCTTCCCCAATTTGCAATGAGCCCGTTTCTCCATAGAAAATCACTCCAACGCTGCTGCCTTCGTTGGTTCGGCCATTGCAGCTTCTGCCTTCCCACGACATCGCAGTGTTATTGTCAAATTGAAGGTTAATAATCTGCGTATCAGGTGTTTCCCAGTCATCCTTGTAACGATAACGTCCGCCTGAGGATGTTACGCGATTAGGATACTCAACCTGTAATCCCCAGCGCATCAAATCCAGCATATGGGTGCCGTTGTTAAGCGCTTCGCCGGTTCCCCAGTTCCAAAGCCAGTGCCAGTTGTAATGGATCAGATTATCCTTATAAGCGCGCCGCGGCGCAGGGCCTTGCCATAACTCATAATCCAGCCACGACGGCACGGCAGTTTCTTTTCCTACGCCAATGGACGCTCTGTTATTCGTATACCAACCCTTTACAAAATACGGACGGCCAATCGCACCGCTATGCACTTCCTTAATCGCAGCCATCACATTCGGCCACGAACGGCGTTGGTTGCCCATTTGAATCACATTCTTGTATTTTTTTGCGGCCTTAATCAGCATTTCACCTTCGTGGGGATTGTGGCTGCAAGGTTTTTCGAGGTAAACATGCTTTCCTGCTTTGGAAGCCAGGATAGCCGCAGGCGCATGCCAATGGTCGGGAGCAGCAATCACCAATGCGTCCATATTCTTATTTTCCAGTGCTTTCCGAAAGTCAGGCGTGTTCGCAGGCTTTGATTTTTGAATGTCGTTAACCGTATTAATGCACTTTTCTGCGGCTCTCGAATCGACATCCGAAATTGAAACAACCTCACAGTTTGGCTGCAATGCATAGTTGGAAGCAAGCGCCAGTCCACGACTGTTTACGCCCATAACGCCCACGCGAACTTTTTCATTTGCGCCAATGATCTTCGCATAACTTTTTGGGCTGAAACCCGGCAGAATGCCACCCACGGTCAGTAATGCGCTCCCTGCGAGTGTTTTCTTCAAAAAATCTCTTCTTTCGTTAGGAATATTTTTCATATCGTATGGATGATTAAGGGATTTGGCGGAATTACTTAGCAGACTTCCGGGCTTTATTCAGCACACTTTCCAACATAACGCTTTTTCCCCCCTGGCGCTTGCTTTCATCCGCAGCTTCCATAAATGCGAAAATTTCAATGGTTTCCTGAGGTGTAACAGGCATTTCACCCGTTTTGAAATACTTAATAATGTCCACCAAAAGTGGCTCATAACCTGCATATGGGCCTAAAACCTTATTGCCGTCTTCTGTAAAAACCGTCCCGCCGTAGTCGTGTTTGCCGGTCCGCGTTCCCCGGAATGTGCCGGTGCGGCCATCGCTCCATATGCCTACGACAATGTCCGTGTTAGGCGTGCCTACACGTGTGACGCTTTTACAGCCCGTTCCCATGACGGTGTAAAGCGTTTCAACACCATGAACGCCATACCAGAAAAAGTCAGGGTGTGTTTTTTCCAAAACCGCAGGGCTGTAAGTGTCAGCGCCCAAAACCTTGGCTTTGTCTATATTTTCAAGTCCTTTGATATAACGTAGGGAAGAAGCCGAGAAAACAGGGATCTTGTATTTTTCAGCAGCATTATAAATCGCAATAGTGTCTGATAATGAACCTGCTACTGGTTTGTCGATGAACATTCTTTTGCCAGCTTTGAAAACTTCCAATGCTTGTTCCAGGTGCAACCGGCCATCATTGGTTTCCAGAAGGATCACATCCGTTTCTGCGAGTAATTCCTGGATCGAGCCAGTGATTTTGACACCGAGCTTTTTCACTTCTTCAATGTAACCCGGGATGCGTTTGGTGCTGGATTCAATGTCCTTACTTCCTTGCGGATAGGCTGCTGTGACCTTGTAACCGTCATAAACCGGGTCCGGCGTGGCAGCATTTAGTGCCTTTGTAAATGCAATGCTGTGAGAGGTGTCCAGGCCGATAATGCCCACCCGTTTTCCATCAGCCGGCCTGGCAATGGCAGGTAAATATTCCAGTAATCCGAGTCCCGCACCGGTCGCGACGGATTTGAGAATGAAGTTTCTTCTGCTCAAATGCATATACTTATTATAAAGTGTTTAGGAATAGTCAGTCCGAAAAAGTCATTTCGGGCACGTACCCGTAAATATACAAACATATTTTTATTAACAACTTACTGTGCAATTTGATTATAAATTATTTTGAACAAGTAAGAAAAAGAAAGGTTTTATACTGCATTTGGCTGAATAGCGATCAATTCTGATAAAATGCCTGGTTCTCTTTTGTAATGATATCAATCGGCATGAAATGCATTTTTTCAACAGGCGCGCCGAGCACCAAAGTTTGGTATAAGGCCATTAATCCCCGGTAACCCTGCTCCTCAGGTTTGTGGCAGATCAGAAAATCAATCAGCCCTTCATTCAAAAAGCGAATGTTCTCCTTAAGGAAATCATAGCCAATTAAAGAAATGTCTTTTCGATTGTCTTTTTCTAGAAAGGAAGCCACGGCGGAAACGCGTGAATTGGTTACAAAAATAGCCTCAATATGCTCGTGCGTGTGCAGCATGCGTTTCAGATCTCTTGTCACGGAAAGGTTATCTGTATCCTTAATGTCCATCCGAATGATCTCACCGGGCAAGTTATGATCTTTAAAATATGACCTGAAACCCTCTTCGATCTGCAAATAATTGTAAGTATCCGTGTCTTTCGAAATATTGACAACCAGCACTTTATGATTTTCCTTTAAGCGATAAGTCAGCAATTTGGCCCCTACATAGCCACTTTGGAATAAATGAGGGCCGATATAGGTCAGGTTATCCTGATCCGGAATGTCGGAATCGATGAAGGCAAACGGGATTTTCAGTTTGGTACATTCAGCGGCAAACTCACGCGCTTCCTCTACAAAGGAAGGAGCAAGCAAAACACCATGAAAAGTGCCCGCCAAAATTAATTTCGTCTGTTCGTTGAAAGAATTATGGTCATTTAAATCAAAAAGAAATGTGCTCACCTGAACGCCATATTTCTTGATTTCCTGCTGCGCCCGGACGGTCCCTTTAAGTGGCGCCTCCCAGAAGTCTGTCTCGGCAGAAACCTTAGGAAGCAGCACAGCCAGGGAAATGATCTTGCGTGACGCCAGCCGGCTTGCTAATATATTAGGTTGATAATCAAGTTCTTTAATGATCTCATTGATCTTCTTTTTGGTTTTTTCAGAAACGCCGGTGCGGTTGTGAATGACCCTGTCTACTGTTGCAATCGAAACATTGGCCCGCCGCGCGATTTCCTTCACGCCGAAATAAGTATTGTCTTTCTCCATCCGGGAAGTTAACTATTGGTAGATGTGCAAAGAAGTTTTATTTCAAAAAATCTACCTGTTGATTAAGTATTATTGCTTTCGCCTGTTGTTTGTTTGATTTTAATATCTTTATTTTGTCTATCAAGTAAGTAGATTATACTTTCAAGGTCGCATTCAGGATAGATGTTATTGAACCCTGATACCCTATGAGACAGCTCAGGTCCGACTTGCCGGAATTTTCGGTGGTTGTCAATTCATGCCGGTCGTCTGTGCTGTCGTAGGGTATCAGGGCAAAGATAGCCGCCGATTTTCAAGTATTCCAGCGGTTGCAATGTCTTTTGGAGTATATCAAATATAGGAGTAAATAATGAAAAACGTTATTGCACTGTTTTGCTGCTTGCTAGTTTTATTCCCGGGAGCGCATTCACAAGCCCAGACACCAGCTACAAAAACAGTTCGTCCAAATATCATTTTCATCCTCGCCGATGACCTGGGTTATGGCGACGTCGGGTTTAACGGACAAAAATTCATCCGAACCCCGAACATTGACCGGCTGGCCCGAGAAGGGATGATTTTTAATCAATTTTATGCAGGAACTTCCGTCTGCGCACCTTCCCGATCTTCCTTGTTGACCGGCCAGCATACCGGGCATACCTATATCAGAGGAAATAAATCCGTTTTACCCGAAGGACAGCAGCCCATCGCCGATTCCGTACTGACGGTTGCTGAAATTTTGCAAAAAGCCGGTTACGTCACCGGTGCATTTGGTAAATGGGGGCTCGGGCCGGTCGGCTCTGAGGGAGATCCTAACAAACAGGGTTTTAATCAGTTCTACGGCTACAATTGCCAAAGCCTGGCGCATCGCTACTACCCGGACCATCTTTGGGACAATGCTAAAAAAGTTGTTCTTGAGGCAAACAAAGATCTGCTATATAATAAGGAATACGCACCCGATCTGATCCAGAAAAAGGCATTGGATTTTATGGATACCAGAGATGGTAAACAGCCGTTTTTCCTGTTCTTGCCATATATTCTGCCTCACGCAGAACTGATTGTGCCCGACGACAGTATTTTTCAATCATATAAAGGCAAGTTTGAAGAGAAATTTTACCGTGGAGCAGATTATGGCTCCAATGCAAAAAGTGGCGGGTATACGTCTCAGGAATTCCCCCGCGCCACATTAGCTGCCATGGTCACGCGTCTGGATCTTTATGTGGGGCAGGTTTTGGATAAATTAAAAGAAAAAGGACTGGATAAGAATACGCTTGTCATATTTACGAGCGACAATGGTCCGCATGTAGAAGGCGGTGCTGACCCCAAATTTTTCAGGAGCAGTGGCGGTTTCCGGGGTGTAAAGCGTGATTTGTACGAGGGTGGGGTTAGGGAGCCGTTCGCCGCACGCTGGCCGGGCGTAATCAAACCGGGATCGAAAAGTGATTTTATAGGCGCATTCTGGGACATTCTGCCCACATTCACCGAACTCGCCCAGGCACAAACGCCGCGAAACATTGACGGCATTTCCTTCACAGATGCACTAAAAGGCAAGCCTACCCAGAAAAAGCACGATTATTTATATTGGGAATTCCACGAGCAAGGCGGCAGGCAGGCTGTGAGGCAAGGAAACTGGAAAGCCATCAGGTTAAAAGCTGCCGGGAACCCGGATGCATTGGTGGAACTCTACGACCTCTCCAAAGATCCAGGTGAAACCACAAACCTAACCCCTCAATTCCCCGAAAAAGCAAAAGAGCTAGGCCAGATCATGAACAAAGCACACGTGTCATCTGCATTATTCCCGTTTGGGAGCCTGGTGACGAATGAATGACAAGCTGAGCATTATTCAATGCCGTTTTCATTACGCTAAATAAATTCAGGGAACGTAAGTCACTTGCAGGACCCAGCCTTGGGAGCCGTCGGCGTTGGAGCGTTGCCAGCCAACGGATACGGGTAAATGTTTCAGAAAATAGATGCCGACGCCTGTGGAAAGCTGCCCCTTGGAATGCGAGCCGGAAAGCCAGTCGGCGAGTAAATGTATTTTTTCATACCAAATGCCGGCGTCAAGTCCCAGCTGCACACCCTCGATCGGGCCTTCACCCAGGTAGCCATTGTTTGCCAGATAGCCGCCCGCCGCTAATTTATAATGGTCATCTGCAAGCGATGCCGCAAGATTGGTATATGTAAAATAAACCAAATGCTTCTTATGGGCAAGATTTGTCCCGATCAATCCCCCAATTCCGATTCCCAGCACTTTGTTAATCTTAAATAACTTCTGCGTATTGACGAGAAGCAAAGGCGCATAAGGCTCAACTACACTGGAATCGTTGCGGACAAAGTGATGTGAAGCCCGTTCATAATTTACATTAAACACATTGACCCCCACTTCCCAAAATTTCCCAAGCCCGTAAGTTGCAGTGGTTGTGGAATTAATAACGTCCTGGATTTCAAATTGCTGCTGAAAACTAAGCTTATTCTTTTCCGTAATCTCAGACGAGGAAACATTAAAAATAGTAAGCTGCGCAAAAGAGCTCGTCGCTGAAAAAATTAGTGCAAAGAAGAAGTAGTAAATCGTTTTTATCATGTGGATAGGATAAATATTCTTAACAGGAATAAAAAATCCTTGCCAGTATACGTCTAAAATGACTTTTTCCTCAAATCAGCCCCAGCCCAGCTGCAAGCTTAATAAGCGAGGCTGTGTTGGAAACTTCGAATTTCATTAGCAGATTTTGGCGGTGGCTGTTTACGGTGGTTACGCTGATGAAGAGTTTGTCGGCGATTTGGGGGTTGGTGAGACCTTCGGCGATGAGGAGAAGGACCTCTTTTTCGCGGCGGGTCAGGAATGGGATTGTTTTGGGCGTTGGTGTTGCTGCGGCCTGATCGAAATTGACATTCATAAAATACCCACCGGCTTGCACTTGCTGAATCGCTTCCAGGATTTCTTCCTTGCTCGAACTTTTAATGAGATATCCCGAAGCCCCGTTCTGGATCATGCGCGAAACGTAAGCGCGTTCACTAAATGTGCTCAACGCAAGCGTTTTTACTTCCGGGAATTGATCCTTAACCTTCTTACAAAGCTCAATACCGCTGATATCGGGCAGGTTAATGTCCAGAAAAGCGATATCCACTTCGTTGGATTTCAGAAATGCAATGGCGTCGATGGCATTAGAGGCGGTGCCTACGACCGATATCCCCTCGCTTTCAGATAAAAGGGATTTCAGGCCTTCCAACACCATTGGGTGGTCATCTACAATCAGGATTTTGGTGCTCATAAGTTGAGGTAAATTTGGGTTACGTTCTTTTTGCTAAAAGCACTTTATACTTCAATTTCTACCAGCACCGACGTGCCTTCTTCGGGCTTGGATTGAATGTCGAGCTTACCATTGAGATAATCCACCCTTGCCTGTACATTCCTGAATCCAGCGCCTTTGCTGGTTTCCAGGCTCTTGACATCAAAACCTTTACCATTATCTTCCACGGTAAGGCTTACATTGCTGCCTATCCTGGTAAGCTGCACCTGCGCTTCGGTTGCTTCGGCGTATTTCAGAACGTTGTTCAAAAGCTCCTGTACGACGCGGTAGAGCACGATTTCGATGGATGAATCGAGACGCTCTCCGAAGCCGAAGTCCTGCATTGTTACTTTTAACTGTCCGGATGCGCTGATCCCTTCGCAGAAATCGCTGAGGGCTTCGATCAGGCCAAACCTGACCAGCGTTTCGGGCATCATGCTGTGTGCTACGCGGCGCATTTCGCTGATGGCGCCATCCAGTTGTGTGATTGCCCGGGTAAAGGTCATAGCGCTTTCCTCGGGAAGAATTACATTTCCTTTCACGGAATTTAAAGTTAATTTAATACCAGATAATAATCCGCCGAGACCGTCGTGCAAGTCCCTGGCTACGCGGGTGCGTTCCTCTTCCTGGCCCTTCAAAATCGAGTTTGTGGCTACCAGCTGTTTTTCCTGTTGTAATTGTAAAACCTCCTGCTCAGCGATCCGCTTGCGGATCGCAATGTTCCTGTAAATCAAAACTGCTATAATGATGAATGCGATAAATCCTCCTATGAGGCTGTAGATTAGTGTGTTGCGGGTTTGTTTTTCCTTTTCTAATGTTACGATCTGCTTTTCTTTTTGGGCCGTCAGATACTTTGTGTCCAGTTCCTGTAATTGTTTTTGCACGTCAAGACCCTGGATTGCATCATTCATGAGGTTGTATTTCATCAGATAATCATAGGCGCCTTTGTAGTTGTTTTCCCGCGCCAGATCGGTTGCGTAATCCTCGTACAGCTCCACCAAATGGTCTGTCATTTCATTAGCTTCTGCAATTTTGAGGGCCTCCCGGGTGTATTTGGCGGATAGGGCAGTGTCATTATAATCCTCTGCAACGAACATTAGCGCTCGCAGGCACTCCATTTCCAGAAACACATTGCCCGTTTTTCTGGCGAGGGCCAATCCTTTTTCTCCATATTCCCGGGCAATGTCCAACTTTTTCAGCCCCCGGTTCACCCGGCAAAGCCCGCCGTAAGCTTGCACGATGAAAATGTCCGATTTGATTTTTTGAGCCACCGCAAGGCCCTCGGTATAAACTGCCAAACCTTCTTTGTAGCGCTTTAAATTGAAATAGTTGCCGCCAAGATTGGTCAGGATGTCGGCCAGTTGCAGGCTGTCCTTCATTGGACGGGCGAGCTGCAATGCTTTTTGTTTGTATACCAATGATTTATTGAAAAGATTGGCGTGTTCAAATGCGGAGCCGATGCTGATGTAAAGTCTGGGTAAAAATTCCTTCATTCCCAGCTTTTCAAACTGATCCGCTGAGCGTTGGTAATATTTAATAGCTTCGGTAAAATTGCCCATATAGACGTAACTGGTGGCAATATTGGCCAGACTTTTACCAATGTTCACCTGATGTTTCATGTCTGTTGCAATTTTCAGGCTCTCCTTATTCAATTTAAGTCCTTGCTCAAACTTGCCTTGCAGGTTCAGTATATAAGTGTAGTTGGAGCGGAATTTGAATTTCCCAATGTTATAATCCAGCTTTTGACTTAATGCTTCTGCTTTGAGATAATATTTGCCTGCGCTGTCGATGTTCTGGTTTTCGAGCAGATTGCCATATTCAATGTAAGCCAGCACGCGGTTTGTATCCTCCTTACTCTCCCTGATCTTCTTTAAAATCGAATTTGCATCACCGCTTTGCGCGCTAACATGACCATAAATAAGAATGAGTAAAGCCGTCGTAAAAACTGATTTCATCGATCGTGGAGGAGTTTTGACTTGAAAATTACGGGTGTAAAATTCCTAAATAAAACCTTTCAATAATATCCTCTAAAAGCATGATTTTTCGAAAATCCTACTTTCAGAGGATTGATTGGCGGGCTTGCACCGATCTACCTTTGTCGGGTCAAAAAGGACATTTTATGACATTTATTTATTCAAACATTAATTAAAACAGCCATGAAAAAGATTTTCCTGATTTTATTCCTGAGTACATTATTTTTTGCCTGCCAAAAGGACAAAGACAAAGATCCGGCACCCGAACTGGCCGCGCAGGTTGCGGGCTCGTATAAAGTTACCGAGTTAAATGTAGACGGGGTTAAAAAGCCCTTGAATGGAGCAGTAATAACGGTTCAGCTCGACAAGTTCTCTGCCGAAGTGGTAACTGCAAAAATGAAAGCCAAGATTGACGGCGTTTCTGAGCCCGATGAGGATCTGGGAACATTAAATCTTAAAAATTCCGGAAGCACGGGAATTGACATTTACGAGGGCTCCGAAAAAGTGGGCAGTGTAAAGTCCAATAAGCTGAACATTTTTGTAGTTTTTGAAAATCAGGAAATTGAAATGATCGCTGACAAGCAATAGTGCCCCCCATCATTTAGTATAGCCATGAAATAAAAGTGCGGCACAGATATACCAGTTATCTGTGCCGGAATTTGTTATTTAATTGAAGAGATCTCTTTCGAATATGCTTCCAGTGGCACGTTAGGGATATATCCTTTTGTTCCGTCTTCTGTTTCGACTCTGAAACCTTTTGCCATTTCACCCAATATCCTAACCAATGTATTAGCGGACAGGGAAGCAATCTGACCGGACTTTTCAAACTGCGGTGAAACATACAAATTGGCTTTACGCCGAATGCGGACCGTATCGCCAAGCCAGCGTGAGCGCTGGGGCAGACCGGTAATTTTTTCTTTCCGATTGTCTATGAATGGTAACGGATTAACGGCACCGGAGCCACGTGCATAAATCCCGAAATGCAAATGTGGTGCAGTGGTAATCGCATTTCCCGTGTTTCCAACCAATCCTAGTGTATCTCCAACCACAACGCGCTCACCAACCGAAACCAGCTGACTGTCTAAATGCGCATAATATAGGGAGTATGGGCTGCTCATGGAAGAGAGAAACACGACTTTTCCACCGAGATTATTGGTCCCTGTTTGTGTTACGAAGCCATTTTGTGCCGCAACGACCGGCGTTCCGCGTTTGGCCCGGATGTCAATCCCCTCGTGAGACCGCACA
This sequence comes from Dyadobacter chenhuakuii, assembly GCF_023821985.2. Taxonomy (NCBI): domain Bacteria; kingdom Pseudomonadati; phylum Bacteroidota; class Cytophagia; order Cytophagales; family Spirosomataceae; genus Dyadobacter; species Dyadobacter chenhuakuii. The sequence goes on along the minus strand of NZ_CP098805.1, from coordinate 3,561,296 downwards.
CCTCCGTCGCGATCGGCTCCCCAGAAACTGATTACAGACGACATACTATGCCCGGAAACCGGGAAACCTAATACAGGTTCAGTGGTTAGTGAAAGCGAAACGGCCGTTTGCTCGTTCAGGCCGGTTTGCAAGCGCAGGAGTAAAGTGTCGGAGTCGTTGTTGGTATAGGTCAATGATTGTGTCTTGTCACTAATGTAGTCGAGTCGCTGCGGCTTGCCGTTACGCTTGATTTTATAAAGTTCCATGAAGAAATGTGCAGACGTGTCGCCCGGCTCCCTCGAAGGTGTGATGACTAATCTCCTTCCCTCCGGAATGTTCAAACGGATTGCCTGCGCCGGGACAGAATCGCCCAGATAAAAACGCTCCTGATAGGGCACATTGGAAAACACCGAATCATTCAGCACAGCTTCACCAACGCTGAACCACGTCTGGCCAGCCGCAGTGTTCTCCATTTTGGCCCTATACAGCTCCTTCTCATAATGTTCCCGCGGCGTTACAGGAAACCAATGCGAAACCGGCACCGGCTTACAGGAAACGGCGAAGGCTACAATAACCAGAAATAGTATAAAGCGAACAAACATGCTTACGGGGATAACGGCATTACCTATTTCCCGATAGTTAACAAATTCGTGCCATTGGAAAAGTGGATTGACCAGTTGCAAATCAGCCTCCCTATATTATCCGGCAGTATCATTCATTCAACAAACTTTTCTACCCATGCAACAATTCGATTCATTGATCAGCGAAATCAAAGGCCTCCACAGCGTAATGGAACAGAGCGCTGCGAAAGCAATCAACAGACATATAACAGTTCGGAATTGGTTAATTGGTTTTTACATTATAGAATTTGAGCAGAAAGGATCGAATAGGGCTACTTACGGAGATCGCTTATTAGAGGTTCTAGCTGAGAAGTTAGCAACAAACGGACTGAGTTTTCGTAACCTGAAGTTGTTCCGCCAATTCTATCTTGCATATCCTCAAATTGGGCAGACGGTGTCTGCCCAATTGCAATATTTTGGTTTACAGCCCTTTATAAAAAATTTACCGTCAGGCGGCACCATAAGTGATAATGCCCTTGCACCAATTGATAACATCATTTCAACAACGGATCAATTGGATTCGAACACACTGATTTCAAAGCTTTCCTTTTCGCATTTTAGTTTGCTGTTACCATTGAAAAACGCAGAAAGCAGAGTCTTCTACGAATCCGAGTGCATTAAGGGCAATTGGAGTGTGAGTGAGTTGAAGCGTCAGATTAATACGCTTTACTATGAGCGATCGGGGTTGAGCATTGATAAGCAGAAGCTCCGTTTGCATGCGAATGAAACTTCTGAAAAAACGAACATGGCAGATCTTATTAAATCGCCATTCACATTCGAGTTTTTGGGGTTGAAGGCTAAGGATGTGGTTTATGAAAACGATCTGCAACAGGCGCTGATTGATAATCTGGAAGAGTTTTTGATAGAACTTGGTCATGGATTTTGTTTTGAAGCGAAGCAAAAACGCATTACGATAGGGGGGGAATATTTTTTCATTGACCTGGTATTTTACCATCGCATACTAAAATGCCATGTGCTGGTCGAATTGAAGACAAAAGAGGCTAAGCATGAGCATATCGGGCAGCTCAAAACTTACATTAACTATTATAAAAAGGAAATAGCGCAACCAAGCGACAACCCACCCGTTGGGTTGTTACTTGTTACGGACCAGAATAAAGCGCTGATCGAATATGCAGTTGCAGATAGTGATATGCCGCTGTTTGTCAGCAAGTATATCGTTGAGTTGCCTACAAAGGAGGTACTTGAAATTTTTATCAATAAAGAACTTGCACAGCTATAATTTTACCCAACCCGCTTATAAACGGTCTCCGTGGCTTTGTCTTCCTGGCCTTCGGGAGAGATGTTGTAGGCTGTGATGATGAGATTATCGTTGTCGAGGAGCTCGATTACGGTGCGCCAGCCCCAGGGTTCGGGGATTTCCGGGCCACCGTAACTGCCGAGGACTGAAAAGCCGGAGGCCTGGGGAGCGCCGCTGGATAACATGATACCTGTGCCCATATGGAAGCTGTCGATCCAGGCCGATTGCAATTTGTTGTTCTGAATGTCGAAACCGTAAATTGCGATGCCTTCGAAGGGCTTGTCGGTTAAGGAGCCTTTGTATTCGTGCATGACAAATCTGCCTCCCAGTATAGGGCGGATCGTTCCTTCCATGGGTGACTCATCTGCTACTACGCCTGGCTCGAACCAGGTTTTGGTGGTCCCTTTCCAGGTTCCGATCAGGGATTGCAATCGATTATGGACGCCTGATTCCAGGGAAGTTTCAAATTTTGATTTGCTCATTGTTTTTTGTTTTTAGCCACGGATGCACGGATTAACACAAATAGCATTTAAACCCGGCAAACTTGCGCTGGATTGGGAATTACACTTCATCGTATGTCAATTTAATGCTTTTATTTATGACAAAAATAAGGGTATCATTGATAATTTATGTCTTTTAAAATCAGCAAATAGGGGCATTTGAGACAAAATAATATTATATTGTCGGGCATTTTGCTTTAAATCGCTATAACAATGATACAGTTAGGTCTTTTGATTACCAATAAGCATCGTTTGCTAAGTGTAGCGGCTATTCTGGATGTTTTCGAATCGGCAAACATGTTCTATGAACGCGAGCACGGAGCTCCGTTTTTCAATATTAATCTTTTTTCTCCCGAAGCTTCCCCATCTCAGTTTTATGGGGCTTATGAGATCAGTTCAGTCACTTCCGCCGCGCAGCAAAATCTGATTTTAGTGCCCGCATTCGGTGCTGGCGACCTGAAATCGTCCATTGCAAAGAATCAAATCTGTATCCCCTGGCTTTGGGAACAGTATCAAAACGGAGCCGAGATAGCGAGCTTTTGTACAGGCGCATTTTTACTGGCCGCTGCGGGGTTACTCAATGGGAAAGAGGCTACGACGCACATCGATTCCGCGATGGCGCTGGCGTCTAACTTCCCGGACGTGATCATGAAAAGTGATGCGGTTGTGACCGACGATAAGGGCATTTACACAAGTGGCGGAGCGACAAGCAGCTTTCATTTAATGCTGTATCTGATCCAGCGGTTTTGCGGAAAGGAACTGACCTTGCGTACGGCAAAAATGTTTGCAATTGATATGGACCGTGAGCAGCAGACCTATTTCGGGACATTTTCCCCATCATTGGATCATGGTGATGGTTTGGTGAATATGGCGCAGCAAAAAATTGAAAAGGAATACCAGGAAGGAAGCACGATTGAAACCCTTATCCAGGACATTCCGGCCAGCAGGCGCAATGTAGTTCGCCGTTTCAAGCAGGCGGTTGGCGTTACGCCCATCGAATATTTGCAGCGAACGCGCATAGAAGCTGCCAAAAAATTGCTGGCGCAAACGGATCAGAGTGTCCTGGAAGTGATGCTAAACTCAGGTTATAACGACCTGAAATCGTTTCGGCAGCTGTTTAAAAAAAGCACGGGCGTTACGCCAAAGGAATACCGGGACAAATTCAACATTTCAAAACTCGATGGCAGTCGCATGGCAAATCGCGGCACGGCGCATTATTTGAATTAAACCAAAAATGCCTGGGCTTAACTTCAATGTTAAATCCCAGGCGCGTTACAAGAATGCCTCAATGTACTAATGGTTCCTCAATGCACTTTTGCTACTTTTCGAAATGTGCTTTGGTTTCCCTGCTTCACTTCAATAATATAAGCGCCGATGGGCATATGCGTCAGGTTCAGTTTGTGAGATAGCTTGTTTGCAGACTTGTTTACAACGTCATTTTTGTATAGTCTTCCTGTTTTTGCATCAAAAACCTTCACTTCAACATTTGCACTGCTTTCATTTGCCAACTCAACGTTTACAAAGTCTGTTGCAGGATTTGGGAAGACATTTACATCTTCGTGCAAGGGCAGTTCCGGGATTAATTCAGGAGCAGGCGATGCGGCGGTCCGCGCATTAGGGGCGTTTGAAGCGATTACGAAAATCGGAGTTTCGGTAACAGTAACTGTCACTTTTCCATCCACGATGCCTTTTTCCTGCACAGCCATATAGTCGCTTCCTGCGGTTGGCGTGTAGACTTTTGCAATCCCGGATTCTCCCAGATTAAGCGTGTATTCGGTTGTGCGGCCCACTTCATCAGGGACAGCAAGGATAAACAGCGACTTGCCATTCAATTCATAACGGTCTACAACCGGGTCGGCGTGAATGGTCTCTTTGTAAACATAATCACCGAAAAGGTTTTTGGTCTGGATAAAATAATCTGTGACAGGTCTGCGTGAGAAATCGTCGTTGATCATTCCCGATGTTCCAAACATCCAGTCGTAAGCAGGATTGTCATCATACATTTGATAAAAGAAAACTTTTTCAATTCCGTGTCTGGCGGAGAAAAGGGAAGTTCTCAAAATCCAGTCGGCCTGAGTTTGCTGCGCTGATTTATTGCCGATCGGGATGGCTTTGAGCGGGCTGCTCTGATGCAGGTCATAACCGGCTTCTGTAATCCAGACGGGCATATCCTGAGAAACTTCTCTTGATGCCTTTACAAAATTGTCAAGGATAACGTTTGCATTGGTCACCTCCGGCGCAGCTCCACGGGTCGAATTTCCACCCTGGCTGGATGAGGCATCATCCGTATAAAGGTGGAAGTTCACAACGTCCCAGCACAGATTCACACTTCCATCCGCACGGTAACCTCTGAATTCTTTGCACCAATCCACCATTCCCCTGAGATAATCAGGCCCTGTTACCATTCCGGCAATGACCACTTTCATATTCGGGTCAGCGTTTTTCACGCCAACAGCGGTTCCCATCGTATTCTTGTGACCATCATAAAATGCGGACATATTAGCCGCATATTCCCGGGCTGTCTGATAACCTTTGCGGCCTTTCCACCATTTATCCCGTTCGTTATCACATTCAATGTATTTGATCAGATCCATGCCGATTTTCACCTCATTAGGCGGATCATTGGTCCAGCGTGGAATCGTCGAGACACTTAGCAAGCTTGGGTCAACATTCAAATTGCTGCCATAACGGGCTACATACTGGAATGCAACTTTGGCCTGCTCAATGTAAGAAAGCGGATCTTTAAAGTCTTTTCCATAGCGTACAGGCACATTTTCGGAATCTCTCTCATTTTCCGGATACGATTGCAGCATCCATGGCGGCAATGTTTTCAAGCAAGCGAGCACTTCGATGTTTTCCTGTTTCAGCCTTTGATAAATAAGGTCATAGTTCCAGCTTCCGCTGCGCGTAGGGTTAAAAGAAAATACGCCCTCATCGGCTTCCAGTTTTTCCCAGTCCATATAGTGACGGAATCCTGAAAAACTTTTTGCTGCCGTCACTTTTGGTTCTACGAGCGATTCAATATGTGCGCCGTCCTGAAAGTTCCACTCGTAACCGTTAACACCCATCATGTCTTTCAATCTGATATTCTTGGCGCGGGTAGGGCCATTGGAAGGTGCTGCGGGCGTATGACTTCCGTAAAATTCTATTTCGGTAGGAAGGACGTCAGGAAGAGTCAAAACGAGATAACGAATGTTGGAAACGGGTGCATCCAGGTTGAATTGGTTGTTCGAAGCGCGGTCAGGATAGGGACCTACCCATCCATTATATACGGTTCCGGTAAACGTTGCAACAGGAATGCGCTGCCATTGATCATTTATGACCGACAAAACCATTGGGCGATCAACTGTCGAACCCACATAATCAAAGAATTTAACACCTTCGAGTGTTATTTGCTCACCATCCAGAAGCGGATAATATGCATCGTAATAGTTGACAACTTTTCCCCAGCCCGTCAAAACTTCCGTTTGCGTGTCGCCGTCAAACAGTTTGTCCAAGCCAGTCGTTGCATTGGTTACCTGGTACCAGCGTTTCGGATCTAATGCAATTTTCGCCCCGGCAGTCGGATTCGTTGGATTGGATTGTCCGGTTACGGTTAAGTTCCTGCTTACATTTTCTGCGGCCAGGAAATGCTCACTGCCTGTTTGCGAAGCTGTTATCGTAGTCTGACCAGCACCAACAAGTGTTGCTTTCCAGGAGCCCGTTGCATTGGAAACGGTTGCTACTGCGGTGTTGGAAGACGTGAATGTGATTGGCGACTCATTATTATTGCTGCTGGCTACCAGATCAAATGTTCCTATATTCAAGCCCTTATCGCCTATTTCGTTGAATGTGATCGTCGATTGTTCCTGAACCGAGCCAGCCGAAATCTCAAACCAGTTCAGATTGAATGCGCCGCGATTTGCATAAATGCGCAGGATCTGACTTCCTGCCGGAAGATTCACAGTTGTGCGGATCGTGTTATAGTTGTTCCAGCCACCTGTTTGAGGGACATTAATGCTGCCCAAGACAGTGCCTGCGCCATTTTTAACTTCGATATTGCCATTGCCATAACTGTTGGAAACCCGAAACCCGATCGTATAAGCACCGGCTGCTGCGATTTTCACATTGTAATCAAGCCAGTCGCCATCGTCAATGTAGCCAACGGTCGTACCGCCATCCGTGTCGGTTGTTGATTCCAGACGCACGTCGCTGGATAGGTCGAAAGTTTCTGCTTCCATTTTGCCTGCCAGCGGGCGCGATGCCTTGGCTTCAAACCAGTTGAAATTCCAGCCGGTTTTCAGCGCCTGCACCCTCAATGTCTCGTTTCCAGCCGGAAGTGAAACCAGCATATTTACTGTTTTGTAAACCTGCATTCCCCCGGTTTGTGGCACCGTGGTTCTGCCCAGTTCCGTTCCGTCACTTTTTTTAAGGGCAAAGGAAGCTTCCGGGCTGTAACCATTCGATACGCGGTAACTCATTGTGTAAATACCTGATTCATCAGTGTTTACCTGGTATTCCATCCAGCTGTCTTCCTGGATCCAGCCCACATTTTCACCGCCGCCATCGTCAGCTGTTGTTTCGGTTCCTACATTATTGGAAGCATCGAAACTTTCAGCCTCAATTTTTGCTGGTAACGCCGTGCCGCTGGCTGCTGCCGCTTGCGGAACAAGCTCAAACCAGTTGAAATTGAACGCGCCCTGAGGCGTTGCGAGGTGAATAACCTGGCTTCCGGATGGTAAAGTTAATTGTGTAGATATGGTGGCCCAATTCTGCCAGCCGCCTGTTTGCGGTACATTCAGTTGCCCTAGTAACGTTCCGGCTGCGTTTTTAATCTCAATTATACCTGATCCATAACTATTGGCAATCCGGAAATTGGCCGTATAAGTGCCGCCTGCAAGATTAATGTTGTAATCCAAAAAATCGCCGTCGTCAATGTAACCGACATTCAGGTTTCCGTCTGTATCAGATGTGGTTTCGGTTCTGACATCGCTTACCGCATCGAAATCTTCCGCTTCAATCCTTCCCGAAACATTACGGGACGCCGCAGCTTCGAACCAGTTCAGGTTGAAACCGCCTTTCTCGGCATATACTCTTAATGTTTGATTGCCTTGTGGAAGGAATACTACAAACTTTACGGTGTGATAATTTTGCATTCCGCCCGTCTGTGGCAGAACACGTTGACCTAGCTTATCGCCATTAGCAGATTTCAGGGAAAGGGCAGCTTCCGGACTGTATCCATTGGCAACTCTGAAACGAAATGTGTAGTAGCCTGCAACTGTGACAGTAACGCTATAATCCATCCAGCTGCCGTCCTGGATCCATCCCACATTTTGACCGCCATCGGCATCTGACGTCGCCTCAGTGCCTACTGAGTTCATGGCTGCATAGTCTTCTGCTTCTACTCTTCCGGGAAGTGCTTTATAGGACTGTGCCTGAATTAGAAAAGAAGCAAATAGAAAATAGGAGAGTAAAATTTTTTTCATTCGTGACGGGTATAATTTTCGTCGGAAGATACAATTTGTTTAAAGTATTTTATAAAATATGTAGAAACTTTTCTAGGCTTTGTCTGCCACTACTTCCATTAAATAGAATCCGTATGGTTCCAGTACTAGAAATTCAGCATCATTCCCGGGCTCAACACAAATTTCCCGCCAATGGTCGTAAAGCTTTTCAGGCGCAATGCCGTTGTGCCTGAACGCCTGCCAGGTAAGGTAGGCACTTTCATTACTATAATTAAAAATGCAGTAAAGTGCTTTCTCCCGCCCATTTCGTACAAAACCGGCAATGTGAATATTATGCCTGGGCAACCATCTGGTATTTTTTGTATCAGAAACGACGTCAAGGCTTTTTCTGATCCGCAGCAATCTTTTGATCCCTGAAAAAATTTCCTCGCGAACGTTGCCTTCGACCTCATTTTCATAAGACAGAAAAGGAAGCCCGCCGAGAAAGAAGCTGTTTGCCTGCATCAGCAAAATGCGTTGAATAGCCATGCTGATCTGCATTTCACTTTTCTCCTGAATTGCCTTGTCCAGACCGCATAGCGAAGCTAATGTGGCGCTGTTTTCGTCATCATCTGGTGTTACAAAGTTAATCCAGGTTGTGCCAAAAGGTTTCTGAGTTAAAATAGTTTCTGCTTCGATCATGGCGGTAACCTGACCCGAAGCCAACGCATCCCATTGCAACGAAATTTGCGTATCGTTATATACAAAATCACATTCCTTGGCACTATATCTTCCCTCACCAAAGAACTTCAAAGCATGTTCTGATGAAGTCGTTGCTTTTACAGCCAGAGCCAGGCCAGGCGCCGTAACCTGCAAGCATTGTTTGATTAATTGCAGCGTGGTATGAATTTGCGATTGGGCGTCCTGGAAATCTGGAGCATTAATCCGCAATATATCCGCACCATGATTGGCGCAGAGAAAAATTTCTTGCAATAAGTTTACTATCGACGCAGATTGAGAATAATCCGATCTGTCCTTGTCTTTCAATGCAAGGTCTAGCATCAGATACATGCTATGCTCGTGAATTACTCTCGTTACTTCGTTAAGATTTTCTTTAACCTGTGTCAGATGCAGGACATTGATACCCAAATCCTGCAAATAGGGAAGCCTTTCTGCTAAATTGTTCAGCGTATCATTCATACGGTCCGTCTGAATATGCATTCCGACAAGCTCGTTGCTCAAATACCAATTTTCCGACTTTCTATTATCGCGTTCCTTTAAATCCTGGGGCCTACTCAGATGAGCGGATATCAGCACTTCGATCAGCTTTGTGAAGTTGGCGCTGGATTCCGGGTGGTCATTATAAAGTTGTGTGTATAAGTCTCGAATTTCTGCCGCATGCAAAACAAGTTTCGTATAAAATTTCTTATCTGCGTCGGCAATGTCAAGATTATTGTTTTGTACGGCGTCAAAAAGTGCCGTTACGATCTGATTGTTGTCCATGATTCTAAAATTAAGCCACTTCACTCCGAACTGATATTTAATCGACAGAACTGTAATAGGAGTAGATGAGACTTATTCAGGCGGTGCCGCGGCTTAATTAAAAGCAGGGAAACCGGGTTCTCCGCCTGGTTCACGCAGTGGTTCAACCTCTGGAATAACCGGCTCGACAGGCGGAAGTTCAGGTTCCGGGGCAATCGGCGGCGTTTCAGGTTCCCGCTCAAATGGTGGGGTTTCTTCCGGTGATTCAGGCGATGGCACTTCCGGGCGCGGATCAAAAGGCGGTGTTTCGCGCGGATCAGAAGGGTCATTCGCAATGCCAGCCCCGTCCCAGTATTCAGAAGCTATTTGATAAATATCCATGGTTTCAAACGTTTGTTGCTTGGTAGAAATGTAAATGGCAAGGATACAATAACTGTGCCGAGGCAAGATGCACGTTCCGGATTGTCAATGCTTTCTGATGCAGATTGATTTTAAGCTTGTTTAGTGCTCTTTCAAAATTTTTCAAAGTTTTCTCTCTTAGGGGAATTTTTTGTGAGGTTGCTTTGTAATGTACGCACTGTGCAGTTTATTAATACATTCAAATTTATCTATATATCGTAAATCATGGAGGTCAGGAGAGTGGAGCGGATATCGAAAGCGTTGAGCGACCCCAGCCGTATTCTCATATTACAGGAGTTGCGCCAGAAAGAAGATTGTTTGTATTGTCACGAGATTTCTGATTTTATCGATTTAACCCAGCCCTCGATTTCCCACCATGTTAAGCAACTGGCAGACGCTGATCTGATCCTGGTTGAAAAAGAAGGAAGAAACGTGAAATACAAATTGAACAAAGAGGTTCTCAATGAATACGTTGAGTTTTTGAACAAATTAAAAATCTGAGTTTTTTTACCCTAATATATCGATATATTTCGATATATTAATAAGTAACCGAAGTTTACTTGATCCGTCTCGGTTTCTGGAATGAAATAAATGCTGCGAAGCGATATTAGCCATGAAAAATAATAAACCATTATCTAATCAATCGAAATATTTAAATTAATCTATATATGGAAAAGACCATTCAGTCAGCCAAAATCATATCAGGCCTCATTATTACGGGCGTAATATTGCTATCCGTATTCTTCAAAGGATACACATCCGAAAAGCCAAAGCCAGCTACGCCGGCAGCTGCCACGCAGCCAACCGGAACTCCGGTCGACGGGCAGGTGCTTAAAGCGGAATCGTTAAATGAGGAAATGACCGTTTCAGGAACGCTGATGGCGTATCAGGAGGTGAATATTTCAAGCGAACTCAACCGCAAAGTGGTTGCGGTGCATGCCAGAGAAGGAAAATTCGTAAACGCAGGAACATTGTTGTTCAAATTGGATGACGCGGACCTTCTTGCCGAATTGGAACAATTGAAACAGCAGGAAAAACTGGTTTTGCTTAAGGAAAGAAGACTTAAAGATCTGATTGACAAAGAAGCAGCGATTCAACAGGACTACGACCAGGCATTTACAAACCTAAAAGTTTTACAAGCAAAAATTGAACAGCTGAAAGTAATGATTGCGAAAACGAGCATACGTGCTCCGTTCAGCGGTTACCTGGGCATTGTGAATGTTTACACCGGTGCTTTCGTCACGCCGGGAAGCCCGCTTGCCTTGCTAACAGACAACAGCCGCCTGAAAATTGACTTCGCCGTTCCCGAAAAACATGCAAATACGCTGAAAACAGGCGATGAAGTGCAGTATAATGTTGAATCCAACGACAAAATTTACAAAGGAAGGATTGTAGCGCATGAAGCCGGATTGGATCAAAAAACCAAAACATTGCTGATGCGTGCGGTGACGGATAACAAGGGGAGTGAACTTTTACCCGGGCAAAGTGCGCGCCTGACGTTACGTTTAAGCAACACCGGTAATGCATTAATGGTCCCGAACCAGGCTCTGATCCCTTCTTCAAAAGGTTATAGCGTGTATGTGGCCAATGCAGGCAAGGCAGGTTTTAAAGCCATTGAAGTAGGCGAGCGAAACGCTTATGCTGTGCACGTTACAAAGGGACTCGCGCCCGGCGACACGATTATTACAAGCAATATGCTGCGTCTGACACCCGGTTCCGCCATTCAATTGGTCTCTGTTAAATAAAAAAATCTATTAGTCATGAGTGCTATTTCACAAGTAAGTATTTCCCGGCCGGTTCTGGCCGGGGTGATGTCCGTACTGCTTATACTTTTCGGGATTGTGGGTTACACCTTCCTTGGGACACGCGAATATCCCGTTACAGATTCGCCGATTGTGATGGTAACAACGGTTTATCCTGGTGCCAGCGCCGATATCATCGCTTCGCAGGTTACAAAACCATTAGAGGAAGCCATTGCCGAAGCGAACGGAATCCGTTCTGTTTCATCCACTTCCCGCGAACAGGTGAGCATTATCACCGTTGAATTTGAATTGAATGCAGACCTGGAAGCAGCTGCGAATGATGTTCGGGATAAGGTTTCAAAATCCCGCCAGCAACTGCCGACAGACATTGAACCAACCATTGTAGAGAAAGCCGGGCCTGCGGATTTCCTGGTTTTTCTAACCGTTCAGAGTAAGACCAAAACACTGGAAGACGTTACCGATTTTGTTAATATCAACATTAAGGAAAGGCTCCAATCCATTCCCGGGGTAAGGCTGGTGGATTCGTATGCAGGCAGAAAGCGCGCGATGCGGTTGAGAATGGATCCCGTGAAACTGGCCTCTTATGGTCTGACGCCAACAGATATTCAGACTGCATTGCAACGTGAAAATGTGGATTTACCAAGCGGTCGCATTGAGGGCCAGAACACAGAAGTGACATTGCGAACGCAGGGAAGGCTCGTTACCGAGGATGATTTTAACAACATGATCCTGCGGGAAAGTGACGGCGCTATTGTTCGCTTCAAAGATGTGGGCCAAGCCGTAATGTCATCGCAGAATGAGCGCACGGCGATGATCATTTATAATGGTAAAATTGCTGAATACGGCGTTGGAACGGGTGTAAGCCCGCAACGTGGCGCCAACTCGCTGGCTATTGTGGATGAGTTTAAGAAACGGTTTGAAGAAATTAAAAAAACAGCTCCAAAAGAATATGAAATCGCCCTTGGTAAAGACTTTACAGTTCCCGTAAGAAATTCATTATCAGAAGTTGAAGAAACATTGCTGCTTGCCTTTGCATTGGTTTCACTCATTATATTCGTCTTTTTGAGAGACTGGCGAAGCACATTGATCCCGCTGCTGGCCATCCCCGTTTCGATCGTTTCGGCATTCTTTATCATGTACATGGCCGATTTCTCGATCAATGTTTTAACACTCTTAGGACTGGTTCTGGCGATTGGGCTGGTCGTCGATGATGCCATCATTGTTTTGGAAAATATATACAGCAAGGTGGAAGAGGGGATGTCGCCCATTCAGGCGGCGCGGGAGGGCTCCAATGAGATCTATTTCGCGGTAATTTCAACCACTATTACACTTGTTGCTGTGTTCCTGCCCATCCTCTTTTTGGGTGGCCTTACAGGTCGTTTGTTCAAAGAATTCGCGATTGTTGTGGCCGGTTCGGTGACTGTTTCAGCTTTTGTAGCACTTACTTTAACCCCCATGATGAGCGCCTATCTGCTCAAATCGGGCACTTCACAAAACTGGCTTTACAAGAAAACGGAGCCGTGGTTCATAGCCATGAACGACGCTTACGGAAGATCACTTTCCGCATTTATGAAAGTGCGCTGGCTGGGAATTGTGCTGCTTTTGGTGTCGTTTGGAGTCGCCTTCTGGCTTGCGCCGAAGTTACCTTCCGAGCTGGCGCCCCTGGAAGACAGGTCCATGATCGGGCTGGCCGTAATGGCTCCCGAGGGAACATCTTATGAGAGTATGGAGCAGAGTATGAAGGAGATAGGGAATTTTATCGGCGATTCTATTCCGGATTTGAACCAGCAGCGCACTTATACAGCCGTTGCAGCAGCGGGTGGAACATTAACGCAGCCGGTGAATGGTGGATTTCAATGGATTTTCCTGGAAGAACCAAAAGACCGTAAAAGCGGACTTACGCAGGGAGAGATTTTCAATAAATTGGTTATTGCTTCTCAGCGGTTTAGAAATGTCCTCATTATTCCAGTCCAAACACCAACAATTGGAGGTTACGGAAATACGCAGCCCGTTCAATATGTGGTTCAGGCCCCTGATTTAAAAGCGCTTATCGACATTATGCCCAAGTTAATGGGGGAGGTAAGTGCAAATAAAAAACTCGTTTTCGCCGACGCAGATTTTAAAATAAACCGTCCCGAAATCAGCATCAGCATTGACCGTCAGCGGGCTGCGCAACTGGGTATTTCCACCCAGGCCATCGGGCAGACGTTACAACTTGCGCTGAGCAGCAGGAGATATGGCTATTTTATTCACAATGATCGCCAGTACGAAGTGATCGGCCAGCTCGATCGGGAAGACAGATCCGCGCCTTATGACTTGAAATCGTTGTATTTAAAGTCAGGAAGTGGTCAAATGGTGTCCCTGGATAACCTTACGAAGCAAAATGAAGGCATCAGCCCTCCCGCCATTTACCGTTACAACCAATCTTACAGCGCAACCATTTCTGCAACCCCGGCGGCCGGCGTAAGTTTGGGGGAAGCCATTCAGGAATTGGATAAAATTACGTCCAAAGAACTTCCTAAGGGTTTCAGCACCGCATTAGCAGGACAAAGCCGGGATTACTCCGAAAGTAGTTCAAGCCTGATTTTTGCATTCATTTTTGCTATTGTGTTGATATATCTGGTTCTGGCAGCACAGTTTGAAAGCCTCGTAGATCCGTTTATCATTCTGTTGACAGTTCCTATGGCATTAACCGGCGCATTGCTAAGTCTTTGGTTCACAGCACAAACTGTCAATATTTTCAGTCAAATCGGGATCATAATGCTCATTGGTTTGATCACCAAGAATGGAATCCTGATCGTGGAATTTGCCAACCAGAGCAAAGAAGGAGGTGCTTCCACATTTGAAGCCGCAAAAATAGCAGCGATATCCAGGTTCCGCCCAATCCTGATGACCACACTCGCGATGATTTTCGGAACATTACCCATCGCATTGTCGCTCGGAACAGCATCGGGAAGTCGCCAATCGCTCGGTATCGTGGTTGTAGGAGGCTTGATCTTCGCCGGCGTGCTCACTCTTTATGTCATTCCTTCCATCTATTCTTACCTGTCCCGACCACACAAAAAGCGAACGGAGGACGGAAACGAGTCGGTTGCAGAAGAGGCTTTACTACACACGCATTAATCCTTTCAGGAATATTAATACCACATGAAATCATGAAAAAGTCAATTTTAAATCCATATAAAAGATCGGCGCAAGCATTTGTTATTGCATTGCTGCTGAGCCCTTTACTGTCTTTGGGGCAGAGTCAAACATTGTCTTTGCAAAAAGCCATTGAGTTAGCGCAAAGCCGGAACCGTGATCTCCGGATCGATTCGATCAACATTCACAAAGCCAAGCAACAGACCGCCATTACGCGCGGTTTGTTGATGCCAAACATTAGTCTTACAGGGCAGTTTCAGCATTATTTTCAAAAGCCGGTTTTCTTTGGTTTGAATGGGAATACCGGGAATTCTGAAAAAATCGGTTATGCACGTTTTGGTGGTGAAGACATTGGTGCCGCCCAAGTTTCGCTGGTCCAGCCCATTTATAATTCCGGTGCTAAGCACGAGATCGAGCGCCGCAAACTGCTTGAAAAACAAAGTCAGCTTTCATTTCGCCAGAGAGAAGTGGATGTGGTGGCGCAGGTGAAGCAAAATTACGTTCAGCTGCTTGTTCTGAATGAAAGACTGAAATTGCAAAAGGAAAGCATTGTCAGAAACCAGAAAGCCTTGAATGATTCACGCTCGCTGCTCGCGCAAGGCCGCGCATTGCGGGTGGACACATTACGCGCATATACATCCGTAAAGAATCTGGAACCGGACGTGCTCAGGCTGACGTATGCATTACAAATAAGCCAACAGCAACTAAGGAATTTGTTAGGGGACGTTTCGAAAACAAACTACATTCTTTCGGATTCGTTAGAGCTTAATGCCAGTGAATCAGTCCCGGCGGAAGACGAAACCTACAAGCTGTCCATCCAGCAGCGCCCTGATTTACAAATTCTGACATTGAACAAGGAAATCAGTGACAAAGAAATTGAGTTATACAAAACTGCGCGATTGCCGGTTGTGAGCTTTATCAGCCAGTATCAGATCCAGACGCAAACCAATCAGTTTCGCTTCGGAAATGCTGCTTATCCACCTGTTTTTTATGCCGGCGTGCAGTTTGCTATTCCCATTTTCAGCGGAAACCAGAACATTAACAAAATAGCATTAGGCAAAATTGAAAGGCAGCAAGCCGATGTCATTTACAGCAATGCGCAGGAGCAACTTAAATCCGAAGTAAAACATGTTCTGGCTAGTTTAATTGAAACCTCCGAAAGGATCAAAACCCAGCAGAATGTTTCCGAAACCGCAGAGCTAAGTTATTCCATCACCAAATACCGCTACGAAAAAGGAGTGGCATCGAGGCTAGAACTAATCGATTCCGAATTCGCATTAACCTCCGCCAAGTCCAATTACCTGGAAGCGGTTTACGATTATTTATCTTCAAAAATAGAGCTGGATCGTATTACAGGAAATGTAAAGGAGCAGTTGTAAGATTTTACTCAGCTTTAATAAGGAACAACTGGTTTTATATTGAAGAAGAACCCCAGATTGGGGTTCTTCTTTTGATTGTTACTGAGACTAGTTACTTGCCATGGTGGTTGAGTATATTCGTTCTTGCGCAGAATAAGTGTCTCCGTTCTTAGTGATTAACTTAACCCTTCCATTTACATAAAAATCGTAACTGAGCTCATTTGGTGTTGTTACACATTTATACGGTTTGTATTTGTGTTGTTTCTCAGTCATGGCTGTTGGTAGATGTGTTATGGGCGTCCCAAATATGGACAAATATTTGCCAGTTCCATACGCTGTTGAAGCATGGTTTATTGGATAGAAATCATGCTTCGCACCCATATAAGTGTAAATGATTTCTGATGTTTTGTAGTTGTTTTTATCATAAAATTCAACTGCAGTCAACCATTTTGTTTTACCATCAGAACTGTTGATATACTTGAATTCTTGTCGTTCACTTGGTGCCATCTTATTGTACGACTTGATCAATTGGCCATGATCATTATATTCATGGATTAAGGTTCCAACGCTGTTATAGCCAACACCAAAGATTGTTTCAGCGCACAATCCACTAGAATTTAAAATAAACGTAGCAGTCTTGATTTGCATTTTTGTAGTCAAGTCATAGCATGTAGCTTTAATGGCTTGACTAGAGTAAATGTACTCGATGAAATAATTTCCCTCTTCGTGAGTTTCTTTTGTAAGCAAATTTCTTGGGCCTGAATATTCAAGTTTTACCTTGCCATCTTTAATCAACTTGCTATCAGCCGAAATTTTAGCATTTTTATAACCTGCATTTTGTGCGTCTTCAGCAGCTGGGGTTACAACCGCATCTTTCTCATTCTGGCAAGCTCCCAGCATGCCGGCGATAATGATTGCTTTTGTAAGTGTGGGTAAATTTTGAAGTATTTTCATGTTATTCATAGTTGTGTTTGGAAATTCATTTTAACCGGGTCAAGTTATCGCTTGATTATGCCTAAGCGAGAATCAAATGGCTAAGTGGTTATATTAATTTAATTCGGCGGAAAGTAAAGTGGTCTGTTAACATTTGCTGACAGACGACTTTGTTTAAGTAATAAGACTACTGGCCTATCATTACAGCCTGTGGTGTAGTCGAGTATTTTCGCTCAACTTTTGACAATATCTTCCCAAAATCATCTTTTGTTATAAAATCATATGTTGTAATTTCTCCTCCCAAGCTTTTTGCTGATAAATTGTAATTGAAAACTGGGTATGGATAAATGATCTGCCCAACAAATGCTTTATGAACCGTTTGTTTTAAGACATATCTGCTGAATTTGCCGAATATTGGTAGGTATGCGCTATTTGCTTCCGCAAGTCCTACTGGATTTAAAGGATTCGCTTCAAGCGAAGTTTCGTCGTCGTTACCACTACTATTGCTTTGCGCTACGAACTTGCCGTTGGCGTGTTTAAAAATAATTTCCTTCTCTTTTTTGTCATATTGATCATAGAAAGTGATCTTGCTTAGAGATTTTCCCTGCAGGCTATTGTCGGCATCTTGTTCGTATTCAAATACCTGGCGCAGCTTAGGAAGGGATTTGTGATACACCAAGGTAAGTTGGTTCAGTTCATTGTATACATAAATGTAAGTTCCTCCAATAACTTTGTCAGTGGCAGTATGTACACTTTCAACACATTGCCCTTTCGCATTCAAAGTATAAGTAATGAAGTTTTTGTATACCGTAATCCCATTCGTTTTGAGGGCACAAGTAATATTGTTGCCGCTGTAAGTGTACTCTTTGAGCCATCCGGCGCCATCCAGTTCTTTCACCAATTGGTTTCTGATTCCGGAATAAGTAAGCTTGGTTCCGCCGTCTTTAATTAGATATGTAATAGCTGTTTTTGCATTTGCATCCTTTTCCTGCTCCACCGATGTTGCAGGAGAAATAACCGCATCTTTCTCATTTTGGCAAGCGCTCATCATGGCGGCTAGAACGATCGCTTTTGTGATTGCTGGGGCATTGTGAAGTAATTTCATAATGTTTGTGTTTTGTTAAAAAATTTTACTGCATCAAACTTATTGCAAGCTTGCTATGGAAAGAAATGCGTTGGTTGAATGGTACGGTTGGATGAGCCTGCGGCAGAATGGATCATCCAAATTAGATTGCCCAAATAGTAATTTGACAGGTTATTAGTAGTAGTAATTAGTGGGCTGCGGATTGAAAACAGACGCTGGTATTTATAGGATGAAATGCTTAAAATCTCCCAATGGCACCATTTTTTAATACATATAGGAAAAGAAAGAACAATTATGAAAGCACTTACAGGTTCAGGCAGGCAATATGTTGAAGACATTGCTGCGAAATATAATCTTAAGACCGAGAGCGTTGAGGCACTTTTGCGTGCTGTGATCAGCGGGAACGGGACAATGGCCCAATTTAACATTGCCGAATTGGGCGGCTCGGGACAGTGGATGAAAGGAGGGATGACCATGGTAGGGGATATGTTTAACAATTCCCTCAAAAGCACAGTTGATAAGGTTTGCAGTGAGCTGTCGGAGCAGGTCTCGACGAGGGTTTTATACGAGGATTCGGCTGATGAACCAAGTGAAGATCGCTCGAATGTGCAGCGCCAGGAAAGCGGCGCATCGTCTGGTAGGGATGGTTCCTGGCCTTCAGTTTTCGGAACTCCTACTGCGAGCGGATCCCAGAATAATTTTCGTTACGCCTATTTTGCGCCAGTAAGAAGGCTGGTTATTGAAGAAAATGGTAAACGGACTATTTATGACACGAAACATCACCACATTACCGGCATTTCGCAGCAACAGGGAGGTGGGAATTCGTATACATTTACGAGCCAGGATGGTTCGGTCGACTTGCAAAGCTTGGCCCTGATATCCGAACCGGGCGAACAGACACAGCCCACACCGGAAATTGCGTATGACGTTACGTCTAATGCCGATTTGCACGCTGAAACGCTTGATCTGAGTGCTGCTGACCGAAACGCGGCTGACAGTGGCTCGGCTGACCGCAGGCTGAGTGAACGCAGCCTGACTGACCGCAGCCCGACTGATCGCAGCCCGCAGGACATTATCATTGCTACTATTGAAAAGGTAAATGTTTTGTTTGAGAAAGGACAGATTACAGAGGAGGAGTTTAAAGCCAAAAAGCAAGAGCTGCTTTCGAGGTTGTGAGTTCGCTTCGTTTAAGATAACATTGAAGGGCCGGGAAAGTCAATTTCTTGGCCCTTTTGCGTGATGATTGTTATTCACGTTATTTGCGTGAAAATTGCACCCATGTTATTCGCGCAGATTTCAAAAATAACAGACCCGATCGTCGTGAAGCTGGACAAATGGTTTGACGAGAGCATTCGGTTTGTTCCTAACCTCATCATTGCGATCCTCATCCTGGTCGTTTTCCGTTTCCTGGCGCGTTACGGAAGTCGGTTCATGGAAAAAGGCCTTGCCAGGGCGTCTCAAAATATCGCGCTGGTAAGTCTCATTTCTGCAATAACGCGTATTGCCATTGTGATGACCGGCTTGTTTTTCGCACTTGGTGTTTTGGGACTGGATAAAACAGTAACGTCGTTGCTGGCAGGAGCGGGGGTGCTTGCTCTGGCACTTGGGTTTGCTTTTCAGGATCTTACCACCAATTTTATTTCCGGTGCATTTATCGCCATTCAGCGTCCTATTAAAGTAGGCGACGTTATTGAAACCAATGGATTTACGGGCAAAGTGCTTTCCATAGGTTTGCGTTCTGTTAAGCTGGATAATTTCGCCGGCCAGCTTGTAGAGCTTCCAAGCAAGGATATTTTTCAAAAACCCATTGTAAACTTTACAAATTCAGGCGATCGCAGGGTGCAGCTCGAATGCAGCATCGGCTACAAAGACGACCTGTTTATGGTAGAAAATGTCGCGCTCTCAGCCATCAAACCCCTCCCTTTTTTAGACAAAAAAAAGCCAGTCGAACTCAACTTCATCCGGTTCAGCGAAAAAAGCATCGACTTTGAAATCCTGTTTTGGATCGACCAATCAAAAATCGGCCCTGGCCCTGCAAAAAGTGTCGCTATGAAGGGCATTAAAAAGGTTTTTGATGAAAATAACATTGCGTTCCCGACGCCGGCGCGGCCGGTGGACCTGTTACCTCCGCTGACGAAGGATTAGCGATAACCGTAATTTTCTTACACCCTCTGAAGAGCTCACATTCACCGGAGGCTAATTGCATTCGTGCTCTTAAATGGCTTGTGCTATCCTTTGCATTTCAGTACAAAGGATAGCACAAGCTATCTTTTATTTAGCACATTTTAACCCGACTTTTTATGCAAGAATTCTATCCAATGACTTGGAAGGAAGAAGTAAGACATGCCCTGTTTCGAAAATCTTTGTTAACGCTGGCCTTGTCCATTTTATCTTTCTTATGCTATTCACAGCTTTATTATTTACCTAATGAAAAGCCGGGTCCGTTCGGAACAATGTATGCTCCGCAGCACTATAAAATTCCAGCTGGAAAAACTTACTATCATGACAAGGTCCCTTTGTATGCAACCAAATATCTGCGAAATCCAAATGATCCAACATCAACCTCGGTTGCACTATGCTCTTTTAAGGATGAATTAAAGGGGTTATATAGTAATACAGAAGTTATCGGTGAGGGTATCGATCCGGTTAACGGCGTGGATAAGGTTGCCTTACTTTTTGCATCGCCCGTAAGTGCAAAGGGGCAAAATGGGCCATTTAACACAATGGAATTTTTAAATTCCTTATCAGCCGACTTTACCCATCAATATCCTACGGTACATGGGATCAGCGTTTTGGCCCATACTCAGGAGTTTCATCGGATGACATATGATCTTTTCGGCTGGAAAGGAGTCGACATTGGTGGCTTAAAAACGGTTACAAGCGTCATTACAAACTCTCAGCCGACAGCTGTAACTCAGTTTGACCCAGCCATAGTTGCTTATAATGTGGGGCAGGGATTATCCAATCCATGTCTGACCAGGGATGTGATAGGTCACGAGCTTACACACCTTATTTGGCTGTCAGCTTGGGGACCAGGTCAGTATAACAAGGAAAGCAGTTCGCTAGGGGAAGGTTTTGCAGACGTAATTGGTAGTGCCCTGAAAAACTATTTTGCCATTCAGAACACACCAGGAGCAGGTTTTGCAAATCCTGACTGGGGATTTCTGATACAAGAAATGGGGCTAGATAGCAAGAGGAATTTTTCAATTTCACCTCATTTTTGGTCATTGCCTGAGTGTTACAAAGGATTGTTTTGGAAAAACCCAGATGAACCTGGATTCGATTCACATGGTAATGGTATGGTTCTCAGCAAGATCTTATTTCGGATGAATGTTGGGGAGACAGGTTATATTGATCAGAACCCCGCAAACGGAACTTTCATTGTATTGCCGCTTATTCCCAACAATCCAGCGGCAACTTATGCACTGTCATTAAAACTCTTTTTTAAGACGTTTACGGAGAAACTCTCATGGTCATCGACATTCCCTGATGTCCGCGTCAAAATGCTGGAAGTGGCAGAGGAAATGGGATATGGGGATGGCTCGCATGTTTACCAACAAATTAAAAATGCTTTCAAGGCAGCTGGAATTGGCGACGGATGGGGTTTCGCTAATCCAAATTGTGTTTCAGGTCCAAAGACGCTTGCGCAAGGTTGGAATGGATCAGTCCCAATTAACGTACAGGTTACAGACCTGGACAATGACCCCCAAGGTAAAAAAGTTCAATGGATTGGAGATTGTCAGGATGTTGATGTTTTAATACTTACGGAAATTTTTAACCCAATAAGTCCCAACGCTCCCTATTATCCAATTGATCTGGATAACGATGGCATTTATACTATTGATAATAATGTATCTCTGTCTAAATCGATTGTTAGTCTCAATCATGGTATAAGAGCAAGTGTGGACCATTTTGCTAAAAAGTTCAATTTTATAGGGCTTAAGGGCTCAAGCAAATTTATCGAACACCTTATTGGCTCTCCGAGCCCTGACTTTATCCCAGGAGCATATCTTGCTCAAATTAAATCTGATTCAGATCCTGCAAAAATGACCTTGGATCAGATTGCAGGAAATTACTTCGCGGGGATCTATAATACAGTAAAAAGTGTCCAACTCCCTGAATCCAAAGAATCGATAGCTATTCGCAAGGCCTTGATAGACATTTTCGGATTAGAAATCAGCAATGAATACCGACTTTCCAAAGGTGATGAAGCGTTATGGACGATTGGTTCAGATTTATTCGGAGACGGCAATTACTTGCGCAGTTTTGATAACCCAAAATCAAAAGGTCAATTGAATTTTTACAATGGCAAGGGTTGGGACATTGCAAATCCGGATGAAATGGCCGGAGTATGGACACAGTTTTATTATTTAATCTCGAAGGGAACCCCGCTAACGGGTTTTACCAATGAAAATGGGCAGACCCGCTTTTTTACCGGGCTTGAAGATGGCGTTCCGGAAAAGATCATGTTTGCGGCTTTCCTGTATTTTCTTCCCTCAAATCCGACTTTCAACGATGCGGTCGCGGCCATTCAATCTTCAATTCTGTTTCATGGTTATAAAGAGACATCAGGAACATGGAAGAAATGCAATGATGCGCTGACCTGCGTAATTGGCAAAGAATTTGTTCCTCAACCTAAATTATGGGCGGTTGATGCGGATGGTAACGAAGTTAAAGTGGTGGATCCATTTAATGCACAATTTCGCTCAGACGAATATTTCCCGGACAAGATCGAATATCGCCTGTTCGAAGTTTCCAAAGATGTAGCATTCAACGATTTGGTATCACCGGTTTACCGCGCCTTTCAGCATACAACCGAGGTGTTGCTTCCTTACATTGATGAAAAAGACCCGGGTAAGCGTACCAATACCACAAAATTTTTCTTGGATGAAGGGACATATTATGTTCGAAGCAGGCTTTACGCCGCTGGTGGACTGGGGTGCGCGAGCTCTTTGGGTGGGAACCTGGAATGCCGTGCTCTTGAAAAGATGGTAAATAATTGGAGCCCTATCCTGCAAGTAACAGCTGCTCCAATTACCACGAAACCAATCAACCCGTTGGAACATGATAAGCTCACAGCCTGGAAAAGCGTCTTTGAGTGGCAGGCGACACCTGGTGCTGCCGGTTATATTCTGAGAGTGACCGATTTGACAGGAAAAGTGCCTGTGCAGGATATCCCAGTCGAAGCGACTAGTGATGAGGCAGAAGCCAAGGAGCTTGCATTGGCTAAGGAACGTGATTATAGCTGGCAAATCACAGCCACACACAAACTAGGTTCAGAAGAGGGTGTTACCTGGGATAAGGGATTGAAAAAATTCGTACAAACTGGTTTGACTGATACGGACATTTTCGGCACCTGGACTGATGCAATGTCTTTTCAGACCAACCTGCCTGAATCGCCGTTGCTAGTTCCTCCCAGCCCTGCTGACGGCGAACACGTGCCTCCGTTTGGAGAAGACATTTTGCTCACCGCTAAGGAAGCGCCCGGCGCTGGCGGTTACCGCTATCACATTCAGGACAAAAAAGATGACAGAAACCTGCCGCAGGTGCTTTATGATCACGAAGATTTAAGGCTTCCTGATGTCTCGGATGGCAAAATATACACATGGGCGTTCGAACCATACAGGGACGTTACACCTCCCTTTATCACTGAAAAAGAGTTCGGCAAAAAGTACTTTTCGACTTTTGTGGTTGACTATTCTTTGATCCCGGCGCCAAAGTTGCTCTTACCATTTAACGATGCAGTTTTCAAATATGATAAAGCAACAGAAGTCTTTTCATGGTCGCCCGTTGCGGGCGCAGAAGAATATGATGTTTATTCTGATTTTGTTGAGGATGAAATAACCAATAATTACGGTTCTACGTCTGAGACAAGCATGCCAAAGGAGGTTGGTGGCGACCCGACGGGCACAAAAGGTGGGCATAAATGGCGCGTCAGGGCAAAGGCCAAAGACGAGAACGGCGATTGGATTGTAGGGCCTTATTCTCCCATGTCTTTTTATTGGTTAAGGCCGCCAACCACCAAACTGAAATCTCCATCCGACGGTGCGAAAACTGTCAACAATGATAAAGTCGAATTCTCCTGGTATGAACAATGGGCACCAGCCGGGCATTTATTCCGGTTGTATAAAGACAACAAGAAAATATTCGAGCAAGTTGTTCACGGAACAAGTATTACCATTGCAAACCTGAACGTAAACACGGATTACACCTGGGATGCCCCGGCCATGACCCAAACCCCAACGGCAACCCACTTTCCCGAAACCTACATTTTTGGACATTTTAGAACTGCAAATGCAAAAGAAGAAAAGGAGGATGGAGAAAATATCAAGGAGTATGATCCTAATGAGGAGCAGGAAACGGAACCGGAGCCTGGGGATAACGGCAATGACAATAATCCGCAGATAAAAAAAGATTTGGGTTTCACGCTTGACTTAGATGACAATGAAGGATTGAATTTGGGAACATTGTCTTTTAGCGTAACTGTAACAAGACCAGACGGTGCTATTGACCATTTTTCGTACGGAAATGACATAGCTCCCGTGAGCTTTATCCCTGGATCCAAAATATTAGGAAACGGCGATTTAAGTGAAATGGCAGGTACATACATAGTGCGTATTGAAATTACAGACCTGTATGACGAACACGACTTTGCAGAGGACCCAACTTACACTTTCAACTTGCTCGAATACGAACCGGCAACTGGTTTGTTCGAAAGTAAGGCCGCAAACGGGACGATAACAGGCCGTTATGTAGGTTCATACCTTGAATTCAGCTTTACCTACTTTCCACAATAAACTGCAATGAGATGAAAAGAACATATTTAACATTGGTGGTAAGCTTTGTGGCCTTGCTATCTGTTTCGGAGGGAATTGCACAAAAAAGACAAGACAAACCTGTTGTTTTCGATAAGCGCGTAGTGTTCCATCTACCGGATTATCCAAAGAATGAAATCAACCTGTTTCCTAACCCTGCAATTACAAGAGTGAATGTTAGATTTCCCAAGAGATTGGCTGGCATGAACTGTGAAGTATTTGATCAAGCCGGATCAAGGTGTGTTAAAAAGCAACTTCGGCCAGGGGACTCGATAGATGTCTCTAACCTACAAACTGGGACTTATATTGTCAGATTTACGAAAGGCAAGGAACATTATTCCCAAAAGCTGATTGTGCAAGATCAATAAGCTACTAACTTATTAATCAGAGATAGCAACTCATTACTTGATTATCTCTGATTGATACAATAAAACTTTTGAAGTTTAGAGTCATAAAAAACTCCCCCAGGTCTGAAAACCAGGGGGAGTTAAAAATTCAACCGATTCGGCCAAATCCAATATCAATAGCGATAAGTCTCCGACTTGAACGGCCCCTCGGTGCTAACACCAATGTAAGCCGCTTGCTCGTCTGAAAGCGTTTCCAGCTTCGCGCCTACGTGCGCTAAGTGGAAGGCTGCTACTTTTTCGTCTAGTGCTTTTGGAAGTACGTATACTTTTTTCTCGTAAGCTGCAGTGTTGGTCCAAAGTTCGATTTGAGCCAATGTCTGGTTAGAGAACGAGCAGGACATTACGAATGATGGGTGACCCATTGCGCAGCCCAGGTTTACCAAACGGCCTTCTGCAAGAATGATAATGTCTTTGCCGGCAACAGAATAAATGTCAACCTGTGGTTTGATTTGCACTTTTGAATCGCCATAAGTGGAGTTCAACCAAGCCATGTCGATTTCGTTGTCGAAGTGACCGATGTTACATACTACCGCTTTGTCACGCATTGCCAGGAAGTGACGGTCTGTGATGATCTTGTAATTTCCTGTTGCTGTTACAAAAATGTTCGCACGCGTTGCAGCTTCGTCCATTGTAACCACTTCAAAACCGTCCATTGCAGCTTGAAGCGCGCAAATTGGATCAATTTCAGTAACCAATACACGGCATCCTGCGCCACGAAGCGATTCTGCTGAACCTTTACCAACGTCACCGTAACCTGCTACAACTGCCACTTTACCAGCAAGCATCAAGTCAGTTGCGCGACGGATCGAATCTACAAGTGATTCGCGGCAGCCGTATTTGTTATCAAATTTAGATTTTGTAACAGAGTCATTTACATTGATTGCAGGCAAATGAAGCGTTCCGTTTTTCAAACGATCATACAGACGAAGCACGCCCGTTGTGGTTTCTTCTGAAAGTCCTTTAATGCCTTCGATCAGCTCTGGATATTCGTCGAAAACCATGTTCGTAAGGTCACCGCCGTCGTCCAGGATCATATTCAATGGCTTGCGGTCTTCACCGAAGAACAATGTTTGCTCGATACACCAGTTGAATTCCTCTTCGTTCATGCCTTTCCAAGCGTAAACCGGGATACCCGCTGCTGCGATTGCCGCTGCTGCGTGATCCTGCGTTGAGAAAATGTTACATGAAGACCAGGTAACCTCAGCTCCTAATGCTGTCAATGTTTCGATCAAGACCGCAGTCTGGATCGTCATGTGCAAGCAACCGGCAACACGTGCACCTGCAAGGGGCTGAGATGGACCGTATTCAGCGCGGATTGCCATTAAACCTGGCATTTCAGCTTCTGCAAGTGTAATTTCTTTACGGCCCCATTCGGCCAAAGTGATGTCTTTTACCTTATAAGGAATGTACGTTTCTGTTGACGTTGCCATTATTTGACAGTTTAGTTAATATCTTTATTTTAATACAAAACTAAGTAGAAAAACCACGGACGGGAAGAATTTTAGATACAAATTGTGATTTTGTGCGTGAATTTGGATGTTTTATCTTCCTATTGTGCCCTATTCCTCAATTTGTAAGTGAGTATCGGCTCAATCCACATGCCTGGCAGATATTTTGTCTTAACAGGGCTGAACCTATGGCTTTTATGCTGTTTGTCGATCTTAGGGTGATCTTTGTCGACAATGTTTTCAGGCTCGAAAAATAGGCGCTGAATTATTTATATTTGCCTATGCGCCCAAACGTTTACCCTACTCATCAGACCCGACTTAGGGTTTTGCAGCATGCAGCATTCTGGATCGCAGTCCTGGTTATCCTGACACTGATTTACGGCGCGGGAATGCCGGATTATTGGATTGCGATCGGGGTTGTTGCCTTGTTTTTGCCTATACACATTGCCTATTTTTATTCGATCGGGTATGTTATCATTCCGAAATTTTTCAACAGGAGAAAGCGGATCGAATTTTTTATCCTGCTCATTGCCGCCGTGCTGCTATCCACGCTGGCGTTCCGGTTAATGGAAATTTTTGTTGCTGATCCCATCATTTACGGCGCAGTTAGAAAGACGGACCCGACATTTGTCTGGAAAAAACTGGAAGGGAATTTCTGGCAGCAGCTTTCGAAACCGGTGTATCTGATCAGCGCGTTCGAGCAGACCAATATTTTTGTGTGGATCGCCTTATCA
Source organism: Dyadobacter chenhuakuii (assembly GCF_023821985.2). NCBI lineage: Bacteria > Pseudomonadati > Bacteroidota > Cytophagia > Cytophagales > Spirosomataceae > Dyadobacter > Dyadobacter chenhuakuii. The sequence continues at coordinate 3,533,952 of NZ_CP098805.1, read as the reverse complement.
GTTAAATTTTTTAAAATGTGGTTTGAAAGAAGACAGGCGGCGATAGAGGCTGAGCTGAACTTTTTGAAAGGTCAGTTACACCCGCATTTTCTATTTAACACACTCAACAATCTCTACGCATTAACATTGAACCAATCACCGCAATCCCCTTCGGTGGTGATTGGGCTGGCAGAAATATTGCGTTATATGCTTTATGAGGCCAATACGGATGTGGTTGATTTAGAGCGTGATATAAGCATTGTCGAGCGTTATATTGAGCTGGAAAAAATCCGTTATGAAGAACGCTTGGACATTAATTTCAGCATCAATGGTCTTTCCGGCGAATACAAAATTGCGCCGCTGCTGATCCTTCCATTAGTTGAAAATGCATTCAAACATGGCGCCAGCGAGCAGGTAGGGCAGGCGTGGATTAATATGGATCTGCGGGTCAAAAACAATTTTCTTAAATTTAAAATATCAAACAGCAAACCCGAACGACCAGATTTGAAAGACAACCGAAGCCATCATGCAAGCATCGGCTTAGCCAACGTCAGGAAGCGCCTGGATATCTTGTATCCGTCTGCATATCAGCTCAAAATCCTGGAAGAAGATGAGGTTTTCGCAGTGATTCTGGAATTGGAATTGGATAAGAAAATGGAGATAGCCTGATGATTAAAATCAAAGCAATTTTGGTCGACGATGAGCCGCATGCTATTGAAGTGCTGGACAACTATCTCCGGAATTTCAGCGAAATTGAGATCGTTGCGCGATGCCAGGATGCCATTCAGGCTTTTCAGGTGCTGCGGCAGCGGGAAGTGGATCTGATGTTTTTGGATGTGAAAATGCCCGGGTTAACCGGGACTGAACTGTTAAGAAGCCTCAAAACGCCGCCAAAAGTGGTTTTTACAACGGCTTACCAGGATTATGCTGTGGAAGGTTTCGATTTAAATGCAGTCGATTATTTGCTGAAACCTATCCCGTTCGAGCGATTTTTGAGGGCTATGGACAAAGTTTTCACAAGCCTGAATGTCACCAATCAGTCCGTTTCTATCGCGCAAAAAGCCACTGTGAGTAACCAGGACGTCTTTTTGTATCTCAAAGTGGATAGGAAAATGGTGAAGGTCAATGTGAATGATATCCTTTGGGTAGAAAGCCTTCGGGATTACATTAAGGTGGTTTTGAAAGACAAAGTTTTGATTACAAAACAAAAAATCAGCCTGCTGGAAGAGTTGCTTCCCGAAGACAGCTTCATCCGCGTGCACCGGTCGTTTATTGTGCCGGTGGATAAGGTGGAAAGTTACCATGCCCACAAAATCGAAATTGCCGGGAAAGAACTTCCCATCGGCCGTAATTTCAGGAATGATTGTCAGCGACGCTTCAAGCTGACTTTTTAGCAAACGGTAAAAATTAGCGTCTACTGACGCCTTTTGTCGATAAAACCTGCTGTTAATCGACAGTAATTTCTCACGTCGCTATTTCGACTTACCATTGCACCGCCATTGAGCCGATGGCGAAAATCAGTGTCCAGTTAATTCAAAATAGCCATGTTAAAAAGTAAAAGAATTCTGCTTGCCCTCTTTTCACTTGCCCTTTTCGCAGCAAGCTGTAAGGAAGATGAAGACGTAAAACCAGGCAACACGCTTACCGCCCGCGCCGGTGCGGACCAGAATGTGAAGGTCGGTGACATCGTAACCCTCGACGGAAGTGCTTCGACCGACAGCGAGAACAAACCATTCGATTTCCGGTGGACGTTTACCAAAAAACCTGCCGGAAGCACAGTAGCGCTGAGTTCAGCAACGGTTAATAAGCCAACATTCAAAACAGACCTCCCCGGTGAATACGAAGTTGAGCTGACGACCAGCAATGCGAACGGCGAAAGCAAAGACAAAGTCCTGATCACAGCAGCTGCTATTCAGCCGATTGTGCTGGATGCGAATATTAATGCAAAAACCACATTGGAAGACCGCATTGATAATCCTGACCTTCCCGACTACATTGCTAACGGCAATATTGCAGTGAATGCCGAACTGACAGTGAAACCAGGCGTAGTGATCGCTTTCGCAAGGGACGCCCGTTTCGAAGTAAATGATAGAGGCGGGATATTGCTTGCATCCGGTGAACCTAACAAACCGATCCGCCTGATAGGTCAGGAAGCAAAAAAGGGCTTTTGGGCTGGCGTGATTTTCCGTTCTGCAAGCAGTGCCAATACATTGGAAAATGTGCATGTGCTGCATGCGGGCAGTAAGGTGCTTTACAGCGGAATTAAAGCTGGTATGGCCGTTACGGGCAGTTCCAAGGCAGAATTGTCAATCAAAGACTGCCTTTTTGAAAAGAATGACGGTTATGGTTTGTGGGTTGAAGATGCTGTTATTTTGTCCGCATTTGCTTTCAATGTGTTCAAGGACAACACGGAAGCGGGCATTTTGCTGACTGCCAGAAACGTTGCGAAACTGGATCCTAACTCCGTTTTTACGGGTGGAAACGGACGGAATGTGGTGGAAATATCTGCATCGCAGCTTCCCAAGAGTTCTGCCGGGGAAATTGTTTGGCAGGGTTTCAAAGACAAAACACCTTACCGCGTCCTGGAAAGCCTTACGGTGGATGCAAACTGGAAATTATTGCCAGGTGTAATCATTGAAATGTCAGCAGGCGCCAGAATGTCCGTTGACAACGGTTATATCAACGCAAAAGGAACCCAGGCTTCGAAGATCATTATCAGAGGCGCAGAGAACAAGCCTGCTTACTGGAGAGGGCTGATCTGCTTCTCGACCAGTGCGATGAATGTATTCGAATATGTGGAAATATCCGGCGGCGGCAGCACAGCGCTGGTTTCGGGTAAGAAAGTGAACATTGCCGTTTACGGAAGTCAAGCCAGTTTCCAGATCAAAAACTCGAAAATCTCGGGCAGCGGCGGATATGGTGTCTATGTGAATTATCAGGCTAACGTGAATGAAGACATTGAGACCGCGAACACATTTGCGGACAATGTTGAAGGCAAAGTCCTGAAAGAATAACAATGGTGACGCTCAATGTAATGCTCGCGGCTATGCTCATGGTCGCGGGCATGCAATACACGATGAAGTCTCCAAAAAGACCATTGCGGCAACCTTATCCCGCAACCGGTTTTTGGGTGACCGAAAGCAAGCCCGGGAAAACCGGCACGATCGTGCGGTATTATGCAAACAGCAATCGCCTTGTTTCGACAGTCGCGGAACCTGCAAACCTGGATATTACCAAACTTTCGGTTAGGAGATATTTGAACAAAAAACTTGCCGGAGAGCTGTCAAGGGATACAACAAAAGCCTCAATTCAAAAACTGTATGAAACCAATTGAGTTAATTTCCGTGGTGCGGATTGTTGGCATTGTGCTTTACTTTTTCATTGCTGCACAAGGCGCATTTTACCATTTTGGTTTTGGCAAAGCATTGTATAACATTCCATCCGAGGACTTTATCGTGCTGCGCAAAGCCGTCGATCCGATCGTGAGGGGCAGATTCAAAGTGCTTTATCTCTCGGCATTGGCGATTATGTTCATCTGGTTTCTGATGAGTGATAAAAGTGCGGGATTCCTTTCCTATGCGCCCGTTTTGATGGCCTTCCTGCTGTTAGTGGCTGATTTGGCGCTGATCGTCAAAGTTAGCGAACCAGTTAATGCATTGATTAACAGCGATACGCTGAGCACAGCAGAATCTTCAACTGTAAGATCCGAGTGGCTGAAATTCATCATGATCAGGGGCTATCTGTCCATTGCAGGGTTTTTCTTGCTCCTGATCCATCTCGTTTTCAAAGTCAGGTAATGCAATTTTAATACGTATAACATTATCCGTTTCCATGTTTCATTTTTTTACAAAAAAGCCATGTTAAATAAAATTCAACCTTCTATTACAACCGCCCGTCAGGCAAGGCAGGCATTTTTCGCACTGGCCATCGCCGCGCTCTCGTTCGCATCCTGCAAGGACGACAAAGACAACATTAAGCCAGACGACGGCAACCCGGCGACGGAAGACAAAGCATTTCTGCCAAACAAAGACGAGGTTTACACATACAGGATCTCCGACAGCGACGGCTCAAAAAGCAGCTCCACAATGAAAGTGGTCAGTGTAAAAGATTCCTCGGGTATTTCAGTTTATAACATTGAAAATGAAATCAAAGAGGGAAATGTTTATGTTACCACCAGAAACCGCGCATTCAGCAAAGGTGGTGTGACGACTTACGAGTTGTTTTACGAAGATGCAATCAATTCGCTTTATGCTAACACGGAGGAATTCGCTACGATTGAGAAAGTTACGATGAAAGGTTTTCCGCAGAAGCAGGTTATGGAAAACAAGGGCACGGTGGGCAGCAACATTACTTTCAGCAAGGAACCCATGGAAATCGGTCTGGAATTGTTGATCCCGATTGACGAAAACGACTCCATAGAAGCAGATTTGGAAACCAAAATCACTTATCTGGATGGAAAGGCGACCAAGCAAGAAATGATCACAACCCCCGCAGGAACATTCAATTGTACGAAATGGGAGTATAAATATGAGATGTACCTGAAATTATCGAGCCTTTTCATCCCGGTTGAAGAGAAGGAATTTGTGTACAACGTTGAGCTGTGGACAGCGCCCGGAATTGGCATTGTGAAAACCGTCGAAACATCCGATGACGACGTTTCTACCACAGAATTGCAGAAAATCACCAAGTAATGAAACAGATTTCATTCCTATTTCAATGGGCGCTTTTGGTGCTCATGGCGGTGGCCTGCAAAGATTCCGGAAGCCCCTCGCCGGATGGATTGAGCCCGGAAGAAGGGTATACCACCGGAAAAATCACGAGTACGGACGGTTCGCCCATGCCAGGGGTGAAAGTGGTGGTCGATAACACAATGTTCTATGCTTCCTACTCAATCGGTTCGTCGGATGAGAATGGGAATTATAAAATCCAGTTGCCGAAAGTGGGCACATTCATGGCGTCAGCTCATATTGTGAAAAAGTACAACGGCAAGGAATATGAACTGGACCTGCACCCCGATGTGTATGAGGAATTTAGCATTGACGGAGCGGTCAGGAATTTTCAATGGAAACTTACGGGCAGGCGGCCGGTGGAAGCACAAGGTTATTATGGTGTCACGATCGAGGTCAATAAAGACGTGATGAGCAGCATTTATGACTCAGAAAACATTGAGTTTACACTCATTCCGGTCGGCAACCTGATTGATGGCTCAAAAGGTAAAACCTTAAAATTAAAGCATGGGAAGCCGTTCACTGCTGAATACGGGAAACTGGTTGACATCCCGCTTGGCCGGTACACCATAACCGCCCATTACAACGGCGAGGCTGGCAAAATGCCATTGAAACTTAGAAAGCACTTTTCTGAGGATGCATATGAGAGCGAGATCACCATAGATTTTGAGCCTTCGACAATGTGGGGGAATAACATTGCTTTCATCAGCTATTTAGAATAGAAGAAAAAATCCCAAGTCGTGGAGACAGGATCGCCAGGACTTGGGATTGTAAAAGTTACGGAGTAAAGAGTAGTAGTGCAGACTTCCCGACCCTTTTATGGGACGGGAAGTTTTATTTTACACCAATACTGAAAAGCTTTTAAAGATAGCGCCAACCCTAACCGCGTCGAAAATACGCGCAGGTGTTCCGCCATGGTTCAGCACCGACTGTTCGTGTGAAGTCACGCACATTTCGCAGCCGTTCAATGCAGAAACCACAAGGCTCAGCAGTTCAAAGAATTCTTTACCCAGAACCGGATTCACCATAATGCTCATTTTAATTCCGGCAGGAGCATTGTCGTAAAATTCCTTGTGCATGAAGTGCCTGAAACGATAGAAAACGTTGTTGGCATTCATTAAAGAAACGCAGGCTGTAACTTCTGCAATCTCCTTCTCGTCTGCGCCTTCTGCTTTCGCCAGTTCTTCAAGAGCTGTGATCAACGCTGCATTTTTCTCATTCACAGCTACTGAAAGCGCAATCAGCAATGCTTCTTTACGGTTCAATGTCTGAGATTTCAACACATTACCAACATTAATCTTCAAATCTTTAAGATAACGATGGTCCAATGCCGCCAGCTTGTTGATCAGCACGCTTTCGAATTCAGCTGGCAAATTCACTTCTTTATACAGGGAATCTTTCGTATTTCCTGTTGTTGCGAATGGATACATTTGGTTTTTGATTAAGCTAATGTTGCTTCTCCTTTAACCCAGTTGCAAGGGCAAAGTTCGTCTGTTTGCAAAGCATCCAGAACGCGGATTACTTCACCAACATTACGGCCAACAGAAAGGTCATTGACACTCACCCAACGAATAATTCCTTGTGGATCAACGATGTAAGTTACACGGTAAGCGATTTTTTCGTTTGCTTCAAGAATGCCCAGTTCTTCTGCCAATGACTTGGAAGTATCAGCCAGCATCGGGAATTGCAGGTCGCGAAGATCATCGTGGTTTTTTCTCCAGGCCAGGTGAACAAATTCGCTGTCCGTAGAAGCGCCGATCAGCATTGTATCGCGATCCGCGAAGTCTTCAACGTGTTTGCCAAACTCAGCAATCTCAGTAGGGCATACAAATGTGAAATCCTTTGGCCACCAGAACATTACCATCCACTTTTCAGCGTTTTTGTGATCCTCTGAGGTAATATCGTAGAATTCGTTTCCTTTTTCAAGAGAAACAACAGATGTTTTTTTAAATGCAGGGAAGGTAGATCCCACGGATAAAATCCTATTTGACATGATATGCGTTGATTATATATTTTGTACTTTTTAGTGTTACAAAACTACAACCGCCGCTCTCAGAAGGCAACTTTTCGCCTGGTACTATATCAGGAAAGAGTTGTTAGAATCAAATGAATTTGATTTTATTGATTAGAATCTGATATTTATCAATTTTGTCGATAATAGGATAGATTCAGCCAATATAATTTAACTAATAATTACTTAAATTATAGAACTCATTCCGGCATCAGGTTCAGTACCGTTTCCAGCGCCATCCCGCGCGAGCCTTTTATGAGCATGTATGTATTTTCTTGCGGGTTGTCCATAACCCAATTATGCAGGGAAAATTTGTCGGGAAAATAATAGGCTTTCGGCAGTGCAGGCAATGCATGTTGCATTAAGGAGCCGGCCAGAATCACAATGTCAAAATTATGCTTTGCAATTTGTTTGCCCAGTGCCAAATGTTCTGCCGGAGCAGCCTCGCCAAGCTCAAACATATCGCCCAGGATTAGCATTTTCCTTGGCGCATCAATCGTGGCAAAGTTGGCAACAGCAGCCGACATGGAGGATGGATTGGCATTATAGGCGTCCATTATCACCGTGTTACTTCCTTTTTTTACAATTTGCGAACGGTTATTGTCGGGTTTATACGTTGCCACGGCTTCATTGGCATCGCTATCTTCCACACCGAAATATTTTCCAATGGCCAGCGCGGCGCACATATTGTCGAAGTTATATCCGCCTGTCAGCTGCGTAGAAACAGTTTTTCCATTGTTTTGATAAATTACAAAAGGACTTTCCTGCACCAAAACAGGATTAACCGCAGCATTCTCCGAGCAGTAAAACACAATTTCTCCAAAAGCCCTGCGCTTGCTCGCCATTTCCATGATCACGTCGTCCTTGGTGTTGACGAAAACGGTGCCCTTCTTTTTGGAAAGAAAATCGAAAAGCTCTCCTTTGCCTTTCATAATGCCCGCTATTCCGCCAAAACCTTCCAGGTGCGCTTTGCCAATGTTGGTGATCAGGCCGTGCGTGGGAATGGCAATGGTGCTTAACAAGGCAATTTCCTGCTGATGGTTTGCGCCCATTTCCACAACCGCCATCTCGTGTTTCTGCGGATCAATCGATAGGATGGTCAGCGGCACGCCAATGTGGTTGTTCAGGTTTCCCTTGGTTGCGTACGTGTTGTATTTCATGGATAACACCTTCGCTATCAGTTCTTTCGTTGTGGTTTTTCCGTTCGAGCCGGTTAATGCGATCACCGGGAAAGTGAATGTTTTGCGATGATGTCTTGCCAAGTCCTGTAATGCTTCCAGCACATTTTCAACCAACAGGAATTGCTCGTTAATCACAACTTCCGGATCGTCCACCACGGCATAAGCGGCACCTTTGCCCAATGCCTCGGCCGCATATTGATTGCCGTCGAAATTGTCACCTTTTAATGCGAAAAACAGACATCCCTCGCTGATTTTGCGGGTGTCGGTTGAGATCACAGCGCCGTTTTGGAAGTGGTTATAGAGCGTTTCGGTTGAAGTATACATGAAATCTGGAATCAATATAAAGTAATAAGCGCTTATTTCGTTAGGTTTAAAAGCCCGATCAGTAAGCCCTTTAACCTGCAAAACTAACAGATTATTCCTCAACGATGCGAACGAAATTTACCTCCTTTTTTCTCTTCCTTTTTTACATTATAACGCTTACGAATGCTTTTTCACAAAAGTCATGGTTTAAAATTGACACCCTGACCAGCGTAACATCCAAAGGCGTGAAACTGACCAATCCCTGGGCCGGTGGTCTTAATGCCTCGCAGTTTTTGAAAATGCATTTGAACAATGATGCTGATGAAGATCTGGTCGTTTATGATCGTACAAACAGCAAGATCACCACATTCCTGACCGCTGCCGACCCGCTGAACCAGGGCAAAAAGACATTCATTCACGCACCTTATTACGAATCGCTTTTTCCAAAAGCAGATAACTGGATGATTCTGGCCGATTATGACGGCGATGGTCATAAAGATCTGTTTACCAGCACTTCGCTGGGAATCAGCGTGTACCGACAGGCAAAAACCGCGCAATCCTGGACATTCAGGCAAATGCAGGAAGTGCTTTATACCAAAGGTTTTTCAGGAAATATCAATTTACAGGTTTCCGGAACGGACATTCCGGGCATTGTGGATGTGGACGACGACGGTGATCTTGACTTGTTGCTCTTTGATTTTTCGGGAAATTACATTGAGCTGCACCAGAATCTGAGCATGGAAAAATTTGGCAAGCCGGACAGTCTGGGTAACGTTCAAAATCCGGTGTTCCAGCGTAATGGGGATTGCTGGGGCAATTTCCATAAAGGCACTAATGAGGGTTTTGATTTTGGATTAGATTGTGGCGTCACTATCAAATCGGGTAACCGCGAAATGCATGCGGGGAATTCTATTCTGCTGCGGGATTTAAATGGGGATGGCAAAAAGGACCTTTTGGTAGGGCACGTCAGCAACACGCACGTCTCTTTCCTTACCAATGCAGCAAGCGGATTGATTGGAAATTTCACTGCTTATACCAACACATTTCCGGCGGTCAATCCTGTGCAATTGCACATTTTTCCGGCTGCGTATATGGAGGATGTAGATTTTGATGGAAAAAAAGACTTGCTTATTGCGCCCAATGTGGCTTCCAATGATGGTAATCTTACTGATTTCAAATCTTCCGGCTGGCTTTATCACAATGCCGGAACGGATAGCAAGCCGGATTTCAAGCTTTCGAAAAAGAATTTCCTGCAAGATCAAATGTTGGATGTCGGTGAAAATGCAGCGCCCTCGTTTTTTGATATTGATGGGGACGGCGATCTGGATTTGCTGGTCGGCACCGGCGGAGTACCGGGTCAAAGCGGTTATAAGGGCAGTTTCTGGCTTTTGAAAAACACCGGGAATAACACAACGCCTGCTTACGAAGTCGAATCGGAAAATTATCTGAATCTGGCTTCCGCATTCGCAGTTTACAACATCAAGCCGCAATGGGCTGATTTCAATGGAGATGGGGTGACAGACCTCGGTTTTGCAGCCACTTCAACCTCAACATTAAAACCCGAATATCGCTACATTCCTAATAAAGCGCCAGCTGGCGCGCCAGCGCAATTGAACGTAGCCGATGCCGTAACCATTGCCTTGCCGACCGAATCGCAAACGGGCGATTCGCCACATTTTTACGATGTGGACGGCGACGGCGACCTGGATTTGCTGGTAGGCAAGACGCAGGGGAATTTATATTATTATGCCAACACGGGAACCAGCAAGCAGTTCACTTTCAAGCTGGAAAGTGATGCTTTTGCGGGTGTTAGCATCAGTTTCGAAGGCCGCTCACCGCAACTGGCCGTAGCCGATTTCGACCTCGATGGCCGAGCAGACCTGATTACTGCGGATCATACCGGCAACATTCGCCTTTTTCACGGCGCTGAATGGGGTAAATGGACAGCGCGCGAAACATTGCTCGTTGAGCAAAACGGAAAAGTTGCCGCACCATCATTCGGCACTTATCTTTCAGTGGCCATTGGGGATTATAATGGTGATAAAAAGCCCGATATCGCTATTGGCAGCAACGCAGGCGGGCTGAGGCTGTTGACCAACGTTGTTCCTGTGACCATTACGGGCAACGAACCGGGCGCAGGGCCATTGGTGAACGTTTTTCCAAATCCGGCAGCCAACTATTTGAAGATTAAATCCTCAAAGCCCGCCACGTTTGACATTGTCAGTGTAAGCGGCAGGAAAGTCGTCCAGGATCAAAAGCTGAATGCAAATGTCGAACAGGAAATCGTCACGCAACACTGGTCTGCGGGGTTGTATTTGATTGAAATAAAATCGGGAAACAGCCGTGTAGTGAGGAAGGTGATGGTGGCAAATTAGCAAGTAGATAGCCGCAGGAAAGCTCTTACAAGATAAAATTCAATTTCATGCAAGCTCTTCTCGGCGTAATTTTCCATTTTATTGGCGGTTTTGCTTCCGGCAGTTTTTACATTCCATACAAACAAGTCAAAGGCTGGGCCTGGGAATCCTATTGGATCGTAGGCGGACTTTTTTCCTGGCTCATTGTTCCCCCGCTCGCCGCTTATCTGACCATTCCGGGCTTCACAGACATCATTGCCGCAACCGATGGAGGGATTTTACTAATCACCTACATTTTCGGTGTTTTGTGGGGAATAGGCGGCCTCACTTACGGGCTGGGAGTCCGCTATCTCGGTGTTTCGCTCGGAAGTTCCATCATTCTCGGGCTTTGCTCCGTTTTCGGTGCCTTAATCCCTTCCGTTTACTACCAATTTTCACCCAGACCGGGAAAAGACACGATTTCCGACTTGCTGACAAACAGCTGGGGGCAAATGGTCTTGCTTGGTTTGCTGGTCTGTGTGATTGGCATTGTCATTTGTGGCAAAGCAGGCGCGATGAAGGACAGCGACCTCAAAAAATCGGGATATGTAGCCGATGATAAAACGGAATTCAAAATCGGCCTAGGGCTTACCGTTTCCATCATTTCCGGCGTATTAAGCGCTTGTTTTGCTTTCGGGATAGATGCCGGAAAAGTAATGGCTGAGGAAGCAAACGCAGCCTGGAAAGCGCTGAACCCGGATCAGGGAGAGTTTTTATTTCAAAACAATGTGACTTATGTCGTGATCCTTTTGGGCGGGCTTACCACCAATTTTATCTGGTGCATGCTGCTCAATGCGCGCAACAAAACATTCGGCAATTACACCGATTCCCGCACGCCATTACTATCCAACTACATTTTCTCTGCCCTAGCCGGCACGACCTGGTTCCTGCAATTCTTCTTTTACGGCATGGGCGAAAGCAAGCTGGGCAACGGTCCGAGTTCATGGATCCTGCACATGGCATTCATCATATTAGTCGCCAATTCGTGGGGCTTAATCCTGAAAGAATGGAAAGGGATCAGCAAAAAAACGCTCACAACGATCATTTCGGGCATTTTGGTGATTGTGTTGTCTGTTTTGATAGTTGGATATGGTAATTATTTGAGGGAGTAGTTTCGACGGCATTTCAGTAAATGGCAGTAAAATTGACTTGCTTTTCTTTTTTATAATAAGAAATCTAAATCCTTGATAAATGAGAACAATTGCAAAACAGCTAAAATGGCTTTTCCTGATCCCGGTTTTAATGTTATCGGGCTATGCGTCGCAAGCGCAGACCAAAGCGAAACTGGGCAAGACTGTCTCATTTAAAAAACAGGTTTTAGTCAACAAATTCATTGCCGAAGGAGCAGCGATGGGGGATGTGAACAAGGACGGCAAGAAAGATATACTCGCCGGTGCATATTGGTTCGAAGCGCCCAGCTGGAAAGCGCACGAATTGGCCAAGCCGGATTCATTTATCGTCAATGGGGGTTATAGCAACTCTTTTCTCGATTTCGCCATGGACGTGAACCAGGACAGCTGGATCGATCTGATCAGAATTGACTGGCCTGGTAAAGCTGCCGTTTGGCATGAAAATCCGAAGGGCAAGCGCGGCCACTGGCCCACGCATGTGATCCATTCTTCGGTAGGAAATGAGTCGCCGATGTTGGTGGATATGGACGGAGACGGTCGTCTGGACTTGCTATGCAATGATCCGACGGCAAAAAAAGTGATTTGGCTGCGTTGTCCTGCTGAAAAAGGCAAGACGGAATGGGAAAAATTCACGATCAGCAATGATCCGAACATTGCTACACATATGTACACGCATGGCATCGGTTACGGGGACATCAATGGCGATGGCCGTAAGGATGTTATAGTCAAAAACGGCTGGTGGGAAGGTCCGGCAGAAGGGCCTTCTAAGGTTGCAAAAGATGCAGACTGGAAATTTCATCCCGCTGATTTAGGAAAAGATTGTTCTCAAATGTACGTCATGGACCTCAACGGCGACGGCTTGAACGATGTTTTAAGTGCATCCGCGCATGATTATGGCATTTGGTGGCATGAGCAAGGCAAAGACGAACAAGGAAACGCCACATGGCGGCATCATACCATCGACAATACATTCTCCCAGACGCACGGCCTTGCTTTGGCAGACATTAATGGCGATGGCAACATTGATTTTGTGACCGGAAAAAGATACTTCGCTCACCACGGAAACGATCCGGGTGAATTTGAGCCTGCTGTAATTTATTGGTTTGAATATAAACCGGGAAAAGTCCCAAGCTGGACCAGGCACGAAATCGACAATGATTCAGGTGCGGGTCTGCATGTCACCGTGGAAGATCTGAACAAGGATGGACTGCTGGACATTGTAACAGGAAACAAAAAGGGTGTTCGCATTTTTATTCAAAGCCGGTAACATGAAATTCGGTATCAACACCTATTTGTTCTCTTCGCCATTCACAAATGAAAGCGTTTCCTTCTTTCCGCAATTCAAGGAATGGGGTTTCGATTTCGTAGAAATTGCCGTTGAGGATCCTTCGAACGTTGATGCCAAATATGTCAGAAAGGCGCTGGATCACAATCAACTGGAATGCCGTTCCATATGCGCCGCAACCGGCCTCGGCCGCGACCTGCGCGGCACCCGAAAAGAGCAGGTTACGTCATTGGAATATGTTCAAACATTAATCGACATCGCCCCGATCCTGGGAAGTCAGCTCGTAGCCGGGCCTGTTTATTCTTCTGTCGGCAGGGCTGATCTTGTTCCTGAAGATAAAAAGGAAAAGCAATGGAAAACAGTTGTAAAAAATCTCACAATCCTCGCTGATTACGCAGGTGAGCGCAATGTTAAGCTGGCGTTAGAGCCTTTGAACCGCTATGAAACCGATTTCATTAACACCTGCGAACAGGTGCTTAAATTAATTGCCGACGTAAGAAGCGACGCGCTAATGGTGCACCTCGATTCCTTCCACATGAACCTAGAAGAAAAGGACCCAGCCCTAGCCATAAAAATGGCCGGCTCCAAACTAGCCCTCCTCCACGCATCAGGCAGCGACCGCGGAACCCCCGGCAACGACCAAATCAACTGGGACCGAATCTTCGCCGCCCTGGACAACATCAACTACCAGGGCGACATTGTTATTGAATCTTTCACGCCTGATGTAAAAGTCATCGCCAAAGCAGCTTCGATATGGAGGCAGGTGGAGCCTTCCAAAGAGGCGATTGCGGTGGATGGGTTACGGTTTTTGCGGGGGTTAGGTTGTTACATTAGATAATCACAATTTCATTGTTACTAACTTAAATTCTAATCTTGCATTAATTTTTCACGTAGTATTAAAGCAATTTTGTATTTAAGAGTTAAGCTTAAAGTTCAAACACTAGTCTTCCGGAAAAGAAAGATTTTTCGGGCATCGTGGTAAGAGTCGTTGGGCCGTAAGTTGCAGTTGAAGAGGCTATTAGATGTACTTTATCTCCTGCTAGAAGTTTTAAATCTGTTGATATTGTTGATGAATACCTTAAAGTCATCACTGTATTGTTTGTTGCTACATTAAAGGTTGAGTTGCCACGAGTCACGATGATCTGGAGACTCTGTTCGAAAGTTTTTGGGACTGGATTTCCCCCCGTATCATTATAGTTAAAAAATTCTACCTGAGCATCGAAATGATAAAGCCCGGCTTTTGGTGCAGTGAAGGTGCTGTGCGGGAAGCCATTCGCATCTTGATAATTATCACCTACATCATAATTCTCTCCTGCGAACGTAATCTTAACTTGTGTTCCGTCGACTGGTATCAGTTCACTTCCTCCGCCCTTAATCCCACTCGCCCGAAAAGCAACATTCCCCGAAACATTCTCCCAAGTAGCATTCCCACTCCCATCTGACATGAGCACCTTACCGTTGCCAGGTGACTGCCCAGGCCCTGCGATTTTCATTGGGCCGCTTACTTCCAGCGCTTTTCCGTTAGTGTTTGCAGCGGAGGCGATGACTCCTGTTCCATCTGAAACAGCGTAACCAGAAACGGCCACTCCCGATCCATTGCTCGTTCCGACTACAGCACGACCTGTATTCGTTACACCTTTCACACCGATCGAGCTTTCGCTTTCGCCCGTGATGGCTGAGCCTACTGAGATTCCCCCTGTGTTATTAATGTGAAAAAGCGAGCTTAGGCTACTTCCATTTTGGGAAAATGGTAAGGTTAAATTTCCTCCTTCACCGCCACCAACCAGACTCCAAACCGGACTCGCCGCCGTTCCGGAATTATAATAAAAACCTACTTTGCCAAGTCCCGCATTCGTATTATACACTAGCAGCGCTGTTGCAGGATTTGGAATGGTGGCATTGTCTGTCAGGGATTGGAGGGATACTCTTGGAATTAGTAGGCCTTTGTCTGTTCCTACAATGTCCAGGGCTGAGCTGGGATCAGGTTGTTGGGTGTTGATACCTACGTTTTGTGCGAAGATGCCTGGCCCGTATGAAAGTAGGATCGCTGATAATGCAAGTTTGCCAAAAGTTAGTTTTAGCTTTTGGTTGCTGAATGATGGTAAATGGAATGTTCTCATGTTATTGTCGGATGTGTGAAATTTATAAAAGCCCAAGGTTCGCCAGAATAGACAAGCAGAGCAAAAGCGTTGAGCAGACGGTATGCTTGGATGATTGATCGGAAATAAAAAAGTCCCGGCATTGCTGCGGGACTTTGAAATGAAAACTGCATTGAGACGAACCAATCAGGGATTGAATTTGAAAACCTTAGCCAGTCTCTATTGTTTAATAACCAGTCGCCCGTTGAAGAAGCTATGCTCTGCTGTTGTAAAGAGTTGAATGCCGCCCTCGGTGATGGGATTTTTAACTTCGACGTGCATCATGTCTCCTGCCAAAAGATTAACCTCGGTGGACAACTTGGATGAATTGTCCACTTCGCTATGCACAAAGTCACTGGCTATTACAACCTTTACTCCACCTCGTGTTCGGACCAAATGAGTCTCCGCGTAAAAGGAGGGGACATCTAGTGGCTTCTTCCAGGCAATGTTTAAATCAAAATGATATACACCATTAACTGGTGCAATGAAAGTGCTGTTAGGAGCGCTATTAGCGTTATTGTAATTTTGATTAAGATCATAGACTTCATTTTCAAAAACGACTTTTGCGGTAGCCCCAAGTGCTATGTTTTGGTTTCCACCACCCAATACACCATTAGCCCTGAAAGCAACGTCTCCCGAAATAGTCTGCCAGGTTGCATTCCCATTATCATCAGAAGTAAGCACTTTGCCATTCCCAGGTGACTGCCCGGGACCGGCGATTGTAATTGGGCCACTTACCTCCAGCGCTTTTCCGTTAACGTTTGCAGAGGAAGCGAAAACCCCTGTGCCTCCGGAGGCAGAATGTCCAACAACACCTTTGCCGGATAATGTAGCACCTCTTACTCCAATCGCGTTTGCAGCAATCCCACTAATACCAACTGACGTGCCATTCGCATCATTATTATTGATCAGAAACAATGGTCCATTATTTGTTCCGAGCTGCGAAAACGGAAGTGTCAAGCTTCCTCCTCCGTTTATTAGACTCCAAGCAGGATTTGCAGGTGTTCCGGAATTATAATAAAACCCAACCTTCCCTAATCCTGCATTTGTATTATAGACCAGCAATGCGGTGGCGGGATTAGGGACTGTTGTATTGTCTGTCAGCGACTGCAGCGAAACACGGGGAATAAGCAAGCCTTTGTCCGTTCCTGTAATGTCGAGCGCAGCGCTGGCGTCAGGTTGGGTGGTGTTGATGCCGACACCTTGTGCGAATGAGCCTTGGCTGGCAAAAAAGAGTGCAGCTGAGATCGCGAGAGGAGTAATTAGTTTTCTCATCGTTTTTTTGAGTGAATAGTATGAAACATTTGAACGTCCAATATTCACAAGAAAGGATAAGAACAATGAAACCGATGAGCCTGCGGTGGAGTAGGATGAGTGTACGGTCAAAAACAAGCAACGCGCTGGATTTAAATCCAGCGCTTTGGCAAAAAATAGATATAATGTCAGCAGCTAATTAATGTAGTCGCCTGAGCCGCCTACTTTCTTGTCTTTCTTAATGACTTGTACACGCTGTCCGGCCATTTCAAGATCCCAGTCTTCCAGTTTCGCCTCGGGCAGGTAATCTTTCAATGCTTCCAACCTGTCCTGCGGCCCTGGCAATCATTATGGCAGGCAGCAAAACTCGCCCTTCTCCAGGCATCAGGGAGCGAGCGCGGCACCGGCGGCAACGACCAAATCAGCGGGACCGAATCTTCGCCGCCTGGGACAACATCAACTACCAGGGCGACATCGTCAACGAATCTGTCACTCCAGATGTAAAATCATAGCCAAGGCCGCTTCGATACAGAGGCAGGTAGAGCTTTCGAAATAGGCGATGCAGTGCATGGATTGCGGTTTTTGTGGGGGTTGGTGATTTAGATTAAGTGCAGTACTTATTGTGGATAATATTTCTATTCAAAATCAATAAATTAGTGTAACTAAAATTGGGTCGCTTACTGTTTAAATAAGAGGCGGCCACTGAAATTACTTGATTCATTGTTAATGAAGATTTCCACAGTTTCTGATCCTATATTCTCTACCTCAACATGGATCATGTCTCCCTGAATCAATTGCAAATCTACTGAGGTCTTGGATGATACATCAAATATACTTTCGGAAAATTCAATTGATACATCAACCGGATTTCCTGCTCTTGTTCTTACTAGTCTTGTAAAAGTCTGGTATGAGTCAGTCACGCCATATGAATTCCAGGCCAGCTTTAAATCAAAATGGTAAATTCCATCGAATGGTGCTATAAATGTGCTGTGTGGAGATGCATTGACATCATTATAATTAGAATTCAAATCATACTCTTGATTCGCGAAGGCAACCTTGACTTTTGCACCAGCGGGAATGCTTTGGCTTCCATTTGGTGGGATTCCGGCGGCCTTGAAGGCTACTATCTCTTGTCAACTAGCGTTCCCATTCCCATCAGAAGCAAGCATCTTACCCTTTCCCGGAGACTGACCCGGTCCTGCAATCCGCATTGGGCCGCTTACTTCCAGCGCTTTTCCGTTAGTGTTTGCAGCGGAGGCAATGACTCCTGTTCCATCAGAGACTGCGTAGCCAGAAACGGCAGTTCCTGATCCGTTGCTCGTTCCCACAATGGCGCGGCCTGTATTCGTTACACCTTTCACACCGACCGAGCTTTCACTTTCGCCAGTGATGGCTGAGCCGACTGAGATTCCACCTGTGTTATTAATGTGAAATAATGAGCTTATGCTACTTCCATTTTGGGAAAATGGTAATGTTAGGTTTCCTCCTTCACCGCCGCCTACCAGACTCCAAACCGGAGCTGCCGCCGTTCCGGAATTATAGTAAAAACCTACTTTCCCCAATCCCGCATTCGTATTTTACACCAGCAGCGCTGTCGCCGGATTTGGAATTGTAACATTGTCTGTTAGGGATTGAAGGGAAACTCTTGGGATTAGTAAGCCTTTATCTGTTCCTACAATATCCAGGGCGGAGCTGGTATCGGGTTGCTGGGTGTTGATACCGACATTTTGTGCGAAGATGCTGGGACCGCATGAAAGTAGCATTGCTGATAATGCAAGTTTGCCGAAAGTCAGTTTGAGCTTTTGATTGCTGATTAGTTGTAAATCGAATGTTCTCATGTTATTGGCGGATATGTGGAATTTATAAAAGCCAAGATTGTCAGGAACAGCGAGGAATAGCGAAAGCGATGAGCCGGCGGCGAAGTAGGGTGATTAAACGGAAATGAAAAAGTCCCGACGCGATGCCGGGACTTTACATTAATATAATATGAAGCGAAATTTTAAGCAGTAAACTCCTCGGAATAATGTGAAGCACCCAGTTCCAGGATTTCAGTTGTTCTGGCGCGTGTTTTGGCTGCCAGTTCGGCATTTTTGGAAAGGGATTCTCCGAATGATGGGATGATCTTTTTGAATTCAGCCTGCCATTCGTCTGATCTGGCTTCTTTGAAACACTTCTGAATGAGTTCCAGCATGATCGAGACAGCCGTTGAGGCACCCGGGGATGCTCCCAATAATGCTGCAAGCGAACCGTCGGCAGCGGTGACCATTTCCGTTCCGAATTCCAGGACGCCGCCTACTTTCTTGTCTTTCTTAATAACTTGTACACGCTGTCCGGCCATTTCAAGATCCCAGTCTTCCAGTTTCGCCTCGGGCAGGTAATCTTTCAATGCTTCCAGCCTGTCTTGCGGCGACTGTCTTACCTGATCAATCAGGTATTTGGTCAACGGAATGTTATGGATCCCGGCGGCGAGCATAGGGCGGATGTTGTCGAGCTTAATGGACAATGGCAGATCCAGAAATGATCCGTTTTTCAGGAATTTGGTTGAAAAACCGGCATATGGGCCAAATAGGAGCGCTTTCTTGCCATCAATCATTCGTGTGTCCAAATGCGGAACCGACATAGGAGGAGAGCCCACAGACGCCTTTCCATAAACTTTGGCCTGATGCTTTTCAATGATTTCCTGATTGTTGCAAACCAGCCACTGGCCGCTCACAGGGAAACCGCCAAAGCCTTTTCCTTCCGGAATGTTGGATTTTTCAAGAAGCGGCAGTGATCCGCCGCCAGCTCCGATGAAAACGAATTTTGTCTGGACTTTTGAAGTTTTTCTGGTTGCGCGGTCTTTAACTTCAATGACCCAGGATCCATCTTTTTTCTTATCAAAATCATCCACTTCATGATTCAGATAGAGCGCAACGCCCTCTTGCTTTTCCAGATATTCAAACATGAATTTGGTGAGCGTTCCAAAGTTGACGTCCGTACCCAGATCCATTTTGGTTGCTGCCACTTGTATGTCAGGATCCCTTCCTTCCATGACCAGAGGAATCCACGAATTGATCTCGCTTTTGTCCTCCGTATATTCCATTCCGTGGAACAGGTGGTGTTTTGTGAGACCGTCGTAACGCTTTTTAAGATATTCTACATTATCATCGCCCCATACGAAGCTCAGGTGTGGAATGTTGTGAATAAATGCGTCAGGAGAATCAATAATATCATTCTCAACCAGATAGGCCCAGAATTCCTTAGAGACTTCGAAGGATTCAGCGATCTTAATCGCTTTTTTGGTGTCTACCGTGCCATCTTCCAGCTGCGGTGTGTAATTGAGCTCGCAGAAAGCGGAGTGTCCCGTTCCTGCGTTATTCCATGGGTCAGAACTTTCGGCGGTAACCCGGTCCAGTCTTTCAAAGATCGAAATGGAGATCGCTGGATTTAATTTTTTAAGTAAAACTCCAAGAGTTGCACTCATGATACCGGCCCCTATCAAAACGACGTCGGGGGCGATCGTCTTTGAAGATTTTTTGGTAATCATCGGAGAAAAAATGGTATGTTACAGGGCGGTAAAGCCCGGAATAGTACAAAAAATAATCTGCTACAATGTAATTAACACATCCTGCCCCGAAAATAGTTTAATTAAAAAAATAAAAGTTATGACGGGTTACAAGTTCTTGGATGAGGGCAATTAAAACTTTATTGATTGCAATCGTTTAAAACTCGACACAGTGTGCCTTGAACGTACACGAGATGCTATAATGATGGCCGTGTGGCTAAAACAACCGTTCCATTCAAAATACAACGTCGGAGAGTATCTCGCTGGAAAAGAGCATAATCAACCCAAACTTGTAACCGCCAATATTTGTCAACCTCAAAACTTGTCGTAAATTTATGTCGCATTGGTGTTACAAGTCGGTCGTAAGAGTGTTGTTGTCAAGTCCTTGAAACGCATTTTGAGTCATTATTTGAACACAATTCGTTGTAACAATTAATTCATCTAACAATTGGTATGAAAGCAAACTTTACTTTTTACACACTTCGCTTGTTGAATTTCTCCAAAATAGTCTTTTTCCTCTTTCTTACGATCGGTGGGGCCAATGCTCAGAAGTGGAGCGGGGTGAACGGGAACGAGTGGTTGGCAGGAAAGTATAGCCAGCCCTGGGTTAAAATTGGTGTCACTGCGAAAGGCATACACAAAATCAATGTGAACGACTTGCCGGACGCTTTTAAAAATGCAAATAAGGACAAAATTCAGATGTGGTATCGCGGTCAGCAGATTGCGATCATCAAAGCCGATGCATCGGAGATTTTGTTTTACGGCGTTCCGAACGACGGAGCTTCGGATGCGCTTCTTTATCGATTCAGCACAACCAGAAAAAATCCTTATTACAGCATTTATTCTGACCAAAGTACTTACTTTTTGACAGTTAGCTCTGGTGATAACGGCCTTCGGGCTGCTGCACCGGCCGTGGCAGCAAATCCTGGCGCTGTTGCATTAACAGCTCAGGTTCAGACAGATTTGAAACTATATCAGAATGAGCACACGCACTCAACGATACCTTTTTACAGACCAAGTGCACTGAACAGCTATTTTGAAGAAGGTAAGCAAACCACCGGGTCATCCATCATGGACGAGTTTGTGGGAACTGCGATTCAAACTTCTAATCCAAAGCCAGTAGCATATACCAACTCTTATGTGCCGGTTCCGTTCTCTTTTCAATTAAAATCGCCTGTTGGCGCTTTGGCCAAAAAAATTACGATCCATATCAAATCCAGGACCGGAACTACGATCGCAGGTATCTACGTCGGTAAAACGCCCGGCACTTTGAGATCTGTCGGGACATTGAACGTCAATGAGTTGAATGATTACGATTACACATTTAATCTCGAACCGACAGACTTTGATGCGAGCGGGAACGGAACATTGGGTTTCAAGTCTACCAAAATCGGAAGCGATGGCAGTGGTTTTTCGATCTCATATTTTACAGTTGAATACGAGCAAGCGATTAACATGCAAGGCTTAACCTCTTATGAGCTTACCTTCCCAGCCGTTGTAGCAGGATCCCAGTCAACACTTTCCATAGCAAATGCACCAGCAGGAACCAAAGTTTATAACATTTCGAATCCGAGTGCACCGCAGATCGTGTCGGGAACACCTTCGGCGCTGGTCATTAATCGTGACGATAAGGCCTTGAAATTGTTGGCGGCCAGTACTGTAACAACAGTTCCCACCTCAAAAATTTCAACGGTTAAGTTTACAAGCTTATCTCCCGCTGCCAATGATTACCTGATTATTTGCAGCAATTCTCTGAACACATCCGCAACCGATTATGCAAAGTATCGTAGCACAACGACGCCAGGCAGGAAGTTCAAACCTTTGGTCATTAACATTGACGACGTTTATAACCAATTCAATTATGGAGAGCCAAGCCCGGTTGCTATAAGAAGATTTGTTGATTTTATGGTCTCTGACGGACAATTGGACAAATATCTGTTGCTGATAGGCCGATCAATCACTTACTTCGAGCGTTCCATAAGAGAAATTCCTGACGAGGTGCCGACTGTTGGTTATCCGGGATCAGATCTTTTGCTTGTAGACGGCCTGGGCGGCGTGCAGGATGATGTTCCCGCTATTCCGGTAGGTAGAATATCGGCTACGGTAAATCAACAGGTTTATGATTATTTGGAAAAGGTTGTGACCTACGAAAGCCAACTGGATGTGGCTTGGCGGAAAAACGTGGTTCATATGAATGGCGGGAAGACTAACAATGAAATCACTCAGTTTTCTAATTATTTAAATGGTATTTCAAATGTAGTATCGTCTGCACCTTTTTCAGGAGCGGTTCTTCCCAGATTAAAAACGGTTGCTTCCAATAATGTTATCGAAATGACATTGGCCCCCGAGCTGAATGGTGAGGTTCCGGGTGTAGAAGGAGTGGGTATGATTACTTATTTCGGACACGGCGGTGTAGATAAAACAGATTACAATGCTGGCTATGTTTCAAATCCGAGCAAGGGCTATAAGGACACAAACAAGTTTCCAATCCTTTTCTACAATGGGTGTGGAGTAAACAACCTGTTCAGTGGGCGTAATGGCGAATTTGGCTCACTTCCTACGATTCTTGTCCGTCCTATGTCACTGGACTGGCTGCTGGCGCCTAACAAAGGCGCGGTAATTGTTTTTGGAAATACCTGGGATGCCTATGCGTCTACATCCAACCAATATCTGGATAAACTTTACGAGCAGATATTTTCAACAGCGGACGGAACGAGACCAGCCATTGGAAATATTCTTAAAAATGTAGCGCTGCAGACGAAGCTAGAGAAAAACTATTCGTATAATCCAGCTCAGAATGGGCGGACAATGTCTTATTACGATGCCGATCGCGCCAATGTGCATCAAGTGATCCTGCAAGGAGACCCATCATTACGCGTGCTAATCACTGAGGGTGCGCTGCCGGTTAACCTTATTTCTTTCAACGCGCATGCTGAGCAGGATCAGGTTAAGGTAACTTGGAAAACTGCATCAGAAAGTAATAACAGCCATTTCCTGGTTGAAAGAAGTTACAATGGGAAAAACTTCGAATCCATTGGAATGGTTGAGGGTAAAGGAACCACAGAAGTACAGTCTGACTATGTTTTCCAGGACCTTAAACCTTTAAGTGGAACGAGTTATTACAGACTTAAACAAGTTGATGGTGATGTAACGATCAACGGTAAGTTGGTGAAGGGAAAAGTGACGCAATCAAGATTGGTGTCTGTTTCAAGGGAAGTCAGCAAATTCCTGGTCATTTCTCCAAATCCTGTTTCAGATGTAGCGGAGATAGCATTGGATGCACCGGTAGCAATCAAAAGCTGGAATCTGATAGATGTGAAGGGAAGAGCAATCAAGTCCAACCAAACCGGCCTGAAAATCGATGTTTCGAATCTTGCTTCGGGAGAATATATTGTTGAAATACTGACTGAGAACGGCGACTTGTATCACAAAAAAGTAGTTAAGAAATAATCAATTAAATTCGCGGCTAAGGAAGTGCTTATCAGGTACTTTCTTAGCCGTTTCGCTTATATCGACATGAGATTAGGTAAAATTTTTCTATACACATTCTTACTTGTAACATCCGGAATGTTACAAACCGTCAACGCTCAATGGGGGGCACCATATACTAACAATTGGATTGTGTATGGCAAGCCTTATGTAAAGATCGGCGTAACACAGAAAGGGATTCACAAATTGCCGTTTTCACTTTTACCGACTAGTTTCCCGGTGGGCGATGCAGGTAAACTGCAACTATGGCATAGGGGAGAAGAGGTCGCAATCATCAGTACCGAAAATAAAGAAATTGTCTTTTACGCCGTGCCCAATGACGGTGCAAGTGACTCCTTGTTGTATCGCCCGATGAGTTCGCGTATTAACCCGTATTATAGCTTGTATTCCGATGAAAGTGCCTATTTTCTTACAGTAGGCGACAAGGCGGGAATGAGGGCTGAGCAGATTACGAGCAATGTTGACACCAATGTTCCGGTGACAACATTTCATACAGGCACCAATTTAAGCTTGTATAAAGATGAATACTCGTTAGGAACTATTCCCTTTTACAGACCAGCCTTTTTTAACAGTTATTTCGAGATAGGAGCCAGCAAAACTGGAAAGTCTTCCATGGAAGGCAAAGCCACAGACTATACACTACAGCTAACAAATTACTATAAAGAAAGCGGCATCAAACCCAGATTAAAGCTGCTCTTGCATGGCCGGACACCCGGCAATAAGAATATTGAAATTCGGGTAGGAAAAACGGCACAGTCACTACGGCTTGTGCGTGCACTGAATAACAACGGCTTTTCAGGATCAGAATTTTCCTTTGACCTGGAACCGGAAGATCTGACGGCTGATAATAAAATAATACTGAATTTAAAGGCAGTAGGCAGCAACTCAGCAGACGGTTACTCGCTGACTTACTATTTACTTTCATATCCGCAGCTCACGGATATGAAGGACAAGAAGAGTTTTGAATTTTCTCTTGCCAAATCAGCTCAACCAATAAACAGGCTGAATATAGCGAATGCACCTGGCGGTGCTACTATTCTTGATATATCTAATGTTAACAAGCCAAAAGTAATCAACGGACAGCCTGGCAACTTAATGGTTCCGCATTCTTCTGCGCGGACGCTTAACCTGCTTGTCACGAGTGAAGCTAAAACTATTGAAAAGGCGAAGGTTACGGAAGTTAAATTCTCAGCTAAATATCCTACCAATCCAAACTACATTATCCTAACCAGTGAAAATTTACTGGATGGAGCCAATAAGTATGCGGCATACCGTGCTTCGGCTGCGGGCGGTGGGTTTGTTCCTATTGTAGTGAACATTAAAGATGTCTACAATCAGTTCAACTATGGCGAGCCAAGCCCGGTTGCAATCCGCAGATTTGTGGATTACATGGTATCGAGCGGCACCAGTGGGAAATATTTACATCTGATCGGAAGGAGTATTACGTTCAACGAAAGGATGATACGTGAACTGCCTGATGAAGTTCCCTCTGTGGGCTATCCCGGTTCGGATATACTTTTGGTAGAAGGCCTGGGCGGGGTGCCGAAAGACGTACCCGCTGTTTCCATAGGCCGGTTAAGTGCGGTGACGAATCAGAATGTTCTGGATTACCTGCAAAAGGTGAAAGACTACGAGCAAGGTGCAACCAGCGATTTTGGCTGGAAGAAGGATGTTTTGCATTTGAATGGTGGCAAAACAGTTGGGGAAATTACTCAATTGAAAAATCTGTTAGCGGCATTGGAGCCGAAAGTTGTGAATGGTGTGGTTGGTGGAAAAGTAATCCCATTTGTGAAGCAGCAGGCAATCGGCGAGGTTGAATATGTGAACATTACGCCTGAGGTTAATGACGGAGTTGGGCTGATAACCTACTTCGGACACGGCTCGACCACCGTAACAGATCTTAATATGGGATACATTACAGATGCAAACCGTGGTTATAACAACAAGGGAATGTATCCAATGATGTATTTTAATGGATGTGGGGTTGGAAATATCTTCGCTGGACGATTTAATCCAAATCCAGCAGCTACCGACAGATACACCTTATCAATGGACTGGTTACTTGCTCCGAATGGTGGGGCCATTGCCGTCATTGCCAATTCTTTTGAAAGCTTCGTCGGACCTTCCTCGAAATATTTAAGTCAGTTGTACACATCCATGTTCACGGATTCAACCAGCTATAATCTTCCAATTGGTGATATTCAGCGGATTGTTGCCAGGAAAATTCTAGCGGAAGATTCAGGAATGTACAGCGTGGCTAATATACATCAGTCTATTTTACAAGGTGACCCTGCGTTAAAGCTGGTTTCTGTGGCAAGTTCCGACTATGCCATTAGTGCGGATAATGGAATAAAGATATTTTCTGAAAGTCCGGACAAGACGATAGCCAGTTCTTCCAAATTAAAGGTCAACCTGCTCATTCGCAATCTGGGCCGATTTGTAAAGGCTGAAAAAGTCCCGGTGGAGATTACCTACATTTATAAGGATTCACAAACCAAGTCTGCGCAAACTTTGCAAGGGTTTGCTTACAGCGACACATTGATCCTGGATGTACAGAATCAAAAGGAATTGCAAAGCATCGTTGTTAAAATTGATCCCCAGAATACATTAAAGGAACTGAACAAGCAGAACAACACGGCTGAACTGCTGGTTGATTGGGAAATTGCTAAAAATGAAAGTTATTACCCGCTAACGAGTGGTAAAGACATTATCGCGCCGTTGCTGGATGTTACATTCAATGATCGGACGATCAAAAATGGTGAGCAGATCAGCCCTAAACCACAAGTAACACTGACTTTACAGGATGACCGGGTTTTGACAGCTGATACCGCCCGGATCAGTATTTTCTTAAAGACCTGCGAAGACAATAGCTGTGAATTTGAGCGGGTTAATTTTTCGGACAAGTGGAAGATGGATCTGAAAAATATTTCAGATCACGTTATACAATTAAACTTAGACCCGGATCTGCTTGCCGAAGACGGAAACTACGAAATGCTCGTGATTTCAAGTGATGATGCTGGAAATAGCATTGCATCGCCTTTCACAATTCAGTTTTTAATAGGCGACAATGATGAAAATGTGAAGGTGATTGCAAGTCCTAACCCAGCCGTTGATTACATTCGGTTTGAAACACAATTGAATTCCAAGCAACCGGCAGCGAGTATTCATTGGAAAGTCTTTAACATTGCGGGCAAGCTTATGGATGAAGGGGAACGCACAGCGCCGTTATCCGGTACAAACGAATGGTATTGGAAGCCAAATTACGTTTCCGATGGACTTTACATTTACCAGGTTATATTTAAATATCTTAACTCAGAGGAAGACAAGACTGTAACGGGGAAGGTTGTGATCATCAAATGAGGCACTAGCTATTGTATCCTTTGCTTTTTAGCCAATTCAGCCAGACAGACAGCGATATGGTGCGCGTAATGAGAGCGTATGTAGTGGTTTTTTGCGCGAACGGGATTTTGCTGTTTTGCGCAATTTTAACTTGCTCCTGAAACTTAGCTCTGTCTACATACATCCATACTTCCTGCGAATCATCAAGGTAATCTTGTGATTCGCGGTACAGGTCCAGCGCCATTTTTTCTCCCTCACTCGAACTGACAGTGGCTTTATTGCCCCGGGTCCTGACCTTATCGATCAAGATTCCTTTCATTGATTCCCTGAAATGAGCACGGCCGATGCCATCTCCGAATTTGAGAATATTGGGGATGGCCATATTGAGCTCAAAAAGCTCTTTGTCCATGAAAGGCGCCCTGTTACTTACGCCATAGTGGCAACTCAAAACGAAGTCTTGTTCTTGCGTCCTGATGACTTGTGGATGGAATACATCATTCAGCAATTCCTGAAAATTCGCTGGAAGATCGCCTCGCAGGGATTGCGGAAAGTTTGGTTCCACTGAACCAGGATCAGCGCGGAGATCGCTTCGGATAATAGAGCCCGGGCGCTTTGTATTCATGTCAGCCGTGCGAAGCAGCAAACTTTTCAGCGCCCTGCCGAAGAAGTAACTTAATGAAATATTTAAATGAGGGGACACTTCCCGATATAATTGCAGCAGTTTCGAAACCGAGCCGGACGAAGCAGAAAACCTTCTGTATAGGGCGTTCTGTAGAACCAGATGATACTTTTTATCAAAATCATATTCATCCCAGGAAGGATGCAGGCGCTGCCGTGAAAAATAATTGACTCTCTTTTTAAGTAGCTCCTGGAATAGTTCGTAATCTTTTTGATGGAATGACTGAATAACCAACTCTGATCCATCCCCAATGACCGAATCCCCTCCAAAGCCATTAAGCAGAACGTCGCAGCCTAAGCTTTGCGCCGTTTTAAGCGTTTTGTGATTCGTTGCCGGCGAAAGAAATCCATTCTCTGGCTGGCCATATAGCTCAGTAGCAAGTTGTAATGATGCTAAATTGTCATTGGCCGGATCGATAAAATGTTGCTTTGAACTGATATGATTTGCAACGGCCTCGGCATACTCCCGTTCGTCAGCCTCTTTGCTCGTTGAGGGAATGTGAAAAGTGTGAATTGCCTTATCCGGATATAGATATCTCAGCGCCGAGCTAACAGACGAAGAATCCAGTCCGCCACTCAGGTGAGAGCCTAAAATGGAGCAATCTTTCGAAGCATAGGAAACCGAACCCTTGAACAGTCGAGCCAGTTCTTCGTTATACTCCGTTGACGTAAGGTGCGCCCATTTACCGGGGTTGAGCTGTACATGTGGCCTCGTGCTCACATTTTGGCTGTTCACCGTTAATAAGTGACCAGGCAGGACACATTTAATTTTGGTAAAAAATGTTGAAGATGCGTTGGATGTGTAATCATGACCGTTTAAAGAGATGTAAGCAGGGATTCTGCTTTGATCAACCGCGAGATGTGGTTGAACGTCTTTTAACGCAATTAAGCGCGTAAGGCTGGTTGAAAATGCAAAAAATGTATCCGGGATGTGAATGTAGAACAGGGGGATTTTTCCGAATAGCTCCCTAAACAATGAAAAGCTTTTGGTGGATTCATCAAACCATGCTGCAATTGCAACCTGAGAGTCAGAAAGACTGCGGATGTTATCGTTGTAAGAGTTTGCAGAAGGTGCAGCTGAGTTTGTGACAAAATCCGCCTTGACTTCATCCTGGTAACCCATAAAAAAGGAATAGTAACTATCAGTGCGAGACTTTAAGCCCTTTTCCGCAACAAACCAATTATCAAAAAAAAATCCATTATCATAAAAATGTTGAATCAAGTCGACATTTTTATGATAATGGATAATTCCTTCTAGTAACACCGACTAAGAAATGGTAGAAGCCATGCCTTGACTAGCTCTCTCCCAAATCATCGCGGAAGGCTGGTTGTCCTGATCCGTCGAATCCGCTTCCCAACTTACCCTTCGTCAGTTTACTTACACTTCCAAGCTTGTTAAGGCTAGGCTTAGCATAATTTTTTTTCGTCTGTGTAGAGTGCATATTAACTGTTTTCATAACTGTTTTGTTAGATTTTTTAATAGTCCGTTGTAAAGGTAAGTATTTTTGTCAATTTTCAAAAAGATAATAAAAAAAAGTATAAGCTGCTAATGTCTGTTGTAAATCTTACTTAACTGTACCAAACTGAGATACCATTTTAACTCTATGGTAGCCTGACTCAATTTTTTTGATGTCACTTGCGAAGCATTCTTCAGTTTGACAATACTCATAGGCTATTTGATCATCAAAAATCAGGCCAACTCCAAGTGCATACTTTTTGATGCCTATATATTGATTGATTGCTGAGGAGTCCTCACGTTCGACAACCGTTATTGAATTGTCAAACGAAAGTTTAGAGACTGTTGCAGGCTTATTAAGAGATTCGTAATGGTATTTCTGCGGGTCTGCACTGTGATAAGTGTTTCCATTCCACTCAGTTTGTCCGTTGAGAGGAAAAATCAAATTCATATCCGTTCTATTGTCAACAGTAGTTAGAACCTTATCCGGATATATTTTAACGCTGTATTCCTTTAATTTTTCCCAGGGCGCTGTTTCGGAAGTTCGCAATGATCTCGAAAAAATAAGCGTAGTAATCGATTCACTATCAACCGATTTTTTTATAACCTGGTCTTTTTCCTGCCATTTTTTAACTACCGGTTGATCTTTACCGGCAGAATAAATCTGCTCTTCAATATCTGAAATTACAAACTGGCCCAAGGACGTTGGCACATATTGATAGGGGTCAACGGAGGGGCGATCTGACTTTTCGCAGGAAGCGAGAAGTATAATCATGGGCACTATAACCCAGTTTAAATGTTTTTTCATAGAGTGTATTATAGTGTTGTGGCAAACATTTAAGCAATAGCTGGTAGTGAAACATATGCTAATACTTCACTACCAGCGTTATTCTACTGTTTTGTGAATATTTGAACTGGTGGAGTTTCTACCCTGCCAGTCTTTTTAGACGTTGCGGTAGAAGAGAACGTTAGTGTTTTTCCAGAAACGATTCCGACCCCTTTAATCATCAGGACATCACCTGGTACGATTTCTTCATCAGTTAAATTTAAGACTACGCTATTTGCCAAAGTGGTTGAAAGCGTGATGTTTTCTATGGGAGTAACAACAGTCTGCGACGTGTATTTCGGGTCTTTGGAGACAAACCTGTAAGTGGACACAACCTTTACAGCATTCTCAGACGCCTTCGAAATTTCCCAGTCGGAGCTATATTCGTATCCTTTCTCTTGTTTTACTTCGCCCTTCCAGGTTCCGACAAAATCCTTTGTCAGATCCGGATCAACATCGTCTTCTTTGCATCCTAAAAGCACAAATGAAAACAAGAAGATAAATAGCAACGCTTTCATTTTGCCTAAATGATTAGATAAGTTTGGTGTTAGCAAGGTGGTTTTCATATTGGAACTTAGTAGAATTGGTAAAAATGATTCCTTTGGTGTCTAAAAAAATTGTACCAACGCGGGACTCTATATCAGCACGTGATGTATTTAACGCAGCCCGACGTATATGCATTGCAATTTAGAGATTATTTTTCCTCTCTGCCAGCTTTCCTTTTAAAAAACCTTTTAACACTTCCAGGCCGGTGTCGAAGCGGGTGTTGTTGTTGATGATCATATCCGCCTCGGAGCGCAGGGGCAATATAAATTTATCATAAGTTGGCGCTACGTGATGTTCCCAGCGGTAGAGCACATCGTCCAGGTCGTAACCGCGCTCGTTATTATCACGAATAATTCTGCGTTTTATTTTAACGTGCTCCTTTGCATCTACAAAAATTTTTAAATCGATCAATCTGGCTATTTCCGGGAAGTAGAAGACAAAAATACCTTCTACAATGATGATTGGCCGTGGTTCGAAGACCAAAATTTCGGGTTTGATCAATGGATTGTTGAATGTGTACTCTTTCTGATGCACTTCCCGCCCTGCCCGCAGCACGGCAATGTGTTCGGCAAATAAATGGTGGTCAATGGTTTCGGGCAAATCAAAGTTTTCGACGCCGTTTTCGTCCCGGGGGATCTCGTGAATGGGGCGGTAATAATTGTCCTGGGAAATGCGGGTAATCTCTTCTTTCTCAAACGAATCGATCAGGCTTTTCATGAAGAATGTCTTTCCCGAAGCACTTCCGCCGGTGATGCCTACAATATAGGGTGCAAATTCTGGGGTTGTCATAGTTAGATTTATTGATTTACGAGGGCGTAAATCGCATTTCTGTTTTAATTATTAATCAATTACTGCCAATTTTCCGGCAAATGTTTCACTGCCATCTGGCGTTACTACCAGGATCATATAAATCCCTCCTCTGGCACGCTTGCCCGTATAATCATTCAAATTCCAGGTCGCAGTGCCACCTTGTGATTTTGTTTCATAGATCAGGCGGCCGGAAAGTTCGGTGATTTTTACAATGGATTCATTTTTCAAACCTGTTACTCCAACAAACCCGCCATAACCAGGATGAACCGGATTTGGGAAAATTTTAACATTCGAAAAATTTTCAGCTGAGGTTGTCGCATTGCTGCGGTAAGACACCATTCCATTCGGGGTATCAATAAACAAATTGCCCGTTTCTGAATCAAATTCCAAAGCACGGATTGAATCTGATGGCAAAGGACTGTCTGCTGATGTGAATTTTTGGACAAGCTCCGTGCCATCGGCATTAAAAAGATAAAGGCCATTCCGCGTTCCGATCCACTTTCGGTTACCCGGCTCAATGGCAAGGGCTGTACATTTCTCGTTGGCAAAAAGCTTCCTCTGACCGTATATTGGCAAAACCGCATCAACCCTGGCTGCATTCAGGATATTTTCTGATACAAAATACCCGATCCCCCTGTCGCTCGCAAACCAAATGTTTCCATCCAAATCCATGGCCAGATTATTAATGATGGAAGAGGGCAGGCTCCCATTGCCAACGTTCGTAGAAAGTACGCGTTGCTGGTTTTGCACATTTTTTACCAAAATTCCTCCTCCCAGATAATCAGGAAGCCGTGTCCAGATCAAACCGTTCAGATCCGTAATGACAGAGTCTTTCTTATCTACAATGGTGGTGTCAGCCTGCAATGGTGTGAAAGATTGAAATGCTTGACCTACGTTGTGGAGCAGGCCGTTTTTCGAATCGGCCACCCAGATTTTCTCACTATTTGTATGGACAGACTCCTTAGGTGACTTAAATAAAGGGCTTGTAAAAGTGCTTACGCCGTTTTTTGGATCCAATAAAACGACCTTATCATCTAATGTGACAGTAAGTCCGCTTTCGGATGCAGATATAAAATAAGCCTGACTGCCTGATGATAAGACGGACTTCCAGTTCCCTTTTTCTTTTAAATACAAACCCTTCCCTGCACAACCTATATATAACTGAGAAGCATTTGACGCAACGGCCACTATTTTTGCCGGCGTAGCAATGACTTTCCAATTGGCAAAATACTGGCGGTTAACAGCGGGCGACATGGATGTGCCGATCATTCCTTGCGGTGTTATGGCGTAAAGCGAGTCCGAAGCAAATGCAATGTCAATGACTGAAACTTGCATTCCGTTGGGGCCTATGTAGCGGTAAGTTTCATCAACTTGTTGATTTTTGGTGTCCAAAACCACAATACCAAAGCTGGTGCAGAGATAAGCCAGATTTTCCCGGATAATGATGCGCTTAATGTCCTTGTTTTCTGGTAAATCGGGATTTTGAGAAAAAACAGGCCAGGGTTTAATTTGTTCTGCCTGAGCAGATTCATTCAGATACACCAGATCAACATGGCCATCCCGATAAGCTAAAAGCAAAAGATTCTGCTCTTCGTCGAAAGCCAAACTTGCAATGCCGGTGCTGGTCAGGCCATCCGATTTTGACCAGATTTTGACTTGTTTGTCAGCAGTATGAATGCTGAAAAGGCCATTATGCGAGGCGCAGAAAATATGATCATTAACCTGTACAATGTGCTTTGCGGAAAGATAGTTGAAATGCGTTTCCCACTGGCCCAACGCCACATTTTGCCCCCAACTAATCCGGGACAGCGCGCCGCAAAGAAGCACAAATAAAACCAGCCGCTTCATGATCACATCCTTTTACGGCGATAAGCTGCCTTTTGCGTGTTAATTGGAAACCGTAACCAATGCCGATCCTTTTCCTGTTCCCGTGCCGCAGCCACTTTTCAGCGAGCTGATCGTGTATTCCGTCGTCGTCTTGGGAGAAACGGAAATCAGATATGGGTTCAGGAAAGTGCCGTTGATGGCGGTTCCGTCCGATAATGTGAACGACCAGGGCGGTAATCCGTTTTTGAATTTCAATTGAATGCGTGTGGTTCTTCCGGCCGTAATGGTGCCTTTGCCCGAAACTTCTGCAATTGCCTTGTCAGGCGCGACAATATCCAGCTCTTCAATGGCGCTTGACACGGCAGGCGATGAGGAAATGATCCTTATTTTCTGCGTCCTGATCGTATCGCCTTGCGCTGCACTGCTCAGTTTTACTTTCATCGTTGCAGCCGTTACGGTGGTCGGCAGGCTCACAAACCGGCCCGATTTGTCCGTAATCTGGACACTGAATTTGTTGTTAGGATTGTAACGGCCTTCTGTTTTGTATGGTATTTCAATGGTAGAACCGGCGCAGACCATATTCTGAGGCAGCTTTTCCAATGTAATGCTGGCAGGAGGGCTCTTCACCGAAACTTTTGCAGATCCTGAAAATTTACCTACTCCGCACAAACCTCCCGCGGAAGTGATCTGATAATTTGTGTCAAAAACAGGCTTAACCTTCACTTTGTAAGGCGATTCCTGAATGTTATTCTCATATGTGCCGTCGGAAAGCAGCACAAACCAGGGGCCGCCGCCGGTAAATTTTAGTGTCAGTTCTCCTGTTTCATTTTCGCCCAGTCTGAGGGAATCCCGCTGCAAAGTGGCAACAGTAGGCGAAACAATGGTAATGTTGGTTGTCTGGCTTACCAGGTAGGGAGCAGAAGAAACAACGCGCAGTTTGTACTCGCCAGGCTTGTAATCGGTTGGGATCTGGGTGGTAATGTAACCCGTTGTGTCCGGCGTGGAAATGGTTTTGAAAGCACCCGTCCGTTCTGCGATCTGCACCACAAATTTGTTTCCATCCTTATATTTCCCTGTTGCATTGAAAGGAACCTGGAATGGAATGCCGCTGCAAAGCTTTGCAATTTTTTCCACTTCTTTCAATTCCAGTTTCGGCTCGGGATTGTTATTCACATTCACAATGGCTTCTCCTGAAACATTCCCACTTCCACACGCATTGGCAACGCCGGTTAGTCTGTAAGCTTTTACATCGTTTGGTTTTACAGTAAGATAATGTGGATTAGACATTGTCTGATATACAACTGTGCTGTCCGACATAAGAAACGACCATGGCGCAGCACCCGTAAAATTCACTTTAAGATTAACTTCCTGACCCGGCATAATGCGCACAGACTGAGTTCCGTCGATCACTTCCAGTCTCGCGCTGGCCATTTGTAGCAGGCGGATAGGCACTTCCTGGCTCCTTACCACCGGGATAGAAGCTACAATTTGTATCCGGTAAACCTCGCCGCCTATTTTGTAAGATGGAATTACTGCCTTAACCGGACTTTTACTCACCGGCAGCGAGATAGGAACCGATTTGCCACTCGCGTCAATCAGATGTGCAATGAATGTGTTGCCTTCGTCATAAGGCCCGACCGTTTTAAATGGGATGTTAATGGTTGTTCCCGGACAAACGGACAGATAAGAAATATTGTCAATGATGATTTTGAAGGACCGTACGCTGTCTGCGGCCGGTTCTGTTTTAGCAAGCCTTTCTTCTGCTTCTTTCTCCGTGAGCGTGTCCGAAGAGATTTCAACATTGCTGCTATCCGGCGTAATAATGGTGTCCCGGACAGCGTCGCGAATTGCTGTTGTGTCCGCGGTGGGAGCAGTTACGGGCGCTGCCTGCGTTGCCCGTGGCGCGATGGCCGTGTCAGCTTTGGGCGTTACGGCTGGCCTGGTAGGGACAGGTGGCTTTTTCTTTGGCGCAAAAATTTGTCTTTTAGGTGTGCTGGTTCTTCGCTGGGCATTGGCCTGATTTGAAAAAATCAACAACCCGCAAAAGATAATAAAGACGAATCTGAACATGTAAAAGTTGTTAGTATTTAACTTAATTCATTGCTACCAAAGTGCTTCCGCGCAAAACAGGCACAACATCATAAAGGTCTTTTTGCAAGCAATAAGATATATCTTTCTGGATTCCCAAACGCTGCAGCCTGCGCACGTGGGATGAATTGGAAACGCTGGCCAGTAAGTTGTTACGGCTCTGGTCGTAAAGTCGCTGCGCCATCAATGTGCCATCTTCCAAAAGCATAAACTGGTCTTTCAGCGCGTCGGCAAGCGCACCTGCAAACAATGTATCTTCCAGGTTGGGCCGTCCTTTCCAGCCTGCGCAAAGCACCAGGATGTCATAAGGCTCCGAACGCAAATGATTCGTCAATGCACCCAGGTTCAGGAACGATCCGATCATTACTTTCACTGCCGATGCCTTTGCCTTAGCGATTGATAACGTTCCGTTTGTGGTTGTCATTGCGATCTGCGAGCCGATCAGCCGCTCATTCATATAACTGAAAGGCGAATTGTCCAGATCAAAACCTTCTACTTTCCGTGCGTCGCGTTCCGCAGCTGCAATGAAACCCTTATCCTGTAACAATTTACATTCTTCAATACTGGCAACAGGCGTAATGCTCTTGACACCATAAGCGAGGCCGGTAACCATGCACGAAGTAGCCCTGAAAACGTCTGCTACAACTACAATTGAATTATCCAGTTTGTGTAAATGAAGCAGGTCGGGTGTAAGGCAAACATCAAGTTGTTTCATAAAATGCAATCGATACTATGGAGTAAATTGGGGGGAGTTAATTAGTTTTTTACAAAAGGCAGTTTGACAACTTTGGCTTTCAACAACCTGTCGCGCACTTTTACGAAAATTTCCGTTTCAGGCTTGGCAAATGCGGCTGGGACGTAGCCCAGGCCAATTCCTTTTTGTAATGTGGGTGATTGTGTTCCCGAAGTCACTTCGCCCAATCTGGTGCCGGATTCATCGCAAAGCTCATAATGTCCGCGTGGGATTCCCCGGTCGATCATTTCAAAGCCCACCAGTTTTTTCTGCAAACCCGCTTCTTTCTGCTCTTTCAATTCCTTTGCGTCGATAAAGTCTTTGGTGAATTTGGTAACCCAGCCTAAGCCAGCTTCCAGCGGTGAAGTGTTATCGTCAATGTCGTTTCCGTAAAGGCAGAAGCCTTTTTCAAGTCGCAATGTATCACGGGCGCCTAGTCCCACAGGTTTTATTCCAAATTCCGCTCCGGCCGCAAATATGGCTTTCCACATGTTTACTGCGTCGGCGTTTTTAACATATATTTCAAATCCGCCTGCACCGGTGTAACCTGTTGCCGAGATGATCACATCCGGAATCCCAGCCATTTCACCGATTTTGAATGTATAATAATCCATTGCACTCAGATCTACCGCAGTAAGCTTTTGCAAAGTTGGCGTCGCATTCGGCCCCTGGACTGCAAACAGGCACAAGTCATCGGAAAGATTTTCCATCGTAACGCCTTCTGCATTGTGGCTTTGGATCCAGTTCCAGTCCTTTTCAATGTTGGACGCGTTCACAACCAGGAAATATTCGTCTTCTTTTATTCTGTAAACCAATAAATCGTCGACCACACCGCCTTTTCCATTAGGCAAATAACTGTACTGCACTTTTCCATCAAACAAAGCAGCAGCATCGTTGGACGTAACTTTTTGTATCAAATCCAAAGCCTTCGGCCCCTTAATGCTGAATTCGCCCATATGGGACACATCAAATACGCCGACGTTATTTCTTACAGTGTGGTGTTCATCCAGATCCGAGGAATAACGCACAGGCATTTCAAAACCTGCAAATGGGACCATTTTGGCACCCAAATCAATATGGACCTGGTGTAATGGGACAGTTTTCATGAATGGTAAATTGGTTCACAATAATTTACAAAAGTAGGTAAAGCCGATCAAAGCGACACAAAAAAGTCTTTTTTCAAATGCTGTTGCGCACTTTTGAAGTATATTGGGAAAAAATATGCTTAAATAATTAGAAGGGCAACTGCCCCGAAACGGAGACTATGAAGAGAAAATTTTTACTTTTTGCCCTCACATTGGTTGCAGCGAAAACGGTTGCTCAGACAGCGACTTTTGTAGGGGAGGTTATTGATGATAAGATCAGTATAGGTTATGGCGTCACGTCCGGCGACGTGGACGGAGACGGCAAGCCGGATATTTTACTGGCAGATAAAAAGGAAATTGTTTGGTATAAAAATCCAGGTAAAAAGGCTGAAAAATGGACGCGTTATGTCATTGCGAGAGACCTGACCGAGCAGGATAATGTATGCATTGCTGCGAGGGACATTGATGGCGATGGAAAAGTAGAAGTGGCCGTTGGTGCGCAGTGGAACCCTTCGGAAACAAAGAATTTGAAACAATCGGGAGCGGTTTACTATTTATCTGCCCCCAGTGACAGGACGCAGCTTTGGGAGCCAGTCCGCCTGCATCACGAAGTGACCATTCACCGCATGCAATGGTTGAAGAAAGCCGACGGCACATTCCAGCTTGCCGTGCTTCCCTTACACGGTGAAGGAAATTCGGGTGGCGAAGGCGCTGGCGTAAAACTTATTGCATTTGATGTTCCTCAAAATAAAACAGGAATCTGGGGATTTGATCTGGTAGAAACCGGCATGCACATGACGCATAATATGCACCCTATGGAAGTGCCCGGCAGAATGCTAGGCTTAGCTGTTGCTGGTAAAGAAGGTGTGCAAGTTTTTCTGGACGGAGCCGAAGGTTTGGCGCCATCAGGCACCTGGATGGTTCCGCAAACGGGAGTAGGAGAGGTTAGAACAGGAAGTCTGGGCAAAAACCAGCTTTTCACCGCCACCATCGAGCCCATGCATGGCAACACATTAGTCGTTTATTCCAAAGACAACAGAACAGTTTTAACAGACAAAATCAAAGAAGGCCACGCATTAGTCTGCGCCGATTTCTTCGGCCAGGGCCGCGACCAGGTCGTAATGGGCTGGCGCAACCCGAATGTTACCGGTGAAACAGGCGTAAGAATTTTCGTAGGATCAGATCCCGAAGGAAAAAAGTGGCAGGAATATGCGCTCGATGATAAAATCAAAATCGCTTGTGAAGACATTACGGCTGCGGATCTGGATGGCGATGGGGATCTGGATATCCTGGCATCGGGAAGATCGACGCATAATGTTGTTGTGTATTGGAATCAGAAGAAGAAATGAAAAAAGGTCTGAGAGCTTGTCTCTCAGACCTTTTTAGTTGTTGGTGTTGACTAGTAACTTCCCTTAGTCCCGTCTTCCCATTAACAAGCTTACATAATAAAGCAATGTTGCTAATGAACCAATTGCAGCAACCAGATAAGTCCTGGCAGCCCATTTCAATGCATCGGCAGACATAACATATTCTCTCTCATTCACAATCCTGTTGTTCTTAATCCAGGCAAGTGCTCTGTTACTTGCGTCGTATTCAACAGGCAATGTGATAAAACTGAATATTGTTGTTGCGGCAAATAATGCTACGCCGATTGCCAATGGAATCGGCGTTGTGTTTAACAAAACGATTCCGCCCAGGATGATCCATTGCATGTAAGACGAGGCAATGCTCAAAAACGGCACCATTTGAGACCTGAACTGTAACCATTTATAAGCAGTTGCGTGCTGCACTGCGTGCCCGCATTCGTGGGAAGCGACAGCGGCAGCGGAGACACTTCTTCCGTGATAAACGTCAGGGCTCAGGTTAACGGTTTTATCCTGAGGATTATAATGGTCGGTTAGGCGTCCTTCGACTGACAACACCCGAACATCATATATTCCGCTTTCGCGCAGCATGGTTTCAGCGATTTCTTTTCCGCTCATTCCATTACTCAGCCCTACTTGCGAGTATTCTTCAAATTTACTTTTGAGACGCCATTGCACATAAAGGCTAATAAGCATCACCAAAATACCAATTACATATGCACCAGCCATATTTGTGTTAGTTATATCCTTGTTTTATTTTCTCAATCAGTGCGGTAGTCGAGTAACCCTTTACAAGAGCGATCGTTTTTACCTCACCTCCTTTACCCAAAACAAAATCCGCGCCAGCAATAGTTTCAACGGTATAATCGTCTCCTTTGACCAAAATGTCAGGTTTTACAGCTTCAATCAACTGACTAGGCGTCGGTTCGTCGAACAAAATGACAGCATCAATGAAGGAAAGCGCTGCCATTAATCTTGCTCTTGCATACTCATTGACGACGGGTCTTAATGATCCTTTGAGGCGGCTTACGGAGGCATCAGTGTTCAGGCCTAAAACAAGCCTGTCGCCCAATGCACGCGCTTTTTCGAGATAGTCTATATGTCCTAAGTGAACAATGTCGAAGCAGCCATTTGTAAAAACAACCTTTTGTCCGGCGCGTTGCCAGTCTTCAATGGTTGGAATGGCTTCTTCGAGTCTTAAAATCTTGCTTTCGGTGAGGTTCATGGAATGAATCGGTGTAAGGATTTTTGTAAGGTTAGTACGATGTCATACGCGCTTTTGATATAACCGGACTACAAAACAGCCATTAATTTTCAATCGCAACCTGATTGTTTTCGGAAACCGATTTTTTGTTTTGAACTAAAACGTATAGGAATGCCAGTGCGCCGATAATAAGCATAAAAATCATTTGCGCTCCATGAATAAACGTAGCCAATGTAATGCCATCGTTTTGAGATAATCCGTACAAAATCATCACATTACCAACCAGCAAATGATAAGCTCCTATTCCGCCCTGTGTGGGTGCGGTCATACCAATGGCGCCTACAACCAACAATGTCAAGCCAGCCAATGGTCCGAGGTTGGAAGTTTCGGGAATGCAGAAAAACAGCACGTAGGACACGAAGTAATAGAAAACCCAGATGCCGATCGTGCTAAGAATAAACAATCCCGGATTCTTCAATTTACGGATGCTCAAAAAACCATCAAGCATTCCTTTTGCGAACGTAACGATCTTCTGGATCAATGCATTCTGCTGCAAACGGTCCCTTAAGGCGACATTTTTATAAACCGCAATGCCCGCGGCAACCACCACAACCATGCCCGTAACCAAAATCCCCGCCAGGATTCCAGTCCCTGTGCTGCCGCCCTCGCCGCCTGAAACTTTACTTTGAAAAAAATCAGTGAAGAATTTACTGAGCCGGTCAAATTCCAGAATAAAATTCAAACCGATCATGATGAGCAGGATCAGCACGTCGAATATACGTTCCGCAACAACGGTCCCGAAGCTGAGGTTGACGGGAATGCGTTCCAGCCTGTATAGCGTGCCGCAGCGCGTCACTTCGCCCATTCTGGGCACAATGTAATTGGCAAAATAACCGGTTAATACGGAAATAGAACTATTGAAAAGCCCGGGTTTGTGACCCAGCGGCTCCATCAGCATGCCCCAGCGCCAGGCTCTCGTTACGTGTGCGCAAAGCAGCAAAAAGCAGGATAATGCAATCCATCGCCAGTCCGATTTGGCAAACCTGTCCAGCATTTCTGCGAAGTTGATGTCTTTAAAGACAAACCAGATCAGGCCGCCTGCCAGCGCAAGCGAAATGATGTAACGTAAAGCGCTTTTCATAGCTGTTTAAAGAATTTTGAGAACCCGCAAAGAAAAGAAGTTTGGCCTACACCACAAGATGATTATTATGATCCGGAAACACGACCATTGGCTTGAATGTCTTGGCCTCTTCCTGGCTCATGGAGCCGTATGCAATGATAATGATGATGTCGCCGATCTGAACCCTGCGTGCCGCGGCGCCATTCAGGCAGATCATTCCGGACCCTCTTTCGCCCTTGATAACGTACGTCACAAAGCGCTCCCCGTTATTGTTATTGACAATGTGAACTTGTTCATTTTCAACCAATCCGGCAGCGTCGATAAGATCTTCGTCGATGGTGATGCTGCCTACGTAATTCAACTCCGCCTGAGTCACCTTAACCCGGTGAATCTTCGATTTCATGAGTGTTATTTGCATTACCAGGTAATGTAAGTCGGGAATTTATTAATGTCCTTATTCACCCCAAAGTTAAGGGAATAATATACAGCCTTCAAAACATCGGCGTTATGGTTACGGTTCCCGTTCACAAATGCGGACACTGCAAGTAATTATTATAACAAGTATGCTTTAAACAATATTATCCACTTTATCTTTTCACTATCAAATCAGATGCGTTCAGAAAATAAACCGAAGGATGTGAAGCGCCGGGAGTTTTTGCAAAAAACGACGGCAGCAGCGATTGGAAGCTTTTTTATTGTCCCACGGCACGTGCTGGGCAAAGGCTTCGTGGCACCAAGTGACAAATTGAACATTGCGGGAATAGGGGTTGGCGGAAAGGGTTTTTCAGATACAAATAATGCTTGGAATAAAGGTGCCGAAAATCTGGTAGCACTTTGCGACGTGGATTGGAACCAGGCCAAAAAGAATTTTGAGCTGCATCCGACTGCGAAAAAATACAAGGATTTCAGGAAAATGTTTGATGAAATGGAAAAGGACATCGACGCCGTAACCGTTTCCACAACCGACCATATGCACGCCATAATCGCGATGGCGGCCATGCAGCGCGGCAAGCACGTATATGTGCAAAAGCCGTTGACGCACGACATTTATGAAGCGCGGATGCTTACAGAAGCAGCCCGTAAATATAAAGTGGTAACCCAAATGGGTAACCAGGGCGCTTCCAACCCTGCGCAAACGCAGATGAAAGAATGGTTTTCCAAAGGTCTGATCGGTAATGTGCACGAAGCGCACGTTTGGACCAACCGTCCGGTGTGGCCGCAAGGAATTCCCGTTCCAACCGAAAAATTCCCCGTTCCTGCTGACATTGACTGGGAACTTTGGGTAGGATCGGCTGAATGGGTTGATTATAATCCGGCGTGGCATCCATTCAAATGGAGAGGCTGGTGGAATTTCGGAACAGGCGCATTAGGCGACATGGGCTGCCACCTGATCGACCCTGCTTTCCGCACATTGGGACTAGGCTATCCAACCGAACTGGAATGCAGCGTAGGACAAGTTTTCATTAAAGACTGGACGCCCGAATACATTCCCGAAGGCTGCCCGCCATCATCGAGGGTTCAGCTTAAATTCCCTGCGAACAAGATCAACAAATCCGAAGTAACATTAACCTGGCACGACGGCGGCCTGCGTCCTTTCCATCCGGACATTATCCCTGCCAACGATCCGCTAGGCGAGCCAGACAGCAGCAATGGTGTTTTGTTAATAGGTCAAAAAGGCGTTATGACTTGCGGGACTTATGGTATTAACCCAAAAGTTTACCTGAACGACGGCACGAAGCTCGAATACAAGCAAGGTGATTTTGGAAA
This sequence comes from Dyadobacter chenhuakuii, assembly GCF_023821985.2. Taxonomy (NCBI): domain Bacteria; kingdom Pseudomonadati; phylum Bacteroidota; class Cytophagia; order Cytophagales; family Spirosomataceae; genus Dyadobacter; species Dyadobacter chenhuakuii. Next base: position 3,491,675 of record NZ_CP098805.1, on the reverse strand, counting down.
CAAATACACACCAATGCCAGAATTCGGTCACCACGTCTCCTGGACCGACGCCTGCAAAGCCGGTTTCAATAGCAAAGAACACAAAGCGTTAACCTCATCATTCGACTACGCCGGACCATTGACCGAAACCGTCATCATGGGTAACCTCGGAATCCGCAGCTACAACCTCCGCACAGCGAAAGCAGACGGCAAAGGATTTGACTATCCAGGTCGGAAGAAGTTGCTTTGGGATGGTAATAATATGAAGATCACCAACTTTGACGAGGCTAACCAGTTTGTGAAGAGGAAGTACAGAGGGGACTGGAAGTTGTCGTAAGGGCGGAGGAAGCGTTTATGTCGGCTGGGCTGACCCGGTCAGCCTGAGTTGACCAAGCCCTGTCAGCCTGAGTTAACCAAGCCCTGTCAGCCTGAGTTAACCAAGCCCTGCCAGACGGAGCCAACCAAACCCTGCCAGCCTGAGCCAACCAAGCCCTGTCAGCCTGAGCGGAGACGAAGGCGCGTTACCCAGAAGTAGCGCGCCTTCGTCTCCGCTCAGGCTGACAGGGCTTGGTAGCTGCTGACAGGCCTTCTAAAACACAACATTATCAATCAACCTCACCGGCCCTAAAAACGCAGCCACGCAAATAGCATTTGTTCCGGCAGCGCTGAGGCTGGGAATCGGCTGCAATGTCTTTACATCCGCCACTTCAAAGTAATCTAGCTTAAACTCCGGAATAGCATTAAATGCATTGCTAGCAGCGGAAACGGTTTCTGTAATGTCCTTTCCTGCCAGCAAACTTTGCTTCGCTTCTTCCAATATCCGATAAATATGCGGAGCAATGTTGCGTTCAGCGTCATTAAGCCTGCGGTTGCGGGAGGACATGGCCAGGCCATCCGTTTCTCTAATAGTGGGGCAGACGATCAGTTCCAGGTTAAACGCAAGGTCTGAGACCAACCTTTTGATGATGGAAACTTGCTGTAAATCCTTTTGTCCAAAATAAGCGCGGTGCGGGCTTACGATGTGGAAGAGCTTGGAAACGACTATGCCTACACCATTAAAGTGACCCGGTCTTGAAGCCCCTTCCATCACGCTTTCCAATGTGCCGAAGTTGATCAGTAAGGACGATTTTTCAGGATACATTTCCTCCACGGATGGCGCGAAGACGGCTGTGCAGCCTGCTTGTTCCAGCATAGCACAATCTGCTTCTAACGTACGCGGATATTTCAGCAGATCTTCGGGGTTATTAAACTGGGTCGGATTGACGAAAATGCTGGCGACTGTGACGTCGTTATCTTTAATGGAAGCGTCAACGAGTGAAATGTGGCCTTCGTGCAATGCGCCCATGGTGGGAATTAGCCCAATGGTTTTTTGCTCTGAAAGTTGTTGATCGAGTAAACTGCGCAGGCCTTTGATTGAAGTAAATACTTCCATTGAAAAAGTGGAATCAGAGGGAGTAATCAAACCGCAGCGGATGCTTTTCTTTCATGTGAGCAACTATCCGTGGGCGATGAAAAAATTTGGAATGGGAATTCCCAAACTGAGCGCAATATGACATTTAGTTTGGAATATTTTTTGATTTTGCCATTTTTTTTGTATAATTTTGCAAAACTTTTTTTCACAAACTGCTGAAACATCTATGGAGAAACTACGAATTTTGTATGTAGCCAGTGAAATCAATCCTTTCCTCCAAACCACCGATGTTGCCGATTACGTTAGGAAACTTCCTCAGGCAATGCAGGAACGAGGTGCAGAAATCAGAATTCTTGTTCCCCGTTTTGGTCTTATCAATGAACGCAAAAACCGGCTTCATGAAGTAGTTCGACTGTCAGGAATAAATATTACCGTAGGAGATGAAGAAAAGCCTTTGATTATCAAAGTGGCTTCTATCCCTAATGCGAAGTTGCAAGTCTATTTTATTGACAATGATGATTATTTTCACCGCAAATCGGTGTTCTTTGATAAGGAGAATAACTTTTACGATGACAATGACGAGCGCGCGATCTTCTTCTGCAAAGGTGTATTGGAAACGGTAAAAAAATTGGGTTGGGCTCCTGACGTGGTGCATTGCAACGACTGGATGACTGCTTTGATTCCATTGTATCTGAAAACTACTTACCGCAACGATCCAATGTTTAAGGATACGAAAAGTGTGTTTACGGTGCATAACAATGCTTTTGACTATAAATTTGACGCAGATTTACATAACAAGGCGAAAGCAATGGATGTAAGCGATGAAGCTTTGGCTCATTTGCGCTCTAACGACTTTGAAGGATTTGTTAAAATTGGCTGTGCATATGCGGACGCGGTTTTGAAGGCGGACGATCATTGCAGCGAAAGTCTGAACCAGATTTTCAACAATGCGCCGAAACGTGTTGAGCTTGACGAACAGGATGAGAAGTTCTCGGAATCATATTACAATCTTTATACGGATCTGATGAACTGATCCCGGATATATCACTGAAAATGATGGCGGCCATAATGGTCGCCATTTTTTTTGTACTAATCGTAAAAATCACGGAATAGGATATTTACGATGTGTTCGAGCACTCTTATGAAATTGGATAATTTTTAGTAATTAATTATAATATAGCTTGTTAAGCATTCCTGATTGCTATTTATTTGCACCGTATCATTTAACATACACTCAATTTAAATTCTTAAAATATGTGTGGAATTGTAGCTTACGTAGGAAGCAGAGAAGCTTATCCCCTAATTCTCAAAGGTCTTAAAAGACTAGAATATCGGGGTTATGACAGCTCGGGAATTGCCTTGCTGGAAAATGCCAAATTGGATATTTATAAGAAAAAAGGCAAGGTGTCCGACCTCGAAAGTGAGCTTGCTTCCAAACATTTAACCGCCACAATCGGCATCGGGCACACGCGCTGGGCCACACACGGAGAGCCAAATGACGTAAATGCACACCCGCATTACTCCAATAACCGCCGGCTTTCCATCATTCACAACGGCATTATAGAGAATTATGCTTCGATCAAACAAAATCTGGTCACAAAAGGGCATAAGTTTCTCAGCGATACAGATACAGAAGTTCTCATTCATTTTATAGAAGACATTCAGCAGGAGACGGGCGGTTCGTTGGAATCTGCCGTGAAACACGCGCTGAAAGAAGTCGTAGGCGCTTATGCGATAGTGGTGATGTCGCTGGATCATCCGGGACAACTTATTGCTGCCAGAAAAGGGAGCCCGCTGGTAATTGGCATCGGGGAAGATGAATTTTTCTTCGCTTCCGACGCCACGCCGATCATCGAGTATACTAAAGATGTGGTTTACCTGGATGATTATGAAGTTGCTGTGATCAGTGACGGCCGGTTAAGCATTCAAAATCTGGATAACACGGAAACGATTCCTTATATCCAAAAGCTGGAAATGGAGCTTGAAACCATCGAAAAAGGTGGTTATGACCATTTCATGATCAAAGAAATTTTTGAACAGCCGCGTTCCATTGCCGACAGTATGCGCGGAAGATTGCGTGCGGACGATGCACATTTGCAATTAGGCGGGCTGGCAAATTATCTGGATAAACTGGCCGAAGCAGACCGCATTGTGATCGTAGGCTGCGGCACTTCATGGCATGCAGGTCTTGTAGCGGAATATCTTTTCGAAGAATTGGCGAGAGTGAACGTAGAGGTCGAATATGCTTCCGAATTCCGTTACCGAAATCCTGTAATTAACGAAAAGGACATTGTTATCGCCATTTCACAATCCGGTGAGACTGCGGATACACTGGCTGCCATTGAGCTGGCTAAGTCAAAAGGGGCGACGATATTCGGTGTTTGCAATGTGGTGGGTTCTTCCATCGCCCGTGCAACGCATGCAGGCGCTTACACGCACGCCGGCCCCGAAATTGGTGTGGCCAGTACAAAGGCATTTACTGCGCAAGTGACTGTGCTTACTTTGATCGCCATTGCTACTGCGAAGCGCAAAGGCACGATATCCGAAGAAACTTACCGCCAACTGCTCGTTGAGCTGGAAACGATTCCGGCAAAGGTGGAAAAGGTGTTCGAGAATGCTAATAAGATCAAGGAAATCGCATTTATATTCACCTATGCACGCAACTTTATTTATCTGGGAAGAGGTTTGAATTTCCCGGTGGCACTGGAAGGCGCTCTCAAATTGAAAGAGATTTCCTATATCCACGCCGAAGGTTACCCCGCCGCAGAAATGAAGCACGGGCCTATCGCGCTCATTGATGAGGATATGCCGGTGGTTTTCCTGGCAACGAAAGATGGCTCTTACGAGAAAATCGTTTCCAACATTCAGGAAGTGAAGGCACGGAAGGGAAGGGTGATTGCCATTGTTACTGAGGGCGATACGCTTATCCCGGGCATGGTGGATTTTGTGATTGAGGTTCCCAAAGTGCACGAATTACTTACGCCTCTGGTTTCTGTAATTCCGTTGCAGCTGCTTTCTTATTACATTGCCGTTATGCGCGGCAGGAATGTGGATCAGCCCCGGAATCTTGCGAAATCAGTGACAGTAGAGTAATATTTGATTATAATCTTAAAAAGCGAAGTTGTCTCAAGGGCAGTTTCGCTTTTTATTTTGCATAAACTTTTGCAGGAAATAATGTAATGTTGTTTTCGTTAAGTTTGCGCGTTCAGTTTTATAAAAGAGATCATTTCAATGTATAAAAAAATACTGCTTTTCTCTGTCATATGCATTATATCAGCCGCATGCAGTAAAAAAGAAGCCAGTTATGTCCCCAAACCCAAGGGTTTTAACAGGGTGGATCTGCCTCCGCATACTTATCAAAAACTGACGCAGGAGCATCCCTATACATTTGAATTTTCTAAATACGCAGAGGCTGTCCCCGATACATTTGCAACGGCAGGCAAGCATTGGATCTTCATCAACTATCCTCAATTCAAAGCCAACATTCAAATCACTTATAAAGACGTCGGGAATAATCCTGCGCTGCTGAAAGCTTATATTGACGATTCCTATAAGCTGGCCAGCAAGCACCAGATCCGCGCTTCGGCCATTCAGGAACAGCGGGTTTTAAGTAGGACCGGGAAAACGGCCATTCTGTTTAAAATCGAAGGCGACGTGCCCAGCCCTTACCAGTTTTATACTACGGACAGTACAAAACACTTCATGCGCGGCGCCATATACTTTCCCACTGCCACGAAAAACGATTCGCTGGCTCCTGTCATCGATTATTTGCAAAAGGACATGATCCAGCTTTTGAACACACTGAACTGGAGATAAAATTCTGAAAGGCTTTGTTGCTGAATGTGCAAGGCTGTATCTTTGAAGTTCGGACCTCAACAACTGAAACACTATGGCTAAAAAGCAACCCAAGAACCAGCTACTTCTCGATTTTTCGGTGCGTGGTAACCGGATCGTCCTGCATCTTGGTCAGGTGGAGAGCCAGCGGTTGGCTGACGCGCTTTTTGAGGGATTAGTGAATGGGGATTGGATGATCGAGCCTGCGGGCGCGGTTGCAGACATTTCTTATGCGCAGGACATTGTACATCAGATCGGCCATAAACTTCCATATCCTGAGGGAATTAAAATCGCCCAACTGCATAATGTAGATCCGAATTTCAAAGGATTTTCTGCAATATATCGTCAAAAAGGATGGGTGTTTGTCAATGCCGCTTCGGAGATAAATGAACGTAATTATCACATTCATTTGCTGACCGTGTCACTGGGTTTGCATACATTATATACGAATACAACCTCGCTGGCAGCACGTTCTGAGCGATTGATATTTGAAGCCTTGCTTCCTTTTGAAGAAGTAGAAAGCTTTTTCAGAAATGACATTTCAAAAATACCTGATTTCCTGGCTGCTGACATAGCCAATTTCTTCAAAGTCCCATTCCCGATGGTGCTGAAAAGAGCATTGACATTGAAAATCATTTCAGATGCGCAGTATCGCACGTTCATGACGGTTGTTCCTGTCGCCTCCTCCAAGCCGCGTGAACTTTTCGTTTCGCCGGATGGAAACATTGATGACCTGGAAGCACAGCTGTTTTCCCAGGGAATGGAAGATTAATCCTTATTTACATGCAGGTTACTCAGGTCGGGTAGGGGGCTTACCGAAGTCCAGCCGCCATCTACGACGAGGCTTTGCCCTGTAATGTGCCCGGAATGCGGGGATAACAGGAATAACGCAGCATTAGCAATGTCTTCACAAATCGCCGGGCGGCCCATAGGCGTGATCGCAGACCACATTTTTGGGTAATTCGGATCTTCGGCCAGTGTCCTTTCGGTCAATGTTGCCCCGGGGGCCACTGTGTTAATGGTGATGCCGTGCGGGGATAATTCCAGCACAAGATTTTTTGCCAACATTTCCAATCCTGCCTTCGTCATCGCATATGCACCCAGAAACTGGTGCGCCTGATGGCCTACAACCGAAGACATCAGCAATATTCTGCCGCCCGCTTTTTGCGCACGCATTTGGCGGGCTGCGGCTTGTGTAAGTAAGAAAGATCCCATCAGATTCACTTCCAGGACCTTTCTTAAATTTTCTTCCGGATAAGTAAAAAAGTCGCCGAAGAGCGTAATGCCTGCATTTGCAACCACAATGGAAAGTTTTCCAAAGCATTTAACAGCCTCTTCCACCATTCCATTGATCACCTCAACTTTGGAAGCATCGCCTGCAAATGCAACACATTCGCCTTCCATACTCCGTATTTTACTCGCAGCTTCTTTGGCGAGGGCCTCGTCAAAGTCATTCAAAATCACGCAAGCTCCTTGTGACGCGAGTTGTTTTGCTATCTCAAACCCGATTCCCTGTCCCGCTCCCGTTACGATCGCTACTTGATTATCAAATAATTGGCTGCTCATTATACATGTTTTGATTTTGAAAGGGCTCTGCTCAGCCCTGCCTTAATGCGAATCTCTTGTTACTTTATCTCCCGATCCGCCAACCAGGAAATCGAGATCGGCACCTTCGTGCGCCTGCATGACGTGATTGATATGCAAATTCACATAACCCCGGTTATAGCCCATTTCCAGCGGTTTCCAGGATTTTGCGCGTTCTGCAAGCTCCTCGTCCGACACTTCCAGATTGAGTTTCCTGTTTTCAACGTCCAGCTCAATGTAGTCGCCGTCCCTGACCAATGCCAGCGTTCCGCCCACGGCCGCTTCGGGTGAAATGTGCAAAACAACCGTTCCAAATCCGGTCCCGCTCATGCGTCCATCCGAAATCCGCACCATATCGATCACCCCCTGAGCAAGCAGTTTTTTCGGTAACGACATATTTCCTACTTCCGGCATTCCGGGATAGCCTTTCGGGCCTACATTTTTAAGAACCAGAATACTGTTTTCATCCACATCCAGGTCCGGATCGTCAAGGCGTGCTTTATAATCGTCAATATCTTCAAATACGATTGCCCGTCCGCGGTGTTGCATCAGTTCTGGTTTCAATGATGCCGAGGGTTTGATCACCGCACCATTTACGCAAAGATTACCACGCACAACAGCCAATCCGGTGAGGTCTTTAACCGGCTCTGCCAGCGTAGCGATCACTTCCGGATCGAAGCATTCGGCCGTGGCACAGTTCTCTGCCATTGTTTTGCCGTTCGCTGTGATCACATTCTGATGCAGCAACCCGAGCATTTCTTTTATTACAACCGGTAAGCCGCCTGCATAGTAAAAGTCTTCCATGAAATACCCGCCGGAAGGCTGCAAATTGAGCAATAGGGGCACTTTCGCACAAAGCGCATTGAAGTCATCCAACGAGAGATCAACGCCGATCCGACCTGCAATGGCAAGAAGGTGTATGACAAAATTCGTCGAGCCGCCAATAGCCGCATTGAGCATAATAGCGTTTTCAAAAGCTTCTTTTGTTAATATCTGGGACAGGCGCAGATCCTCGTGCACCATCTGCACAATCCTGCGACCCGACAGATGAGCAAGCACTTTTCTGCGCGAATCCGCTGCCGGGATAGCCGCATTTTCGGGCAAGGTAAGGCCCAGCGACTCTACCATACAAGCCATTGTGGACGCCGTTCCCATTACGGCACAATGTCCGTTGCTGCGGCACATGCAAGCTTCTGAGGTCGTAAACTCTTCCTGTGAAAGTTCACCTTTGCGGTACATTTCACTGAACCGCCAAATGTCACTTGTGCCAATGCTTTTGCCCCTGTAACGACCTGTGAGCATTGGCCCGCCTGAAACGACGATTGTGGGAATGTTCACGCTGGCAGCGCCCATGACCAGTGATGGCGTGGTTTTGTCACAGCCACAAAGCAGCACAACGCCGTCAACGGGGTTGGCGCGGATCGATTCTTCCACATCCATACTCGCCAGGTTGCGGTAGAGCATGGCCGTGGGTTTCATCAATGTTTCGCCCAGAGACATAACCGGAAATTCAACCGGGAAGCCCCCTGCTTCCCATACGCCCCGTTTTACCGATTCTGCCAGTTCCCGAAAATGACCATTACAAGGCGTTAATTCCGAAAATGTATTGCAAATTCCGATCACCGGCCGTCCGTCGAATTCATCTGCCGGGTAACCCTGATTTTTCATCCAGGCCCTGTATATAAATCCATCCTTACCGGACTTTCCGAACCATCCGCGGCTGCGCAATTTATTTTCCTCCATTATTTCGCCCATGTTTATATTCAAATAAGTAAAGGCCGTTGGCAGTAAAATATAATTCCATTAACCCTTTAAAATAAATATTGTATCTTCGTTTTACACGTGCCCAGGGATTTCCATGATTTTGTTACGAGGTTATAAATTGTTGCTATACTTGCTCTTACCATTGGTTTCGTTACCTTCAACCGCACAATTTCAGGCCGATAACTTCATTGAAAAATTACTGAAAAAGCATCCGGAAAGATTTGCCGAGCTCCTTAAAGATCCGGATAAATACCAGATCCAGATCCTTTACACAAAGATTGACAGAAACCGCAAAAACGAGCCGCATTTCACTACGCACCGCTATCAGGTTGACAATTCAAAATACTTTTATCCGGCAAGCACCGTCAAGCTTCCGGCTGTTGCGCTGGCTTTTGAAAAGCTGAATAAACTGGGCATTGATAAGGATACGCCCATGTTTACAGGAGCGGAGCGACCCGAGCAGACGGCTGTAAAATCAGATTCAACTTCTGAAAATAAGTTACCATCCGTTGCACATTATGCCAAGAAGATCCTCCTGGTAAGCGACAATGATGCTTTTAACCGGCTATACGAGTTTATCGGACAGGAGGAGTTCAACGATTCTTTGCATAAAAAGGGCTTCACCAATGTAAGGATCACGCACCGGCTGGATTCACCCATAGGCCCTGAAAACAACAGATACACCAATCCGATCCGGTTCGAAAAGGATGGCAAGGTGGTTTTTGAGCAGCCGGCGAAATATGCGGCAAAAGAATTGAAATCGCCGACGCCAGTTTTGATAGGGAAGGGTTATATGAAGGACAATGTGCTGGTGAATGAGCCTTTTGATTTTTCAACAAAAAACTACTTTGCACTGGAAGATCAGCATCGGTTGTTGAAAACCCTATTCTTCCCGGAGCAAGTGCCCGCCAGTCAGCGGTTTAGTCTTACTCCCGATGATTACCGTTTTATGTATCAGTATATGTCCCAATTCCCGGTTGAAACGAGCTTTCCGGTACATTATACGGACGATTACTACGACGGTTATGCGAAATTTCTGCTGTTTGGAGCTACTAAAACGCGGTTACCAAGGCATATCCGGCTTTTTAATAAGGTAGGTGATGCGTATGGCTTCCTGCTGGATAATGCCTATATCGCAGACTTTGAGAAGGGAATTGAATTTATGCTGACTGCTGTCATCTATTGCAACGAAGACCAGGTCTTCAATGACGATAAGTATGACTACGACAAGGTTGGGTTTCCCTTTATGACCAATCTCGGTAAGACTATTTTTGAGTATGAGGTAAACCGGAAAAGGGCTAATAGGCCCGATCTGAGCCGGTTTGAAGTTGAGTACGACAAATAAAAGCTAAGAAACTTTCCACTTCATTTTGGGAGCGATCTGGCAGATGTACAGATTGGTCAAATGTCCTACGATCAGCAATCCCGAGCCAATGTAACCCAGCCAGGTGAACACAGGATGCGCTGCTTCGAAAATCAACGATACTGAAAATAACGCCAATGCTCCCCATAAGATCGTTCGTACAGCAATTGATTTGTGGTTTTTCGTTGCGTAAAAGACGGCAACACCGTTAATCAGAATAAAAAGATAATCAAGGGAAACCAATCCGGCGTGGTGGTGATGCGAAGACATCGTGGTGCCGAATGCCAGTGCAGGCATCAGCAGGCAATGCACGATGCACAACACAGAACCCAGGATTCCGATATAATCTGCTTTGCTATGTGAGTGTTCTGCTTTCATGCTATATACAATAATGTTGCAAAAATAAACCTATCTGGCATCACTTGCAACAGAGTTGCACAATTATTTTTGTGATCAGTCGGTTCTTCATTTTTTGCACTACCCAAATCCCTTTTGAAATTGTTACACTTAGAACTTAACTTTGACGGGAAAGGTTTTATAAAAAGTATTCCCGGTATGGAATACCCGGTATGGAATACCCGGTATGGAATTCCCGGTCTGGCATAAACCGTAACAGGATTCCGAAAATCAATTATTGGAAACAATGGATCAGTTAAGAGAAACATTGAAAGGGCATCATCTGCGGACGACAACATGCCGTGAAGATGTGCTTTCGACATTTATAAGTAAGAAAAATGCGTTGTCCCATGGTGATCTGGAAGGAGCGCTTGGCGAAAACTATGATCGGGTGACCATTTACCGAACATTGAAAACCTTTCTTGAAAAAGGCATCATTCATAAGGTGCTGGACGATGAGGGATTGCGCTATGCATTATGCTCGCACAATTGCTCGGAGGAAAAACATCACCACGACCATATCCACTTTAAATGCAGTGAATGTGGAGAAACCAATTGTCTTGAGAATATACACATTCCTGCCGTTCAGCTGCCAAAGGGTTATCACCCTGAAAATTTCAACCTGTTGATCCAGGGAGTTTGCCCGAAGTGCGGTTAATTACTGCACTTTCAGGTTAAAATCAAGATTTACATCGTCGCTTCCAGGTCCTGGCGTTCCATTCTTAGTGTCAGGCTGATGACGCAGCTGAACCTTCAATTTCCCTAATCCTGCGGCAGTAGTCACTGCTTTTCCGGTTAGCCCGATTGGGAAATTATTCTCATCCTTATCACCATAAGTGTAAGTAAGCAATGCGGATGGTGAAGGCGTGTACACAAATAAATGCTCGTCCGACTCCTCAGCAACTTCCTCCGTAATGTTATCCGCAGGCGTTTTGCTTTCGTCCAGTAACTCAATGGCCACCGTATACGTTTTGTTAGGTTTTAATGCGATGGTGTCGAATTGAGTTGGTGCATTCCCGCCGTCCCCATCAGCATCTTTATACGAAAATGATTGAACATTGGTCGTTCCATCTTCTGTAAATTTCAATGTCACAGAAGTGATCAATTCGTTTTCGTCGTCGATCTGAACATCATCGCCGGCATCTTTGCATTGGGTAAAGGAAACGGTCGCAGCCAAAAGCAACATCCAGGAAAATTTACGGTTCATTTTCATAGGTAAAGTATTTATGTAATTGAGTAAAAAAGCAATCTCACGCACCAAACTTCCATTTCAGGCGCAACGATGCATTGCGGCCCATGTCATCCGCGTAATATCTGAACCGGTTCAGATAGTCGCGGTAAGCCACATTGAAGAGATTTTGAACAGACAATCCGACTTCGAGCTGCTGTTTTTCGGAAATATTGAATGTCGTTCCCATTTGTACATTCCATAGCGAGTAGGCCTTGGGCGGCGCCAGAAAGTCACTAGCCGGCGGCACACGCTTCTGCTGTGCTACAAATAAATTTCCAACTGAAAAATAAGCTTTGTGCCATTTCGCATCTTCCGGCAGTTCATATTTGATCTGATTATCGATCCTGTTGGCAGGAATTAATACCAGATAATTGTCGTTCCGCCGGTCATAAACACGCAGATAGCTCAACTTGCTCGAAACGCTGGTGTATTTCATAAACTCCCAGGTCGCCGAAAGGTCTATGCCTTTAAAACTGGCGTCTGTTTGGGTATATTTAAAATATGGAAAGGCGCCGCGAACTGTCAAAATGGGTTCGGCTTGTGGTTTCAGGTAAATAAAATCAGAAATAATGTTGTAGTAACCGCCGATCTCAGCTGTAAACTTCGGGCTGGCATATTTTACGCTGGCAATGCTATTAAGCGCTTTTTCTGCCTTTAATGTAGCATCGCCTTTCTCAAAAGCAGCTGCGCCATGATGCACGCCGTCGCTGAACAGTTCACTCACATTAGGCGCACGCCATGCCGTTCCAAAATTCAGTCTTGCCGAGAATTTTTCAGAGAAATTTCGGGTTGCTCCCAATAATCCCGAGAAATTGGCAAATGTGAAATCCTGCGATACTTTTTCACGGTTCACGATCCGGAAAGACGTCAGCGAGCGATAATCGTAACGCGCGCCCGCTTCCAGTTCCCAGCCATTGGTCACATATCGCTCCATCCAGAAAAACCCAATGTTGAACTGATTGAAATTAGGGATCAGCGGCCTGCCATCCATCAGGTTAAACTGATATAATGTGCTGATTCCAAGCTGCCCGGCAAGTTTTCCGGCAATGGGCTTATGATCCCAGACTACATCATTGGTTAATGTGGTCAGTTTAAATGTCAGTTCGGGATGGTTCAGGGCTGCTATGGAGTCATTTCTTGGACGGTGCAGATCAAATTCGTTCCTATCGTTCAATTGCCGCGCAATGGTCCATTGAAATCGGTTGCCATTTTGAAAATGATAATGTGTCTCCGCCTTCATGAGCTCGTGGCTCACATTCTGGTTAGGCCGGCCAATGTTGTAACTGAAACCCGATTTTACAAACGGCTCGCCGTTTTCAATCACATTCAGTAAATCCGTAACGCTGCCAATGTGGGAGCCGGAAAATATCCCGATTTTCGTATCAAAACGGCTGTAAAAGACATCAATTCCCAAGCCTTTGTTGCGGTAACCTGCTGCCAATGAGAAGTTTTTTTCGCTAATGCCCGTATTATCCAGGAAATAATCGGGCGTTCTGATGTTCCCACCTCTTTTAATAGTTCCCTGCGCCCGCCATCCAAAGCCTTTGAAGCCCTTGATACTGCCTTGCAATGTTCCTGATAAAACGCCTTGACGGCCATTGGTAAAACCGACTGCATTCACTTCACCGCTCAATGCTTTATCGAAAGGAAGCTCTTCCGGTTCCACGAGAATTACGCCGCCGATCGCATCCGAGCCGTAACGCACGCCCGCAGCGCCTTTTACAACCGATAAGCGGGTCGCTATGAAAGGGTCAATTTCGGGTGCGTGCTCGGAACCCCATTGCTGGCCTTCCTGCCGCACACCATTGTTCATGATCAGGATCCTGTTGCTATGGAGGCCGTGAATGACAGGTTTTGATATCGAAGAGCCCGTTTGCAGGGATGTAACGCCGGTCATTCCTTTCAAACTTTCTGCCAGATTTTGCCCGCGCGTTTTGTCAAGATCGGCTCCTGTAATGGTCGATAACGGTTGCGAGCTTGGCGCATCGGTCCTGTGTGCCGTGATCTCAACATCCTTTAAATGCACTTCCTGTTCCAGCAAATTGAAGTTTTCTTCATGACCAGCAGTTAAATCCAGCTTTTCACGGAAAGGATTGTAACCAATGATCCTGCATTCCAATGTATAAGCGCCAGGGCAGAGATTCCGCAGCTCGTAACGCCCGTTTTCATCTGTAAAAACACCGCTGTTTTGTCCAACCACCAAAACCGTCGCACCAACGATCGGCTGCCCGGTGTGCTGATCCTTCACCACTCCCTTTACAAAACAAGCGCAATCCGTGGTTTGGGCATGTGCAATGAAGGAGGTAAAAAAGAGAAGGAGACTAATGGCAATCCGTTTCATTGTCAGCACTTTATGCCTTAAAAGAGAAGTTTGCGTAACATTAAACTGTTACAATGTTGCAAAAATATGCGTTTTGCAACTGCGTTGCAAATAAAAGCTTTAACAATTTTCTGATTTTAACGGCGATTTAATAGCTGAAACGTAAATTTGCGTCACATTTTATGCCCTGTTGCTTTGTCTGATCTCCTTCTTGCCAAAATATTGCTTATGCCTCCCCTGATTGCGGGCGTTACACTTGCCGTCAGAAAATGGGGTGAAGGCTTAGGCGGCTGGATCGGCGGATTTCCATGGGTTGCCGGGCCAATTTCCTTTTTTATCGCGTTGGAACACGGCCCGTTATTCGCTGCTTCCACGATCACTTCGGCATTGCTGGGCTCGGTTGGGACCATATTGTTCGCATTGGTTTACTCCGTCCTCTCGTCCCGGCTTTCATGGTTGCCTACCGTTATGATCAGTTACGTGGTTTTCTTCATCGTGGCGATCTTATCATTGGGAAGCACCATATCATTGGTATCAGCCGTGATTTTGAATCTCGTTGTGCTAACGGCAGTTTTGTATTTTTTTCCAAAACCAAAAGGAAAAGGGGAGGTGAGGAAGCAGCCGGTTTACGACATTCCGCTGCGTATGCTCGTTGCGACGTTTTTTGTGGTGGTACTAACTCAGGCCGCGGATTATCTTGGGCCCACCTGGAGCGGGATCTTGACTCCTTTCCCGATCATGACCTCCACATTGGCCGTTTTTACACATTCGCAGCAAGGATCTGACGCTGCCGTGCGGATTCTTTACGGATTGCTTTTGGCAGGTTATGGGTTTGTAGCATTCCTCGTGGGTGTGGCAATGCTGGTGCCGCAAATGTCCGTTGGCGCGGCCTATGGAATTTTAACCGTAGGCACAATGGTGATCAATGGGATTACAATCAAGCTGATTCGCTGAGGAAGCGAATCAGCCCGAATGCTTATTCTAAACTCTTTCCAGTTTCACCGGATACGTTTTCTTGGCGTTCCACTGGCAAACATAAATATTCTCATCCTGGTCTACGCACACGTCGTGGCAATGCATGAAGATGGGTTTTTCCTGCAACATTAATTGTAATTCGCCCTTTTGATAAACTGGTGCTGTTCCGCCGGGATTGGAAATAACCTTGTTGTTTTTATCAATAATAGTCACAAAACCTGAGTTTGGTGTCTGGTTTAAATAACGCAGCCTTGACCAGCAGACGCCGGCAAAAAGGGTGTCACCGTGAAATACGGGACGACAAACGAATGCGCCGGGCAGGAACAATGTGCTCAGGTATTTTCCGTCTAATGTAAATCTTTTGAAAGCATTGTGCGCGCGGGAGGTGATGAGCAATGTTGGGTTCGCTTTGTCACGGTAATCGATCGCTATGCCGTGGGCTGTTGAAAACTGCGCGTCGCCGTCTCCCGATCCACCAAATTTATCAATGAATTCACCTTTCTGATTGTATCTTAAAATCCACTGCGAGCCGTAACCGTCTGCAACATAAATCGTTCCGTCGGGCCCGATGGCTGTTTCTGTGGGTTTGAATGGATCGGCTTCTTTATAGGCGCCAACTTTTGAGGGGTGTTCAATGGTCAGCAGTATTTTTCCTTTTAAATCTGTTTTGAAGACCTTACCCAGGTTGGGATCGCTGATAAACAGGAACTCTTCGCCGTTTGCATTCCATAACGTGAGGCCATGTCCGCCTGGAAATTCGTGTCCCCAGGTTTCCAGCAATTTGCCCGATCTGTCGTAAATAAGAATGTTGTTTTTGACCTCATCCCCAACCATAATCAGCCTGCCTTTGCTGTCCTGCACCATTTCGTGGCAATTGTTAACCGGAAACTTGGCAGCATCCAGATTGCCCCAGCTTTGGTGCACTTTGTATTTATAGGATCCGTGGCCGATCACTTCCCCATCCACTTTTGGCTTGGCATGAAGAATATAGAACGGTTTGAATGTAATGGCAGCGGCAGTTAATGCTGTTAATTTGGCAAAATCACGGCGGGTATGTTGTTCAGGCATAACGATTGTTTTCTATGCAAAAGGCGAATGCAAGGAAATCTTACTATTTCACCTTTTTTACATAAAATCAACTCGCAGAATAACGTTTGCCGTAACGGTTCAGCCAATCCATGAGGCGGTTTACATCCTGCATCTTAAACAGTTCGCTTCCGGAGTTCATCGTGGCCGCGGTTCCGCAGGCAACGCCCATTCTCACAGCTTCCCGCACGGATTTCCCCTGTGATAATGTCCATATAATACCCGCAAGCATGCTATCGCCCGCCCCGACTGTACTTTTGGGTTCCACGGGAGGAGCCGGGATATGTTCCACCTGATCTTCCGTAACGAGCATTGCGCCCATTGCGCCCATTGAAACGACAACAATTTCACATTGACCGCGGATGATCAATGCCCTGGCAGCGTCGTCCACCTCGTCAAGTTCCAGTTTTTCAACGCCTACCAGCTCACTTAGCTCGTCAATGTTTGGTTTTAATAAATAAATGCCTGCTTCTGTCGCATAACGAAGGGCATCGCCAGATGTATCAGCGATAAATTTGGCGCCCTGCTGATTGGCGATCTTGGCAATTTGTCCGTAAAAGTCCGCCGGAACGCCGGGAGGTAGGCTTCCGCTGGCGATAATGTAGGATGGTTTTGGATCCAGTTCTTCCAATGTTTCCAAAATAGACCGCACTTCGGTAGGCATCATTTCCGTTCCCGGCATCCCGAAACGATATTGAAATCCCGTGCTCGTTTCCAGCACGTGGAAGTTTTCCCTGGTCCATTGCTTCGTTTCGATCACCATTGTTTCCACGCCTTCCGCTTTCACCAGTTTGTGCAAGCGCTGGCCTGTTGGCCCGCCTATCGTAAAGATGGCGATGGGGTTTCCGCCTAACCTATGCACCGCTTTGGCCACATTGATACCGCCGCCGCCCGCTTCAAAGTTTGGGGCGTCGCAGCGCAGTTTATTGTCAGGCACAATGCGTGAGACATTTGAGCTTTTATCAAGGGCTGGATTAATTGTAAGCGTTACAATGGGGCCGGTTGCCATATATTTCTATTGCGTAAGTTAAAAACCAACAAGTCCGAAAGAACTTATTAAACGAATTTACGCGAATAAAAGCAAAAAAGCGATCTGTGGTACAGCCTGCATAATTTCTTCACACAAGTATGACGTGATAACGCTTAGAATTGGCCATCCGTAATTTTCCAGCCACCATCCACGGTGAAGATTTGCCCGGTCGTAAAGCGCGCATAATCAGACATAAAGTAAACCGAAGCACCATCCAGGTCGCCTGCCAGGCCATAGCGGCCGCCATCGAGGGGTTGTTTGCTTCTGATGTATCGGTCTGAGGCCTCCGAGCTGTTCTCAACGCCCTCAATGATGCCGGGCGTTAATACATTCACGCGGATATTTTTGGAGGCATAGGAGGCTGCGATAGATTTTGAAAAACCAATCACGGCAGATTTCGCAGTGGCGTAAGCATGATTGGCAAAATGCTGTGAAGCCGGAGCATGTGCCAGCACGGAGCTCATATTAAGAATGCTGCCACCTTTGTTCATGCCCATAAATGTGCGGATCGCAGCCTGGTTTGAGAGCATGAGCGAAGTTAAATTAAGGTCCAGTGTCTTATTCCAGCCTTCGAGCGAGAGTTCGTGCAAAGGGCCGTCGCCGAATTTTTCGCCGCTTCCGCCGGCAACGTGGTATAAGCCATCAAAACTGCCGAATTCCCGGATACAAAGCTGAATGGCGTCCAATGCGGTTTGCGGATGTGTCGCGTCGCCTTGCTTGGCGCGGGCCGTGTTGCCCAGGTGCAGCTCGGCCACGAGACAGTTCTCCGGATTGCGGCCTACGACCACCACATTAGCACCATTTCTCACAAAAGCCTTAGCAGCAGAAAAGCCCAGCCCTGTTGTTCCTCCAATAATTACAATAGACTTATTTGCTAACCAATTTTCCATTTCAGAATTTAATTTTAATGCAAAATAGGACTATTGCCATAAAAAGTAAAACGCTCTGAATTCCGATGAGGAAAGCAGAGCGTTTTCAATATTGCCAATTGCTTGTTTAAGCCACTGAGCGAAGTAATGACATGGAAGATTTCTCGAACTTGTCTTTTGCGTAATCCAGCGAGAGCGTGAATTCTTTCACATCTTTTTGGGAAGGCAGATCAAACATCGCGTCCGTCATGATCGACTCGCATATCGCGCGGAGACCACGTGCTCCCAGTTTGTAAGTCATGGCCTGGTCAACGATAAAATCCAGCACTTCGTCTTCAACATGAAGTGTGATGCCCTCCATGGAGAACAATTTTGCATATTGTTTTACCAATGCATTTTTAGGCTCTGTTAAAATCCTGCGCAATGTTTCGCGGTCCAATGGATTCAAATGCGTCAACACCGGCAGACGGCCGATCAATTCAGGAATCAGACCGAATGATTTAAGGTCCATAGCAGTCACATAACGCATCAGATTTCCTTTATCAAAGATTTCGATAATGCGGTTATCTCCCGAAAAGCCGATCGGGCGCGTGTTAATGCGTTTTCCAATGTGCCTTTCAATGCCGTCGAATGCGCCGCCGCAAATGAACAGGATGTTTTCCGTGTTCAAAGTGATCATTTTCTGGTCGGGGTGCTTGCGTCCGCCTTGTGGTGGAACATTCACAGATGAGCCTTCCAGTAATTTCAAAAGGGCCTGCTGAACGCCTTCGCCGCTGACATCCCGTGTAATAGAAGGATTATCCGATTTGCGCGCGATTTTATCAATTTCATCAATATAAACAATCCCACGCTCGGCAGCTTCCACATTGTAATCAGCCGCTTGCAGCAGTCTGGTCAAAATTGTTTCAACATCTTCACCAACATAACCCGCTTCTGTAACAACGGTTGCATCCGCCACGCAGAAAGGAACTTGGAGAATGCGTGCTATGGATTTGGCCAGATAGGTTTTCCCGGTTCCCGTTTCGCCTACCATTATAATGTTCGACTTTTCGATCACAACATCATCTTCTGAAGTCGGCTGGTTGAGGCGCTTGTAATGATTGTAAACGGCAACTGCCAATGAGCGTTTTGCTTCGTCCTGGCCAATCACATATTGTTCGAGGAAATGCTTAATTTCTTGCGGGGGAATGGGTTTCAGCTTGGGTAACTTGGTCTTTTTTTCCTTTTTATCTTCTTTGGATCCCAACTCCTCTGTTATTACCTGATGTCCCTGCGCGATGCAGTGATTACATATATGTGCATCGATTCCGGAAAGTAATAAATCTACTTCGTTTTTCTTACGTCCGCAGAACGAACAACTAACTTGTGCCATTGATTTCGCTGTATTTTAAATAATTGCAGGTTTGTCGCCAACTTGAACTTGCTGTGTGATTACAAACCAGGAGCCACATTAACAAGAAGACTGAAATTAATGTTTCAAAAAATCTTACCGATGTTGACCTGTGTAGAGACAATATTACAAATTTCCGGTTTTTTGTCGGGGTTACCAAATCGGCCCCGGCCCTTATAATAAGAACCGCCCGGACAGGGGACCTATCCGGGCGGTTAAAGAAAAAGCATTCAAACCTTATTTGTCTCTTGTCAAAACTTCGTCAATCAGGCCGTAATCCTTTGCTTCCAAAGCTTTTAGCCACTTATCGCGATCGGAATCGATAGCGATTTGCTCAGGTGTCTGACCTGTGTGATTTGCCAGGATTTCGTACAACTCGTGACGCAGTTTTACAATTTCACGCGTGGTGATTTCAATGTCAACCGACGTTCCCTGCGCACCGCCTGATGGCTGGTGAATCATTACACGGGCATGTGGAAGTGCGGATCTTTTTCCTGCCGCGCCGCCTGCCAGAAGCACTGCACCCATAGAAGCTGCAAGGCTTGTACAAACCGTTGCCACATCCGGACGCACATATTGCATCGTGTCATAAATTCCCAAACCTGCATACACAGAACCGCCCGGGCTGTTGATATACATTAAAATATCTTTTTTCGCATCAGCCGATTCAAGGAACAAAAGCTGGGCAACGATAATGTTGGCAATGTTGTCATCAACACCGGTTCCCATAAAAATAATGCGGTCGGCCATCAGGCGCGAGAAAACATCTACTTCACGGAAGTTCATCGGACGCTCTTCAATGACTGAACGCGTCATATTTTCAACTGTGTGGTTTACGTAGCCGTCAACTGTAAGGCCATTCATTCCAAGGTGGTGAACGGCGTATTTTCTAAATTCATTTCCGTGGTTCATCGATCAATTTAAATTTTAATTGAAGTAATATTAAAGGGCAAATAAGTAAAAGAACAAAAAGCGCTATCTGTTAGTTTCTGTTAATAATCCGGCCTCTTTATTCTTTGGATTTCACAAAATTGATTATTTCATTGAATAATCCTTGTCTATTCAAGCGATAAATTATCGAAAATTGCGAGAGTCAGCGAAGAAGGTCTTTATTACATTGCATAACAAATGATAAATCGGCATGAAAAACGCGGTGGCTATGAATGTTGCATCAAACTTGTCTGAAAAAATTCGCATGATCCGGCTGCAAAAAGGCCTTTCTCAGGAAAATATGGCTGATATGCTCGGTCTCTCCACAACGGCATACGGCGATCTGGAACGTGGCCGGACTGAGCTTTCTGTTTCCAGAGTCGAAAACATTGCCAAACTGCTCGACGTTCCGCTCCCGGAATTATTGGGCTTCGACGGATTGACAATGTCGGAAACTGAATGGCTACGTCAGGAAAATACGCGGTTACTCGCTGAGAACCGAAGAATGCAGAACGAGCTCGATCAGTGGAAAATGAAATTCAAGCAATGGTTCGGCGACGGGATCATTCGGCATATCGGAGAGGAACGCGAACGCATTGGTTTTAAATAAAAACACCGTTCATGCAAATGCAATGAACGGTGAAAAAAAATATTATTGAAACTGGTTACGCGGCTACTTCTTCGCCTTTCGCCAGTTTTTCAAATTCGCTTACTTCAATGGTCTGCTCGTCCGTAGAAACCTGGCTGCGGATGATCTCCATTACTTTGTTATCAAAAACCTGATTGAAAACCTGTGTGTAGTTGTCACGCTCTTTATCAGCAAGGTAACCCTGAGCCACGCGGTCTATGGTTTCTTTCATGTTGTCGTCGTCTCCGTAGATTCCAAACTGTCCTTTTACCATGTTGCGGGTAAATTCAAGGATTTCAGGATATTCCACTTTAACACTTTCTTTGTCAGCCACTTTATTTTTGATCAAGCTCAATTTCAATGATTTTTTAAAATCTTCGAATTGCTCTTCGATCTGCTCGCGGGTGAACTTGCCTTCGTTGGTGCGCTCCAGCCAGTCTTTCAAGAAGTCGCCCGGAAGTTCGATGGCAATGCTGTCCAGCAAAGCATTCTCGATATCGCGACGAAGCAATGCTTCTGTTTCACGCTCGTAGTTTCCTTTGATGATTTCCAGAAGTTTTTCGTTGAACTGCTCTTCGTTTTCAACCTGGCCTGGTCCCAAAACTTTGTCAAAAAGATCCTGGTTCAGTTCCGATGCTGCCGAACGCGTTACATCTTCAACAACCAATGTATAGTCGCCGGAAAGCGTTGCTACATCTTCTTTTTTCTTGCCGGTAACGTGTGCAATCGCTGCTTCGTCGGCAAATGTATTTTGAATGTCGAAAACGACTTCGTCACCTTTTTTAACACCGATGAACTTCGCCAGCGCATCTGCTTTCACTTGTTTGGTAGGGATCGCAGTGCGGGTTGTGAATTCAGAAGATTCTTGTTTCAGCTCTCCGAAGATCATATCACCTTCTTCGCTCACTTCCGGATGAATGTTTTCTGCAAAGCGCTCACGCAGGTTTTCGATTGTTTTAGACAATTCTGTATCGTCAACATTAATCGTGTAACGTTTTACTGCTGGAAGCTCTGAGAAGTTGATTTCGAAATCCGTAGCAACACCCAGGTCATAAATGAATTCCAGCTCGCTTGGGCTGTCCCAATTAACTTCGGCAGCTTTTTCGCGGTTGGGAACAGGGTCGCCAACAACCTGCAATTTATTTTCTCTGATATAGCTGCTTACGGCAGTGCTCAACAGGTTGTTCACCTCGTCAACCAGAATGCTTTTACCATACATGCGCTGAATCACATGGGATGGCACTTTGCCAGGACGAAAGCCTTTCAGGTTAACCTTTTTTGAGTAATCCTTGATCGTCTTATCAATTTTAGGCTGATAATCGTCTTTCGTCAACGTTACTTTAAGAGAGGCTAATGTCGGCGAATTTTGTTCTAATACAACTTCCATGTGTCGCTTATGCTATGGGTAAAACTTTTAGATTAAATAGAAAAGAAAAACAAAAATGCCCTCAAAACTAAGTCCTGAGGGCATTTGACGGGTTTTACTTCGGAGCAGCTCATTTTTCTTATCGAGATAGGAATCCTGACGCCCCGTCATTCCCTTGTTAATCGTACGGGCGGAGGGAATCGAACCCCCACGCCTTGCGGCACTAGATCCTAAGTCTAGCACGTCTACCAGTTCCGCCACGCCCGCTCACTTATTTTCCCGTTTTCGACGCCTTTTGTCGAATTGGGAGTGCAAAGGTATTCTTATTTTTTAGATAGATGCAAACTTTTTTGAAAATTTTATCTTTGGGTAAAATTAAATTGAAAAATGTCGCCGGAATTTGTTATTTTGGTGAAGCATACCAATTAAAATATAGCAGTGGAGCAACTCGTTGAACCCCTCACCATTGATCTGGAACAGGAGCGGAAGGATATTCTCAAAAAATACCGGAGGTTATTACGAACAGCCAAGCCCTTCTTAAAGGATAATGATGCCAAACTAATCAAAAAAGCCTTTTACACCTCCGTGGACGCGCATAAGGACATGCGTCGCCGCTCGGGAGAACCCTATATTTACCACCCGCTTGCCGTTGCCCAGATCGTAGTTGAAGAGATCGGATTGGGTACGACGGGAATTGTGGCCGCCTTGCTGCACGATGTAGTGGAGGATACGGATATGCGTATCGAAGACATTGAGCGACTTTTTGGCAAAAAAGTAGCAAAAATCATCGACGGACTGACCAAAATTTCCGGAAGGTTCGAATATGGCAGCTCCCAACAAGCTGAAAACTTCCGGAAAATGCTGCTCACATTGTCCGACGATGTGCGCGTAATTCTCGTGAAACTTGCCGACAGGCTGCATAACATGCGGACGCTGGATAGCATGCCGCGCGACAAACAGCTGAAAATTGCTTCTGAAACCATTTTCATTTACGCACCCCTGGCGCACCGGCTTGGACTTTACAGCATTAAGTCGGAGCTGGAAGAGCTTTACCTGAAATATACCGAACCCCAGGAATACCGTGCTATTGCCAGGAAACTGAGAGAAACCAAAGGCATCCGTGACCGGTTTATTTCGAAGTTTATGGAGCCGATTGCGCAGGATCTGGAATCTGCGGGATTGAATTTTATTCTGAAAGGCCGCCCCAAATCGATTTATTCGATTTGGAACAAAATGAAAAAGCAGAACAAGCCTTTTGAAGAAATCTATGATCTTTTTGCCATTCGCATTGTCCTGGAATCTTCGGCCGAGAATGACAGGGAAAAAGCGATCTGCTGGCAGGCGTATTCCATTGTTACCGATCATTATAAGCCCAACCCGGATCGTTTGAAAGACTTTTTGAGCACGCCGCGTGCCAATGGTTACCAGTCGCTTCACTCGACGGTGATGAGCAAAAGCGGACAGTGGGTGGAAGTGCAGATCCGGACTTCGCGGATGGACGAAATTGCGGAAAAAGGATATGCTGCGCACTGGAAATACAAGGGCAATGATACCAAAGTCCGCGGTAACATTGAGCAGTGGATCACCCAGGTGAGGGAGACATTGGAGAATGGTTTTGGGGACAAAACGGCTGCTATTGAGTTCCTGGACGAGTTCAGGAGCAATTTATTCAATGAAGAGGTTTTTGTTTTTACACCAAAAGGAGAACTAAAAGTGCTGCAAAGCGGTGCCACGGCGCTGGATTTTGCATTTGATATACACTCTGAAGTCGGCGTGCATTGCATGGCGGCGAAAGTAGGAGGGATCCTCGTTCCGATTAGTTATGTGCTTAATAATGGGGATCAGATCGAGATTATTACATCCAGCAAACAGAAACCGAATGAGGACTGGCTGCGGATCGTAGTAACCTCGAAAGCGAGGGCCAGGATCAAGGATTTTCTGAAAGAAGACAACCGCCGTTATGAAACAGACGGGCGGCAGATGGTCGAGAAAAAGCTGAAAATCCTCGGAATGGAGCTTACGGCTGAGGTGGTGAACCAATTGAGAGCATTTTTTGAATGTAAAACGACAAGTGATTTCTTCTACCGGATCGGGAAAGGATACATTCATCTGGATGAATTAAAGCGGTTTAAAAGAGATAAGGAAGCAAAAGAGCGCAAAGCAACGGACAGCAATCCGGCGGCTCCCTCACCGGCAACAAATGCGGGCGACGGCAAAACGCTTACCAAATTTCTCAAACACATTCATGGCGACCGCGCAGACAGCGACACACTCCTGATCGGCGACGACATGGATAAAATCGATTACAAACTTGCCATATGCTGCAATCCGATCGCCGGAGATGACGTTTTTGGTTTTGTAACGATTAATGAAGGCATCAAGATTCACAGGACGACCTGCCCGAATGCCGCGGAACTGATGTCCAAGCACGGAAACCGCATCATTAAGGCCAAGTGGGAATCGGGTAAGGATGAAGCGTTCCTGGCAGGTCTATATCTGTCCGGAACCGACCGCGTAGGCTTGGTTAACGACGTAACCAGGATCATTTCCAACGAGCTGCACATTAACATGAGAGGCCTGACCATTGACACAAAGGATGGCGTTTTTAATGGAGATATTAAGCTTTATGTGCAGGATACCAAGCACTTGGACATTCTGATCGGCAAGTTGGAGCAGGTGGAGGGTGTGTACAATGTGCAGCGTTTTGACACCAACCTGAACGGCAAATAGCCGCAAGGAACCATTCACATACTAAGGTGTTATAAAACTGGATGGTCAGAACTAAGACTGTGAAAGTGACTGTGATTTAAGTAAAAAAGCGTATTTTCGCGCAAGAATATCAGAGATATGCCACAAGCCAGCAAACCGAATTTTGAAGCCGCAAAGAAAATCTTAACGGCTTACCTGGAAAATAAAGGACTGCGCAAAACGCCTGAGCGTTTTGCGATCCTGGAAGAGATCTACACCAGGGAAGATCACTTCGATGTAGACGAGCTTTACATCAGCATGAAAAACAAGCGTTACCGGGTGAGCCGCGCGACTGTTTACAATACATTGGATGTTCTCGTGGATTGTGACCTGGTTACCAAGCATCAGTTCGGTAAAAATCTGGCGCAGTTTGAAAAATCCTATGGTAACAAGCAGCACGATCACCTGATCTGCACGGATTGCCATAAAGTGATGGAATTCTGCGATCCACGCATTCAGTCGATCCAGAATATGGTGGGTGAAATGCTGAATTTCAGTGTAATGCATCACTCACTTATTTTTTACGGCAACTGCACCAAAGAAAACTGCCAGAACCGGAACGAGGTTCGGGAAACTTCTGCGGTTTACGAAGACAGATAATAAAACATTGGGCCGGGCAGCATTCGTTTGCCTGGCCAACCTTACACCATATTAGTTTCAGTAATCATAAATTGAATGAAAGTTGACGTATTACTTGGTCTTCAATGGGGAGACGAGGGAAAAGGTAAGATTGTGGACGTTCTCGCGCCACGTTATCAGGTTGTAGCCCGTTTTCAGGGAGGACCTAATGCGGGACACACCTTGGAGTTTGACGGGATCAAGCACGTTTTGCACCAAATTCCATCAGGCATTTTCCGCAGCGATATCCAGAACATTATCGGGAACGGCGTTGTTTTGGACCCGATCGTCTTCAAAAGAGAAATTGAAAATCTTGGAAAATACAATCTTGACCTGATCAGTAATCTTTTTGTTTCTAAAAAAGCATCGATTATTGTTCCTACCCATTCGCTGCTTGACGCTGCTTATGAGCGCTCGAAAGGTGATTCCAAGATCGGTTCAACATTGAGAGGAATTGGTCCTGCTTATCAGGATAAGGTGGCAAGATTGGGCCTTCGCGTAGGCGATGTGCTTTCTCCAAACTTTGCTGATAAATATAAAAGGCTGGTTGACGCACATAAAACCATCCTTGATTTTTATGCATTCGATTACTCAGAAGTGCTTCCAAAATCGGAAGAGAACTTCTTCGGTGCGATCGAATTTATGAAGCAATTCACGCTGGTTGATAGCGAATATGTTGTCAATGAAGCATTAGCAGCTTCGAAAACTGTTTTGGCAGAAGGCGCACAAGGATCATTGCTAGATATCGATTTCGGTTCTTATCCTTTTGTAACAAGCTCTACTACAATGACGGCTGGTGCCTGCACAGGTTTGGGTATCGCGCCGAGCCAGGTAGGAGAGGTTTTCGGGATTTTCAAAGCTTACTGCACACGCGTGGGAAGCGGCCCATTCCCAACAGAATTATTAGAAGAAACAGGTGAAAAAATGCGTCAGGAAGGCCGCGAATTCGGCGCCACAACCGGACGCCCACGCCGCTGCGGCTGGCTCGATTTGCCTGCATTGAAATATGCGATCATGATCAATGGCGTCACGCAATTGATTATGATGAAAGTGGATGTGTTAACTATTTTTGACAACATCCGCGTCTGCACCAACTACCGCCTGCCAGACGGCACATTGACCGACCATTTGCCATACGACCTTTGTGACGAAACGGTGGAGCCGGTTTACAAAGATTTCAAAGGATGGCAGCAGTCATTAGACGGAATCCACGATTTCGATGCCATTCCAGAGGAGTTGCTGGCTTACGTGAAGTTTTTGGAAGAAGAGTTGAAGCTGCCGATTACGTTTATTTCAACCGGGCCGGATAGAGAGGCGTTGATTAGCAGAGAGGCCTCGGCGTTGTCGGTTTAGAATAAGAGTTGCTAGCTTGTCAGCTTGAATACAGCCCTGTCAGCCTGAGCGGACCGGGCCGCCGGGCGGTCGAAGGCGCGTTACTTGCCAGTAGCGCGCCTTCGACTCCGCTCAGGCTGACAGGGTTTTAAGGGGTCATGCCAACAAATTCAATACATCCTCCCGGCTCAGCGACTTAATAAATCCTTCCTCATTCGAAATCAGATCATCCGCCAGCTGCTTCTTGGTTCTTTGAAGTGCTAGAATCTTCTCCTCAACCGAATTTTTAGTAATAAACTTATAAGTAAAGACTGTTCGGTCCTGGCCGATGCGGTGGGCGCGGTCTACGGCTTGGGCTTCTATGGCGGGGTTCCACCAGGGGTCGAGGATGAAAACGTAATCTGCGGCTGTGAGATTGAGGCCTAAGCCTCCGGCTTTTAGCGAGATCAGGAATATTTTAATGTCGTTGTTGTTTTGAAAGAGTTCCACTTGCTCCTGGCGGTTTTTGGTTGAGCCGTCGAGGTAAGCGTAGGTGATCTCTTTTTCGTTCAGAAACTGGCGGAACAGATCGAGGTGCTTAATGTATTGGCTGAAAATCAATATTTTGTGATTTTCGCTGATAGCGGTTTGCATCTTGTAAAGCACATCTTCAAACTTGCCGGAGCCGTGTGAATATTCCGGATCAACCATTAATGGATGATTGGCCAGCTGCCGGAGTTTAGTCAGGCCTTGCAGAACAACGAGTTGTGATTTCGAAATACCATCATTATCAATGCTTTGCAGGATCAGGTTGCGATAGTATGCTTTTGCTTCTTCGTAAGCTTTTTCCTGCTCATCGGACATATCGCAGTATTGAATGCTTTCAACCTTTTCTGGTAAATCAGTAGCGACCTGCGATTTTAACCTTCTTAATATGAATGGCTTAATGAGATTGTACAGCCTTTTTGTCTTCTCCTCATCCCCGCGCTTCTCAATGGGAACCTGAAATTCATCCCTGAAAAACGACTGGCTGCCCAGCAAACCCGGGTTCACGAATGACATTTGAGACCAGAGATCCAATGTATTATTCTCAATCGGCGTGCCCGTCAAAACCAGCCTGTTTGCTGCATTGAGCTTCTTAACCGCCTTGGTAATGATGGAAGCAGGGTTTTTAATGGCCTGGGACTCGTCCAGGATCACGTAATTGAAACGGTAAGACTGGATGAAATCAATGTCCAGCCGGACAATTCCGTAGGATGTCAGGATTAAGTCGTAATGATCGAACTGGGCGGTGTCTTTTTCACGGTTTGTGCCGGTATATAGCAATACTTTCATGTCCGGCGTAAAGCGTTTTGCCTCTAACTGCCAGTTATAGAGCAGCGAAGTGGGCATAATGAGCATGGAAGGCTCTTTTACGCCTGTTTCCTTTTCGGCTTGGAGCAATGCCAGCGTTTGCACGGTTTTCCCCAAACCCATATCATCCGCAAGACATCCGCCGAAGCGATATTGTTTCAAAAACCTTAACCAGTCATAACCGGTCTTTTGGTAAGGACGCAATGTTCCTTCGAAATGTAATGGTGGCTCAACTGCCTCAATGTGATTGAAATCCCGCAGATTTTCAAGTTTCCGGCTGATCGTGGCTGTGGCAAGGTTCTCTTCTTTTAGCTCCTGGACCAATGCAAGATGGTGCATACGCAGCCGCAAAGGATCGTCATCGCCATCGTGCTCCGTGAAAGAGAAAAATTCTGAATATTTGGTAAACCACCATTCGGGGATCACCGCAATTTCACCATTAGGAAGCAAAAATTCCTTCTTACGGTTGAGTATATAGCTTCTTAGCTGAATAAAAGGAATTTCAAACTCACCGAATTTCACTTTTGCATTGATATCAAACCAATCCCGGCCTTCCTGAATGGAAATATCAATGGAGGAATAACCCAGAAAATAGCGCTTAGCGTCACTCGTATTCTGACGGACGGAAATACCATTTTCAGCCAGTGTATTCGCATTGCTTTGCAGCCAGCCAAAAGCCTGTGACTTTGGCATCTGGATATTGCCGTTTCGTATATTGAGGCCCCAGTCTTTCAGCAGCGCCACATGCTGGCTTTCTGCTTCAATGCTGCGTTTAACCTTATTAAAGACATAATCATTATTCTTTTTCTCCATATGCACGCTCGACGCATGCGCAAAACTGTCGTAGTGGAAGGAGAAATTGGCATATTGAAATGACAAATCGAATGCCACATCATTGTCCTCTTCTTCCTCCATCACATCCACATCCCCATCCTGGAAAATGACCGGAACCTTTTTATTTGAGCTATATTCCGAGATTGTCAGGACAGTTTTAGGCGTTGATGAGACATTTCTGATCTCAAAACCTCTGGCCACCACATCATAGGAGGCTATCAGCGGAGCCACAAACCTGCCATAATATTGTTCTTCCACCTGTCCGGGAATGGCAATGAATTTTTTGGCGAGGAATGGTTTGATCTTTTTGCCATCCACGTGACCTTCAAAATGCAGCAAATGTCCGTCCACAACGAGCCAGGCGGGTTCTTCGCAAATCAGGAAGGCATTTTTATATTGAAAATCAACCTTTTGATATTTGTGACGGATTGTAGGGAAATAATGTGTGTTATCCTCGTTTCGGATAAAGTGAAAGCGGATCGTAGCTTTTTCCGGCTCCCAGAAAACCGGTTTCCACAATGGGTTTCCATCGCTACCCATAATAAAAATCTCTTTGCCGCTAAGCCTTTCGAGTATCTTGGCTTTACAATTTTCAAGATAAGCCGCAATGGTTTCCTGAGTCGCCTTATCGCCTTTTTGCGCGTCATAAACTTTCAGGAAAAAGTCTACGGCATTCAGTTTTTTGGGATTGAATTTTCGAAGAATAACATCTTGCTGAATGTCGTCAATCAACCCTACGAGTTCCACATCACGCTGGTCAATACCGGTGCGGAATTCTTTGATATTCTTGGATGAAATGTTCTGGATCTGGAATGAAAAATCGCCCTGATTGTTCAGTTGGACCACAAAGGATTCAAAAATGTATCCCAAAAATTCATGATTGAGAATGGAATAAACAATTTTAAACGGCTCGGTGGGAGAAACTTTCATTCTGTTACGGTTGGGTAGGCGTGAAGTGCTGGTAAAGAGCCGCTAATTCGATTTAACAGGCTCTTAACAATTTGGAAAACTTCAAATATAAGCGAAAAGGGATCAATAAAAAAGACTTCCAGGCGGAAGTCTTTTTTAAAGTCATAGAACAAGTTCCTAGTTAATTATCAAATAATTTAAGGCAAAAAGAGGGGTTTCCTTAATGATTAAAGGACATAGAAATGCGATGGCTGCTGAACTGCTACCGGCATTTGTTTATCGCGCATCATTTGTTTCAGATCGCGCTCAATGTTCCTTGAAATAGTCAGCATTGGCGTATCTGTGGGCTTATTTTCAAACGGATCCTGTAAATGAATGGCCATTTTTTCAATCAGGAAAAAGCAGCCTGTTATGACGATCAGCACAGGAACCATCAGAAAACCAAAGAGTTCAACAAGTCCGAACGGGAGCAACAATATGAAGAAGTGCAATGCCAGATGAATGTACAGACTATATGTAGATGGAAAAACGGTGTTTTTGATACGTTCACATTTTCCCATTGAATCTACAAGGCGCGTCAATGTTGCATCCATTTCGATTTGCTGATAAGGATTCACCCAGCCTTGCTTCAATGCATTGTTATAATCACGGGCATGCAACTGGATAAGGCCAACATGCTTATTATCATAATCTTGCAGAGATTCGCTCTCTTCCGGCGAAACATATTTTTCAATGTCTGGCATAGGATCTTCTTTCCGCAAACCATGCGCTAATGCATAACACCAGGCTATTTGTCGTTTGATAATGCGGTTTTTAAAACCTTCTATCTGATCCGGATCGTAAGGATCGTCGATTAAAAACATGACCTGACGTGCTAATGTCCTCGAATCGTTAACGATCGCACCCCAGATCTGGCGCGCTTCCCACCAGCGGTCGTAAGCCTGGTTGGACCGGAATGCGAGCAGCAGGGAGATGATTGTTCCGAGCACCGTTGGGACGGTCATTGGAATTGAAATGTCTGTAATGTTGAAGTTTTTGTAAATCACTTCAATTGCAAATCCATAAATGGCCACAAACAGTATTTCGTATTTGATCTTGCCAAAGATGTATCTGACGGGGATGTTTTTTTTCAGAAGCATATTTCCTGTGTGTTAGCTGGTTCCTCAATCTTGTCCACATTAATCAATTCTACACCTGCTTTTTTGATGATCGGCAATGCGTCCAGGCTGCTCTTCGACAGCTTTGGAATGCCATTGCTTTCCGAAAATGCAATGAAGTCCGCGTTATTGGCGTCCAGGAAGTTCTTGAATGCAGCAAGCTTGTTGCCGTAAAAGAATTCCACTTTGATACTGTGCACCTTATTGCTGTATACATCTTTAATTACATGACATTCTTTCCAGAAATCCTCTGAAACGAAGTCGTATTCTTTCTTCCTATAAGTTGAAAAAAGAAGGTCCTGAATGTCGTCTGCAACGTGGAAAAGATGTGTAAAGACGATGGAGAACTTCTGTTGGGCGTTTCGTGCCAGAACGTGTGCAACTTGCAGGCTGTCAGCAGTAAAGTCGGCCGGGATAATTACAGTCTTCATATTTTCTCGCTTGTTTTGTTGATTGATCCATTGAATTAAATTGATAATGCAATGTTACAGCGAGGTTGTTAGCACCACTTAAAAGCGGTGTTATAATACAATGTGAGACTTATTAGAAGGGGATTAGATTATTAAAATGACATTAGAAGGATGCTTTTGAGCAGGGCAAGTGAATTTTGAAGCTCGTTCCCGCACCAACCTGACTATCAACGGCAATGGTTCCATTATGCTTCTTGATAATGTTATTAGCCAAGGGAAGCCCTATCCCGAAGCCTTTGTAACGCTCCGTATTAGAGGCCCGGAAGAATGGGACATAGATCTGAGCAATCTCCCGATCAGGAATGCCGATCCCTATATCCTGAATTTCCACAATAGAATGGGTTCCATCAGAAGAAATGATAATTGTAACCGGTTTATTATCAGAATACTTACAACTATTAAGAACAATGTTTGACAGTGCTGCCGTGAGAAGGGTCTGATTTCCGTTAATTGTCAGCTTGGCTTCGTCCTCTGGTAAATGATTAAAATCGATATCCACCTGATTATCGGGAATAATCTTGTCCACCGCTTCTTTGACAGACAACACCAACTCGTCCACCCGTATAGGCGACCATTGTTCCTTTGTGCCATCGAAACCGGTTTGTGCCAGCTTTAACATACTGTTGGCCAGATGTTCGAGCTTTCCCGCTTCCTTGTAAATAACTTCAAACGAGGACTTCGCGGCAGGAGGGATTTCTTCAAGGGAAAGGCCTAGTTGCGCTTCGCCGCTGATTACGGTAAGGGGCGTTCTGAACTCGTGGGAGGCGTTGCTGACAAAGTTGTTTTGTATTTCAAATGTAATTTCGAGGCGGTTCAGCATATCATTGAACGTATGCGTGAGATCATCGATTTCGTCCTTACTGCCGGCAACTTCAAGGCGCTGGTGCAGGTTATGCGCACTAATCCCTTTTACATTGCGAATAATGCGTCGGATGGGATTGAAAATTTGTGTAGAAAACAGTTTTCCAAACGTGAAAACGAAGATCATGGAGATGAAAAAGCCTACAATCAGCAGTTTTTTGAGGTTTTCAATTTCTTCCAGACCGTAAAGATCCACCGCGGATGACAATATGATTATGGTTTTACCGGACTGGTTAATGTTCAATCCAACATAAGAAGTATCATTCTTGAAAAAGCGGGCAGGTTCTTTTCTAACAATATTATCGTAAAAAGCAGAAGGCATCGGCAGCCGTTCTTTCAGTTGTCTTGCCTTTTCAATCTCGCCGTTCTTGATGATATGGTGCTGCTCAAAAGGCAGGTCGCCCAGGTGTCGTTCCTTAATGTCGTAGTAAATAGAAGTAGTCGATTTACTTTCCTGCAATGCTGCGTGCCCGACAATGTCTGCCCGGACTTCCAGCCGGTGATAAAAGCTGTTTGAAACGCTTTCCGACCCGAATGTGTAAATAAATACGCTCAGCGCCACGATAATGCCTGACGTGAGAATCGTGAAGAGAAGGGCAATTTTAGTTTGTATCTTCATAAGACTGTCGCATCACATATCCCATGCCGAAAACGGTGTGTATCAGCTTATTTTTTTGATTTTTATCAACTTTTTTGCGGAGATAATTAATGTAAACGTCCACGACATTGGTGCCGAGGTTAAAGTTGATGTCCCATACATTTTCCAGGATCTCCATTCGGTTGAGTACTTTGTTCCGGTTATGGATTAGAAATTCCAGCAGGCGGAATTCCGTGGCAGTGAGGTCAATGATGTGG
This sequence comes from Dyadobacter chenhuakuii, assembly GCF_023821985.2. Classification (NCBI taxonomy): domain Bacteria; kingdom Pseudomonadati; phylum Bacteroidota; class Cytophagia; order Cytophagales; family Spirosomataceae; genus Dyadobacter; species Dyadobacter chenhuakuii. Next base: position 3,458,403 of record NZ_CP098805.1, on the reverse strand, counting down.
CCGTTTCTTTGCACGATCTTCGTCTCTGTATTCAGCACCAGATCTGCAATTTCAAGCTTCGTCCCGTTTTTCTCTTTTTCGACTTCCTTTCCTCGACGGGTGAGCGTGCGAATGCGGGCTTCGAGCTCTGCCAGCTTGAAGGGCTTGGTCATATAATCGTCTGCTCCGGCATCTAATCCCGATACGATATTCTCTGTTGTGCCCAGCGCTGTCAGCATGAGAATAGGCGTTGCATGGCCAGCGCTGCGGATTTTCCTGCATACTTCCATGCCATTGATGACGGGGAGCATCAGGTCCAGTATGATCATATCGAAGGTGTGGTTCGTAGCCATTTCCAGGCCCGATTTGCCGTCCATAGCCACCGTTATTTCGTGCCCGGAAGCGGATAGGCTTCTTTGAATGAGGGAAATTACGCTGGGTTCGTCTTCGATAAGCAAAAGCTTCATGCAGGCAGATATTGAAAAATCGTCAGGAAGATAAATGTAGAAAAGTATTGCTTAAATAAAGCATGCCTGAAAAGAAAAAAGCCTCTGGTGGAGTTCCAGAGGCTTTGTACCGGGGACGGGAATCGAACCCGTACGAGCGTTTCGGCTCACAGGATTTTAAGTCCTGCGTGTCTACCAGTTCCACCACCCCGGCATCATCCATGCGATTAGGATGGCATATAGAGAAAAAAAGCACCGTTTCCGGTGCTTTAACCTCTGAGCGAAAGACGGGGTTCGAACCCGCGACCTCGACCTTGGCAAGGTCGCGCTCTACCAGCTGAGCTACTTTCGCATAACCGTTTTTGATTATGGTGGTGCAAATGTAGGCACAGGGAGTATGTGACGCAAGTTTTTGTAAAAAATATTTAGGAAAAAAAACGCAACATTTTATTAACAAATTGTTACTCAATTGATACTGGACGCATTTTTTTTCAAAAAATATTAAAATGAATGTGCGCTGCCGGTGCAATGTGCAGTTTCTGCTTCTTGCTTGGGCTGGCCTCGCATAATTTTAATGCCGTCCGTCCTATTTAATTTTAGCACTTTATATTTTAATTACCTTTGCCTCCTTTGACAGGATTGCATAGATTGATGTTTTATTGCATTATCCTGTCTGTGGGTGATTTTAAATAGTAAATATATTTATTCATGTTTTCCAACGAAGTTCTGTTTTTTGGCGGGTTTATATTGGTGATCAGCGTCATGCTGCTTTTAGACCTCGGCGTTTTTAATAAAAAAGACCATGTTGTAAAATTCGGCGAAGCCGCTGCGTGGACTGTTGCCTGGATCTTTCTTGCACTCGTTTTCTACGTCATCATCAACACACATGGCGATCTGGTGCATGGCATGGAGAACTACGCTGATTTGGCAGCAGTTAAAGACAAGTATGCACCGCATTTGAAGCTCATTCCCGGGAATTTTGAGGGAAGCCTTGAAATTTACCGGAAGAATATGTCCCTGGAATTTATCACGGGCTATCTGCTTGAATACGCGCTCTCTGTTGACAATATTTTCGTTATTATCCTGATCTTTTCCTCGTTCGGCGTTCGTCCGCAGTATTATAAAAAAGTGCTTTTTTGGGGCGTTTTGGGCGCAATTATCATGCGTTTCATCTTTATCTTCCTGGGTTCGGCATTAATGCAGCGTTTTGAATGGATCATTTATATCTTCGGTTTGCTGCTGGTTTACCAGGGTGGTAAGATCTTCTTCGAAGCTGGCGAGGATGAAAAAATTGATCCGGCCAAGCATCCGGTTGTGAAATTTGCATCCAAATATTTACCCGTTTTCCCAAGATATGTGCGTGAACATTTCTTTGTTTTGAAAAAAGGAAAATGGCTGGTAACACCGCTTTTTGTGGTCGTTTTGATCGTCGAATTTACCGATTTGATTTTTGCTGTTGACTCGGTGCCGGCGGTTTTCTCTGTTACGAAAGATCCATATGTTGTGTTCTTTTCCAATATTTTCGCCATCATGGGACTTCGTTCCATGTTCTTTTTCCTGAGCAACATTATGGGCCTTTTCCGCTTCCTGAAATACGGGTTAGGAGTTCTGCTTGTATTTATTGGTGGAAAAATGCTGTTCCATTCAAAACTGGAAGAGCTTGGATTTGAGACGGTTTATTCGCTTTACGTAATCCTCGGCATTTTGGCGATAAGCGTGCTCGCCTCTGTTGTTTTTCCGGAGAAAAAGGTAGAAACACGCCAAATCCAATAGTTAAGCAATCAGGATCGTTTGAGTATCTATGGATCGCATTCTTAAAGCTTACTTAAAACGACTTACCAACCTTAGTACGCGTAATAAATCGTTATTGTTGCCAGGGCTGCCTTCGGAGCAGTTCCTGGATCTTCATGAAACTGATTTTTTGCTGGAAAAGCCTGCAATAGAACTTATCAGGCAGCTCGTTTCCGGGAAATCACGCATTGCCCTTTGTGATGTTGCCGATTCCCGTTTTGAAAAGGTTAACGAAGTCAGCAAGAAGCTCCGAAAGATTGCTCGTACAGAACGGTTTATCGAAGAGGAGAGAGGCTCGCGGGATTTGTATGTGGGGTTTCCATTTGTAAAGGGAAAGCTTTCCGATGGGACGCCCATTCATGCGCCGCTTTTGTTTTTTCCGGTTACTCTAAAAATGGACCGGGAGCAATGGTGCCTGTTTGAAGTGCCGGAAAGCAATGTGATCCTTAATTCCAGTTTTGCGCTGGCTTATGCACATTTCAATGAGTCGGTTATAACGGACGACATTCTTGAAAAGTCGTTTGAAGATTTCCCAAAGGATTTCCTGGAATTCCGGACCCAGTTATATGAATGGTTAAAGACCACGCCGCTCAAAATTAATTTCAATCAGGATCTTTTTGAAGACAAGCTCATTGCATTTAATGCGCTGAAAAGTTCAGAACTGGCTGCTAGTGAGCGAAACGGAGAGCTAAAACTTTTCGCTGAGGCCGTTCTCGGCATTTTTCCCCAAGCCGGTTCCTATCTTGTTCCGGACTATAATTTGCTGCTGGAAAACGCCCTGGATGCAGATTTCTCCATTCCCTTGCTCGAAGGAGAGTCATCAGAATCCGAAGCGCCAAAAGATATCCCCGATGCAATTATTAATGCTAAAACGGTCAGAGAAGAGGAGATCCTGACGCCGTTTCCGGTGGATCAGTCACAGGAGGAAATCATTTTGGCTGTGAAATCCGGGAAATCGGTTGTGGTGCAGGGCCCGCCGGGGAGCGGGAAATCACAGCTTATTTGTAATCTGATGGCTGATTTTGCAGCCAGAGGAAAGCGTGTTTTGCTTGTATGCCAGAAACGTGTGGCGCTGGATGTTGTGTACCAAAGGCTGCAAACCATTGGAATGACCGATTTTGTGGGCCTGATCCATGATTTTAAAAATGACCGCGCGGCATTATACAGACAGCTGGCGTCACAGATTGACAAGGTTGAAGCATATAAACAACAAAATTACAGCCTGGATGCCGTTTTTCTGGAAAGGCAGTTTACCCAGCAGAGTCGGGCCATTGACCGTACGGTTCAAGATTTAAATGCGTTTCGGGAAGCATTGTTTGATGAAACGGAATGTGGTGTAAGTATCAAAGAGCTTTACCTAAAAAGTGACCAAACGGCTCCAAAAATGGAGATGAAAGATCGTTACAGGTCTTTTCGTATGGACAATCTGGATCATTTCAGGAGGAAATTGAAAACGTATAGTGCATATGTTTTGCATTTTCCTGCCGGTCATGTCTGGGCAGAGCGCAGAAGCTTCGCAAAGTTTGGCATGAGCGAATTGCGAAACATGGAAGAGATGCTTGCAGAATGGCCGAAAGTGTTTTCCCGGCAAAAACAAAAATTCGAGCATTTAACCAGCCAGCCCTTTTCGCTTGACTATCTGGAAAAGAAAGGCGAGATCACCGAACGGCTCACCGACATTGCCGGGCTCATAGCAGACAATACAACATTTACGCTGTTTAAGAAATATATCAATTCCTCAGGTGGCCACGAACGGCTTGCATTCATCCGGCAAACCACGGATGCGCTTGAAGGATTTTTGACAGAAGATGGCATTGAATTTTCCTTACCAGCTTCAAAATTACAGTCATTCCTTCAATCACTGAAAAAATCCATTGAAGCAAACAGCTCGACGGTTTCGGGTCTTTGGTGGAACATGTTTGGGAAGGAAAAAAAGGAGGTGGAAGAGGTCGCGAAGGCAAATGGGCTTTCAACTGCACTCGACGATCTTTCAAAGCTTGAAATTAAAGTCAAAAACAGGATCGAACTAGAAGGCTGGCTTGCGAGCAAACATTTGAATTTCGACGTTTCCTACATTGATCAGAATGAGCTGAATGAAGGTGCGGAATACATTTCTTTTTTCCAAAAAGCAGAATCAGCCGCCGATGCGGCGGTAAGGGCTGCATTGGATCCTTGGTTGTTGACTTTGCGGCACATTGCTTCTGAAAGTACAGATTACACGACATTCAATGAGCGTATCCATGAGCTGAAAGCCTGGATCACAGTTTGGAGCAAATTGGAGGCTGCTATGTTTCCTTATTTGCTGCCGCAGCAAATAAGGAAATTGCTTAAAGATCCGGACCTTTTCAGCCAGCAATTGTCAGCAGCATTAGTCAGGGATTTTGATTCAATGGTTGATATGGACAACCTCACGGAAAGTATGACTGTGCCGGAACAAGCGGTTACCAAAATCATCGTTGAAAAAAGTGAAAATCTTGGGCATACCAGTTCGGAAGAGTTTGTCAATCTTTTTGAAAATGGCATCCGGCTAGCTTGGATTGAGCATATAGAGAGCAAATTTCCGGATCTGAGAGCGGTTACCTCATTGAAAATGAAGCAATGGGAGACCAGTTTGCAGGAAAGCATTACGGAAAAACAGCAGCTGAGCACGGACATTACCGGGATAAAACTCAGGGAGGCGACTTATGAGGATATCGAGAAAAACCGCCTTGGTAACCGCGTCACTTATCGCGAGCTAGGGCATCAGGTGACTAAGAAAAGAATGATCTGGCCGATCAGGAAATTGCTTGAAAACTACACAGATGAGGTTTTTTCTTTAATTCCCTGCTGGATGGCTTCGCCGGAGGCTGTTTCAGCAGTTTTTCCCATGCAGCGTGCATTGTTTGATCTCGTAATTTTTGATGAAGCTTCGCAATGTTATGCTGAATATGGCCTGCCCGCGGCATTTCGGGGGGCGCAGGTTGTAGTAACAGGGGATAGCAAGCAGCTGTCTCCGAGTGATTTATATAAAATACGATATGAAGAAAAAGCAGACGAGGAAGAATATACAGCTGCCATAGAAATCGAATCGTTACTGGACCTGGCAGCACAATCGCTTAATCAATACCAGCTTACAGGTCATTATCGCAGCTTATCGCTTGATTTGATTGATTTTTCCAACAGGAATTTTTATAAGAACACATTAAGATTGCTTCCTGATTTCCTGCGAATCAATAATGATGAGCCTGGCATTCAATATATTAAGACGGATGGGGTTTGGAAGAATAACATTAACCTCGTTGAAATTGAGCAGGTTGTTTCATTGATCAAAGAGCTTGGAGAAACCGGCAGGAGCATTGGTGTTGTGACATTTAACTTTTACCAGCAAAATGCGATTCAGGACGCGCTTGAAAGGGAAAATGTGTTCTTCAAGGACCTATTCGTTAAAAACATTGAGAACGTGCAGGGCGACGAGCGAGACATTATTATCTTTTCAACGGGATATGCGCCGGATGAGAAGGGGAGAGTTTCCATGCAATTCGGCAGCCTGAATATGCAGGGTGGCGAAAACAGGCTTAATGTGGCCGTGACACGCGCAAGAGAGCGGATTTATTTCGTAACGAGCTTATGGCCTTCGCAACTCCAAACGGATCAGACCGCAAATGCGGGTCCGAAAATCTTAAAAGCTTATCTTGAATATGCCCTGAATGTGTCGGAAGGGAAATTTGTGCCGGCACCGGTGGCAACCGGCAAATTCAGGTCAGATTGGCTGCTGAAAGACCAGTTGGTGAAGCAGCATCCGGATTTTGAGAAAGAGTTACCGTTTGGCGACATTACCATAAAAAAAGAAGGGGTTTACAAGGGTTTGATCCTGACCGACGATGATTTCTATCATTACAGCAAATCGTCAAAAGAACCGCACGCTTATTTACCCCTTCTTTTGCAGCAGAAAAATTGGCCTTACAGGCGTATTTACAGCCGCGAATACTGGACCAAGACTATGGACTACCAGCAGTTACTATAACTCCTTAATACGAATATTTCTGAAAGAAACCTTATTTCCGTGATCTTGCAAAGCAATTTTCCCTTTGGAAGAGGCGCCGAAGCCTTCCCAGGTTTTGAATTTGCTGTCGGAAACCAATTTATCCCATTCGCCGCCTTGTGCAGGGAAGTCAACTACTTTTTTGCCGTTCAACCAGCTTTCGCCACGACCGCCTTTGATTACAACTTTTGCCTTATTCCACTGGCCGGCTGGTTTTACAGCAGCAAAGTCAGTTGGTGGCAGCATGTCATAAAGTGATCCAGATTTGTGATTTCCAGCTTTTCCCGCTTTTGCATCCGGGTGCTTTTCATCATCCAGAATCTGGATTTCAGGGCCGGTAGAGTAGGGGCAGCAATATTTTTTGTCTTCAATGACGTGGTAAATGATACCGCTATTTCCTGATTCTGAAATTTTCCATTCCAGTTCTAATTCGAAATCGCCGTATTCTTTGTCGGTAACAAGGTCCTTGCCGCCTTTTTCCGCAAGAACAATAGCGCCATCTTCCACTTTCCATTGTGGTAACACATTATCCGACTGCCAGCTATGCCAGCCGTTCAAACTTTTGCCGTCGAATAATTTCACCCATTTCCCTTTTTCCTGCGCTTCTGCGGTGTTTGAAATAAGGGCGAGTGAAAATAATGCAACCACGCCTGCCTTAGTGAAAGCACGCCAATTCGTAAAATTCATATTCTTAGTGTTAAAGTTTGGAACGCAATATTAAGTACTTTTCAGTTTTTAATTACTTATTTGGGTAAAGATATGGCGCGATATGTCGCGCTGCTCTGCAACTAAACGATATTTAATTGATATTCTGATGGCGTCTATATTTTCAAAAATTGTAAGGGGTGAAATTCCTAGTCATAAAATCGCAGAAACGGATCATTTCCTTGCCTTCCTGGACGCTTTTCCGATCGCCGCGGGGCATACATTAGTGATCCCGAAAAGAGAAGTGGATTATGTGTTTGATCTTAATGATCAGGAATATTCCGAGCTGTTTCTCTTTGCGAAAAGCATTGTTCCTGCGCTCCAAAAAGCAGTTCCTTGCCTTCGTATAGGTTTGACAGTCATAGGGTTGGAGGTGCCGCATACGCACATTCACCTGCTTACCTTAAATAGCATGGCCGACGCGGACTTCTCGAAAAAAATACACACTACGCAAGAAGAATTGGCAGCGCTGGCAGCGAAGATTCGCGCAGAAATGGGATAGGTTTTTAGAAAATGGATTGTCCTCAGTTAAAAGAAAAATCTTTTCTGATTCCCAACATAAATCCGTGTGTCTTGCGATATAGATCGCCAATATCGCTGGCATAAGAACCTTTAATGGTCATTCCGCCAAGCACATTCACATTGGTTTGCGCGCCGATCAGGCCGGAGAATTGTTTTGGGGAGCCTTCAAAGCGGGAATTGTAAGCGCCCGAATTACTTGAGAAAGATAATTTGGTATGCCACTGCACCTGTCTGAAAAGTGTTCCTCTTAACCCTACATGCCATACTAACACGCGATTGTTGCTGGTAAAATTATCTGCGTAGCCGGGCCATTTCCAATTTGTCTGGGACGTCGGCGGAATAAAAGGTGTTCCGATGCCACGCCCGTAGTAGGACCATCCGTCGCGGATCTGCTGGTTGTTGAAATAGTTGTCATTACCGCGTTTCTTGCCATTCCCCATTTCAAATAGCGGACCTCCCTGATCTTTTGTGAAAAGCATTTCAATAACGCCTTCGGTTATCTCAAAATTGGCACCGTACGAGTTTTTCCGCTTGATCCGCAATCCGGTTAACCCGTCCTTGATGCCCTCCATATAGAATAGTGAACCATCTTCATAGATAAATTGCCTGTATAGATAAATGGTGCTTCCGTAAGTCTCCACTTCAACGGCCAGGTCAAGCGATCCCAAGTGATTTCCAACGCGATTGGTGCTATCAAAATGTGAAATGTCAGTCCCGGTTCCGCCGATGGTTCCAAAAACGGCATAGACATAATTAGAGAAACCATCGGGCAGCTTTCCACTTTCTGGATCTTTAACAAGGTATTTTGATTTTCCGCCCCACTGCACTTGGTGATTGAATCCACCGTATAATTTAAGCCTGGAATTAACTTTTCCCAGTCGTGCGTAAAAAGCCTTCTGATGAAATTTCAGGTTTGTCGTGGCCGGACGGTGTTTTTCGAAAAGTCCGTCGGAATAGAATGCGTTGAATGAGATCCAGCCTTTTGTAAAAGGGACAGCAACAAAACCACTGGTTCCGAAAAATATTTTGGGCACTGGCAACGCATTGCCCGACCATGCATAAGAGCCGGTACCGAGTGTGGAATCAGCCAGGCCGACATTCTGCTTTTTTCGTCCGATAAAAAGCTGCCAATTTTTGAATTTTACGGTTGCGTGCAGCTGCGGCACAAGCATTTTAGGGTGTTCATTGAAGTTCCCTACCGCTTCTACGCCGGCACCCACACGCCAGGATGAGTTAAGCGGCCAGTAATTTTCGAGCGAAATACGCGCACTTCCGGCGGGAACGTCCAAAGGAACGGTGCCGAACTGATTGGCCTGAATCCAGAATGGTGTATGCGTATTGTTGCTGCCAAAACCGGCAATCTCAATAAAATTATTTGTAGAATCCGGGAATTCAGTAGTCTCGGCAGTCTCAGATTGGGAAAAGCCGGCTATGGAAATGCATAACAGTAATGTCAGTATGGGAAAGATTTTCATAGGCGTGCCCTCAAGCTTTTTCTTCAATGTGTATAATGTGACATTTTGACAAAAATAAGTATAACTTTTTGCTATTCATATTGGACATATCAGGCAACGTAAAAAAGCAACGTTAATCCAGGAATCCACTTTTCCTAAGTCCTATGATCAGGCCATGAGAAGTAGGATAAATTTGTCCGAAATCAGTTGTAAGGTTGGAAAAGACACTGCAACCGTTTAATAACTTTATATTCTTTTCAGCTGTAAGAGACAAGGATACCTGCTCTTTCAGTGTTTCGAAAGGACTTAATAAAGACCCTGAATTTCTTGAATATGTGCCTCTCAGCCCAAAATAAGTCTTTTGCCAAGTAGCGGTAACACCAGTATGAAACGCCCAGAACCGGTTATTATTAGTAAACTCTGATCCAGTAACCGGTAAAGACGGCCTGGTCATGCCCGAAGATGGCGCCAGTGGCGTGCCTATGCCGCGGTTGAAATAAGACCAGCCACGTTGATAAATGTAACTGTTGTAATAATTTCCTTTTTCATAAATAGCCAGACCGGACAAAGGAGATTTATTTGTCTGGTTATTGGTCCCAACTGCTTCGAGCAGGAAGCTTTGAAACGCAAAAGCGGTTGATCCGGCTGGTAAAGGCTTGATCCTCTTCATCCTTATCCCGTTCAGACCATCTTCAAAATTGATAATGTGAAACAGGGAGCCAGTCTCGTAAATATTTTGTCTGTACGCAAAGTAAGACCACGTGCTACCTCGCCATTCGGCACCGATATCAACGGTTCCGAAGTGGTAGCCTACTTTATTGTAGTTTAATGTTTTACCAGAGATCGTATGCCAGTAAGCATTCAATGGTTCCAGTTTGTACAGCGGCGTGATCTTATCCTCGCCGCCCCACATAGCCTGATGGTTAGCACCAGCATGAATTTTTAAACGGCCGTGCTCCGGTCCGAACCTGAAATACAGCGATTTCTGATGAAAGTAGGTGTATGAAATGTTCCGTTCCACGCCATAATTCAGCCTGCTGCTTCCCAAATAACCTTCGGAATAAGAAAATTTGAGAGCCAAAAAATTTTTTGTGAAATACAACGGCAGATATTCGGGAAGTGAAATTTGCAGCCGGGGAAAGGGTCGGGAATTGCCGGAAACTGACAGAGAACCCGAAGTCATAGTTGTGTCCATTAACCCGACTACATTGTTTTTTTGTCCGGCCAGGATTTCCAACTTTCCTATCCTTGCAGCGATGTACGCATCTGAAAGAAACGCCTTACCCGATTTACCGTAGCTGGCAATTCCCTGAAGACCAGCGCTCCACTGGAATGTTCTGGGGTTGTGTGGATTATAAACTTTGTAAATGCCGACATTGGCCAGACCAAAATTTCCATTCATCGGCACATTGCCATTCTGGTTCGCGTGAGCCCAAAAAGGAGTATTATCGGTAGCACCAGACAACATTAGGCTGGCTCGGTAATAAATTGTTGAGTCTTGGGCGTTAGAATGTATCGCGAGACATGTCAAGACTGCAAAAAGGCAGACTCGTATCTGAGAGATTGGGACCGGCATTTAAATGTAAAAATTACTCATTAAGGGGTTGAGTTGACTTCCCAAAGTTATCTGATAAAACCGGATTTTCTCCATCCAATCAAAATAGCAGTGTTGTTTGGGTAAAATTGTCCAAAATCCGTGCCAATAGAAGCGCTCAAATGGCTTTCATTCATAAGTTTCAGTGGCATTTCCACGTGCGCTAGGAGGGAAGTCTGATTAATGGGGGATTTGAAAGGCTTATTATATGTACCTGAGTTGATTGAATAACTCGCTTTCAACAATAGCCTCACACGGTTCATTGAAGCTTCCAAACCGCCATGAAGGGCAACAAGGCGGTTGTTTGCAGTGAAAAGCCTTTGCGAGGTTCGCAATTCTTCGCGCATTAAATGCTGGGGAGCGATCACTGGAGTGCCGAGCGTCCGGCCTTTATAAGACCAACCCTGACTATAAACGTAGTGATTAAAATAATCATCGCGTCCAAATGTGCTATTAGCAAAATCGAAAACGTCGCCACCCTGTTTCTTTGTGTAAAGATATTCAAGCAAGATCGTATTGAGCTGAAAACCGTTGTTTTGAAGTTTGTTTCTTTTGATTCTGAGGCCATTAAGTCCGTCTGAAACATTCGCAGTATTTGCAATTGAGCCATCTTCGTAAATGCTCTGGCGGTATAAAAGCGTTGTCCATCTCTTTCCGTTTATTTCCAGTCCGGCATCGATCGTACCGAAATGATTCCCAACCCGGCTGGCCGCCCATGGCTTGCCCAAAACAACATAGCGATATGCTTCCGGGAATTTGAGTCCGCCTGAAAAGATTTTATCTTCCCCGCCCCACATTACCTGGTGGTTAAATCCTGCATGAAAATTCAGTAGATGCCTTCTCTTGCCAAGCTTGATGTATACGGATTTGTGGTGAAAATATGTTTCTGGCACAGCTTTCACATTGCCATAAATCGATTGTGCGGGGCCTAAGAGGCCATCTGAATACGAAAACTTAAATGAAAAGAGGTCATTGCGGGAAATCAGATTGACGAAGTGAGGGGTAGAAATCTGAATTTTTGGGAACGGTCGAGCATTGGATGATATTGCTACCGAGCCACTCGTTAACAGACTATCGCTCAATCCGTAGAATTCTTTCCGCTGTCCAATGCTGACTTCTATCGGGCCAGCTTTGCCTGCTACAAATAAATCGGTAAGGAATGCAGCCGGAGAATGGTTTGTGCTTGCTACCGCCTCAAATCCCCCGGACCATTGAAAAAACCGTGGGTTATTCTGGTTATAAATTTTATGAAGACCAGCTTGGGCCAGCAAAAACGATCCATTTGTAGGAGTAACACCATACGTGTTTGCATGAATTAAATATGGTGTTTGACCCGACGAAAGTGCGCTTTTAATTTCCGCAGAATAATGCCATGTAGAATCCTGAGAAAAACTGCCTGTTTGCGATGCTATCATTAATAGCAGCATTAAGAATGGATTTCTCATGCATGATAAGTTGACCGCGAAAGAATGTTCGAGAAATTGTTACCGCCCTCTTTTGCCAAAAATGACAACAGCCGTAAGAAGAATAATCTTCAATTCAAGAAACAATGACCAGTTTTTGATATAGTAGAGATCGTACATCAGCTTGTGCCGCGCATCGAAGACCCCGGCGCCGTAGGAATACATTACCTGAGCGTATCCAGTGATTCCGGGCTTAATGCTATGCCTGGAATTGTAGTAGGGGATAACCTCATCAAAGGTTTCTGTGAAAACCTGTCTTTCCGGCCGTGGACCAATCAGAGACAAATCTCTTCTGAAAATATTGATGATTTGTGGCAATTCATCAATTCGGCTTAACCGCATGAAAGACCCGTATGAAAAAGTCCTCGAATCATTCTTTTTGGAGAAAGTCGCCCCATTAGATTCTGCATCCAATGACATAGAGCGGAATTTGATACACTTAAATGCGATGTTATCCATCCCAACCCTTTCCTGATAATAAAATACGGGACCGGGCGACTCAAGCTTGATGCGGAAATAGCTTAAAATCCAGAGCGGAAAAGTCAGCAGGAATAAAACGATGGAAACCGCAACATCGATAATCTTCTTTGGATATCTCACTCTTTTACCGAATGCGGGCATATCAGATAAATTAGGATTGATTTCCGATATGTCTTCGGGTATATAAACTTTCTTCAAGCTCTTCTCGCAGAAGTCATAAACCGTAGTGATGCGAATGGATTTGTTTTTACGAATAACCAATTCATAAATGACCTTGTTACGCTTGTCATAGTGAGGATTGGTGACAAGGTGGACTTTCTCAAATTTGTCCAGCAAAGGCCTTACCGTGTAGTTAATGAGGTAATCATCGTCTTCTGTATGAGGGACCAGAATAATTTCCCTGTAAGTCTGACGCAGATGTTTTAAATCGTATTTCTGTAAAAAATAGTCATAACTCGTGATAATCAAGATTTCATCGGTAGAAGCATTTTTGCTCAACAATCGATGTACGTACTTTCGATTAGAAACAGAAGTTTGATCCATATGTGTGCGGCAATAGTAAAAGTTAAAGCGTGTGCAAAAAGAATGCAATTATAATGTAAAAATTCCTATTTTGAAACAGTCAGCAAGGCATACTGAACCATCGGCGGCTTTCATTTAATTAAAGGTTTATAGGTTTGAACAAACGTTAGATACGATTGTCTGTTCATATATCGAGGAGAGGGCATTGAGCAAGTATTTCACAAAGATAAGTGCGGTAAATTTATACTTCGCTTTTTAGAAAAAATATTTTGAACATATTATTTTCTTGCCGCCAGGTTTGAACTATAAAATGCATGAATGGCTCGCCAAAGTTGCTGCTGTTCGAAATTCCTGAGGACAAATTGTTGCGCCAGTTTCCCCATTTTTCTACTGTCCTGCGGATTGTTTATCAGCTTCTCACAGGCATTTACTATGGCATGGATACTTTTTGGCTGGATCAATATTCCCGTATTTCCATCATCGATCATTTCATTGCAGCCGTTAATATTGGTTGCAATGCACGGAATGCCCATGGCGCTGGCCTGCAAAAGCGCTTGCGGAAAGCCCTCCCGGTAACTGGGAAACACAAATATGTCAGAAGCAGCCAAAAACTTTCGCACGTCATGCTGATGCCCCACCGCAATAATGGATTTATTATTTGCGATTTCCGTTTTGGTGTGTTCTTCCAGCGGATTAAGGTCTTCTGGGGCTCCTATCAGTACAAGTTTGAGGTTTTCGTGGCGTTTCTGAAGCTCTGAAAATGCTGCAACCAATTCATTAACACCCTTGTAATTAGCAAGCCGGCCCATAAATGATAGTAAAATATCGCTATGGCCAATGTTATGTGCTTTTCTAAACTCATTGCTTTCAGCCAGCAGTTTCGGTGTAACCGAAAAGTATTCCAGATCAATTCCGTTGCTGCTGCCGTTGCCGATAACCTGCACTTTCGATTTGTCGGGACTGAGGTCGTTATCTAAAATGAATTTTTTGAGCTCCTGTGAGTTTGGTAAAACCCAGTGCGCACACTTGTAGGTTAACGATTCGACGAAGTCAAGAAGCTTTCTTTTCGGGCCGGTGACTTCCATGAGTGGCAGCCCGGCTACTGTGTGCATTCTAAGTGGAACCCTGCAAATATATGCCGCAAGCATTCCGATGATTCCGGCCTTAGGCGAATGGGTATGAACAACTTGCGGTTTGATTTTCCGGATAAGCCGGATGGTTCTAAAAAGAGCTAACAGGTCTTTGAAAGGTGTTAATTCCCGCGAAAGATTAAGAGGGTAAAACGGGGCTCCCTGATTAAGTACCAGATCACCAACATGTTTATCCGGAGTGCTTGCCATTGATACTTCCACACCCTGCTCCAACATAAATTTCAGTTGGCCCTTTAATAATATACGTAGCGAATAAGTTTCGGTTGTTATCCTAAGTAATTTGATTTTCTCCATTCAAGTGTGTTGTCTTTTGTTTTAATCGGTGGAAGTTTGATTGATCCGAACATGCCAGGCCAATCAGGAAGCGCTTGTCAATTCCTGGAAATAAAGAATAGTTTCTTTAAGTCCGTTTTTAAAAAGTACTTCCGGTTGATATTGTAATTGTGTTTTTGCTTTTGAAATATCCGCTAGACTGTGCTTCACGTCACCCCTTCTTTCCGTCACGTAAGTTGGTTCGAGTGGACTGTCTAGCTCCTCAGTGATAGCCGAAACGAGTTCGGTAAGAGAAGTCTGCTCATTGCAGGCAACATTGAAAACCTCGTGCTTCGTCAGATTGTCGGCAAGTAAAGCTTTGATATTCGCCTGAACAACATTGGATACGAACGTGAAATCGCGGGAGGTTAAGCCATCGCCGTTAATTACCGGTGCCTGACCATTCAAAACCTGGGTTATAAACAGTGGAATCACAGCAGCATAAGGACCATTCACATTCTGTTTTGGCCCAAATACATTAAAATACCGTAATCCAACGCTGTGGAACTGATAGGTTCTTGAAAACACATCCGCATAAAGCTCATTGACATATTTTGTGACTGCATATGGCGAGAGCGGGTTTCCAATGATCGCTTCCTGTTTGGGCAGTGATGGACTGTCCCCGTACGTTGACGACGACGCTGCATAGACCATACGCTTTACACCAGCCTCCTTAGCAGCCTGGAGAATATTCAAAAAGCCGCTGATATTTACTTCATTAGTTGTAATCGGATCATTAATGCTTCGTGGAACTGAACCCAGCGCAGCCTCATGCAGCACGTAATCAACATTCTGCACCGCCTTTACGCAGGTTTGATAATCCCTGATGTCGCCTTCGATAAACTCAACTTGTCCTTTATTAATGTACGCTGCAATGTTTTCCAGGTAACCCGTTGATAAGTTATCCAGCACTACGATCTTAGCAGCTTGATATTGAACAAGATATGCTACCAAGTTGGAACCGATGAATCCGGCTCCTCCGGTGATAAGGAATTTTGAGGAGGTGATATCCTGCTGATGATATTGGTTAAAAGTCATTGAGTTATGCGACTAAGATATAATTTGAATAGCTAAATTTCGGCAGCGTGACGCAACCATTATAGCCTGGTGTAGCCTTTATCTTTTGGAAATATTCCCTTCACGTCATAGACAATCGGAGCGTTTTCTCCTGATGGAATTTCAAGATCCAATAATTGATCGTGACCCACAGCTGCAATAATGCCCTGGTATCCGTTGAGTCCGTCCAGGTTGTCGATCAGGCGAATGCCATATTCGTGCTCAACTTCATTTTTATCCGCCCAAGGGTCATATACATGCACATTCATATCATATGATTCCAGCTCCCTGACAATGTCAATAACCCGGCTATTGCGAATATCCGGGCAATTTTCTTTGAAAGTTATTCCTAAAATCAGTACATCCTGCCCCTTTATTTTACGCTCGCTCTGAATTAGTAATTTTACAAACTGGGTAGCCACGTAAGGGCCCATAGAATCATTCAGTCTTCTGCCGGCGAGGATGATTTCGGGATGGTAACCCACTTCCTTTGCCTTTTGTGCCAGGTAAAAAGGATCAACGCCGATACAATGTCCTCCTACCAATCCTGGCTTGAATGGGAGAAAATTCCATTTCGTTCCTGCCGCTTCAAGGACCTCGCTGGTGTCGATTTTTAGCAGGTTAAAGATTTTTGCCAACTCATTGACAAATGCAATGTTAATGTCGCGCTGAGCATTCTCAATTACTTTCGCAGACTCCGCAACTTTAATGCTTGACGCTTTAAATGTGCCTGCTGTAATAATAGACGCATATAAATTATTGACCTCTTCTGCAATTTCGGGTGTGGAACCGGACGTGACCTTCCTTATTTTGGTCAGTGTATGGTGTTTGTCGCCCGGATTGATCCGTTCGGGAGAATATCCGCAGAAAAAATCCTGATTAAATGTCAAACCGGAAATTTTTTCCAAAATAGGAACGCAATAATCCTCAGTAACTCCCGGATAAACCGTTGATTCATAGATGACAATGTTACCGGATTTTAGATTACGGGCAACAGTTTCAGTTGCTTTTCGGACAGGTGTGAGATCAGGATTATTGAATTGATCGACGGGCGTCGGAACGGTGATAATGAAGATGGAGGCTTGTTTGATACTTGCGGGATCGAAAGTGAAGCTTAGTTTGGAAGCTTTTTTCAAACCTTCCTCATCGACTTCTAATGTTCGGTCAAAATGATTTTTTAACTCTGTAATCCGTTGCTGGTCAATGTCAAGACCGATTGTATCAAAAATTTTTCCAAACTCAACTGCGAGTGGCAGTCCCACGTAACCCAAGCCGATTACACAAATTGTTTTGTTTTCTAGGTGCATATAGTCTGTTAGTATTGCCAATAAATGACAAAAATAGTCGATGTGCTGAAAAAATGATTGTCATTAAATGAAAATGTTATCAAAATTGTTTCATAAGATTCAATTTTGATAACATTTTATAATTTACAATCACCGTGCTGCACTATGACAAATGCATCTGTGATGATTTGGTGTACACTTATGGCTGAACAGTCCAGGTTCCGATCATGTCCTTAACTTGCCACGTGTTCGTGCTTGTTTTTCGAAGCGTTATCTTGCTGCCTACAGTTGCGCTTTGGATATACTTGCCTTTGGTCGGAGCCACGGGGACTATGTTATCATTGACAGTTGGTATAAGCCTTAGAATCTGCGCATTTCTCACTTCAAATGTTATTTCAGGATAATTTGCTGGCAAACTGTTCAGTGAGATGGTTCTTATACCCGTGGATGTAGCGTTGTGAAATACTCTTTTGTAAAATCCATAAGTAAGCGTCCTGTTACCCTGCGCGATGTCAAAAGTTAACTTTTCGTTCTTGTCCGACAAGGCCAAATCTTCCAGCACCGCGAAATGAACGTAGTTCACCGGATTAAGTCCATTGATGACTACCGGATCTATAAGACTGCAGTTTTTAATACTCCCTTTCCTGGAAACGTCATCAAATGCAAAGGCAGAAAAGATTTTTTTCGTGCTTCGCGTATCTTCCACCTTTGGGCGTACTATATGAACATTACCAATATTGGCGTCACCTATTGCGTTAGCTTCGCGATATACCAAAAAGGCGGATCCGAAAACAGCATGAGCCATGCCATTTACATTGCAGTCGATGACAGTCGCATCATTGACCTGGATGGTACAAGCGTTAACGCTGTAATTACTCACGCAAAGGCCATTAGACTTATTGTTTTTCCAAAGCGGATTTTGAAACACGATGGATCCTGCAATGGCTCCCGTAGCTTTTGAAATATAAGTTCCATAAAAGCTTCCATCATCATGATGATTGGTGACTGTGATATCCACTACGCGATTAGTCCCTTTGAAATCATCTATAAGAATTACAATTCCTCCTCCGACATTATTTTTCGTTATTGGATTCGTAATGCGTATGCCTTCCAGAAATTCATCTGCATTATCCGGTTCTATGTCAATTCCTGCGGAAGGAGCAACGCCGTTGGTATTGGTTAAAACAGGACTAATAATTTCAATGTTTTTACCTGAAACGATGGAAAGGCCCTGTCTTCGATTATTGTCAGCGCTGATATTGATCAATTTCACATTTTGAGAGAACTTTTGCCATACGCTTGACCCTATGTAGTAGCCGTCACCACCGCTATTATTGGCTGCTATTCCTTCAATCGTCACATTGGTAACGCCTAGCATTGTGAAAATATGTCTTTGCTGTCCGCTGGTATAATTCGCTTTTTGATCTTTGAAAACGACATTGTTTCCCTTGATAGTAACATTTTGTATACCATTCATCAGGACCATTCTTTCCTCTAAGCCAAGCGTTCCCAAACCTTCAACGATCGTACCGTCTGCGAAAACGATATTCTTATTGGATCTCATGAACATTTCCTTCAAACGATAGGAAACCGCAGGTTTTGGAAAGAAAATGTTTGGGATGTCTGTCCTGTTTAATATAGCTTGGATCGTAGCAGTGTTGTCAGTAGTTCCGTCGCCTTTGACCCCAAACCACTCAACATTCACAGGACCTTCAAAGACACGCTCGAACCGTTTTCCGGATGATACAATAGTCAAGGCACCGTCATCTGCACGGGTTGAAGATGGATTGAGCTTAAAAGTGCCAGCCCGTCCCTGATCTGTAATAAAAACTGTTGTAGCTGTGTCTGGCAGTTGACGCAGGCTTGCCATTGTCAGGTATGGAACATAAGATATGGTGCCAACAAGTGCTATACGGGCATTGGATGGACTTTCAGATGCTGTTTCAGCCATGCCAAAAGGAAGTCGGCCTACCTCGACGAAGTCACTGCTGTTGTTTGCGTTTTCATGGCTTCGGAGTAACTGGAACACGCCGGCGCGTTCTGCACTTACAAATTTTCCTTTCAGATGAAAAACAGCGGTGGGTTTACTTGCTGTTAATTCTAAACCGACAAAATCATGGAAGGAACCACCAGTTTGCTGGAAACCTTGCGGTAAAATCAGTTTTAGCCTGAATGCCCGTGCACTTTTAAATACATAGACTGTATTAATGGGTATATCTATCAGATCTGCTTTAATTTCAATTTCGAACTCTTCATTAACAACCACCTCCGTTGTCTGTGTGGTTATTGAAAAGCGAATGGGATCAATAAATGCGGCTGCGTGTGTAAGGCTGTTGACAGAAGCATTCACTACGAAGAAGCAGAATAATGCTACGGCTCGGATCATCATAGATTTCCCAATGGTTATAATGAATAAATATGACCTCATATATAGAATATATTCTATAAAATTATAGATCAAATTTACGTAAGAAATCTATATAACTACAATTGCGTAGAATATTTTATTTTTATACTACACAATAGAAGGTTAAAAAGTCGTTTTATGTAGAATCACCTGTGATTTAAGCATTAAGATCGCGTGAAAATAAATAAAGCACGAACATGAAATGTTCGTGCTTTATAGACTATTGTAGAAGTTATTTTACTTTTTGAGTAATGATTGGTATAAACTAATATACTTGTCAACCATGAATTCCAAGTCAAAATTCTTAACGAAGGATTTTGCTGCTTTGACCATCGCCTCGCTAGCATCTGGATTATCCAGGATTGCCCGTGCTTTACTGGCTAATTCCTGACTATCAGCGGGTTTGAACAGAAAATCTTCGCTTGGTACAATCTCTTTTATACCATTTACGTCGGAGCCTAAAAACGGCACATTTGCGGCGAGTGATTCCAGGGTTACACCAGACATTCCCTCGTATTCGGAAGAAAGTACATTCAAATCAACGGATTTCATGAGCGAGGATATATCTGTTCGAAATCCCAGATAATGTATACGTTCGAGCACTTCACATTCTGCGGCTATCTTTTGTGTAGCTTCCATTGCCTCACCCTCACCTGCTAATAACAAGTGAAAGTCTTCCCCCAGCAATGCACATGCCCGGATAAGTGTTCCCTGATCCTTTGGATATCTGAAACCGGCAGCCATAAGGATCAGTTTCGAATTTGTTGGGATATTCAGTTCAGCACAGAGATGCTGCCTTTCAACATTACTAGCATTTGCAATAGTAGTGAGATCAACGCCATTATTTATTACTTTAATTTTATCACCCTGTCGGATCCACTCAGATAATTTTTCTTTTACACTATCGGTAATCGCAATGATCGCATTATAAGGACGATAAAAGGCTTTTTCGAGCGGTCTGAAATATTGCTTATCACGTCTCGTGTTATGATTACTATGTTCGGTAAATATTAAAACGGGCTTTGTTTTAAGCATGGAAATTGCCAAACTGGACCAATAGGACGCTGGGAACAAATGCACATGGACTACGTCAAACGGGTTGGCTTTAAGAAATTTCCAGATCTCAATCGCACATACCGGGTTGTAAAAATTGGAAATCCGAAGATCATGAATCGTAATGCCGGCATTTTCAATGTGGGCAAGAAAGGATGGAACCGAATTTTGTGCATTGAGCAGCAAAACGCTGATATCTATATCTTTCCTTTTAAAGATAGGCAGAGAGGATACAAGCAACTTCTCTCCGCCGCCTTGTGAAATATCATTAATGATTACAAGTACTTTCATTAAACTGTTTTTTGCCGGTTATGGCTTTTGGTCATTGCGATTAAGGCTATTCAACCAGAACGTTGTTTAGAAAAACATTAGACGGGTTTTCCGTTCTGGACGAAGTCACGCCTTTTGCGCTTATAGTCTTTTTCTGCTCGCTTTGATGGGCCATAACATCAACTTTTTTGTCTTCCAGTACAACGACCTTTGTGCCGCTTATTCTGTTGTTGACAAATCTGTATCCGGAATTCTTTCTGCCAAGATTAATAGCCAGGCTAGAGCTTTTGATATCGCAGTCTTCGAATGTAATGTTTGATGATCCTAACCCAAACTTTGCCAAAATTTCCCCGGAACTGTTATTGCTGAATTTACACTTCAAGAATTTAACATTAGTAACCTGCCTTGCTTGTCTTTTGGCATCAATCTCTGCTTCAATGTCAACTCCAGTTCCCGTAGCAGCGTACAAGCAATTTCCAGTTCTTGTTATCGATGTACTGATCACGTCAATTTTATCGCCACCTATAATGGCTAACCCGGTTCTTGCATTGAAGTTGAGGTCGCATTGGATAAGTTTCACATTTTTTTGGCCTGCCTCCGTGTGAGAGTTGGCTATCTGAATCCCGTCCAATCCAAATCGCTTGGCAGTAACGTTCCTGACAACAATGTTGCCCGAATGTGTAATCATCACTCCATAATGAGCGAGTTGGATACCACAATCACCATATCCGCCACCAATGTTAATCTTCTCAGGATCAAAGATTGTATTCTTTTTATCCATGCACTTCATGTTGAAAGTATTCATGTTATTCAGGTTCTCAGCATAAAAATTACCGTCCAGAACCAAGTTCTCGATCTTAACATTGCTGCTGCTTGCCACTACAATGCACCTTCCCAGATCAGCCCTTTTTGCGGAAGTCGCTCCTGGTTTAGGTGTGCATTCTACTGAGATGTTGGAGCTTGAGCCGTCCTCGGGATTAAATGAGCCAAACCGGAAGCCCGTATCATATTTCAGCTTGGTTCCAGGTTGGCCCTTTATTGTAACGTTCTTTGCATTAAGAATTTGAATAACATCTGCACCACGATAGTAGTAATCGCGATTGCTCAATTTTATCTGTTTGCCTACAATGTAATTTCCAGCTGGTATGAGCAGTTCGCAATTTCCTTTCCGGCTATTAATAAACTCCGATGCTGCCTGGAATGCGGCATGATCATTAATGGTATCATTAGGGATCGCACCAAAGTCCTTTTGAATGTTCAGTTTGATGATCGCCTTTTTGACTCTGCTCGAGTGTTTGGTTGAATCGTAGGATAAAACTTTGCGTTGGGAATGCGCCTGGGAATAAAATAAATGAAGGCAGATAATGGTTGCCCAGAATGTTGTTAGTTTCATAAGCGGAGTAATTGATTAATGCTGGTCGGACAACAACCATGCCTAATGGAATCTGCCCGTCAAAAAATCTCGTTTATTTTGACATCATCCGGTGCTTGTATAGCCGGTAATAATTCCCGGCCGTCGAGCGGATATGGTAATGTTGCGTGAAAGTGGCTACACCATTTTTAGCTATTTCTAGCTTGTTTCCTGATAGATGAAAGGCCATGATCGCTTCCAGGTAAGCTTCTTCGGTGACTTCCTTGCTAAGAAATCCATTTACATTATCTGTGATCATTTCGGTGATTCCACCAACCGCAGTGCAGATTGGGATACAACCGCGCGATAGCGCTTCAATGAGAGAAATCGGCATGCCTTCATAGTGACTTGACAGACAAAAAGCATCCGCAATGGAGAGATAATCCACAATGTTATCCTTTGCGCCAATCAATTCTATGTAAGGGTCATCCTTAACAAGTTCCTGCAACTTTTCGACGATATCTCCTTCCCTCAAATCACCGATGATCAATAGTCTGCATTTCTTATCAGCGACTTGTTTATTAAATCTTTGAACTGATCTAATAAGCATGGCTTGGTTCTTTACTTCAACCACACGGCCGACATTCAAAAACAGATATTCGTTTTCTCTTAAAGCATATTTTGTTTTAAGACCAGGCAATGCTGATGTTGGTAACAATTCGGGACGACCATTTACAATCGTAACGTCATTATTAAGGCCATAATACTCTTTAAAAGTGGCTTTGCCATCCTGTGAAATGGTAATGGGCGTAACCCGGTCATTTTGATAGTAACGCTTCCTGACTTGCTTCAAGATGTTATTTGGACATTCCTGAGCAGCTCTACTGTGAACGGTATGAAAATAAAACGTGCTGGAAGGAAGCTTAAAAAAAACATTTAGGTTGACATATTCGAACGCATTAATATGCGTATTTACCACATCAGGCTTTAACTTATTGATCCACCGAGTGATTTTTGATAAGGTTTTAGCATCAAATCCTGGCTTTTTCCCAAAAGAAATATAGTTGACCTGCTTATGCAATTCTGATACAAACGAGTCTGAGTCAGAATTATCTTTCAATGAGACCAGGTAAACATTTGTTGATTCGATATTTGCAAGCTCATTGCAGAGATCAATAACAAACCGCTCTGCTCCCCCTCTACTTAACGATGGAATAATGTGTACGATCTTCATTATCAGTTTCAATATTTTTTGATTTATGCGGAATCTGCATTCTAAATAGTGTTAATCCTGCATAAACAAGTAAAAAGTAATTCAAGGAAAATAATCCTGGCCGTTGAAAGAAAACCAGAGCCAGGAGCACCATGGATATCAGGCTGAATATCAAATACTGACGCCACGGATGGAAGTATGCAAAGAGAAATGCCAGGTATACCAGTATTATAATGCCTCGTTCGAGTACAAAAACTCTGTAAGACAAAGTAGATCCTCCATATTCTTTCAGCATATAGTCTTTGCCCTTGCCTGTGTAAAAATCAGCATTATCTCCCTTGGCAAAGCCTTGGTACATGGAATCAAAACCTCTGATCCGGGTATCTCTGTTGTTTACTATCCCAACTATCCAATCGTCTTTCCACTCAAAACGGTGATAGACCTTTAATGCCAGGATCGGGTCATCTTTTGTGCTCCTTGCAATGAATACAAATGCAACATATGAAATGAAGATGAAGACAAACGAGAAAGTCAGTCGCAGCATCAATTGTTTCGTTGAGAGCAACCTGGTATTTGAAAAGTAAAGGACAGGCAAAAAGACAATTAAAAAGAATAACGAAAACGATAGAATTCCTGTAATGATTAGTATCCAGTACTCAAATCCAGTCAGCATTCGCCTGTAATAATAGAGAATGAGCGGGATAATTGTGCCCACAACACCTGGTTCATCAAACACCGAGCTAAACCGATTTTCTACACCTGCCCGCGACCAATAGAAAAGTAAATAGTTATCGTATAGCCGGCCTTTACCCAGCTCACCGCGCTGAATTGAAAACAAAGGCGGAATACCGAAAATATTGATCAGCAGGAAAATGGGAATCCCGATTATCATTAAAAAGAGAAACACCTTGATATACCACCGTGCAACCTTATATTTCTCTTCGTCATTCAGCAGGATGAAAGTTAAGACCGGAAAAACGCCTGAATACAGAAGCTGAAAGGATATAATCAGTGAATCTTCATTGTAATACGCCCACCACATTGGAAGGAAAAGTGCTGCAAGGATATAGTTTCTGTAATTATTTTTGAATAGCAGAAACAGAAATGCATACAAATTCAAAAACTTCAAGCCATAAACACCCACTTTAACAAACAACATTGAACTATATACCGGGTACGAATCAACGAAAGCGATCAACACCAGGTTGATGCATATCAGATTACGGATATCAATTTTGAGATCCTTTTTGACGGTGATACTTGGCAGGGAAATTGTCATAAGTTGTACATCAACAAGGATTTATCCAAGAAGAATAGCTTTCAGTTCCTCAGGGGTTTTAACGCAATCAAACCCCCAAATGTAGTTGGTCAGTTTGTATTGATCGTCAGTTATTTGATCTTGGAAAACATTAAAAGCATCATATAGCATCTGGTTATCCCGGTCTTTCGTAGCCGTTACGTCCGGCATGTAGTGCTTTTTTACGAGCGACTCCCCGCTTTTTGACACTGCCACAAATGCTACATTCTGCTTGAACAAATAGTTGGGTTTATTTAAATAGATGCTGTATCCTACGTGTGTGCCGGTGCTATTCGAAATCACCATATCGGAAAGCATGATGATTGATTTTAGCCTATTCAGAAAATACAGGTCGTCGCGGTGCCCAGCAGTCGTGAGCTTGTAACCCATTTTGTTGTATGCTTCATGATCTCCGTTCTGTACATCTTTCCAATACATGCAGACCAACACCGTATCAAATCCAACTTTCCTCTTTTCTATTTCATTGCAAAATTCGTCCTGATCGTATTCGGACGATACGGAACCGATGGAGTGGCTGGGAAAAACCAATAACACCCGACCAAGCTGTTTTTTCAAATTGTCCAATTCATTTTCGCTAAGCAAACTCTCCGCGTAATGAATATAAGGCCCGATTGAAATCGAAGTTTTTTTTGCTTTCTCAGTTATATATTTTTCGCGATAGCTGCTATATGAGAGCGTTATTTTGGCGAGCTTCACCGAATCCGCTCTGACCACGCTTCCAATGACAATGCCGTGCTCCAGGTATATTTCATGCAAAGGGAGTCTGGCGTCATCAATTTTGATATTGCTGTATTCAAGTAAGCGGCACAGAATGCCATAATAATTGCAGTCGTCAAAATAAAATAAGGGATAATACGGCAAAGGGGTGCTCAACTTTTTCAGGTCAAAGATGTCAGTCGACCGTCTGGATTCAACCAGCGCTGGAAAATCAGTAGATTTTGACCTTTTGAAATGGCAATACATTTTGCGAAAAAGTCTACTTCTCTCCGCCCGCTTGACAACTTCTCTCTTTAAGGTATTAATCATAGTATGTTTTTTTAAGCTGCTTTAACTATCTCGCAAAAATCACGCGGAAGTTAAGCCATGGCATTGGGTAGACTTTGGCGCTGAGAATCATGACTATCGCAGTGTTGAGTACGCTGATCGCAAAGTTCGAATAAGCTGCCCCGATTGGTCCGACGCTTTTAACTAAATAGTACGATAATGCTACTTGCAGGGATGAACATACAAATGTTACTATTGCAAGGGATCCAGACCTTTTTACAAAAAAAATGAAACTCGCATACATGAGGTAGACCCCTTGAAAGGCTTGGGAAAAAAGGGCCCAACCTACATACATTTTAGCATCCGCATATTTTGCTGACAAATAATTGTCAATTGCAAAATTCGAAGCAATTGATGCAATGAATGTTAATCCTAATAACGCGACAATGTATAAATAGGTGAACCTGACCAACTTTTGTTTCTTCGATTCTAAAATACTTTCATCCGAAATGGATAAGCTTTTATAAACAAAGGGTGCATATGCGTTGTTAAATGCAAGGGTCAGAAATGAAATAAGCAAGCCAAACTGAAATCCTGCGGCATAAATACCACTTGCAGAAACTCCTGCCAGCTTAGACACGATGAGTCTGTCAGATCCAGCCCTTGCCCAGATGCTTAATGCATGAGGCACCAGCGGGAGGCAAAATCCCAATATTTCCTTGATATAGGATTTGTTGTAAAAGGCGTTGAGATAGCCCCGTTTCCATAATAAAAAGATACTGATAAAACCGTATATCACAGAGCTGGTGCCGATGCCAATGAGCCTTCCGCGCCATCCCATATTGAACATGGTAATCAGAATCAGTGATATAACAACATCGCAAATCGTTTGGGAAATCTGGTAGCCACCAAAAGCAAGTGGCCGTTCTTCCAATCTCCAAATAATAAGGCTTATCGAGCTGAGAACCTGAGAAAGGCCAATGGCCAGTCCACTCACAACGAAGATTTGAGTTACAGAAAGAAACTCTTCTATCTGCTTATTGAACAAGAAAATAACTAGCCCGCAAGTTGTAAGTGTTGTCGTTATCACGAAGAATATATTAAAAATATATTTCCCGATTTCTGCCTTATCCAGTTTATAAAAATTGACTGAGATAATGCTCTGAACACTTAGCCCAATGAATATTGCCAGGAAATTGACATAAACATTATAGTTGGCGACAATGCCGTAATCAGCTGGAAGCAGATAGTGCGTGAGTAATGGAAGAAGTAGAAAAGGAACTGCTTTGTTGACGGCGTCAGTGAGTACATACAATAAGCTATTTTTAACAAGCGGATGCTTTTGAATACTACCAATCCTTTGTTTCAAGCTTAATATCACCTTTTTCTAATGTGCTGTTTTGTTGTTATGAGCCAGTTCTCTAGGCCATTTTGTCCATCGACATCCTGGATCCTCTTTTGATATCCTCCTTTACAGGTTTTCCTATAATGTCTTTTAGATGTTTCGGGTGAAGTCCGAAGCCGGGACGAATGGACCGCACGTTCGCCGTTGTCACATTTTCTCCCGCAGCAATGTCCTGAACTACATATAGAGACCGCGAAAAATCTTTCCCTTTTGCCTGCTTTTCGGTCAACTGATAATCCACTTTGCCAACGGCCTGTTCGGCTTCACGGACAGATTTTACCATTTCGGAAAATTCAGCTTCGTTCATCGAAAAGGAAGCATCCGGGCCACCGATCGATCTATCCAGAATGAAATGCTTTTCAATGATTTTGGCGCCAAGAACGGTTGCAACAATTGGAACTGTGCTGCCAATGGTGTGGTCGGAAAGTCCGCTTATAACATTGAAACGTTCGCGGAAGTCCTTGATCATTGTCATATTTGCTTCCGCAATTGGCGCTGGATAGCTTGATGTGCATTTTAACAAGGCGATCTGATCATTGCCTTGTCTTCTGCAAGCATCCAATGCAAGTTCAATATCCTCCTCCGTGGCAATCCCGGTAGAAATAATCACAGGCTTACCCTTGGATGCAACCAGTTCAATAAGCGGGATATCTGTGATTTCGAACGAAGCGATTTTGTAAGCTGGTACATTAAGATTTTCCAGAAATTCGACAGCCGTTGGATCGAAGGGGGAGGAAAAACAAATCAGACCTTCTTCTTCCGCAACCCGGAATAGTTCGGCGTGCCATTCCCAAGGCGTGTAAGCCTCCTGGTACAAATCATGAAGATACTGACCGTCCCAGATCGTTCCGCCAATGCGGAAGTCGTCCATGCGCGAATCAATCGTGATGGTATCCGCCGTGTAAGTTTGTAGCTTTATGCAATCAGCTCCCGCACGTTTTGCTGCCCTGATCGTTGCTATGGCCGTTTCTAAGCTGCCGTTATGGTTTGCCGAAAGCTCAGCAATAATAAATACGGGGCTGTCCTGATTGATTTCAAATGTTCCTATTTTCATCACCGATATACATAGTGTATTTATAATTTTCGCCGTCTGTTTGTTTTACAAATCCGAAGCGTTCAAATGTTTTGCAAGATGAGATGTTTTCTCTCATAACTATCCCGGAGATCAAATTCGCCGAATGCGAGGCATTAATGAAAGACAAAATTCCTTGCTTAAGTAACGTTGCGCCAAGACCTTTGCCATGATATGCAGGATCCAACAAATAACTGATGACAGCTTCTTGCCCATCTATATCAAACCTGATGGATCCAACAGGTTTTCCCGAAAGAGACGCAATGTAAAATTTACACTTCGGATCATCCAGTTTGCGCGTCAGCCAGGCAATGTGTTCTTCAAATTTAATTTTGCCCTTACTCAGGGAATATCTCCGGACATTTTCATTAATTGCCCATTTGTAAGTCAATTCAGCATCATCGCTTGCCAGGTCCCTTATTGCAAAGTTTTTCTCGTTCAATAATTGCCTGAAAAGGTTTTGAATCCGGGTGCCCGACAACCCATCAACTAGCTGCTGGTTCTTGTCAGAACCCTGGCTGAAATATGTTTCAACCGCCTTTGTCAAATTCTCTCTAGAAAAATCTGCTGCGCTGATGAAAGCATTTGCGTCCTTATAGTTTTCAAAAACAAAGCGTTGATTTGAAACATACATTCCGGATATGATATTGGCTCCCGAGGTAAGCGCCTCCGTTAAAATCCCGCTCGAGGGAACAATGCAGAGGTCAACTTCTGACATGTATTGTGCCATATCCTCTGCACTGATATTTGAATAATGCAGCACACTTTCCTGCTCGCTCAGAATCTCATCAATTGTATTGTGATGAGCATAAGCTGCACCGGTAACGACAACTATTTTTTTGAAGCGCTTCGTGTCAAGCACTACTTCAGTTGCAAGTTTTGTTAAATTTCTGCTGTCCGATCCTCCGAAACATATCAAAACAGAATCGCTCTTACCAGGCAGCCTGCCTTTTTTTGCCAGATTTAAAAACGCCGGTCTGATCAGGGCATAATTTGGGCCTAATGCATATTGCGTATAAGGCTGTGCCGGATATTCACTCGGAGAAACGCAGGGCGTATGATTTAACACGAGGTCCGCATAGGTCGTTTTCTCATGCAGATCATCAATGCAGATCAAGCCGCAGCCGATCATTTTGATGGATTTCTGATAGTCACTTTCCAATTCGTAACTATCCAGCACGACCAAGTCGTCTGGTGACAAAATGGATATCAGGTCGTCATCATTGTCTAACCGAAGCAACTGAAAACCGTCTGTTTTTATTTCGTCAATAATGGTTTCGGGAACTTGCTTGCAGGCGAAAATGATGTCGAAGTCGTCAACTAGCATTTTCGCCAAAGCTATACATCTAACGAGATGACCTAGGCCAATACTGGGGCTTCCATCCGTTCTAATGTATAGCTTACTTTTCATATAGCAATCGAAATTTCATCTCCGCCATTAACCAGTCTGAATGTGTATCAATGTCCTGCACTTCCTCTTCTGAAAGAATTACAGGAGCGCTGTTTGAGCTAAAAAGCGAGTCGGTAACGCGCAATGGATTGTACCAATACCATTGACCGGCATCATGATAAACCGGTTTTAAATCCTGAGACCGGACATTTTTATTTTCCGGCCACACCATTTCTATCTTCCCATCATTCAATTGTAATCCGCGCCAAACGGGATACGAGAATGGTACAACCGGGAATACAGAATCGTAATTGAATGTATTGAGTAATGTTAGCCCTTCTGCCAAATGTTCTTTTCTGATCAGCGGTGCAGTAGGGTATATACAGCAAATGCTATCGAACCTCTTTGAAAAACGGGATAAATATTCTCGCTCAACCTCTTTGATCACGTCAACAGTGGAGGCGAAATCGTCCGAGTTCTTTTCAGTCCTTAAAAATGGGACCGCAGCGCCGAATTGTTTTGCAATAGCGGCAATCCCCTGATCATCCGTAGACACCATTACCTCGTCGAACAGGCCAGAAGCCAGCGCCGTCTCGATGGCATAAGCGATAATTGGTTTACCGAGAAAATCCTTAATATTTTTCTTCGGAATCCGCTTACTGCCGCCCCTTGCCGGAATGATCGCCAGGGATTTACTCATTGTAAAATTCATAAACAGACTTTATCACAAATGATTGCTCTTCGTCCGTCAGCGTAGGATACATCGGCAAGCTGATACATTTCCGATAATAGCTTTCAGCTTTCGGCATGTCACCAGCTTTCCAGCCTAAGCTTTGGTAATAAGGCATTAAGTGGCAGGGAATGTAATGGATCTGCGCGAAAATTTTCTGCTCCCGCAAATGGTTGTAAAGACTTAGACGATCGTCCGCTTCTATAATGTAAAGGTGATAAGCATGACCGGCATCCACGCCGCTTTGTCCTGAAATGAAGGATTTTCCTGAAAATGCATCATTGTATTTTTGAGCAATCAGCCTGCGTCTCGCTATTCCATCGTCTGCCCTTTTCAATTGGCTTGTTCCAAGCGCAGCCTGGAAATCGGTCAGGCGGTAATTGTAACCCAATGTCTGCATTTCCATATACCAGCCTGGGTAACTTTCGTCTCCACCAGCCAGTTCTATACTATTCACGTATAGGTCATTGGATTTTACGATGCCGTGTGTACGGAGTGCAAGAAGCTTTTGGTACAGCTCTATGCTATTTGTTGTGACCATTCCGCCTTCCCCACAAGCAATGTGCTTAACAGGGTGGAAGCTGAATATAGCAAGATCTGCAAATTTGCTGTTTCCACAAAGCTGGTCGTTGCCCTCAGAGTCTGTAAAAAAGCCTCCCGGCGCGTGGCATGCATCTTCAATAATCCACAAACCGTATTCGTCTGCAAGATTTTTTATTTCCTCCAGATTAACGGCCCTGCCAGCGAAGTCGACTGGAACTATGCCTGTGTAAGTCCCTTTTGGCGATGCTTCCAAAAGGCTTCTTACAGCATTGATATCAATTAAATAACTGGAAGGATCAATGTCTGCAAACACAATTTCGCCCCCGCAATAGCGGATACAATTCGCAGAAGCTGCGAATGTAATCGGCGTTGTTATCACCTTGTCCCCCGGACTTACATTCAGTGCGAGTGCGCATAAATGCAGTGCAGCAGTTCCATTTGCAACCGCAACAGCATATTTTGCCCCTACATACTTTGCAAATGCTGTTTCAAACTCCTGGATATTCGGACCCTGGGTCAGGTAATCGGATTTCAAAACATCCGTAACAGCCCTTAGATCTTCCTCAGTGATGTTTTGCCTTCCGTATGGTATCATACCCGAAAAAATTAAACTGTAAAATCTGAATCTACGTGCTCCTTAATCAACGCGCGCAGACTGTCAACTGTTTCCCACTCTGTATTATTTCCGGAATTATATGAAAAGCCATCAGGCACTTTCTTTGCATCGAAATGTGCAATGAAATCCGCTAAATTCCAGTTAGGAGTCTGAGGAACAATGGCATAGTACTTACCTAAATCATAAGTAAAGAATGAGTCCGAGGTTGTAATCATTTCCTCGTGGATCTTCTCGCCAGGACGTATACCGATGACGCGATGCTCACATTCGGGGCCAATGGCCTGCGCAATGTCCAGAATATTATAAGATGGGATTTTAGGGACAAAAAGTTCGCCTCCCCATGCAGTTTCCAATGCATGCAAAACCATGTCAACTCCACCTTGCAGGGAGATGTTGAAGCGGGTCATCGTTTCAACTGTTATCGGCAATACACCGGTTTTCTTTTTATTAATGAAAAAAGGAATCACGGAACCGTTAGAGCCCATTACGTTACCGTAGCGCACCACCGAAAACTTGATAGGATTACGTCCACGGATGTTATTGGCAGCAATAAAGAGCTTGTCGGACGTTAGTTTTGTGGCGCCGTAAAGGTTGATCGGAGCGGCAGCCTTATCTGTTGACAGTGCAACCACATGGCTTACCTCAGTGTCCAAGGATGCATTAATTACATTTTGCGCTCCGTTAATGTTAGTCTTAACACATTCCGAAGGATTGTATTCTGCAATAGGCACATGCTTCATAGCAGCAGCATGTATAACGAAGTCGATTCCTTTGAAAGCTCTTCTTAAACGTTCTTCATCTCTTACATCACCAATGAAAAAACGAATTTGGGGGTATTTTTCTGGTGTGTATTCCTGCGCCATCTGGAATTGCTTCTGCTCATCCCTTGAAAAGATTACTAACCTTTTCACACCCGGCCATCTTTTGAAGATCGTTTCGGTCAATGCTTTACCTAAAGAACCAGTTCCTCCTGTTATTAGTATTGATTTACCGGTCAAATCTAGCATGTTAGTTGTATTTAGTTTTAAACTTATTCTTATTGATTTATGAATTACACAAAATGTCTATGAAGCTTTTCCTTGAAGAATATGATGTAAGAGAGCGTTATAAATACGCCAAGGACGGAGAAAATGATGGCTATAAATAATCGCTTCGGACTGCTTTTGGCTAATGGCACGCGCACAGGTTCAAGCACTTTAAATACTGGTTTCTCTTCTTTTTCCCGGATTTTGAACTGTTCGAGCTTATTGGATAGATCTGAATATATGGCTTGTGAAAGCACATACTCCGCTTGCAATCGCTGTTCTTCAATTCTGGCTACGTTCAGGAACGTATTTCTGTGTGTGTCTCTATATGTTTGCAAGGCATATTCTGCGCTCTGCTGTCTTTTCTTCGCTTCCTCTACCCGTTTTTGCAGGAACTCAACTTGCTGCGTTGTTTTGGATACGGTATAATTCGTCACGTATTCAATGAGATATTTTTCGCTGGCTTCAACCAATATCGCGGCAACTACGGGGTCGGTCATTTCACTTTCAATAGTGATAATTCCGTCATTGGTCCCAACCGTAGCTTGAACGTAGCTTTTAGCTGCATTAACCATTGCTTCCTGTTGCGGCGTGAACGAAATGATCCGCTCATTGCTCGTTGCAGCCTTTTTCTCAGGTTTGTTCGGTTTATCCCTTCCAAATGACATGAGGCGGGATAGAAAGCTTTGCGAACTATCTCTTTTCATGAAACTCTCAAGCGAGGGATAGGAAACATTATCCTGGTCCGTAACCGGAACTTTTAATAAATACTGTCCGAACGGGACTGTTGAGAGGATGTTCGGATAAAGTTCCGGAACAAGCTTTCCACTCGGGTCAGAACCCGCACCCAGGGCCATGCTGAAGAAGGAACTGCTTCTGCTGGAACCTAACTCAGGCAGCAATATGGTTTGAGCGGTATATTTTTTTTGTAGCAGGAAACTGATTGCAACGCCAAGAACCGCAAAGGCAATGGCAGCAATCACCAACACTAAAAAATATCTTTTGAAGAATCCGACTACCTCAAGAAAGCTGATTTCGACGGTATCGGTTGTCTTTTCTAACTGAATATCAGGCATACTATCTTAAAGAATACGGATGAGAGCGATGGCAAGGGTAGTAAACAGGGATATAATCGCCAGTCTTTCTCCTCTCGACATTGGCTGTTCCAGTTTCGGTTCCTTCAGTGGAACGGTAACCGTAGATCCTGGCTGAACTTTAGGGTAGGATCTGAAAAACAAGAACTTACTTGTACGGTGCGTCCTACCATTTGGGTAAGATACGTAAACCCTGTTTTTACGGGCTCTTTCGGCAAATCCACCGGCCTGCGAAATGTATTCATGGAAGTTGAATCCTGGATCATAGTTTACCAGTGAAGGGTTATAAACACCTCCTTGGATCCTAACCATTTCCGATTTCTTTGGGATATAAATTGTATCTCCATCAGCCAAAAGTAAATTTGCCGGGATAGATGGCTTCTCAATGATAGCTTTTAGGTCGAGGGCAACTAACTCCCGGTTGCGGTAAAACCTCGCTCCTTCTATGTAAGCTTCCTTCCGCATGCCACCTGCCTTAGGGAACAGGTCCGATATTTTTTCGAAGTTGTTGAGAATGGTGTAAGTTCCCGGATAGGTTACCTGACCAAAAATCGTAACTGTTTTCTGCGTCTCATATCTTGGCGATTTACGCACCAGGACAATGTCGTAAGGGTAGAGCGTAAACTTCTGGTCCTGCTCATTCAATGTCAGGTTATCGGCAACGTCCAATGTGAAAATACGGACATTTTGGTCCGAAGGAAGCCCGGTTGTATCATTTTTAACCCTGCGCGAAACTTCGATACGGTAGGGGATACCGCCTTCTGTATAGCCGCCTGCCTGGAATATCAAATCCGCGATGGTGATATCTTTGTAATAATAATATTCACCCGGATTGATAACCGATCCTTTAACCGACAGGAAAGTAAATTCTTTAAGGTCCTCCACCGACTTAATGGTAAGGATATCACCAGGAAGCAAGGTTATATCCGGAATCTCATTGTTCATCAGTTTCCTCAGATCAATGGCAACAAGCCCGGTCTGTGTGTCACCGCTTGATCTTTCCAGAAGTGCGCGGTTCAGAAATGCGCGTGGACTGATCCCTTGCGAAATCGTAATCAATTCTTTAACCGTTTTGGTGCGCTCATCCAGTGGATATATGCCGGGCCTTGTTACTGCGCCGCGTACTTCAACTTGGTTAGCAACTACTTCCAGAATCCTTTTAACATTATATATATCCCCATTTTTCGGGATAAAAGTATTTACCTGAGCAGAGTCAATGCTTCCAATTATGAAGTTGTTGCCAGTGTTTCTCTGATATTGAATCAATTGTGTGAATGCCTCAGGCGTAAAGCCACCTGCATATTTCAAGATGTCTTTTACAGTTTCGCCTGCTTTGGCTTCAAAAATCCCACTTTTCTTAACTTCACCGGTGAGTTCCAGTCGGGTTTCATAAGGGCGGATCAAAATGATATCCTGGTCCTGCAAAGCAATATTATCCCTTAAATCAGCATCAATCAGAAACCGGTATAAGTCAATCTGACGGATTACTTTGTTATTTCTAATGATATCAATGTTCCGGTAAGAACCATTCCGGCCCGGGCCTCCTGAGACGTAAAGTGCATTGAAGGCAGTGGATAAAGAAGAAACAGTGTAAGTTCCGGGTCGTACAACTTCACCGGCGATCATAACCCGGATGCTGCGGACGTTACCCAGTGTAATCGTGGAATAGGTGCCGGATCCCGGGCGATTTAATGTTGAGTATGCTTGTCTTAGTCTGTTGATAATCCTTTCGCTAGCCTGTTCGATGGTCAATCCATTTACATAAACCGGCGCAAGATTCAGCATTTTAACTGTGCCTTCCGGGCTGATCTTCATGCGGAAGTTATCTACTGAATTGCCGTAGATGTCTACAACAAGCTCGTCGTCAGGACCTAGTATATAATTTCTTGGCGTAGGAATACGTAAATTCGGTTCAAATGTGGTTGAGGTTCCTCTGAAAAACGAAGAGCCAAATGTTCTGTCCAGTCTTCTCAACCGCGCTCTGCCAGCAGCAGTCGTGTCTCTTTCGTTGTTTGTTTCTTCTTCCAACTCGTCCAGATCATCCTGCTCCCGGGTTTCGTCCAGCTGGTCTCTGTTAGGGTCGTTTTTTGTGTTGTCTTTGGAAGTCTGTTCCAGGCGTTTCCGCATGGCAGAGATATCGTCCAGCGTGTAACCGCGTTGTAATGCTGCCTTTTCAATGTCCATATCCGACATTCCCGACTGCTTGGCCTGGTTATAGAATTCAACAGCCTGCGAATTGGAAACGGGCGCTCCGGTTGATGGTGTCGGGGTGGTTTGCCCCGGTACAGTGGTCGGGGTCTGTGGTACTGGATCCTGGGCTTGAGTGACTGTGCTTATCAGTAGGATAAAAAACGCTATCCGGATGGCGTTAACTGTTTTAGATAAATAATGCATGCAGTGTTAATTATATTAAATCGCGTCGGTACGCATTTCTTAATTTGATCCGGGGTGCTTGACCAAGCAAGCAGTAAAACTACGAAATCTTACAATATCTAAATTCCCCGGTAAAATATATTAATCCGATAAATATTTTCACTATTCTACTTTAATCGCCAATTCTTTCAATTGTGCGTCGGATATAACAGAGGGTGAATCAATCATCACATCACGCCCTGAATTATTCTTTGGAAACGCGATGAAGTCCCTGATAGAGTCCGCTCCGCCAAAGATGGAACACAGACGGTCGAATCCAAACGCAATCCCAGCGTGGGGAGGAGCGCCGAACTCAAATGCATTCATTAGAAATCCGAATTGCTCCTGAGCCTCTTCCTCGGTAAAGCCAAGAATTCCGAACATTTGCTTTTGAAGCTCTTTTTCAAAAATCCTTACAGAACCTCCGCCAACTTCAACGCCATTGATTACCATATCGTATGCATTGGCCCGAACCGCTCCTAAGTTCCCGTCCAGTAACGCAATATCCTCCGGCTTCGGACTGGTAAACGGATGGTGCATGGCAAACCAGCGATTTTCAGCTTCTCCATATTCCAAAAGCGGGAAATCCAGCACCCATAATGCTCTGTATTCATCCGGTTTTCTCAATCCCAGCCTCGTTCCCATTTCAAGGCGAAGCTCATTCAATTGCTTGCGCGCTTTGTCTGCTGCGCCTGAAAGGATCAAAATTAAATCTCCTGGCTTAGCATTAAACGCCTCAGCCCATTTCTTAATATCCTCTTCGGCGTAGAATTTGTCAACGGACGATTTCAGTGAACCATCGGTATTATAACGTACATAGATCAAGCCTTTGGCTCCGATTTGCGGACGTTTCAACCAGTCCGTCAGCTCGTCCATCTGCTTGCGGGTATATACGGCGCTATCCGGTGCGCAGATGCCCACCACCAACTCGGCATCGTCGAAAACACCGAAACCTTTGCCCGAAGTAAGATCCTGCGAAGCTCCTTTTAATTCAACAAACTGCATATCAAACCGGATATCCGGCTTGTCTGAGCCGTAAAGGCGCATTGCATCCGCATAAGTCATGCGCGGAACCTCCGGCAAGTCTAGTCCTTTTACTTTCGCAAACAGGTTACGGATAAGTCCTTCAAATGTATTGAGCACGTCTTCCTGCGTCACAAACGACATTTCACAGTCTATCTGCGTAAATTCAGGCTGACGGTCGGCACGTAAATCCTCGTCCCGGAAACATTTAACGATCTGATAGTAACGGTCGAAACCTGCTACCATGAGCAATTGCTTGAATGTTTGCGGAGATTGCGGCAGCGCGTAAAATTCACCCGGGTTCATGCGGCTCGGCACGACGAAATCACGCGCGCCTTCCGGTGTGGATTTTATTAATACGGGTGTTTCAACTTCTATAAAGTCCAGGTCGTCCAGATATGCACGTGTATGACGCGCAACCTGATGCCTTAATTGCAGATTTTTACGAACATTATTTCTTCTCAAATCCAGATATCTGTATTTCATCCGGATATCGTCGCCGCCATCCGTTTCATCCTCAATAAGGAAAGGGGGCAACTTGGCCGGATTCAGAATATTAAGCTCAGAAACACGGATTTCAATAGCGCCTGTGGCAATTTTATCGTTTTTAGAAAGCCTTTCAATTACCTGGCCTTTTGCTGAAATAACGAATTCGCGGCCCAATGAGCGCGCGATTTCAAGCACATCAGCCTGTGTTTTTCCCTCTTCAAAAAGAAGCTGAGTTAGTCCGTAGCGGTCACGCAAATCAAGCCAGATCATGCCGCCCTTATCACGGACACGCTGAACCCAGCCACACAATACAACTTCTTGATTTACATGTTCTAAGCTTAACTCTCCACAGGTATGGGTACGTAACATATAACTTTTTTAATACTGATATAGTGAAACTGCCTGATAATAAATGCCGCAAAAGTACGTATTTTTAGCAAATCTAACATGAAGTGTTTTTTATGAAATTATATAAAAGGCTGAGCAGACAAGCAGGAGTGGTTTTATCATCCATTATTTTTTGTGTGAACTGTTCCTGCGATACCGACCCCACTACAAACCCTACGACCGCCGCCGATTTCGATATGACGCCTCAGAAAGTGGCAATTACCCCCGGCATTATTGACGAAGCATCCGGCATTGTCCCGAGTTACAGCATGCCAGGAAATTTTTGGATCAACCAGGATTCAGGCCAGCCAAGCTCGTTGTATCTGTTAAGTGCAGACGGGAAAAATATAAAGGAAATGAAGGTTCCAGGTGCTGCTAACCGGGATTGGGAGGATGTGGAGATAGGCCCCGGTCCGAATGCAGGTGTTAATTATCTTTACATTGGTGATATTGGAAACAACAATGAGCCCAAAAGCCAGGTTGGTGTGATTTACAGGGTTCCGGAAGTGAGTGATGCAAATGCGAATTTTGACGAAACAAAATTGGAAAAGATCACATTCAGTTATCCGGACGGAACCAGAGATGCAGAGGCATTAATGCTGGACCCGACCACCAAGGACCTTTTTGTTATATCAAAAGAAGGGCAGAACACCGGAATTTATAAACTTGCCTTTCCGCAGTCTACAACGCAAACAATTGTTGCCGAAAAAGTAGGAACGGTGCCTGGCGTAGGATTAGCTACGGCTGGAAATATTTCCAAAGATGGCAGCGAAATCCTCATCAGAACTTATCTTGCTGTATATTATTGGAAAATAAAGGCAGGAGAATCTGTGGGGCAAACATTGACTCAATCCGCTACAAAGCAATTGCTGGTCGCGCTGGAACCGCAAGGAGAGGCCGTTTGTATGGATGCCGATGGAAAAGGATTTTATACGATCAGTGAAAAATCCAATGCTGCCAGCGTCACTTTGAATTTTTACAAAAGAAAATAAACCAAAGCCATGCTTAAAACTTTATTAAGCGTCGTTCTGATGCTCGTTATTACTGTTGCAAATGCGCAGAATGGGGATGAGAAATTCATCCGGGAAAACTACACCAAAGCCGAATATGACATCGCGGTTCGGGACGGCGTGAAATTGCACACGATCGTTTACAGCCCGAAAGACGCCTCGGCACAGAAGAAATATCCTTTCTTAATGCAGCGCACATGTTACAGCGTTGCGCCTTACGGGCCGGACAATTATCCGCCGAGAATTGGGCCGAGTCCGGCATTAATGCGTGATAAATTTATTTTCGTATACCAGGATGTGCGCGGCCGCTACATGAGCGAAGGCGAGTGGACCAACATGACGCCGCACATTGCACAGAAGAAAGGAAAGACAGATGTAGACGAAGCATCAGACACTTATGACACGATCGAATGGCTGCTCAAAAACATTCCAAATAACAACGGTAAGGTAGGCCAGTGGGGCATTTCCTATCCCGGATTTTACACCACAGCGAGCGCACTTTCCGAGCACCCTGCGTTAAAGGCATCATCGCCGCAAGCGCCCATCGCCGACTTCTTTTTTGACGATTTTCACCATAATGGTGCATTCACACAAGGCTATTACCTCACATTTCCGGTTTTTGGGATTAAACCGCCCAAGCCAACGACATCTTCCTGGTTTGCGGGAGATATGTTCGAAGCCAAGCCTGATGGTTACACATTCAACCTGAATATGGGCCCTCTCAAAAATTTTGATAAATATTATTCAAAAAATTTCTATTGGCAGGAAACAGTTAATCATCCTAACAAGGACGAGTTCTGGCAAAAAAGAGACATTCTGCCGCATTTGAAAAACATCAAGCATGCCTTCATGACGGTTGGCGGCTGGTTTGATGCAGAAGATCTTTATGGTCCTTTGAACACTTACAAAACGATTGAGAAAAACAATCCTTCTACTTATAATACGATTGTTGTCGGACCGTTCGGGCATGGAAGATGGAGCAGGGAAACCGGCCATACATTGCACAATGACATTTATTTCGGCGATAGCATTGCCACTTTTTATCAAAACAACATTGAGGCGAAATTTTTCAAACATTTCCTGAAAGAATCGGGCGATGGGAAAACGGGCTTGCCGGAGGCTTATATGTTCGATACAGGTAAAAAAGCCTGGCAAACATTCGACAAGTGGCCTGTCGCGGCTGTTGAAAAACGCAAACTATATTTCCACGAAAGTGGTAAGCTGGATTTCAAAGAGCCCGCACAAGCCAAATCGGTGAGTGAATATGTGAGCGATCCGGCCAAACCGGTTCCTTATACGGCCAATTACAAGCAAATGTCTGGCTTTACGCCATTTGAATATATGTCGGAAGACCAGCGTTTCGCTTCCACACGACCGGATGTGCTTGTTTTTCAAACAGATGTGCTGGAAAATGACATTACATTAGGAGGTGAGATTACAGCATTATTAAAGATCAGCACCACCGGAACCGACGCCGATTTTTTTGTAAAACTAATCGACGTGTATCCTGGCGACGAGAAAAATCACGCATATCTACCCAATCCAACAACCGTTCTGGCAGGTTACCAGCAAATGGTGCGAAGCGAAATCATGAGATCGAGATTCCGGAACAGTTTTGAAAAGCCGGAAGCACTGGTGGCCGGCAAAATGACGGACATTAAATTCCGCTTGCAGGATGTTTTGCATACATTCAAAAAGGGCCATCGCATTATGGTCCAGGTACAAAGCACAGCATTCCCGCTTTTCGACCGCAATCCGCAGAAATACGTGGAGAACATTTACAAGGCTGAGGCATTCGATTTTATCAGCGCAAAGCAGACTATTTATCATCAGGCCAGCGCAGCCAGTTCACTTGAAGTAGACGTTATCAAATAATGCGACATTTTTTTAATCTTAAAAACATTGCAATGAGTACGATTGCCGCTTCCATGCTGACCAATGGTTTGGCTCAAAAGCTAGATTATCCATCTACAAACCGCGTTGATCACATCGATGAATATCACGGAATCAAGGTTTCTGATCCTTATCGCTGGCTGGAAGATGACCGTTCAAAGGAAACCGGCGAGTGGGTTAAGGCACAGAATGATGTCACATTCAAGTATTTAGATAAAATCCCTTTCAAGAAGAAAATCTTTCTTGATCTGGAAAAGGCCTACAATTATCCCAAATATTCGGCTCCGAGGAAAAAGGGAGACTATTATTATTTTTATAAAAATGATGGTCTCCAAAATCAGGCAGTGCTGTATCGCCAGAAAGGAGAAAATGGAGCGCCTGAAACCGTAATCGATCCGAACAAACTCTCCGCGGACGGAACCACCAGACTTACTGTTTTCAGCCTTTCGAAAGAAGGGAACCATGCTGTTCTGGGCTTTTCGCAAGGCGGCTCCGACTGGCAGGAATATCAGGTGATGGACATGAAAACGCTCACAATGCTTGCCGATAAGGTAGAATGGGTGAAAATCTCCGGCGCGGCATGGCAAGGCGATGGCTTTTATTACAGTCGTTATCCAAAACCGGAAGGCAGCGCGCTGGCTGCGAAAAACGAAAATCACCAGGTTTATTTTCACAAAATCGGGACAAAACAAAGTGAGGACAAGCTCATATTCGAAGATCCGGCTAACCCGCAACGTTTCCACACCATCGGAACCACTGAGGATGAGCAATTTGCCGTGCTGAGCGTAAGCGATCGCGGAAAAGGAAAGGATGGAAATGGTTTGTGGATTTTGAAAAAGGGAGGTACGAAATTTACGCCTATCAAAGAAGAGATCACCGATTTTCAATATGGTGTGATTGAGAACATTGGCGACGACTTTCTAATTGAAACCAATGAAGACGCGCCAAATAGCAAGGTTATGCGCTATGTCGCGGCGTCCAAATCCTGGAAAACGGTTCTCCCCGAAAAGCCCGAGCCTCTGCTAGGCGCAGGACTTGCAGGTAACAAATTATTTGCGTCCTATTCCAAAGACGTCAGCAGCCGAGCTTATGTTTACAGCATCGACGGCGCATTGGAAAATGAGGTGAAGCTGCCCGGCTTGGGAACAGCCAGCGGATTTGGCGGTGAACGTGAGGACAGCTTTGTTTTTTACACCTATACATCATTCAATTACCCGCCTACCATCTTCAAATACGACATTGCCAGCAAGAAGAGCGCTGTTTTTCGTGAGCCCGAAGTGTCATTCAAGCCGGAAGATTATGAGACTGAACAGGTTTTCTATCCCAGCAAAGACGGCACCAAGATCCCCGCGTTCATTACTTACAAAAAAGGAATGAAACGCGACGGCTCCAATCCCACGATCCTGTACGGATATGGCGGTTTTAATATCAGCCTAACCCCGGCTTTCAGTCCTACGCGCATTCCTTTTCTGGACCAGGGCGGCATTTATGTGCAGGCCAATTTGCGCGGAGGCAGTGAATACGGCGAGAAATGGCATGAGCAGGGGATGAAGCTTAAAAAGCAGAATGTGTTCGACGATTTCATTGCTGCTGCGGAATTTTTGATCAAAGAGAAATATACGTCTGCTGCAAAATTGGCCATTCAGGGTGGTTCTAACGGCGGATTGCTGGTAGGAGCCGTCATGAACCAGCGGCCCGAGCTGTTCAAAGTTGCGTTTCCGGCAGTAGGAGTGATGGATATGCTCCGTTTCCACAAATTCACCATCGGCTGGAACTGGATCGCCGACTACGGCAGCAGCGATAACGCCGAGGAATTCAAAGTTCTTTACGCTTATTCTCCGTTGCACAACATTAAGGAAGGCGGCAAATATCCTGCAACCATGATCACCACTGCAGATCACGACGACCGCGTGGTGCCTGCACATTCATTCAAATACGCAGCGGAACTTCAAGCCAAAGCAGGCAAATCATCCGATAACCCATTACTGATCCGCATCGACACCAACTCCGGCCACGGCGCCAGCAACACAAAAAAAGCATTGGAAACGCAAGCGGATATTTACGCTTTTATGTTTGCGAATATGGGGTTGGTTTGGAAGTGATGCATTGGCGTGATTCAATGCGTCTATACTAACTCGCATATTAAGTAAGGTAAAAAGCTCTTAAAATGGTCTGAACTATGAAAG
Source organism: Dyadobacter chenhuakuii (assembly GCF_023821985.2). Lineage (NCBI taxonomy): Bacteria > Pseudomonadati > Bacteroidota > Cytophagia > Cytophagales > Spirosomataceae > Dyadobacter > Dyadobacter chenhuakuii. The sequence continues at coordinate 3,415,750 of NZ_CP098805.1, read as the reverse complement.
CATGGTTCGGACCATTCTTGTTTTCGGCTAACTTCTTAATCTCCCATTATTTCTCAATTTATTTCTACATGCAGGATACAACAGGACGGTGGGAATTGGTAAGTTTTCTAATCTTGTGACAGTTACAGAGTAGTATTCATGAAGTGATGCCCTTTCAGAAATTGGAATCACTTTCCTCAAAAATGATAATTAATCAACTAAGAATATATGAGCAGTTCTAATGTAAGCCAGTACAGGTATGTTAGCTATTTATGGGATGAAAGCAAAGCGGCCTCGCTTGGTGATGATCAGGTAGCACTTCTTTTGTACCGTTCCAATTTGTTGGGTGCAGACCTCCGTCTTACTAATTACGCGGGTGGTAACACAAGTTGTAAAACCATCGAAAAAGATCCGCTGACCGGTAACCCGGTTGAAGTAATGTGGATCAAAGGTTCTGGTGGCGACATTGGCACTTTAACAAGAAGCGGCCTGGCTGGACTTTATCAGGATCGCCTGCACAATCTGAAAAACATTTACCGCGGACTGGAATTTGAGGATGAAATGGTGGAGCTTTTCAACCATTGCATTTACGATCTTAAATCCAAAGCGCCTTCCATAGATACGCCTTTACACGGCTTATTGCCCTTTAAGCACATTGATCACCTGCACCCGGATGCATTAATCGCTATTGCTGCATCCAAAGAAGGAGAGGCTATTACCAGAGAACTGTTCAACGGGGAACTGGCTTGGGTGCCCTGGCAACGTCCCGGTTTTGATCTTGGATTAAAACTGGAACAGGCACTGGCAGAGAATCCGGGCATACGCGGAATCGTATTGGGCGGTCACGGCCTGTTTACCTGGGGTGATACGGCTTACGAATCTTATATCAATACGCTGGATACAATTGAAAAAGCATCGGAATATCTGAATGAGCATTATGGCAAAAGCCGTCCGGTTTTCGGAGGCCAGCGCCTGGAAAGTGAGCCTGAAACACGTCGCTCAGAAATAGCCGGCAAACTGGCCCCTTACCTGCGCGGATTAGCTTCCGAACAACAAGCCATGATCGGTCATTTTACAGATGACGCGCGCGTGCTTGAATTCATCGGCAGCCATGATCTTGATAAACTTGCACCATTAGGCACAAGCTGCCCGGACCACTTCCTTCGCACGAAAATACGTCCGTTGGTTCTGGATTTTCCATTTGAAAAACTCGGCGCAACAGACCAGGAAATCCTGGATCAGATCCGTCCTCAGTTTGAAGCTTACCGTGTTGATTACCAGGCATACTACGACCGTTGCAAGCATGATAACAGCCCTGCTGTCCGTGACCCTAATCCGGTCATTATCCTGTTACCGGGCGTGGGCATGTTCTCTTTTGCGAAGGACAAACAAACGGCTCGTGTTGCGGCTGAGTTCTATATCAATGCAATCAATGTAATGAAAGGTGCGGAAGCGATCTCTTCTTACGTCTCATTGCCTGAGCAAGAAGCATTTGACATTGAATACTGGCTTCTGGAAGAGGCTAAATTACAGCGTATGCCAAAGGAAAAGTCTGTATCACGCAAGATTGCGGTTGTTACTGGCGGTTCAGGCGGGATAGGAAAAGCTATTGCATTAAAATTGTTGCAAGAAGGCGCCTGCGTGGTGATTTCAGATATTGATGAAAAAGCATTGGCAGAAACCAAAGCGGAATTCGATGCGAAATTTGGCAAAGACTTTTCTGCAACTACCATAGCAAATGTGCTGGAAGTGGATCAGATCAAAGCTGCGCTTCATACCACGAAATTGAAATACGGCGGCGTGGATATTATTGTAAACTGTGCAGGTTTATCCATTTCAAAACCTCTGGCAGAAACGACCATTAAGGATTGGGATATTTTGCAGGATGTTTTGGTAAAAGGCCAATTCCTGGTTTCTCAGGAAGCGGTTGCTATCATGCGTCAGCAGGGATTGGGCGGTGATATCATTAACATTGCCAGCAAAAACGGAATCGTTTCGGGCCCTAACAATGTGGCTTATGGAACGGCAAAAGCGGCTCAGCAGCATATGTCGCGCCTTTTGGCAGCAGAATTGGGACCTGATAAAATCCGTGTGAACGTTGTGAATCCCGATGCTGTGATTGCAGGAAGCAAAATATGGGAAAGCGGCTGGGCAGCAGGACGTGCGAAAGCTTATGGCATCAGTGTAGCCGAATTGCCTGCCTATTACGCAAAAAGGACAGTACTGAATGCAGAAATCCACACAGAAGACATCGCTAACGGCGTTTATATCTTCGTAAGCGGCTTATTAAACAAAAGCACCGGAAACGTAATCAACGTGGACGGCGGTGTTCCCGCAGCATTCCTAAGATAGCAAAGGACAAACTATTTCCGCGACTTTAAAGTCGCGGAAATGTTTACAATAATCTTACATTTCAAGAATTTTAAATCAGACTTCCTGAGTTTTTACAACTTGGGAAGTCTTTTGAATTTTGACAAAAATGAAAATCGACCAATATCAGATAGACCAGCATAACGACAGCATATTGTCGCGCCATAACGGCCAGCTCAACTTCCTGAACGAGCAGCTGGGCGAGCAGGACATTAATTCAAACGAAATTATCAATGCTCTGAAAGCATTTCAAGTTGCCATTCCAAGCTGGGCGTTAGGCACGGGCGGGACGCGTTTTGGACGTTTTTCGGGCGGAGGAGAGCCGCGTTCGCTGGAAGAGAAAGTGGAGGATGTAGGTCTGTTACATGCATTGAATCGTTCGAGCGGATCCATTTCGCTGCATATTCCGTGGGATATCCCTCAGCAGGCAGAGTCCATTATCAGCCTTGCAAATTCACTCGATCTGAAATTTGATGCAGTTAATTCCAATACATTCCAGGATCAGAAAGATCAGGCGCATTCCTACAAGTTTGGGTCACTTTCTCATGTGGATCCGGCGGTTAGGAAACAGGCTGTTGAGCACAACATTGAAGTGATCAGATATGGCAAAGACCTCGGATCAAAATCGCTATCAATCTGGCTTTCAGACGGATCGTGTTTTCCTGGACAATCTAATTTTGTAAGAGCATTTCAAAATACGCTGGAATCTTTACAGGAAATTTACGCCGCATTGCCGGCGGATTGGAAAGTTTATGTGGAATATAAAGCCTATGAGCCGAACTTCTATTCGACCGTAATTCAGGATTGGGGCAGTTCCCTGCTATTCTGCCAAAAATTAGGGCCAAAAGCAGATGTCCTGGTTGACTTAGGACACCATTTGCCTAATGCGAACATTGAACAAATCGTAGCCACACTCATGATGGAGGGCCGTTTGGCAGGTTTCCATTTCAACGATTCTAAATATGGCGACGACGACTTGACGGTAGGCAGCATTCGTCCTTATATGTTGTTCCTGATTTTTGTAGAACTGGTAGAAGGCATGAAACGTGCCAACCGCGCAGCAGACACGTACGCCTGGATGATCGACGCAAGCCATAATGTAAAGGATCCGTTGGAAGATCTGCTGCAATCGGTTGAAGCCATTTTGATATCATACGCACAGGCATTGCTCGTGGACCGCAACAAACTGGAACAAGCCAGAATGCAAAACGACGTCGTCCTCGCTCAGCAAATATTGCAAAATGCTTTTAGGACAGACGTCCGTCCATTGGTTCGTGAATCCATGCGAATGAGCGGCGGATCGCTTGATCCGATTGGGTTGTTCCGGGATTTGAAAGTTAGGAATGAATTGATGAATGAGCGGGGGAGAGTGACTGTGGCGACTGGGTTGTGATAGCGTTTTGGTTAGCGGAGCCGTCGTGCTTGCACTTCGGCCGCCGGGCGGCCCGGTACGCTCAGTGTGATAGGGCTGGGCTTCACTTCGGGTTGGGGGGAGCGTTGGGGACGCACTTCGGCTCCGCTCAGTGTGACAGGGCATTGCAGTCCAAGTTGGACGTTGACAATAACAAGCAGTTAGCTGGCAAATACGCCCTGTCGACCTGAGCGGCCCGGGCCACCGGACGGTCGAAGGCACGTCCCCAACGCCCTGTCACACTGAGCGGAGCCGAAGTGCGTCCCCAATGCTCCCAACAAGCAAACACCTCAAAGCGACTTCCTCCGAATCAAGGTAAACGGGTTCTTTACAACTGCCCTTCTATTTTCCGTAATCAGCTCGGCAGCAGTCTTCCCCATCTGCTCATGATCGGTTGAAATGGTCGTAATCCCGTCCAGCAGAATTTCCTTCAACGGCGTTTCATTATAGGAAATAATGCCGATGTCCTTCCCAATCGTCAGCTGCTGTTCGCGGCATTTTTTGATCAGATTAACCAGGTCATTTTCTTCAATGACCACGTAGGCCGTATCTTTTACTGCCGTGCTGTTCTCATGAAAATCGTACATAATTTCGTGTTCGAACTCGTGTTGGATGCAGAAGATCCGGAAACCTTTGATGATTTCTTTGGGATAGCGAATGATGGTTGGAAAAATGAGGATCAGTTTTTTGTAAACTTTCAATAAGTCAACGGCCTCATTTAACGCATAAACGATATCTTTTTCGAAGTTTTGGAAGACAGAAGAATGCTTTTTACTGTTCAGTTCAATGTCTTTATCCAACAAAATCAGCTTCTCAGGCGGGATCATTTTTAAAGCTTCAATGGCCTCTTCCGCTTTTTCGTAGAAATGCGGCATGATCACATAGTAATCGTATTCACCCAGGCTGTTTTTTATCAGATTTTTGAAAATGTTGGCATTAGAGTGATGGATATGCAGGTCAACATTCACGTTGCGGCCGACATTCTCCACAAAAGCATTGTAAATCTGCTTCTTATAGTTGCTTATTTTGTTAAAAACCAGCAGAATACGCACCGATGTCTCAATGTCGACTCGGTTGATAAAATAACCTTTGCCCCGAACGGAAATGAGTACACCGTCTTTGATCAAATGTTTGTATGCCTTTTCAACAGTGTCCCGGGAAAGCAGATACTCTTCACTTAACTGATTGATCGAAGGAATTTTATCGCCACGTTTTAGTTTCCCCTTACTAATCGCCTGCAACAGCGACTTAATGATCTGCATGTATTTTGGCGCACTTTCCTTAAACTCGATATCAAACTGTATTTCCATTAAAACGGTATTTAAATGCAGGGTAACTATAAATTAAAAACAGCCGGGCAAGAAAACTACTTTCTTACCCGGCTGTTTTATTAGGCTTTTAAAATTTATCTTGGCCCTCTGCTGCTTCTATCCGAAGCACCGCCGCCGCCCCGTGAGCCTCTTTCGGAACTTCCCTGTGAAGAACGCGCATCAGGCGCGCTGCCTCTGGATTCATAAGAACCTCTTTCGGATGAACCACGGTCTGAGCGGCTTTCGCGTTGGACAGGCGCTTCATAGGAACCTCTGTTGGAACGGCTTTCGCGTTGGACAGGCGCTTCATAGGAACCTCTGTTGGAACGGCTTTCACGTTGAACAGGCGCTTCATAGGAACCGCTTTGCTGACGACTTTCGCGTTGAGCCGGAGCTTCATACGATCCTCTTTCCGAACGGCTTGGTCTTGTTGCAGGCACTTCGTAAGATTCTCTGTTTCCGCCGGGATTTACCGGCTCATTACCACGTTCCGACCGGCTGCTTCTTTCCGGGCCATTGTCAGGCACGTCACGGTTGGGAACTCGCTCCGCACGGGTTGGCGCTTCGTACTCGCGATTGCTGCGGCTGTTATTATCACTGCGGTTGGCCTCATATCCGGGGTTTCTGCCATTGCCTCTGCTGCTCCGGTCCGATGAACCTGCGTCGATGGTTGATCCGCGGCGATTCGCATCGTTATATCTGCTGCTGCGGTCGTTATAACCGCGGCTGTTGTCGTATCTGTCATTGCCACGGCTATTGCCCGCAACAACCACACGTCCCCTGTTCCGCATATCAATTTCACGAACGGAAACACTTCTTCTGGTTACACGCTCAATTTCATCACGTCTCGGGCCGTAAGCGTAGGTTCTGTTGTTATTATAATAGTAGTTGTTGATAATGGTCGTTCTGCCATAATAATGCGAAACGCGGTTGCGCGGAGCGCAGTACGAATGCCAGCGCGGGCTCGTAATGTAACGTTGCGGGACGAAAACCCACCAGAAAGAAGGCAGATTCACCGAAATGTTCACTTGCATACCAGGACCCAACGGTGCCCAGCCATAGTATCCGCCACCGGAACGCCAGTTAACCCATGCCGGGCCCCATTCATAACCCGGAATCCAGAACCAGCCATTATAATCATCAAAAGACCAGCGGCCGTAGTGAAATGGCGCCCAGCCCCAGTCGTATTCCGAAACCCAGGTATTGCCATATTCGGTCACTTCCCAGTATCCCGCAGTGGAGTAGGGCTGGAAGCCGGATGGTGCATCTGGTACCCAAACGGAGCCATATTGCGGCGTCCGGACCCATCGTCCGTAAGGAGATAGCTCCTCATAGAATGTTTGAAAAGAAATGTTAACTCCGGGCTGGGCCTGTGTCTTGCTAGATATGGAAACACCGCCGAGCAAAAGCAAGATCAGGCCCATTATCCGAAGTTTTCGCATGATTTTCATGGCTATATGGATTAGTTGTTTTTCTTTATTTAAATCGTAGGTAAGACACACTATTTTGGTTTTGGTTTAAACGCTGTAAAACGCCGCAATCGGTATAAACAATCCACGTTTCAACAGAGTAACATTCGGATTCCAGCTTTGTTGTTAAATAAGGAAATTAAGTAATTGATTATTAATGCTTTATTTGTCTATTATAAAAGATTTCAATTGCCGTTTGCTGACTGTAAGACAATTGTAAACTAATTTAGCCCTATCCGCCATCGTCAACATTAACAACACATTAACAATATTTTCAGTCAGCCAATGGTCAACCCTGAAATTTTACACAACGAACTGGTCTTTCAAACTGCGCGCAGCGGAGGAAAAGGAGGGCAGAATGTGAATAAAGTCGAAACAAAAGTGGAGCTGAGATTTGATATTAAAAATTCACAACAACTTACCGACGAGCAAAAACATACATTGATCGAAAAGCTCGCCAATAAGCTTACCAACGAGCAGGTTCTCATCCTGTATCATCAGACCGAGCGTTCGCAGCTGGCCAATAAGGATAAAATTATAGCCAAGTTTAACGATCTGATCAAAAAAGCATTCACCGTACAAAAAAGCCGACGTGCTACGCGGCCTACGCTTGCTTCGAAACTGGACAGGCTGCAAACGAAGCAGCGGAATTCCAGCATTAAATCATTACGTAAAAAGTCATTCGAAGAATAGATTCCCGGCGTCGCCAATTCCTCATTTTATCCAAATGAATGCCATCAATCCTGCTCAGCCTAAATTAAGTGCCGTTCTGACCATTCCCGTTATCGTTGCCTCGCTGGGTTACTTTGTGGATGTGTATGACCTGCTGTTGTTTAACATTGTCCGTGTGCCCAGCCTGAAAGATCTTGGGTTGTCGGAAGAGGAGATTTCCCGCATAGGCGCCAACATTTACAACTGGCAGCAGGCAGGCTTGCTCATTGGCGGCTTTATGTGGGGCATATTGGGCGATAAGCTGGGCCGGAGGTCAGTTTTATTTGGATCTATTTTTACTTATTCGCTGGCGAACATTGCATGTGGTTTTGCCAATAATGTTGAGTTGTACTCATTTTTGAGATTTATTGCAGGGTTAGGACTGGCCGGAGAGCTTGGCGCAGGCATTACGCTCATTGCCGAAATCTTACCAAAAGAGCTGCGTGGCTATGGCGCATCCGTAGTTGCCAGCGTAGGACTGGCCGGTGCTATCGCGGCATTTTTTGCAGTAAAACTGACGGATTGGCGCATCGCCTATTTCATAGGAGGAGGAATGGGGCTTATACTCCTGGGTTTACGGATTAATGTGCTGGAATCCGTTATTTTCAATAAAAGCATAGAAAACCGAGGAAGCAAGTCCGTTCCGTGGTGGACGATTTTTACGAGCTGGTCGCGGTTTGTGCGCTATATCCGCTGCATGGGAATCGGGCTGCCTACTTATATGGTCATTGGAATTTATTCCACTTTTGGAAACGAATTTGCGAAAGCGCTGGGCATTACCGCCGACGTACAAGCAGCATCGTGCGTGCTTTACACCTACATTGGCGTGGTAACCGGTGATTTTTTTAGTGGGATTTTAAGTCAATGGCTGCAATCCAGGAGAAAGGCAATTCTTCTAATGATGTCAATGACGCTAGCCGGGGTGGTGTGGCTGCTGTATGGCGGGATCGAATCGACTACAATGCTTTATGCTTGTTATGTATGGCTCGGATTCTCAATCGGCTACATTGCCATGTTCCTGACCACAACTGCAGAACAATTCGGGACCAACCTGCGGGCGACCGTAACAACCTCTGTTGCTAATAATGTAAGGGCAACGGTCCTGATTACATTGCCTGTTTTCCAGCTTTTAAAGCCGGGCTGGGGCGTTTTGAGTTCGGGTGCAATCGTTGGTGCCGTTTGCTTCGGGCTTGCGCTGCTTTCGCTCTGGCAAATGGAAGAAACTTACGGAAAGGAACTGGATTACGAAGAGGTCTGAAAGCGAACGTTTTTACTCTGCTTTTTGTGAAAATATCAGCTGATCTGGCCGCGGGTAGTCGATTAGTTTTGAAAAATCTACTTTCCAGAAGTCGAGGTCGAGGAGGTGATTTTGAGTGTCTTTCGTAAGTGTAATAACAACCGGTGTGCCGTCGCTGTCGACATACTCCGCCTGGATCAAATCGCCTTCATAAGCATCCACATTGCCACCCAAACTAATGCTGCCCATTTTTCCACCCTCATATTCGTCCACATCATTGTTGATAGGGAAATCCTTTGGGTCGAGGTTTAATGTTTGGAGCAGAAAATGTATGAGGTCAATTTCGTTTTGTCTGATGGGCCTGATGCTGCTCATGAATCCGCTTTTGATATGCTGTTTTTATTTCTCAACTGCTCGGCTTTTTTTCCTACAAACCAGAATGACAGCGCGAGAACGGCAAAGAAAATCCCTTTGTTGGTCCTGTCCCAGAAATATTCAAAATATCTTGTATAAATATTAACCAGGAAAAACACCAGTCCCAGGTCCCGCAATGTTTCCAATTTGTTCTGAAACGCGTAAACAAGCAATAGGGCAAGCATGATACTGAAACCCAGCGCCCAATACCAGAAATAACTCTGCTTAATCGCCGTCCAACCGCTCAGGTCATCGTAATTTCCAAAAATGGATAGTGTCCATGCAGCCAGCAGAAAAAGGAAAAGGCCAATGGAGTAAGTTGTTTCCTGAAAGAATGGCAGGAGTTTAAGCCTTTGGAAACCAATAGAAAATAACCAGATAGCCAGTCCGAAAACGGTCATCCGCAACGGATAATTCATTCCCAGAAACCGGTAACTGCCACCGGACCAAAAATGTGTCTGAGCGCCCCACCAGCCTGCCAGTGAAATGATCATCACCGTCCATAGCAATGTAGAACGGAGGAAAACCGCCACGCCACCGTAAACAACGGTTGCTATGAGCAGTGGAATGGCATAATTTCCGTCAAAATTGGTAAAACTGCGCGTCCAATAAGTGATTGCGACGCCAATGGTGAGGATGATGGTAATGTTGTAGGTTTCATTGCTTGCTTTTGAAGCGGGATATTTGGTTTGTCTTCTTTTGGCCAGATAAATAAATAAGGCCGCCAGTGCAGTAAAGCCAATCCCAAAAATGGTTTCCGAAAAGCCCCATTTGTTACGCAGTTGTTCCAGCCACTTTTCATCAAGCACCAAAGCACCAAATGCCAGCAATCCACACGAAACAGCCGAAATCAGCGCGTAAATAGCGATCGCATCCACATTGGCATTACGCAACTGATAACTGTTCCGCAATTCCTCCGCCAATTCCCCGGAAATCTTATTGCTCTCCTGCCAATGCTGAATAGCCTTACTAACCGCCTCCGCCTCCTTCTTATCTAATTCCATTAATGCGAACGTTGATGAACTGAAATTGTGCAATGGATTTTTGATAAAAAGTCCGGGCCAATTTCATAACCCGGACTTTCTTACTCTTATCTCCCGCTTTTCAATCCCGACAAAAACTCGACCATATCCCTGATTTCTCTTTTGGACATGATTGTGCCCATGGGGGGCATGCTGGATGGGACGTTGTCGCGTTTGGCGATCCTTGCGGTTGCGATTTTTAATGGTTCGGCTTCTGACGTTTTCAGGACCAGTTCGTGGTCGCTTTCCTGGGTCAGGATTCCCGCGGCGGATGTGCCGTCTTTCAATGTAAGCATAACCATTCCGAATCCGGGCGAAAGCCGTGCGCTTGGCTCGATCAGCGCTTGTAATATTTGATCTCTTGAAAGCACATTGCCAATGTTGGAAAGGTTAGGACCAACTTCGCCGCCCTGGCCGCCGATAGAATGGCACCGCACGCATTCCGCAGCCGAATTGGTCATAAAATATCTTCTGCCCAACTGCGCATTTCCACCAAAAAGCGCATCCTGGTAGTCAGCAACGGTCATTCCAGTCGTGCGCAGCGGAGCCAGTTTCGCGATCAGCGCTTCGGACTTGGTAGAGTCAACTGCCTCCGAAAGATCCAATGCAAGGCTCTGTGGCAATTTCTTGTCTGACATCTTACCGATCAGATCTTCAAAAATACCTTGTGTTTTAGCCACAGGGATCGTGCCCAAAACACGTAACATTTGCTGTTGTTCCTTTACACTTCCTTTTTCAAAAATGCTTTTCGAAATGTCGGTCAATGCTTCTTTTGACATATTTACGCTTCCTGCCATTCCCAATGCCGCTGTGCGCACATCCGCATCTGTATCGGTCATACCGAGCTTCATCGCCGTTTCCATATCCGAATATTTCAGTTCGTTCAGCGCGACAAGCATGGCGGTTCTTACTTTCGCGTCCTTATGCGTGCTCAGGATCTTTGCCAAAGCAGCATTGTTTTCAGACATTCCCAGGTTTGTTACCATTTGCGCAGCTGCGATCAATGTGCCTGCGTCGTTGTCATTCAGCAGGCCTGCAACAACCGGCTGAACTTTCGACTTCACAAGCGCTGGATCACGTTCCACAATCCCTCTGTAACGACCATCCACGCGATCCATAACGGATGGGCTGGCCCAGGTTCCCAATGCTGCCAAAGCCTCAGTGCGGACGTCTTTGTCTACATCTTTCCGTTGTGCAAAAGCAATGAGATTATCGAGCTGGTCATTTGTTCCAACGCGCAGGGAAGCATTTATCGCTCTTCTCAGTAATGGCTCGGAAGTGAATCTTTTCTGTTGCAAAAGCGCTGCTAATGCAGGCAGGGAAGCAGGAATAGACAAGTCGTCATTGATCGCACGAGCTGCCTCGGTTACAATGTATTCATCTTTATCCTGCAAAAACACGCTAACTTTTTCATTACGCAGTCGTCTTAAAACAAGCACGGCGGCAGTCCTGAGCGATTTTTCAGGGCTGGATGACAAGGCTACGATCGGTTCAACCTCACCAATCCGGGACAATGCAAGCACGGCGGCATGTCTTAAATAAACATCCTGATCATTATTGGTTTTTATCATTGCCAAAAGTGGCGCAACGGCTTGTTTGTCAGCAATGCGTCCGAGCGCCTGCGCTCCGAAGAACTGCATTCTTGGGTTCTTTGATGCAAGCATAGGGATAAGCATGGGGCCAGCTTCGGCGATTTTCGCGTCGCCGAGCACTTTCGCAGCTTGAACCGAAATTTCTTCATCCGAATCTTTCAGCAATGTCATCAGCACATTCGCATAGGCTTTGTCCTGACGCGCCAATTGGCCCATTCCCCAAATACCGTGAATTCTTTCCAGCTGATTGCCTGTTTGCGCAATGGCTTTGCTCAGAACGGCTGCACCTTTTGCGCCGTGCGTTGCCAGTTCAAACTGCGCTTTCTGGCGGATACGCATATCCTGGTTGCCCAATAAGGTCAACAGCATATCATCCGTTTGCTTGGTGTAGTCCAGTTGCATAAGGCGTTTTGTCACCGTGCGCAGCTCTTTCAGGTCATTTTTGTCATCAGAAACATCCAGTTTCCAAACCCTTCCGTAATTTTTTGTATCCCAACCATTGATCCAGTCAGCCACGTACAAAGCACCATCCGGCCCGAAGCGAATGCCCGTGGGCAGGATTCCGTTCAGAATATTTTTCTCTCCATCCAATACGAATGACGCACCTTTCGGCTTCAAGCCAAATGCCCAAATCGGTGAACGAGCAGGGTTACCCACGAACTCAACCAGGAAGAATTTATTTTTCCAAGCTGATCCCAATGCTGTCCCCGGGTTGTATTGCATACCCGTCGGACCGTTATGGAAATTTTGAATGGGCGGGATAATGTATGCCGCCTGGCCATCCCAACGCGGTTTATACAATTGTTCATCCATCCAAACTTTATAACTGTTGTTCTTAGGATCCGTATATTTTCCGTATTGCCAGTTCGACCTCCAACCTGCGTCAGAGCCTTCCACAACATGGACCAAACGCTCACTTTCGCCGGGATGGTCACCATCGTTATCCGAGCTGATCAGGTTTCCGTATTCGTCGAAGACAAATTCATGCGTGTTTCTCAAACCATGCGCAAAAACCTCAAAATCACTTCCATCAGGGTTGGAACGGGCAATGATTCCCGAGTTTGGATGCTCGTGTTTCACGCCTTCGGCTGTGGTAATGTTGGCGCCAATGTCTCCGATGTTCCAGTAAATTTTACCGTCCGGTCCTTCAATCGGGTTAGACATTCCGTGACCCCCAAAGCCAATGTGGACGCCATAACCGTGGCTAATGGAGGTTTTTTGGTCCAAAACGCCGTCACCGTTTGTATCTGTCAGTCTCCATAGATCCGGAGCAATTGCAACGAATGCATCCTTCGCGCGAATCAGGACACCACCGGCAACGTCGGAAACTTCCTCAAAGAAATCGTCCAGAATCCGCATGGAAACATCGGCAATGCCATCATTATCAGTGTCTTCTATGCGCCAAACTTCATCTTTTTCTACGGCTAGATCTTTCCAGTCATGGCTTCCGTCGCCATTCAGGTCTTTCAGCCAGCTGTTTTCCTTGCTTTTCTCAGGCGCAAAGGTGCTGCGAAGAAAAGCGCGGCGCTCTTCCACGGTCTGCAAGGCAATAGAAGCGGTCATCCAGTTCCGGTGACCCCGAATGTCAAACTCTGAATTTTTCTGACGGTTCGTTCTGTTCAAATAAACCCTTCCCTGATCGTCAACAGATATTGCAACCGGGTCCGGTGCAAGGGAATCTGATGCCCAAAGATCGAGTTTGAGGCCGTCAGCAAGCTTAACGACCGTTTTGTCACGGATTTCTTTGGCGCGTGCTTTACCTGTCGCTGCATCCTCTTTAATGATAACAGCTGTGCTGTTTGTCTTCGACGTAACACCCGTTTTGGAGCCAGTCGGCGACATTTTCATGCAAGAGACCACGACAACGCCCGTGGCAGCAAGAAGAAATAATGGTTTTCGTAAATGTTTCTTGGAAATCATTGAGGCAGTTCCTTATTCAGGATTTAGTTATAATCTTGTTTAGTCAGAATAAATGAAAATTAAAGAGGCGCTACACCAGTCATTATACTGTCAAAAACGCATTCAATACAATATTAAAACAATTCAGGTTGCACGCTTATGTGCCCTGCTGTATTATTTGGAATAATTTTTTCATAACATGCAGTTCATTACCCTTTTTTCAAAAACTCATCTTGAATGGCTATCCAGGTTTTAATAACATTAGTACTCGTCTTGTTAAATGGCTTTTTTGTGGCTGCGGAATTTGCGATTGTGAAAATCCGAGCCTCGCAATTGGAGCAAAAAGCGCAGGAGGGGAATCCAATGGCCGTTTTATCAAAAAAAATCGTTGCTAATCTGGATGGATATCTGGCTGCTACGCAATTTGGAATAACACTGGCAAGTCTTGGTTTGGGTTGGATAGGGGAGCCGGTTGTCTCTAAGATACTGATCGGGGGAATGGAACTGGTGGGGATTTCACTGGAACCTGAGCTGGCGCATCAGATCGCTTTGCCGGCCGCTTTCGCCATTATCACGGTGCTGCACATTGTTTTTGGTGAGCTGGCGCCTAAATCCATTGCGATACAACGCCCCGAGGCAACTACTTTATTCCTTTCGTATCCGTTGCATGGATTCTATCTTGTTTTCAGGCCGGTTGTATGGATGCTGAATGGCATTGCTAACTTTATTCTTAAAGGAGTGGGCATCACACCTTCGCACGGGAGCGAAGTGCATAGCAGCGATGAGTTGCGTTATCTGGTTCAGCAGCAGAAGGATAGCGGCATGATCGAAGCGGCAGACTATGATCTGATTAAAAACGCATTCAATTTTTCCGAACGGATCGCCAAACAGATCATGATTCCACGGCCGCAGGTTTTTGGCATTGATATCAACGACTTTGATGAGGCAAAGCTTGAAAAAGTCATTGAGGAAGGCTATTCCAGAATCCCGGTTTACGAAGATACACTGGACCAGATTGTGGGCGTGCTGCACTTGAAAGATCTGCTTTTAAGAATGAGGCAGGGAAAAGAAATCGTGCTTACTGAGCTTATCAGGCCCATTTCTACGGTTCACGAGTCCAAACCGATCGGTGCATTATTGCGGGATTTTCAGCTCAGCAGGCAGCAAATGGCGGTGATTATTGATGAGTATGGCGGTGTTGATGGCATTGTGACGATGGAAGATATCCTGGAAGAGCTGGTTGGGGAAATTCAGGATGAGTACGACAATGAGATTCCCATAGTGAAGAACGAAAGCGACAATACATATACAGTATTAGGTTCAGCATCGATCACGGATATTAATGACAAACTGCCACACGATATTTCAAAGGAAAGTGATTACGAAACGCTGGCCGGTTATCTGATCTACAAATTCGGCAGAATTCCGGCTATTGGTGAAAAACTTAAAACCAAACATTTCGAATTCACCATTCTAAAAAAGCAGCGGGCAACCATATCGCAGGTAAAAATCACTGTGTTTGATGACTGATTATTATTTGTTGAGATTCAATAACTCTCCAATCTGACAATGTTATGAAACAGGCCGGTATATGTTTGATTGTATTATTTCTTACAGCGTCTGGTCCTGCTTTCGCTCAAACAAAAAAGAAGGATTCTTTCCCTACTTATGAACAGATCAGAGGCAACAAATCTGAAATTTACGACTTCGTAGCGCCCCAAAGCATTCAGGTTAGCCCAACTTCCGCAATTCCCGAAACCGGTAAATACAATTCCATTAAGCGCAGCATTCTCACCGACCACGGGTTTGACGTTTTCGGCTATCCCAAAGACAGTGTTACTTATATTTTAAATGGCAGAAGGGAAAAGAACGCAAAACGAGCAGAGACGGAGATCAGGACAAACAGCAGGAACATTACCGATATTTCAATCGGCGCAGTGGATGCAAAGGGGAGAAGAGTGGTTCGGATTGATTATGAGGTGAAGTAGTCACTGGCTTGTCAGGTCGCCGGGCGGTCGAAAGGCCCTGTCAGCCTAAGCGGACCGGGCCGCGGGCGGTCGAAGGCCCTGTCAGCCTGAGCGGAGCCGAAGGCGCGCTACTCCTGGGTAACGCGCCTTCGGCTCCGCTCAGGCTGACAGGGCTAGAAAAAAGCAACTCCCTACTTATTCAAGATATCAATCAAAAACTGCCTGAACGGTTCGGCGAATTCTTTCCTTTTCAATGCAAACTCAACCGTTGTTTTCAGGTAATCCAGTTTATCTCCTATGTCGTGGCGTTTGCCTTCTATGCGGTGCGCGTAGATGTTTTCGCGTTTGAGAAGGAGTAACAATGAATCAGTTAGCTGGATTTCGTTGTTTTTGCCCTTTGGTGTTTGCTCGATTGTATTGAAAATTTCCGGAGTCAGAATGTAGCGGCCTGCAATGGCGAGGTTGGATGGTGCGACTTCGATGGCTGGCTTTTCGACCAGCGCGCTCAATTCCATGATGGTGTCGCTTAATGATGTTCCGCCTACAATTCCGTAGCGGTTTACTTTCTTGGGATCAACTTCTTCCACCGCGATGACTGAGCCGCCAAACTGCTCGTAAGTGTCCATTAACTGTTGGGTAACCGGGATTACAGAATCCATGATTGTATCGCCCAGAAGTACAGCAAACGGCTCATTACCAACGTGGTGACGTGCATAGTAAATTGCGTCCCCTAATCCGTTGGCTTCTTTTTGTCTTACAAAATGCACATTGGCCATGTCGGCCAGGCGGCGCATTTCATTGAACCACATCAAGTCTTCCTTCTCTTCCAAACGGCTTTCAAGTTCAACATTCCGGTCGAAATGGTCTTCGATGGCTCGTTTTCCTTTTCCTGAAATAATCAGAATGTCCTCAATGCCGGAATCAACCGCCTCCTGAACCACATACTGGATCGTAGGAATGTCGATAATAGGAAGCATTTCTTTAGGCATCGATTTGGTTGCAGGTAGAAAACGGGTTCCAAGTCCGGCAGCAGGAATTACAGCTTTACGAATCATATGATGTTGGCTTTCGGCCGTTAGCATTCAGCCTTCGGCATCTTTGGTGTTAATTGGTAAATATATCTTTTTTAATGAAGTCTTTTGAAGGTAACGGCGGATCACCGGTGGCCTAAACCACGAACGGCTTAATCACCCGCGCATTATGCTTTTTAAGCTCTACAAAAAGCTGGTTCAGCATATCGTCATCATGATAAATGCCGATGATCGTTCCGCCGGATCCCGCGAATTTCGCAGATGCGCCGCAGGAACGGGCTGCATTGATCAGCCTTTTGTTGGACTCGGGCACATTGTAAATTTTGCAGCGCAAATCAAAATTCTCATTCATTAACTGATGGAGATCGTGCGCACGACCCTCGATGAGGGCTTCGCGACCATCCGCTGCTTTTTTCGCAATCTGTCCCAGGACATCAATTACGTCGGTCTCTCCGCGGTCAAAACGTGTCCTGACATCGCTGTGCACCTTGCCGGAAACTTTGCTGAGGTTGGTGTTATAAGCTACATATAATTTGGGAAGCAAAGCTGGATCTATCCGTTCGTAAAGTCCATAACCTTGACGGTCGATGAGTTCTTTGTCAAAATCCATATAAACACAGCCTTCATAACATTGGATCACGCGGTCCTGTAACCCGGCTGTAATGCCGAGTTCTTCGGTTTCGGTCACCATGACGAGCTGCGGAAGGATTTCCTTCGGAATTTCAACCTTGTAAAACTGCATCAGCGCGCGGAACAATGCAACCACGATTGCGCTTGAACCTGACATGCCAACCTGACGCGGAATGGAAGACCGGTAACGAACAGTGAAATTCCGGTTAGGAAGCCGGATGCCGTTGTCTTCGCAGTAATCCCCGAATTTCTTGATCCCCGCTTTAATCAGCGGAATCCCACCATTGTAACCCAGCATGCTAACCGTGTCGCGCAAGTGAAAAATGCTGCGAAATGTGCTCTCATCCTGCGGCTCCGATTCAATATGGAGTTCAGGGGATTCATACAGTGAAATGGAAGCGCCAAAATTTCTGACAGAAATGGATATCGTTTTCCCAAAAAAACCATCAGAAGGATTGCCTAGCAGCCCGGCGCGGGCATATGCACGAGTTTCAATTATCAAGGTAGAATTCTTTTTTAGCCAAAAGTAATAACTTAATGACGATACAATGCGATTTTGCCCTGATATGCCTGCAATTATTCAGAATGGGAGGGCATAAAAAAAGCGGGACGATTGCTCGCCCACGCTTCAACAGGAATGGTTTACTATAATATCTTATTGCTTTACAACCTGGATGTTAGCGATCAGTTTCACATCGTCACCTACAACCACGCCGCCTGCTTCCGTTACAGCGCTCCATTCAAGGCCGAATTCTTTACGGTTGATTTTACCAGTTATTTCAAATCCTGATTTATTGTTTCCGTAAAAATCGGTCATGTTACCACCGTATTCAACAGCAAATTCAACCGGCTTGGTTACGTCTTTCACAGTAAGATCGCCTTTCAAAGTATAGCTTTCATCGCCTTTTTTGGCTAATGTTCCTTTGATAGTCAGTTTAGGGTGGTTCGCTGCATCGAAGAAATCTGCTGATTTCAAATGCTCGTCGCGTTGTGCCTGGTTAGTGTCGATGCTGTTAATGTCTGCCGAAAACAGAACGGTTGCACCTTCAAAATCTTCTGTTTCAGTTTCTACCGAACCTTCGAATGTTTTAAATGCGCCGGTTACAGTTGAGATAACCAAGTGTTTAACTTTAAACTGAACTTCTGAATGCGTTGGATCAATTACCCATGTTGTAGTAGCCATATCTATATCGTATTTAATGTTTTTACATTTAATGTATATACATGTAAATTTAAGTATTAGTTCAGAAGTGTAAAAAAAATCCCGGATATTTTTTATCCGGGATTCAAATGATGTACAAGCTTTTCTATTGTTTCGGCATTTCGAAAATCGTGGGATCTATTTTCGGATTCACTTCAAGTGAACTGATTTTTAACACCATTGCCGCGCCCGGCATGGCCGATGTTGTAACTTCGGAAGTGAAAGGGTAGGTTACGCCGTCCACCTGACGGAAGTCCGACTGTGTATTCTCCGAAGTGACTTCCTGTCCGTTGATCGTTGTAGCAACGATCATTTTAAGAATGTAGAACGTGTCTTTGGAAATGTAGTTCGTACGCTTCGTTCCGTTTTTCAGCGCCATCGACACTTTGTAAACTTTTGCTCCTGCAAGATCTTCCTCACCATCGAGCGTAAGTGTGTAACCTTTCTGCTTATAGTTGTATAGACCCGTTAGGTCAGTTTCGGTTGACATGGCCTTCACCGATTCTTCCGGCAATGCGGTTGCCGTGGTTTGTCCGGCCATCGGATTGATTGTCCAGCCCGTATTGCCATTGATTGCCTGTACAACGGTCATTCCCTGCACAGTTGTTTCGCTTCGGAAGCCTTTGTCCTGCACAATGATCGTGCTGATCGGCACTTTCATGTTCATGACCTCCATCTCTGCTGCAATTTTCACACTTTGCAGTTTGGCAAGTTTGTCTGCGCCGCCCATTGCTTTTATGTGCTTGTCGATGACCTCATCAACGGTCTGGGCAAAGGTTATATGCGTTGCTCCCAGCATTAGGATGGCAATCAGCGATTTGGAAAAAGTTGATCTTAACATGAAATGTTCGTTTGTTTTAATTGGAACTCTTAACGTGCCTCTATATTGTGAGTTTGGCAAGATTCAGAAAAAAAAACGGACGGATTATCAAATCCGCCCGTTTGTATAAAATATATTTCTAAGTCCTCTTAGTTCTTCAAAGCTTCTGCTCCGCCGACAATTTCAAGGATCTCAGTTGTAATCGCCGCCTGACGCGTACGGTTGTAAACCAATTTCAGTTCTTTCAAAAGCTCCTGAGCATTCTCTGTCGCCTTATCCATTGCTGTCATACGAGCGCCTTGTTCCGAAGCATTTGATTCTAAAACGGAACGGTAAAGCTGAATTTTCAATGACTTTGGGATCAATTCGGCAAGAATCTCCTCCTCAGTTGGTTCGAAAATGTAGTTAACCTCAGCTGTTTTTGTTCTTGTTGTTTTATCTTCTGTTGCAATCGGCAGATAACGGTCTGTGTGAATGATTTGGGTTGCAACGTTTTTAAATTCGTTATAAACCAGATCCACCGCATCGTATTGACCGTCTGAAAACGCTTTCATGATTTCTTCTGCGGCCTGTTTAACAGCCACAAAGTTCAATCTGCCGAAAAGGTCCATGTAAGTTTTATTCACTACAAAACCTCTTTTAGCAAGGGATTCGGCGCCTTTTTTACCAATGGCAAAGATTTCTACATTTCCTCTTGCCGCCTGCGCAGCATATTTTGTCTCGATCAACAGCAATGTTGCTTTCACAATATTCGTATTGAAAGCACCACACAATCCACGGTCAGAAGTAACAACCACGATAAGCACCTTTTCAACCGGACGAACCGTTTTCAAAGGACTATCCACCGCACTTTCTGCACCGGAAGAAACTGTTGTAAGCATATCACCCAGCTTCTGAGCATAAGGACGCATCTGCATGATGTTATCCTGAGCCCTGCGCAACTTTGCAGCTGCAACCATTTTCATGGCCTTGGTGATTTGCTGCGTTGAATTAACGGATACGATCCGGTTACGGACTTCTTTTAAGCTCGCCATATTTTATTAACGATATTTTACAGCAACTTCACGCGCAACTTTTTCAACTACGTCGGTTACGCTGTTGTCCAGTTTACCAGCACGCAATGCCGATAAAGTGTCTTTATGCTGAGTAGTCAGAACGGTAAGGAAATCTTTTTCAAACTCCTTCACACGGTTCACGTCAACCAAGTCAAGCAGACCTTTTGTAGAAGCGTAAACTGTTGCTACTTGCTGTTCAACAGGAACCGGAGAATATTGAGGTTGTTTCAAAACCTCCTGGTTACGGCGGCCTCTGTCAATGGCCAGTTTTGTAGCCGCATCAAGATCCGAACCGAATTTCGCAAACGCTTCCAATTCACGGAATTGCGCCTGATCCAGCTTCAATGTTCCTGAAACCTTCTTCATCGACTTGATCTGCGCATTACCACCTACACGGGATACCGAAATACCCACATTGATTGCAGGACGGATACCAGAGTTAAACAAGTTGGATTCAAGGAAGATCTGTCCGTCCGTAATCGAAATTACGTTCGTTGGAATATATGCAGAAACGTCTCCCGCTTGTGTTTCGATAATCGGAAGCGCTGTTAATGAACCACCACCTTTAACGATTCCTTTCAATGAAGGAGGAAGGTCGTTCATGTTTCTTGCGATTGTATCATCCGCGATGATTTTCGCTGCACGCTCCAAAAGGCGGCTGTGCAGATAAAATACGTCACCTGGATAAGCTTCACGTCCCGGAGGGCGGCGAAGAAGCAGGGAAACTTCACGATAAGAAACCGCTTGCTTCGAAAGGTCATCATAGATAACCAAAGCAGGACGGCCTGTGTCCCGGAAGAATTCTCCAATCGCTGCACCTGTAAATGGCGCGTAGAATTGCATTGGAGAAGGATCTGATGCACCGGCAGCAACGATTACCGTGTAGTCCATGGCTCCGTAGCGGCGAAGTGTTGCTTCAATTCCTTTGATGGTTGAAGCTTTTTGTCCGCAGGCAACGTAGATACAGAATACAGGTTCGCCTTTGTCGAAATATTCTTTTTGATTGATAATTGTATCAATAGCAACTGCCGTCTTACCAGTCTGGCGGTCACCGATGATCAATTCCCGCTGGCCGCGGCCGATGGGGATCATTGCGTCGATTGCCTTGATACCAGTCTGAAGAGGTTCAGTTACAGGTTGACGGAAAATAACCCCGGGAGCTTTACGCTCAAGTGGCATTTCGTAAAGGTCACCTGTCAACGGACCATTCCCGTCGATTGGTTCAGCGAGTGTATTTACAACGCGGCCTATAATTCCGTCTCCAACCTTTACAGAAGCGATTTCTTTGGTTCGCTTCACGGTGGCTCCTTCCTTGATGTCGCTAAAATCACCCAGCAACACGGCTCCGACGTTGTCTTCCTCGAGGTTAAGCGCGAGGGCTTTAAGGCCGTTCTCGAAAACAAGCAGCTCACCTGCCTGCACCTGGGAAAGGCCATAAATGCGGGCAACACCGTCGCCAACCTGAAGGACTGTTCCTACTTCTTCGAGTTCTGCTTCTGATTTAGCTCCTGCAAGTTGTTCGCGCAGGATGGCCGAAACTTCATCCGGTCTAACAGATACCATAGTATAATTGACTTATTAAAAGTATAGTAGTAAGTTTTTGAAAACTGCCGCAAAGGTAGCGTTTTATTTTAGTATAAAAAGAATGTTTCGGGTAAAACCTATCACTAAAAATTAGATTTTTCCAAGGCTCGCGACGCAACCGCCCAGCCGATCCTGATTTCGCCGTTTATCCTTCATAATGAACATTTTTAAAACTTTTTTAGGTACTATTTGTGTTTTTGTTGTAATTGAGTTCGTTAATAGCACTTACAAATCCATTTATATAACTAATCGACCATCCTTACAGCGTAATGTACAAATTAGAAAAAACCATTTTAGCGGCCTTAGTTGCAGGAGTTTTGGTAACAACAGGAAGCGAAGCACAGACTATCAAAAAGACAACAAAACCGGCAGCGACAGTGAAGAAGGCTCCGAGCACACCAGTAAAAGCAGCAGCAACGCCTGCCGTACTCAAAAATAAGATGGATTCTTTGTCGGCTGCCATTGGCGTAAGCTTTTCAAATTCATTAAATTCTCAGGGAATTTCGGACATTAATACGGAGGTTTTAACAAAAACCATCAATGCTTCGCTCAAAGGCGGTAAAACAGCATTTACGCCGGAAGATGCCAATAAATTTATCGGTGAATATTTTCAAAAATTAACTGAAGAAAAAGGAGCTGTGTTCAGAGTAGAAGGAGAGAAATTCCTGGAAGAAAATAAGAAGAAAGAAGGGGTTGTTACAACAGAAAGTGGTCTTCAATATCAGATCATTAAGGCGGGCGAAGGCCCTAAGCCTGCGGCAACCGATAAAGTGAAAACCCATTATCACGGCACTTTAACCAATGGAACGGTTTTTGACAGTTCGGTAGAAAGAGGCGAGCCCGTGGAGTTTCCGGTTAATGGTGTGATCAAAGGGTGGACAGAAGCGTTACAGCTTATGCCGGTTGGTTCAAAATGGAAGTTATTTATTCCTTATCAACTTGCTTATGGTGAACGTGCAGCAGGCCCTCAGATCCCGGCTTATTCAGCGCTGGTGTTTGAGGTTGAATTATTAGAGATTGTTAAATAGCAAACGTTCAACAATGAAAAAGTACTTAATCACGCTTATTCCGGTAGTATTACTGGGCTGGCAGAAGGGGCCTGTTCAGGAAAAAGCGGCAATTATACCAGCCGCAGAGGTGTCAATGGACGAGGATATCAAGCCTATTCCTGCTCAGTTTAAAGCTGAGGAGCTGACAACCAGGATTCTCTCTAGTTATCATTACAGAAAGACCAGGCTCAGCGATTCGCTTTCACAAGCGATTTTTGATAAGTACATTGACGGCATTGATCATGGCAAGTTGTATTATCTGGCCAGCGATTTAGCCGATTTTGATAAATACAAAAATTCGTTTGATGACTATCTTCAAAAGAGAGAATTGGATGTGCCTTTTGCCATGTATAATGTTTTCAGAAAACGTTATAAGGAAAGAAGCGATTACATTCAGGGACTTCTGAAAGAGGAGAAACCATTTGATTTCACGGCAGACGAGTCTATGAACACCGACCGTGAAAAAGCGGCATGGGCTAAGAGTACGGACGAACTGAACGACACATGGCGCAAGTATCTGAAAAGCGAAGCGCTGGATTTGAAGTTGTCGGGCAAAGCGGATACGGCCGTTATTTCAACATTGAAGGACCGTTATAAAAACCGTGACCGTGCATTGGGCCGCATTCGTACCGAGCAGGTTTTCCAAATGTTCATGAATGCTTATGCTGAGTCTATGGACCCGCATACAAGTTACATGGCACCAACTTCTGCGGACCGTTTCAAGCAGGAAATGAGCCAGTCGCTGGAAGGAATCGGCGCATTGCTTCGTGAGGAAGATAATTATATCAAAATCGTAGAAGTAATCCCCGGCGGTCCTGCATTTAAAGGAAAACAGCTTAAAAAGGAAGATAAGATTATTGCCGTTGCCCAGGGAGATGAAGGTAAAATGGTGGATATCGTAGGCTGGTTTGTGGATGACGCAGTGAAACTGATCAAAGGGCCAAAATCGACTGTGGTAAGGCTTCAAGTTATCTCCGCAGATGCGATTTCAGGAACACCTCCAAAAGAATACAGGTTGGTGCGTGAGAAGATCAAATTGGAAGAGCAACGCGCGAAAAGTGAGATCGTTTCAGTTAATAACGCCAACAAAGAATACAAAATTGGTGTAATCGACATTCCGCTATTCTACCGCGACTTTGAAGGCGCGCAACATAAGGAGAAGGAGTTTTCAAGCACAACACGCGATGTTCAAAAGCTGATTACTGAGCTGCAGACTTCTAATGTCGACGGTATTGTAATTGACCTGAGAAACAACGGTGGTGGTTCATTGACAGAGGCGGTTTCATTGACAGGTTTGTTCATCAACAGAGGACCGGTGGTTCAGGTTAAGGAAGGACAGGGAGAAGTTGAAGTTCAGTCTGATAATGATCCAACCATTGCTTATGACGGCCCTATGGCTGTGATGGTGAACCGTTTCAGTGCTTCTGCATCAGAAATTTTTGCAGCAGCCATTCAGGATTACAAACGTGGAATTATTGTTGGAGAGCAAACTTACGGTAAAGGAACCGTTCAAACATTGATCGACCTGAACCAGTGGGTTCCGAAAGAAACAGACCAGTTGGGACAAGTGAAGCTTACAGTTGCTAAATTTTACAGAATCAACGGAAGCAGCACGCAGCTTAAAGGTGTAATGCCTGATCTGGAATTGCCAACTGCATTTAAAGTAAACGAATTCGGCGAAGGTTCTCAGCCAAGCGCATTGCCTTGGGATCAAATCGCATCTTCGCGCTACGAGCCAACCAACAACATTAATGCAAAAGTGGTTGACCAGCTCAAAGGCAAATACAACCAGCGTTTGAAAACGGACGAAGAGTTGAAAACTTTGGTTAAAACACTTAACGATTTTAAAGAAGCGCGAGAAAACAAGATCGTTTCCTTGCAAGAATCAAAACGTAAAGTTGAACGTGCCGAAGCGGAGAAAAAAAGGCTTGCTATGAAGCAACTTGGCGAGGACAATGCTGATGGCGAAGAGGAGGAAGAAGATGGCAAAGCCGTTGAAGCTCCGAAAGAGGTTAAGAAAAAGAAAGACATTTATCTAACCGAAACCAGCCGGATGCTAGCCGACTTGATCGTAATATCGAAAGAGCCGAGTTTGGCAGGGACTAAGAAGAAGTAATTGTTTTAATAGAATGTGAGAGCCTGAACCAGTAATGGTTCGGGCTCTTTTAGTTTATCAAGTTCGACCAATTTTGAATCTAACATTTGATGTCATTCATATATACCCATGATTTGCCTCTGCATTCTTCTGACGGTGTTTGAGAATGTGCTTTTCGTAGAAGAGCTCCATTTCTTCCTTACTGCGAAAGCCTAAATAGTTCGCAACCTTTTCAGCTAGTTCGCCACTGATGTTGGTTTTATCGTTTTCCAATTTGCTGATAGATTGCTGTCTGACATTCAAAAAAGAAGCAAGCTCCGATTGTTTAATCCCTTTCATCATTCTGACAGCACGAATTTTCTCACTGAAGGCGGGCATATTATTAAATTTTAGTGTGTTAAGGTGAGCGCAAAATATGATTAATTCTCCCGACTGCCAAGTTGTAAAATACAACCAACTGAGGCGTACTATACAACCAGATATTTTTGCTCGATGGGAATTAGATGTCTCTCTTTGTAGAGTTATTTAAAACTAAACATCGTGGCCCATGCTATCACACATTTTCAGAAATTGGGTATTTCTATTTTCCTTTCTGTTCACCCTTTTGCTCTTGCAAGCATGTCAAGACGAAATTACTCCTAACTCCAACCTTGAAGCCACAAATGCCTCAGGAACGGATGAAGCCTCCATCACGAGGGTCATAGAAAAGATAGAAACAGCTTATACTGAGGGAGAGCTAAAAATAGAAACTGGCGGGCCGAAAGAACTAGAAACTCAGGCTTCGCCATTAATTATGGCATCTGTTAAATCAAGACTTCTGGCTTATCAAAAACAGTTTGAATCCAGGTACAACGAGTCTAGTGATTTTTCAGAAGCCTACCCCGTGGGAGTGATACCAATGAATGAAGCATGCCCTGCAGGTACAACGAAAATCAAGTTCTTGATGGACAATCAAGACAACGGCAATTCAGCAAAGTCTGGCTGGACCGGATCCTGGTATGTGAATGGGAATGGCAACGGCATACATACTTTATGTTCCGTTTGGGGTGGTGCTTTCACCTTCATGACTTTAAATAAGTCAACACAGTATTTGCTGGTACGATTAGGCAATAGCAAGACGATGTTTATGGAACCTCGAGTTTGGAATGTGTATTTTGACAATGAGGACAATAATAATGCAAACACACTGTACGATGGTAACCTGGGGCCTGGCACGATAAATAGTCAGGGAATTAACCTACAATTCTGGGCCATTGCAGGAAAAGATACGCCTGGTGTAAATCAATCTGCAGAATTCCCTGATCTGGGTTTTTCTTATGGAGTATTCGGCACATTTACTTCCCCGGTTGTAGGAGGAGCCGCGGGTATGGGAACATTCAAAACAGACGATGAGAATAAGAACAATGCTAACCAGCTTTATTCAGTTGATTGGGTCACCAATGTCATTACCCACGGTTCATATGTGCATGGGTATGGCGTAGACCGCACCAACGATCCTGGAAATACTTTGTTTAATATTCGTCGAGTAAGGTGATCATGCAGACGACAAGCTTGCTGAAGATGCTTGGCATGTTCTGCATTGGTTTAGTAGCCATCTGTTCGTGCGAGAAACAGGCTGAAAAAAGGATAGTAGCAGTAGTGGAGGGTGAGGCAATAAGCTTGGAGGAAGTGGATAACCTGATTAAAAACTCGCTCTATGAGTATCTTTTCGCCATTTATGATGTTCGGAGAATTGCACTGAATGAGCTAATTAATAGCAGGATGATTTCCAAAGAGGCAAAGGCACTGCATGTTAGTGTTGATTCAGTCACCTCTCTGAGAATTGCGGAAATGAAGCAAAAATTGACAAAGGATCAATATGTCTCGGATAATGCTTTGCAGCATGGGGTCGTGGATGAAGAGAATCCATTTAAATTGATCCCACTTCATACTGACGAAGGGCAAAGAATACTGGAAAAGAGCTATGTTAAATTTTTGAATCAGATGCTCAACAAAGAACTGAGTGCTAAATACAAAGTCAAGATTTCACTTGAACCGCCGGAAACGCCTAAACTGGACTTACGGGGGACCATTACTTACGCCCGCAGAAACATGCAATCATTGAACGTTGTCACCATCGTCTCTGACTTTGATTGCCCGGTTTGTCAGAGTAAAGTGCCTGTTTTTAAGCAGTTGTTCAAGAAATATAGCGATAGGGTTCGCTTTGAATATGTTCATCTTTCCCCGTCGATTAGTAAGTCAATCTTATTTTCTGCGTGTGCCGCGAAACAGGGTAAATTTTGGGAAGCACATGATTTGCTGTTTCGAATGGGTCAGAATGGATCTCAGGAAATAGAAAGTTTAATGACGAGCTTAAATCTGGACCCCAAGGCTTGTAAAACCTGTATGGAATCTGACAAAGTTGCTGATGAAATTAATGCAAGTATGGAGCAGTTGAGGGCGTTAGGCATTAAGGTTACGCCTACCATAATCATTAATAACAGAATTTATTATGGTGAGATTTCCGAAGAAGTTATGGGTCAGTTTATCGAGAAGTCCCTTAAATGATTTGTGGTTAGCATTCATTAGTTCATTCCTCCTGATGCTGATCCCTCTTTCATGCGTACAGAATGTCGAGTTGGACTTAATCAAGGGCAATGAGAAAGTTTTGGTGGTCGAGAGTGAATTTAATAACCTAAACACTGGGAACTTCGTAAGGTTGACTTGGACGCGCAATGTTCAGGAAAAGGAAGTGCTGCCAGTTGATCATGCTTTGATTGTAGTCAGTTCTGACAGCGGTGAAACTGATACTTTGAAGAAAGAAAACGATGATAATAATAATTTTGATGGATATTATTTTTCAGATAGATTAAAATGTGAGCCAAACAGAACGTACACCCTGAAAATTGACGTTGATGGGAGAATGTACGAGGCAACCGCGACAATGCCCCGTCCTCCTAAAATTGATTCTTTACGCCTGGGTTTTGTCAAGTATGAAATTGGGAAATCTGATGGGGTTATGCCCTTTATTTATTTTAGAGAGCCATCAGTAGAAAAAAATTACTACATGGGAAAGTTGTGCCCGGATGGGTACTTTTCCCGTCGAAATCCTTGTCCAGTGATGACTTGGTATGCCAACCGGGCGGTACTGCTTTTGGACGATAAATATCTAGCTGGATATGTCAATGGTATTAACATCAATTTACCCGATGACCCTAAGAGAAAGTACATTCCAAGCCTTTTCGGAGACTACCTTGCCATTCTCTATTCGATAACCCCAGAGAGCTATGAATATTTTCAATCATTAATGGAAGCCCTTAAGAGCGATGGAGGAGTGTATTCGCCATCACCAGCAAATCATCCAACCAATATTAAAAGCAAGCATAAAGTAGTCGGATTTTTTCATGTAGCAAGTCTTGATTCATTCCCATTTTTTGCACCGCTTCGCTGATTAAACGCATTTGAATTCATGACTAAATTGCTCATAATAGCGGCGTTTTTCATCTCAATTAACACTTACGCTCAAAGGCATAACCTAAGCGGTATAGTGACGGATGCTGTTTCCGGAGAAAGCTTGCCCAATGCGAGTGTTAAGGTTGCCGGAATGGATGCGGGAATACAGAGTAATGCATACGGTTATTATTCTCTGAGCCTTAAAAAGGGGATTTGTCTGATAGAAATTTCCTATCTGGGTTATCTGAAAAAATCAGTTCGCGTTGATTTGCAGCGGAATTTGAAACTGGACATTCAGCTGACACCTGCCAATCAACAGCTGAAAGAAGTGCAGGTTAAGGAGCGAGATCAGGTGGATTTAGGTAACACTATTCCGGGCAAGTCCAGCATTCAGATGAGTCAGGTTAAAAGCATGGGCACAATGGCAGGTGAAGCGGATATATTTCAGGCGTTGCAATATCTTCCCGGCATTAAGGCGGCAGTTGAGGGAAATACGGGTCTCTCTGTTCGCGGAGGATCATTTGATCAAACATTGATTCTGCTGGATGATGCGCCTGTATATAATCCTTCACATGCACTTGGCTTTTTTTCTGCGTTTAACAGCGATGCCATCAAGTCAGTGGACATTTATAAGGGAACCGTTCCAGCCCAGTTTGGCGGAAGACTTTCCTCTGTGGTCGACTTGAAAATGAAAGAAGGCAATGTTAACCACTTGAATGTCTCGGGCGGGTTAGGTGCGATCGCAAGTCGGTTGACCGTGGAGGGGCCGATCAAGAAGGAACGATCGTCGTTTATTGTCTCCGGAAGATATAGTTATGCAGGCAGCACGGCAAATCTGATCGGAAAGTTGGCCCAGCAAATGAATGTTTATCCGTTTCGGAATTTCACGGGCGGAAATGACATTCGCTTTTATGACCTTAATGCGAAGATCAACTGGAAATCAACGGATAGCAAGGATCAGTTTTTCATCTCCGCTTATGCAGGAAAGGATTGGTTTAAGTATTACCTTTTTCAACAAGGCACTTTCATGAAATGGCAAAACAATACGTTGTCGTTCAGATGGAACCGCGTTCAGCGTAGCAACCTGTTTTTCAACACCACGGCTTATTTCAGCAACTATGGCTATAATTACAGCCTACTGATGGATCGGCGTGATTTTGAGTGGAAAGCCGGTTTGCAGGAAGTTGGACTAAAAAACGAGTGGGACTATTTCATCGATCCCACTGCATCACTCAAAGCGGGTGCAATGCTAACGTATACGCATTATAGTCCAGGAGCAATCAAGCCAAAATCTGATAGTTCGATAACGATTCCTTTTACATTAAGGGCACAAAATACTTTGCAAAACGTCGTTTTTGCTGGTTATACAAAACAGTTGTCCAAGGGCTTTTCTATGTATGCAGGGCTCCGTGTATCCATTTATTCGATGGTAGGGCCTGGTATGACATATGAATATTCGCAAAAGCGCGACCCTGTGCAGGATTCAACGCGTTACAAAGCGGGAGGACTCATGAATTTGAGAGCGGGAATTGAGCCGAGATGGTCTTTAAATTACATGCCAGACAGCATTTCCGTGCTTTCAATCGCAGCGAATCGTTCAATGCAATATTCCCATTTGCTTAATTCCTCAGCGGTTGGTTTGCCCACGGATGTATGGCTTCCTTCCAACCGCAATGTCGCGCCGCAATCTGCAACCCTGATCTCTCTCGGCTACAAGCGGATTATTAAAAATGTTACGATTTCGGTTGAAGCTTATCAGAAGTGGATGAAAGGAGTTATTGATCTTGTCGACAATGCACAACTGTTTGTAAATCAATATTCTGATTCCCAGGTTCGCTCTGGAAAAGGAAATGCTTGGGGACTTGAAACAATGCTGGAAAAGAAAACAGGCAGATTAACCGGATGGATCACCTACACATTATCGAAGACAGATCGGACCATTCCGGGTGTTAACAATGATCTTGCTTATCCAACCCGATATGACCGCCGGCACAGCATTTCGTTCGTTACGACTTTCCATGCGACAAAAAGAACGGCGCTGTCAATGGATTTTCAATTTAACTCGGGTGGGGCGGCGTCATTTCCTGTGGGTGCATATGAATACCTGGGAGCGTCTTTTAATTATTACACCAGCCGAAACGGATACAGGTTACCCGCCTATCACCGGCTCGACGTGCAGGCTATGTTCACCAGGAAGCGAAAAAAATGGGAAAGGCAATTTGTTGTGGGCATTTTCAATGTGTATGATCAGCGTAACCTTTTTTCTGTGCAAGTTGAGCCCGATACATTCAGCCAGCCTTATGAGCTATCACGTATATCAGCCATTTCTTTATATGGCGTTATGCCGTTTTTTAGCTACGGATTCAAAATCTGATCCCATATCAGGCTTTTCCTAACGGTAGGTGGAGAATGAAAAACAAAACGGGCCACCCCGATATAGATAACCCGTTTTGACAAAAAAAGGAAGGATTTGCTTGTGAACTTTTTACTCCCAACCACCCCCCAGCGAGCGATACAATTCAATCAATGCTAGATACTGATTCTTTTGAACGTCGGTTAATGACAATTCAGCTTCCAGAACGGTTCTTTGCGCGGTGATCACTTCCAGGTAGGAAGCATAGCCTGTCAGGAAAAGGTCTTTTGACGTGACAACGGCTTGTTGCAGCACATCCACTTCCTGGGTTTTGAATTCGTTTATTTTTCGGTTGTTTTCAAGTTTTTTCAGGCTTGTGCTTACTTCCTGGAAACCGGTTAAGACCGCCTTGTTGTAAGTAAACAATGCTTCAAGGCTTGCGGCTTCGGCTCTTTTTTGTCCTGCTTTCAGCGCTTTTCTGTTGATAAGCGGCCCGGCCAAACCACCGATTGCATTATAAGCCATGGAACCCGGATTGAAGAGTAAATTGCTTTTAAATGAATTAAAGCCCAGAAAAGCAGTAATGTTCAGCGATGGCAAAAATGCAAGCTGCGCGGCTTGCTGTTCCGAATAATTGGCTAACAGGTCAAATTGCGCTTGCTGGATATCCGGTCTTCTTCTCAGCATGTTGGCAGGAATTCCGGTTGCGGCAGTCTGAGGCAATGTCTGTTCCAGCCGGGCGCTACGCGTAATAGGCTGGGGAAAGCGGCCCAGTAGCAGATTAAGTTTGTTTTCAGCTTCGATAATTTCCTGTTGTTTTTCAACTTCAAGGCTTTGTGTATTAAACAATTGTGCGCTGAATTGCTGTACGCCCAATTCATTTGCACGGCCGCCTTCTTTCTGGATTTTAATGGTCTCCACGGCAGATTGCTGCAAGGCAATGTTCTTTTGAATGATTGCCATTTCTGTATCCAGCGCGATAAGCTCGTAGTAAGCACTTGCAATTTCAGCGATCAGGCCGGTAATGATGGCGTGACGAGCTTTTTCGGTGGCCAGAAGACGGTTATATGCTGCTTTTTTCTGCGTTTTTAATTTCCCCCAAATATCAATTTCCCAGGCACTTCTTAATCCAACAAAATAATCCGGCATGAAAGGGGCAGGTAGCCGACGGTCTGCGTCGATGTTTTCGGAAAAATTGGTGTCATAATTTCCTACGCCATCCATGGTGTAATCCCCGAATTTCCGGCCGCCACCAGTCACTTCGGCCGAAACGGATGGAAGCAATGCTCCCTGTGCAGCCAGAATGTTGGATCGCACCATTTCTATTCTTTGCGCCGCGATTTTCAGGTCCAGGTTGTTCTGAAGCGCTGTATCGATCAATGCCGTTAAATAGGCGTCTTTGAAAAACGTTTTCCACTCCATAGCCGCAATTCCTGTTGAATCGGTTTGGCCGGCGAATGTTTGTGGCGTGCTGATGCGCGACTTCTGCGCAATGGGCTGGGTGAGCTTGCAACCTGCCAGGGTTACTAATGTGCTCATCAGCAGTATGCTATATAAATTTTTATATGTTTTCATGAATGCAGGATCTTAGAGGAAGCAGCCGGACGGACGCCCGGCTGCCGAAAGTGTCATTCGAGAATGAGCTCTTCTTTCTGGTTTACAATTTTAGATGTTTTGGGCCTTACCATGCTGGCGAATAGCACGTATAATCCCGGAATAATAATCACCCCGAAAATGGTTCCGATCAGCATCCCGCCAGCAGCCGCGGTCCCGATAGACCGGTTTCCGATCGCACCTGCACCTGAGGCCATCACCAACGGGATAAGTCCGGCTATAAATGCCAGCGAGGTCATCAGGATGGGGCGAAGCCGTTCTGTGGCGCCTTCCAGTGCTGCCTCAATGACGGATCGTCCTTCTTTTTGCCTGATAATCGCGTATTCTACAATCAGAATGGCATTTTTACCTAATAAGCCTATGAGCATGACGAGCGAAACTTGCGCGTAAATGTTATTTTCGAGCCCCATTAATTTCAATGCGACGAATGCGCCGAAAATACCGGTCGGTAAGGAAAGTATAACAGGTAATGGAAGCAGGAAACTCTCATATTGAGCGGCTAGGAGCAGATAAACGAAGATCAGACAGACGCCAAAAATGTAAATGGCCTGATCGCCCGACAGGATTTCCTCCCGCGTCATTCCGGACCATTCATAGGTGAAACCACGCGGCAGGCTGGTGGCAGCAACACGTTCTACGGCCTTGATAGCATCGCCGCTACTGTAACCCGGCGCTGCATCCCCATTGATCATCGCCGAGGTGTACATGTTATACCGCGTCAGCAATTCAGGTCCGTAAACCCGTTCCAGACGGATGAATGTGGAGAACGGGACCATTTCACCGCGGTTGTTTTTTACATATAGTTTTAAAATGTCCTCAGGATTTTTCCGGAAATCCGGATCAGCCTGGACCATTACCTTATACATCTGGCCAAAACGAATGAAATTGGAAGCATAAAAACTCCCTACCAATGTCTGTAATGTGCTCATTGCTACGTCCACCGAAACGCCTTTTTTTGCAGCGATATCGGCATCGACGTGAATCATATATTGCGGGAAACTTGCATCGAAGCTGCTGAATGCGCTGGCGATTTCCGGCGAATCCATCAGGTCTTTTACAAATTTGTTGGTGATCTCAGCAGTTTTTTGCAAATCGTCGCTTCCCGTGCGGTCTTGCACACGGAGCTCAAAGCCACTCGAGTTACCAAATCCCGGAACAGTAGGAGGTGGGAAAAACTGAATTTCAGCATCCGTAATGTGCTTGGTTTTGGCTTCCATTTCAGAAATGATGTCCTGCACGGAAGCCGTCCGTTCATCCCAGGGTTTCAGGTTGATCATAGCCATACCATAGGAAGATCCCGCGGATTCCGTGATCAAGCTGTAACCCGACAGCGACGAAACGGATTCTACTGCTTCCAGTCCTTTTGCCACTTTTTGAATTTCATCCAAAACAGCCTCGGTTCTTTCCACGGTGGCTGCTACGGGAGTTGTCACATTTACATTAATAACACCCTGATCTTCTGTGGGAATGAAACCCGTAGGCAGAACCGTGTTGACTCCATAAGTCGCTACGCAGAATGCAATGAGAAGTCCGATTGTGATTACCCTCCGGTTAATGATCAAGCCTAGCAACTTTCTGTATTTTGCCGAAATGCCATCATAACCTTTGTTGAAACCTGCAAAAAATCTATCCAGAAGCGTATTTTTCGATGGCTGACCGTGGGTGTTTTTCAACATTAAAGCACAGAGCGCTGGTGTTAATGTCAATGCATTAATCCCGGAAATAACGATTGAAATAGCAAGCGTGATGGAGAACTGGCGATAGAAAATCCCGACTGGACCAGACATAAAGGCCACAGGAACGAAAACCGCAGACATGACCAGCGTAATCGCGATGATAGCGCCGCTCATTTCCTTCATCGACTCAATGGTCGCTTCGCGCGCATCCAAAAGTTTTTCGGCCATCTTTGCGTGAACGGCCTCGACGACGACAATGGCATTATCCACCACAATCCCGATGGCCAGAACCAATGCAAACAATGTTAAAAGGTTGATTGAGAAACCGAATAACTGCATGAAAGCGAATGTTCCGATCAAGGCAACGGGAACGGCCAGGGCAGGGATAAGCGTCGAACGGAAATCTTGCAAAAACAGGTAAACAATAATGATTACCAATATAAATGCTTCAATCAATGTGCGTACAACCTCGTGTATGGACGCATCCAGGAAGCGGGAAACGTCATACGAAACCATGTAATCCATGCCGGGAGGGAATGTAGTCTCCTTCAATTCGGCCACTTTCTTTTTCACATTGGCAATTACCTCCTGCGCATTGGAGCCGGGGCGCTGTTTCAGCATGATCGATGCCGATGGCTTGCCATTGGATTTGGAAGCCATATCATATTCCAGCGTACCAAACTCAATATCAGCCACATCCTTTAATTTCAACATGGAGCCGTCGGGGTTTGAGCGCAGGACGATATTTTCATATTGAGCCGGCTCAAACAATTTTCCCGTGTATTTCAGCACGTATTGCAGGGCTTGCACTTCGCGTCCTGAGCTAACCCCGGTTTTACCCGGCGCAGCCACGACGTTCTGTTCGCGGATCGCTTTTACCACGTCATCTGCGGAAATGTTGTAACCATTCATCCGGTCGGGTTTTAGCCAGACACGCATCGAATAGTCACGGCTTCCCATGATCACGGCGCGGCCTACGCCGTCAATTCTTTTGAGCTCCTTAAGCAGGTTAATGTCGGCAAAATTGTATACAAAGTCCTCAGCAACAGACGTATCCGAACTCATGATGTCCAGATACATAAGCATACTGTTTACCTCTTTTTCGGTGGTTACACCGGCTTTGATTACTTCTTCCGGGAGTTCATCAATGACAGTTTGAACGCGGTTCTGCACGTTCACAGCCGCCAGGTCGGGGTCAATTCCTACGTTGAAGGAAATTGTAATGGTCGTTACGCCATCATTACCCGATACGCTGGTCATGTAAGTCATTCCGGGAACACCATTAATGGCGCGTTCGAGGGGAACGGCAACGGCGTCCACGCCAACCTCGGAATTAGCTCCTGTATAGGTTGCCGTTACGACAACAGAAGGCGGCACAATGTCCGGAAACTGCGAAACTGGTAGGTCTGAGAGGGCGAAAAGCCCAAGTAAGGTTATGAAGATTGAGATGACCAGTGATAGCACTGGCCTCTCTATAAATTTTTGAAACATGATTTAAAATTCAGGTGAAAGGATCTTACCGTGCGGTCAGTTCTATTTTGGTGGCTTTTACATTCAGACTGTCCAGCGGGATATTTTTAGGCGTAATAGTTGCGCCGTCCTTCAATCCCTGAAGTCCTTCGTACACAATGGTTTCTCCTGATTTTAAACCTGATTTTACAACGTAGTATCCTGCTAATCTCGATTTTGGTACGAAGCTGCGGGTCTTGATCTTGTTGTCTTTCCCAAGCACATATACAAAATTCTTATCCTGTATTTCAAAAGCAGCCTTTTGCGGGACCAGAATGGCATTTTCGACGGTGTTAGTAAGTCTGATAGTTCCTGTGGAGCCGTGTTTCAATAGTTTCTCGGGATTCTGAAAACGCGCTCTGAATGCAATGGAGCCGGTTCCTTCGTCAAATGCGCCTTCCATTGTTTCCACAGTTCCTTTTTGTTTGAAATAAGAACCATCGGCAAGTTCAAGCTCTACGACTGTCGCACTTTGGCCCTGGCCGCGCGCTTTCACGTATTCCAGATATTCATTTTCGGAAACATTGAAATAAGCAAAAACACTTTTTGTGTCTGAAAGCGTTGTAAGCAATGTTCCTTCGTCAATAAGGCTTCCCATTTTATGCGGGATCCGGTCTATAATGCCGTCAAAAGGTGCTTTAATTTCGGTTTGGGCCAGATGGATGGACGCCTTCGATTTTTGCGAACGCGCTTCTTCGATCTGCGCATTTACAGCAGCCAGTTTCGCTTCCGCAACCTCGACTTCCGTTTTAGAAATCACATTTTTCTCCACCAGCAGCTTTACTCTTTTCAGTTCAAGTTCGGCTCCCTTCGCTTCTGCAATGGCACTTTGCAAATTGGCTTTCGCCGACGCCAGCTGCGCCTCATATTCTTCGTTGTTGATCCGGAACAATGTTTGTCCTTTTCTTACTTCTTTACCTTCATCCACGTAAACTTCTTCCAGGTAACCTTTTACGCGGGCATATATTTCAACATTGCGGACTGCATGAATGTCGCCCACATATTCGCGGTGCACTTCGGTTTTTTGAGGGACTAATTCCGTCACCGGAATGGTAGGAATGGTGGTTTCTTTTTTGGATTCGCTTGCGCCTTCACTTGTGCAGCCGTATGCAAACAGACTTGGAATGGCAAGTAAAAGCCATTTGAAATTCTTCATAATAAGTTGATTGTTAATGTAATAATGAGTTTTTCGGAAATAGGAATAGCCGCAATGTTGACTGATTTAGCCAGCAAAACATATGTACTGATCCGGGGCAGATGAACGGCGCTTTTTAAAGCACAGCAATCTGTCCGTCAGTGAGCATAACGGGGCATTTAAATTTAAAAACTCAGAATGGACAAAGTCGGTGCAGGAAGCCGTAATAGCCGGGAAGCGCAATATTTTGTTGGCTGACATTAACCGTAAGCAGTTTCTCACGGATTAATTTGGGCGTGCGCAGGAAGTAATAATTTGAAAAAACAACGGTTTCGAAGGATACGAACCGGTAAGTAGAGTGGCGGTGGCGAAGCAGCTTGGATAAATTCTCACGCCATTTACAGCCGTCTGCTTTTACAATGGTGCGATTGGGATCAATTGTATCATCCACAATAACCACATCCTTCGACTCAACGCTTGTCTCAATTGAAAAAGGGGAGAACCCCGTTCCGTAATCAAGCTTGCATAACTGTCCCGGCTGCTTTGCTGACAGCGATAAAGCCAGGAAGTGAACAAGGCAGAAAAACAATACAAAAGTTCTTTTTGTCATGATGCTGATCTGATCAGTACATTAAAAAATCCATACTTTTATAATGAATTCAAGAATGATTGGGAATATTAGAAAGGAATCTCAATAAAAACATGCAATTGTTCAAATATAATAATTCAAATGTATACAACAAATTTTAAGGGTTGTTAATGACTGTTAATTAGGAATAAAATCAAGAATCTCATTCAAATTGACGTGTTTTAATCCTACCTGTTTAAAATTCACTTAGGCTATAATGTGACTTATTTGAGAAACAGCGTATATTTAAGAGTAACACATATGCTCGATGCAGGTTAAATCGATAAAGACGGAACACTTTGTGCTGACCAAGATGAGCGCGGCGGATGGGGACAAATATTTCAGGCTGAGTAATAATGACAATGTGATGAAATATGTGACCGGGCACGCGCTGGACCGTCAGGAGTCGGACAAAATGCTGGCTACTTTTCTGGCGGAATATGGAACTGACACATTTTTGGGGCGATATTTGATCGAGGGCGTTGCCGGCGATTTGATAGGCGTTGCCAAACTCGATATGGATGGAAGTGATGTGGAAATCGGTTACCGGATCATGGAAGAATATTGGGGAAAAGGGATTGCAACAGAGATCGCAACGGGCTTAATCCGCTTCGCAAAACGCGAACTGAACGCCAGGCAGGTTATCGCTTATGTTAACGTAAGTAATGCGGCATCGATCCGGGTGCTTGAAAAAGCCGGCATGGTGAACATGGAGCGGATTGAAGATCCGGATGAAGTCAAGTATAAATTTGTTTACTCACCTCAAATCAATGCCCCTCTTAGGAAAGTGTTTTACCAGATCCTTGCTTTAATCGGAAAATAACATGCAAACATCAAAAACGGACCCCAGAATTGACACGTATATCTTGAAGTCGGCCAATTTCGCTATTCCTGTACTGACTTACTTTCGGGACCTTGTTCACGCTTATTGTCCGGATGCTACTGAAACAATGAAATGGAGTTTTCCGCATTTCGAGTACAAGGGCAGCATTCTTTGCAATATGGCATCATTCAAGCAGCATTGTTCGCTCGGCTTCTGGCATGGTTCGCAACTCTCGGATCCGCAGCGTATTCTGGCTTTGGGAGAGAAGGCTTCCATGGGACATCTGGGAAGGATCCAGAAAATCGAAGATCTGCCCGACGAATCTGTTCTGGCTGATTTTGTAATCCAATCCATGCAGTTGATCGACAAAGGAGTGAAAATAGTCAGGGAAACGAAACCTGCTGTGAATAAGGAGCTGGATGTTCCTTCTTATTTTCTGGAAGCAATGACACCCAGAGCAAGGCAGACATTTGACAATTTCAGCTATTCCCAAAAAAAGGAATACGTCATGTGGGTGACGGAGGCAAAAACAGAGGCGACGCGCGAAAGACGAATAGCCACGTCCGTTGAGTGGCTGGAAGAAGGGAAGGTCCGGCTTTGGAAATATGCAGCAAAATGAAAAGCCTGGAAAGTTTTTAAAGCTTTCCAGGCTTTTCATGTATGAATGATCAATTAAAACTTCCCGTTTTCATCTGCTAATGCGTAGCGGAAAGTGAAATAACTGGATTCTTCCGTTGGCAATTCTTCCGGCGCACCTTTGTAATAACTAATGATCTGCACCTTCGCATATTTGCCGTCAGCAGTTTTTACCAGAAGCGTTCTTCCCGGAATGGTCCTGATCGCGTGCACGCTCATATCATATTTGTACCAGGAATTTCCGCTTCCGCCAGGAAACGCGAACGTATCGTCGTGATCCGACTTATATCCGTCTGTCGGCGCTTCCGTTATTGCTTCGAATGGCTGTTCCACCACCAATGCACCTGCCTGGCCCGGCCCGCTGCTGCCGCTGTTTACGGCAATAGTCGTTTTGCTGAATGCAATGTCCCAGTTTGCGGTTTGCGCTTCACCTGCGGAAACGGCTTTGCCAGTTGCCAGGCTGAAATAGGCGTATGGCTTGGCATTTGCGTCCAGATCTTTGATGACAATTATTTCAGATTTCATGTTATCAGGTTCCTTATGGTTGTTAGTGTTGAAAAATAGGTAAGTCGGCTTGACTTTTACTTGATAATGGCCTTCAAATCAACGGTAACGACATCTTTGAGCTTCCAATCTTTTGTTCCGACCTTGTAGTCCAGCCGGTTAATTTCAAATTTGCTGGCAAGGGCGTAAGTGCCATCCGCATTCTTTTTTGCCTCAAAAGGAAGCGTTACGCTCTTGGTTACGTCGCGTATGGTAAGTTTGCCTGTTGCCTCATATTGGCCATTCTTTTTCTCCACTTTTGACGATTTGAAGTGAATGTTCGGGTATTTTTCAACAGCAAAATATTTGTCGCTTTTCATATCCTTATCCCGTGAATCGTTCCCGGTTTCAAAAGTGCTGGCAGCAATCTTAATATCGAAAGAAGCATTCTCCGGCGATTTTTCATTGAAAATAGCTTCCCCTTTCGGAGCTGCAAAAGTCCCTTCACAGGTTCCTAAGATATATTTTACTTTAAAATCAATAGAACCGGAAACGATTTTTGAGGTTTGCCCAAAAGCAATGTTTGATCCTAAAAATGCAAGAAAAAAGCCGATAACTTGAAAGCGGTTACGCATATAAACAGGGTGACGTGATAAAATCTATATTTCTTCCAGCAGCGACTCACCCCGGGACTGATCCCCGGAAGTCCATTGCCATTGCTCATGCATACGGATTTTTCCGTTCGGGAGTTGCTCAGGTGTCGATCTACAAATGCCTGTCGTGATCTCGCCCTTGTCATTCACCTGGTGGTAACGCATATCCAGATTCCCATTTTCGTCCACCAGCGCAATCAGATGCCCCAGCTGAATGCGGCCGCCGGAATACGTGGAAGTTACAATGTTGCCATTTTGATGATAAACAAATTGCATCGAAAGGTCAACCTCACCATTTTCAGAATTTGAAAGCGGGACAAAGATCTTGTTGTTGTAATTAATCATTTTTAAAGAACAGAAGTGA
The DNA here is from genome assembly GCF_023821985.2 of Dyadobacter chenhuakuii. Lineage (NCBI taxonomy): Bacteria > Pseudomonadati > Bacteroidota > Cytophagia > Cytophagales > Spirosomataceae > Dyadobacter > Dyadobacter chenhuakuii. The sequence continues at coordinate 3,375,598 of NZ_CP098805.1, read as the reverse complement.
TCCACCAAACATTACCGCAAGGGTCTTCAACACCGCAACTGCGCCCATAATCCTGGTCTGCAGGCTCCATAATGGAGTTGCCGCCTTCTGCCAATGCTTTTTGATAAGTGTCGTCGGCATTTTCAACATATATAAACATACTCGCAGGCTTCGCGGGCCACTCCGCCCGGCTATCGCAAAACATGATCGTGCTCTCGTTAATGCTTACTTCGCTGTGCTTGATCAGGTTAGGTTCGTCTTCCTGAAAATGCGTTTGCGTGACAACGCCGTTGAAGACTTTGGTCGTAAAATCTAGGAATTTCGACGCGCCATCTAACATTAAATAAGGCATAATTGCCTGGTGGCCATTTGGAATTTTCACAGTGCTCATAGTATTTGTTTTTTTGTTTACGCAAATGTAGCCGCAGCGCCATCGCTAAAAATTGGAAAAACACGACATTATACATCCCGGTAGGCTTGCCCTTCGGACCTGCCGGAAAAATAAAAGCGTGGATGCTGGCCAGAGAATGTTTTAAAGTCATGAATAAAATGCGACTGATCGTAATAGCCGCATTCATAAGCAATCTCCGTCAGCGACTTATCTTTGTCCCCATAGGCATCTAATGCAGCATGGAAGCGGGCAATCCGTAAATATAATTTGGGACTGAAACCTGAGAATTCCTTGAATTTCCTTTCAAACTGGCGGGTCGAAAGGAAGCTTTGGGCTGCAAGGTCCTGCACATTGGTCAGTCCGTTATGTCTGATAATCTGGTTTATGACTGAAAAGACGGCCGGCTCGTATTTTTTTGTTTTGGAAAGAAGCGATTCCAGAAAGGTCGATATAATCGCGACCGGCTCGTTATGATCAGCTGCCAGCATCATACGCTCTTCCAGGCCATTTGCTTTTTGACCTAAAAATGTATGTAAATCAGGCATTTGCCCAGTCAGTTCAGTAGAAGGCATTCCAAACAAAACCGGAATGGCAAAAGGATAAAGGTAAACCCCGAAAATTCCGAAATCTTCATGAATCACAAATCGCCGAAATGTCTGCGACTGCCCGTGAATTCCTGAATAAAAAGAAGGCTCCGTTTTGTCAGCAGTCACAAATTCATCAAAACGCCCTTTATAATGAAATATCATTTCCGCGCACCCATCGGCCATAGTCCGGTGAATGTAAGGCTGTCCTGATCCGATCTCATGTTCGAGGACCCAAAAAAACCGCACATATTTTGCTAGCGCAGGAGAGGGCGGAATGGTAAAATATTTCATTACAACGGGTTAAATGAACATTCTACTAATGGTTTACAGCGGATCACACATTCAAGGAATAATTCAGAAATTTATATTTTTGAAATCTCTTTAATACATTTGATCTAACTAAGATTCGAATAAATTTAGAATTATTCACTTTCAAAGGTTGTTAGAAAATAATTCTGTCATTAGTTTTTTCAATAGTCGCTTACCATTTACTCAGTTTCTGTCATGAAATTAGTGCCCATAGAGAAACGCAGCGGACTTACCCGCGAAGAATTCATTGAAAATTATTTGAAACCAAGTCGCCCGGTCGTGTTCACAGATCTGGCAAAAGATTGGCCGGCAGTGCAAAAGTGGACGTTTGAGTGGCTTCGTGAAACGCACGGAAATATAGACGTCCCCCTGGTTGACAACCACATGCACGACGCAGACAAATATTTTCAGATCGCGAAGACAATGAAATTCGGCGATTACCTGAAACTTATTGAAGCCGGCCCAACTGATCTCCGGATTTTCCTTTTTGATATCTTTAAGAAAGCGCCCGAACTGGCCAATGACATCCGTTTTCCGACCATTATGGACGGGTTTTTGAAGTCATACAAATTTGTATTTTTCGGTGGAGAGGGCTCTATTACCAGCCTGCATTATGATATGGACTGCTCCAATGTGTTTTTAACGCAGTTCCAGACGCGCAAGCAAGTCATTTTGTTCTCGCCGGAAGAAAGCAGAAGGTTGTATCACCACCCATTTACAGTAATGAGCAAAGTGGACCCGATCAACCCGGATTATGAAAGATTCCCTGCATTAAAGGGCGCTGTGGGCCATGAAACAACATTGCTGCATGGTGAAACGATCTTTATCCCTTCACTTTGGTGGCATTACATCCGCTATGTGGATGGCGGTTTCAGCTTAGCACTCAGGGCTAATAACTCTATTTTCACGGCAGTACGCGGCGGTATGAACCTTGTAAGACATACATTCGTCGATAAAAGCATGACCAAGTTGCTTGGCCTGGGCTGGCAGCATTGGAAAGAGAAAAAAGCGGTCGAAAATGCACAGGAAGTGCTGACAGAACACGCGTAGAAGTATCCGGGACGCATTTCAAAGAAACTAATCTATCTTTGAAATGCGTTATCTCTGGAATGCTTACAATACGCTATGGACTTTGAAATAACCTCAGAATATCAGCCAACGGGTGACCAGCCGGCGGCTATTGAACAACTCGTGCAAGGCATTCAGGCCGGCGAACCTGCCCAGACGCTTTTGGGTGTAACGGGTTCAGGTAAGACATTTACCATAGCCAACGTGGTGAAGCAGGTCAATAAGCCTACTCTCGTTTTAAGTCATAACAAAACACTTGCTGCACAGCTTTACGGGGAATTCAAACAATTCTTCCCGAATAATGCAGTGGAGTATTTTATCAGCTACTACGACTATTACCAGCCGGAAGCGTTCATTTCCAGCACCAATACTTACATTGAAAAAGACCTGCAAATCAATCAGGAGATTGAAAAGTTGCGGCTTCATACTGTATCATCGCTTATGAGCGGCCGTCGGGATGTCATCGTTGTGGCTTCCGTATCCTGCATTTACGGTGCAGGTAATCCCAATGAATACAAGAAAAGCATTGTCAGCGCCAAACTAGGCGACATTGTGAGTCGCAACCAGTTCCTGTTCCGTTTGGTTGAAATCCTTTACAGCCGTACAGAGCTTGAATTCAACCGCGGCACATTCCGCGTGAAAGGCGACACGGTCGACGTTTTCCCGGGTTATGCGGATTTTGCTTACAGGATCATTTTCTTTGGTGACGAAATAGAAGAAATTCAGCGTATCGAGCCTGAGACAGGTAAGAAAATATCTTCGGAACGTGCCATTGCAATCTTCCCCGCCAACCTTTTTGTGACGGGAAGAGATGTTCTGGTGCAATCGATCAAGGAAATTCAGGACGATCTTGTTCAGCAAATTAACTTCTTTACCAAAGAAGGAAGATTGGCAGAAGCCGAGCGCGTTAAGGAGCGCACCGAATTTGATATGGAAATGATGCGGGAGTTGGGTTACTGCTCTGGGATTGAGAACTATTCCCGCTATTTTGACCGCCGCTTACCAGGTCAACGGCCATTCTGTTTGCTCGATTACTTCCCGGATGATTTCTTAATGGTGGTGGACGAAAGTCACGTTACCATGCCGCAGATCCGCGCCATGTGGGGAGGTGACCGTTCGCGTAAGGAGCAGCTCGTGGAATATGGTTTCCGGCTGCCATCTGCTATGGACAACAGGCCGTTGACATTCCAGGAATTCGAAGATATGACACCGCAAACCATCTTCGTAAGCGCAACGCCTGCGGATTACGAGCTGCGTAAGTCAGAAGGTGTTGTGGTAGAGCAAATTATCCGCCCAACCGGCTTGCTGGACCCTGAAATTGAAGTAAGGCCAAGCCTGAACCAGATTGACGATCTGCTGGAAGAAGTCCATAAGCGCATTAATATGGGCGACCGCGTGCTGATCACGACCCTGACAAAAAGAATGGCAGAAGAGCTGAGCAAATATCTGGAAAGGGTAGGAGTAAAGTGTCGCTATATCCACTCGGAAGTGAAGACGCTGGACCGTGTGGAGATTCTGCGGGAATTAAGGTTAGGTATTTTTGATGTACTGGTAGGCGTTAACCTGCTGCGCGAAGGATTGGATTTACCGGAAGTCTCACTCGTGGCGATTATGGATGCGGATAAGGAAGGATTTCTTCGGGATACACGCTCCATGATCCAGACTATCGGCCGCGCCGCGCGTAATGACCGTGGAAAAGTAATCATGTATGCGGATGTCATGACCGGATCCATGCAACTCGCTATTGATGAAACCAATAGGAGAAGGAGCATTCAGCTGGAATACAATGCTGAAAATGGGATCACGCCAAAAACCATTCTCAAATCGAAAGAAGCGATCATGGAACAAACATCCGTGGCCGATTCGAAAGTCCGCAAAGTTTATGTGGAGCCAACCGAAGTCCGCGTCGCTGCCGATCCGATTGTTCAGTACATGGGCAAAAACGACCTGCAAAAGCTAATTTCCGAAACCCAGCGCAAAATGGAAACAGCCGCCAAGGATCTCGACTTTTTGGAAGCTGCAAGGTTACGGGATGAATTGTTGCAATTGAAAGAACGAGCGAAGCAGGCGGCTTGATCTAATAATTTTCTATATTTAATGCGTTTTAAATATACATGCTATGGTCAGAACATTGTTAGTTCCGGATAATCAAGACGTTTCAATTCAGCTGCCTAAATCTTTCGTTGGCAAGCAGGTGGAAGTGATTGCATTTACCATTAATGAAGCGATCGACGGTTCTCTGGCTCAGGATAAGCCGTTAACACATTATGCCAGCCAAAATGTGTTGGCAAAGGACTGGCTTACTTCTGATGAAGATGAGGCATGGAAAAATATTTGAAAGGAGAGGTTGTAGTTATCCCATTTCCTTTCTCAGACCTGTCTGGCTCCAAGCGGAGACCAGCAGTTGTGATTGCTGATTTGGACGGTGACGACATTATACTATGCCAGATAACATCCCAACATTCAAGAGATAATCATGCTATCCCACTGAATTTGAAGGATTTTACAAACGGCTCGCTGCCGATTGACAGCTACATCAGGCCAGCCCGCATTTTCACCGCTGACAAAAACATCATTGTGCGCAAAGCCGGAATGATAAATTCCGTCCTTATCAATAGGCTCACCCAAAGCATTATAGATATTATCAAGTGAGTTTGTTTTGTATCAATGTAATCCCAGCAACGCCAACGCTTCGTTCCAGTTGTTGACACGCTTGTGTTTGGTGACGTTTACATTATGGCTTGCGGTGAAGAGGATTGGGGTGCCTTTGCAAAAATCAAGGTTTTTCAGATGGTCGTCGATGAGATAATCGGTGTCAATGATTCTTTTGTCGCCGCAGAAAACAATGTTTTTCCAGGAGATGAAAGGGAAGTGTTCGTTGAGCCAATCATATTTTTCGGGGAGGGAATTCGGGAATTCCATGGCGGCTGATACGATGAAAATGTCGTAATGTTCCTGCAATTTTAGAAGCGCTTCCTGTGCTCCCTCGATAATCGGTGCATGTCGAAAAAAGCCGGTTTTATAGATCAGGCTTAGCGCAGCAGCAGGGTCCGGGAAAGCTTCGTCTTCGGGCTTTCCAAGCAATTCCTCCCTTTCGATTTTCACACCAAATTCCTTTTCATACCAATTGATCCAGTTTGTTTCAATATCAACGATGACATTATCCATGTCAATGGCTATCGACTTTCTCATAATAAACAGTGCTTTTTAGTTGCAATTTTATGCAACAAATGTAAATTTTATCTGCAATATTTTGCAATTTTATTTCTATAAATTTTATATTTTTGCATAAAACAGAAACGAAAATGTTAAAAGAGGAACGGTTTCATGTGATATTAAATCAGCTGAACAGTGAGCAGAAAGTGTATCTGCCGGGGCTGAGTGCGCTGCTGAATGTTTCGGAAGATACGGTTCGGAGAGATATCAAAGAACTTGCAGATCAAGGGCTTCTGAAATCGGTCAGAGGCGGGGCTGTGCCGCATTCACCCGGGCCTCATCATTTTAAAGACAGGGTTTTGTATGATAACGAGCAAAAACAGATCATCGCAAAAAAGGCTTTGAATTTTCTGAAAGATGGTCAGCTTGTCATTTTCGATGGCGGGACGTCGGCGCTGCTGATCGCCAAGTCGTTTCCCAAAGACCTTCGTTTAACGGTTGTTACCAACAGCTTCCCGATTGCTTCCATTCTCGAAGAACACGAGCATGTTGAAGTGCTGTTTGCCGGTGGACGGCTGTTGAAAAATTCCTTTGTGACCATTGGCAGCGACACCATTCAGTTTATAAAAAAGTTTCGCGCGGACATTTGCCTGCTGGGGATATGCAGCATTCACTCCCATCTGGGCGTTACCGGGCCGGATTATGAGGAAAGCGAAGTAAAAAGGGCAATGATTGAATGTTCAAAAGAAGTAATTGCGCTCGCATCCGTGGAGAAACTCGCAACTGCGGAAGCACATTATGTCTGTCCGGCTGAACAATTATCCATGATCGTAACCGATCAGCCGGCAGACAAAGAGGAATTTAAAATTTACACTGATATCGGGATTCGGATGGTTTAAGTTAAGGCTTATCCCTTATTGTCCTTCTCAACTTCTTCGGTATTGAAGAAAGTGTCGTCCACAGTTTTGACTTCTTGATTTATTGCGTTGGCAAAGCCAAGCATATAGGCCATAGCAAGCCTTTTGAGCCACTTTTTGATGGCTGGTAATACATTTTCCATTCCATTGTCTGATTATAAATGAAAAGCAGCTCATTCCTTTGAGGAAAGAGCGCATTTACTACTGATGAAAATCAGCTGTGTTTCAGGAATGGAAAGGGAATGGTTCTTCGGAAGATTGTGATCTGCCGTTAAGATGCTGCCCGGTCGAGTTCATTATGATCGGTTGCAAGTCGGGCGCATTGGAAACTGCTAATGCTGTATGTATTTGCAGTGATTTGGAAAGAAAGCAAAGGCGTCTGAATTGTAATAAATGGCTTTTGGGAGAACACTTTTGCTTATCAGTACTTTTATAAGCATACGAGAATGTTCCGGTTCTGCGAAGATGGCTTTCTCTGGATCCATTGGAAATGACTTCCTCGATCCTGTAAATGGATTTCGGCTCAGCGAAATGATGTGAGACAATGCTGGTCAGCAGCAGTGCCAAAAGCAACCAGCGCCACATAGATTTTCCTTCAAGGAATGTCAGCTTCTCTCTCATTTCGGGCTCATCCTAATCGCCCCATCCAAGCGGATTACTTCTCCGTTCAGCATGGGGTTTTCCACAATCGATTTTGCAAGCAATGCGTATTCAGAAGGTCGTCCTAAGCGGGAAGGAAATGGAATTTGTTGCCCTAGTGAAACGCGCGCCTCTTCGGGCAGCCCTAGCATTAATGGCGTTTCAAAAAGCCCCGGCGCGATGGCCATAACCCGGATGCCTGACTTTGCAAGATCGCGGGCAACAGGCAAAGTCATACTCACAATGCCGCCTTTACTGGCAGCGTAGGCGACTTGCCCCATCTGGCCGTCATAGGCAGCAACAGATGCCGTATTAATGATCACGCCGCGCTCACCTTCTTCATTAGGCACATTCTTTTCCATCGCAAACGCTGCCAGTCGCATTACATTGAATGTGCCGATCAGGTTTGTTTTAATTGTTTTTTCAAAAAGATGGAAGGAATGCGGGCCATATATCCCATCTGCTTTGCCAACGATTTTTCGGGCAGGAGCAATGCCAGCGCAGTTGACAACAATGCTTATAAAACCAAATGTTTCCAGCGTGAGATCAACGGCTTTTTGCACATCGCTTTCACTGGAAACATCAGCTTTTATAAATCTCATTTTATCAGAAAATTCAGCTTGAAGCTTTTCCCCGGCAGCAACATTCAGATCAAGAATAACAACATTAGCACCCGATGCAGCAAACAAACGCGCCGTTGCTTCCCCAAGCCCGGAAGCGCCGCCTGTTATTAGAGCTGTTGCGTTGGCTAGCTGCATTGATTTATCTTTTCAACAAATGTTCCGGAACAGGATGCTCTTGCAAAAGTTTGCGGGCACCTTCCGCTTTCTTCAACACAACCGGGTGATTCGAAAGGTCCGGCAAGGTATTATCAACAGTTATCTTTGGAGATAAATTGGAAGGAACCAAATACTTTTTCTCTAAAACTTTCATAGCCACAAACCAGTGTTTATCATGAAATTAAGAATTTCCGTGCTATTAAAAAACTTTCGAAAGATCCATTAGGTTCAAAGGTTAACCATTCGACGCCATTAAAACCTAAAATTTGCAGATCTTCCTGGACAACTTCCCACACTTTCCCGATTGCGATTTGATATAACCGATTTCTTGACTTGGAATTTCCAGTCAGCACGATGCGCCGCGCTGGGTGTTCATTCAAATAGTTTAAAATGACAGCTATAACGGTCGCCATTATTTCCGGCATATCGCCGTTGTCGGTTACAGAGTCATCGATATAATTCTGCGTCACGGGATCAAAATCCAATAACGCAAGATTATAAATATCTATGCTTAGTTTGGAGAAAGAAATCGCTTTTTCGATAACTCCACGCTTGCCGATGCTTTCAAATTTATAGTGTGTTTCCGCTTCGTTCAGGACGAACGGATATGCCTGATACTGCATCAGGACACAACCTCAATCTTCACTTTCAACAAAAACTCATCCATTTCAATCTCGTTGGCTTCGCCGTTGAGGTCGTTGATGATGTTCAGTTCCAGGGCTTGCACTTCCTGGCAGATGTAATCTTTGTTGGCGGTTACGGCGCTGGCCAGCAGGCGGTCGTTGTCCTGTAATGTGATTTTTATTTTATCTGTTACATCGAAACCACTGTCTTTCCGCAGGTTTTGAACGCGGTTGACGAAGTCACGTGCTATGCCTTCGAGACGCAGTTCGTCTGTGATCGTAACGTCCAGCGCTACTGTCAGACCGCCTTCGCTCGCTACTAACCAGCCTGGAACGTCCTCAGCGTGGATTTCCACGTCGGTAAGGGCGATTTCGATGGGTGATGATGCGCCGTTTAGGGTTATCGAACCATTTTTCTCGATTTCCTTGATGGCTGCTTCGTCCATTGCGGAGATTGCTGCTGCCACTTCCTTCATTTTCGGGCCGAATTTCGGTCCTAATGTCTTGAAGTTTGGTTTGATCTTCTTGATCAATATGCCGCTGTCATCATGCACGAATTCAATGTTCTTGACATTAACCTCCGACAAAATAATGGCCTTAACCTGCTCAATCTGACGTTTTGTAGTATCATTCAGCACAGGGATCAAAATCTTAGAGAGCGGCTGGCGTACTTTGATCTTATGCCCCTTACGGATGGAGTGGACCAGTGAACTGATCGTTTGCGCTTGTTCCATGGCGGCTTCCAGGTCCAGATCAACATATTCTGCTTCGATCTTAGGCCAGTAAGTCAGATGCACAGATTCGTATTGATGGCCCGTATTATTGGCAATCGAAGCGGCGCGGTCGCCGTCGGTCAGGTTTTTATATAACCATTCTCCAAAAAACGGAGCAATCGGCGACATGAGCTGCGAAACGGTAACCAGGCAATGCTGCAAAGTTTCGTAGGCGGCTTGTTTGTCTTCCGTAAGACCTTCACCGGAATCCTGCGACGGGTTCCAGAAACGGCGGCGGTTGAGACGGATATACCAGTTGGAAAGCTGATCGGTTACAAAATCCTGAACAAGTCTTCCGGCCTTGGTAGGATTGTAATCATCAAATTGCTCACCAACTTCCTTCACCAATGTATTCAGCTTTGATAAGATCCAGCGATCCAGTTCCGTGCGTTTTTCAATGGGCACAGAAACGGTCTCATGGAATTCATAACCGTCCAGATTGGCATATAATGCGAAGAAATTGTAAGTGTTTACAAGTGTTCCGAAAAACTTACGCTGCACTTCACCAATGCCTTCAATGTTGAATTTAAGGTTATCCCAGGGTTCCGCATTGGTGATCATATACCAGCGCGTAGCATCAGGACCGAATTTGGACAGGGTAGCAAATGGGTCAACCGCATTGCCAAGACGCTTGGACATTTTGTTGCCATTTTTATCTAAAACCAAACCGGTAGAAACGACATTCTTGAATGCAACAGAATCAAACAACATCCCGGCGATGGCGTGCAGGGTAAAGAACCAGCCGCGCGTTTGATCCACGCCTTCGGAGATGAAATCTGCCGGATAACTTTGCTCGAAAATCTCTTTATTTTCAAACGGATAATGCCATTGCGCGTAAGGCATAGCGCCCGAATCAAACCAAACGTCGATCAAATCCGGCTCGCGGTGCATGATGTGGCCCTTCTTCGAAACCAAAACAATGTTATCTACATATGGCCTGTGCAGGTCATAATCGCCGTTTTCCAGCTTTAATAAATATTCCGAATTTTTAGCAGCCTGTTCTCTTGTCAGGTTTTCCGAAAGCAATGCTTCTTCCAGCTGATCTTTCAGTTCTTCAATCGAGCCGATGCAGACTTCTTCACCATGCTCGTTGCGCCAGATCGGCAGGGGCGTTCCCCAGTAACGGGAGCGGGACAGGTTCCAGTCGACCAGGTTTTCCAGCCAGTTGCCAAAACGGCCCGTTCCGGTGCTTTCCGGCTTCCAGTTGATGGTTTTGTTTAGCTCCACCAGGCGGTCTTTCATCGCTGTGGTTTTGATAAACCAGCTGTCCAGCGGATAATATAAAACCGGCTTATCCGTACGCCAGCAATGTGGGTAGGGGTGTTCGTATTTTTCTACTTTAAATGCCTTGCCTTCTTCTTTCAGCTTGATCGCTATCAGGACATCCGTTGCCCTGAATTCCGGATCATTTTGTTCTTCTTCGGAATAATATTCAGGCTTGACGAAACGGCCTGCGTAATCTGTGATCTCTTTTACAAAACGCCCCTGGCGGTCCACAATGGGCACATCTTTGCCGGTCTCGTCTTTCACCATAATGGCCGGAATGCCATTGGCTTGCGACACCCGGAAGTCATCCGCACCGAATGTCGGAGATGTATGCACAACGCCCGTTCCGTCCTCTGTCGTAACGAAGTCGCCCAGAATGACGCGGAATGCGGGTTTCGCAGACGCCTCAACCTTAGGCTGCACATAGGGCATTAGTTGCTCGTATTCAATGCCTTCCAGATCTTTTCCTTTCAATTCTGTCAGGATAGTCCAGGGCAGAATCTTTTTGTCACTGGCTTCATAACCTGCAAAGTCGCCGTCACGGCCCTTATCAGAGAAATATTTTGAGATGAGGTCCTTTGCCAAAACCACTGCGACGGGCGCATGTGTGTAAGGGTTAAAGGTTTTTACCAGAACATAAGTAATGTTGCCGCCAACTGTCAATGCCGCGTTTGCAGGAAGCGTCCAGGGCGTGGTTGTCCAGGCCAGGATGCGGATATCGGACTCAGAAAAGTCTGCGAAAACTTCCGCGGCTTTTGCGCCCTTTGTCTTAAACATGGCCACAATGGTCGTGTCCTTCACATCTTTGTAGGTCCCGGGCATGTTCAGCTCGTGAGACGAAAGCCCGGTTCCTGCGGCTGGTGAATAAGGTTGGATCGTGTAACCTTTGTATAGCAAACCTTTGTCGTAGAGCTTTTTAAGCAGGTTCCAAAGGCTCTCGATGTATTCGCTTTTGTAAGTAATATAAGGATCTTCCAGATCAACCCAGTAACCCATTTTTTCGGTCAGGTCATTCCATTGATCTGTAAATTTCATGACGGTCTGGCGGCATTTTTCGTTGTAATCTTCAACGGAAATCGTCTTTCCAATATCATCTTTGATAATGCCCAGCTCTTTCTCAACCTGCAATTCCACAGGCAGTCCGTGCGTATCCCAGCCTCCTTTTCTTTTAACCTGAAAACCCTGCAATGTCTTGTAACGGCAAAAGATATCCTTGATCGAGCGCGCCATAACGTGGTGAATACCAGGTGTTCCATTCGCGGAAGGCGGGCCTTCGAAGAATGTAAATGAAGGTGCACCTTCGCGTGTTTCAACCGACGCTTCAAATATCTTTTTGTCTTTCCAGAATTTCAGGACTTCGTCTCCAATCTGCGGATAACTCAGGTTTTTATACTCGTTGTATTTCATATGTGCTGTTAGCTGTTAGCGCTAGACTATTAGCTTTCTAATGTAAAAACAATGTATTAATAACACCAAACGGGATTTTAAGAGCGCAAAATTACGATTTTTTTTCTGCTAAAAGGATGCTTGGATTTCAATGAATGTGAAAGCATATTCTTATTTTGCAGCGCTTTCACAAGCTGTAACACTACTCAAAATATATATGGAACAATATCAAAGGCTGCTGGACTTCAATAAGACCTGGGCTGCCGAGCAGTTAGGCGTGGATGAATCTTATTTCGAGATTCTTGCCAAAGATCAAAAGCCCGATTTTTTATGGATCGGGTGTGCCGACAGCCGCGTTCCGGCGGAAGACCTTACGGGCTCGCGGCCCGGTGAAATGTTTGTGCACCGCAATGTGGCCAACCTGGTCGTGCATACGGATATGAACATGCTGAGCGTGCTGCAATATGCGGTTGAAGTGCTGCATGTCAAGCACATTCTGGTCGTTGGACATTACCAATGTGGCGGCGTGAGAGCTGCTATGACAAACAATGATTTTGGTTTGATCAACAAATGGTTGTGCAACATTAAAGATGTGTACGACAAGCATGAAACTGAACTGGAAGCCATCGACGATCAAGGCAAGCGTTTTGACAGGCTCGTTGAGCTGAATGTGATCCAGCAGGTGAAAAATCTTGCCAAAACCGACATTGTACAACGGGCGTGGAAGAAAAACCAGTCTTTGCATTTACATGGTTGGGTTTATGGAATGCACGACGGCATCTTAAAGCCAATCATCGACATGCCGCCAGGCACTGAGGTTACCGGCATTTACAAGTATCAATTTGACTGAAAAACAAGAAATCCTGGTCCTGATCGACCGGGATTTCTTGTTTTTTAAAATGTTCGCACTACATTAGTAATTTGATTGAGTCTAAATAGTGATAGGAACATTGCGTCAATGAAGAAACTGATCGGGAAATTACATCTTTACCTTGGCCTGACATCCGGGATTATCGTGTTTGTAGTAGCCATAACGGGTTGTATCCTGGCTTTTGAGCACGAAATAAAAAGCTTTACACAACCTTACATGTTTGTAGAGCCGCCGGTAAATGCCAAAGTGCTGCCTCCATCGGTTTTACAGGCAAGCGCTGAAAAAATGCTTCCCGGCAAAAAGGCAAACGGCGTGCTATATGGCGTCCCGACGCGCAATGCAGAAGTGGGCTTTTACAATGCGAATCCTGAATATTATTATGTCGTCTATGTGAATCCTTACACGGCCGAAGTGCAGCACGTCTGGAACGAAAAAGGCGATTTTTTCCACTTTATCTTACACGGACATTATTATTTATGGTTGCCGCCGACCATCGGCCAGCCCATTGTGGCGTCGGCGACATTGGTTTTCCTTGTGATGTTGATCAGCGGACTTGTGCTTTGGTGGCCCAAAAATAAATCGGCAGCAAAACAGCGCTTCTCAATCAAATGGAATGCGGCGTGGAGGCGGAAAAATTACGATCTGCACAACGTTTTCGGTTTTTATGTTTTGTCAATCGGCTTCCTATTAGGCTTTACAGGGCTGGTTTGGGGTTTCAAATGGTTTTCCCAGGGACTTTATACGGCAACGGGCGGTAAGGGCTCGGACGAATATTACCTTCCAGCTTCGGATTCAACATTGCTAGCCGGTGCGTTTACGCCTATTACCGCTGTCGACAAGGCATGGCTTGCATTGAAAAAGGAATATCCGGTTAATGAGGGGATCAATGTTTCGATTCCGCATACCAAATCTGAATCGATCTTCTCTTTCGTGAATTTCAGGGCTGGGACTTACTACAATGTTGATTACAATTATTTTGACCAGTATTCCCTTAAAAAAATAAAAATGACCGGCCCTTATTCCGGCCGTTTTAAGGATGCCGACTTTGCAAATACATTGCGGAGAATGAATTATGACATTCACGTAGGGGCTATTTTAGGGCTTCCGGGCAAGATCATTGTTTTTCTGGCCAGCCTAATTTGTGCCAGCCTGCCCGTAACCGGAACGATTATCTGGTGGGGCAGAAGGAAAAAGCAGTCCAGGAAACCTAAGAAAAACCTGCGCGCATTACAGCCGGACCTCGTCGCCAGATAACTTGCTTCGTTTAATCTGGTTGCCGCCGATCTGCTTTTAAGGTAAAATATTTCGGTCTGAAAGGAATTTTAGATTAAACTTTTCGCCTTCTATAGGAAACAACCTATATTGGGAACCGATGAGTAAAATATTTGATACAGCCAAAAAAGCAGGTTTGGACGGCTTTATGCTTGCTTTGCTAAGCATGATCCTGCTGGCCTGGCTCTGGCCATACCCAGGCATGAATGACAGTCCATTGCCGCTTTCAGAAATCTCTACCATTGCCGTTTCCATCATTTTCTTCTTTTACGGGTTAAGGTTAAGTCCTGAAAAACTGCGCGCGGGCCTGGTTAACTGGAAGTTGCATGTAATGGTGCATTTATCCACATTTGTCCTTTTTCCATTGCTTGCCCTGGCTTTCCGGCCCCTTTTCAAATCGGGTGACAGCCAGACATTATGGCTGGCGATATTCTTTCTGACGGCGCTTCCTTCCACGGTGTCGTCGTCCGTTGTTATGGTTTCCATCGCGAAAGGCAATATTCCGGCGGCCATCTTCAACGCAAGCATTTCGAGCCTGATCGGCGTTTTTCTTACACCATTATGGATGGGGCTGGTGATGGATGCGGGCACTGGGCACGCCGGTCCCGGGCATTTTGATCTGCTTTCAGTAGTCGGAAAGTTGTCTTTACAAGTATTATTACCAGTTTGTGCAGGCATTGCATTGAATAAAAGATGGGGCCATTTTGCGGAGCGATATAAAAAATACATCCGCTATTTCGATCAGTTTTCGATTTTGCTTATCGTTTACACCTCTTTTTGCGAATCGTTCGGGGAGCATTTGTTTAGTTCGCTGGGACTAAAAGAAATTGTATTTTTAGGGATAGGAATGCTGTCGCTGTTTTTCGGGATTTATTTCCTGCTCACATTCATCAGCAACCTGTTACATTTCAACCATGAGGACAGGATCACGGCCGTATTCTGCGGTTCCAAAAAATCCCTGGTGCAGGGCGCAGTAATGTCCAAAGTGCTTTTTCCAGGCGCTCAGGCAGGGTTAATGTTGCTTCCGATCATGATTTATCATGCTTTGCAACTAATTGCGGCGAGTATCATTGCGCAGCGGATGGCGCGTTTGAACGAGGAGGAGCGGATTATTAATTAAAACAGAATGATATGCGTTGGATAGTGCGTTTGCTTGTGTTGATCCTTTTGCTGGCCGGGCTTCAATCGATATGGAGTAATTTCAGGGCGGGTAACTGGGTGCCGGATTGGCTGGGCAGCCAGGAAAAATCCGAGACGACGCACGCGCTGGTTTTGGAGGAAATAACGACAATGGGTAAGTTGGAATTGGTAAAATATAATTTTAAAGACGTTGTTGAACAGCAGATTACAAAAATGTGGCTGCCCAATGCGAAGGCTATACTAATCGTCCAGGGCGAGGCGATCGGCTGTATTGATCTGACCAAAGTTGAAATTGCCGACATTACATCCGAAGCCGAAACACTGGTTGTGAATATGCCTGAGCCGGAACTTTGTGTTTTTAAGATAGACCATAGTAAATCAAGGGTTTACAATACAGAATATGCTTTCAATGAAGAAGCCAAGCTTGTCCAGGAAGCATATAAACAGGCGGAAAAGCAAATCCAGCGATCAGCTCTTGATATGGGAATTTTGGAACAGACCCAGATCAATGCCCGCAAAATACTGACCCCGGTTTTGGAAAAAGCATCGGGGAAAAAAGTGGTTTTGAAGTTTCCGCTAAATACCAAAATAGACAAGTTGCGTTGATACCAATTTCAAAAATTAACCCTTTCCAATGAGTAAAAGAGGATTCCTTACGCAAGAAGAACTTACAGCTAAGATCGGGGAAGGGTTG
Organism: Dyadobacter chenhuakuii; assembly: GCF_023821985.2. Taxonomy (NCBI): domain Bacteria; kingdom Pseudomonadati; phylum Bacteroidota; class Cytophagia; order Cytophagales; family Spirosomataceae; genus Dyadobacter; species Dyadobacter chenhuakuii. The sequence goes on along the minus strand of NZ_CP098805.1, from coordinate 3,359,748 downwards.
ATAGAAACCATCGTTGTTGCTTTCACAGACCATTATGGCCGCCTGATGGGCAAGCGTGTGGATGCCGATTATTTCCTCGATTCGGTGATTAAATCAGGCACGCACGGATGTAATTATCTGCTCACAACAGACATGGCTATGGACCCGGTTCCGGGCTATAAATATGCCAATTGGGAGCTTGGTTATGGTGATTTTCACCTCGTGCCCGATCTCGCAACAATGCGGATCGCGGATTGGCTGGACAAGACGGCATTGGTAATTTGTGACCTGCATAATGAGAAATTGCATGCATTGGAGTCAATCGGTCCAAGATCGATTTTGAAAAAACAGCTGGAAATATTGCAAGGAGATGGTTTACAATGCTTTGCGGCCTCTGAACTTGAATATTATCTGTTGGAAAACAGCTATAAACAAGCATTCCAGCAAAATTATCAAAACCTGACACCGGCAGGCTATTATCTTGAAGACTACCACATTATGCAAGGAACGCGTAATGAAAAATATACTTCCGCAGTAAGGCGGCATTTGAAAAATTCGGGCATCGAAATTGAAACTTCAAAAGGTGAATGGGGACTGGGGCAGCATGAATTGAATGTAAAGTATGCAGAAGTGCTTCCTATGGCCGATAACCATGTGGTTTACAAGCAATGTTTGAAAGAAGTGGCGGACGCCATGGGCCTGTCTGTGACCTTCATGGCCAAGTTTCAATCCGACCAGGCCGGTTCCAGCAGCCATATTCACATGAGTTTGTGGAAAGATGGCCAGAATGCATTTGCAGGCGATCAGGAATTCGGGCCGGTGAAAGGTTCTGATATTTTTCGCTGGTTTTTGGGGGGCTGGATCCAGCATGTGCCGGATGTGATGCCGTTTTATGCGCCTACGATCAATTCATACAAGCGTTTTGTAGATGGTTCCTGGGCACCCACGCGCCTTGCATGGAGTTACGACAACCGGACGGCAGGCTTCCGTGTAGTAGGAAGCGGCGCCAGCTTGCGCATTGAATGCCGCATCCCGGGAGCGGACTGCAATCCGTATCTCGCTTTTGCAGCATCATTAGCTTCGGGTCTGGATGGGATCAAAAACAAAATAGAGCCGCCGGAATGTTTCATCGGGGACATTTATGCCGCGGCGCATTTGCCACGCGTTCCTTATACGCTCGCAGAAGCCACAACATTATTTGAAAACAGTGAATTTGCTAAAAATACATTTGGCAAAGAAGTCGTCGAGCATTACAGCCATTTTTTCAGATCCGAGCAAAGGGCGTACGACACGTCCGTGACGGACTGGGAAAGAAAGCGGTATTTTGAACAGATATAACTCAATTACTATCCATATTAACCCCATAAAATCCATGCGTTTAGAAAATAAAGTTGCGCTGATAACCGGCGGAAGTGGCGGAATCGGGCGTGAAACTGCACTTTTGTTTGCCAAAGAAGGAGCAAAAGTTGTTGTTACCGACGTCAATGATGCGGCCGGACAGGAAACTGCGGATGAGATCGTTGCTAACGGAGGCGAGGCGTTTTTCCTGCATTCGGACGTTTCCAAAGCCGCTGATAATGAGGCGGCTGTTGCATTCGCGGAAGAAAAATTCGGCAAGCTCAACATCATTTTCAACAACGCAGGCATTATGCACAGCGACGATGACAATGCGATGACAACCGACGAGTCCATCTGGGACCTGACGATGAATATCAATGCAAAAGGGGTGTTTTTAGGCTGTAAATACGGCATTCCTGCATTGCAGCGCGCAGGCGGCGGTTCGATAATCAACACTGCCTCTTTCGTCGCAATATTAGGTGCTGCTACTCCGCAGATTGCTTATACAGCTAGTAAAGGAGCTGTTTTGGCGTTGACGCGCGAGCTGGCCATTATTCATGCGCGTGAAAATATCCGCGTCAATGCATTGTGTCCCGGTCCGCTGCGCACGGAGTTGCTGATGAAATTTTTAAATACCGAAGAGAAAAAACAACGCAGGCTTGTCCACATTCCCATGGGCCGCTTCGGCGAGGCGAAAGAAATGGCTTATGCCGCATTGTTCCTCGCTTCCGATGAATCCTCATTTGTAACAGGAACGGATTTTCTGGTAGACGGCGGGATCACTTCTGCCTATGTAACGCCCCTCTGATCATGGCAACTCAAAAAACGATAAGCCCGATTGACGGCTCCGTATATGTGGAACGCACCTTAGCAGAGCCGCAGGAAGTTGAAACAGCATTGGCTAAGGCCGTTGCTGCACAAAAAGAATGGCGAAAAACTTCGCTGGATGAACGGGAAGCGATCTGCCGGAAAGCGGTGGAATATTTCCTGAATAATGCAGATGAAATTGGACTGGAACTGACCTGGCAAATGGGCCGGCCGATCCGGTATACGGCCAATGAGATCAGAAAAGGATTTCAGGAACGCGCCAATTATATGATTTCCATCGCACCGAAAGCGCTGGCCGATGTGGAAGTGGAGGAAATTGCAGGGTTTAAAAGGTTTATCCGGAGGGATCCGTTGGGCGTTGTCTTCGTGGTTGCGCCGTGGAATTATCCTTATCTTACTTCCGTGAATTCCGTAATTCCGGCTATTATGGCTGGTAATGCGGTTGTCTTGAAGCATGCGCAGCAAACACCATTGTGTGCCGAGCGCTATGCCGCGGCTTTCGAATATGCTGGTTTGCCTGAGGGTGTATTTCAATATCTGCATTTAAATCATGAGCAGGTGGCCCGGGTGATTGTGGATACGCGCATTGATTACGTGGCATTTACAGGCTCGGTAGAAGGTGGACATGCAGTTCAGAAGGCGATTAATGAACGTTTTATCATTGGCGGACTGGAATTGGGCGGCAAAGATCCTGCCTATGTGCGCGCGGATGCTGATCTGGCAGACGCGATTGAAAATCTCGTGGACGGTTCGTTCTTTAATTCAGGGCAATCGTGCTGTGGGATCGAACGGATTTATGTGCATAAGGACGTTTATGATCAGTTTGTTACTGACTTTGCAGCATTGACCAGAACTTACACTTTGGGAGATCCTACAAACACCGGAACAACGCTCGGCCCGATGGTCCGCACGGCGGCAGCTGAATTTGCGCAAAAGCAGATAAATGAAGCCATTTCGCAAGGTGCTACGGCATTGATCGATCCGGAACTCTTCCCTGCACACCAGTCCGGGACGCCGTATTTTGCACCACAAGTGCTTGTTAATGTGAACCATAACATGAATGTGATGACCGAAGAAACATTCGCGCCGGTGGTGGGCATTATGCCTGTGGAAAGTGATGAAGAGGCCATCAGGTTGATGAATGACAGCCAATACGGGCTTACTGCTTCCATCTGGACGTCGGATATAGAAGCTGCGCTGGCAATAGGCGAGCAAGTAGAAACCGGAACCTGGTTCATGAACCGCTGCGATTATTTAGATCCTGCCCTGGCATGGACAGGTGTAAAGAATTCTGGCAGAGGCTGCACGCTTTCCACGGTCGGTTATGAAGCATTGACCCGACCAAAATCATTTCATTTGAAAATTAACGCATAATGGCGGTGAAAGTTGGCTTACTCGAATGCGATCACGTGCGGGAAGAGCTGCGGCACATAGCGCGCGATTACCGGGACATGTTTCCGGCCCTGTTTTCAAATGTGGCACCGGAGTGGGAATTTCATTTCTATGATGTCTGCAATGGTCACTTTCCTGTGTCCGTTGAGGAATGTGACATCTACATTTGCACCGGTTCCAAAAGTTCGGTTTATGATCAGGAAGATTGGATTACCCGGTTAAAAAACTTCGTGGTGGACATTTATCAGTCCCAAAAAACATTTATTGGTGTCTGTTTCGGGCATCAGATGTTGGGAGAGGCATTAGGCGGGAAAGTGGAAAAATCATTGGTTGGCTGGTGTGTGGGCGTGCATCGTTTACAGCTGATCGCCCGGGAAATCTGGATGCAGCCGTTTACAGATGCATTCAATTTGCTGATGATGTGCCAGGATCAGGTGGTGCAATTACCGCCTGATGCTACATTACTGGCCGAAACGCCCGACTGCCCGCATGCCATGTTCCGCGTGGGTGAGCGCATGTTGGGGATACAAGCGCATCCCGAGTTTTCTAAAAAATATGACCAGGCATTAATGGAGCTCCGGGTAGAGCGCATTGGCGAAAAAAAGGTTGAACTGGGCATCGCCAGTCTGGAATTGCCGACGCAGGAAATCATGTTTGCGCATTGGATAAAGAACTTCTCTTCTTAATTTTATCCCAACAAGCATTAAGCTCACCCAATGACCAACAGTACAATTTCAAAGAAACGCCAGATATTAAGTCCGCTTCAAACGAGCCAGAAGATCCGCAGGATCGCGTTTGAAATATATGAGCATAATTTTGAAGAAACGAGCATTATCATCGCCGGAATAGCCGGGGAAGGTTATGCTTTTGCAAAAAGGCTCGTTGCCGAGCTCACGGACATTTCCCCGCTGCATGTCGAGCTCGTTGAGCTGCGTTTTGACAAACACATTCATTTTCAGAGCCCTGTGGTTTTTGACAAGGATGTTCAGATCGAAAATCAGGTCATTGTTATTGCCGACGACGTGCTGAACACCGGACGGACATTGGCTTTTGCTTTGGAACCCTTCCTGAAAGTGAGTATGAAAAAAGTGCAGGTTGCCGTTGTCGTGGACAGGAGCCATCACAAATTCCCTATCCACGCAGACTACGTGGGTTATGCGCTGAGTACCACGCTTACTGAGCACGTGGAAGTGGTTTTAAGCCGTGCGGAGGAAGAAGGTGTTTATCTGAAATGATCAGTTAAAAACGCGCCGCAGCTTCACATTTTCAACCGGCCTGATGATCAAAGGCACTTTCTCGATTTTCACCGAGCTGCTGTCCAGTCCAAACCACTTGTCCTCAGACGTGGTGAAGTCTTTAACAAAGAAATAAGTCTTCATCACGAGCTGTTCAAACAGCGGCAGGTCGTTTTCAAATGACAGGAACCTTTCCAGCACAACAAAACGGAAATCACCCGTAATGTTCTGTCTGCTAAGGGATTCGTATCGGCTGGTAATGTCCACTTCCTTGTTCATTACCATATCTTCCACCACTTTCCTGAAGAACATATTGATCCGCTGATCCACCCGGAAGCCCAGACGGAAATTGATCTTGATTACATTATCATTGTTATCGTCGTCGGACAACACCTTGTATTCCATTGTGTACGGATCATCTGTAATGTCAACGTGGATAAACCAGTAAACGTCAGCACGTTTCGGCCGTTTTTGGAATATGGAATAAATCACTTTTGTCTCGATCTCCGTAGCCCGGGAAGCATTGGTCATGAACACCAGGTGCGTCGTGTATTTGGGGATACTGATGTCGCGGCTGAGCTCGTGCAGGGCCGGTAAATATTTTTCCAGTTTCGTGTATTCCGTCAAACGCAGCTTAATGTAGAAGGCTTTAAGCCAGATCGTCATCAAACCAGCAACCACTGTTCCGACGAGAATCGTAAACCACCCTCCGTGCGTGAATTTCAGCAGGTTAGCGCCCAGGAACATGCCTTCGATAAATAAATAGAAAAGCATGAAGGCGATCACGATCCAGAGATTTACCCGTTTGATATACAGATAATAAGAGAAGAGAATGGTCGTCATGATCATCGTCAGCGTAATGGCCAGACCATACGCAGCCTCCATATTGGATGATTTTCCAAAATATAAAACTACACCGCAGCAGCCCAGCCAAAGCAGCCAGTTGATACTTGGCACGTAGAGTTGTCCTTTCTGATCGCTTGGATAAATTAAGCGCACTTTTGGCCAGAAATTCAGGCGTATTGCTTCAGAGATTAAGGTAAATGAGCCGGTTATAACAGCCTGGCTGGCGATAATCGCTGCCAATGTTGCTATCACAACGCCGGGCAGCAACCACCATTCGGGCATGATTTCATAGAATGGCTTGCGTGCTTCCAAAAGATTGCCCATTTCGGTAAGAAGCCATGCTCCCTGGCCGAAATAATTGAGTAACAAGCATATTTTTACAAAAATCCAGCTAACCCGGATGTTCTCCCGGCCGCAATGTCCGAGATCCGAATACAATGCTTCGGCTCCTGTTGTACAAAGAAAAACAGCTCCCAGGATCCAAAAACCGCCTGGATGTTTGGTGATCAGGTCGTAGCCGTAGACAGGATTTAGCGCTTTTAAGATTTCCGGATGTTCCATGATCTGGTGGAGACCAAGCACGCCCAGCATCACAAACCAGGTGACCATAATAGGGCCAAAAGCACGCCCCACAACCTTTGTTCCAAATGCCTGAATGACAAAAATCAGCGTTAGGATACTGATTACGATGGGTATAGTCTGAATGTTGGGATAAATAAGCTGCAAACCTTCAACGGCAGATGATACGGAAATGGGTGGGGTAATGATCCCGTCTGCAAGCAGTGTACTGCCGCCGATCACGGCAGGGACCGTGAGCCATTTGGCGTGCTTGCGAACAAGCGCATAGAGGGCGAAAATCCCGCCTTCTCCCTTATTATCAGCTCGCAGGATAAGGATTACATATTTGACGGTTGTCTGTAAAGTAAGTGTCCAGAAAATACAGGAAATGGCGCCATAAATGATTTCTTCGGTAATGACTTCATTCAGGATGATCGCCTGCATTACGTACAGGGGCGAAGTGCCTATATCGCCATAAATAATCCCGAATGCAACCAGTACACCGGCTGCCGTAATCTTGTTCAATTTATGCTTTGATTCCATTCACTTTAGGTCGAAAAAACGGCGAAAGTTAGGAAACCGCATGCAAAAAGGTTCTTACATGGATAAAATTAATTTTCAATCAGACAGTTCTTTCCGAACGTATGCGGGAAGAAATGTGTTTTGGGCGGCAAGTTGTGGCCGGGCGCAGGGGAGACTTTGTTAAACTAAGTTAAAGTTTAAGGTTCAAAAGAAGGTTTTCCAAAGCAAAAAGAGGTTCAAACTAATAATAATCAGGGTGATTACGCAGGCCAGAACGGTCAGAAATCGCGAATTGGCGAAGCGTCCCATGATGTTGCTGTTGGACGTGAAGAACACCAGCGGCACCACAGCAAAGCTCAGTTGCAACGACAAAATCACCTGACTGAAAACGAGCAGGTCCGCCGTTCCTTTCTCGCCATATAATGATGAAACGATCAGTGCCGGAATGATGGCAATGCCCCGGGTTATGAGCCTGCGCAGCCAGGGTTTAAGACGGATATTTAAAAAACCCTCCATCACGATCTGCCCGGCCAATGTGCCTGTTAATGTAGAACTTTGCCCGGAAGCAAGTAATGCCAGCGCGAAAAATATACCAGCCAGGCCTACGCCCAAAACCGGATCCAGCAGGTGATAGGCGTCCGTAATGTCTGCAATTTCAAAGTGTCCGTTTGCGTGAAAAGCGGTTGCGGCGAGGATCAGGATGGAGGCATTAATGAAGAATGCAAGCGCCAGGGAAACCGTGGAATCGATGGTTGCGAAGCGTATGGCTGATTTTTTGCCTTCGTCATTCCTGTTATACGCCCTGGTCTGGACAATGCTGGAATGCAAGTAAAGGTTATGCGGCATCACAGTAGCGCCCAAAATCCCGATCGCAATGTACAGCATTCCCGAGTCGGTCACGATTTGTGTTCTTGGGATCAAACCATCGACGATTCCGGCGATAGAAGGCTGGGATAAGATCATTTCATAGATAAAGCTCAGGAGGATAATGCCCATTAAACCAGCGACGATACTCTCAATAATCCGAAAGCCTTTTTGTTGAAAATAAAGAACCAGCAGCACATCCAGCGCCGTAAAAACCACGCCTACGGGCAATGGAAGCCCAAAAAGCAGGTTTAGTGCAATGGCTGAACCGATGACTTCGGCAAGGTCAGTGGCGGCAATGGCAATTTCAGAAAGTATCCAGAGCACAAATGAAACCGGCCTGGAATAGTAATCGCGGCAGGCTTGTGCCAGGTCGCGTCCAGATGCAATCCCTAATTTGAGCGAAAGATGCTGCAAAAGCATCGCAAAAAGGTTGGAAATCAGGATTACAGATAACAATGTGTAGCCAAACCGCGAACCGCCTTCAATGTCCGTTGCCCAGTTTCCCGGATCGATATAACCCACGGCGACCATGAGTCCGGGGCCAGTAAAGGCCATTAGTTTCCGCCAAAATCCCGCGCCTTCCGGAACTGTTATGGATGAATGCACCTCCGATAAAGAAGCAAGTCTTCCACCTTCACCGGGTGTTACATTACGCGAGGTTTCTTTGATTTTCAAACTATCAAGCATTTTTTAAAGCAGTTGTAATAAACAATTTAGTTTACTAAAAACAAAGATAAATGTTTTCGCAAATATATTTTTAGAGTAGTCTAAATTTTTTATTTTCCGATTAGTAAGTCGTACTTTTGTTCATATCAAGATTAATGCCTTGGTGATGACTTCAATGCAAAACTCCTTCACAGAAGAAAATTATTTAAAGATCATTCACTCACTTTCCGGCCGGGAGGGCGTGGAGGTCAGTACGAATGCGCTGGCAGAAAGCACATCCACCCGCGCCGCTTCCGTGACAGATATGTTACGTAAACTGGCGGAAAAAGGATTAATCCATTATAAAAAATACCAGGGCGTAAGGCTTACGGACAGCGGCGAGAAGGTTGCGATCAAGGTGATCCGCAAGCATCGGCTATGGGAAGTATTTTTGGTTGAGAAATTGGGCTTTGGCTGGGATGAGGTGCACGACATTGCGGAAGAATTGGAACATATCCCATCTGAGATCCTGGTCGAGAAACTTGACACATTTCTGGGTCACCCCAGATTTGACCCCCACGGCGACCCGATCCCCGACGCCAAAGGCAACCTGACCGAGCCGGATTATACCATATTGACGGACATTCAGGTGGGTGAAAAAGTGTTGATGATGGGAGTGCTGGATCACGCACCTTCCTTTTTGCAGCATCTGGATCGGTCCGGGATTACTTTGGGCGCTGTTATAGAAGTGAAAGAAATTAATGAATATGATAAATCAGCTTCTGTACAAATAAACGGCGGTCAGACGTTGTTTATCAGTCTCGAGGTGTCCAAAAATTTACTGGTTCAGCGCCGATGAGACTTCCCCAGCCATGAGATTGAAAATACTGGATCGTTATCTGATCAAAAATTTCCTGATAACATACGTTTTCGTTGCATTCGTGATCGTGCTTATCATTTGCATGATCGATTACACGGAAAAGGTGGATGACTTTCTGGAAAAAAAGGCGCCGCTCAACGAGATCATCGTTGATTATTACTTCAACCTCATTCCTTACTGGATCAATTACATCAGTCCGCTGATGGTTTTTATTGCTACGGTTTTTTTTACTTCCCGGATTGCGGCCCGCACGGAGATCATAGCCATGCTCAGCAGCGGGATCAGCTTCGGGCGGATGCTTTTGCCTTACATGATCGGCGCAACGGTTTTAGGATGTCTCACATTCGTTCAGGTAGGCTGGATTTTGCCTAAAGCGAATAAGGTCCGTAACAGCTTTGAGAAGACTTATGTGAAGCAGGAATTCTATTTCAGCGGCCATAATGTGCACATTACCATCGCCCCGGATGTGTATGCTTACCTGGAAAGCTATAATACGATGACCAAGACCGGGAATAAATTCACGATGGAAACGATAAAGGGCAATAAGCTTTTGCAGAAATTCTACGCGGATAAAATCGTTTGGCAGCCCAAAAAAGGCAAATGGACTTTGCAAAATTACCAGGTCCGGACATTGGATAGCCTAGGTGAAAAGCTGCGTGCGGGCGCAGAAATTGACACTACGATCAATTTATCCCCCAAAGATTTTGAAAGCGATTATAACCTTTTTGAAACATTCACCTTACCCGAGCTGAATGCATACATTGACCTCCTCAAAAGTCGCGGTGCGGATGGTCTGGAAGTTTATTTAATTGAAAAATACATTCGGTTTACCCAACCTTTCGCCATTCTGATCCTTACCGCAATCGGCGTCATAGTGTCCGCCAGGAAAAGCCGGCGAGGCGTGGGCTGGCAGATTGCGCTCGGGTTTATGCTGGCATTTATTTACATATTATTTTTTCTTTTGTCAAAAGGTGTGGCGGAGGCGGGCACGATCAACACATTGTTTGCGGTTTGGCTGCCCAACATTGTTTTTTCATGCATAGGGCTGATTTTGTATAAAACATTGCCCCGTTAACCATGTTTTCACCCACGGCGCTGCGTTCGTATCTGCATCTTCATTTTCTGGTCCTGATCTGGGGTTTCACGGCCATTGTGGGACTTATGGTTACCATTTCACCTGTTTCCCTGGTTTTCTACCGGACCTTGTTTGCGGCGGTTGGGCTGGGGGTTATCATTTTCTTTAAGCAAAAGCAATTCAAAGCCGACAGCAGGGACATGATCCGGATGTTGTTGGTTGGTTTCATTTTATCCGCGCATTGGATGCTGTTTTTCGCCTCGGCGCGTGTTTCCACGGCTTCGGTTTGTCTGGCAGGAATGGCCACCACATCATTATGGACGAGCTTAATTGAGCCTTTGGTCAATAAAAGAAGCGTTCGGCCGCTCGAAGTAGGGCTGGGGATTCTGGCGTTCGCGGGTTTATATGTGGTTTTCAAATTTGAATTCGACCATGCGCTGGGATTGGCACTCGCGCTGGCTTCCGCCTTGCTGGCCGCCATGTTCACCGTTGCCAACAGCAGGCTTGTGCAACGCATTGATGCTTACATCATTACATTTTATGAAATGATCGGAGCAACGGTTTTCTCATTGTTTTTTGTAATGATATTCGAGTGGCAGGGCTGGTCCAACGGCGAACCTTACATTCCGGTTGCGAAAGATTGGATCTGGATCTTGTTCCTGGCGTTCATATGCACGGTTTACGCGAGCACGATGGCCACGCAGCTGATGAAGCAATTTTCGGCTTATCTCATCAATCTGACCATTAATCTGGAACCGGTTTATGGCATTGCACTGGCTTTTTTCTTTTTTGGAGAGAAAGAGCGCATGACTTCCGAATTTTACATGGGCACATTGCTGATATTACTCGCCGTGCTGCTTTACCCGATGCTGATTAATACGGTTTTAGGTAAAAAAGGCGGGGAAGTCAGGAAATAATCGGGGCAGCCGAATGCGAAGACTCAACCGATAAAAAGAGCATATTAACTTATTACTGCTATTTTTGTCGACTTAATTAAAAGGTGTTCTATGAATCCAGCGCGTTTACTTCTGGTAATTCCATGCTACAACGAAGAGGCGATATTACATCTGACCTATTCCAAACTGAGCGTTTACTACAACTCGCTCAAACAGCAGGGCCTTATTACAGAAGACAGCCGCATTTGTTTTGTGAATGATGGAAGCCGGGATAAAACCTGGAACATTATAGAATCCCTTTGCCAGCAGGACCCCAACGTTATCGGCGTAGGACTATCCCGGAATTTCGGCCACCAAAGCGCGATTATGGCCGGTTTGGAAAAAAATATCGACAATTTCGACTGCTTCATCACCATCGATGCCGACTTGCAGGACGATATGAACGCCATTGCAGCCATGGTAGAAAAGCACCGGGACGGCGCAATGGTGGTTTACGGGGTAAGAGGGGACAGAAGCTCCGACAGCTGGTTCAAGCGTGTTACTGCGGAAAGTTTTTATGTATTAATGCAAAAAATGGGCGTTCCGGTTGTTTTCAATCATGCCGATTTCCGGTTAATGGATCGCCGGGTTTTGCAGGAGCTGGGTAATTTTAAAGAAATTAATATGTTTCTGCGCGGCATTGTGCCGTTGGTGGGTTTCCGGAATGATAAGGTTTACTATAACCGACTGGAACGTGAAGCCGGAGAAACGAAATATCCGCTGAGCAAAATGTTGCTTTTTGCGTGGAATGGCATTACGTCTTTTTCCACCTTCCCGATGCGCCTCGTTTTGTATTTCGGCGTTTTCAATTTTATGGTCGCAATGATCATTGTGGCTTATATCCTTTTCTCTTATCTGGTCGGTTACACGGTTCCCGGCTGGACGTCCACCATGTTGCCGCTCACGTTTTTCAGTGGTTCCAACATGATGGCGCTGGGGTTGATCGGAGAATATATTGGCAAGATTTACGAAGAAGTAAAAGGCCGTCCTCGTTACATCATTGAAAAAACTTTAAATGAATAGATTTTATCGAAAATATCGGATCGTAGGCAACTGGATCAACATTTTACTGATGGTCACAGTCCTGGCTCCGTTATTCGCGCTCTCTTATTTTAATCACCCTTCCCCGGCCGACGATTATTGTTACATTGATACGGTGTTCAAGTTCGGATGGTTCGAAGCCATGAATTACTACTATTCGGGCTGGACGGGCCGTTATTTCGGGATTTTTCTGAACCATTCCAATCCGCTTCTTTTTCACTGGATCAATGGTTTCAAGATTTTGCCGGTTATCCTGCTATCGGGAGTTGTTTTCGCCCTTTACAGTCTTTTCAGGCATCTTACGCCCACATTATCACGCATGGCGCATTTAGGGTTTGCCGGGGTTGTTTTCTTCCTGTATATCCTTAAAATCGCCAGCATGTCCGAGGCTTTCTACTGGATGGCGGCGTTTGTGACTTATACGATTCCAAACATTTTTACATTGCTATGGATCGTGCTCGTGCTGCGTTGGTATCGCCAGGACACGCAGACGGCAAAGGTTATTTTAAGCAGTCTGGCAGGATTTCTGGTTTTTGCCATCGTTGGAAGCAGCGAAACCAACCTGCTCATCATTGTGCTGCTCATTGGCGCGTGGTGGGTTTACCGCATTCTTTTTCACAGGAAAGTGGATGGTTTTATGATCGCAATGCTGGCTGTCTGTGCGGTTTCCTGTTACTTGTATTTTAGCTCACCGGGCAACCAGGCGCGCATCGGCGGCAATCCATTGGGTGGGAATATTCCGTTTTCGGTTATTTCATCATTCAAAAAGCTTGCTGTACTGAGCTTCGACTGGATATTCCGTACACCGCTGATCTTCTTCTCATTGGCATGGCTGGTTGTCCTTTCCAGGCTTTCGGCCGGGGCCAGGAATTACTTTTCGATCCCGGTCTGGTATGCAGTGCTTTTGTTCATTGGTGTCCTATCGGCCCAGCTTTTTCCTTCTTATTATGGGGTAGGAATTGAGCCGACGCCGCGTGTGATCAATTGTGTTTATTTCTTTTTCCTGATCGGCTGGTTTTATGTGATCGGGGTGGTTTTCCATTATTTCAAAAAAAGCACTACCAGTCCATTCCAATTCTCAATGGTTCGATACGGCATACTTTACGCAGTTTTGACGCTGTCTATAAGCCTGTCATTTTACCGCAGCGCCAATGTTCGTTTAATGTATTCAGATCTGATAAATGGGAAAGCAGCAGCATTTGATAAAGAAATGTATGCGCGCTATGATATGTTGCGCAGCTCCAAGGAAAGCACCGTTTATCTGCCGCCGATCCATTCTAAGCCATTCTCAATTTTTGTAGACGACGACATCAAGGACAATCCCGACCATTGGTGGAACAAATGCATGGCCGGATATTTCGGCAGGAAAGTAATTATCATGAAAGATTCGCAAGGTGAACAGCAATAAAAAGTTAGCTATAAGTGCCGCCATGACGCTGCCCGTGCTGCTTTGGGTGTTTGTCATCTTATATTATTCCGTCAACCTGCCCTGGTACGACGATTTTGACCCGTTTCCGGATTTCCTGCGAAAGTGGATCACCGATCCTTCTTTTTCCGACCGGTTAACATTGCTATTTCAGCCTAATAACGAACACCGTATGGTGATCGGGAAGCTCGTCACACTTGCTAACTATTGGGTTACCGGGCACTTGAATTTCACATTCCTGCACATTGCCGGGGCTTGTTTTACGCTGGGCACATTAAGGATTTTCTGGCTTTCTTTTGCCAGGACGAAGATAAACTGGTGGTATTTTCTGCCAGTCCCATTTTTGCTTTTCCAATTACAATATCACCTTGTTTTCCTCTGGGCGATATGCAGCTTGCAGCACCAGCCGGTGGTGTTTTTTATCAGCCTTTCCATGTTTCTCTTATCTAGGGAAAGGTTTGGTTGGGCGGTTTTGGCGGCTGTATGTGCCACTTATGCCATGAGTAACGGGATTTTCGTTTGGCCGGCGGGTGTGATGATACTGCTTTTAAGATCCAATTATAAACAGCTTACCGTTTGGCTCATAGCGGGCGCGGTTGCCGTAGGGCTTTATTTTTACGGAATGTCGGCCCAGGGCAACGAATCCAGCATGGAGTTCTTTGCAAAATATCCGCATTTATCCGTTTTGGGTTTCTTTGCGTTTTTGGGTGGTCTGTTCGATTTTTTTCCGGAGAAAACCATTGTCGTCCGCTCCGCATTGCCTGTTCTGATGGGCTTTTTGGTGACGATCTGGGTTGCGATCTGGTTGTACAGCCAACTCCTTCCCTGGCTTACACGCACTTTCAACCGGCCTAAAAACATCCCTTACACAGGTCAGGAAACCTCAATCGACAAGAAAAATCAGGATATGTTCTTGCTGGGTATTTTGACATTCCTGTTAGTCAATGCATTGATTATCGGTTTGTTAAGGCCTCGTTTCGGCTTTTTTGTAATGATCGTCAGCAATTACAAAATGTATCCTGCACTGTTTTTAACCGTAGCTTATCTTACATTCATCAATACAGTAAAGGGAAAGCAAGTCCAGGAATGGATATTCCAATTTACTTTAACCACGAGTGTGATCATTTGGGGATTTTCTGTTTACGGTTACCTGCCGGTCATTGCTGAAAGGAATAAATATCTGACAGTCAATGGTTATAACCAGGAGCATAATGGATTTGGACTGGGCCATGTCCCGTTTTCGACAAGCGCAGCTTATGTAGACACCATGATGAAGCAGATGGTAAGCTGGGATGTTTATAAATATCCGGATGCGCCCGAAAAGCTGGCAATGGAAATTAGGAAGATGCAAAATCCAATGCCCGCAGATGAAGGCATTTCGATCTCCACTCACGGGAACGTTTTACATATTCATGATCCGCAAAGCAGTATGTGGCTCAATCGTAACAATGGTCATTATGCCTTTGTCAGAGACGCCAGGCAGCTTTATTTCTTCAAAATGACTCCTCAGGCATACTCAGGCAGGAACATTTTCAAGCAATATGACAAAGGGGCCGACACCGAAATCCCACTCACTGCTCTCAAACCCGGATCGTATGATTTGGGCATCATTCACGTGGAAAACGGAAAGTCGCAAGGTGGTATTCTTAGAAAAATTACAATCCCATAAATCATTTGGGCACTTGATAATGCGCTGAAAGGTGTATTTTTGCCGCCATAGGTCAAATAGCCAAACAGAAGAATGTCTCAAATCCCTCAGATATCCATTGTCGCGCCGCTTTATAATGAGTCCGAGTCATTTCCCATGCTCATTCAGCGAATCAATGCATTGATGGATTCCAGTCCGCTTTCTATTGAAGTTGTGCTTATCGACGACGGAAGTAAAGATGATACAGCATTAAGAATCAGGCAGCTGGCACTTACGGACGAACGTTATCATGGTGTATTTTTATCGCGAAACCATGGTCACCAGCTCGCATTAACAGCCGGAATTGCAGCAGCCCGTGGAAGTGAGGCGCTTTTCGTCATTGATGGCGATTTGCAGGATCCGCCCGAATTGCTTCCGGATTTTTATAAATTACTGAAAGAAGGGAATGATGTGGTTTACGCGGTCCGTAAAAAGCGTAAGGAAGGTTTTGTGAAAAAAATGGGCTATCATTTCTTCTACCGCATTCTACGTTCTATTTCATATGTGGAGATCCCGCTGGACAGCGGTGATTTCGCGCTGATAAGCCGCCGGGTTGTGGATGTGCTGAATAAAATGCCCGAAGAAAGCCGTTATTTGAGGGGAATGCGCTCCTGGATCGGTTTCAAACAGGTTGGTTTTGAGTATGAAAGAGATGCAAGGGCTGCGGGGGAATCCAAATATTCGTTCAAGCAATTATTCCAGCTTGCTTACAACGGGATTTTCAATTTTAGTGAATTTCCGATCAAATTCATGAGTAGAGTAGGGGTGATTGCCATCCTTATTTCCTTGTTTTATTTCATTGTTGTCGTGGTTAAAAAGATGTTTTTTGCCCAGGTTATCGAGGGTTTTACGTCTTTGTTGTTTGTGATTATCCTGTTCAGCGGCGTGCAGTTACTGGCGCTGGGCATCATTGGAGAATACGTTCTCCGCATATTTTTTCAGTCCAAAAATCGCCCTTTGTTTATTATTAAAGAGGAGATAGTCAACCGAGAGTACATTTGAGCTGATGCTGTTTACCGATATACAATTTATCATTTTCTTTATTGTCGTTACGCTGGCTTATTTCAGCCTGTCGTGGCGTGGGCGGTGGATGCTTTTGCTGGCAGCCAGTTGCTACTTTTACATGGTTTTCAAGCCGATCTTTATCCTGATCCTGTTTGGAACCATCGTAATCGACTATTATGCAGGCATTTGGATAGAACAATCAAATGATCAGAAACGAAAAAAGTTGCTGCTGATCATTAGCTTGATTTCCAACATCGGGATTCTCGCATTCTTCAAATACTACGATTTTTTACAGGATTCCATCAACAGCGTGCTCGCCAGCTTCGATTTGCGGCCCGCCGTCCCTGCATTAACGAGGATTGTTCCCAGCCGCATAGCCGAATGGATGACGACTGGCGAAGGAAAGATCTTGCTTCCGATCGGCTTGTCATTTCACACTTTCCAGGCCATGAGTTATACCATTGAAGTCTACCGGGGAAATCAGACCGCCGAGCGACATTTTGGTATTTACGCATTGTATGTCATGTTTTACCCGCAGCTGGTCGCCGGTCCGATTGAGCGTCCGCAAAACATGCTTTTCCAATTTCATTCGTATTTCAAATATGATTTTGAGCTGGTTAAGTCGGGATTAATGCAAATGGCCTTCGGGTTTTTCAAGAAAATGGTGATTGCAGACCGGCTTTCTGTCTTCGTGGACTATGCCTATGATCCGGCCTCCGACCATAACGGACTTACATTACTTACTGCCACCGCATTTTATTCATTTCAGATTTACTGCGATTTTTCCGGCTATTCCGACATTGCCATTGGTGCTGCCAGGGTAATGGGTTTCACATTGATGGACAATTTCCGGTCGCCATATGAGTCCAGATCCATTCCCGAATTCTGGGGAAGATGGCATATTTCGCTTTCCACATGGTTCAGGGATTATTTATATATTCCATTGGGAGGCAACCGGCGTGGAGAGTTTATCAAATTTCGCAACCTGATGATCGTCTTCATGGTCAGCGGACTATGGCACGGAACAAGTTGGAGCTTTGTCATATGGGGCGCTTTGCACGGATTTTACCAGATTACGGCCCTGCTGCGCGACAAATATTTGAAGCGGGCGAACATTCAAATCCCCGATAACTTCTTTGTACGGACCGTTAATGTGCTACTGACCTTTGCTTTGGTAACATTAGCCTGGATATTTTTCAGGAACTCACTCAGCCGCTCAATGGTGATTTTTGAGAAGATCGGGAGCCTTTCCCTGTCAGATCAGATATTAAGCCCATTCAATCACGTAGAAATGTGGTTCTGCGTATTCCTGATCGGATTTTTACTTTGGAAAGAACATTACTTTGAAAAAATTCCAACCCGCAGCACTGCCGTATTTTTTATATTATTCCCCATCATTGCCTTCCTGACTTACTTTTTAGGTGTTATTACTGAAAATCAGTTCATTTATTTTCAGTTTTAGGAAGATAAAAGGCAAAACATTTGCGTTGGAATTTTTGTTACCAAATGTGGGATGGATGATTAATGTCTTTTAGATTAACGATTTAATAAAATGTACGAAGTAACAGCCGATAATAAATTAAGAAGCCTTATAGTTGTGGGTGATCGCGTTTTGATCCGCCCGAAAAGCCCGAGTGACCGCACAAACAGTGGCCTTTATCTGCCACCAACGATAACGGAAAGGGAACAGGTGCAAAGCGGTTATGTTATTAAAGTAGGCCCGGGTTACCCAATTCCCGTTGCCGCAGAGGACGAGCCGTGGAAGGAGACTGAGGAAAAAGTAAAATATATGCCTTTGCAATCCAAAGAAGGCGATTTAGCCATATATCTGCAACGTAACGCCATTGACCTGGAATACGACGGCCAAAAATACGTCATCGTTCCGCAGGCTTCTATTTTAATGCTGGAACGCTCGGAGGATTTGTACGATTAACAAGCCCGGATTACATTGCCCCGGATTTTAATCCAGCCCGGATTACATTGCCCCGGATTTTAATCCGGGGCTAACTATTATCTTTGGCTATGACAAATCCGGAAAATACGACAATAGATCTTGCTGGCCTGGGCATTACAGCGCTGAACGAAATGCAGCAACAGGCCAATGAGGCGATTCAGCAAAACAGCGAAGTAGTGCTGCTGGCACCAACTGGTTCAGGAAAAACACTCGCTTTTTTACTTCCGGTGGCATCCATTTTGAAACCGGAATCCGATCATGTGCAATGCATGGTTATCGTTCCCACGCGGGAACTCGCGCTCCAAATCGAGCAGGTTTGGAAGAAAATGTCGACCGGATTTAAGGTTACGTGCTGCTATGGCGGTCATGATATGCAGACTGAGATAAGAAGCCTGGTGGAAGCGCCCGCCTTGATCGTGGGAACGCCGGGCCGCATTCTGGATCACATTCGCAGAAACTCGTTTACCGGCAGGCACATTTCCACGCTTATTTTGGATGAGTTTGATAAATCCCTGGAACTGGGTTTTCAGGAAGAAATGTCAGAAATCGTCCGGAATCTGAGGAATGTTAAAAAGAAAGTTTTGGTCTCTGCTACAACCACTAAAATTCCCTCATTTACCAGCATTAAGGCACCCGTTACCGTTGATTTTGTAACAAATAAAAACAAAAGCGAAGGGCTCACAGTGGTTCAGGTGTTGGCTGAAAAGGACAAAATGACCACACTGGTGAGGTTACTGAGCTATTTGGGAGCCGAATCAACATTGATCTTCTGCAACCAACGGGATTCGGTAGAACGCATTAGCGCCGTATTGAAAGAAGAAGGCATAGACTGCGCGTTTTTCCATGGGAAATTGGAGCAGGAAGAGCGTGAACGGACATTAATCCGCTTCCGGAATGGTTCGGTGCTTTTCCTTGCTGCAACCGATCTGGCCGCCCGCGGGCTCGACATTCCGGATATGAAGCACGTGATCCACTTCGAATTACCGATGAAAGGCGACGAATTCACGCATAGGAACGGCCGCACCGCACGCATGCTCGCAGAGGGGACGGCTTATATTTTAATGGATAGGGAAGACAAGTTGCCCGATTACATCATTGGCAAGCCCAAAGTTCTGGATCTTCCCGCAAAACTGGCCGCGCCACCGGTTTCGGATTGGGTGACGATTTACATTAGCGGCGGCAAAAAAAGCAAGCTCAATAAAATGGACATTGTTGGTTTCCTTTTACAAAAGGGCAAACTGGAAAAGCAGGATCTCGGATTAATCGAGGTGAAGGATAATATTTCGTTTGCGGCCGTGAAACGCGGAAGAGCCAAAGCTATGCTGCAATTGATTTCTGCAGAAAAGATGAAAGGGAAGAAGTATAAGATAGAAATTGCAAGGTAGTTCCACTGAAAGAACGGAAAGGGCATAAAAAAAGCATGCAGTACAGCATGCTTTCGAAATGTCTTATTATGACTAAACTTAGATAACGCGAACGTTAACAGCGTTTAGACCTTTTTTTCCATTTTCTACGTCGTAAGACACTTTGTCATTCTCACGGATGTCGTCTTGAAGACCTGAAACGTGAACGAAAATGTCCTTCTCACCAGTTGATGGTTGGATGAATCCAAATCCTTTGGAGTCATTGAAAAACTTTACTGTACCTTCTGCCATTAGTATTGATCTTATATTTTTAAAAACCAAATGTATACAGAAAATATCTAAAAGCAAGATAAAATTAAAAAACGCTTAGAATTATTCTAGTTTATTCAATAATCTTTGTTGCATGCCATTGATTGAGACTGCGTCCAAAATATCGCCCTACTGGCTCCCAAACGGCCATTTACAGAGTATTTACCCTGCTCTTTTCCGCAGCATTAAGGGTGTATTTTACCACCGGGAAAGAATTGTAACTCCTGATGAAGATTTTCTGGATCTGGATTGGTCTTACGCAAAAAGCCCGGGATCGAAGAAGCTGGTGATCCTTTCTCATGGCCTGGAAGGCAACAGTACAAGACAGTATATTTTGGGTATGGTGAGGCTGCTGAACCAGCACGGGTTCGATTGCCTTGCCTGGAATTTCCGGGGCTGCGGCGGTGAAATGAACAAAACGGCGCGTTTCTACCACAGCGGCGCCACCGAGGATCTTGATCTTGTGATTCAAAATGCATTAGGTAAGGATTATGAGCAGATACATTTGCTCGGATTCAGTTTAGGAGGAAATCTTACGCTTAAATATCTCGGGGAATCAGGTGTTCATTTAAATCCGAAAATAAAGAATGCATTGGTTTTTAGCGTTCCTATGGACCTTCGCGCGTGCAGCCTGTCCATCATACAGCCAGAAAACAGTGTTTATATGCACCGCTTCTTGAATACATTAAAACCAAAAGTGAATGCGAAGGCGGCCATTTTTCCGGACAGCATTAATATAAGTGACCAAAAGCACGTGCGGACACTTTACGATTTCGATCACATTTTCACCGCTCCTTTACACGGATTCGACGGCGCCGATCATTATTATGAACAATGCAGTTCAAAGTTCTTTATCAGGGACATAGCAATCCCGACCATGGTTATCAATGCGAAAAACGATCCGATCGTGCCTTTCGAAAGCCTGCCGATAGAAGAACTGAGAGCTCATGCAAATGTTTGTCTTGTTGCGACACAGGACGGCGGGCATTGCGGATTCAGGCCTGCCCGGGTGAAAAACGGCGTTTACTGGTCAGAGGAGCGCGCATTGGAGTTTCTTTCACGATAAAACTGATTCAGATATTATTTTGTTAGTGTGATATGTTTGAGATTCGTAATTTTGCGGCTGGTAACGCCAATTCTATTTAACCGATTAATATTCAGTTATTTCCCTTTTCATGTCCACATTAACACTTAATCCATCACCGTACATTATCATTGATTTTGACAGCACTTTTACAAAAGTGGAAGGGCTGGACGAATTGGCAGCGATCGCCTTAAATGGCCATCCAGAACGTGATCAGGTTGTTCAAAAGATAGCTGACCTGACGAATAAGGGCATGAATGGCGAAATGTCGTTTGCTGACGGGCTCCGTCAGCGGATCGGACTTTTAAAGGCCAATCGTTCCCATATTCAGGAACTGGTGACTTTTTTAAGGACAAAGGTTTCGGATTCGTTTCAGCGCAACAGGCAGTTTTTGACTGAGCATGCAGATCAGATATTTATCGTTTCGAGCGGTTTTAAGGAGTTTATTGTGCCCGTAGCGACAGAATTGGGCATCCATGCCGATCATGTGTATGCCAATGAATTCCTGTTTGACGAAGACGGTAACATTACAGGAGTGGATGAAGAAAATGTCCTTTCGACGGATGGTGGAAAAATAAAATTGCTTTCCTCACTGAACCTGACGGGCGATGTTTACGCCATTGGGGACGGTTATACAGACTATGAATTAAAAGCATCAGGGCTGGCCAGTCGTTTTTACGCCTTTACAGAAAACGTTGAACGTCCGCGCGTTGTGGCTGTTGCGGATCACATTGCAACATCATTCGATGACTTTTTATATGATAATAAAATGAGCAGAAGCCAGTCTTATCCGAAAAGCCGGATCAAGGTGCTTTTGCTTGAAAATGTGCACCCTGCGGCGCTTCGCGCTTTCGAAGAGCAAGGTTTTAATGTTGAGTTTGTAAAAGGCGCTTTGGACGAAGACGAGCTTTGCGAGCGTATAAAAGATGTTTCGATCATCGGTATCCGTTCTAAAACGAACATTACCAAACGCGTTTTGGACAACGCGAACCGTTTGATGGCGATTGGCGCATTTTGTATCGGGACTAACCAAATCGATCTGGAAGAAGCTGCGAAGAAAGGAATAGCCGTTTTCAATGCTCCGTATAGCAATACGCGTTCTGTTGTCGAACTTGCTGTGGGTGAAATGATTATGCTCATCCGTAACATTGTTGGCAAAAGCAATCAGCTGCACCAGGGAATCTGGGACAAATCGGCGAACGGAAGTTTCGAAGTTCGGGGTAAGAAATTAGGCATGGTGGGTTACGGAAGCATTGGAACCCAGCTTTCTGTTGTTGCGGAAGCGCTTGGTATGGAGGTCTATTTTTATGATTCGGTAGAGAAATTATCTCTGGGTAATGCACGGAAAGTGAACACATTGGAAGAGCTTTTAGCGATTTCTGACGTGATCAGCATGCACGTGGATGGCCGCAAAGAAAATACGAGCCTGATAGGAAAGCGGGAATTTGACCTGATGAAAAACGGCGTCATATTCCTGAATTTATCACGCGGTCACGTGGTAGACATTCAGGCGCTGGCGGATGCGGTGAAGAGTGGAAAAGTGGCAGGAGCAGGTGTGGACGTGTTTCCAAAAGAGCCAAAAACCAATGACGAGATATTTGAAAGTGAATTGAGAGGCTTGCCTAATGTAATCCTGACGCCGCATATTGGTGGAAGCACCGAGGAAGCGCAGGAAAACATCGGTCATTTTGTTCCTTCCAAACTACTGGAATTCATGAACAACGGCAGTTCTTACGGAAGCGTTAACTTCCCCGAGGTCCAGTTGCCGAAGCTGAAAGATTCCCACAGGTTATTGCACATTCACGCAAACGTTCCTGGAATTTTGGCGAAGCTGAACCATATTTTTGGTAAAAATAATATCAACATTACAGGGCAATATCTTAAAACCAACGAGCACATTGGTTACGTGATTGTCGACATTGCGAAAGACTATACCGAAGAATTCATTCAGGAAGTAAAAGATATAGAAGGGACGATCAGGTTCCGGATGCTGTATTGAGATTGAACAAACAAGATTCAACGGTGCCGGCCAGCTGATCGGCACCGCCAACTCATTCAGCATTCCTTCCATCAAAACTCAGTCATTAATCGATGTCTTTAACCTATTTTACCCCAGGCCCGGCTCAGTTGTATCCTACATTTGAGCAGCATTTACAAAGTTTTGTCAGCGGTCAGCTGGGATCTATTTCGCACCGCAGTCAGCAATATCGTGACTTGCATAAATTTACCGTAGACCAGCTCCGTATTCTCCTGAACGTGCCTGATACACACGCTATCATGTTCCTGGGCTCAGCATCGGAAGCGTGGGAGCGGATCTTGTTCAGCTGTGTGGAGCTGGAAAGTTTCCACCTGGTTAACGGATCCTTCTCGAAGAAGTTTTGTGAATATTCGAGTGCATTGAATAAGTATGCACACAAATTTGAAAAGCCGATGGGCGAAGGTTTTACCGCTGATGAAATCGAAGTGCCTGAATATGCCGAATTGATCTGTGTAACGCATAACGAAACGAGCTCGGGCGTGCAAATGCCTGTAAGCGAAATCCATAAGCTTAAAGAAAAGAACCCCGACAAGTTCATCGCCGTAGATATCGTGTCTTCCGCTCCATATCCTGATCTGGACTATAACTTGATCGATACAGCATTTTTTTCTGTCCAAAAAGCATTCGGGCTTCCGGCTGGTCTGGGGGTTTGGATTGTGAGTGAGAAGTGTTTGGAAAAGGCAAGGCAAATCAAAAACCAATATTCAATCGGTGCTCATAATGATCTGCCGACGCTTTGGAAAAACGCCCTGAACAATGAAACGCCTGCTACACCTAATGTGATGGGGATTTATTTGTTGGGTAAAATCGCAGAGGACTTTAATAAGATCGGCGCTGGCGAACTCAGGAAAGCAACAGAGCAAAAGGCAGCACTCATTTATGATTTCATTGAGAAGACCAATGGCTTTTCTTCCTTCGTAAAGGAAGTGCAAAACCGCTCTCAGACTGTGGTTGTAGCCAACGTAGAAACTCCCTCCGCAGACATTATCAAGAAGATAAAAGAAAAAGGAATGGTGATCGGAAGTGGTTATGGAGAATTCAAAAGTTCCCAGCTCCGCATCGCCAACTTCCCGGCAACTTCATATGATGCAGTAGAAAAACTTGTGTATGAATTAGGGGACATCTAAAATAAAAAATACGATTTGAGTGACCATAGGGATGACGGGACGTATCAATGTCCTAATCATCCCTATTTCTGTGAAAAGAAACGACATTCTCTGGAAATCCATTCTGGAAGACACATTCGAAGATTTCTTACGGTTCTTCTTCCCCGAAGCTGACGACGTATTTGATTTCTCCAAAGATTTTGAATATCTGGACAAAGAGCTCGAACAGCTTTTCCCACCTGATAATGATCATTATTCCAGCAAATTTGTTGATAAGCTTGTTAAAGTCTTTACCAAAGAGGGCCAGGAGGAATGGATATTGGTTCACATTGAAGTGCAAGGCTACACCGACCCACATTTTGCAGATCGAATGTTCACATACTACTATCGGATCTGGGACAGATACCGCAAGCGCACAACGGCACTGGCAATCCTGACGGATGACAATAAGCATTATTATCCAAGCTGCTTTGAACAATCATTTCTTGGAACATCACTTCGGTTTGAGTTTAACATTCTGAAAGTATTGGATCAATGCGATCGAAAGCTAGCTGAAAGCGATAATGTGTTCGCGCATATTTTAACGACGGTCAAGATCGCGCTAAAAAGTAAAAAGCTAAGTGATAAAGATCTTTTTGACTTGAAAATCCAGTTGGCCAGGAAACTTCTCAGCGAGAAAATATCCAAGCCTAAGATTGCAAAGCTGATGAAATTTTTGAAATTTTATGTCGTACTAAATGATCCGTTTCTTTCGGCTTCATATAGTCAGGAGGTTTACAATTTAACACATAAAACATACACGACTATGGGCATTGATGAAGCAGTGATCTATATCACACGAGAAGAGGCTAAGGAAGAAGTCAGTCTTGAAAAGGATACCTTCTTCACGAAAAACTTGCTAAACGCAAATCGGTTTAGCTTGGAAGAAATAGCCGAACTGGTTGGCGTGCCTGTTGCGTTTGTTCAGGAAGTGAAAGCGAGATTATAGTTTCGGAATTGGAAGATAGATATGAAGCGCAGGACAACCCGGTCCTGCGCTTTTTTTATTCTTACCGGTTGTACACAACAAAAGCCCTAAAAATCTTTCAAATAGTATTTTAGAGATAATTATTTAGCTTTATGCCTTGTTAGTAAAAACGGACTTGGCGGTGATCAATTTTGATACCTTAATAGGGGAAAAAACGGACCAGCAATTGTGGCAACGGATTCGCGAAGGAGACGAGCAGGCGTTTACAATCATTTTTGAGAAATACCACCGCACGCTTTATAATTACGGAAGCAAGCTCTCACAAAACTCAGCCATTGTCGAAGATGCAGTTCAGGATGTTTTTATCGACATATGGCGACTGCGTAGTAACCTCACCGATAATGTAACATCCGTTAAATTTTACCTTTACCGGGCTCTTAGAAGGCGCATTCACCTGGCTAACGACAAGTTTCCGGTTACAGAGGAAATTACATCGCTGAACGACACAGAAACACCAGCGAATGGCGGAAACTCCGAAACATTGTTAATCGACATTGAGTCTGCCTCATTACGCGCAAAACAAGTGCAAAATCTGATGTCGCGGCTTCCCGAGCGACAAGTTGAAGCGTTAACATTGCGTTATTTTGATGATTTCAGCATTGAAGAAATAGCCGGGATTATGGGCGTCAGTGAAAAGTCGGTCCGCAATTTCATTTACAAAGCCCTCACTTCCCTCCGCCATAACCGGGAGATTTTGCTGATATCCAGCCTGATCTTCTGCCTGTTAGGTCTTTTTTAGAATTTTTCTTCAAAAAAGTTTGATTTTCGAGGGGTCATTTCGTGAATTCCCTGCTCTTTCCTTATGAAAGACGAATTCCCGCCGATATGACGCATGACCCTTACTCCTTAACGGAACTGATCCGAAGCGATGAATTTATCGCGTGGGTGATGCGCCCGGACGCACATAGCAATGAAAAATGGCGGCTTTTCCTGGAAAATCACCCGGAAAAGCAACGCACAATAGAAGCCGCCCGCGAATATGTGATCCTGCTGGCCAAAGATACGGGCAGAGACCAGCCTACTGAAAAGCAAAGCGTAAGAATGTGGAGCGCAGTGGAAAGTCAGATGCATAATCAGGAAACCGGACCCTCAAAAGTGGAAGAGGCTGCCGAGCCTAAACGGATTCTATCAGGATGGCGCTGGATAAGGGTCGCTGCATCTGCAGCATTGATACTGAGCATCGGTTCGGTGAGTTACTGGTTTTACTACAAGCAGGGCAACGGGCGGGTGAGTGGATATTTGAGTACTGAGCAAGTTGCTGCTGACAAAGTCGTGCAAAAGTATAATGATACGCAAAAGCCGCTGACGATCCTGCTAGCCGATGGCAGTTCGGTGGTTTTGCAGCCAGGCGGACATTTGAGCTATACGGAAGCTGTTAATGCGAAACGTCGGGAAGTGACTTTAACAGGAAAAGCTTTTTTTGAAATTGTCAAAAACAAGGAGAAACCTTTCCTGGTTTATAGCTATGGCCTGGCTACCAAAGTATTGGGGACCAGTTTCATGATTGATGCTTCCGAGGCAAACAAGGAAATCAGGGTAGAAGTGAAAACAGGGACGGTGTCGGTTTTTTCAATCAATAATTTGGATAAAAAAGAAATCGACGAAGAATCAGATAAACCGGAGCTGACCGGAATAACGCTCGGCCAGGATCAGAGAATTGCATTTTCAAAAGAAAGCGGCAGGATCGTCAAGCTGGATGGTCAGGAAAAGGGATCGGTTCCCGATATGGATATTTCGAAACAAGGTTTTGTCTTCGATGAGACGCCTGTTCATAAAGTGTTTGAAACGCTGGAGACAGTATATAATGTGCAAATCAGTTATGATAAGATTAAAATGGGCGATTGTACATTAAATGCAACGCTGATCGGGCAGCCTTTCAGGGAAAAACTGGACGCCATTTGCAATGCGCTGGACGCTCAGTATGAGATAAACGATAACTTGGTTTCCATTGTTGGCAATGGCTGCAAGTAAAGGATCAGATTACCATTGAGAAAATAATTATTGAACAATTGCCGGATATATACATGAAAACATCTCAACCAAAATGCTGCTGCTTATGACATAACCTATCCGCTTTGACACAAAAAAAAAGACCAGCCATGTTCCAGCATGACTGATCTCAAGATTCCCCGAAGTAACTGACATTACTTTACATCCGCTTTTGCAGGGGATGCAAGGGAAGATTTCGTTGAATAAATCTCCTTAACCAACAAATTCATTCAAAAATATGAAAAAAGTTCGACGACTTGAAGACTTTCTCATCACACTCATGCGAATAACAGTCATTCAATGTATCCTGGCGGGTCTATTCGTAGGCATTTCATGGGCACATGATGGAAGAGCTCAATCTGCATTGAGCCAGAAGGTTACGGTTGACATCCAGAATGAGGACATCAAAAAAATCCTTGGACAACTGGAGAAGCAAACCAATGTAAAGTTCGTGTTCAGTTCCAAACTGATCCAGTCAGAAAGAAAAGCTTCCATAAAGGCTCAAAACGGCGCACTAGCGGACGTTTTGGATGCGCTTTTGAAACCAATGGAACTGAACTATAAAGCAAAGAATAACCTGATCGTCATACGACCTGATAATCAGCCTGAAAAAGCGGGTGAGGTTGGGATTGAGCCAGCCGCTGCGCAACCAGCCGAAGCTGCCATTGAGAAAACGATAACAGGAACGGTTAAGGAAGACGGGGGAGCCGGCTTGCCTGGCGTGAGTGTGGTGCTCAAAGGCACGCAAACCGGAACATTGACCGACGAAAAAGGAAAATACTCAATCACCGTTCCCGATGGAGAAACAACATTGATTTTCTCATTTGTGGGTTTTATATCGCAGGAAGTGCTGGTCACTGGTGCTCAGAGCACATTTGACGTTGCGCTTAAAGTGGATGACAAATCACTGGAAGAAGTGGTGGTTGTCGGTTACGGAACGCAAAAGAAAGAGTCGCTTACCGGCGCCATAGCTACGGTTACCAGCAAAGATCTTGACCGCGTGCATGGCGGCTCAACGGTAAGTTCCGGACTGGCCGGAAAAATACCAGGCGTAACATTCAGGATGCCGGATGGACGCCCGGGAGCAGCTGCAACGGTGCAGATCAGGAACATGGGCAATCCGCTTTTTGTCATCGACGGGATTCAGCAGGACGACAAGCAGTTCAACAACATTTCCCCGAACGATGTAGAAAGCATTACCGTGCTAAAAGACGCTTCTGCCGCTATTTACGGGGTTCGCGCGGCGAATGGTGTTGTGGTGGTTACAACCAAAAGAGGAAAAAACGGAACAAAGAATACAATCAACCTTGACGCTTACACCGGCTGGCAAAACTGGTCGAGATTTCCGAATGTAGTCAATGACTCGTATCAATGGATGCACGGAAAAGCGGAAGCGGAAATGAACCAATATGGTAAAACCTCCATCACCCAGGCGGAACTCGACAAGTATAAAGCCGGCACCGAAATGGGCTATAAGAGCTTCAACTGGAAGGATTTCATTGTAAAGAAAAATTCGCCGCTGACCTCGGTTAACCTGAACATGACGGGAGGATCAGATAAAATCTCCTACTACATTTCGGCAACGCGGTTAAGCCAGAATTCGGTCCTCGGACGTGAGTTTACATTTACAAGGAATAACCTGCAAAGCAATGTTGACGCCAAGATCACGGAGAATTTGAAAGTAGGCATTCAGATCAACGGCCGGATCGAAACCCGCGATCAGCCGGGTATCCCGGGCGGTGATGATTACTGGCTGCCTCGTTTTGCAATCCTGCGGAATCGTCCGTTTGAACGCCCTTATGCCAATGATAACCCATTGTATCTCAATGATATTAAGCACAATGAAACCAACTGGGCCTATAATAACAAGCGACTGGGTGGTTACCAAACGGACATTTGGCGCGTATTGCAGACCAATATGACAGCAGAATACAAAATTCCGGGCATTAAAGGCTTGGTTGCCAAGGGAATGTATTCCTATTACATTGGAGACCGGGTTTTGAATGGCCACGAATACACTTATGAAGCCTACACCTACAACCCGACGGACGACACTTACAAAGTAACCGGCGGAAGCACAAACCCCTGGCGTGAAAGACGTACGCAAAAGATCATGCGCAATGTGTATCAGGGGCAGCTGAACTACAACAACACATTTGGCAAAAATACAATCGGCGCCACCTTTGTTGCAGAACGCCAGGAAGAGCGTGATCAGGAACAATGGGTACACTCGGTTCCTAAAACCAATGTGCTTCCCCTGGTCTATTTTGCAACGATGGACACTTACGACGACAAGGATAATCAGCTTGCGCGTATAGGGTATATCGGTAGGATTAATTATGACTATGCAGGCAAATATTATGTAGAAGTTTCGGCTCGCCGCGATGCTTCCTGGAAGTTCGCTCCGGATCGCCGGGTGGGATATTTCCCATCAGCTTCTGCGGGATGGAGGATTACAGAAGAGCAGTTTTTCAAAAATATCATTGGCACGAGAAGCATTCTGGACGATCTTAAACTGCGGGCTTCCTATGGGATTTTGGGAGATGATAACATTCTTTTCAACAATGACGTGAACCGTCCGCTGGATCCATATGCTTATTTGCCAGGATACAATTACAACCAGGGTAACGCGATTTTAAGTGGAACGGCAGTAGTAACGTCACGTGATAAAGGACAGATTATCAATAATATATCCTGGTTCAAAAGTAAAATCACGGACGTAGGTGCAGACTTTTCTTTGCTAGGAACCAAGCTGACAGGTTCGGTTGACTATTTCTACCGGTTGAGAACAGGACTTCTGGGACGCAAGTACGACCTGCTCGTTCCAAGTGAACTGGGTTACAGCCTGCCGGATGAGAATGTTAACAGCGATTCACAAGCCGGATGGGAACTTGCCCTGGCTTATAATGGAAAAGCCGGCGACATTGGCTATTCTGTTGGTGGTAACGTGTCCTTCTCACGCACCAAATTCGTCTCTTCCTATAAGCCCGTTTTCAACAATTCCTGGGACCAGTACAGGAATTCTGAGGAAGGCCGTTACAGGAATATTTACTGGGGTTATGAGACAATCGGACAGTTTCAGTCGCAGCAGCAGATCAATGAATATCCGGTTAACATTGATGAACAAGGCAACCGCACATTATTGCCGGGCGACCTGATTTACAAGGATATCAATGGCGATAATGTGATCAATAACCTGGACGAAAGGCCAATTGGTTATACAACAAATGGTCAGCCTAACATTAACTTCGGTTTGAACTTTGCGGTTACCTGGAAAGGCGTTTCATTTAACGCAGATTTCTCAGGCGGCGCCATGTATTCCTGGAACCAAAACTGGGAGCAGCGCTGGGCTTATCAGAACGACGGCGCTTTGAACAAAATATTCCTCGACAGATGGCATCGCGCAGATCCATTTGACCTGAACAGCGAGTGGATCCCGGGCAAATATCCGGCATTGCGCTACAACGATGGCGGACATAGCAACTACAAGCGAAATTCCACTTTCTGGATCCATAATGTGAAATATATCCGCGCCAGAACCATCGAGCTGGGTTATTCTCTGCCAAAAACATTGCTCGAAAAAGTGAAACTGCAACGCGCCAGGATTTACATCAATGGTTACAATTTGTTCTCCATCGACAATCTGAAAGAATTTGGCATCGATCCCGAAATCTCGGAAGAAAACGGTCTGCAATATCCGCAGAACAAGTTTGTCAACGTAGGGATCAATCTTTCAATCTAATAAAACCGTATTTCGCGATGAAAAAGATATTTTATATACCAGTATTTGTATTGCTATTGCTGAGCTGGGGCTGTAATGATGATGAATTCCTGAACCGGCCGCCAACAAACATTCTGACAGAAGAACAGGTCTGGGGCGATGAAGGCCAGGTGCTTTCCTTACTTGGAAACTTGTACAACCGTTATGTCGATCTGGGCAACTTCCGCGATTTTGAGCGGCCCGGCCTGGATGCCCTTACGGGATGGACTCGGTTAGCAGATTTCAATGAAGCATTCTGGTCGGAATCAGGGCGTTATAAGGAATTCCAAAACAGCGGCTGGGATTTGAACACGTGGTCGATCTGGGATTACGGTTATATCCGGGAGATGAATTTATTCATCCAAAAATGCGAAGCAGCAGAGAAGCTTTCTCCCGCAGCCAAAGACCGCTTTCTGGCAGAAGCACGATTTCTGCGTGCTTCCTATTATTTCGAGCTGGTGAAACGCATGGGCGGTGTTCCATTGATCCTGGAACCCATGACTTATGATTTCAGCGGAGATCCTACTTACCTGCAACATGCGAGGGCTAAGGAGTCGGAAATCTATGATTTTGTAATTAAAGAGGCGGATGAAATCAAAGCCAAGCTTCCTGCCAATGCCGGGGAAAAATCAAGGGCCACGCAGGCAGCTGCATTGGCCATGCAGGCCCGTGCAGCATTGTATGCCGGTTCGCTGGCGAGGTATGGTGTGAATACGCCTTCGGTTTCTTTGCCTGGCGGCGAAGTGGGAATTCCTGCAAATCTGGCCGTAGGTTATTATACCAAAGCGTTGGCCGCAGCGAAGGAGATTATCAGCGGAAGCGTGGGTGCGTATGCGCTTTATAACAAAAAGCCCGATCTCTCGGAAAACTTTTCAAGTATATTTTATGATAAAGCAAACAATCCGGAAGCCATTTTTGTAGACGATTACAAACTGCAAAGTGGTAAAGTGCATTATTTCACCGGCTCTAACCAGCCTCGCTATGGTGCTGAGGAAGAGGAGGGTGGAAGAATTAATCCATCATTGAATTTTGTGGAGTCATTTGAAAAGCTGGACAACACATTTGCCCGCATTCCAACCACCAATGCAGCCGGCGCTCCTATTTATTATGCCAATCAAACCGACATATTCGAGGGTCGTGACGCAAGGCTTGCCGGAACGGTTATGCTGCCCGGAACCACATTCAAAGGCCGCACCGTAGACATTTGGGCTGGCTTCCAGCTAGGAAACGGCTCCATCGTAAGCGGCGACGACCGCGGAGCCCAAAAGACATTGCCAGGCAAATCGGTCCCTGAACAAGTTGTAGGATTCGATGGCCCGATCGATGGTTTTGAATTCACTGCGCAAACAGGATTTTATCTGCGTAAATATCTGGATCCGGTTGTAGGATCAGGGCAGCGCGGGGTTAACAGTGAAGTTTGGTTTATCCGTTACAGATATGCCGAAGTGCTTTTGAACGCTGCTGAGGCCGCATTTGAACTAAAACAACCCGCCGTAGCAGCCGGATATATGAACCAGGTGCGTGCCCGTGCCGGATTGGTAAAACCACTCGTGGCCGGAGACATTACATTCGACCGCATCGCGCATGAACGCCGCGTGGAGCTGGCTTTTGAAGGACATTATCATTTCGATATCCAGCGCTGGAGAATTGCCCACATTGTTATGGACGGCAACGCGATCAGCGCGGCAGACCTTTCCAAAGACCTGGGAAAAGCGACCAAAAGAAACACGCAGCCCTGGGCATTATGGCCTTACAAAGTGTATGAGCCAGGATCGCCTAATAATGGTAAATGGATTTATAAACCTGTGAAATTGAGCCGTGTAACCGGTGCTGACCGCTTCCAGTTAGGGAATTACTATTCTCTGATCACAGACGAAGTCGTCAACAACAATCCGAAGATCATACGGAACCCAAATCACTAGGCCATCACATTCAAAAAGATCAGCTATTATGAAAATCAGATCTCAATTTATACCATTCCTGGCATTGCTTTTCCTTATTTCAGCATGCGCAAAGGACAATTTTACCGAGCCGAAATCAACTTTATCCGGCCGGATCGTCTATAATGGAGAGCCTATCGCCGTGGAATACAACCAGGTAAGGCTGCAACTCTGGCAGCCGGGCTTCGGCAAGCTAGCGGCGATCGATACGCAGGTCGATCAGAACGGTTCATTCTCCGCTTTGCTTTTTAATGGTAAATATAAATTGGTTGTACCAAAGGGAAGAGGGCCTTTCAAGACGCTGGAAAAAGATGCTGCCGCAAAAGATACATTGTTTGTGACACTGGAAGGTAATCAGCAGCTGGACCTGGAAGTGATGCCCTACTATATGATCCGCACGCCTCAGTTTGCAGGGGCTGAAAACAAGGTCACAGCCACATTAAAGCTTGAAAAGATCATTAACGGCGCCGACGCCAAGGCCATTGAACAGGTTTCCCTTTTTATTAATAAAACAGAATTCGTGTCGCGCTCAACCAATGTGGGCGTAACGGATATAGCAGGGGCAGACGTCAAAAATTTGAATGCAATCACCATAGCGACCGAAATTCCTGCCCTTGTGCCGACCCAGAAATATGTTTTTGCAAGAGTCGGTGTGAAGATCAAGGATGTAGAAGACATGATTTTTTCACCGGTTCAAAAGGTGGAATTTTAATAACAGACTCCAAGTGAATTTAAATCGCGTATTAATGAGGAAGTACAGTTTAGTATTGCTGATCGGGTTATTTGTGTTAGGGTGCGCCAAGAGCAAAATGGGTTCTTCCGTTACAAAAACGAGTGTTTCGCAAGGCCGCAGGGCAGAAGTGCTGTTTCTGGGTCATAGTAGCAAGCACCACGATTCGGGAAAATATGCGCCCTGGCTCTCCGTGAAATTGTTTAAAAGCGGGATCAACATGACTTATACCGCGGATCTGAACGACATCAACGCCGACAACCTGAAAAAATACGACGGGCTGATCATTTACGCCAATCACGATTCACTGTCGCCATTACAGGAAAGCGCAATGAAGGCCTTTGTCGAAGGCGGCAAGGGTCTCATTCCGCTGCATTCGGCTTCGGGCTGTTTCAAGAATTCGAGCTGGTATATCAAAACAATCGGCGGCCAGTTTGCTTCTCATAAGGTAGGCAGTTTTAAAAATAAGATTTTAAAACCCGATCATCCGGTGATGCAGGGCATTACGGATTTTGAGACCTGGGATGAAACCTATTTTCACAAAAACCTGAATCCTGATAAGACTGTGCTCGGTGAGCGCGTCGAAGGTAATGTGCATGAGCCTTATACATGGGTGCGCAACGAAGGTAAAGGCCGCGTTTTTTACACGGCTTATGGTCATGAAGACAGCACCTGGACCAACAGAGGATTTTTGGATCTAGTAAGAAATGGTGTCATGTGGGCAGTAGGCGATAAAGTGAAGGCGGAAATTGCTGCCTTGAAATTGCCGGATGTAGACATTTACCAGTCGGATACCATTTCTCATTATACCAAGAGGCATGTCGTTCCGAAAATGCAGGAATCACTTTCGCCATTGGAATCGAATAAATTGACTCAGATCCCGGCTGATTTTGAAATACAACTTTTTGCGGCCGAACCCGATATTACCAACCCCATTGCCATGGCCTGGGATGAGCGAGGCAGGCTATGGGTCGTAGAATCTGTGGATTATCCCAACACATTCAAAGAAACAGACGGTGCGGCCAATGACCGAATCAAGATCTGTGAAGACACCAACGGCGATGGCAAAGCCGATAAATTCACCGTTTTCGCAGATAAGCTGAACATTCCGACCAGCATGGTTTTCTCCAATGGCGGGATCATCGTTTCCATGGCGCCGGATTTTGTTTTCATGAAAGACACCAATGGCGATGACGTTGCTGACGTGCGGGACGTAATCATGACAGGCTGGGGCAAGAATGATACGCACGCAGGGCCGTCCAATCTGCAATACGGATTTGACAATAAGATCTGGGGCGTGCTGGGTTATTCGGGCTTCAAAGGCACCATCGATGGCAAGAAAATGAATTTTTCACAAGGTGTTTACCATTTTAAACCGGATGGAAAGGAGTTTGCCTACCTTGGGAGCAGCAGCAACAACACCTGGGGCCTCGGCATGACGGAGGATAACAATGTATTTCTTTCGACCGCCAACAACACGCATAGCGCTTATTATTCCATTCCCGGCCAGTATATGCAGCGCACCATCGGCGATGATCAGCCTGCTCTTTTATCCGTCCAAAAAATCGACGGACATTATGACGCGCATTCGCTAACGCCGAATTTGCGGCAGGTGGATGTGGTAGGAGGGTTTACTTCCGCTGCCGGCCACCGCTTTTACACGGCCAGAAATTTCCCAAAAGAATACTGGAACCGCATTGCATTTGTTTCCGAACCCACCATTCGTATCGTGCATAAAGCCATTCTGGAACCGGATGGGGCTGGTTTTAAGGAAAAAGACGGCTGGAATTTTATGGCTAGTTCCGACGAATGGTTTGGTCCGGTGCAGGCGGAAACAGGTCCGGATGGAGCGGTTTGGATTGCAGACTGGTACAACTTCATTATTCAGCACAATGTGTTCGTGCCTGCGCAGTCACCCGCAGAATTTATTATGCCCTCCAAAGAACAGCCCCCAGGCCCCGGAAATGCATTCAGCAGCCCCATGCGCGACCTGAATCACGGTCGGATTTACCGGGTTGTTTATAAAAACGCCAGGAAAACGCCTCCTATGAAGTTGTCAAAGGATGACCTGCCTGGCCTTGTAGCCGCGTTGGAAAACGACAACATGTTCTGGCGCATGACGGCTCAGCGCCTTTTGGTAGAGTCCAAAAAACTGTCTGTTGTTCCTGATTTGTATAAAATCATCAACAACCCGAAAGTAGACGAGATTGGACTGAACAGCCCAGCCGTCCATGCATTATGGACATTACATGGCCTGGCTGTCTTGGACGGTTCTAATGCGGAAGCGTTGCAAGTTGTAAACAGAGCATTAACACACCCGGCTGCGGGCGTTCGCAAGGCAGCAGCAAGTGTTTTGCCAAAAAATGAACAAAGTTTTGAAATGCTTCAAAAAGGCATGAAAGATGCCAATCTGAATACGCGTTTAAGTGTTTTTGTTGCTCTGATCACATTGCCGGCATCGGAAAAAGTAGGTGAAGCAGTTTATCAGGCAGCATTGGACGAGCAGAACGCGAAAGATCCTTGGTTGTCCAAAGCATTGTTGGCAGCCGCTATTAGCCATGAAAAAGGATTTTTGGCGGCTTCGGAAAAGCAGTCCGATAAATCCGCATTTGCCGAGCAGGTTACCAAAGCGCTTGCAAAGGAAGTATATCCGTTGGGCCGTCGCAATACGTTGCAATATCCGCCTGATGTATCCGGAAAGGAAATTACCATTAAAGCCAGTGTCACCAAGGCAAAAGACAAAGCATTGCAAGGTTTTATCGCTGGACAAGGTGGAAAAGATGGAGGTTATGCATTGTACATTCAGGATGGCAAGTTGATTATGGCGGTCAAACAGCATGGTATGGTGAGTCAGGCAGCAACCACTGAGCCGCTCCCTGAAAAATTCGATGTTGTAGCCAGTTTGACCAAAGCGGGAGACATTATCATCGCTATCGATGGCAAAGAAGTTGCAAAAGGAAAAGCGCATATGCTTTTTGCTACGCCGCTCAGCAACTCCGTCCGCACTGGCGAAGATATGGAAGGCGAAGACAAGATTGGTTCATATGAAGGTAAATTTGGCTTTGCAGGCAATTTTCAAAAGGCATCTCTGGAACTGAATCGTCCGTCGGAAGAAAATGCAGGGGCCATGGAGCGCGAAAAAACGACAACTGCCAGCAGCGCAAAATCATCCAATGCGACGGTGATCGAGCTGAAAGTTGAAAAGGAAATTATGCAGTTTGACAAAAAGCAGCTTACGGTGAAAGCCGGTCAAAAAGTGGTGATCAACCTGGAAAACCCGGATGGAATGCAGCATAACCTGGTCATTATCAAGCCTGGGACATTGCAAAAAGTCGGTCAGGCAGCAGACGAAATGCTACGCGATCCAAAAGCTGCTGAGAAGCAGTATGTTCCGAAAGTTCCCGAAGTTTTATACGCAACCCGACTCGTCAACTCAGGCGAAACGGTCACATTGGAATTTACGGTTCCTAATGAGCCCGGCGACTACACTTACGTATGCACATTCCCGGGCCACTGGCGCGGAATGAACGGAATTTTGCGGGTAGTTAAATAATTTAAAATACCTTTTAGGACCAGAAGCTAAACTTTTAATTTCCTTCAAATGACAAATTCAATTTTCAAAACTGCATTAACATGGATCCTGCTGCTGGCTTTTTCAGTGGCATATGCAGGCAATAGCATTGATAAAACCGGTAAAAAAGCCATACGCGTTTTAATGGTAGGCGGCGGCTCTTCTCACGATTTTGATAAATGGTATAAGGGCACAGACGTAGAAACGCTGCAAAAAGGGGGGTTGGCAACGGTCGAATATACCAGTGACCCGACCACTATTTTACCAAAACTGAAAGACATTGACGTGCTTCTTCTGGCCAATAACCAGCCCATCGCTGATGATGCGACGAGGAAAGCAATATTTGCATTTGTAGATGCAGGTAAAGGCCTGGTCCTTGCCCATCCTGCGCTTTGGTACAATTGGAAAGACTGGCCTGAATACAATCAGAAGCTGGTAGGCGGCGGCTCAAAAGGGCATGATAAATATGGCCCGTTTGATGTGACAATAACCAAAAAGCACCCGGTGACGAAGAATGTGCCCGAAACATTTCATCTGGACGACGAGCTATATTACCAGATTCCGGATGAATCAGGATCGCCGATAGAAGTTCTGGCAACTGCGAAAGCGGCCGGTTCAGAGAAAGTTTTTCCAAGCCTATTCATTGTAAAATATCCCAAAGGAAGGATTGTAGGGATTGCCTTGGGTCATGATGCGGCATCACACACCATAGCACCATATCAGACTATTTTGCGGAATGCTGTTCAGTGGGCTGCTAACTAGTTTTCCCCGGGTTAAAACCCGGGGCCATGATATGGATCGTCCCGATGGGACTTGCTAACTGGTTTTCCCGGGTTGAAACCCGGGGCCATGATATGGATCGTCCCGATGGGACTTGCTAATTGGTTTTTTCAGGGTTGAAACCGAGGGCCATGATATGGATTGTCCCGATGGGACTTGCTAACTGGTTTTTTCAGGGTTGAAACCCGGTGCCATGATATGGAATGTCCCGATGGGACTTGCTAACTGGTTTTTCAGGGTTGAAACCCGGAGGAACAATATAGATAGTCCCGATGGAACGTCTATTATCTCCTAGGCCCCAAATCCAAAGGCACTTATTACAGTCCCATCGGGACAATTTATTTATAGCCCCAGGTTTCAACCTGGGGATAGAGAGATAGAGATAGAGATAGAGATAGAGATAGAGATAGAGATAGAGATAGAGATAGAGATAGAGAGATAGAGATAGAGAGATACAGATAGAATAGAGAGAGATACAGACACAGACAGAGAGGCATAGTAAAATACAGACAACTAAACAAAACAAAAATGAGTCAGAAGCAAATCACAGTCGTTATTGTTGGAATGGGTTTTGGAAAAGAATTTATCCCCATTTACCAAAGTCACCCGAACATTAAAGCCGTAGGAATTTGTACGCGCAGCAAAGAAACCCGTGACGAACTGACTGCCAAATTCAATCTCGACCCAAATCTGGTTTTCGAACATTTTGAAGATGTTCCTAAGCAGGAAGATGTAGATGCCATCCACGTCGTAACACCTGTTCCCGAGCACGCGAAAATGACATTGGCATCGCTAAATGCTGGAAAACACACCGCGTGCACCATCCCTATGGCCATGACCCTGGAAGATTGCACAGCGATTGTCGAAGCCAAGCGCCGCTCCGGAAAGGTGTATATGATGATGGAAACCGCGCTTTATACGCGTGAATTTTTATATGGGTTGAAACTGGCAGAAACGGGCGAACTAGGTCGTATTCAGTTTGTCCGCGGATCCCACATTCAGGATATGAGCATGGAAGGCTGGGGCGAATATTGGAAAGGATACCCACCCATGCTGAACGGCACCCACGCCATTTCCCCGCTCTTAAAAATCAACAACACCATTGCCGAAACCGTTGTATGTCACGGATCAGGCCGGTTAAGCGAAGATCTGGCAAGTCGTTACGGGTCGCCGTTTGCAGTGGAAACAGCAACATTTACGCTAAAAAATTCGGACGTAGTTGCAGAAGCAACGCGTTCATTGTTCGACGTTGTGCGTCAGTATCGTGAGAGTTATGACGTTTACGGCACCAAAATGTCCTTTGAATGGGAGCAATTGCAAGATGAAAGCCACATCATCTTCGACGGCGGCGAAAATGCAAAACGCATTGATGTGCCCGATACAGACGAACTTTTGATCGAACCAATCAAACATTTCACAAAACGTGAAAAAATAGACGATCCAAACCACGTTTCCTTCCTCCAGGGTGCAGGCCACGGCGGATCACACCCGCATTTGGTGCAGGAATTCGTAGCCGCCATCGTTGAAGGCCGCGATTCTGCGGTTGACGCAGCATTAGCAGCGAATTACACTTGCGCAGGCATATGCGCCCATGAATCTGCCATGAATGGCGGCATAAGGGTCAATGTGCCGAGCTTCGAGGCGTAACACCTCACATTCAATACTCACCACTAACATTCCTCCAATGCTATTCGGAGCAAGCACATTTATATGGGTTTCCCCATTCTCAACGCAGAACATTGACCTCCTTACCAAGGTTAAAAACATGGGCTATGACATTATTGAAATAGCCGTGGAAGCAACAGACATTATCGATTGGGAATTAATAAAAACCGTCGCCCGAGACCTGGATTTGAAAATTACCATCAGCGGCGCTTTCGGGCCGGAGCGGGACATTTCCAGCACCGAGCCATTGCATCGGCAGCTGGGGAAACAATACATTATCGACTGCATTAAAATTGCACAAAATGTAGGCAGCCCTATCTTCGGAGGGCCGGTTTATTCCGCTGTCGGGAAGACGAGGATCGTTTCGGATGAGCAGAAAAAACAGGAACGTGCCTGGTGTATTGAAACACTCGTTGAGATTGGACAAATTGCTGCGGATTATGGCGTTGTCGTTGGTCTGGAGCCGCTTAACCGCTTTGAGACAGACATGGTCAACACGGTTGATCAGGCACTTTCCATTGTGCAGGAAGTGGCGAGCCCGAACCTCAAAATCGTTCTGGATACATTCCATTCCAACATTGAAGAAAAAGACATTCCTGCTTCGGTAAGGAAGATTGGGAAGGACTTGCTATGCCATGTCCAGGGTAACGAAAGTGATCGTGGGACGCCTGGGACCGGACATTTGGAATGGGAGGAGATCCGGGATGCATTGGTCGGGATCGGCTATGACGGTGCTGTTGTGATTGAAACTTTCGGTCAGCCTTCCAAGGAGCTTGCGCGTGCCGCTTGCATCTGGCGTCCGCTTGCTAATAGTGCCGATGAACTGGCCGAGGAAGGTTTGGCCTTTTATAAAAAAATGTTCTCTTAAAATTTTGCCTTATGCGTAAAGTCCTGTTGTTCCTTTTTGTCTTTTCCAACCTATGTGCTCATGCTCAAATCCCTGTTGATTTGGCTGGTTTCGATAAAAAGAAAGGAGTGAAAGTAACGAATGAAGGCAATTTGCTGCACATAGAATGGCCCGCAGGCAATGCGGAATCCGGGAAAATTATCATTGATCTTAGCAAAGGACAGCCCATTATCAACGGCCTGTTGATGGGCAAAAACAATGCCTACAAAACCATTGTTAAAAACCTGGATCCGGCCGTCATCCTGACGGTTGGCAAACGTGATCTTGTTTCGCAGAACGGCTGGAATATTTTCTTTGACAAAACGGCTTATCTGCCTTACAAAACTTATCCGGTTAAGCTGGATAAAACGGGCGTGAAGGTCGTTTCCTCGGGTTCTCAGACCGAGATTATTGTCTCTGGCGCCATGGCAGGGCCATTTTCGGGTTCATACAATTTTACCCTTTACAATGGCAGTCCGCTAATGAATGTTGCGGCTGTCATGGCCACCGATGTGGATTCGCTGGCGGTGGTTTATGATGCGGGATTGGTGAGCCAGCAGACGCCCTGGGAAAAATTGTTTTGGTCGGATACTGAGAACAATGTCAGGAGCAGGGCCGTTGACAGGATGGACACAGTGAATATGATGGCCGTAAAATATCGCACCATTATCGGAGAAGGAAAAGAAGGCAGTCTGGCTGTTTTTCCAGCGCCGCACCAGTTTTTTTACCCGCTGGACAATGCTTATAACCTCGAACACATTTGGTATGGAAACAATTATCGGAACCAGTTTCCGGGTTTTGGCATAGGCCTGCGGCATGACTTACTGGGCGACCGCCGGTGGGTTCCATGGTTCAATGCGCCGCCAAAAACACAGCAGCGATACAATTTCTTCTGCCTACTGAGTGCAGAAAAGGATGGAAAAGTGCTCGAAAAGGTCGAAGCGTTCACGCATAATGATACTTATGAACCGCTGCCCGGCTATTACACCATGTCCAGCCACTTTCACCAGGAGCATGTGGATGAGGTGCTTACGCGGAGGCCCATGCCGGAAATGCCCGGTTTCGTAAAGGCATTCCGCAACACAGGCGTTAACATTGTTCATCTTGGAGAATTTCACGGCCCGGGAAGTCCACGCGGACCCGAAGCGAAGCGCTGGCCCGAATTGAAGATGATGTTTGAAGAATGCAAGCGGCTTTCGGATGGTAATTTCCTGCTTCTGCCCGGTGAGGAGCCGAACAATTTCTTTGGTGGACATTGGATGAATATTTTCCCAAAACCTGTTTACTGGCTCATGTCGCGGGAGAAAAACCAGCCATTTGTTGAAGAAAATGCGGAATATGGAAAGCTTTACCGCATAGGCAATAAGGAAGAAATGTTAAAGCTGCTGGAACTGGAAAAAGGCCTCGCCTGGACTGCCCATGCAAGAACAAAAGGCTCAACCGGCTTTCCTGACAAATATAAAGATGAAGCTTTTTATAAGTCGGACCGATTCCTGGGTGCCGCCTGGAAGGCAATGCCTGCGGATCTATCCCAGCCAAAATTAGGCAAACGCGTCCTGGACCTGATGGACGATATGGCCAATTGGGGACAGAAAAAATATGTGATCGCCGAGGCAGATCTGTTCCGAATTGAGCCAAATTATGAATTGTATGGTCATTTGAATGTGAATTATATGCAGCTCGATCATATGCCGCAATTTGAAGATGGCTGGCAACCTTTACTGGACGCAATGGAAAAAGGCAAGTTCTTTGTCTCGACGGGAGAAGTACTTTTGCCGAAGTTTACAGTAAATAATGCCACTTCCGGAGAAACAACGAAAGTCGATGCGAAAGGGAATGTTGAGATTAGATTAAATGCGAAATGGACATTTCCATTGAACCGGGCGGAAGTGATTTCCGGGGATGGAAAAGAGGTTTTTCACGATGTGATCAATTTGAATGATACGGAAGCATTTGGAGAGAAGTCATTTACATTTACCAAAAATTTGAAAAACAGGAAATGGGTGCGCGTGGAAGTTTGGGATGTGGCTGCTAATGGCGCATTTACGCAAATAGTATGGCTTGAATAGCATACTTTTAAGATAACTGGTAACGTAGAAAAATAGCTGACCGGAAATTCTTCATGCGCAGCCAAGTGTAGAAAAGGCTGCTGCGCGTCTTTTAAATAATTATAAACAAAATCCTTAACTGAATGAAATTTTTAAAAACGACAGTCTGGGCGATCCTTATTTGCCTTTCATTTCAAAACTGTGCGAAAAAAGAGCGGAAAGATGAAAGCGCCGCAACGGAGCAAAAGGATACGCGCGAGATTTGGACCAAGGAGCAGGCAAACGAATGGTATGCTAAACAAGGTTGGCTGGTAGGTGCCGATTTCCTGCCCAGCACCGCCATTAACCAGCTCGAAATGTTCCAGGCGGCCGATTTTGACACAGCCACCATCAATAAGGAGCTTGGCTGGGCAGCTGATATCGGCATGAACACGATGCGGGTTTATCTGCACGATTTGTTGTTCCAGGAAGATTCTGCTGGCTTTGTGCAGCGGTTGGACGTGTTTTTGGACATTGCAGAAAAACATAAGATAAAGCCATTGTTTGTATTATTCGATTCCTGCTGGGACCCGTTTCCTAAGCTGGGAAAACAACGTGCACCAAAACCAGGCGTCCATAACTCAGGCTGGGTGCAGAGCCCGGGGCTTAATGCACTGAAAGACAGTACGCAATATCCGCGTTTGGAAAGATATGTAAAAGGCACAGTCGCTGCTTTTGCAAACGATAACAGGGTGCTGGCCTGGGACATTTGGAACGAGCCGGATAACCCGAATACAAGCTCTTACGGCAAAGTTGAATTGCCTAACAAAGTGGATTATGTGATCCCATTGCTGTCAAAAGCATTCGTTTGGGCACGGTCCGTGAACCCTTCGCAACCATTGACAGCGGGAGTCTGGAATGGTGACTGGACTTCTCAAGAGACTTTAAAGCCAATTGAAAAAGTAATGATCGACCAATCGGACATTGTTACTTTTCATAATTACGAAGACGCAGCAGATTTTGAGAAGCGTATCAAGCAGTTGCAGCAATACGGCCGCCCGATGATTTGCACAGAGTATATGTCACGTGGAAATGGCAGTTTCTTCAAAGGATCGTTGCCTATCGCCAAGAAGTACAATGTTGGCGCCATCAACTGGGGACTTGTAGACGGCAAATCGCAAACGATCTACCCATGGGA
Source organism: Dyadobacter chenhuakuii (assembly GCF_023821985.2). Lineage (NCBI taxonomy): Bacteria > Pseudomonadati > Bacteroidota > Cytophagia > Cytophagales > Spirosomataceae > Dyadobacter > Dyadobacter chenhuakuii. Next base: position 3,316,061 of record NZ_CP098805.1, on the reverse strand, counting down.
TAGCTGGAAAAAAACTTACACCAAAGAACCCGACCTCTGGTTCCACGACATCTTCCGCAAAGACGGAACGCCTTATAAGAAGGATGAAGTTGAGTTGATAAAAAGCTTGACTGCGGCGAAGTAACTCAGGTTGAGTTAAAAAATAAGACCTGCCAGATTTGCTTTGGCAGGTCTTATTTTTGTCTATTACTGTCAGTGATTTTTAACAAATTCCTTAACATTCATTTTAGAAATCCTTTCCCAAAGTTCTCCGTTTTTCGCATCCGAAGCTTCTTTCTCTGTTGCAAAAGGTCCTAAATTCTTTTTTTTGAAAGGAGTGACGGTTGCAGCCTTGTCTTTGTGTGTAGTTGCCATAATTTATTTTTTTTATTCAATATTAACATTTTTAAGCATAACAAGAAAGCTGTCATAGCATCTATCAGGTGCGAATGACTCGATGTGGTCTCCTTTTATACCGAATAGTTTAAAACTTGCTGATGCTTGACCGAGCTCCTGACCTATTAGAATATTATACAAGCGTGATCTAGAAGGCGTGTTACCCGTAAAAGCGATCATCGCCGTCGGATAAACGTCAAGAAATGTCATTAATGTCTGGACGACGGTTGCCATTACAACTTTTAAATCGCCATTATTACTGATTGTTACAAAATCCAATGAGTCGTCTTGTAAAACATTGGCAAGACTCAGAAAGAAAATTTGAGGATCGGCAGTTTGACTATAAATTACGGCTTTGTGAATTTCTTTCTTGCCAATGCTTAAAAAATCAAATCGCGTTGCATTATTCAGCGAGTCAAACTCATAAAAAGGATTATTCATTGACTTATCATAGTATGTGTATTGCCAATATTACAAAAAAGCATTTGTTCCGGACCCCAAGTATTCTTGCCATTTTTCTAACGGTAACACTGGTTAGTCAAGGGCTGCTGTTCGCTCAGAAAAAACAGCAAAGACCCAATGTTATTTTCATCTATGCGGATGACGTGGGTTATGGTGATTTGAGCAGTTATGGCGCGACAAAAATCTCGACACCCAGCATTGACCGGATCGGGAAGGAAGGAATCCGTTTCACGAATGCGCATACGACCTCTGCGACTTGTACGCCTTCAAGGTTTGGATTGTTAACGGGAAAATATCCCTGGCGGCAGAAAGGGACGGGCGTTTTGCCGGGCGATGCGTCTCTGATTATTCCTACTGACCGGCTCACTTTGGCGAAGGTCTTTCAAAATGCAGGATACAAAACGGCATCGGTTGGAAAGTGGCATTTGGGACTAGGTGAAAAAAACAAGCAGATCAATTGGAATGAACCTATTACCAAAGGCCCCAATGAAACTGGCTTTGACTACGCTTACTTTTTCCCCGCAACCTCCGACCGCGTCCCCACCGTTTTTATCGAAGATCAAAATGTACAAGGACTCGATAAATTGGATCCCATAGCAGTGGACTATTCCAAAAAAATAGGCAATGAGCCCACAGGTCTGGAAAATCCTGAACTTTTGAAATTACCTGCCTCGCCGAATCACGGGCATAATAACACCATCGTGAATGGAATTGGTCGCATTGGATGGATGACGGGCGGGAAGCAGACCCGCTGGACGGATGAGGAAATTGCACATGTGTTTTTGAGCAAAGCGGAACAGTTCATCGAGGAAAACCAAAAGAACCCGTTTTTCCTGTATTTCTCATTGAATGACATCCACGTTCCGAGAATGCCAAGCAGCCAGTTCAAAGGAAAAAGCCAGATGGGCTTGCGCGGCGACGTGATCCTGCAAATGGATTGGACGGTAAGCGAAATACTTAAAAAGCTGGATGAATTGAAGCTGACTGAAAATACGCTGATTATCTTTTCAAGTGACAATGGTCCCGTTCTGGACGACGGTTATGCGGATAAAGCGGTTGAACTGGCTCAGGGGCACAAACCTGCGGGCGTGTTAAGAGGTGGAAAATATAGCGCTTTTGAAGGTGGAAGCCGCGTGCCATGGCTCGCGCGCTGGCCGCAGGCGATCAAACCAGGCACTGTTTCGGACGCATTGATCTGCCAGATCGATCTGCTCGCATCATTCGCTCATTATTTCCAGCAAAAAATGGAAGTCGATGATGCCCCGGACAGTTTCAATACCATGGATGCCATCCTGGGAAAATCAAAAATCGGCAGGCCGTATCTCATCAAACAAGGCGGAGCATTGTCTATCACCAGGGAAAACTGGAAATACATTGAGCCAAGAGAAGGCAAAGCGATCCAGGAACTGACAAACACAGAAACCGGAAATAACGCATCCCCTCAACTTTACGATTTAAGCAAAGATCTGGGAGAAAAAACAAACCTGGCAACCAAATATCCCGCGAAAGTAAAGGCTATGGCAGGGGAGTTGGCAAAGATTAGGGAGGCTGAAAGGAGCCGATAAAAAATTTCCCAAAAATACTTTGTGACCATTACTAAGACCTGACGTCTAAACACATAAAACCCATGTTTTATGACGTCACATTTTATTTCTTTTTTGAGCGTTTTGGCAGCTGTTTTGTGGTCGGCGCTGTTTCAATGTGCATTGGCGCAGACTATTTATTTTCACCAGGATTTTTCGAAATCGGGGCCTTATGTCAGTGCTGATCCTGATTCCGGACAGTTTAGCCATATTGTTGAGACGGTTCCTGAGCTTTCTTTTTCTAAATTTTCCAAAAACTATATGGATCTCGTGCGGACGCAGGAGGATTCTGCGACGGGTGGGATTATAAGAGTTTTGCGGGCGACACCATTTAAGCCGAACCCGGAAACATTATTTATCCAGATCACCCTCAGCGCTGAATCTGTGCAGTCGGCGGCGCTGAATGCGATGTATTTTTATGTGGGTGAAAATTTTAATCCTGATAACCATTCCTTTCCGGGCAATGCATTGATGTTCGGAAAGTTCTCGCTTAATTTTCAGGATGGTGGGTTTAGTATCAAGGACTTCGCAACGCAAAACACCAGTAAGGTTATCCCCAAAAAGAAGCAGGTTACATTGACCTGGGTCCTGAATAATTCAAAGAAAATACTGGCTTACAAACTGTCCTCCACTCATGCTGTCACCTACAACGCCCTGCCGGGGAGTTACGATTTATGGGTTAATAATGAGCCGGTAAGCCTCAATAGTCCCGCTTATCCAGGCAATTCCTTATATGCTGCTAATAAACTTTCCAACTTCGAAATGCGGTTCCGGAACGGGCAGGGTAAGGTGCGTATTCACGAGATAATGATCCGTGATGGTGTATCTGAACTGAAAACGGGAGAGGTTGTAGTCGCGCCCAATCCGGCAACTCGGAAAATGATCACATTACGTGCTGAAAACGTGGATAAATCGTCGCTCCGGCTATTTAATATGTGGGGGCGGGATGTGAATATTTCGGCGGAGATAGTGGCTTCTGATAAAATCTTCATCCATCCTGTCGAGGAGCTGGCGTCGGGAATGTATATCGTGCATTTCCAAAATAAGGAGCGCAAGAAGAAATCTGTCAGGGTGATGGTGGAGTAATGTTCAGGGTGTAAGATTTTTTGGTATAGGATGAAAATTGGATTAAGTTTGACTAATCGTTGTAATTAAGCAAGCTTGCGTTTGTAACCTTGTGGCAACTTTTACAATGTTATGAAACCACATTCTCAGCCTCCTCAATCTTCTGATGACAATGCGCTCTGGCGACAGTTTTTGTCGGGGAATGTGGCTGCGTTTGAGCAATTGATGTCTTCTCATTTCCGCGTGCTTTTCCGTTACGGCTGTAAATTTTCGAAAGACCAGGAATTTGTTAAGGACTCGGTGCAGGATTTGTTTTTGCATTTGTGGGAAAAACGGGAGAATCTGAGTGCGGAAGTTGCTGTCAAACCTTATCTGATGGCTTCACTGCGCCGCCTTATGCACAGAAGCGTGTCGTCCAGGTCGTGGGTCGGAGAGGGGAATGCTGAGCAGGCGGATGAGGCATTTGATCTTGAATTTTCTGTTGAGCAGCAATACATTATCAACGAATCTACGCTCGTGCGCACGCGCCAGCTCGAAAAACTGCTGATGGAGCTTCCTAAGCGTCAGAAGGAAGTGATCTATCTGAAATTTTTCCAGGAGCTGAGCCGGGAGCAGATCTCCGAGATCATGTCCGTTTCCCCGCAAACCGTTTCCAACCTCCTCCAAATCGCCATTAAGCAGCTCAAAAAACATTGGAAAGCTGAATTCCTTACCTTCTTTTTGATCCATTTATTTATATAAAAAAGGGTCATAATGCCACTGAAAATGCGGTTTTATTGATTTTTCTAGAAATAATTTAAAATTTATTGGTATCCCGATCCGCTTTGTGTCTATCGTATGTTAGAAGCAAGCCTCATATGGATCATTACAGAGATTTTACCGTTGAAGATTTTGTCTGGGATAACGTTTTTAGGCAATGGGTCCTGTCGCCTACGCGCGAAACGGATGAGCTTTGGGAAGCGTGGATTGAAAAAAATGCAGATGCCCATGACAAAATTCAGCAGGCTAAGAGTATAGTGCTGTCGTTGCGATTGCACGAACCCGAATTAAGCGATCCTGAGATTACAGAAATCGTAAAGAACACCATTGGCCGCATAGACGGTTTTGAAAAATATCCCACTTTTGCCGAGCCTGTAAAACAGCTAAAAACTTACCATTTTCCATGGTTTCGCATGGCAGCAGCGGTTGCATTGCTGCTTATTTCAGGTTGGATCATTTACTCACTTTCTACCAAAAAAGAGTCTCGGCAGATCACATTCGAAAAGCCCATTCAAGAGGATAAGGACAGCATTACCGAGAAGTGGAACGCTTCTACGAAGCCTATGACGGTGGTTTTAGACGATGGGAGCAAGGTGACATTGTCTGCCAAGGCCCGCATCCGTTATGCCAACAAGTTCGTGGCTGCCAAGCGCGAAGTTTACCTGGAAGGCGAAGCATTTTTTGATATTACAAAAGACGCTGACCGTCCGTTTTTTGTGTATTCCAATGGCTTGGTTACCAAGGTTTTGGGTACAAGTTTTACCATTAGGGCATATGGAAATTCGAATGAGGTTACGGTGGAGGTGAAAACCGGGCGAGTTTCCGTTTTTCCGCAGTCGGATCCTGATTTTGAGCAAAAAACTTCGGGTAGGGAATTGCAAGGCATTGTGCTGAGCCCGAATCAGAAAATTATTTATTCGAGGGAGGAAGTGAGAATGGTGAAGACGCTGGTCGAGAAACCCGAAATAGTCGTTCCTAAGGCTGAAATCCCACAATTTGAATTCGAAGACACGCCTGCGAGCGATGTTTTTGCAACCGTTGGCAAGGCTTATGGCATTGAAATCCTGTACGATGCGGAAATTCTAAAAGACTGCCCGCTAACGGCAACACTGGATAACCAGACACTTCACGAAAAGCTTTTTATTATCTGTCAGGCTGTGGAAGCCAGTTATGAAATCATCGACGGGCAGGTTGTGATCCACAGCAGAGGTTGTAAGAATTGATATTAATATGTTGTAAATCAATGTTCTACTTTAACCCAACACCTAAACGACCCGATTAAAAAACAGAAAGAATAATCCATAAAAAAGAGCCGGCAATGTTCCCGCATCACCGGCTCCGAATAATCCCTTTTGGTTGTCGCCATTTTTCCTCCTATGCGGAGGCAGGGATCGTTTTGCCAGCTTTTGAATCATAACAAAACAATCAAATCTATGAAAAAACCCTTTAAATACCGCCAGGTATTACTTTGGACGATGCGAATAACAGCTACACAATTGATATTTGCCATATGGTTCATTGGAACCGGCCAAGCCCACGACAGCAACGCGCAGTCGCTTCTATCTCAGAAAATTACGATTAAGGCCAGCGGCAGTGAAGTAAAAAAAGTGCTGGGCCAGGTCGAAAAGCAGGCCGATGTCCGGTTTGTGTTCAGCTCCAAACTAATCAAATCGGCTAGAAAAGTGACGGTTAATGCGACCGAAAAACCTTTATACGAAGTCCTTGACCAGATACTGACGCCCTTGGAGCTTGAATACGAAGTTTCAGGGAAAATAATAATCCTTAAAAGACAGGACGCCCTTCCGCCGGCTGAACTGCCTTCCAAAAGCATTTCTCCCAAGCGTAACCTTACAGGCAAAGTGGTGGATGAAATGAACGCGCCGCTTCCGGGGGTAAGCATTGTGGTGAAGGGAACGCAAACCGGCACAACAACGGATGCCGATGGCGGTTTTACGCTGGATGTGCCTGATAATGGAGTGCTTGTGCTGAGTTTTGTAGGGTATATGACCAAGGAAATTCCGGTCGGAAATCAAAGCACGATCAACATTACGCTTGAAGCTGATGTGAAATCACTGAGCGAATTAGTGGTGGTGGGTTATGGAGTTGTTAAAAAGTCTGATTTGACCGGATCGGTTGCTTCTATCAAATCCACAGAATTGAATGCTTACCCGGCAACAAACCTCATGCAATCACTGGCCGGACGCGCGACAGGTGTGCAGATTTCGCAAAACACAGGCGCGCCGGGAAGTCCTATCAGCGTACGGATCCGGGGAACAAACTCGGTTCAGGGGGGTAACGAGCCACTTTATGTGGTGGATGGCTTTCCTTATTCCACCAGCCCGACATTGCTGAACAATGCCGATGTTGAATCCATTGAAATCCTGAAAGACGCTTCTGCCACAGCCATTTATGGTTCGAGAGGGGCGAATGGCGTTGTCTTGATCACAACCAAAAAAGGAAAGTCAGGCAGGATCAGCGTGGACCTGGACAGTTATGTAGGTTTTCAAAAGCCGAGGAAGAAAATTGAAATGATGAATGCCAATGAATATGCACAATTCTACAACGAACAAGCTGCTAATGACGGTCTTGCACCGCATTTTACACAAGATGAAATCAATGGTTTCGGCACAGGAACCGACTGGCAGGATCTGACACTCCGGACAGCTGCCATTCAAAACCACTCGGTTTCAGTAAACGGCGGAAATGAGAAAACACGCTTCTCGGTTTCAGGAAGCAACTTCAATCAGGGCGGTATCATTATTGGAAGCGACTATGTGCGTAACTCCATCCGGGCCAATCTGAGCACCGATTTCAGCAAAAAGTTTAAGTTCGATATCAATACAATTTTGACCCGCATCGACACGGATCGCAAGAATTCAGGCGGTGGAAACCGGGGTAACTCATTGATTTCGGCTATGCTTTCGGGTTACCCGACTGTGGATGCGCGTTTGCCCGAAGGTGGTTATTCCAATTTGGCCACGGTTTATTCCTGGGGTTCCAATGTGATCACCAATCCGCTGAACTTCATTGAGCAGCAAACGGATCACCTTCGTTCCAATAAAGTGCTTGCCAACGGAGCGCTTACTTACATGCCGCTGGAAGGACTTTCTATCAAAATCTCGGGCGGGATTGAGAATACGGATGACCGCGGCGACTTTTATACAACTAAAAAATTCGTGAATTCCCTGGGGTCAGCCTCCATTAACACCGCCCAGACCACCAGCTTGTTGAATGAGAATACGGTAAGCTATGTAAAAGAAATTGGCAAGCACAGCATTTCCGCAGTGGCCGGTTTCACTTACCAGGACCTGACCCAGACTGAGCTGAACACAAACGCGAGTGGCTTTGTGAGTGACATTCAGGAGTCATTTGATGTTGGCGCTGGTGCAACGCAGGGTGTGCCGAGATCGAGCTATTTTAAATGGTCACTTTTGTCTTATCTGGGCCGGTTAAATTATTCATTTAACGATAAATTCCTGGCAACGGTCAGTTTCCGTGCGGATGGTTCCTCACGTTATACCGAAGGTCAGAAATGGGGTTACTTTCCTTCGGGATCCATTGCGTATCGTTTGTCGGAGGAGAAATTTATCCAAGATATACCCTTCATTTCGGACCTGAAAATCCGGGTGGGTTATGGCGAAACGGGAAGCACGGCCATTGATCCTTACTACACATTAAACCAGCTGTCGTCCAACAAAGTGGTTTTTGGAGACGCCTTAACAACTTCCTATGCACCGGGCTTACGCCTTGCCGGACCATTGAAATGGGAAACTACATCGCAGTCCGACATTGGATTGGACATTGGGTTTTTTCAAAACCGATTCTCGCTGACATTGGATTATTATATCAAAAATACGCGTGACCTACTCAATAATGTGCCTTTGCCTTCATCACTGGGCTATGCTTACACCATTGATAATGTCGGAAAAGTGCAGAATAAAGGTTTTGAGATCTCGGCCAATGCCAATGTGCTTACCGGCGCTTTCAAGTGGAATGTGTCTGCTAATGCATCCATCAATAAGAACAAAGTCTTGAAATTATATGGCGGCAATGATGTACTGGGCCAGGCAATCGACATTTCGGTGATTAATGACAATGTGAATGTGCTGCGTGAAGGCGAGTCGATCGGGACTTTTTACGGATACATTGAAAAAGGATATGATGAAACCGGCAAGATCGTTTACGAAGATTTCAACGGAAACGGCACGCGTGACATTGGCGACAAACGCATCATCGGAAACCCGAACCCGAAGCTGATTTACGGTTTCAATTCGAGCATGAATTACAAAAATTTCGAGTTGAATGTGTTTATTCAAGGCACGCAGGGGAATGATATCTTCAACCTGAGCTCTGTAAACCAAACCATGGATTACGGTCAGGCCCTGAATATGCCGCGAGAAGTGTTTGCAAACCACTGGACGCCAACCAATACCAATGCCAAATATCCATTGATCACAGGCAAAGTGTCGCAAGCGCAGGTTTCGAACCGGTTCGTAGAAGACGGATCTTACCTGCGTTTCAAGAACATTCAGCTGAGCTACAATGTGCCGGTGAAAAACATCAAATGGCTTACCAGTGCGCAGGTTTATGTAAGCGCACAAAACCTGATCACATTCACCAAATATTCCTGGTTTGATCCTGAAATCAGTTCCTATGGCAGCTCTAACTCGATCCGCATGGGCATTGACCATTACAGCTATCCTACTGCAAAAACGACGACTATCGGCTTGCGCGTAGGTTTCTGATCTATCAAACATTAAAATTTACCTGTAATGAAAAATATAGCTATCTGTTTAATACTCGCCCTTTCCCTCATGGCGTGTGAAGACGTTCTGAAAGAAGAGCCAAAATCACTGGCTGCGGAAGTTTTTTACAACACCCCGGACGAAGCACGCGCGGCGGTGAATGCCATCTACGGTCCTATGCGTGGCCCTAATGGTTTGAGTGTCAATTACCCGGCGCAGCAGGAGGGGTTGCCGGACTATGGAAATTCAAGAGGCAGCCAAACGCCCGTGAGCCTGTACCAGGGGCTGGACAATACGAACATTAACCGTGTTGGCGCGATCTGGGATGCCTTTTATCAGTCTATCCGGAATGCCAACATTGTGATCGATAATGTGCCGAAAGCGAAAGAAATTTCGGAAGGTGACATTGCCAAGTTTGTGGCCGAAGCCAAATATCTGCGTTCGCTGATCTATTTCGCAATGGTCCGCAACTGGGGCGGCGTTCCTTTGCGGACGGAGGCAAACATGACGGTTACCGACCTGAAACGCGCCAGCATTGAGGAAGTGTATGATCTGATTTTGAGTGATGCATTGAACGCCGAGCAATTTCTGCCCGATGCGCCGTCGGAAGTAGGACGTCCTACGAAATGGGCTGCGAAAACCTTGCTTTCGGAGATCTACATGTATCAGGAAAAATGGAAAGAATCCAGCGAACGGGCCAAGGAGGTGATCGCATCGGGAAAATATTCATTGGTGCCTGTGAGTGTTTCGGAAGATTTTCAAAAAATTTATGGTCCGGAAGTAGTATCCACTCCCGAAGAGATCTTTTACTTCAAATTCTCACGTCAGCAGGGTTTCGGACTGGTCGGCTACGCGCACCGAGCCATTGGGCCGTATCGTTACTATGGCCCGGGCGGCGTATATGCACAGTATACAGATTCGACTTCCAATTCTTTTATCAAAACCTGGGATATGAAAGATTTGCGTAAAGCCCACATCCTGTATAATGTAGACGTAGGCCTTGGCCCGAACACCTGCCTGTACCGGAAATTCCGCGATCCAGTGGCAACCGACGGCGGGGGAAATGACTATCCATGGTATCGCTATGCTGATCTATTACTTTTCCACGCCGAAACCGCAGCCAGGGCCAATGGCGCGCCAACGGCCGAAGCATTGGAAAGTCTGAACAAAGTCCACCGCAGGGCTTACGGCTATAATGCAGAAACTGTATCACCAGTGGATTTCAAACTCGCAGGACAAACATTGACGTCATTTATTGACCTTGTTGTACGTGAGCGCGGCTACGAAACCATGTACGAAAGCAAGCGCTGGCTCGACCTGAAACGCCTGGGCATTGCCAAAAAGCGTATTAAGGAAGTGAAGAACATCGACATTGCCGACAAGCATATGATGTGGCCGATCCCGAATTCAGAATTGCTTTATAACAAGGCACTTGACCCTGCCAAAGACCAAAATCCAGGTTACTGATTTTTCCTATTCCCAACCAACAATTGATGAAAATGAATAAGTATTTGATTTATCTGATTGCATTTTTTTTAATCGCCGCCAGCCCTTCATGCTCTGAAAAGAAGAATGAAGAAGCAAAAGACGCCCTTACCGCGGACGTGATCATTTACGGAGGAACTTCCGCGGCGGTTACAGCTGCTGTTCAAGTGACTAAGTCTGGGAAAACAGTGCTCGTGGTTTCGCCGGATAAGCATTTGGGCGGACTTTCTGCGGGCGGCCTGGGATTCACGGATACCGGTAACAAATCCGTGATCGGGGGACTTGCAAGAGAATTTTACCACAGGTTATACCAGCATTACGACAAGCCCGAAGCCTGGAAATGGCAAAAAAAGGACGAATATGGCAACAAAGGCCAGGGAACTCCGGCGATGGACGGAGCTGAGCGCACCATGTGGATTTTCGAGCCGCACGCAGCTGAGCAGGTTTTTGAGGATTTTGTAAAAGAAAACAACATTAAGATCTACCGCGACGAGTGGCTGGACAGGGATAAAGGCGTTGAGAAAAAAGACGGCAAAATTGTTTCCATCAAAACACTTTCAGGTAAAACATTCGCAGGCAAAATGTTCATTGACGCCACTTATGAAGGTGATCTGATGGCAGCTGCGGGCGTAAAATACCATGTGGGACGTGAGGCAAACAGCGTTTACAATGAAAAATGGAATGGTGTGCAGGCGGGCGTTTTCCAGCACGGACATTATTTCAAGAAAAACATCAGCCCTTACAAAGTGGAAGGCGACCCGAAAAGCGGCCTGTTGCCGTACATCAGCGACGAGCCGATTGCGGAAAACGGCTCGGGCGATAAAAAGATCCAGGCTTACTGCTTCCGTATGTGCCTTTCGTCAAATCCTGATAACCGCATTCCGTTCGAAAAACCGGAAGGTTATGACGTTGGCAACTACGAATTACTGGCCAGGGTTTACAAAGCAGGCTGGGACGAAACATTTGATAAATACGACCCGATTCCTAATAAAAAGACGGATACAAACAACCACGGCCCGTTCAGCACGGATTTTATTGGTGAAAATTATGATTATCCTGAGGCAACCTACGAACGCAGAAAAGCGATCATTAAGGCGCATGAAGTGTATCAGAAAGGCCTGATGTACTTCCTTACCAACGATCCCCGTGTCCCTGCGGATGTGCGTAAAGAGATGAGCAAGTGGGGTTTACCCAAAGACGAGTTCAAGGACAACGGCGGATGGCCGCATCAGATTTACGTGCGTGAAGCGCGCCGGATGATCTCGGCAACAGTGATGAACGAGAACCATACAATGGGCATCACACCTGTGGAGCAGCCAGTCGGAATGGGCTCGTATGCACTGGATTCGCACAATGCGCAGCGTTATGTGAAAAAAGATGGCTATGTGCAAAACGAAGGGGACATAGGTGTGCACCCAAAATCACCGTATAGCATTTCCTATGCCTCTATTGTGCCTAAAAAAGAGGAGTGTGAAAACTTGTTCGTTCCAGTGTGCCTTTCCAGCTCGCACATTGCCTATGGATCGATCCGTATGGAGCCTGTTTTCATGATTTTAGGACAAAGCGCAGCAGCGGCCGCCGTGCAGGCGATTGACACAAAAGTGGCCGTTCAGGACGTGGATTATGCGAAATTGAAAGAGCAGCTTTTAAAAGACAAACAAAAATTAGAATTGTAATATATTATTTTGTCAATTACATTTGCAGCCTAATTTTCGATGTATAAATGGTCAATAGCCGGGTGAAAATCCGGCTATTTATTTGAAACGATAACAACTCCTTAACCCGATATTAATCACAATGGCCACCATTACTGCTGAGCGATCAGACTTTTCCCATCTTTTTAGTGCCCCCGTCATTGTCGCTGCCCTAGGATATTTTGTTGATATATATGACCTGCTGCTTTTCGGGATTGTACGCTTGCCCAGCCTTGCCTCACTCGGTCTTTCGGAAACAGAAATTTCACTGACTGGTGCCAGCATCCTGAACTGGCAAATGACAGGTTTGCTGCTGGGCGGCATCCTGTGGGGTGTGTTGGGGGACAAAAAAGGGCGCTTATCTGTGCTTTTTGGCTCCATTATTACTTATTCGCTTGCCAACATTGCCTGCGGTTTCGTGCAGGATCCTACTACTTACAAGCTTTTACGTTTTATAGCAGGCATCGGGCTCGCCGGTGAGCTGGGTGCTGGAATTACATTGGTTTCCGAAATTTTACCAAAGCATTTACGCGCCATAGGCACATCATTGGTTGCCGGGATCGGGCTTTTGGGCGCAGTAGTGGCCTATTTTACCGTAGAATATTTCGATTGGCGTTATGCCTATTTCATTGGCGGCGGACTGGGGATTTCGTTGCTGCTGCTGCGGATCGGCGTTTTTGAATCCGGTATTTTTAAGGATATCAAGAATCAAAAGCATGTTGAAAAAGGAAACTTCTTTGCCCTTTTTACCAATAAAGACCGGCTGATCCGTTATCTCAAATGCATCGGGATCGGGCTTCCTACCTGGTTTGTGATCGGGATCCTGGCCACATTCAGCAACGAATTCGGGAAAGCGCTGGGCCTGTCAGAAGTCGTAAAGCCCGGATTATCAATCATGTGGTGTTACGTTGGGTTGTCTATGGGTGACTTATGCAGTGGTTTTTTGAGTCATTGGCTGGAATCGCGTAAGAAGGCTGTATTTTATCTGATGATATTTACGTTAATATGGAGCGTCGTTTATTTGTATGCCGGAATTAAATCTGTGTCAACATTTTACGGCGTAGCAGGATTACTGGGGTTTGGTATTGGTTACTGGGCCATGTTCGTAACCATTGGTGCTGAGCAGTTTGGGACCAATTTGAGAGCAACAGCAGCCACCACCGTGCCTAATATGGTGCGCGGGACCGTAGTGCTTATGACAACATTATTTGCTACTTTTAAAGACTCTTTTTCAGTCATTAACTCAGGAGCGCTGGTCGGAATCATATGCTTTGCGATAGGCCTTTTCTGCATTCTGACCATTCCAGAAACCCACGGCAGAGACCTTGACTTTCTGGAAGAATAAGCTTTCAACAGCGTAACAACAACATTCAAAACATAAAAACAATGGAAAGACGCGTAGCGCTTAAAAGCATGGCACTGGCCATGGGCGCAATGGCGGGGCTGCCTGCTTGGGCATCCGGATGGAGCAAGGGCACTTTGGAAAAAGGTACATTGCTTACAGCCGACCAGTCTAAAATATTGACCGGAATGGTGGAAACCATTATCCCAAAAACAGACACGCCGGGTGCAGGCGAACTGGGCGTAGGTGGTTTTGTTCAAAAAATGGTGACAGATTGCTACGATAGCAAAGCGCAGGCAAGCCTGAAAAGCGGCATTTCCAACTTGGACGAGCAGAGCATTCAGCGGTTTGGTAAATCATTTGCCGACGCAGGCAAAGATCAGCGCATGCAGCTTTTGCAGGATATGGACAAAGGCAGCGACGCAGGCCAGAAAGCGTTTTTAGGAATGGTTAAAAACCTGACGATTCAAGGTTATATGTCGTCGGAATATGTGATGACCAATCTGACCCATTATGAAATGATCCCGGCACGTTACCACGGCTGCGTTCCGGTTACAAAAGGCTAGGAGTTCCCTTCCTATCTCACAAAAAAATTATGGCGAATTTTAATATTGACAGTAAAAAAGCCCGCACTTATGATGCCATCGTAATTGGCTCAGGAATCAGCGGCGGCTGGTCGGCGAAGGAGCTGACTGAAAAAGGTTTGAAAACACTGGTGCTGGAACGCGGCCGCGATGTGCAGCACATTAAGGATTATCCTACCACGAATATGATGCCGTGGGAGTTTGAGCACCGCGAAAGGCTTCCGAAAGAGGTTACCGATGCAAATCCCATTGCCAGCAGATGCTATAACTTCAAGGAATCTTCTGCGCACTTTTTTGCCAAAGACAATGAGCATCCATATGTGCAGGAAAAGCCGTTTGACTGGATCCGTGGCTATCAGGTTGGTGGCAAATCGCTGCTATGGGCACGCCAGACGCAGCGTTGGAGCAAGTACGATTTCGAAGGCCCGGCACGTGACAAGTTTGCCGTTGAATGGCCGATCGGGTACGACGACATTGCACCCTGGTACAGCCACGTGGAGAAATTTGCCGGCATAACCGGAAACAAAGACGGCATCGACACATTGCCGGATGGTGAATTCCTTGCTCCGCACGATCTGAACTGTGTTGAGAAATACTTCAAGGAATCTGTTTCAAAACAATACAAAGACCGCCACATTATCATCGGCCGCGCGGCGCACATTACCGACCCGCAGCAGATCCACCTCGATCAGGGACGCGCGAAATGTCAGCATAGGACCATTTGTGAGCGCGGATGTCCGTTCGGAGGCTATTTCAGCAGCAACTCGTCCACCATTCCCTGGGCTATGAAAACCGGGAATATGACATTGCGCCCGCATTCTGTCGTGCATTCGATTATTTATGACGACAAGAAACAAAAGGCGAGCGGCGTTCGGGTTATCGATGCCAATACCAAGGAAACGATGGATTTTTATGCGGATATTATTTTTGTAAATGCAGCCGCATTGAACAGCAATCTTATTTTATTAAACTCCATATCATCACGCTTTCCGAATGGCCTGGGCAATGATAGCGGTGTGCTGGGCAAATACGTCGCCTTCCACAATTATCGCGCAAGCATTTCCGGCGAGTACGAAGGCTTCCTGGATTCAACCACCGAGGGACGACGCCCGAACAGCGGCTACATTCCAAGGTTCCGTAATGTGTACAAGCAGGAAACCGATTTCCTGAGAGGTTATGCAGCCGGTTTCGGCGCGAACCGCCAGACCTATAACGATCGGGACGGAATGGGCGAGTCGTTGAAAGCGGGACTTCTGGCTACAAAATATGGCAATTGGAGCGTGGGATCACACATGATGGGTGAAACCATTCCGAAAGAAAGCAATTACGTGGCGCTGGATCAGACGATGAAAGATCCTTTCGGCATGCCCCAGCTTAAAATTTCGGTTGGGTATGACGATAATGATGAGAAAATGATCAAGGATTACATTGAGCAGGTTAGCGAAATGTTTACGCAAGCTGGTTTCAAGAATGTAAAATCACATGACGGACACAGAAATCCGGGGAATGACATTCATGAAATGGGCGGTGTACGAATGGGTAAGGACCCGAAAACGTCCATGCTGAACAAATTTAACCAGCTGCATGCCTGCAAAAATGTGTTCGTAACCGATGGCGCTTGTATGACTTCGACGTCTACACAAAATCCGTCGCTTACTTATATGGCCTTGTCCGCACGTGCCGTTGACCACGCAGTGAAGGAAATGAAGGCCAAGAATTTATAATCTTACGAAAGTATATTGCAAACCGCCACCTCACCGTGGCGGTTTTTTTTATTCCCCTCAGGCTGCAAACGATATAATTAAAAAAAGTTTTAGTTTTTTCTAATTCAGACTAAGGGAATTCGAGTGCAATAAAGTCTTTTAATTATTACATAAAATAAAGACTCAATGCACGACCCTTTGCTTAACCCGGAACCAAAGCGCACAAGTACATTCGTGTCTCCTTTACAAGAAGGGAAGAGTAATGTCAATGAAATCGATTCAGCCGTTTTTTTAAAGGCAACATTTGAACAGGATCCTGGGAAAGGACTTGAACTATTGTTCCGGCGCTATTACAACCCGCTTTGCAGTCACGCAGTGCGGTTTGTCTACTCCAAGCAAATCGCGGAAGACCTGGTAAGTGAAGTGTTTTTCCAGTTCTACCGGACACGGGCTTACGAGAACATTACATCTTCCTATACAAGCTATCTTTTCCGGTGTGTGCGGAATGAATGCTATACGTATATGCGTAGAGAGTTCGGGAAAATGGCCTCCTTGGAAGCGAGTGAAGAAAACACCATTTCAACTTACCATCAGCAGCCCGACGCTGAAATCCATTATAACAACCTTTTTCTGAAAGTGAATGAAGTAATTGCGCGCCTGCCGATGCAATGTCAGAAAGTATTTTTACTCAGTCGCTTTGAGAATAAAAAATACCACGAAATCGCTGCTGAGCTTCATATTTCGCCCAAGACGGTGGAAGTGCACATTTCAAAAGCTTTGAAACACCTTCGGCTGGCCCTGCGAGGCGAATGGATGATTTCTGCGGGATTAACGCTGGTAAGCTTCATTTAAAACCTGAATGTCATGTGTCAAAAGGACCGTGACAACTATTTCGAAACTAAAAACATGATGAAAAAAATTATATCAAAATACACGCTGTTCGAGTATTTGGCGGGTCGCGCCAATCCGCTGGAACGGCAGCTTGTAGAAGATTGGATCCGGGAAAAAGATAATGAGGAGACATTCAGTCAATGGCTGATGGAATATGAAACAAAAAGCCCGCAATTTGTTCCGGATCAGGACGCCGCAATCAAATCCCTGCTGCATCGCCTGGAAACGGAGCCCGTTGAAGAATCTTCCAAAACATCGGTCGGCCACGTTCGCCCGAACTTCTTCTCGGCAAGGTCTAACAGCTTCTGGTTAATGGCAGCTTCGGTAACATTCGTTGTGGGATTTGGCTGGTGGTTTCGCGAACCCTTGCAGTATAAAACCTACCAAACCGCTTACGGCCAAACGACCGACGTATATCTCGAAGACGGCAGCCGCGTTGCGCTAAACTCAAACTCAAAGCTGAAAATCCCGCGGTTAGGATTTGACGACGAAGTAAGAAATGTGATTCTGGAAGGAGAAGCGGAATTTGCAGTAAGCCATACCATTGATGATAAGCGGTTTGTGGTAAAAACATCAGATGATTTTCAAGTGGAAGTGCTCGGGACAACATTCTCGGTGTTTGCCCGTCCGCGGGGAACCAAAGTAGCTTTAAAAAGTGGCAGCGTCCGCATTGACTATTCTCAGAACAACGAGCGTAAAGAAGTCATGATGGAACCAGGCGACATGGCAGTGGTAGATCCAGCCGGAGCTGTTCAGCTGGCCAAAAAGCAGGATACCAACACATTTGCGACCTGGAAAGAGCAGCGCTATGTTTTTAATTCCACATCAGTAAGGGATATTCTGGCCATGATCGATGAAAATTTCGGTCAGAAAGTAAAGCTTTCCCATGCAGAGATCGCGGAGCGGACCATTACGGGAAATTTCAAAACGAAGAATGCCGACGAGCTGTTGAAAACGGTTTCTGAGGTTCTCGACATGAAAATAGAGCAGAACGGCGATACCATCATTTTAAAAAACCAATAAATACCTAAATCAATTAACTATGAATATAACGCTATCAGCTAAGCAATGGGTAGCAATCGGGATTGTGCTGATGACGCAATCTTCTCTGGTTGCCCACTCCCAGATTATCGCTTACGCTTCTATTCCCACGCGCCAGCATACCAGTTTCGGCCAGGAAATGAAGTTAAAGAATGTGCTGCTTGATTTGCAGAAACATTATGGGGTTGAGATTATTTTCGAGGACCGCCTGGTAAGATCCGTCAATGTTGCCGTTGGCACACTGGATTTCAACCAGTCACTTGAAAAAAATCTGGGTTTATTGTTACAACAGAACGGTTTGACCTACAAAAGGACGCGGAAAAATACTTTTGTCATTACGGAAATCAGGACAAAAGACGCTGCTCCCGGCAAGCCAACATCCACAGACCAGGCTTTGCTGAACCAGCAGGCGCTGCTGACTTCATCTGGCACGCAAGCGGTGGCAGACAGGACGGTTAAAGGAAAAGTTTTGGACGAATCGGGCGGCGGACTGCCCGGCGTAAGCGTGGTTTTAAAAGGAACCCAACGCGGGACTTCAACCGGCGCCAATGGAGAATTTACACTGGATATTCCGGATGGCGGATCTCAGAACGTGCTTGTAATGAGCTTTGTAGGATATAAATCCCAGGAAGTAACAGTCGGAAGCCAGTCGGCCATTGACGTGACAATGTTACCTGACGAAAATGCGCTTGACGAGATCGTTGTTGTGGGCTATGGAACAGTGAAGAAATCTGACCTTACCGGCGCTGTTGGAACGATAAAAGGAGAAGTTTTACAAGAACGCCCTGCATCCTCCCTGAACCAGGGACTTTCGGGCCGCATTGCCGGTGTGAATGTGTCGTCCAACTCGGGTCGGCCGGGTGGGCGCGCGAACATTCGTATCCGTGGAGCAAGCTCGATTTCTGTTTCTAATAATCCGCTGTATGTGATCGACGGAGTCATTTTGAATGCAGTGGACCTTGCGAACGGAAGTACACCCATTGATTACATTAACCCGAACGACATTGCTTCCATTGAAGTTTTAAAAGATGCCTCTTCCACGGCTATTTATGGTGCCAGAGGTGCGAACGGGGTAATCCTTGTAACCACGAAGCGCGGAACATCCGGCGGCGGAAAAGTTACTTACGATACCGACATTTCCATTGGTATAGCACCTAAAAAACTGCCAGTTTTGAATTCGAGAGAGTTTTTGGCAGTGGAAGAACAGGCTTATGTCAATGCCGCAAAATTCGATCCGGTAGGCTGGGCGACGGGAACCAAATACACCGATCCTAAGCTGAAACGTACTAATCCGCTGCTATTCGATGCAAGTGGTAACCCGCTTTACGACACGGATTGGCAGGATGAAACATTCCAGAAAGCATTTACACAAAACCACCAGCTTGGCTTAACAGGCGGAAGTGAAAAAGGAAGCTACGGCGCATTCCTGAACTACCGGAATGAAAACGGGATCGTGCGCGAATCGTGGCAGAAACGGTTTGCAGGAAGATTTGTATTCGATAGCCAGATCAAAAGCTGGCTAAAAGTAGGAGGAACCCTGGGTTATACCGACCAAAACGAAAAGCAAATTGACCAGTTGGGCGGTGGAGGTATCACGGCTATGCGCCAGGTGCTGGAAGCTTTGCCGATTATCCCAGTTAAATATCCTGACGGAAGATGGGCGAGCAACAGGGATTATCCCGGAATGGAAGGTGGCGACAGCCCATTGCGCGTAGGAGCGGAGCGGTTGTCCTACCTGAGAACCCAGACAATGCTTGGAAACATGTACGCGACAATAAGCCTGGCACCAGGCCTGGATTTTCGCTCGACAATAGGAACCAATGTGATTAATCAGCGCGAGGACTATTTTGCTGCGGCGGGCTTGCAGTACATTTCAAATAATGGTGATGCCTCTGTTCAGAACAGACGTTTCAATTCATGGCAGTTTGAAAACTACTTGACCTATGTCCGGGATTTTGGGAAAATCCATTCCATTAATGCAATGCTGGGTTTGTCGTGGCAGCACGTGGACCGGTTTGAAAATCTTGCCAGGAGCCAGAATTTTACGGATACTTATTTTCAGTTCAATAACCTTGGAGCAGGAGCAACTGCACTGGCCCCAACTTCCAATGCGCAGGCTTATGGGCTCAACTCTTACTTTGCAAGGCTGAATTATAGCCTGATGGATAAATATCTGGTCACCTTCACAGGCCGGATAGATGGTTCTTCCAAATTCGGGGATGCCAACAGATATGCATTCTTCCCATCGGCGGCACTTGCATGGCGCGTGTCCGAAGAAGAATTCCTGAAATCGAACGCGGCGATCTCCAACCTGAAAATCAGGGCGAGCTATGGCGCTACGGGTAACTCGGAAATCCCTGCTTACCGCGCATTGGCCGGTATGACCAACAATATCTCGAATGTGATCGATTATAGTGTGATTTTTGGTGGCAACCGCGCCATTGGCACGGGCATCAGCCGAATGTCGAACTCGAACCTGCAATGGGAAAAAACACAGCAGGTTGATTTGGGAATAGAACTGGGCTTGTTTTCAAACAGACTGAGCTTTGAACTAGACCTTTATCGGAGAAAAGTGAATGAAATGCTTCTTGATGCGCCACTTCCTTTAAGCAGTGGTTACAGCAGCATTTTTACCAATGTCGGAAGCATGGAAAACAAAGGGGTTGAGTTTGCAGTGAATTCTACCAACATTAAAGCGGGTGATTTCTCCTGGAATACCACCTTCAACATTTCTGTCAATAAAAACAAAGTACTGGCATTGTCCGGTGGCAGTGACATTTTCTCGGGAGCCACGGTAATCCGGGTTGGTGAGCCGGTGGGTTCGTTTTTCGGAAGGGTGAACCAGGGAACATGGTCAACAGCAGAGGCAGATCTGGCAAAGAGTTACGGCGAGCTGCCGGGTGACGTGAAATACGCGGACCTGAACGAAGACGGAGCAATTAATGACCTGGACCGGGCGATCATCGGAAAAGGTATTCCCGACGGTTTCGGAACATTCCTGAACACCTTTCAGTACAAAGCCTGGTCGCTCACGGTGGATTTGCAATATATGTACGGAAACGACGTGCTGGACCGGAGTATCCACTCGGCAGAAGACAGACAAGGCATTGCCAACAGTTATAAAACAGTGCTGAACGCCTGGACAGAGACAAATCAGAATACGCCAATTGCACAAGTACGGCCGATCAATGCGGGTTACGACACCAACAACGACAGCCATAAAGTTACCGATGGTTCATTCATCCGCGGGCGCAACCTGTTGCTGGCCTACTCGTTCCCGGCGTCGACGGTCTCGAAGCTCAAACTGGACCGCCTGAGAATCTATGGCTCAATCCAGAACTTCTTCGTGACCACCAAATACAAAGGTTATGACCCGGAAGTTTCCAATTCAGGCTCACCATTTGACCAGGGATTTGGATTGTACGATTATCCGAAGCCAAGAGTGTTTATGCTCGGACTCAACATTGGTTTGTAAATCTTGACCTTTATTCGAATCATTATATGAATAGTATATCAAAAAAAATCGGACTGTTCACCACCGTGGTGAGTATGTTTTGGGCCACAGGTTGCAAGGATTTCCTGGATGAATCAGATCCCAGCAATTTCACAACCGACAGCTATTTTACTACCCCCGCACAGGGCCGTAGTGCAGTCAATTCTATCTATGCTAGTTTGCGTGAGCCTCTTTCAAGCGGATTTGGCGGCGGTGCCTGGATGATGACTGAATTTGCAACCGGACTGGCCGGGACGGATCTGGGGCAGGCTGTTAACAGCTATTTTGTCAAAGATCTGAGGAATACTTCTGATAACGGGTACAGCCAGACTTATTGGGCGGCCTATTACAGGGGCATAGCCAACGCCAATCTTTCCATCGAGAAAATACCCAATATCCCTGCTATTAACCCTGCTGAGGCCAAAATGCTCGTTGGTGAAGCAAGTTTCCTGAGAGCTTTCTATTATTTCAACCTGGTGCGCATGTTTGGCAACATTCCGCTGGTAACCAAGCCGGTGGATCTTACATCCGAGCAATTGAAGCCAACCGCCGCGGCTGCGGAGGATGTGTATAACCTGATTGTGGAGGATTTAAAGGTGGCGGAAGCATCCGGCTTGCCCTGGGCTGATGTTTCGGGAAAAGTGAGCATGGGTGCTGTGAAATCGCTGATGTCTCAGGTTTACCTTACTATGGCCGGTTTTCCATTGCAAAAAGGCGCTACTCATTATGCACTGGCAGCTGAAAAAGCTGGCGAAGTGATTGATTCGAAACAATTCAAGCTTTTTGCTTCCTATGATGACCTTCACAACCCGGCTAAGAAAAATGTGGAGGAAAATATCTTCATGATCCAGTTTAGGACGCAGATCCTTCCGTCCAACTGGCAGGTGTCGATCATCCCTTACAACAAAAATATCTCACAGTATTCGGATGAAACGGGTGGGATTTACTCAACAGCAGATTTTGTAAAATCGTACGATGCCGCTGATTTGAGGATCAAGGAAAAGCAATTTTTCTACACCAAATTCACCAACGAAACAGACCGGACCAAAGAAGTAGATCTCGGTGGATATTTTATTTACAAACATTTCGATAACGTAGCCCAAACCAGCACAGCCAACAGCGACCTGAACTGGCCTGTGATCCGCTACGCCGATGTTTTACTGACTTACGCGGAAGCTGCAAACGAAGCAACCGGGCCATCTGCCAAAGTTTTAGAAGCGGTTAATGCCATCAGGACACGCGCACAATTGCCCGCACTGACCGGTTTGGCGAAGGATAAATTGCGTGAAGCGATCTGGAAAGAGCGCTGGCATGAGCTGTGTTTCGAGAACATTACCTGGTTTGATATGGTAAGATTGCGGAAAGCATTCAACGTTAAAACCAAGACGTTTGAAAATTACGTAGGCCACAAATTTACTTATGGACCCACGGTAACAGAACGCGAACTGCTGTTCCCGATCCCCACCGCCGAAATCCGTAACAACACGAATCTGCGCCAGAACAACGGATATTAAGCAGTCAGAAACGTTACAATTCGTGCATTTAGGTTAATAGTTAAGCATATTAAAGGTGCAAGCCGCTGGAAATTTTTCAGCGGCTTCTTTGTTGCTGGCATTGTATTTTATCCGTTTGGACTATCATCACCAAATTTGATCTGATATGAAGAAGTTAACAAGAATCGTTTTCGCAAATTTCGCAATAGCCGCTGGCGCTTTGCTGGTAGGTTGCAACTCAGGAGCTGATAAAGACAGAAAAGAATTGGCAAATGCGGAAGAAAAAGCCCTGGAAACCGCCGACGAAGCCAGTCAGGAAATAGCCAGCACTTCGGATACAACCGACATGGCCGCTGCGAAGGAAGATCTGCTGGAAGCGAATGATAAATTGAACGAGAAGCAGCGCGATTACATGGCATCGCTCAAAAAAGAAGAATCCAGCTTACAGGAGCGCATTGCCAAGCTCAATGATAAAATAAAGTCCGCCGATGGAGACGCCAAAAAACGCCTCACGGCGAAGATGGACAAAGCCGTAAAAGAGCGCGACCTGTTACAGGCTAATATCCTGGAAATGGCAAAGCCTATGGAAGATAAAAGATTGGAGACAGTCCAGAAAGAGATTCAGCAACGGATCGTTGCTATTAATAAGGAGCTGAGTGAAGAGTGAAAGTAGGTTGCCAACCTGAGCGGATATAAGCCTGTCACATAGCCTGTCAGCCTGAGCGCCCATTAACACTGTCAGCCTGAGCGCCCATTAACACTGTCATGCTGAGCGGAGCCGAAGCACGTTACCCAGGAGTAGCGCGCCTTCGTCTCCGCTCAGGCTGACAGGGCATATACGGTGTAAGCTGACAGGGTCATAGCCCAACCCACATCCCTAGATAAACCGATTAATCAAGTTCTCCAAATACTCCTGTTTGCCAGAAATCGTTGCAGGCTCGCCTTTACCGGCAGCCAGATCAAACAGATCTTCCAGTTTCAGTTGTCCTTTTTCGAAGTCAGCGCCTTTTCCTCCGTCGAAGCTTGCGTAGCGGTCGGTGCGGATTTTGTCGTATTCTCCGTTTTGGATGATCTTATCGGCAACGATCAATGCTCTTGCTACTGTGTCGATACCACCGATGTGTGCGTGGAAAACGTCTTCTACATCGGTTGAGTTACGACGACGTTTTGCATCGAAGTTGATTCCGCCGCCTTGCAATCCGCCGCCTTTCAGGATTACCAGCAATGCTTTGGTCCATTCAGCGAGGTCGTTCGGGAATTGGTCTGTATCCCATCCGTTTTGGTAATCACCACGGTTAGCGTCGATCGATCCCAAAATTCCTGCGTCAACAGCAACTTGTAGCTCGTGCTCAAATGTATGTCCCGCCAATGTAGCGTGGTTTACTTCCAGGTTCAATGCAAAGTCGCCCAGCAAGTCGTGCTGACGAAGGAAACCGATTACGGTTGCTGCATCATAGTCATACTGGTGTTTTGTAGGCTCGCAAGGTTTTGGTTCGATGAAGAATTTACCTTTGAAACCATTTGCACGTGCATAAGCCACAGACATTTTAAGCATCTGCGCAAAGTGCTCCTGCTCACGTTTCATGTCTGTATTCAGCAAAGTCATATAACCTTCGCGACCGCCCCAGAACACATAATTTTCTCCGCCTAGCGCGATTGTAGCGTCCAAAGCCATTTTTACCTGAGCGCCTGCGTGTGTAACCACATCGAAATCAGGGTTGGTAGAAGCGCCGTTCATGTAACGGTGATGGCTGAACAGGTTAGCAGTTCCCCAAAGCAATTTAACGCCGGATTCCTTTTGTTTCTGACCCAAATAGGCTGTCAATGCTTGCAAACGCTGTTCGTTTGTCTTTACATCGTCCTCATAATCAACAACGTCCAGATCGTGGAAGCAGTAGTAAGGGACACCTAATTTGGTAATAAATTCAAATGCAGCATCTGCTTTGTCTTTCGCGCGGTCAACGGCATCTGCTTTTTTGTCCCATGGGTAAAAAAGGGTAGGTCCGCCAAATGGGTCAAGGCCTGAACCGCAGAATGTATGCCAGTAAGCAACAGCAAAGCGAAGGTGATCTTTCATGCTTTTGCCTGCTATGATCCGGTTTTCGTCGTAGAAACGATAAGCCAGTGGATTGTCTGATTCAGGACCTTCAAATGCGATTTTCCCGATTCCTTTGAAATACTCCTGTTCTCCGAGTAAGATGCTCATTGTGATTTGTTCTTTATTAATAAGTGTAACATTGACATTTCATGCTGCAATACTATCACTTTTTTCTGAATTTTTTGCAGTGAAAATAAAAAGAGGAGCAGAAATGATTTCTGCTCCTCTTTTTATTGAATGTTTTGAATCTAATCAAAAGAATTTCGCGCGGCGATCTTCGATTTTAGCGTTCTCGCGGATCGCTTCGTTTACAAGATACGACATGCGGCTTTCCAGTGATTGCGTCAGCTGCGTTTTGTATTGCGTGTAATCCGCAACCTTAGGCGCCTCTGTTTTGCTAACCAGTTCCATAATGAAAACACCATTCTCACCCGTGAAAACATCTGATTTCTGACCTGGCTTCAAGCCGAATGCTTTACCCAATGCGATCGGATCAAATCCTGCGCTGGTTAAAAATCCTGTTGCAAGTGAAATATCCGTTGCGTTTTCAACCAATGCACCTGCGCCGTATTTGGCAGCGATAGCAGGAAGGTCGCCTGTTGCACCTTTCAGCTTTGCAGTGATTTGTTCTGCTTTGATCTGGTTACGAACCTTAGTAGTAAGCTCATCGCGGAAGTCAGCAACTTTTACATCCTTCGCGTCAGACTTGCCAACAAGCACAGCTACGATATATTGTTCCTCAGTTTCAAAAACAGGAGAAACCTCGTTAATGTCTGAATCATCTTTAAATGCCCATCTTACGATATCACGGCCGTTTTGGATGGCGTTAATGTTCGTTGCAGATTCAGGGATGCGGTTTGCGTTGGCTACAACCAATGCTTTGTTTTTCTTAACCGCTTCGTCAAAGTCAGTTTTTGTTTTAACCGTGTTTGCAAACTCATCCGCTTTTCTGTAAGCCTCATCACGTGTTGCCTGGCTTGGGGCAATCGTTTTTCCGATGGCTGCAATGCGGTACAATGTGTTTGATTTTGGATCAGTAACCTTGATAATGTGGAAACCAAACTGGCTCTCAACCAATCTTGGGATCAGGCCCGGAGCAGTTGCAGAGAATACAGCTTCTTCGAAAGGCTTCACCATTTGACCATTATTCTGGAAATAGCTCAGGTCACCACCACGCTGTGCAGATTGCGGGTCAGCGCTGGTTGTTGCAGCCAATGCTTCAAAATTAGCACCCGCACGGATTTGGGCAAGAATGCCTTCCGCCTTGGTACGAGCCGCAGCTTTTGCAGAGTCAGACTGGTTTTCAGCACGGATCAGAATGTGGCTGGCTCTTGCAGAAGCAACCGTATCCACGCGCGTCCCGCCGTATTTGTATATATAATAAGTGTTGCCTTCGCGGTAAGGGCCATAAACGCCACCCGGAACGAATGTTTTTACGGCTTCTTTCAACTGATCGGACATGGTTCCCAATGACATATTGATTGGCAAAGGAATGTCTGAGTTCATAGCTGCGAAAGATGAATCGTTCTGCGCAGTGGCCAGGCCGCGGGCAAGTTCCTTAATTTCGCTGTATAATGCAGCGCTGTCGTCTTTGGCAGGCTGGATCGGGAAAGTAACGTATTCGATTGAACGCGTATCGGTCCCTTTGTATTCCGAGCGGTGCGCGCTCAGATAATCTTCAAGTTGCTTGTCTGTAACTTTAATTGTGGTGTCCACAACCGAGAAATAAGGCACATACAGGTAACGAAGTGTTGCTTTGCTGTTTTGCGCCACATATTCTTTTTCAGCCAGTGCTTTCGGAATGTAAGTTGAAAGTCTGAGCATGTTTTCATATTTGGCACGCGTCCGCTCTTCACGAAGGCTTTTCTCAAAATTCTCCCAGGATTTTTGTTGTTCAACAGGGAGTGTTTTAAGATTTTTCAGATAGTTAACAACGGCGTTTTTATCAAATTTACCAGTGGTAGGATCAGAAAAAGCTTGTAGAATCGATGGGCTGATGTGGTTACCCTGAACCATTTCGACCAATTCCTGGTCGGTAACAGTGAGTCCAAGATCTTCAAATTCTTTTTTATAGGCAATGTCGACTACGAACTGGTTCCAGGCCTGATCTCTCAGCGACGCCAGCTCATTTTCGTTCAGGCTGCGTCCCGACTGTGCTTCGTAATTCTGACGAAAGCCGTCCACGCGTGACTGGAAGTCTTTAATGTTGATTTCTTTGCCGGCGATTTCACCAACAGTCTGATCATTTCCCCCTCCAAGCATGGAATTTGGGCCCATTAAGTCGCCCCCCACCATAAAAAGAATTAAACTGATCGCGATAACCGTCACAGCGATCCCGGATTTTTCTCTGATTTTTGTAATTAAAGCCATTTTCTCGATTCAAATTAGTCCGCAAAATAAAATCTTTTCTTCGTGGAATGCAAGAGGTTATGCCGAATGCATGTGTTTCAAATTGAAAGCATACATAATTAGCATAAAAATACTGAAGAAGACCCCAGCCATGGATGTAATAACCCCTAACCAACCACCGATCAGAAACAGCGGCAAAAGAAAAGCAACGGCGATTCCGCCCATATATAAGTAGAAGCCCCTTTTATCGAGGTTCCACATTAAATAAGCCGCAAATAAGGACAGCGATTCAAAAATCAGCATAATGATCGCTCCCGTTTTAATGGACCCGGCAGTAGTTTGCTCGATCACCGCCTCGAACATTTTGTCCATGGTCTCCGTATCCGCAGTTGTTGCCTGATTTTCAAGGTTTTCACGCACGCCTTCAAATGTTTCACGTGTCTTGTCAGCCATGATTTCAGGGTTCCATAACCTCTCGGATTGTGTCCAGAGGCCGGACACGGAGCTCATAAAAGTCAGGATACATAATATGGTAAGAAATGTAGGACGGATTACTGGTTCACTCATTGGGTAGTAAATAATATCAGCAGGATTTTCTGATGATGCGTGTAAAATTTGTGGTTTTAGCTGAAAACACCAAAGCCATTTGAATATTCTTATAAGGGAACATACATTTGTCATTTTTAGTCCGAAAATAATTCAACAACCGAAAGACCAGCTTATATGAGCCTACAAATTCTGACCGACCGTGTTAAAAATATCCTGGGAACCGACAGCGGCCTTAATGCAACCGTTAAGTTTAAAACCGAAGAAGGAAACGTATTTATAGACAGCAAATCAGTGCCTAACACGGTTTCCAATGATGACCTGGAAGCAGATTGCACATTTGAAGTTTCTACCAAGAATGCGCTCAAACTCATCGACGGCGACCTGAATGCCATGATGGCATATATGACAGGCAAGCTTAAAATCGACGGTGATATGGGCGTAGCGATGCGCATCGCCGAAACTTTCGGGGGACGTTAGTAGTCTTCCGCAGCCAAATCCTTTTCATTTTTGACGGTTAATATTTATTCAAAACCTAAATCATGACGTGTTATGGAACAGCAAAATGAGTCCGGAAATAATGAGATCAGGCGCAGGGATTTCTTAAAAGCCGGCGCGCTGACGGCCGGGACTTTCATGATCGTTCCAAGACATGTTTTGGGTAAAGGTTTTATCCCGCCCAGCGATAAGCTGAACATTGCGGCAGTGGGCTGCGGTGGAAAAGCGGATGTTAATATCAGGCTGGCTTATAATAATGGTGCGGAAAACATTGTTGCGTTATGCGACGTCGATGACCGTCAGTCGGAGAAATACCGCAAGCAATTTCCGAATGCACCTTATTATAAGGATTACCGGAAAATGTTTGAAAAGGAAGCCAAAAACATGGATGCCGTGATCGTTACCACGCCCGATCACATGCATTTCCCGATTGCGATGGCCGCAATGGAGCTTGGAAAACATGTATATGTGGAAAAACCCCTGACCAAGGACATTTGGGAAGCGCGTAACCTCACCATTGCCGCAAAAAAATATAAAGTGGTAACCCAAATGGGCAACCAGGGAAGCAGCAGCGATGGGACCCGGCAAACAGAAGCATTGGTCCAGTCCGGCATTATCGGGGACGTGCATAAAATTGAAGTCTGGACAGACCGGCCCGTGTGGCCGCAAGGCGTGCAATCGCCCAAAGACAAAGGAGAATCACAACCCATTCCGCAAGGTGTGGACTGGGATCTCTGGCTGGGCACCGCTCCGAAACGCGATTACCACGAAGCCTATATGCCATTCAGATGGCGCGGTTACTGGGATTTTGGCACGGGCGCACTAGGCGATATGGGCTGCCATTTCATCGACGTGCCGTTCCGGGCATTGAAACTGGGCTACCCCACATCGGTGGAATGCAGCGTAGGATCCGTGTATGCCGACTTTTTTAAGCAGGCATTTTTCGATGACGTAGCCCCGCCATCGGCTTCCATCCACATGAAATTTGCCTCCAAAACGCCGGGTAAGGACATTAATTTCTCCTGGTACGACGGCGGAATGCGCCCGCAGCTGCCCGAAGGCTGTGATTACAAAACCGTTTTCGGAAGTGTTGACGGCGGCATGCTCTTCACCGGCACCAAGGGAATCCTGAGCGCAGAAATGTTCGGTAACAATCCGCGCTTATGGCCCGAAAAGAAATTTGAAACAGTAAGACCGAACATTAAACCCCGTGCATTAGTCCCGGGCGGCTCAGAAGGGCATCAGCAGCAATTTGTACAAGCTTGCAAAAAGGGCCACGGCACATACACAAGTTCCGCATTCGAAGAATCCGGACCATTAACCGAAATCGTCTTAATGGGAAACCTGGCCGTACGTTCCTACCTCCATCGCGAACCCAAAGCAGACGGAAAAGGCGGCTTCAACTTCCCAGGACGTCAAAAGCTCATTTGGGACGGTGCTAATATGAAGATAACGAATTTTGACGTGGCTAACCGCTTTGTGAAGAGGGAGTATCGGACGGGGTGGTAGCACTTCGGCTCCGCTCAGTGTGACAGACTTATTGCCTGTCACACTGAGCGGACCGGGCCGCCGGGCGGCCGAAGTGGAGGACCGCTACGCTACACTACAACTCCAACTCCCTTAAATACATCTGGATCGTATTTTCCAGTCCCAAATACAACGCGTCCGAAATCAAAGCGTGCCCTATGGAAACTTCATCCATCCAGGGAATGCTTTGTTTCAAAAAGTGAAGGTTATCAAGGCTAAGGTCATGTCCAGCATTCAATCCTATTCCAACCTCCCGCGCTTTTTCAGCAGCCAAAACGAATGGTAACACCGCTTTTTGGCGATTTTCGAAATATTGTGCAGCATATGGCTCTGTGTAAAGCTCCACACGGTCGGCGCCGCAGATTTTTGCGCCTTCGACCATTCTTTCGTCCGGATCTACAAAAACCGAAACACGGATTCCAGCGGATTTGAATGTCTGGATCAGATCAGTCAGCTCGCTTCTGTTGGTAACCGTATCCCAGCCTGCATTGGAAGTGATGGCATGCAATGCGTCCGGCACCAATGTTACCTGGTCTGGTTTGTTCGTCAGCACCAGCTCCACGAATTTTTTTTCAGAAGGATTTCCCTCGATGTTAAATTCCGTAGTCACAACTTCTTTCAGGTCATAAACATCCTGGTAACGGATATGACGTTCGTCGGGGCGGGGATGGACCGTAATGCCTTGCGCCCCAAACCGCTCACAATCCAGCGCCACTTTAAGCACATTGGGATTATCGCCCCCGCGTGAATTACGCAGGGTTGCTATCTTGTTGATGTTAACGCTTAGACGTGTCATAGGCAATGAGTGAATGAGTGAATGAGTGAATGAGCGGGCGCCGTTGCGCTGAATGACTGAATGACTGAATGATTGAATGATTGAATGATTGAATGTGTGTGAATGATTGAATGAGTGGTTACGTGGAATAGGACAATTTATAAGGTTTCCTTTAACTTTGCAGCCCCATTGGCCGATTTTAATTCAACCTTTGATATTCAAATTTAAAAATACATTCAGTCATTCAGCGCAACGGCGCCCGCTCATTCAATCATTCAAAATTAGAAATCATTCAGTCATTCACTCATTCACTCATTCAAAATTATAATACCATGTCACTAAAAACGCAAGTTGAATCAGGCATTAAGGATGCCATGCGGGCGAAAGATCAGGATACATTGCGGGCTTTGCGCGCGATTAAGTCACTTATCCTTCTGGAAGAAACAAAAGGCGGCGCTACGGGTGAACTCACTGCTGATGACGAACTTAAACTGCTCACCAAGGCAGCAAAACAACGTCGCGAATCGGCCGATATTTACAAAACTCAAAACCGTCCTGACCTTCTGGAAAAGGAGGAAGCGGAGCTCGCGATTATCGAGCAATTCCTTCCGAAACAGCTTACAGAAGATGAGGTTAAGGCCAAATTGCAGGACATTATCGCCCGGGTAGGAGCGTCGTCACCTGCGGATATGGGTAAAGTGATGGGCGTGGCAACCAAAGAATTGGCTGGACAGGCAGACGGACGTGTGGTTTCTACTTTGGTAAAGAGCTTGTTAGCATGAAATTATTGGATGTTCTCATCCTCCTTCCCCTCCTTTGGGGGGCATTGCATGGTTATCGCAAAGGACTTTTAATTGAAATTATCGGCATTGCCGGACTTGTGATAGCCATGGTATTGGGTTTCAAATTTTTAGGGCTGGGAATGGAAATTCTCACACCTTATTTCAGTGATAGTGTGGCCAAGAAAATCCTTCCTTATGTTGGGTTTTCGGCCATTTTCTTTCCTACTATTTTTCTTTTAAACCAATTTGGCTATTCTATCCGCAGATCGCTCCGCTTTTCCATGCTGGGGACATTTGATAGCCTCGCGGGCGGCATGGTGGGCGTGCTGACCTGGGTTTTCGGGATCAGCGTTTTTTTCTGGCTTGTGAATGCGATTGGTGTAAAAATCCCTGCGCACAGGACGGACGATACTTATCTTTATCCAATTGTGGTGCCCGTTGCGCCAAACCTCATTACAAAAGCACTCACCTGGATGCCGTCTGGAACCGAGCTGATTAAAGAATGGAAGCGGGAATATCTGGATGATGAAAAGGAGGAAGTTTCGCAGGAGGATCTGTGATTTGTACAAAAATCACCATGATTTGAACTTTCAAAATTCAGCAAAGGTTACGTTCCCTGATTGAGTTTCAGTAACTTTGCGAATCAAATCGTCCGGATGCTTCACGCACCGGGCTAATAGAAAGAAAATAATGATTGAAATTAATAAGCGGCAGGATATCCGGAAAATGGACGTTGAACAGCTTAAAAGCTGGCTGGCCACGCATGGAGAGAAGGGTTTTCGTGCCAAACAGGTTTTTGAATGGATCTGGAAAAAATCGGCACATTCATTTGATGAAATGACCAATTTGTCGCTCGCAACACGCCAGTTGCTCAACGAGCACTTCCTGATCCACTCGCTCGACATCGCCAAGCAGCAGCAAAGCAATGACGGGACTATAAAATCTGCATTCAAACTGTTTGACGGCAACCTGGTTGAAGGCGTTCTGATTCCTGCAGCCGACCGCATGACGGCTTGCGTAAGCAGCCAGGTGGGTTGCTCATTAACCTGCAAGTTCTGCGCAACAGGTTATATGGACCGCAAACGCAACCTGGAAGCAGGAGAAATTTACGATCAGGTTGTAGCGATCGCAAGACAGGCGGAAGGAAGTTTCAAGGCACCATTGACCAACATCGTATACATGGGCATGGGCGAACCTTTGCTTAACTATGCCAATGTACTGGAATCTATCGCACACATTACTTCTCCCGAAGGCCTCAATATGTCGCCCCGGCGCATTACGGTTTCCACAGCTGGCATAGCCAAGATGATCAAAAAGCTTGGGGATGATGAGGTTAAGTTCAGACTTGCATTATCATTGCATGCTGCCAATGACGAGAAGAGAAATCAGATCATGCCTATCAATGAGTCCAATTCACTGGATAACCTGGCGGAGGCTTTGAACTACTTTTATAAGAAAACAGGTAACCGCATCACATTCGAATACATTGTTTTTAACAACTTCAATGACACTTTGCAGGACGCGAAGGAATTGTGGGAGTTTACAAAACGTGTTCCGGCGCGGGTGAACATTATAGAGTACAATCCGATTGCTGAGGCAGATTTTAAGAACACCGAAGCAGCCAGACTGGACAAATTTGCCGCATATCTCGAAGACAGGGGCGTTTCTGTGCATGTTCGCAGGAGTCGCGGCAAGGACATTGATGCAGCTTGCGGCCAGTTGGCCAATAAAGAAGCAGCATAATCTCCGATACTTATTCTGAAACCTGAATTAACAATTTGGTAATATTGCAACGGTAAGGAATAAGTAGTTTTGTCTCCTATTAAATAAACCTATATTCTTCTTTTATGTTTGGTCTTGAAACCGACATTTTTATCCTCCTCGCTCTCAGTATTTTAGCGGCTTGTGCATTCGAGTTTGTAAATGGTTTCCACGATACAGCCAACGCAGTTGCGACAGTTATTTATACCAATTCATTAAAACCCAATGTGGCCGTAATCTGGTCAGGTTTTATGAATTTTTGCGGTGTGTTCCTGGGTGGGATTGCCGTTGCGATGGGGATTGTCAACCTGCTTCCCGTTGAATTATTGATCGATCAGAATGTCTACCATAGCGCCGCTATGGTTTTTTCATTGCTGATCAGCGCCATTATCTGGAACCTTGGAACCTGGTATTTCGGACTTCCCAGTTCAAGCTCACATACATTGATCGGCTCCATTCTGGGTGTTGGTCTGGCATTTACATTCATGCCTGAAAATTCAGAAGGCGCGGGTGTGAACTGGACCAAAGCACAGGAGCTTTTCACTTCATTGCTTACATCGCCGATCTTCGGTTTTGCGCTGGCGATCATCATTATGTTCATTTTGCGCAGAATGCTTTCCAAGCCGCTTCGCGAAATTGTTTTTAGTGAACCAAAGAAAAATCAGCCGCCTCCGCTCTGGATACGTGCTATTTTGATCACAACCTGTACATTGGTAAGCTTTTTTCACGGATCAAATGACGGGCAAAAAGGCGTGGGCCTTGTCATGCTAATTCTGATCGGCATTGTTCCTGCACATTTTGCACTTGACAACAGCATTGATCCTGCCGGCATGAAGGCGGACCTGGCCGGCATTGAACGGGCGGTTAGCACCATTGATTCATCCAGACTCTCTGTTTCTGACCGTCACCATCTTTTCACCATCCAGTCGGAAATTGATACACTCAATGCGCAGATCCAGAAGCCGCTGGTAGATCACAAGCTGCCTTTGGAAGACCGGATGAATGCCCGTCGCTCATTGCTGCTGATCAGCCGTAACCTGAAAACGATTCTGGATAACGGCCATGCTAACCTGAATACGGACGATAAGGCATTCCTTAAAATGCAGTCGGGAAGTGAAGGCGGGATCAGAAGATATACAGATTATGCGCCGGATTGGGTGATCTTGATGATTTCACTTTCCCTGGGACTTGGCACCATGGTAGGCTGGAAACGGATTGTGGTTACCATCGGTGAAAAGATCGGTAAGCAACATTTAACCTACGCACAAGGGGCGTCTGCCGAACTAGTGGCAGCCAGCACCATCGGCGTTTCTTCATACTTAGGACTTCCCGTAAGCACCACGCACGTGCTTTCTTCCGGGATTGCAGGTTCCATGGTGGCGAGTAAGGGCGTTAAGAACTTGCAGGGCGGCACGATCCGGAATATCGTGATCGCGTGGGTGCTGACATTGCCTGTTACCATGCTGTTATCTGGAACACTTTACGTTTTCTTCCGCTGGATATTATAATAGCAGACATCAGACAAACCTATAAAAAGGCCGCTGGAAACATTTCCGGCGGCCTTTCATTTTTATACCGATGCACTTTCTTTGCTTTTCATTGGTTTATTAGTGTAAATTCGGGTCCACGCGGTGGCCGCCACGCGGTGGCCGGAATTTTTATGATCAACTAAAAGCCAATTATTCACCATAATGACAACTATTGAAGAGCAGGTCAACCGTTACGGTTATGTTACCGAGGCTGTTGCTGATGATATTGATTTAATTGCTGAAATCAATCGATTGAAAAAAGAAAAGAATGCCGTGATCCTGGCGCACTATTATGTAGACGCTGAAATCCAGGATCTTGCAGACTATATCGGTGATAGTCTTGGCCTTTCGCAGCAAGCCGCGGCCACAGAAGCTGATATGATCGTATTCTGCGGTGTGCATTTCATGGGTGAAACGGCAAAGGTTTTAAGTCCGAGTAAAAAAGTTGTCATTCCCGATTTGAATGCAGGCTGCTCCCTGGCGGATTCTGCTCCGGCTGATAAGTTCGCTGCATTCAAGGCACAATATCCTGATCATATTGTGATCAGTTACATCAACTGTTCGGCTGAAATCAAAGCCTTGACGGACATTGTCTGCACCTCTTCAAACGCATTGCAGATTGTTAACAGTTTGCCGCCTGATCAGAAAATTATTTTTGCTCCCGACGCTAATCTGGGAAGATACGTGGCTCAAAAAACGGGGCGTGAAATGGTTCTTTGGGATGGCGCCTGCATCGTTCACATTGATATTTCAAGAGAAAAATTAAAACAACTCCGGGAGGAACATCCGGATGCATTGCTGATTGCGCATCCCGAATGCAAGGAAGACATATTAATGCAAGCCGATTTTGTGAGCTCAACTACCGGATTGCTGACTTTTGTAAAAGCATCGCCGCATCAGAAATTCATCGTTGCGACAGAAGCGGGAATTTTGCATAAAATGAAACAATCGGTTCCGGACAAGAAATTGATCCCGGCTCCCGGCTCAGACAATAACACCTGCGCCTGCTCCGAATGTCCTTATATGAAAATGAATACATTAGAGAAAGTGTACAATGCCCTTTTGTATGAACAACCGGAGATTTTTGTTCCGGAAGATATCCGGCTGAAAGCATACAAATCCGTTGCCCGGATGCTGGAATTAAGCAGAGGAATTTAGAACAGCTTTTGACAGTCGGCGCTTAACCGACTGCCGAAAGCCGGACACATTGCCCAAACATTAACCTGAAACAAATGCCCCAATTCGATTTCCTGATTATCGGTTCCGGGATTGCCGGATTAAGTTATGCAGCCAAGCTGGCGAGACATTTTGACGAATTACAACAGGAAATTTCCATTGCGGTCATTACCAAAGTCCAGGCAGATGAAACCAACACCAAATACGCGCAAGGTGGAATTGCGGTGGTTTGGGCCGAATCGGATTCGTTCGAAAAGCACATTCAGGACACCATGGATGCGGGCGATGAGGTTAACAAGCGTAACATTGTCGAAATTGTAGTGCGCGAAGCGCCCCAGCGCATACAGGAACTGATCGATTACGGAACACGATTTGACAGAGAAAAGGGCGGGGAATACGATTTAGCCAAAGAAGGCGGACATTCGGACCACCGGATCCTGCATTTCAAAGACATTACCGGCGCGGAGATCGAGCGCGCGTTACTGGAAGAGGTAAACAGGCACAAGAGCATTCAGGTTTTTACACATTACTATGCCGTAGAGCTCATTACGCAGCATCATTTGGGTGAAACCGTTTATCGTTACCGGGAAGATATCCAGTGTTACGGCGCTTACGTGCTGAACCGCCAGACCGGCGAAGTGGAGAAATTTGTGGCTAAAACAACCATGTTAGCCACGGGAGGAATCGGCAACATTTATCAAAGCACAACCAATCCTACCATTGCAACCGGCGACGGCATTGCCATGGCTTATCGCGCCAAAGGCCTGTGCGACAATATGGAGTTTATCCAGTTTCATCCCACCAGTTTTTATCAGCCAGGGCAAAAACCCTCTTTTCTGATATCGGAAGCGGTGAGAGGATTTGGAGGGATTTTAAAACGCGCGGATGGCAGCACTTTCATGGAGCTTTACGACGACCGGCTTTCGCTCGCCCCGCGCGACATTGTAGCCAGGGCCATCGACTCCGAAATGAAAAAGAATGGTGTCGATCATGTGTATCTGGATGTGCGCCACCTGGATTATGAGAAATTTTTAGAGCATTTCCCCAACATTACCGAATACTGCCTTAAATCCGGCATTGACGTCAGAAAAGACATGATTCCGGTTGTTCCTGCGCAGCATTATATGTGCGGAGGGATTAAGGTTAATGAATGGGGCAAAACCAACATTAACTTCCTTTACGCAGTGGGAGAATGTTCCTGCACAGGTCTGCATGGTTCCAATCGCCTGGCTTCCAACTCATTGCTTGAAGCTGTTGTGTTCGGGCACAGGGCTTATGAAAGTACGGTTGACAGTTTTAATGATGCAGTCACGCCCGACAACATTCCGGAATGGGACGATACGGGCACCACGCATCCCGAAGAACAGGTTTTGGTGACTGAAATGACGCGGGAATTGAATAGCATTATGTCCAATTATGTTGGCATTGTGCGCACAAACCGTCGTATGAAACGGGCCTATGACCGCCTGGAACTGCTTCACGAAGAGCACGAACAGCTTTACCGGGAATCCAAAGTTTCCGTAGCCATTTGCGAGCTCCGGAACATGATTTCGGTTTCCTATCTGATCATTAAAATGGCAATGGCCCGACGCGAGAACATCGGGCTGCATTACAATTCAGATCATGTGAAATAAGATTAGCTTTCGGCTGATCCGGAAAACCGTTTTTTTGACTGGATCAGCTTACATTATTTCGCAGCGATTTCGTGCCGGCCTTTTTTGGTAACGGCACGTTTCCAGACATTTTCACCTACCTTCTGACCTAAATAAGTTCCTTGCTCGACACCGTCGCGGTAATGTATCCCGCCGTAGACCCGGCTTATGGAGGCATCCCAATACGCCTCTTCAAAGGATTTAAATGATTTGATACCATGGCCGTATTTCTTTTCGGTCGTATCGGTGAAGGCAACATTGTCACCAATCAGATGCGTGAGTACAGTTCCGCAGGCGGCTGAAATAGCGCTGTGGCCGCTCACATATTCCGGGAATGCAGGGGTTTCCAAAAATGGCCGCCAGTTAGGGTCCCAGTTGTTGTTGATCACAGTTTCCGGGCGGATCCGAACTGTCCGGTATTTCTCATCCCAGCAAGCCGAAAATGCATCGAAAAGGGATAATGCTCCTAATGTATAAGCTTCGGTCGAACGCATCAGATCGAGTTTCTTGTCTGTGGCTACGGTCCTGATAATTGCCAGCCAATGTCCGGCCGGGGTCATTTTCTTGTTTGCAAACATGGCATGGCCTACCACATTTGTTACAAACGCATTATCATCCCAAAAATAAGCCGTTGCCTTCTGTTCCTCGGTAATCGTTTTGCCTATATTGTAAACTTCCATCGCCAGTTCCATGAACTTGCTTTTCTTGTCAAGATCGTATTTGGCTGGCGGCGGACAGCGGAACTGCGTCACGGAATCCAATGCAAAAGTCCTAACGGTGTTCCACATAGGCTCGCAGGCATCCGCATATGCAGGCGGCGTAGGCACCCAGGTTCCGGGCGCATTTGTCACCGTATAGCGATAACCGCGAATCTCTTTGTAATGATCTTTTGCAGAATAGGCGAGCACATGCTTGGCCACAGAGTCACCGTATGCAGTGGAGCGTTCAAAAACATCGTCCGGAATGCCCATATCGCGATATTTTTGAAAAAGATCCTTCTCATAATCGTCCCACATATTCCCGGAAAACGTAAGCGTGCGGCCCACCGTTGCAAATGCCTTTATACTGGCAAGCGGATAGCAATACGCAAGGGAGGAATCCGGTTTCTGCGGTGATGTAAATTTGACGAGTTGTCCGCCAAGTGACTGATATTCAGGATATGCTGGCACGAGCGCTTCGTAGGCAGCAAGGAAAGAATAACTGTAAATACGGCTGGCAACCGGCGGTTTGAAAATGTCATGAATGATCACATCCGTCAGGTGCGTCGCTGTTTCATGGAATATTTTTGGGTCAGCTGCTTTGGCATTGTATTCGTCCGGTGACACATTTTTGGTGCAGCCGAATGCAAACGACATGCATATCAGGGAGAGTAAACGGAATTTCATTATGTAGACAATGGTAACAAATACAAGATTACTATAAGGCGAAGTTAGTAAACATCCGTCACATTTTGGACGCAAAATATGTAACTTTTAGTATACAATTCTATAATTATTCGAATTTGAAGTGAATAAAATTGTTATTTTCGTAGAATGCATATGTTAAAAGACAGAATGTTTTCTTTTGTAAAATATTTAATATCTTTTTGTACAAACGAACGAGCAAAACAAAAATCCAGCGGCTTATCCAATGCGCTTTCCCAGGATCACGCGTCGAATTGTGTACAAAATACACGCTGGATAAAACTGACTGATAACTTCTCTAACTCACCAAAACAATCATCGCTAACCTATGTAAATACTTTCCGATCTGAATCTTATTACTTCTAATGTCCGGTTTCTTCATGTAAGCCGGTGGCTGTCTCTACGTTCCGTGCTTATACGGTTAAGCAACTTTTTTTTAATTCTACTATTTAATCAAAATTTCAATCTATGAGAATTTCTACTGGATGGACATCTCGTGCTGCATCGCGATGTGTTTTTTCTCTTTTACTGGCTCTGATCGCAGTAGTAGGGGCTTACGCCCAGAATGTGGTGAAGGGAACAGTCAAAGATGATCAAGGAGTGGCCTTGCCGGGCGTGAGCGTGGTAGTGAAAGGGACCACAGCCGGAACGGTCACTGACAATGAGGGCGTTTACTCTGTGGCAGCCGACAAGCAAGGCACATTGGTCTTCTCTTTCATCGGCTATCTGACACAGGAATTACCGGTCGGCAGCAAATCAAATATCGATGTCAAACTTGTTTCTGACACCAAAGCATTAACCGAGGTTGTGGTTGTAGGTTATGGTACTGCCAAAAAAGCAACCCTAACCGGCTCTGTAACAGCAGTAAAGGGAGCAGAGCTTGAAAAAGCGCCTGCCGCAAACTTATCTAACACGCTGGGCGGTCGTCTGCCTGGTATTTCGGCTGTACAAGCAAGCGGTGAGCCTGGAAATGATGGTTCTGCCATCCGTATCCGCGGTACAAACTCGCTGGGTAACAGCAATGCACTCATCGTTGTGGACGGCGTTCCTAACCGGAGTGGTGGTTTGGACCGTATCAACCCTGCGGACATTGAAAGCATTTCGGTTCTGAAAGATGCTGCGGCTGCGATTTACGGTTCACGTGCGGGCAACGGGGTAATCCTGATTACCACCAAACGTGGAAAAACAGGCAAGCCACAGTTATCCTATGACATGAACTTCGGTGCTTCACAGCCAACAAGAACACCTGAAATGGCTAACGCTTCTGAAT
The DNA here is from genome assembly GCF_023821985.2 of Dyadobacter chenhuakuii. Lineage (NCBI taxonomy): Bacteria > Pseudomonadati > Bacteroidota > Cytophagia > Cytophagales > Spirosomataceae > Dyadobacter > Dyadobacter chenhuakuii. Next base: position 3,275,980 of record NZ_CP098805.1, on the reverse strand, counting down.
ACGCTACGATCCGTAATGAATTGCAGATTTATGATAACCTCCAGGTAGGAGAGTGGGGAAACGCTTTGACAGGCTTTAACACGACGGGTTCTTATAAAAGACAAGACAACGGAAACGTCATCAATGCGGTTTTTAACCCGGATGACATGAAGAAGTTTAATGACGGAAGCGATCCTTTGCTTCATCCCAACACAGACTGGTACGGCTCGGTAATCCGCAAATGGGCACCGCAGCAGCGTCACAATCTGCAATTGACAGGTGGTAGCGAGAACATTAAATATCTTGCCTCTTTGGGTTATATCAATCAGGAAGGTTACTACAAAAACACGGCGACCGCTTACAAGCAGTATGATATGCGTATCAATTTGGATACAAAAATCAACAAATACATTTCTGCAAACGTGGGCCTTACATTGCGTGAAGAAGATCGTAACTATCCAAGCGGTGGTAACGATGCAGGTCCGATCTTCCGGATGCTGATGCGTGGTAAGCCAACTGAAATAGCGATCTGGCCTAATGGAAAAGCAGGTCCTGACATTGAAAATGGTCAAAACCCAGCGGTTATCACAACCAACACAACTGGTTACGAGCGCGACAGAAGAGATTATATCCAAACAAACGGAGGTCTTGAAATTCTGATTCCAGGTGTACCAGGGTTGAAAATCAACACCATGGCAGCATTGGATAAGCAAATCCGCCGTCAGAAAAACTTCGAAACGCCTTGGACATTATATTTCTGGGATAAGAAAACCTATGAAGCGGATGGCACTTCACCATTGCTTACAGGAACAGTTCGTTCTACTTTCAAAGATCCGCGTTTGACAGAAGGCTCCTACCAAGAATTGTCTATCCAGCTGACAGGCCAGATGTCTTACGAGAAATCAATCGGCTCGCATAACTTCAATGTAATGGCGGGTGTGCAGCGCGAAAAAGTGGATGCTGATGGTTTCTTTGCATTCCGTCGCTACTACATTTCACCGGTCGTGGATCAGCTTTTCGCTGGTGGAACGCCTGAGCAGAACATTGGAAACTCAGGGACAAACAATGGTGACTTGTTCTCACGTGCCCGTTTGAGCTATTTTGGTCGTGCAGGTTACAACTTCAAAGAAAAGTATCTTGCTGAATTCCTTTGGCGCGTAGATGGATCTTATGTATTTCCAAAAGAAGGCCGTTTCGGTTTCTTCCCGGGGGTTTCTGCGGGTTGGAGAGTTTCGGAAGAAAGTTTTTGGAAAAACAGCATTTCGCAAGTTGTTGATAACGTAAAGCTGCGTGCATCGTGGGGACAGATGGGTGCTGAGCCTTATTTCCTTGGAACAGAAACGCTTGCTGAATATCAGTATCTGTCCACAATGGGCTTTGGTAGCTACATTATCAATGATCAGGTGGCTAAATCTCTGTTGGAAGCACGTGTTGCCAACAGGAACTTCACCTGGGAGGTTGCCAATAACTCTAACTTCGGGATTGAAGGAACATTGCTGAACGACAAGCTCGCATTTGAATTTGATTACTTCGTAAACAACCGTTCTAACATTCTGATCCCGAAAGCGGGTTCAACGCCTTCTTCTGCGGGTATCGATGGAAAGCTTCCTCCTCAAAACCTTGGAAAACTGCAAAACAAAGGATGGGAGTTCAAGTTGAGCTATGACGGCAATGCGGGTGACGATTTCAGATATTCTGTAAGTGTGAATGGTGGTTATGCCAAAAACAGGATCAAATACTGGGATGAAACACCGGGCGCACCTTCTTATCAGCGTTCGACCGGAATGCCTTATAACTCATTCCTTGTGTATCAGTTCGACGGAGTATTTAAAGATCAGGGTGAGATCGATGGAAACAAGCTGGACTACACGCCGATCACGGGCAACCTGAGACCTGGTGACATGAAGTTCAAAGACGTGAATGGAGATGGAAAAATCAGTGCTGACGACCGTTTGAGAACTGAGAAAGTACAGCGTCCATATTTCACAGGTGGTGCGTCGATCAACCTTGGCTACAAAGCATTCGATCTTTCTGTATTGATGCAGGGAACATTGGGAGGTTTGCAGATCGTAGGTCTTACGGAATCAGGAGACATTGGTAACTATCTGAAATACGATTACGATCACCGCTGGACAATTGACAACCCAACAAGTGAATATCCGCGTTTGACAAACCGTAACAACCGGTATTATACCAACACAGGACAAGCTGGTATCAACAACTACTTCCTGAAAAGCAATAATTACCTGCGTGTGAAGAACGTTGAGATCGGATACAACCTGCCATCAGAATTGGGAAGCAAAATCGGTCTGAGCAAATTCCGCATCTACGTAAACGGATTGAACTTGTTCACTTTTGACAAGATCAAGGTTTGGGATCCAGAATCCACTACCAACAGCGGCCAGTACTATCCACAGGCAAGAATTATCAATGCCGGTCTACGTGTAGCATTTTAAAGACAACGAATATGAAATTGAAATATAAAAGTATAATCTTAATTGCGTTGCTTACGGCGACTGGATTATCGTCTTGCGACACTGAGTTTCTGGATGTAACGCCTCCTACTGAAATCCAGGCCGACGAAGTCTGGAAGGATGGTGCGCTTGCAGAAGGTTTTGTAACGGGCATTTACGCGGGACTTCAACAAGGCGGATTTAGCGAGCAAATGCTTGCTTCGCTGACAGATGAAGCCGTGTTCACCCACACAGGCCGGAACATTAACACCGTGAACGAAGGCAGTTTGAGCCCGTCCAACCTAGGCTGGGTGGACGACACTTATGGCTGGGGACCCATGTATACACGTATCCGGGCTGCTAACCTTGCAATTGCCAACCTGCAAACTTCAACATTTACGGATGAGACGCTGAAGGCGCGCTTAAAAGGAGAGGCTTATTTTCTGAGAGCATATTACTATCAGCAATTGGCGCGCTACTATGGTGCTGTGCCGTTGATCAAGAAAGTATATGCGCTGAACGAAGATTACAGCGTTCCCCGCAACACCTGGGACGAATGCATCCAGGCTATTGTAAGTGACTGTGATAGTGCAGCATTGCTTTTGGACGGCAAAACACTTGTAAAAGGCCGCGCTTCTAAAATTGCTGCTCAGGCCTTGAAATCCCGCGTGTTGTTGTACGCTGCAAGTGATCTGCACGACATTCCAACTGCAAAGGCAAAGTCAGCTGTGATTGCTGCTTATCCGAACCCTGAATTTTTGGGATATATTTCCGGCGACCGTAAGGCGCGCTGGACGGCTGTACAAGCTGCTGCAAAAGCTGTTGTTGATGCAGGTGCAGGCAACGCTTACAAGCTGAACCTGACTGCTCCCGTTTCGGCTGCGGCAGGAAAGCTGAACTACATTTCTATCGCAATGGCGGGAGCAAGTGCGGATAAAACGCTCGATCCTTCTGCTGCGAGTGAAATCCTTTTCGGCCGTTATTTCACACCAAGTTTGGGTGAAGGCGCGCGCCAGACAGGCTTGAACAACGGACCGAACGGTTACCACAACTGGGCTGGAAACACGCCGATAGGAACATTGGTGGATGATTACGAACTGATGGACGGAACGGCATTTAAATGGACCAACCCAACGCATGCTGCGGCTCCTTACAACAACCGTGACCCCCGTTTCTACGCTACTGTCATGTATGATGGTGCAGGCTGGAAACCACGCCCTTCCGATGCAAAGGATCCTGCAAACCAGATCCAGACCGGTGCTTACGACCTTCTGGACGACAAAGGCGCATTAATCAACCGCAAAGGATTGGATACCCGCAGCAGCTCTATCGAAGACTGGAACGGAAGCCGCACAGGTTACTACATGCGCAAGTTTATCGATCCAAACCCTGCATTGTACGACAACACCGATCGTCAGAACATTCCATGGCCATTCATCCGTATTACGGAGTCCGTTTTCAATTACATTGAGGCGAGCATTGAATTGGGTCAGGATGCAGAAGCACTGGCTTGGTTGAATAAGATCCGTTTCCGTGCCGGTATGCCTGCACTGAAAGTATCAGGTGCTGCGCTGAAAGATGCTTACCGTCACGAAAGAAGAATTGAAATGGCTTATGAGGAGCAACGTTACCATGATGCACGCCGCTGGATGATCGCCAAAGAAACATTAGGCCGTCCATTGGAATACATCAACGTGCTCGGCAAATTCAAACCAGGCAAATCGATGAAGGAGCCTTATCATTACGATACAGATGTATATACTTACACTTATACGCCGATTGTCGAGAAATCGCATGAAAACCGTACATGGGCTGATAAAATGTACTTCCGTCCGTTCAGTCGTGATGAGATCAACAGAAATGCAAAACTGGTGCAGAATCCGGGTTATGATAAATAGTTAGTCCTCGCTTTATTAGTAAATTTGTGGAACTATGTCTTCGTTATGAAGGCATAGTTTCTTTTTTCTATACAGTTCAACCTTCGTGGTCCTATTATGAAGCGAATAAAATCCTGGACCCCAGGAATGATGTTGCTGGCAATGAGTCTTGGTTTTGTGGGATGTGATAAATCCGCAGATTCCGATAAGCCCAAAGATGGCACAAGCCAGACGCCTTTGTTTACCCTCTTACCTGCCGAAAAAACAAAAATCGATTTTGCCAATACATTAACAGAAGGGCTGAATACCAATGTGCTGATGTACGAATATTTTTATAATGGAGGCGGCGTGGCAGCAGGCGATCTCAATGGCGACGGACTGGACGACATTTACTTCACAGGCAACATGGTGCCTAATAAGCTTTATCTTAACAAAGGCCGGATGGTTTTTGAAGATATTACTGCACTCGCGGGCGTAGGAGGCAGGGAGCGTCCGTGGAAAACGGGCGTTACCATGGCGGATGTAAATGGCGATAGCAAGCTGGATGTTTACATTTGTTATTCAGGGAACGTCTCGCCGGAAAGTCTTAAAGGGCAGCTTTTTATAAACAAAGGAAATGATGCAAACGGCATTCCGCAGTTTGAAGAATCGGCCGAGAAATATGGTTTGGGTGCGCCTAGTAACAGCACCCAAGCTGCCTTTTTCGATTTTGACAAAGATGGTGATATGGATCTGTTCTTGTTAAATCACAATCCCAAATCACTACCGATCCTGGATGAAGCCAGCACAGCCGATTTGCTAAAAAAGGATGATCCGGTTACAGGTGTGCGGTTTTTCAGGAATGACCCCAAAGCAGACGGAACACCTTACTTTACAGACATTACCAAGAAAACAGGCATACAAAGTTCGCCCCTTACTTACGGCCTGGGCATTGGAGTAGCCGATGTAAATCAGGACGGATGGCAGGATATGTATATTTCGAACGACTATTCGGTTCCCGATTTTTTATATATCAACAACAAAAACGGCACATTTACCGACGTGCTGAATGCATCCATCGGCCACACGTCCCATTCCTCCATGGGCAATGACATTGCAGACTTCAATAATGATGGTTTGCCCGACATTTTTACGCTCGATATGTTGCCTGAGGACAACCGCAGACAGAAGTTACTAGCTGGCCTGGATAATTATGAGTTGTTTGATTTCAATGTCAAGATGGGTTTTAATCACCAGTATATGCGCAATATGCTGCAACTCAACCAGGGGCAGGGCGGAAAAACCAAACTGCCTGTTTTCTCGGAAGTGGGGCAATTATCCGGGGTTTCCAACACCGACTGGAGCTGGGCATCGCTGTTTGCGGATTACGATAATGATGGCTGGAAAGACATTTTTATAACTAACGGTAACCTTCGTGATTTTACGAATATGGACTTTGTAAAGTTCATGGGCGATCATTTGAAGCGTATCGAAGGACAGGTGAAGCGCGAGGATGTGCTCAATATGGTGTATCAAATGCCGTCCTCCAATATGAAAAATTACCTTTTTCAAAACAAAAAAGACCTGACATTCACCAATGTTGCCGACAACTGGGGATTACGAGAAATTTCAAACAGCGGTGGCGCAGCTTATGCCGATCTGGACAATGACGGCGACCTGGACCTGATCGTCAACAACATTAACAAGCCCGCCTTCATCTATCAGAATGATGGTGATAAGCTTTTGAAAAACAACTATTTGAAGATTAAACTGGAAGGTGAGAAGGCCAATAAGCTGGGCATAGGAGCGAAGGTGACCATTTATAGCAAAGGCCAAAAACAATATCTCGAACAAATGCCCACACGCGGTTACCAGTCGAGCGTTTCGCCGGTTTTGCATTTTGGTTTGGGCAAAGAAAGCATTGATTCCCTGCAAATTGTATGGCTTAGCGGCAAGCGCGAAAGCGTGCTTAAACCTAAGGTGAATGCGCTTTTGACATTAAATGAAACAAATGCAAAAGTGGCCAAACCCAATGCGGAATCTGCCAGCCCGCTCTACAATGTTGTTCAGTCACCGATCGCATATAGCGGAAAGGCCAGTAATACGAATGATTTTAAACGACAGCCGTTGCTGATTAACCCGATTTCTTTTTCGGGCCCTTGCCTGGTCAAAGGTGATGTAAATGGTGACGGTTTGGAGGATATTTACGCAGGCGGAGGTTCGGGGGAAGCCGGAAAGCTCTATTTACAGCAAAAAGGCGGTTCTTTTACCAGCAAACCAGTGGCGGCTTTTGAATCAGACAAACAAAGTGACGACACGGATGCGGCGTTCTTCGACGCGAATGGCGATGGTTTTCAGGATTTGTTCGTTTGCAGTGGAGGTTATGCCGCCTTCATGCCCGAAGATCCGTTGCTGCAAAGCCGTTTATATTTAAATGATGGCAAAGGTAACTTTACCAAAAGCGCAGGCGCATTGCCCAAAATGATCACCAGCACAAGCTGTGTGCGCATTGCAGACGTTAACGGTGACGGGAAACCCGATCTTTTCGTGGGTGGTCGCGTGATCCCGGGCCGTTATCCCGAAACGCCAAAAAGTTACGTGCTGATCAATGACGGCTCAGGCAAATTTTCCGACAAGACAGCCAGCGTGTCTGCCGAGCTGGCAAACATTGGTTTGGTGACCGATGCGGTTTGGACAGATATGAATGCTGATAAAAAACCAGATCTGATCGTGGTAGGCGAATGGATGCCGGTAACGGTTTATATCAATGTCAATGGTAAACTTGAAAACAAAACGACCAGTTATTTTGATAAACAATACAGCGGCTGGTGGAACAAAATATTGCTCACCGACTTAAATGGCGATGGTAAGGAAGACCTGGTAATCGGAAATTTAGGTCTGAACAGCCAATGTAAAGCCAGTGACAAAGAACCCGTTGAAATGATTTACAAAGATTTTGACGACAACGGTTCCGTAGATCCGATCATGAGTTTTTACATTCAGGGCAAAAGCTATCCCTATGTAACGCGTGACGAAATGCTGGACCAAATGAGCATTATGCGGACGCGTTTTCAGGATTACAAAGGCTACGCTGATGCAACAACGAAAGAAATATTTACAGCGGACGAACTTGCGGGAGCAAAGGAATTGAAAGCCAATTACCTGAAAACCGCCTATTTCGAACGAGGCGCGAATGGCAAGTTCACCGAAAAGCAGCTTCCCTTCCAATCCCAGATTTCTCCCGTGTACACCATTACGGCTGTTGATTTTGACAAAGATGGGAACAAGGATTTGCTCCTTTGCGGCAATGTGAGCAAGGCTAGGCTGCGGTTTGGTAAGTATGACGCGAATTTCGGTGTTTTGTTAAAAGGAAATGGTAAAGGCCAGTTTGCTTACATTAAACAAGATAAGTCCGGCTTCAATTTAAAAGGAGATGTAAGAAGCGTGCTGCCGATTGGTGACAAGCTGTTGTTTGGAATAAATCAACAAGAAATTAAAGCATATCAAATTGGCAAAGTTAATTAAGGGCTGGCTGATCATTGTCGGCATCTGTTTTTTTGCAAGCTGCAAGAAGGATGCGCCGGCCAACATCAGTCCGGATGAGATCGGGAATATGACCTTGCAAATGACGGACGTCATGATTCATGATGTGACCAATCCGCCACTTAGCGCCCGGTTTTTCGCATATGCGTGCCTGGCAGGATACGAAGTCGTTTCACAAAATGACACCGCTTACAAAAGCATGCATGGCATTTTGAACGATTACCCGAAAATGGAAAAGCCTGCGGTAGCCGCGTATTCTTACCAGCTCAGTGCCATCCTGGCGATGCTCGAAACAGCAAAAAAAATGCAGCCTTCCGGTTCACTTTTGCAGACATATCAAGCCCGGCTGCTCGATTCGTGCAGGAATGAAGGGGTTAGTGAAGAAATGATCGCCGGCTCGCAGGAGTATGCATTGGCGATCAGCAAGCAGATTTTGAAATATGCCAAAGCAGACAAGTACAATCTGATCAGCAATTTTCCCCGATACGAACCAAGTCAAACGCCGGGAGCCTGGTATCCGACGCCTCCGGGCTACTTTCCGCCGGTGGAGCCTTATTTTGAGACCGTTAGGCCATTTACGCTCGATTCTGCCGCACAGTTCCGTCCCCAGCCGCCCGTTGCGTTTTCCGAGGATAAGAATTCTGCTTTTTTCAAACTAATGAAGCTCAATTACGACGATAAAAAGGAGCCTGAGCACAGGGTTATGGCAGCGTTTTGGGATTGTAACCCATTTGCCTTGGAGAATAAGGGACATTTGCTGGTAGGGATGAAGAAAATTTCGCCCGGGGCGCACTGGATGGGGATTACCAACATTGCCTGCAAACAAGCAAAGGCCGATTTTTCCAAAACAATGTTGGTAAACACTTCCGTCGCCATTGCATTAATGGATGGCTTTATGACCTGCTGGGAAGAAAAATTCCGCAGCAACCGCATACGCCCCGAAACAGCCATCCGAAAATACATTGATCCAACCTGGACACCATTTTTACAAACACCACCTTTCCCGGAATATCTCAGCGGCCATTCCGTCATCTCATCTGCCTCGGCCATTGTATTAACCCATTATTTCGGCAACCAATTTGAATACACCGACACGGTCGAAGAACGTTTCGGCCTGAAAGCCCGCAAATTCCCATCATTCATAGCCGCCGCCGAAGAATCCGGCATGTCACGCTTCTACGGAGGAATCCACTTCATGGACGCCATAGAAAATGGACAAAAGCAGGGCGTTCAGGTGGGTGAATGGGTTGTTAGGAAGCTTGGAGATTAGATGTTTATTCAATTATAAGCTCGGTTTCCTTTAATAACCGCTTCGTATAACCATAACCCACATCAAACAACTGCCCGGCTTTTCGGAAGTCGAAAATGCTGAACTTACTTAGTTCCGGGGGTTCGATGAGGAGGTTGCATTTTTTGAAACGTTCCTTGGTTTTGCTGTGCATGGCCAGGATGAGGCTGCGGTAGACGAGCTCTGTGGTTTTTTTAAGCGGCTTGTCCAGCGTAAATGGGTTGCAGTGTATGCCGATGATGAAGTCGGCTTCTTCCATAATGGGCTCGACGGGCAGGTTGTTCAACACGCCACCGTCCACCAGTTCGCGGCCTTGAAAGCGGATAGGGCTGAACAGGCCAGGGATGCAGCATGAAGCTAGCACCGGAATGGCTAGTTCGCCGTTTCGGAACTGCAATTCTTCTCCGGAAACAATGTCGGTTGCTGTTACAACAAGCGGGGTTTTCAGGGATTCGAATGTGTTTTCGGGAATGTATTTGCGAAGTACGGCTTCCAGCTTGTTCATATGCAAAAGCCCGTTCGCGCCGAAGCCGAAGCGGATATAGGGGTAAAAACTGGTCTGGATGATCATTTCAATGATCTCGTCGGGCGTGTAACCGTGCGCCAGCATAGCACCAATAAATGCGCCGGAGCTTGTCCCGCTGATCACGTCGGGCTTAATTCCATGCTCCATTAATGCTTTTATTGCACCAATGTGTGCAATACCACGTGCCCCGCCACCGGACAAAACCAAACCGATTTTCATAACATTAGCTGATAAATGTGCTCAATGCACCGCGCTCACGAATCGCAATTCCTTTTTCTGTCTGCTCCACAACGGCTGCTTCAAAAACGGGATCATGCTCAAATAATATGATGTGCTTTTCTGCTGCGGCATTTTGCAGAACTTCCTGTTTCTCCTGCATCGTAACAAGTGGACGCATGTCATAACTCATGATCCAGGCAAGCGGAATGTGGTAAGAAGATGGCAACAGATCCGCAGCGTAAATGATCTTTTGGTCCTTGTATTGAATCACTGGCAGCATCATTTGCTCGGTGTGACCATCCACGTGGATAAATGCAATGTTGGAAAAAGGGGATTGGTCTTTCTCAATGAATTTCAACTGACCGGATTCCTGCAAGGGAAGAATGTTCTCTTTTAAAAACGAAGCTTTCTCGCGCGGATTAGGGTCGACAGCCCATTCCCAATGTGCTTCATTGGACCAGTAAACGGCATTCGGAAATGTCGGAAGCAATTGTGACCCGTCGGGGTTGTATCGCACGGCACCGCCTACATGATCGAAATGCAAATGCGTCAGGACAACATCTGTAATGTCAGTAACGTCGTAGCCGCAGTTTTTGATGGAGCCAATAAGGCTGGCGTCTCCGTGCAGGTCGTAATGTCCGAAAAACTTTTGATCTTGTTTGTTCCCGAGTCCGGTATCGATCAAAATCAGTTTTCCGCCGTCTTCAATGAGCAGGCAGCGCATGGCCCAGGTGCAAAGATTTTTTTCATCAGCCGGATTATGCCTGTTCCAAAGCGATTTAGGGACCACGCCGAACATTGCGCCGCCGTCCAGTTTGAAGAAGCCAGTGTCTATAATGTGAATGTTCATATCGGAAAGTTACCTAAATCGAACGCACTTCAAAATTTTCAGCGCCTTAATCCGCGTTCGATATGGAATGATGCGTATGACAATGGTGCGTTATAATTGTATTAATCTGTAATAGCTGCAATAATGTTTGGGTTAAAGTAAATGGTTCAATAGAATATTTGTAAAAACTAATGTTCCTCGCTATTTTTCAAGTGTATCACCTTCTATTCCATCCTTAATGAACCGCAGAAATTTTTTCGAGAAAGCCATTCCCGCCAGTTTTGCATTAGGCACCATCGCCTCATCCTGTGCACCTAAAACCCAGCTATATTACCCAGACAAACATTTCCACATTGGCCGCGGTTATCATCAGATTCCAAAATTACGGCTTTCAATGGACCGCATTGTGAAGGAAACGGTTGGTCTGCGGCCGTTCAGGGCGTCGGGGCCGCGATTGGACGTGGAGCAATTGGGCAGTAAAACCATTGTCCATAACTACGGGCATGGCGGCAGCGGCTGGTCACTTTCGTGGGGAACAGGGAACATTGCCCGTAATAATGTGCTGGCAACCAACGAAAAGAAAGTGGCCGTAATAGGCTGCGGAACCGTTGGCATTGCAACGGCGCGTCTCTTGCAGGAAAGCGGTTGCGAAGTAACCATTTATACGAAGGACGTTCCCCCAAACATTACCAGTAACCTGGCAACCGGAACATGGTCGCCTGCTTCTCGCGTTTGCGATGTAAAGGTGGCCAAGCCCGAGTTCAAGGCGATTTGGGAAGAGGCGACACGCTTTTCGTTCCGCCGGTTTCAGTTCTTTCTGGGATTGAATGACATTGCTTGCTGGGCCGAGGAATATGGGGTTTTTAAACAAATGCCTGTCTACACACCCGGCGCCGGCGGAGAGGATTTTGAAATACACGGTCTGATTCCTGAACGCGTAAAGCTCGAAGCAAAAGAACATCCGTTCAAAGCGGACCACGTTACCAGACGGACGAATTTAATGTTTAACATTCCGAGTTACCTGCGGCATCAGCTGGAAGATTTCGTCATGTTCGGCGGCAAAGTCAAAATCCACGAGATCAAAAAACTGGAAGATATTGATGCATTACCCGAAAAAGTGGTGGTAAACTGCATGGGGCTCGGTGCAAAACCCGTATTCAATGATCAGGAATTGACGCCCGTTTCCGGCCAGCTTTCTTGCTTGATCCCGCAAAGTGACGTGAATTACAAGTTGTATACACAGGGTGCAAACTTCATTTCCCGGAAAGACGGCATTTACATTGGCAGCAATGGGATCGTCGGGAATTGGGATACGACGCCGAGTAAGGAACAAACCGAAAAAACAGTTGGGATACTAATGAAGCTGATGGAAGATATGAAAGGCTAAGTTATTGCGGCTTCGAAACGTCTTCTTTCAAATGATAGCGTCTCCGGATTTCGTTGACCAGGAATTTTTTTTGCGCGGTAAAACTTTCGGGATGCATGGTGACAAACAGCGATTTCCATTCCGCATACCGGTCGGGGTCTAACGTGCTGAATGTTTGCGGATCAATTTTTTTTAACCTTAAATATGCTTCAAATTCCATTATCCCGATTTTTTCGCAATATATGCGCATACTTTTGCATATTATTTAAAATCTGAGTCCGAATATGAAAATTGACCTGCGCAGCGATACAGTCACGAAGCCAACGAAGGAAATGCAGCAAGCCATGTGGGCGGCCGAAGTGGGTGACGATGTATTGGGCGATGATCCGACGGTGAACGCCTTGCAGGAAAAGGCAGCAAAGCTTTTTGGCATGGAAGAAGCACTTTTCTGTCCGTCCGGAACAATGACTAATCAGCTGGCGATCCGCGTGCATACACAACCGGGCAGCGATGTGATCTGTGACAAATACTCGCACATTTACTTATACGAAGGCGGTGGCATCATGCTTAATGCGCTGTCGTCCGTGAAACTGCTGGACGGCGATCGTGGCAGGCTCACAGCACAGCAAGTTGCAGGAGCGATAAGCCCCGAGCACGACATTCATTCAACGGTAACCCGCCTCGTTTCCCTGGAAAATACGATGAACAAAGGCGGCGGCTGTTATTATGATTTAGTTGAAATTGAAGCCATTAAGAGGGTTTGTCGGGATAAAAAAATTCCCCTGCATCTCGACGGAGCACGGCTTTTCAATGCATTGGTTGAAACGGGTGAAAGCCCTTTGCAATATGGTCAGGCCTTTGACAGCATTAGTATTTGTCTTTCAAAAGGATTGGGCTGCCCGGTTGGATCGCTGCTTTTGGGGACTCATGAAGTGATAAAAAAGGCAAGACGTTTCCGTAAAGTAATGGGCGGTGGCTGGCGTCAGGCCGGATTCCTGGCAGCGGCAGGCATGTATGCGCTGGATCATCATGTTGAAAGGCTCAAAAAAGATCACGCCCGGGCAAGGGCTATCGGTGAAATGTTCCGGCATTTGCCCGAAGTGGAAGAGATTTTTCCTGTTGACACCAACATTGTCATTATCCGGCTCGGCGAAGGCATTTCAGAGATTGACTATGTAAATAAATTGGCTCAGCAGGGGATCCTGGCTGTGACTTTTGGGAAAAACCTCGTCCGCTTTGTTACCCACCTGGATTTCACGGACGATCATTTACACGAAATGAACAAGCGTATCAAGTCCTTTTAAACTTCCGGAATCGCTTCTTCATATTCATATTCCGAATTGGGTCCCTGATAAATAACCTTCATACCCGCCAGGTCAGCCACATATGTATGTATGCCCGCAGCGCCTATTTCGCGCAGGAATGTAGGATAGTCGGTAACCCCCTCCTGATTGCGTTTGATGGCCGTTTTCACAGCTTCCAGCTCAAATGTTTCTGCACATTCAAACTCTGGAATGTCGCCTTCAATCACCAGCTTATCACCAATAACGGATGTATAAGTACGTCTGTGGTTTCCTACCTTAATTTCATAATTGTCAACACCGATGGCTTTCAGGTTTTTGACGAAATAAGGGTAAGCCTGTCCGGCAGATCGCTCCTCGGCAGATTTTATTAAGTCGTCGGTCAATTCTACCATATGCATAATAGTATGCGTTTAAATTTTTTTGTTAAACATGATTAAATACCCGTGCCAGCTCAAAGGGCTGTTTTTACTAACTTAATCTGGATGTCTTAATGGCAAAAACCCATTCTTCTCTTTCACATACCGGACAAACGGCTGCCCCTATGGCCAATTTTTCAACATTTCCGCAAAACGCACAGGCATGAAATCCATCTTTGAAGATCTTCTTGCTCTTCGCATTATAAAGGTCGGGCAGCAGCGGCAATCCGTATTTCACTTCATTATCAGGATAAAAGAAGACGCTGACTTCTCCCGAGGGTTCGAGATAAGCGCTGCAAACCTGTCCTAAATGTGAGATACTTTTCACGCGCAATTCAGAGAAAAATTCATCTTGTGCCAATGTTTCTTTCTTAAATGCGCTGATGGAAAACCGGCCTTCGTGGATCAGGCAAACCGTTTTGCCTTCAATCAGTTTTTCAAACCAAACACTTTTCCCTGTAAGCCAGGTTACAAACCTGTAAAGCAGGATAATGGTCGTAAATACAACAAGGGCAGGAATTAAACCCACATCTTCATAAAACATCGGGTCTCCGGCTGCGGAACCCAACGCAATGATAATGACGGTTTCAAAGACCGAAAGCTGTCTTACCCCCCGCTTTCCGGTCACGCGAAGCGCGGTCAGGAGAATTACGAACATGATCGTTGAACGCACAACCACTTCTGCCAGGAACTTGTATGGCAGGTCGTTCATCAGAAACCTTTCCAACTCAAAAATCTCTTTCATGCAATGCTGGTCTACAAAAAAAGATGCTACCCGGCCATCTCTATGGCAAAGTAACATCTTAATCTGAACTAATGGTCTAAACGGCCGAAAATGGGCTTAATGCGCCATGTCATCTTCCTCCGGGTGATGCACGATCAACGAGCTGCGTGTATCGAGTTTCTTGATCATCTCATTGGACATTGCATCTGCATAAACACCATAACTGCTTACCAATGTGCCTTTTAGCCCATCTTTCGATTCGATGGCATAGAGGATCGACATATCGGATGGATTGGTCATTCCCTCAAAACGGTAAACCTTGATAATATCGAAGTCCTCCGGTGAAAGGGTCAGGCAAATGCCGTCCTCTTTATGCAATTCCAATGCGTGTGCGGTCATATTGAAATCGTAGGTATAACCCTCTGCCTGTAAGTCTTCGAGCGTTTCAATAAGCGTATCCGGTTCGTCCATGTTTTTATTGGACGGATGTCTTTTTTGTTCTTTATCTTGATCTGAGCCTTGCAAGTCCATAACAAAGTGGTTTAAGGTTAGTATTTCTTTCGAATGCCAACAATTGACATTGATAATTTTATTGTTTGAAAGTCAAATATTACTGCCCGCAAGGCAGCTGCCTCAAAACGGCCGAAACGCATAGTGGTGCTTTTTGAAACAGACGCACGAAAAAAGTATGCCTTGCAGCGTCACTCCCGGTAAATTGCACCTGCTTTAATTAATGCACAGATTTCCTGTTATTGTTGTAAAAAAGAGATGAACATTTTGAGGTGCTTTGACCTCAATTTGCCAAAAATGTAGAATGCAGCGCGCTTCCGGGATCAGGGACGATAAGTAACCTGCCCGGAATTGTAGGCGGCAAAGCAACCAAGGCCGCCGCTGATATTGCTGTAAATCAAAGACGGCTCGATAAATGGATTATCCGAAGTGCCGCGCATTTCCAGCGACCGGTGATATTTGAAATAGTGGACGTCGGTGTTGTAAATTTCGAGCATTACCATCGCAATCTTCGCCTTGGGATACAACGTGAATTTATTGCCGTTTCCATAATCGTAAACGATCACATTCGGCAAGACAGTGCGGCCTAAGGGTGAAGTGAATTCAGCCCCATCCAGGTTCGCGTCGCTTTGGTAATCATTACGGCCAATGGTTTCATCCCAATTAAAATTGAAACGGTTCTTCACCCGCCTTTCTTTAAATGTCTCCGCGCTTGTGCCTTCAACAACACTATATTCCAGATCAACTGAGCTTCTTACCCGATAATAATTGGTATCCCGGGGAGCGTCGGTCCAGCTCATTTGAACGGTCAACACGGTGTCCTGTTCAAAAATATTGCTCGAAAAGGAAGTGTCCAGCTTATAGGAAGTGGCCAGCACCTGGCCCGCAGGAACCGTACAGACGCCGGTAGCTACGCGATTGCCGTCAGAAACGAAAAGTGAATAAGTTTTCCCTGCTATAATGGGGAAAACGGATGTATCAATGCTGTATAATGTGCTGGCGGAATCAAAAGGAATGGCCACTTCTTTGGTCCCATCTGAAATTTTTACCAAGGCATTTCTTATAACGCCTCCTTTATTCCCTGAATCCGTAAAGAGCGGAATAGATTCCGTAACCACCACATTAATGTGCGGCGATTGCGGTGAAATGAATGATTGTACAACAAGCTTGGATTCTGTTCTCGGCAGCTTATCCGCAGGAATGTCCGTAATCAGCGATTCGCAGGCTGAGAAGCAAATTGAAATGAGTATAATAATGATAGAATGCAGTCTCATGGCGGCGCAATTAGAACTTAAAATTATAGCTGAAATAGGGAAGGACCGGAAACAGTGAATAGCGTTTGAGCGTGTTTTTGTTGTTGGTGCTGGTTCCTGTATCCGCGTCGTCGTTATCTATATCATAGAAAAACGGGTTTCTGCGATTGTATACATTGTACACACCAAACTCCCACGTCCTTTCATGCCGTTTTTTCTGTTTACGGAATTGAATGGCAAAATCCATCCGGTGAAAAGGCTCTGCACGGAAACTGTTTTTTGCGCCGTATTCGCTTACCATAGGCCCGTTCCAGCCGATGGCCGGTTTGCCGTTCGGGTTTATCCGGGTGATGAAATTGTCACTCACGCCCGTGTAAGTTGCAATTGGCAATGTTAATGCATTTCCTGTTCCGTAAACCCATGTTGAAGAGATGGTTATGCGCTTGGTGAGCTCGTAGATCCCGACCACCGAAAGGTCGTGACGGCGGTCGTAACGTGGGAAAAATGTTTTACCAAAATTCAATTCCGGGAATTTCCAGTAGGTCCACGACAATGTATATCCTACCCAGCCCGAAAGTCTCCCTGTTTTTTTCTGAATTAAAAATTCACCTCCGTATGACCAGCCTTTTCCAGCCGTAACATTGTCTTCCCAGCTCAGCTCATTGGCATTTTCACCATTAATGCTCAAAAACGAAGATCCTTCCTTGTAATTTAGGATGTGGTTCATGTCCTTATAATAGCCTTCCAATGTCAATGTAAGCGCGGGCCGTTCCAGATCCTTGGCAAAACCAAACGCGACCTGCTGCGACTGCTGCGGGGCAACGCGGTCGGTTGTGGGCACCCAAAGGTCCGTTGGCAGACCTAATCCGGTGTTGGAAAGCAAATGCACGTATTGGTTCATCTGGGCATAAGAGGCCTTTACGGAAAAGTCCTTTGCAAGCCTTAATGCTGCCGAAAACCGTGGTTCGGGGCGGATGTAAGTTTTTGTTTGGGTTTGAAATGCGCTTAACCGGAAGCCGGCATTCATTTTCAGTGATTCAAAAGGTTGCCAGGTGTCTTCCACGTAAGCACCGGCCTCAAATGTATTGATCGGTTTTGCCGATCTTTCAATTGGATTATCAATAAAAGAGCCCTCAATTGCTAGCGCCGAAGGGATAAATTTATGCTGCGTAACCTGTGCTCCAAACTTGATCGCGTGCTTGGCAGACGGATAAAAATCAAAATCGGTTTTTAAGCCGAAATCCCTGATCCGCGAATCGTATTCCAGACTAAACTCATCCTGCACCGTCCCATCGCCGTTAATGTCCTTGGAATAACTGGAAACGCCGAAATTGAAATTGCTGAAAATGAATGATGTATTAACGAAGAGTTTCTGGCTCAGCAAATGGTTCCAGCGCATGGTTGCCGTTGCATTGCCCCAGTCCAGGCCAGCCCGGGTTTCGGAATCAGGGCTTTTTTCTTCTACATAAAATTTATCCCTGCCAAAATATCCGCTTACATAAAGCTTGTCTTTAGGGCCGAGATCATAGTTCATCTTTGCATTAAGATCATAAAAATAATAACCTGGCCTTACCTGGCTTTCATCGCCCTTTTGGGACTGCTTAATAAATGGAGAGGCCAGCAAATCAATGTAAGTCCTGCGTCCCGAGATCAGGAATGAAGATTTTCCTTTTGAAATAGGTCCTTCCAGTGTAAGTCTGGACGATATGAGCCCGATCCCGCCTTCGCCGTGCAGCTTATCCTTGCTTCCTTCTTTCATGTTCATTTCCAAAACCGAGGAGAGCCTGCCGCCATAGCGAGCCGGAAATCCGCCTTTGGTGAGCTCTACACTTTTTAATGCATCACTGTTGAAAATGGAAAAGAAGCCGAAAAGGTGATTGGCATTGTAAACAACCGCATCGTCGAGAATGATGAGGTTCTGGTCGGGCCCGCCGCCACGCACATACAACCCAGTCTGTCCCTCGGTCCCTTTTTGAACGCCGGGCATGAGTTGGAGCACGCGTAAGACGTCTTTTTCGCCAAAAAAGGCAGGGACTTTCTTCAACTGAGCAATCGGAATCTCAATCTGGCTCATCTGCACAGACCGGCTCACATAATCTTCCTGGCGACGCGCCGAAACGACCACTTCTTCCAGTTGATTAATGGTCGCCAGGAAAATACTCAATTCCTGATTTTTAGTCAGACTGACGCGTAAATCCGTTTTTTCGTAACCAACAAATGAAAAGGAAAGCATTGCGCTGTCGCCTGCCGGCACGGTCAGGGAATAAAAGCCATACGTGTTGGTAACTGCTCCGTAGGGTGTGCCTTCAATGTACACATTAACCCCCGGCAACTGCTCCTGGCTGCCTTTTTCCTTCACAAAACCGCTGATCGTTACGCGTTCCTGAGCGGAAACGGCCATAGAAAACAGCAGTAATGAGACGACAAAAATGAAGCGCATAGCAAGCGGGCTGGTTGATTTTTGTAACAACACTTCCGATAATAAAGTATGGATCATAGTAAAGGGTAAAATGGCCTGAGCAAACCTCCGCTTAGCCGTATATACTCCTTTTTGTGCACGTTGGATCAATGTGCGCTTATGCTTTTACCAGTCCCCTGTTTTCCAGCAGATATTTTTCGTCAGCCATTCTTCCGCGGAAGGATTTGTAAAGCGTCGCAGGCTCTTCTGTGCCGCCTTTTTCCAGAATATTTTTTCGGAATGAAAGCGCCGTAACCGGATCGAAAATGTTGCCTGTTTCCTTGAAAGCTGCAAACGCATCGCTGTCCAGCACTTCGGACCAGATATAGCTGTAATAGCCCGCAGAGTAGCCGCCTGCAAAAATGTGCTGGAAATATGTGCTTCGGTAACGCGGTGCAATCTGCCTGATCAGACCTGCGTCTTTCATCCGTTGTTGTTCAAATGTGTCAGGATCGATGGGCTTTTCGGGGCTGATACTGTGATAAGAAAGGTCCAGCATGGAAGCTGCAAGATATTCCACCGTAGCAAAGCCGTGGTTAAATTTCGAAGCATTTTTCATCTTTTCCACTGCTTCGTCGGGGATCGTTTCGCCGGTTTGGTAATGTTTTGCGTAAAATTTGAGGACTTCCGGTTCGAAGGCCCAATGTTCCATGATCTGGGAGGGCAATTCCACAAAGTCACGGGGGACCGAAGTGCCGGATAATGATTCAAATTCAACATCGGAAAGCAGACCGTGCAGCGCGTGGCCGAATTCGTGGAAGAAGGTTTCTACTTCCTCTGCGGTCAACAGAACAGGATTTTCACCGGTTGGCTTAGCATAGTTGCAAACAATGGACACAATAGGAGCAACGCGCTGGCCGTCTTTCACACTTTGTTTGCGGTAAGAAGTCATCCAGGCACCGCCTCTTTTGGAATTTCGCGTAAAGAAGTCCATGTAAAAAATACCCGTAAGATCGCCATTTGCCTCTCTTACTTCATAGGCAGTAACATCTTCATGATATTTCGGAATGTCGGTGATTTCAGTGAATGTAAGTCCATACAGGTTTTTCACAACCTGAAAAATGCCGTCACGGACGTTAGCGAGTTGGAAGTAAGGTTTCAGGGTTTCGGCGTCGTAATTGTACTTTTCCTTCCGGACCTTATCTGCATAGTAGGCCCAGTCCCACGCTTCCAGTTCATCGGAGTTTCCTTCCTTATTCATTAATGCCTGCATCTGCAATGCTTCGGATTTGGCCACCGGCAATGCAGCTTTCCATAATCCATCCAGCAGATCGAAAACATTAGAGGTCATTTTGGCCATACTTTCTTCCAAAACATAGGCTGCGTGATTTGGGTAGCCGAGTAAGTTCGCCCTTTTGGCACGCAGGGATGTGATTTGTACGATGATATCCTTATTATCAAAGTCGTCGTCGTGGTTGCAGCGACTTGTATAAGCTTTGTACATTTCCTCCCGAAGTGCCCGGTTATCAGCATATTGCAGAAAAGGCATCACGCTGGGTTGATGCAATGTAAACTTCCAGCTTCCTTCTTTGCCCGCCTCCTTAGCCAGTTGTGCAGCATTCAGTTTGAGAAACTCCGGCAAGCAAGAAAGCTGCGTTTCATCCTGAATGATCAGTTCAAATTTGTTGGTTTCAGCCAGCAAATTCTGGGCGAAACGGACAGTTAGCACGGATAATTGCTTGTTAATGTCCCGCATTTCGGCCTGATCCGCATCGCTCAGATTTGCGCCGCTCCGCACAAAGGCTTTGTAGGTTTTCTCCAGCAAGCGCTTGCTGGCTGCATCCAGGTTTAGCGTATCGCGAGTGTCGTTGATTTTTTTAACACGCTGAAAAAGCGTGGCATTCAGGAAAATATCATCGCTATGCTTAGATAATTGCAGCGCAATGTCTTTCGAAAGCGCTTCGATCTCAGGATTTGTATGGGCGGATGCCAGATTGAAAAACACCGAACTCACCCTGTTGAGCAGCTCGCCGGTGCGTTCCAATGCTAAAACAGTGTTCTCAAAAGTCGGTTCCGCTTCATTGGAATGGATGGCCGCAATGCTATTTTGCTGCTTGGCCATGCCTTGCTCGAAAGCCGGTAAAAAATGTTCAGGTTCCACTTTGTCGAAAGGCGGAACCTGAAATGGGGTGATATATGGTGTTAAAAATGGGTTATTGGCTTGCTGAGACATATTGGTATCAAATGTTTTTCAGCATGCAAGTTATGGTTTCAATAAAGCGCCTGCAAAGTAGTTTGCAAGATTATTTCACACCCTTAACCTTCATTTTCAATCCGTAAACTGCTGTTTCGGCCGTTACAAAAAGAAGATCATTGTCTTTTCCGCCAAAACACAAATTTGCGGTCCAACCATTGTGAATCGGGAAGTGAGCAATTTGTTCACCTTTTTTATCGAAAACGGTAACACCCTTGCCCGTAATGTAAAGATTTCCTTCTGCGTCGAGGATCATTCCATCAGATCCTTTTGGCACAAAAAGCGTCCGGTTGGTTAATGTTCCGTCTTTTTGAATGTCGTATTTGTAGGTCTTGTTGTCGCCAATGTCCGCCACATACAACGTCCTGCCATCTTTCGTGCCGATGATCCCGTTTGGTTTTTTAATGTTGGCATCAACTCTGATCAGATTTTTTCCTTTCGGATCAAGATAATACACGTGCTCACCATCCTGCTGCATTTTCGGATCGCGCTTCCAGTAGTCTCTTTTATATAAAGGGTCTGTCAGATAAATGCCTCCCTGCGGATCGATCCAAAGGTCATTGGGGCCATTCAAAAGCTTGCCTTCGAAATCTTTTACCAACACCGTAGGCTTACCGTTTTTATCAAAGGACCAAACCTGATTGTCCTCATCCGAACAAGCCACGAGGTTTCCTTTTTTATCGAAATACATGCCGTTCGCACGACCTGCATTGTCCGAGAAAACGGAGAATTTATTTGTTTCTGCGTCCCAGCGAACGATTTTATTGTTGGGCTGATCTGTGAAAAACACATTACCATCCTGATCGGCAACCGGGCCTTCTGTAAATTTATAACCGTCGCCAAGTTTCTCAACCTGTGCGCCGGGCGCTACTATCGATTTTGAATCCATCATCTGTGCTGAAAGTAATGCCGGGAACAGCAATGCTGCCAACCCGGAAAAAATTGAATAAATACCTGCTGACTTTTTCATATCAAAATAATGCCGGATGAAGTTAGCCCGGGTGGCTGTAAAAGTCAGAGGAGGAGGGTTGGTTACTTATGTAGTTACGAATGAGGTTTGGGTGTGTAGGTTAGGCGGCCTGGTTGCTGTTAATCGTAATCACATAACCACGTTCAATTTGCTGCCCTGAAAACTCCTCATCTTTAAACCTTGTGGAGCCGTGTTGTAGATTAACATCTTCAAGAAATTCAGGAACCTCGAACAGGTCGTTATCAAGAATGGCTATGTGCGAGATTTTTACAATTTCAGTTACGTCCAATGCATCCTGAACCTTTTTTGCTAAATAGCTTCGGGCAGCACTCTTGTCTTCGTTAATCCATTTTGATGCTACCACAATATCCCAGCGATTTGCAGAATTTTCTCTCAAGAGCAAAGCAAAAAACGTGTAAGCTCCCATCTCCCTAGCAGTTTCTTCCTCTATTTGAATAAATTTTTTAACAATCTCTCTCATAAAATTTGGATCATTGTTTTAACACTCTCTATCATTTCCTCAGCCTCTTCTTCCCTAACAGTGCCCACGACGCGGTACCGAAACTCTGGATTCCATTCCAGCAATGGAGACCAACTTAATAAGTGCTCCTTTAATACAAAGTTTTCTGCACCTGATAAGGACAAAAGTACACCCAAATCATGTGTTTTTAAACTTTTGAACTTTTCGAAATCCTTCCCGGTAGATGGGAATCCCGGCCAGTTAAGCGTCTGGCAAATTTTGTGCTTCAAGTAAATCTCCATGCAATAACCACACAGATAAACGGCGCTGTCAAATCGCTTCGCTCGGAACAGGATCTCTGCATCCGAGAGTCGCTCAAAGGCAATGTGTTTCAAATCATCAGCAGGTATCATTTATAGTGTGTTCGTTTGGGAAATAGCAAAATCCAAAAATAGCGCTTCATGTGCAGCTTGCCATGTTATCCTTTGCACCTTTTATCCTTGGGCCGGTAAGATTTACCTAAGTGGTCATATTTATTTTCTAACGGTCACTTCCCCTTCACCACCCCATCAATCTCCCCAAGCAACGACTTCACCCCAGTCGAATCCTGCAACAATTGCCAGATCATCACCCCGCCAACCTTCTGCTTCGCCAGCTCCGTCTTTTTCCGAATCATCGTTAGGCCATTGTAGTAAACCATCCCACCATTCAAATGCATCTGATCCTGATTAACGGAGTCGGGATATTGTCGGAGGATGTTTTTGTAGGACATGCTTTCCGGGGCGGTGCCGCCGAAGCCGTAGCCGTAGAATGGAACGCCCAGGGTGAGTTTATTTTTTGGGATTTTGCGCGTTTCGAGCCAGTACTGGAGATCCTCTTCGGCCATGGAATAGGGGGCGTGCGGGCCGGGTTTGTCGGGGCGCCATGGACCGGTGCGATCGTAAGACATGATGTTGACGAAATCGAACTGGGCTAATGCTTTGTCTGAAAATTGATCCTTGTAAACGGTGGCGATGGCGGCTGTGATGAGTTTGTTTTTTTGTTTCAAAGGGGCTGCAAGATCGGTTACAAAGCTTTCGTAATTGGCGTCAATTAATGCGCCTTCCAGATCTACGTCAATGCCGTCAAGATTGTTATCAACTGCCAGGTTTACAAGGTCATTGATGAGTTTTGTTTTCTTTTCTCCTGTTAAAAAAGAAGGATAATAGTCCGGAGCGCCGCCGCCACCGATAGATGCCATAATCCTGACGTTTTTGGAATGGGCCAGGGCGGCAACTTCTTTGAGATTCCCAGTTCCTGTGAGATTCCCCAGGGAATCGGGATTAATGAAGGCAATGTATAAGTGGGTGATTTTGCCAAAATCGATTTGTTTGGCAGACGCCAGAAGATCGGTTCGGTTTGGCAGATAGCCGATAACTTTGAACCGATTATCTATATCGCCGCCGCCGGAAGCGGTGATGTTTTTTTTACTACAACTGGTATTTAATGCAAGAATCACCATGAGAACGGAGATGCATTGCTTTAACAACTTCGAAACTATCATGGCGATGCTGATTATGAATGTCTATTTGCCTGCTAACATGATTTTTGCACCGCCTTTACGGATTGATTCATAAACGGCGTCAACAACGATCATATCCTTTAATCCTTCGGCTCCGCTTACATTGGGGTCGGGCTTGTTGTTGAGGATAATGTCGGCAATGCCATCCATTTGCAACGTCTGGTGCGTGACTATGGGCTGATTCATTGGTCCGTTGTGCGTCCGGCCTTTGATCGGGCCGTAGCTGAATGCCGGGCTTAGTTCCACAAAGCCTTTTTCGCCAATTACATAAAGCCTTTCGTAATTATTGAAGTTGTAGGTCGTGCCGCAACTCGCCACCACGCCGCTGGGGAAGCCTAGCTGGAACATGATCGTTTCGTCCACTTCCTTGAATTTCACCGGGTCGGTTTTCGTTTCCTGCGCCGTCACCCAGATCGGCTCTTCACCTGTTGCATATCGTGCGCCGTTCAGTGCGTAAATGCCCACGTCCATCATCGCTCCGCCGCCAGCCAGCGCTTTTTTCAGTCTCCATTGATTCGGATCGCCGGATTTGAAACCCATATAATTGTTTACATGCATAATCTTACCCAGCTCGCCAGCCTCACGCATGCGGATCAGTTCGCGGGTGTGCGGTTCAAAATGCATGCGGTAACCAATGTAAAATTTCACTCCGGCTTTCTCGCATGCTGCGATCATTTCACGCGTCTGTTTCGCATTGTCAGCCACGGGTTTTTCACAAAGAACATGTTTGCCGGCAGCAGCTATTTGCAAAACATGCTTGTAATGCAATGAGTTAGGCGTTGTAATGTACACGAGATCAATATCCGGATTGTCCTTGATCTTACTGACCGTATCGTAATTGTAAGTGTTCTTCTCAGGAATGTTATATTTCTTTTTCCAATCTTCGATCTTGGCTGGTGTGCCCGAAACGGCTCCCACAAGTGTTGCCATTTTACAATCTTTCATGGCATCCGCAACCCGCGTTCCATAACTGCCAAGTCCCATAATGGCGACGCGTAGTTGTTTGTCTGCTTTTGGGCCGGCATAAAGCTCTCGTGCAGCAGCGGGCAGGTCGGTTAGCGCGGTTGCACCAATTCCGAGGGTTAATTTTTGAAGAAAATCGCGACGTGAGTCCATAGTAATGAGTGAATAGTTATTGATAAATATTTTTGCGAACCGGTTCGTAAATGACGTCTATTAGGATCATATCTGTTGACAGGCAGTTGTTTAACAACAATGTGTTTACGAATAAAGCGCTTTCATTAAAGAAGTTACCTGTGCTGGTTTTTTTGATTTTGAAGTATTTTCGGCAGCTTTTTCAAATGTTTCCCTTATCCTCAGTTCTACATTCGGAGTTATCTCTGTGAAAATAAGATCCTCCAACTTTATTTTGAAGAGCTTATGGATAATGACCAAGTCATTCATTGAAAAAGACCTGATCCCATTCAGCAGCTCGGAAGTGTACGATTTGCTATGTGCCAGTATTGCGGATAAGTCATTTTGATTGAGCCCATTTTGTTTCAATGTTTGGATGATCAGCTCGCGCCTTTGTTTATAAAACTTAAACTCCCTAGCTGCGAGCTTTTCAGCCAGGTTACTATCTTTCACTTGTTTTTCTGTGACTAGCTTAAAATCGGCCCAGTTTGTCGATTCATAATCACGAATTAAAGTGCTTAATTGTTGCTCTAGCGCAGCCAATTCTGGTTGGTCCTCACCTTGAAGCCTGAGAAATCTGGCGGCAAGTGAAGCGCGTTCTAATTCTAACTCGGAAGAGATCTCTCCTTTGCGAATCATTGATTTTATATCTGTTTCTTTCAGCGTATGTGCCCCTTTGATCTTAGCCATTTTTCAATCGTAGTTTTGTTGTTCCTAAATAGTTTTTCATAACTGCTATGTGTGCCTATCCATAGCGCTATCGCTCGATTCTTCTCAAATTTGATCGCAACCAGCACACGGTCATTCTCAACATTGAAGAAGAAAATGCCCTTAGTATGCACCTGATCCGCATCTTTACGTTCTTTCAGTAAATGCGTGTAAGAAGCATATTCAGAATTCTCTAAATCAAAAATCAGTTTGTCAATTGCATCTAATAGTCTGCGATTGCCGCGGTTTTTTTGTTGCCACTTAGTTAAGATTCTTTTTTCGTCTAACTGCATCGCGAAGTTAAATTTAATTAAAAAGTTCTACAAAAAGTAGAACTATCAAAATGGATTTTAACCTTTTGACGCTATTCTTCTAAAAAAGTAACGGTTACCGGACATTTGGAAACAAAAAAGGCCTCCGGGTTTCCGGAGGCCTTGAAAATTTAAGGTTTACGTTCTAATTATTTGACGGTTAAAGAGCGTTCCAATTTTTGTTCCGAGAGTTCGAAAGATTTGGATTGGATTTCTTTGCCGCTGATGACGTCCAGTTCGTATTTCCCTGCGTCCATCTGGTCCATGTTCAATGTGCGACCGAATTTTTGGTTGTCTTTGCTGACAGTTTCGCGGTAAACAACGATTCCAGCTTCGTTTTTAAGTAAAATCACTGTGTTGGCGTTGTTATTTGCCTTGTTCACCAGAACATTGATCTTACCGCTTTTAGTTGGGTAAATTCCTGTTCCGAATGTTGAAGCTTTCTTGGTTTCCTTGTCTTCTGCGTTGGCAGCAAATGAAGATGCGATTAATGCTAAGGCAAATGCGAAGGTTTTGATTGTGATTTTCATGGCTTATTTTATTTTTATGGCTAATATTTTATTTACTTTTTGTCTCTGAGGACATAACAAAGGTGGCGCAAATCCCGGTACTATGTAATACAAAGTACAGGAGTGGAAACTTTACATGAATGAGTGGTTTATATCTTTCATGAGTAATTAAATGGTTTCTTAAATTCGGTTCAATGATGGTTTGAACGAGGCATGTGTTGCTTACTAATCTGTTAATAAGTGTTAAAAAAAACGGCTCGCTGCAATGCAGGAGCCGTTTTAGCAGAATTTCAATTAAGAGTATGAACTATTCCTTTTCCACGTAATCCATATCCTTTGTAAATGTTTCTTCTAAAAAATATAAGGCTAGCAATGCAACCAGCGACGTGGCCACGCCAATGAGCAGGGCACTCTGGATGACGCCGAGATCCGGTTTGAAGCTGACAAACAATGCAGCCAGCGGGATCGTAGCGCCTCTTACAAAGTTAGGAACAGTTGTCGCCACGGTGGCACGCAGGTTGGTTCCAAAAAGTTCTGCGGCGATGGTGATAAATAAGGTCCAGTAACCGTTGCAAAATCCTAACAATGCGCACATCAGATAGAATGTAAACAGATCGAGCGACGGGATCATCAGATATCCAACCATCATGGTTAGTGAAAGGATGATAAACAAGCCAATTACGCGCTTTCTGCTTTTCAGATATTGGCTTAACAAACCACTGAAAATGTCCCCGAAAACTTGTCCGGAAAACGCCAGCATAACCGCCTTTCCTGCATTGATTCCTTCAATTCCCTTTGCAGCGCCAAATTCGGGGGAAAATGTGATCAGGATACCAACCACAAACCAGATGGGCAACCCTACCAGGATGGCCATCATATATTTGGCAAAACGCTTCCCATTCGTCAGAATCATCATAACATTGCCGCGGTCCACAGTTCGCTCCTTAACCTGCTTGAACATGCCCGATTCAAATACATTGAACCTCAATACGAGCAATAGCAAGCCCATTCCGCCGCCAACAAAATAGGAAATTCGCCACGCAAACATATCCGCCACAAAATAGGCAAGGATAGCGCCGAGAACGCCTAATGTTGCAACCAATGTAGTGCCGTAACCGCGTATTTCTTTGGGTAAAACCTCGGTTACCAATGTGATTCCCGCTCCCAGCTCTCCCGCAAGGCCCACACCCGCAATGAAACGTAGAAACGCGTATTGATCCAGCGAAGTGACAAAGCCGTTCCCGATATTGGCAAGCGAATACATGATAATAGATCCGAAAAGCACTGAAAGCCGTCCTTTTTTATCTGCAATAACGCCCCATAAAACGCCACCAATGAGCATTCCGGCCATTTGATAATTGAGCAGCCGGATGCCTTCGCCGAGCAACTGATCTGTCGGCACATTCAGCGCTTTCAAACTTGGAACGCGCACTACGCTGAACAAGAAGAGGTCGTACATGTCGACCAGATAGCCCAGCGCAGCCACAATGACCGGCACTTGAAGCAATTGTGAGAGTAAGCTAGGGCGAGGAGTGGAATGTTCGGACATAAGTGATTTGGTTTACTTTGAAAGCTATAATCTATCAATCAACATTCCGCCGTCCACACCAATCACCTGGCCGGTGGAGTAGGGGAAATCACCTCTTGTGAGCGATGCAACGGCCTTTCCTACGTCCTCAGGCGTTCCCCAGCGTGGCTGCAAGGCGATGCCGCTCTGGAACAGGTTATCATATTTTTCCTGCACTTTGGAAGTCATATCCGTGGCAATAATACCTGGCCGTATCTCGAAAACGGGAATGTTAAACTCTGCCATACGAACTGCAAAAAGCAGATTCGTCATCGCCAGGCCCGATTTCGAAATACAATATTCACCCCTGTTTATAGACGCAACCGTTGCCGAAATGGAAGTCACGAAAACGACCGTCGCTTCAAACGCGTGGTTATTTTGCTTCGCATGTGCCATTCGTTTTGCAATGGCCTGCGTCAGGAAAAATGGCCCTTCAAGGTTGGTTTGCATAACCTCCTGAAAATTTTCGGGAGTCGTTTCCAGGATATCCAGTCGTTCCCGCGGAGCGATTCCTGCATTATTTACGAGAATATTAATTTGTCCAAAAACCGAATAGGCTTTCTCGATAATCGCCTCGCGATCGGCTGCATTGGCAATATTTCCCTGGCAGTAAGCCACTTCCGCACCCAATTCTCTAAGTTCGTTCAGGGCTTCTGCTGCGCCAGCTTCATCGCGCACTCCGTTGATGGCGAGGTTATAACCTTCGTTGGCAAGGGCTTTGGCGATCCCAAAGCCGATGCCACGACTTCCGCCGGTGATTAACGCCGTGTTTTTCATAATTCCTCAATGTTAACCCACTGACGTTTTTCCCAGCTTTCAATGCCTTTTTCAGCCAGTTGCACACCGCGTGCCCCTGCTTTCAAATCCCATGGGAATGGCGTGTCTTTTACAATGTGTTTCAAGAAAAGCTCCCACTGCGCTTTGAATGCATTGTCGAAAATTTCCTGCTCAGGCACTTTCGCCCAACCTTCAAAAAATGGGATTGGTTGTGGAATATCCGGGTTCCAGACTGGCTTTGGCGTGTTTCCGTAATGTTGCGTGTAGCAATCCCGTAGGCCAGCGACTGCGGAACCGTGCGTTCCGTCCACTTGCAATGTCAGCAGGTCATCGCGGCGGACGCGGACGGTCCAGGATGAGTTGAACTGCGCAATGACGTCATCTTCAAGCTCGAATGTGGCATAGCACGCGTCGTCGGCAGTTGCTTTGTATGGGTTACCATTTTCATCGATGCGCTCGGGAATGTGCGTGGCGCCGAGGCAGGAAACAGCTTTTACTTTGCCAAAAAGGTTGTCCAGAACATAGCGCCAGTGGCAAAGCATATCTACGATAATGCCGCCATCGTCTTCTTTCCGGTAATTCCAGGAAGGACGCTGCGCCGGAATGCTATGACCTTCGAAAACCCAGTAACCAAATTCTCCGCGTACGGAAAGGATTTTTCCAAAGAAACCATTTTCCATTAAACGCTTCAATTTCAGCATTCCGGGAAGCCATAGCTTGTCCTGAACAACGCCATTTTTCAAACCGGCGGCCGTTGCAAGCTCATAAAGTTCAAGTGCTTCTTCGGTCGTTGTGCCTGTTGGTTTTTCACAATAAATGTGTTTTCCGGCAAGAATAGCTTTTTTCACAGCAGCCGCGCGGCGACCCGTAACCTGGGCATCAAAATAAATCTGATACTGCGGATCAGACATTACAGAATCCAGATCCGTTGTGTATTTCGCTATTCCGGACTGTTTGCAAAGCGATTGCAGCTTGCTTTCGTTGCGACCAACCAGGATTGGATCCGGCATAATCACTTCGTCTGCCGAGATTTTCACCCCGCCTTGCTCGATAATGGCTTTGATGGATCTTAATAAATGCTGATTCGTTCCCATACGGCCCGTCACGCCGTTCATGATAATGCCAATGTTATGTGTAGTCATGTTTTTATTTTAAACAGTTTTTAAAAATGCCTCTGTAATCTCTCTCAAAAACAAATGCTGATCCTTGGCCCAGTGAATGTTGGAGAAAATCTCCACCTCACAAAAGCCATTGAAACCAGTCGCTTCCACCCATCCGCGGATCTTTTTAAGATCAATGCAGCCTTCGCCCATTAGCCCGCGGTCATTCAGCAGATCAATGGTGTTGACCTTCCAGTCGCAAACGTGGTAAGCCAGCAAGTTTCCGTTTGCACCGCAACGGGCGATTTCCTTTTCCAGGTCGCCGTCCCACCACAAATGATACACATCCACCGCCACGCCGACATACGGAGAATTAAAATACTCAGCCATATCATTCGCCTGTGCCAATGTGTTAATTGCTGATCGATCAGCAGCATACATCGGATGCAGCGGCTCAATGGCCAGCTTCACTTTCAGTTTTTCGGCCAATGGTAAAATGGCTGCAATGCCTTCCTTGATCTGTTCGCGGGACTTTTCCATGGACTGATCGGGCGATGCGCCGCATACGAGCACGATCATGGGAGCACCCAAAGCTGCGGCTTCTTCGAGTAACTTCCGGTTGTGATCAATGGCCTGTGCACGTCCTGCGCTGCTCGTATGGGGGAAAAATCCGCCACGAACGTAAGAGACGATTTCAAGCCCGGCAGACCGGATCAGCTCTCCGGCACGGTGAGGGCCGATCCGTTCGGTTGCATTCTGCCAGACACTTATTCCTTTCACACCAGCTGCCGCATAGTTCTCCACCGCCTCCGAAAGCTCCCAAGGCTTCGTCGTAATGGTGTGTATGCAGCAACGGTCTAATGTTATATTTTCCATTTTCGATTACTTAACAGCGCCCAGATAAGTGTAGTAAGGCAGGTTTTTATTAATGCGGTCTACATAAAGCGCCACTTCGCGTGCATGGTAATCGCCCCACATACTGGATTCGCCGCAAGGGATTTTTTGCCCTGCCGGAATGTTGTCCCAGCCATTCGGACGGTGGTAGATCGAATGCAGGATCAAGCCCTGATGCGTTGGGTCAGTTGATAAATAAGGTTCTGCAAATAGCGAGTCCAATGCCGTTAAGCCTGCCTGCCAGTATTTTTTTCCTTGTTCCGTTTCGCCCTTATCATTCAGATATTTTCCCAAACGAAGCAAACCTTGCGCGCCTATGGCTGCCGCGGAGCTGTCTATGGGCTCAAATTCATTGTAAGGATCGGAAGTTCTAGACGTGTAATCGCCTAATTTATAAAGTTGCGGCGCGCCGGTGTCCCAGTAAGGAATGCCGTCGGAAGCGGTGTTATCAATGTAGAAGTCGCAGGTTGCTTTTGCACCTTTTAAATATATTTCCTCGATTTCTGCTCTGCCCCCCAGTTGCGCCAGTTCTTCGTCAGAAAAGCTGGAAAGCGATTCCAATTGTTCTGCGAAACCCGCCATGGCCCACGCAAGTCCGCGTGTCCAGGTGGTGAAACCGGAGAAACCTTGCTGGGAATTGGGGCAGCGGTAATTGCCATCGTTGGTGTTAAAAACGCTTTCATGTGCCGTGCGGCCCCATATGTCATAACTATCCCGGCCTTCGCCATAGTAAACGGCATATTTGGCGGTGGCGATAGAATGCAATGTGCCGCGTTCGAGCAGGCTTGTTTTAACATCATTTTCACCCATTAAGCTATGCCCTAGCAAGTGCGAAACCATCAGCGCACGCACCGAACGTATCGTATCTACAAATAGAGAGTGCGGGCCGTTGAAGGAATGGATAAAACCTTGTCCGTCTTTTGTGGTCGTCCATCTTTTGGCCTGAACTGCGCCGGAAATTTTCAAGGCGATCTCGTAAAAGTTGCGTTCCCACTCGTTTTCTTCAATGCGGCCTTCGTTCATCAATCTTAATAAGTTGCCGTAAGTGCTCACATTATTGAAACCATGGTCATGCACCCCGAAATGGCCAACATGCGAAGCCATGCTGCTTACCGTGTTCTTACGGGCACTTTCCAAAAACTGCGTTTCGCCCGTTGCATCGAACTGCAAAACCTCCGCGCCATATTGGAAACCTTGTGTCCATTCCGTCCAGCCGCGCAATGTATATTTGCCATTGACTGTGAAAACGGGCGTTCCTTTTGAATTGTCGTATTCCCGGGAAATAAGGTTGATTTTCTCGGCGGAAAGCTGCCAGAGCTTGTCAATTTTAGGCTGAAGCGAAGCGGCGGTAAGATCGTTGCGAATCTGCATAGTGGATATCGATAGTATTATTTAGCCATTTTATTTTTGGATAATACAAAGATATCCGCCCATACAGGCGGGGGCAAGGTACATTTTTGCTATTAAATGGTACTTTTCCGAACATGATCGCGATACTCGTTGGGCGTGAGCCCGGTTTTCTTCTTGAAGATTCTGCTGAAATAAGAAGGATCGTCCATGTGAATGTGGTAGCCTATTTCCTTGCTGCTCAGATTGGTAAATACAAGCAGCCTTTTGGCTTCCAATAGCAGTTTGTCCAGAATGTATTCCTGAGAAGGCGTACCGAGATATTTTTTAATGATCTTGCTTAAATAATCGGGCGAAACAGAAAGTTCCTGCGCATACTGCTGAACCTCATGCATTTGACGAAAGTTTTTCTCAACCAACTCCTGAAATCTTCCTACCAGCTCCGGCACGGTTTGCACAGCAGATTCGGCAGGCTGAATGTTTTTTGGTGCGAGGAAAGCACATTTTTGCAGAATAAGACCCAAATACTTTCCGATCATCGTCTGATCCGTTTCGGATGCCAGGTGATCCGAAACCATGTTTTCCAGAATGTTATGAAAATAGCGTTTCTCGGCCTCGGAAAGCGTAATGATGGGCTGCTTGCGTGCGGGCTGGAAAAAGGGAAGCTGTGACAGCGATGGGCTTACGGGATTATAAAAAGTGTAAAAATCTTCGGAAAAGGCAACGATGTAACCTTGGAATGAGGTTGAGAATGTGAGCAAATGCACTTGTCCGGGCGTTAAGAAGTGCAATCCGGCTCCCTGAATGTTGTAGGAATGGAAATCGATCTCGTGAAAGCCAGCACCTTCTTCTATAAAAAGGATCTCATAGTAAGTGTGACGGTGCGGGGTGTCGGTAGGTAAGGGCGTAATGGGCAGGGAAACAGGCGATTCCCTTAATTTTCCTTCGCTGTTTTTGAAACGAAAGATCTTTAATGCAGGAACCTGGCTAGGTGTTTTGGGTAAGGAATGTACAGGAATTGCATCGGGAACGAAAGCCATGGACTGTGATTTTGCTGACTCAATAACCCTCATAAAAGCCGGAAAACCAAGAGAACTACCACCTTACCGACTATAATGCCAGAATTTTTAATCCCCGGGTGACATTTTTTACTTTTACGTTGTTGGTCAATAACACAGTCACAAACTTTGTCAATTTAATTTCAGCAGGTGAATCAGGAAACCAAAAGCGGCCAGATATTCGATCTTCCTACATTACGGCGCTTATATACATTTGTACGTCCGTATGAAAAGCAGTTCTATCTGCTGATTGTCATCATCTTACTCAATGCATTACTTGCACCGCTGACACCACTGCTGATCAAATATACCATTGACACGCCCATTGCGAACGGAGATTATGCGCAATTGACTGTCATGCTGGGTATTATGATCGTCGTAACCATTCTGCAGGGCTTCGCGCAGTTTTGGAATACTTATATGTCCGGGTGGCTGGGGCAGCATATTATCAAAGACATCCGGGTCCAGCTGTATCAGAAAATCATTGGTTTAAGGCTTAAATTTTTTGATAACACGCCTATTGGAAGGCTCGTAACCCGCACCATTTCGGATGTGGAAACGCTTTCCAACGTTTTCAGTGATGGTATGGCGGCTATTGCCGGGGACATTTTGCAGTTGGTCCTTATCATTGCGGTGATGTTTTACACGGATTGGAAATTGTCGATCATCAGCTTATCGACCATTCCATTGATGCTGATTTGCACTTACATTTTCAAGGAGAAGATCAAAGATTCTTTTAACGAGGTGCGTGCGGCTGTTTCCAACCTCAATTCCTTTGTCCAGGAACATTTGACGGGCATTGGTATCGTGCAGATTTTTAGCAGCGAAGACATTGAGTTTAAGAAGTTCAGGGAAATCAACAAGGTCCACCGCGACGCGAACATCCGGTCTATCCTTTATTATTCCATTTATTTTCCCGTTGCGGATGTGATAGCGGCTGCGGGAACGGGTCTGGTGGTTTGGTATGGTTCCAAACAGATTTTGAATGCAGAAGTCACATTCGGGACGGTAACCGCATTCGTTATGTTTATCAACTTGTTTTTCAGACCTATTCGTCAGCTTGCCGACCGTTTTAATACACTTCAAATGGGCATAGTGAGCACCGACAGAATCCTGAAAGTGCTTGATAGTGACGAATATACTTCCAACGAAGGCACATTTGCACCGGAATCCATTAAGGGAAATGTGACTTTCAAGGATGTTTGGTTTGCCTATAATGAAGAAGAATATGTGTTGAAAAATATCAATTTCAGCGTCAATTCCGGGCAGACCATTGCCTTCGTAGGCGCAACTGGTGCAGGTAAGTCGTCCATTATCAACCTCTTGACGCGCTTTTACGACATTAACAAAGGGAACATTTATATTGACGGCGTGGAAGTTCATGACTATGATCTTAATGCACTCCGGAAGCACATCGGCGTTGTTTTGCAGGATGTTTTCCTGTTTTCGGATACGATCGAAAATAACATCAGGCTGGGCGACAGCAGCATTACCCACGAAAAGATCGTTGAAGCAGCTAAACTGGTCGGCGTTCATGATTTTATTGAAAGATTGCCAGGTGGTTACAGTTATAATGTAATGGAGCGCGGCGCCACGCTTTCGGTAGGGCAGCGGCAGCTGATTTCGTTTGTGCGCGCCATGGTGCATGAGCCGGAAATCATCGTGCTGGATGAGGCAACATCGTCCGTTGACAGTGAAACGGAGGAATTGATTCAAAAGGCAATTGAAAAATTAATGAAAGGCCGCACGGCTGTTGTGATTGCGCACAGGTTGTCCACAATCCAGGAAGCGGATAAGATCATTGTTGTGGATAAAGGTGAGATCGTTGAGGAAGGTAACCACGAGCAATTGCTTGAAAAAGAAGGTTTCTATGCTAACCTTTATCGCATGCAGTATAAGGAAGTGTTGAAGATCGGAACGGATTTATAAAAACAAAAGACATTCCGGGTTAAACCAGAATGTCTTTTGAATTCAATTATTTCCTTCCTTAGTTTCTTCCTCCTGTATCCAGCGGAATCGGTGGCGGGCCGATCAGGAAGTCATCTTCATCATTCCGTTTGGCCGGTGTGCTGTCACCGCCAATGCCCAGCGAATCATTCGCAGCTGGCGCCCATTGCGTCGGGCAGTTGTAATTTTTAGAGATTTTGAATGTGGGCTTAGGGAATGGTCCGGGCTCCAATGCCAGCGATTTATCCCTGTAAATTTTCTCCAAAAAGCTTCCTACGATCGGTAGGGCTGTTTTAGCGCCTTCCCCCAGATCGGTGGATCGAAAGTGAATGCTGCGGTCGTCGCCGCCCACCCAGGCACCTACAACCAGGTCGCGCGTGATGCACATAAACCAGCCGTCGGAGTTATTGGAAGTCGTTCCTGTTTTGCCGCCCAGCTCGTTGCCATTACGAGTCACATCAAACTTCCAGCGAATGCTCCCCGAAGTTCCTCCCGGCTCTTCCACGCCGCCTTTCAGCATTTGAACCATTAAAAACGCGGATTCTTCACTAATGGCCTGGCGGTGTTCCGGCTGAAATTCTTCGATCACTTTTCCGTTGCTATCTTCAATTTTGGTTACCAGGATCGGCTGCGTGTAGGTTCCGTTATTGACAAAAACGCCATAAGCGGCCACCATATCATAAAGCGAAACGTCAAATGGCCCAAGCCCGATGGAAGGCAATGGTTTCAACGGTGTGGTAATCCCCATTTTCTTGGCATAGCGGGCCACATTTGCAGGGCCAACCTGATCCGTGAGTTCAGCAGTTACCGAGTTGATGGATTGTGCCAATGCGCGGCGCAATGTCATATTTGCATAAGAGAATGTGCCCGTTGCATTCCGCGGCCTCCATTCCTTTTGTTCGCCGTCTTCCATGTATATTTTTTCAAATGGCTTATCCACGATCTGATCACACGGTGACATATTGAATGTCGAATCGTCGATGGCCGTAGTGTATACAAATGGCTTGAATGTGGATCCCGGCTGCCTTTTGCCTTGCTTTACTGCATCGTATTTGAAATAATTGTAATCCAAACCGCCTACCCAGGCCTTAATCTGGCCCGATTGCGGGTGCATGGCCATCATTCCCGCGCGCAAAATCCGCTTATAGTATTCCAAAGAGTCCATTGAACTCCAATACTGCGTCATTTCACCGCTGTTTTTCCAGTCATACACAGTCATAGTATCTTTTTTGTTCAGATAATATTTGATACTGTCCGGTTGGTTTGGAAACTTGGCGGCGAGTGATTTGTATTTGCTGGTGCGTTTTACAACATTGTCCAGGAAGTCCGTAATCTCTTTTCCCTGCTCATCGCGCCATGGATTCTGGTTGCGCCAGTGATCTTCGAAAACGCGCTGCAATTGCTTCATTTTCTGCACCATAGCCTCTTCGGCAGCTTCCTGCATGCGGGAATCGATCGTGGTGTAAATCTTCAATCCATCCGTATAAAGGTCATAACCATTTTCTTCACCCCATTTTCTCACAAAATCAACTACTGCATTCTTGAAATAATTGGCATTTCCATCGTATGGTGTCTCGAACTTTGTCTTTAAAACAATCGGCAACGCACTGATAGAATCCGCTTGCTTCGCCGAGATATAGCCATATTTCTGCATTTGATTAATCACCACATTACGCCTTTCCAGCGACCGTTTCATGTTACGGATCGGGTTATAGGTTGTCGTAGCTTTCTGTAAACCAACCAAAACGGCCGATTCCTGAATGTTAAGGCTGTCCGGGGATTTGCTGAAATAGGATTGTGCCGCCGTGTTGATCCCGTACGTGTTGTTACCATAATCCACCGTGTTGAAATACATGGTCAGGATCTCTTCTTTCGTAAAATTTCGTTCAAGCTTAATGGCGGTGAGCCATTCTTTGGTCTTATAAATTAATGTACTGAAACCAGGAATGGAACCGAGCAAGCCGCGAGCGCCGGTTTTACGGGTCTTGAAAAGTTTTTTGGCTAATTGCTGTGTGATCGTGCTGCCGCCTCCGCGGTCTGTTGCGCCAGTGATAATGCCTACGGCTACGCTCGCCATAGCTTTGTAGTCAATCCCTGAATGTTTGTAAAAACGTACATCCTCCGTCGCAATCAATGCTTTCACGAGGTTGGGGGAGATCATTTTGGCTGTAACCGGCGTCCTGTTTTCTGTATAGAACTTGCCGATCATGACACCGTCCGACGTATAAATTTCGGAAGATTGCGCCACTTTCGGGTTTTGAAGGTCTTCTACGCTCGGCATACTTCCCATGAGCCACAGGAAGTTGGTTTCAACGCAAAAAATGTAAAGGGCGAATGTAACGAAACCGTATACGAATGTTTTCCAGAGGATCATAACCGGCCTGTAATAAGCCGCATTCACGTCTATGGTGTTATGCCACCATTCGTGAATTGATCTTTTCTTGTTTCGGTAGGATTGAAAATAAGCATCGGCGCGGTTCTTACCCGTAACTAGCGAAGTTAACTTGTATGCAACACGGTTGATGAATGTTGAAAGCTGTGCCCCAATGAATTGGAACATTGCCCTTATTTTATTAAAAAACGATCTGATAACTTCCATCAAACGGTAAGGTTCGTAAGAATTCAAAGATAAGAAAAGCCGGACATTTTTGAGTTCGTCCGGCTTTTTATGAACTATTTGATCAGGCTTTGTTGAATTTCAACGCCGCGCCATTCATGCAATATCTGAGACCTGTTGGTTTGGGCCCGTCATTAAAAACATGTCCAAGATGCCCGCCGCAAGTCCTGCAAACGACTTCTGTGCGGATCATGCCATGGCCTTTGTCCACGATCTCTTCCACATTTCCGGATGAGATCGGCTGGAAGAAACTCGGCCATCCCGACCCGGATTCATATTTGGTCTCCGAGCTGAACAATGGTGTGCCGCAGGCAGCGCATACATAGGTGCCTTCTTCCTTATTGTCATTATATGGGTGTGAAAAAGGCCTTTCTGTCCCTTTTTCGAAGAGCACGAAGCATTGTTGTCCGGTCAGCTCTTTTTGCCATTCTTCTTTTGTTTTTTCTACTTCTCTCATTTCAGTTTGTGTTTTAAAGATCATAGCATCAATAGAAATTGTGCCATATCAATATTAAACGCGCAAGGCGTATTTATCGTTTGCTAAAAATGCGTCTTATCCACGAATCTTCTGGTGGCCAGCATTGATTTTGTGATTCGGGCGGGCGGCGGAAAAGCCCTGCCGAAATCCCGAAATACAAGTTAAAGGATTTTGGATTGCCAATATTCAGTAATCCCGTTAAATGATCCGTTCCGAGCCACAAAGGACCGATGCGGCCGGCGAGGCCGATTGCGGGCGATCTGTAACGGTTCATCAATGTTAAAGGAACGGAAATTTCATACCATTTATGCTCATAGCGCGGTGTTACAGAAATCGCAGATTCGGCTTTCATGCCAAATGCACTTTGAGGAATCAGATTTTGGACCCATAACCCGCTTACGTAAACCCGCTGCTGCACATGATAATCAACACTTGCCTGAAAAGCCGTTGGTAACACCGACTTAAAATTGGGTGCCAGCGGCGCTCCACCGTCCAGAGAACTGTTGATCGCATTGAAAATTCCCTCAGAACCTTCCAGCTTCTGGAATGAATCGTAACGGAGTTCCTTGTTGGTTGTATGAATTTCCTGTTGCAAAACATAAGCTGGATTCTTGAAATGAACCCGGCCAATGTCTGTTAGCGAAACGGCTACGCGATACAGATATTTGTTTTTGGATGCGTCACGCTTTCTTTCGCCTTTTTCCGTGTATGAAAATTTGTTAATATCCGGCCTGTATTCATAAACGGCACCGAGGTCAAAACCCCAGCCGCTTCCCGGAGGTGCGCCGCCTATCAGCCATGCTGGTGAAGGTTTTATATTTTGAAAACCCTCATCACGGGTTATCCCGTAACGCATATTAATTTCTTCCACGCGGATAAACTGGCGTTTGTTCTCCCAGGTTTCGTCGGGCTGAATGTCATATGAAGAATTGTCAATGATCGCATGCGCGTTATAAAGCCCGATCAGCCTTTTCACGGTGAATCCGACTTTCAAAAAATCCGTTTCATTATCATACACCGTCCCGCCAAGCGTGAACGCAACTTCCCCCATCCCATTCAAATGCAGCCTGCCTGCCTGGTTATCGAAGAAAGGGCCTTGCAATTCTTCCAGCTGGGTGGTTTTACTGATCAACCTGGCGAGCGGCTCCGTGACGCCGGATGTATTCAGCATGTATCTTACCCGCGTTGAAATACCTACGCCGATCTTTCCTTTGAACAAATTGAACATTACAGAAGGCAGCCGGGCGTCTCCACCGGCGTTCAGATATTTCTGATTTCCATTCAATTTTTCCCCCAGATAGGAACGCGGAAACTGTAAAACGCCTCTTTCGTTACGGTATTCGTCGGAGACGGTGTTGGTAACCAGGCTCAAAAACGAGTAGGGCGCTTCGTATCTGACGTGATTGTTGGCCGTGTAAAACTGAGTGCCGACCACATTGACATAGAAGCTGTAACGACTGTCTGCAACAAAGGCCGGATTGTGATATAATGCATTGGTTCCAGCATAGTTACCCATTGCAACACCTGGCAAATGCTGGGCTTTGGCAGCCTGCGCCAATCCCAGAATAAGTGCAATTGCAGGTAAACTATATTTAAACATATTATTAAGAAGACGTTGATGCGGGGCCAATTCGCTTGCAAAGAAAAGCCTAACTGCACGGACTTGCAACCAATGTTTATTGATTGGAAAAATAATGTTTGCATTAAACGAACGCCATGATTTTAATATTTAGCATAACCTCGTATTTATCAGTTTATTTGTTTGTTAGTTGAAAGATTGACCATATATTGTTTTGTAAACAACTGATATATACTTATTCAAATTTTGTATTGTATGAATTTTTCATTTTCTGATTATCAAAGCGAAAATTTCTTCGATGAAATGTTCACAGCTGATGGGGAAATAAGGCCGGGTTACGAACATTTAAAGAACAAATTTGAAAACCTCACACACGACGACCTTACCAACCGCCAGCTGGCTACCGAGCGTGCATTGCTTTCGATGGGGATAACTTTCAATGTATATTCCGAAGGCGAAGGAACGGAGCGGATCATGCCCATCGATATCATTCCGCGCGTGCTTTCCAATGCAGAATGGGAGTGGCTCGAAACCGGTCTGAAACAGCGTATTAAGGCATTGAACATGTTCATTGATGATGTTTATAATGAACAGAATATCCTGAACGACGGCGTTGTGCCGAGAGAGCTGATCGAGTCAAGTAAATGCTTTTTGAAACCTTGTATCGGGCTGAAACCTCCAAAAGGAATCTGGTGCCACATTACAGGCACGGATCTCATCAAAGGCGATGACGGGACATTTATGGTTTTGGAAGATAACCTGCGTTGTCCTTCCGGTGTATCTTATATGTTGGAAAACAGGGAGTTGTCCAAGCAGATTTTTCCTGACGTGCTGGCCAGGACCGGCGTAAGGCCCGTATCGGATTATCCTACCCGCTTGCTGCAAATGTTACAGCATCTGGCCGACCGTCCTAATCCGACTGTGGCTGTGCTTACGCCCGGAATTTACAACTCTGCGTATTTTGAACATTCCTATCTGGCGCAACAAATGGGCGTCGAGCTGGTGGATGCGCGCGACTTGGTGGTTTCGGATGGATACGTAAAGATGCGGACGACCAACGGACTGCAAATCGTGGACGTTATTTACCGCCGGATCGACGACACTTTCCTGGATCCCGAATCATTTTATGCCGATTCTCTGATTGGAATTCCTGGGATTTTTGAGGTTTATAAAAAAGGCCGTGTCGCATTAGCGAACGCGCCGGGAACTGGTGTGGCCGATGATAAGGTTGTGTATGCGTACGTTCCGCGAATTATCAAGTATTATCTGGGAGAAGAGGCAATCATTCCTAATGTGAAAACCTACATCTGCGGGGAGCAGGAAGACTTCGATTATGTGCTCGAAAATATTTCTCAGCTCGTGGTAAAGGAAGCAAATGAAGCAGGAGGTTATGGCATGCTCATCGGCCCCAAAGCGACAGAAGAAGAACACGAGCTGTTCAGGCAAAAAATACGTGATAACCCGAGGAACTACATTGCGCAGCCCACGATTTCACTATCGCGTGTGCCTTGCATGGTGGACGGACATGCGGAAGGCCGGCACGTGGACTTGCGCCCTTACATATTATATGGTGACGACATCAGTGTTATCCCGGGTGGTTTAACGCGGGTGGCCTTGCGTAAAGGTTCTTTGGTCGTAAATTCGTCACAAGGCGGAGGGGGCAAGGATACGTGGGTGTTGTATTAATTTATCATTAACAGTTGCTGGCAGGCTGTTAATGATGTTGGTTTATTTTATTCTTTAAACCAAAATTGTTGACTGCCTGATTTTATCAGTATATAACGCAACTTAAATGATTGAACAATGCAACGTGAAGTAACCGGTTGGTATAGTCCGGCGCTGAATGAGAATATGGATATTGCCGTCTACGGACATTATGGAGTAGCCTTGTTGATGATTCCCACAGCAGCTTCGGATTATTTGGAATATGAACAAAATGGACTAATAGAGAGCATTGCACCTTTTATTGATGCAGGAAAAGTTAAAGTTTATTGCATTAACAGTATCAATTCGGAAAGCTGGATGAACCCGTATATGCATGGCTACGATAAGGCCGTGCGGCACCAGCTGTTCAATGATTATGTAATTAAAGAAGTAATCCCTTTTATCAAGGATACTTCAAGCCAGGACAATGAAATCATAGCAGTAGGCGCGTCTTTTGGGGCAATGCATGCCGCTAACCTGTTTTTCAAGCATCCGGATTATATCCACGGCATCATTGCCATGAGCGGATGTTACGATCTGAGCCAGTATACGGACGGTTATTACGATGATAATGTGTATTTTAATTCACCAGTGCATTATTTGCCGCAATTGAAAGCCGAATGGCATCTTTCGATGTATCGCGATAGCCGCCACATTCACTTCGTCACAGGTTCAGGTGCATATGAGGTTCCCGAATATTCCAGGGCCATCTCATCGATCCTGACTTCAAAGAATGTTCCGCACGAGCTGGACATCTGGGGGCCGGATATGCCGCATGAATGGTGGGTTTGGAAAAGAATGCTTCCTTACTATCTGGAAACGAGGTTTTAGTAAAAGAAAAAAGCTCAAAGTGGCAGACACAGCGTCCAGCAACTTTGAGCTTTTTTTGTTTAACTCTATCTAATTAGGCACCTTCAAATTGTCTTAAAAAC
Source organism: Dyadobacter chenhuakuii (assembly GCF_023821985.2). Taxonomy (NCBI): domain Bacteria; kingdom Pseudomonadati; phylum Bacteroidota; class Cytophagia; order Cytophagales; family Spirosomataceae; genus Dyadobacter; species Dyadobacter chenhuakuii. The sequence continues at coordinate 3,233,409 of NZ_CP098805.1, read as the reverse complement.
CGCACATCGTTTTCAGTAAACAAACGCAGATCATTGATTCCGTAACGGAGCATTGTAATCCGCTCAATTCCCATCCCGAATGCAAAACCTGTATATTCTTCACTGTCGATCCCACAGTTTGTAAGCACATTAGGATCAACCATTCCTGAGCCAGCGATTTCTACCCAGCCGGAATATTTACAAATGTTGCAGCCTTTTCCTTTACATATAAAACACGTCACATCAATTTCCGCGCTGGGTTCCGTGAACGGGAAGTAGGAGGGACGCAGGCGAATTTTTGATTCCTTACCAAACATTTCTTTGGCAAAATGATATAATGTGTCTTTCAAATCCTTGAAACTCACATTCCGGTCCACATACAATCCTTCCACCTGGTGAAAAACACAATGCGCACGGGCCGAAATAGCCTCATTCCTGAAAACACGTCCGGGCATAATAGACCGGATCGGTGGTTTTTGTCTTTCCATCAACCGCACCTGCACATTGGAAGTGTGCGTACGCAAAAGCACATCGTCCTTCACCTCACCCTGGCTTTTTGAAATAAAGAACGTATCCTGCATCTCACGCGCAGGGTGGTTATCTGCAAAATTCAAAGCGCTGAAATTATACCAATCTTTCTCAATTTCAGGTCCATAGGAAACATTGAAACCCATTCTTTCGAAAATTTCAATGATCCGTCTTCTTACAATGGTCAATGGGTGCAGGCTTCCCTGCTGGTTAGGAACGACGGGTAAAGTCAGGTCAAAAACCATTTCGGGATTCGTGTCGACAGCGTTTTCAATGGCTGCATTAAATTCCTGAAACCGGTCCTGTGCAAGATTTTTAAGCGTGTTCAGCTCCTGACCAACCGCGCGACGGTCTTCCTGAGGAATGTTTTTCAACCCGTCGAACAATTCTGATACGACACCTTTTTTACTGATATATCTGAGGCGGAAAGCTTCCAGCTGGTCTTTGCTGTTGACTGTGGCTTGCTCTATTTCCGAAATTAACTCTTTAACGCGTTCGGTAACCATAAACTATTGTTGTTATCAAATGATTGGAGGCTGGTATGTATCAGGATTCACACCAAAAGCGGTGCAAAGATAATTAAAGTTCGGCCTAGTGATGTGAATTGATTGCGGCTAAGATTTCGGGAGTAGGTAAAATTACGCATTTAACTAAGTTTAGTTACGTCTTTTCCGTTTTCTGCTAATGTTAAATTATTGTATATGAATTAGTTACAAATGCATACGTACTTCTACGTATTTTCTGAATATACGCTATGTACTAATTTTGAATACAAGAAAACAAAACATATTAGTCTCTATTACCATGAAAAATTTTTCAAGCTTTACACACCGCAACCTGTCATCAAAATCAATCAATGGCAGTGCCGCTTTCATCTCCGTACAATCAATGGGACGGACCGTTTACTTAGCTCCTGAGGTAATTACTTTCCTGGAAGGCGAAGGCAATTACACTTTCATATATACGAACACTGGCAAGAAATATCTGGTTTCCAAGACTTTGAAATCACTGGCCGGTCAATTAAATCAAAACTTCATGCGTGTGCACAAATCCTACCTGGTAAATTCGGATTACGTGGTTGCACGCCTTGAAGACGATCGCATGCTGAAACTGTCTTGCGGCAAAGAAGTGGTGGTTTCGCGCAGGAAAATTAAAGAGGTTTCCGGAATGTTGGATCATACCAACCTGCGCATTTCCGCATAAGCGATTTTGGTGAATTAAATTAGTGGGTTATTCATAAAAACAGCAGCCATCGCATAGATCGAAGGCTGCTTGTTTTGTTTTAATGAGTGAGTTAATGAGTGAATGATTAATAAATGCTGATTAAGAATATTCGCTCATTCACTCATTAAAAAATCTTCAATCCAAGCGTCACCTGCCAGGATTTAATCTTTTGCTTCACAGACTCATTGCCGTTTCCAACATTTTGTCCATTCACCTGGAACGATGCAAGATTGGTAAATGAACCTTCCCTTCTCACATCCAGGCTAAAACTGCCGATATCCAGGCCAGCACCCAGCTGATATCCGAATGTTGCCTCGGACATTGCATTGTTCAGGTCCGACGTATAGTGTTCAAAAGCATCTCTTAACCGCTGATTATCGCCAATTCTGAATGAAGTTACGGGTCCCGCCAAAATTCTTAACGGACCGCCTTTGAAACCGATGAGCAAAGGCACATCAATGTTGCTGTATTTGACATTAATTCTTTCTGTTACGGGTGTTTCAAGATCATTCTTAACGATTTCAAATGATCCTCCTTTGGTGGAGACGAGCACTTCGGGCTGAATGAATAATGTACGGCCGAATCTTGCGTAAATCCCGCCTACTGCACCGGTTCTTGTATCAAAACTTTGTTTCAGATTATCCTTCACTTCCTTGCCATCATATCCCAGGTAGGGATTCCCCGCAGCGTCGTATCTCGTTGTAAAAACATTTCCCATCGTCAGGCGTGATAAATTCACACCACCCTTAATACCGAACGCAAAACCTTTTTTCTGTGCTTGCGCGGATGTTATGGCAATCAAGCATAACAGGCAGAGGCAAGCTACTTTTTTCAGGATGTTCATGGATAATATAATTTTTTAAGTAAAACCGGTTAATAACGCCAAAAAATAAAAAACTATACCCGACCCATATTTTTTTTGATTTTGTGATTGAAACGTACAAATATTTAAATAATTATTGGGTAAATCGTGTTAGTCTTTAAGGATATATAAATATTACTTTTCTACTTATGGCCAAAGCCAAGACAGCTTATTTTTGTCAGGAATGTGGGTATAATTCACCCAAATGGGTGGGTCGCTGCCCGTCGTGCGGCGAATGGAATACTTTTGTTCAGGAAGTTATTGAAAAAGAAGATAAGAAGACCGCAGTTGCCTGGAAAGGTGTCAATCTGGCCAGCAGGCCGCGTTCTATTGCTGAAATTGAATACCAGAACGAGCCGAGGATCACAACATTTGACGGAGAACTCAACCGCGTGCTGGGAGGCGGGATTGTACAAGGTTCGCTGGTTCTGATCGGTGGCGAGCCGGGAATCGGGAAGTCAACATTAATGCTGCAAATTGCACTTACGCTGTCCAATAAGAAGGTTTTATACGTTTCAGGAGAGGAATCCGATCAGCAGATCAAGATGCGGGCGGAGCGGATGGATTCTAAAAGCGACAATTGCTTCATTCTCACCGAAACGCATACGCAAAATATTTTCCGGCAAATAGAAGATTTCCAACCCGAGATCCTGATCATCGACTCCATCCAGACGATGCAATCCACTTACATTGAGTCGGGCGCAGGCAGCGTTTCGCAAGTGAGGGAATGTACGGCCGAATTTATGAAATACGCCAAAGAAATGGGCGTCCCGGTTTTTCTTATTGGCCACATTACCAAAGATGGTTCGCTGGCAGGGCCGAAAGTGCTGGAACATATGGTGGACACCGTTTTGCAGTTCGAGGGCGATCGCCACAACACCTATCGCATTCTCAGAACCGTAAAGAACCGCTTTGGAAGCACTTCTGAACTTGGTATTTACGAAATGCACGGTTCCGGTCTGCGGCAAGTTAGTAACCCATCCGAAATTCTTATTTCACAGCGCGACGAGCCGGTAAGCGGCATTGCCATAGGCTCCATGATGGAAGGTAACCGACCATTATTGATTGAAATACAATCCCTTGTAAGCGTCGCCAATTATGGAACGCCCCAACGAAGCAGCACAGGATTTGACGGAAAACGGCTTCAAATGCTGCTCGCAGTTCTGGAAAAGCGGGGCGGTTTTCGGTTAGGCGTCCAGGATGTTTTTTTAAATGTGGCTGGCGGATTAAAAGTGGAAGATCCTGCGATTGACCTGGCTGTGATCGCTTCCATTGTTTCTTCCTATGAAGACAAATTCATCCCGCCGTCAGTTTGTTTCGCGGCGGAAGTAGGGCTTGGGGGAGAAGTGAGGGCAGTCAGCAGGATCGAAAACCGAATTTTTGAGGCTGAAAAATTGGGTTTCAAAAAAGTTTACATTTCCAAATACAACAGCAGAGGATTGGACTTGAAAAAATTCAGGATCGAAGTCATAGCGGTTGCGAGCCTCGACGAGCTATTTATGTCGCTCTTTTTAAATACTTAGTACAGAATTTGATGACTCGCCTTATCAGTATTTTGCATAATAACTTTGCAGCTTGCTGGTAAGGCGTTCGTAAATCGGTTTGCTGAATTCTACGAATAGTTGCTGCGGCGCAGGCGGCATTAACTCCTGGCTTTTACATTTCCTAAGCTGAGCGGCAGTTAGCGCCCGTTCGTCGCCATTGAAGGAAGCCCATTCGCACATCCAGTTGTATTCACCATTAAATTTTTCCTGGGTTACTACTCGTTTTGTCTTGAAATCCATAATCTGCATATCGAGCAATCCGGCAGAAAGAACAGTTTTACGGCTTTGCGTCAGTTTGGCTGTAACTTTATTAAACACAGGCTTTTTGATCCTGCCCACCTGGACCTCACCCACTTTTACGCTGTCTTTACTAATCACAACTTCCGTATTTTTTTCAACAAGCGTATTTCCCACGACGAAATCATCGAATTGCAGTCTGATAATGTGGTCGGGTTCGAGTTTGAGGTTTGCCGCTTCTTCGGGCATATAAAATCGCACGAATTTATTCAGCCGCTTATTGGTTTGCAGATATTCATTGACCCTTTCCTGAAAATATTCATTACTCAGCTGGTAAGTCCTGGAAGTAACCAAGACCTGCTCCACAACCACTTTGAAAGAAGCAACCTCATAAGCCAGATCCAGCTTTTTCTCCACATCATTGAAATTCGGGATCAGGTTATTGACCACTTCAAAATGCTCGTAGGCCTTTCGTGCGTTTTCGCGGTCGCCTATCGCCAGCAATGTTTGCCCCTCTTTGTAACGGACGTTTGCAGCATTATGCCTTGCCAGTTTCTCCTCTTTTTCGAAATTCTGGGCGGTAACCAGTTTAGCGCACGAACTGCATTGATCAATCGCCTGAAAGAGCCTGTTTAGTCTAACGTAGGATTGCAATTCAGCTTCCCATTTAAACAGGTCATCCGACTCCCTATTCTGCTTGATATCATTCAAATGTTGTTCGAGCGCGAGGGGATAGGCTTGTTTCAGCGCTTCGATGGAGGAGCTGTGCGTGGCATTGTTGTTCAGCTTATCAACCGCCCGGATGACAGATTCATCAAAATCACCCTTTTTAAGCGATTTCTCAGCAGATTTACACCCTGCCAGCGAAAATAAAGTGAAGGTAAAATAGAAGAAGCGGGTAAAATGTTTTTTCATATCTGACAGCAAATAGGAAAGGGATCTGCTTTCAAATTTCTGAAAAAATTACCTCATTTTAGCGTGTTTCACCAAATACGCCATCAGGATAGGATCGAAGCCTTTTGCAATGTCCGCCTCAATAAAGTCGATCTTATACTGGCCGCATTTCAGTTTAAGCTTTTGATAAAAATCACCTACAAATTCTTTGTAAGATTCCCTTACCTGATCCGGTTGGACCTTAACCCTGTCGCCCGATTCGAGGTCGATAAATTCATAAGGGCGGTTTTCGAAAGCGAACAGCTCCTCGGTTTGACGGTCGGTAACGTGGAATAGTAGGACTTCGTGGAGATTATGTCTTAAATGTTGTAATGCGGAGAAGATCTTATCGGCTTCTTCCAGGTTATCGAACATATCACTGAAAATCACAACAAGCGAGCGCTTATGGATTTTCTCCGCGATCTGGTGCAAAACGGTGGCGACGGAGGTTTTTGTTAGCGGCCGCTTGCTTTGCAGCACATTGTCCAGTTCCAGGATAATCTTGTGCACGTGAGACGGCGTAGATTTTACAGCTGTCTGGATTTCGATATTTTCGGAGAATGTGCAGAGGCTTACTGCGTCTTTTTGTCTTTGTAAAAGATAAGTAAGGCTTGCAGCAGCCATGACGCTGAAAGTCATTTTGCCGTAACTTTCTTCGGGGTAATACATTGAAGAGGAAGTGTCGAGCAGTAAATGGCAGCGGAGGTTTGTTTCTTCTTCGTAACGTTTTACATAAAGGCGGTCTGTTTTGGCGTAGACCTTCCAATCAATGTTACGGGTGGATTCTCCTGTGTTATAGAGCTGATGTTCAGCAAATTCAACGGAAAAACCGTGAAACGGGGATTTGTGGAGGCCTGTGATAAAGCCTTCCACAAGTTGTTTTGCTAGAAATTCCAGATTGCCAAACTCCCTTACTTTTGCTAGATCAAGTTGCCGGCTGTTCATTCTGAAATTACATTATCTGTTGCCGCGCATAGCGACTACTTTTCCCGATCTGGCGTCAATTTGTTCATTAGGATCAAGGAGCACCATTCCTTCCATGCCTACTACGCGGATGGAGACATTGGCAACACCTTTTGAAATTATGCCAAGTAATCTGGCGGCCTCGTTGCTAAGATCGACCAATCGGTTTTTTGCGAAAGGTCCGCGATCGTTAACTCTTACAATTACTTTTTCGTCGTTTTCCAGATTCGTTACTTCGAGCATCGTATTAAGCGGGTAGCTTCTGTGAGCTGCTGACAATTCTGTGCTTTTGTGCACTTCTCCAAAGGAGGTTTTTTTGCCATTGAACCGGGTTGCATAATAGGATGCGTGACCAGTTTCAGTTTTGCCGAGTTTAACCTGTGCGATGGTTTCAGGCGTGAAAGCGAAAGCTAACAGGATAAGAATCAGGATACGATTATAAGTCATATCTGTGGTTTTAGGTGAAACATAAATAAGGTAAAAGCCCTTATTTCATACCATTTATTTGGAGTTTGCCGAGAAATTGGAAACCCACGAATTTCAAAACTAATAAAAACTTTTTAAAAAAGAGCAATTCCGAAAGCAAAAGTGAAAGCGCTACATGAAAAATGTACTAGTCAATACTAACAAATTGCTAATATGCTCTTGTTTTTTTGTTAGCAGCAATAAACTTTATATTTTAGCGTTTGAAAACCTATTTAAAACTTAACATAGTGGAAGACAGAGAGCAAATCTACTCCAAAAGGGTCAGGGCAGGAAAAAGGACTTACTTCTTCGATGTTCGCTCGACGCGATCCAACGATTATTATCTTACCATCACAGAAAGCCGCCGCCATCCACAGGGAGACGGTTTTACGTATGAAAAACACAAGATGTTTTTATACAAAGAGGATTTTGATAAGTTCGTTGATGCTTTGAAGGATGCCGTGGATCATGTGAAAACAGAGTTGATGCCGGAAGTTGACTTTTCTCAGTTCGATGCCAAGGCAGATGAGGTGGACGTAGTTGGAGAGTCGGACCTTAAGTGGGATTAAAAAAATTAACAGAATGAAAAAGCCTTCGCAATCTATTACGAAGGCTTTTGGTTTTTCTACTCGCTAAGTGGTAATTTTGTAAATTATCATCTGGCAGACAGGAGCTCTTTGCATTGTTGCATGGAAAACTACCTGCTTTTAACTGCATAAATTATAACATGAGTCTTCAATGTGGGATCGTGGGATTGCCGAACGTAGGGAAATCCACTCTTTTTAATGCCATTTCAACCGGTAAAGCCGAAGCCGCCAATTATCCTTTCTGTACAATAGAACCCAACGTTGGCGTGGTAACCGTGCCTGACGAGCGTCTGGATGTTCTTACAAAGCTGGTAAGTCCGCAGAAGGTTATACCAACCATCATAGAATTCGTTGACATTGCCGGCCTTGTGAAAGGTGCAAGCCAGGGAGCAGGGTTAGGGAATAAATTTCTTGCCAATATCCGGGAAGTTGATGCCATTGTGCATGTTGTAAGATGTTTTCAGGACGAAAATGTTGTGCACGTGGAAGGTCGTGTGGATCCTGTTTTTGATAAAGAGATCATCGACATTGAGTTGCAGATGAAAGACCTTGAATCTGTTGAGAAAAAAATTCAGAAAACAGAAAAAGGAGCCCGTGCCGGTGATGCAAAAGCGAAAGCGGAGCTGGAATGGTTGAAAAAATATAAAGCAACGCTCGAAGAAGGCAAGAATGCCCGCAGCGTGGTGATCGATGCAGAAACCAAAGAAGCCGTAATCGGTGATTTGCAATTGCTGACTGCCAAGCCGGTGCTTTATGTTGCCAATGTGGATGAAAACTCAATGCTAACCGGCAATGAATATTCTGAAAAATTGCGCGAGGCTGTGAAACATGAAGGCGCAGACGTAATTGTCCTTTGTGCAGCTATCGAATCACAGATTTCAGAAATTGAAGATCCGGAAGAGCATGAAATGTTCCTGGGAGAATATGGTTTGAAAGAATCCGGTTTGAGTAAATTGATCAAAGCTTCTTATTCACTGCTGAACCTGATCACTTATTTCACAGCCGGTGTGAAGGAAGTAAGAGCCTGGACGATTGAAAAAGGCTGGAAAGCGCCACAAGCTGCGGGTGTGATTCACAGTGATTTCGAAAAAGGCTTCATCCGTGCGGAAGTGATTAAAATTGCTGATTACGAGCAATATAAAACGGAAGCAGGCGTGAAAGAGGTTGGTAAAATGGCCGTTGAAGGCAAGGAATACGTTGTTGCGGATGGTGACATTATGCACTTCCGTTTCAATGTATAATAAAGATATTTCAATGATGAAGGAGCGGCTAATGGTCGCTCCTTTTTTTGTGCCTTTCAGCGCCGTCTGTTCCATTCCACGGTTCGGTAACCGATCAGCAGATCGGCTCTTCCTGCTTGCGGGCGATGGTAAATGAGGATGTCGTAATCATTCTCTGTTGCGCCATAATTGCCTTCAATGTATCCCTCATCGGGTGTTTGTCCCGCCTTAACCATTGTGTAATTATAATTGATGACGCCTTGTTTGATCATCATTTCAACTTCATAAGCATTGGTCGCCGCATTGTAAGTCATCTTATTGGCATCCGTAAGTTGCCAAAGATTGAAGGCCCCATTCACGTAAAATGTAGCCTCGGGGTCTTGTTGGGTTCTCAATGTGAACAGGACAGGCGTATAGTCAGCTTCGACACTTCCGTTCCCTGATTCGCGCTGATCTACAATGTATTGACCATTAAAATCATCTGTTTGAATGTATGCATTGTTAGCCCGGGACTTGTCAGGGAATAACATCAGCCTTGTAAATTCGTCCGACCGCTCGATTTCATTAACCCCAAAGCCTCTTCCGGTCAGGCTGCGGCTATCGAAATAGCGATATTCATTTCCGCCTGGAAAAGTGTTTTCGAGATCAAAGAATGTGTACTCCAAAATCTGATCAAAAGGCCTGACATTGGTCGGTTTAAAATTGGTCCTTATTTCATTGAAACGGAAGTTTTTCCTGAGGACCACTTTCAGGTCTGTTTGCGGCGCATTCAAGGGATATCCTTTATAATCAACTACAAAATCAATCTGCTGGTCCGAGAACTGCTGCTGAATCCCTTGTGAAAAACGCGCTTTCGCATCAATGTTCACGCGTGATTCGTAAAGCATGAAACGGCGGCTTAGCACAGGCTTTCTATCCCGATCGGAATAAACATAAATGACATAATTTCCTGATAATTTGAGTTTAGGCAAATCGAGTTTGTAGTGAAAATAGGGCACTTTCGTACTGAATGCCTGCTGATAATCATTGATCGGATATTCGTTGAATTCAAATGTAAATTCAATGTCGTTCAGGTTTGATTTGGTCCAATCCGCATTGCAATGGATGATTTTGGCACGGTAACCCTCAAATTGACCCGAAAGATCATCAAATTCTAAAACAAGCGGGGCAGGACTCGTTAGCGGCTTAATGGCAGGCGTTAGCAGGCGGGTTGGGTTTTCGGGGTTTTCCAATGCTGGTGCAAGCAGCACGGTTTTTATTTTATCATTATATATATAATCTTCCAATCTGATGTTTTGAGATTGCGCATTCGCATTTCCATACGTCAACCCAAACCACAAAAAAAGCGAAATCAACCTCATAATAAATCATTAAAATTATCCTGTGACTTTTTATGTAATGTACGTCTGAATAGCCAAACGTGTTTTGCACGCTGGCAACTATTTTTTAACTTACATAATCAACATGATCGCACAGACTATTAAAATGTATTCAGAACAAGAATATTTGGAGCTGGAAAGAGAAGCCGAGTACAAAAGCGAATATTACCAAGGGGAGATATTTGCAATGGCAGGGGCGAGTCCTAATCACAATCGGATTATGGCAAACCTATCAGGGGAAATTTACATGGCACTGAAAGGCCGATCTTGTCAAAATTTTTCAAGTGACATGCGCTTGCATATTCCCCAAAACGGTCTTTATACTTATCCTGACATAATAATCCTTTGCGGGAAGCCGGAATTCTCTCAAAATGATAAGGACACATTAATCAACCCATCTGTAATAATTGAAGTATTGTCTAAATCTACAAGCGCATATGATAGGGGTGATAAATTTCGGCTTTACAGATCAATCCCAACATTGACGGACTATATCCTTGTTGATTCCTTATCAATTTCCGTCGAGGTCTTTCGGAAAAACGAAGACGGGACTTGGTTGTTGAATTCAGAAATCAACAACATTAACGAGCGGATCACATTGACAAACATTAATGTCCAGATCGAGCTGAAAGACGTTTATGCTCGAACTATTGGATTGAATTAGACATTAAAAGCAAAAAGGGAAATCGTTTGATTTCCCTTTTTGCTTTACTAACATTAAATACTTACTTCCCAGCCAGCGCATCCACTTCCAGCATCAGATTCTCCCAGGTCTCCGTGCTTTGATCCAGCTTCTGCTTAATGTCTGTATAGAATCGGTTTAAATCAGCAAGTGCTTTTGAATCGTTGTAAATTTCCGGGTTCGCTAGCTTAACTTCTGTTTCTGTTTTCTTGATTTCCAGATTGTTGATAGTAGCTTCAAGTTCTTCGATCTGCTTCTGTGCTTTCTTTATTTTTTGCGAATCTTCGTTGGAAACAGGCTTGCCGTTATTTTTGGAGGCATTTCCGTTGGACGCAGGTTGCGGAGCTGCCTTCTGTGGCGGTGCGCTGCTAACCGTTGCTTTGTCACTCACAGCCGATTGCAAACCACGCTCTTCAACCCACACTTCATATTCCTGATATGTGCCTGGATATTCCTTAATCTGGTGATCTTCAATGTACCAGATCTTGTTCGCAATGTTTTCAACAAAATATCTATCGTGGGAAACCACAATGTAACTGCCTTCATATTGCTGCAAAGCCTGGATCAGAATGTTCACCGACTGCATGTCCAAGTGGTTGGTAGGCTCATCGAGCAGCAGAAAGTTGGCTTGTGAAAGCAAAACCTTGGCCAATGCAACCCGTGATTTCTCACCTCCCGAAAGGACTTTTATTTTCTTAAAAACATCATCCCCGGTGAATAAAAAACATCCCAAAACCGTCCGTAACTCCGTCTCGGTTTTGTTAGGATTAGCGTATTTAAGCTCTTCAATGAGGTTATGGTTCACATTCAGCGATTCCAGCTGGTGCTGTGCGTAGAATGTAAAAGAAACATTGTGCCCTAATCTTCTTTTTCCTTCAATCGGCTCTGTTCCAGCTACAACACGAAGCACTGTTGATTTTCCGCGTCCGTTCGCTCCGATCAATGCAATTTTATCACCGCGTTCCATGCTAATGTTGGTGCTGTCCAGAATGACCTTATCGCCATAAGCTTTGGAAGCATCTTCAAGCTGGAAAACGTGTCTTCCCGGTTGCGTAGTAAATTGGAAACGGAAATGCACTTTCGCATTCTCGTCGATCACCTGGTCCACAACATCCATTTTATCCAATGCCTTCACACGGCTCTGAACCTGACGCGATTTGGTTGCTTTGGCTTTAAAACGCTCGATAAATCGTTCTGTCTGGCGAATTTTGGCCTGCTGGTTTTCATAAGCACCGCGCTGAATTTCGTTGCGTTCCTCTTTTTCCTCCATATAGTAGGAATAGTTTCCGGCGTAGTAATTCAGCTTTCCATTGGCAACTTCAACCGTTGTATCAATGGTGTTATCCAGAAATTGCCTGTCGTGGGAAACCACGATTACAGCGCCTTCATAACTCTGAACATATTTCTCAACCCACTGAATAGAAGGTAAGTCCAAGTGGTTGGTTGGCTCATCGAGCATGAGTAATGATGGTTTTTGCAAGAGCAACTTTGCCAGCATAACCCGCATTCTCCAACCCCCGGAAAACAATTTCAATGGTCTGTGTAGATCATCTGTAACAAAACCCAGGCCTTCCAGGATCGCTTCTGCCTTGGATTGAATGGTGTACCCGTCCAATGCTTCAAATTCTTCCTGGACCCGCGCCAGCTTATCGACCAGTGCATCTGTATAATTGTGCTCCATGTCGTGCAGGATCTTGTCCATCTGGATCTGCAACACATTTTGCCGTTCAAAAGCCTGCATGGCTACCGACAAAATGGAATCATCGCTCTGGTAAGAAAGCAAATCCTGGTTCAGGAAACCGATGGTACAGTCGCCCGATTTGGAGATATTTCCGCCGTCCGGCTGGAACTCCCCGTTTATCATTCTAAGCAATGTTGACTTTCCTGTGCCATTCAGACCGATAAGGCCGATCTTTTGTTTGGGCTTGATATGCAGCGAAGCACTGTCGTAGAGTGCCCGGTCGCCAAGAAAGTAACTGAGGTTGGTAATCGCGATCATGCCGCAAAGGTACGGCGAAAGTGGGAGATAGAAAAAGTGGATTTGTTGGAATAGTTATAAAAGCCCGCGCATAACCACGTTATTGTCAGATTTAATGTAAATTTGACCATGAACAATCTCTTCCCGATCTTCCTCAAACTCGAAAACCTGCATACGCTTATCGTGGGTGGAGGATATGTAGGACTGGAAAAAATCACAGCGGTGCTGGACAATTCGCCCCTTGCCAATGTTACGCTCGTTTCCCCCGACATCCGCCAGGAAATACGCGATATAGCAAACCTGAATTCCCGGATAAGTTTAATTGAACGCAGGTTTGAGGACGCGGATCTTGACACGAAAGACATGGTTATTGTCGCAACCAATGATAAGCTGGAAAACGCCCGGATCGCCGGCGTAGCCAGGTCGCGGAACATGCTTGTCAATGTGGCCGATACGCCCGCAATCTGCGATTTTTATCTTTCTTCGGTGGTGAGGAAAGGGAATTTGAAAGTGGCGATTTCCACAAATGGAATGTCCCCAACGCTCGCCAAGCGTTTGAAGGAGGTTTTAGGCGAAGCCTTGCCCGATAATCTGGAAACGGCAATGGAGCAGTTAAAGGCAGTTAGGGATATGTTAAAGGGCGATTTTGCCTTTAAAGTTGAAGAATTGAACCGCATTACTTCCGTTTTGACAGAGAAAAAAAAATAGTCAAAAAAAGGCCTACAACGCCCGGTTACATCACAATAAATTTGAGTACAGAAAGTTTTATTAATTGCAAAGCGAAAGTTTAGCGCCACCCCTCCGTATCGTTCCGTTTTTCTGCGTATTATTGAGATAATTAATCATTAAATCCGTCCTGGCGGAAACCCATTAATTTGCGTTAGACTTATACTTTGTTTTATATGAATGTTCTCTATCGGATCAGTGGCCTGAGTCGGCTTTCATTTTTGCTTGCATTCTTCGTTTTCCTTTCCAGTTCAATTTCTGTTTTTTCAAATACAATATCCACTGCGGATATTGACATTAAGGGCGTTGTCAAAAGCGCGACCGGAGAAACGTTGGTTGGGTCGACAGTCCGGGTGAAAGGAACGCAAAAAGGCACGGTAACGAACGAAAAAGGTGAGTTTGTGCTGCAAGGAGTGAATGAGGGTGCCACGCTGGTTGTAACAATGATCGGATTTTTGCCCAAAGAAGTGAAAGCTGCGCGAAGTGTTTCTATCGAACTCGCCGAGGATGCAGTGGGCTTGCAGGATGTGGTAGTAACTGGTTTTCAGCAAATTGATAAAAATAAATTTACAGGATCGGCTGTAACATTAAAAACGGACGATGTCAAAATCGACGGTCTGCCCGATGTTAGCCGGATGCTCGAAGGACGTGCAGCGGGGGTTTCTGTCCAAAACGTTTCCGGAACATTCGGCGCTGCGCCCAAAGTGCGGATTCGCGGTGCAACTTCATTGAATGGCGATAACAAGCCACTATGGGTGATTGACGGTGTCGTGCAGGAAGATATTGTGAACATTTCCAATGATCAGCTTTCAAGCGGCGATCCCACAACATTGCTGGGCTCCGCAGTGGCAGGGGTTAACCCGGCTGATATTGAGACATTTGATATTCTTAAAGACGCTGCCGCCGCCGCGCTCTATGGTGCGCGAGCCATGAACGGTGTAATCGTGATCACTACGAAAAAAGGGAAAAGCGGCAAGCCTGTCATTACGTATTCCGGGAATTTTAGCACGCAGCTGACTCCTAGTTACAGGAATTTCAACATTATGAACTCCGCTCAGCAAATGTCCGTGCTGGGTGAGCTCGAAAGAAAAGGATTCCTTACTTCCAGCGTCCTGTCCAAACCCGATTATGGTGTTTATGGCAAATATTACAATTCCCTCGCAGGCGACGACCAGGGAAATTTTCCCCTCGCCAATACGCAGGAAGCGAAGCGGAATTTCTTGCTGGGATACGCCCGGACCAACACCGACTGGTTTGATGTCCTTTTCAAGCAAAACTTCATTCAGGAACATTCTGTAAGCGTATCATTCGGGACAGACAAATCACAATCTTATGTATCAACCAGTTATCTCGATGATAATGGCTGGACAATTGCTGATAAGGTCAAGCGATACACATTAAACTTTAAAAACAATTACCAGCTTTCACCGAGAATTACGCTCGGGCTGCTGACGCTTGCTTCCGTAAGAAGACAGGAAGCGCCTGGTTCGCTGAGCCGGAGAAGCAATCCGGTCGAAGGCAAGTTTGACAGGGATTTCGACATTAATCCTTTCAGCTACGCGCTCAATACGAGCAGGACGCTGACTGCTTATGACGAAAATGGAAACCTTGAATTTTTCAGAAGAAACTTCGCACCATTCAACATCGTATCGGAGCTGGAAAACAACCGGATCAAGCTTAATCTGGCCGATATCAAATTGCAGGGTGATTTTTCCTATAAAATCACGGATAACATTACCTATGATTTTATAGGTGCGTTGCGCTACATTCAAACGGGCCGCGAGCACATTATCACCGAAAATTCCAATATGGCCAATGCATATCGCGCGGCGGATAACTCGACGATTGCATTAGCAAACAAATATCTCTACACCGATCCCGATGTGCCCAATGCATATCCTGTGGTTGTGCTCCCTAGCGGTGGTTTCTACAACCGGAACGAGGATCAGATGTTGTTTTATAACATTCGTAACAACATCAGATACAATAAAACATTTAATGAAAGGCACGCTGTCAATGTGCTGGCAGGGCAGGAGATTAAATATACTAACCGGCAAAATTCCAATAACACCGGTTACGGCTTTCAATATGGGCAGGGTGGGACGCCGTTTGTGGATTACCGGATCTTGAAACAGACCATTGAGGCCAATTTCCAATATTACGGCATGCGGATGGATTACGAGCGTTTCGCTGCATTTTACGGAAGCGCCGGTTATACATTAGACGACAAGTACAATTTCACAGGTTATGTCCGCTACGATGGTTCCAACGGCTTCGGAAAGTCGGCCATAGCACGCTGGCTGCCAACGTACACTGTAGCAGGTTCCTGGAATTTTGACCGTGAGAATTTTATCAAAAGGTTTAAATGGCTCAGTATGGGTCGGTTGCGCGCGAGTTATGGACTTTCTGCGGACACTGGCCCGGCAACAAACTCAGCAGCATTGTTCCAGAGCATCATTACCAGACGCCCTTATGGTGATGAAAAAGAGTCTGCTATACAGCTTGCTTCTCTCGAAAACACAGAACTTACCTGGGAGAAGCTTTACAGCGGAAACGTGGGATTGGATCTTGGCTTTCTGGCTAATCGCATAAACCTGAGCGTGGACGGTTACATTCGCAACAGCTTCGACCTGATCGATCAAATCAAGACGTCGGGAATAGGGGGGCAGATTTATAAAGTGGCCAACTACGCCGATATGCAATCCTATGGTGTGGATTTTTCGTTGGATGGGGTTTTATTTAAAAACAAAGACTGGGATTTCCGCTCGCGTGTGACGGTGGGTTATGCCCGTACACAGATCACGAATGTGGATAACAGCCCCGGCATCTTTGACCTTGTCAAAGCAGAAGGCGCCAATGTAAAAGGAAGACCCGTTCGGAGTTTATTCTCGATTAAATATGACGCACTGAATCCGACAACGGGCGTGCCTATCTTTTTGAACGAAAATGGTGAAGTCAGTTCGGATGTTTATCTGCAAGATCAGAATGTAGGTTACCTCAAATATGAAGGGCCGGTTGACCCACCATTTACAGGCGGTTTTAATAACACATTAACTTATAAAGATCTGTCGCTGAATGTGTTTATAACGTATCAGGCCGGAAACAAAATTCGCCTCAACCCGCTTTACAAGGACACATTCAGTGATCTGGATGCCATGCCGAGAGAATTCCTAGATAGGTGGGTAATGGCAGGTGATGAAAGCGTAACAACTGTTCCATCCATCAGCGATATGCTTGAAAAACAATATCTGTCAGGAACATATCCCTATAACATCTATAATTATTCAACCGAGCGCGTTGCCAGAGGGGATTTTATCAGATTGAAATCAGTCTCACTGGCATATAAAGTCCCGTTGGTCGTTGCTGCAAGATACGGTTTCAAAGGAGCGAGCATTCAGCTTTCATCTATCAATCCATGGTTGATTTATGCGGATAAAAAATTGAAAGGACAGGATCCTGAGTTTTTCAACTCGGGTGGTGTGGCCCAGCCGATCCAGAAGCAATTCACGGTGGCACTCAAACTAACATTATGATCGTGAAGGGGGTAATCAGTATGGATGATTTTAAGTTTTTAAATATGAGCAAGACTAAAATTTTTAAAAAGATACTTTTCGTTCTGCCGCTCTTTATGCTGGCGGGTTGCGAAGAATTTCTTTCAACAGAACCGGATAGTACCAGGGCCACGATCAACACGCCGCAACAGGTTTCTCAGTTGCTTACAACAGCTTATCCGCAAGGAGGTTATGTTGTTTTTGCGGAGTCTATGAGCGATAATGTTGCAGACAAGGGCATTGGCGAAGATGATAAGACGAACCGCGCATCTTTTCTTTTTGAAGAAGTGGAGGCCACGGTCGATGAACAGGATTCCCCTGATCAGTACTGGGCTGAATGTTACCGCGCCATTTCTGTTGCTAATCAGGCGCTGGACATTATCAGTAAATCTTCAAATCCGTCGCAATATGATGCCCAGCGAGGTGAAGCATTAGTGGCGCGGGCTTATGCACATTTCATGCTGGTCAATTTTTTCAGCAAATTTTTCGATCCCAGCCAGCCGAATACAGAGCCGGGCGTTCCCTATGTTACTGAACCTGAAACGGTTGTTTTGAAAAAATACGAAAGAGGCACCGTTTCCAGTGTGTATCAAAAAATTGAGCAGGATTTGGTTGAAGGTTTGCCGCTGATCAGTGACGGTTCATACACCATTCCGAAATACCATTTCAACCGGGCAGCAGCGAATGCATTTGCGGCGCGTTTTTATCTGGTAAAAAGGGATTATCCCAAAGTGGTGCAGTATGCCAATGCGGTTTTTCCGGGCAGCAGCATTGTGGATAACCTCCGCCCCTGGAACACAACCTATTCCAGTCTTTCGCCACAGGAACTTTACAACACTTATTCAAGAGCAAGTCAGAATGCTAACCTGATGCTCGTAGAAACTGCTTCCCTTTTCGGAAGACATGTTGCGCGTTA
Organism: Dyadobacter chenhuakuii; assembly: GCF_023821985.2. Classification (NCBI taxonomy): domain Bacteria; kingdom Pseudomonadati; phylum Bacteroidota; class Cytophagia; order Cytophagales; family Spirosomataceae; genus Dyadobacter; species Dyadobacter chenhuakuii. The sequence goes on along the minus strand of NZ_CP098805.1, from coordinate 3,215,635 downwards.
TCGTTTTGGAATGAATTTCCAGAAATGGCAGGAAATTTCAGCAAGTGAAAACATTATCAATGATTCGCCGGGATGGTCTTATCCATTGTATTCCCAGGGAGATAACAATTATCTGATCCCTAAACTGAATGAATATTTTGTAAGAGAATCCGTCAATGCGGAAATTGGGCAGCCCTATGTCATGTTGCCGATTTTCACGGCGGAGGAAGTCCTTTTCAACCGCGCCGAGGCCAATGCATTCCTGGGAAATACCGCCGCTTCCCTGGCGGATCTGAATTTATTTGTGAGCAAGCGTGTCGGCGGCTATCAGCCTGCTAAGCATACTGTTACAGCCGCGAGTATCCGCAGGTTTTTTGGGCCGGTCAATCTCCGGGACGGGATCATTAGTACAATCTTGTCTTTCAAACGCGTCGAATTCGTCCAGGAAGGCATGCGCTGGTTCGATTTGCAGCGCTATGCGCTGCCCGTGACCCACCAAACGGTTAATGGCGGCACGCTCACGGTTCAGGCCAATGATCCGAGACGAATTTTACAAATTCCACAATCCGCAACACTGGCAGGCATTGAACAAAACAAGCGATGATCCTAAGCATATAATGATATGATGATAAAACAGTTACATAAATTATTCTTCGCAGCATTGTTCCTGACGGTGGGATTAAGCAGCTGCAAGGAGGAGGAAATAGGGGAGGCGGAAGATATTCCAGGCCTCGGAGGTGACGAATGGGTGCAGGGACCGATCGACAAATGGATCCTGGACAGTCTTGTAACACCTTATAACATTTCGGCCAAGTACAAATGGGACCAGTTTGAATTTGGTAACATTACCAAAACGCTCGTTCCGCCGGACGAGTCACAGGTTGTGCCGCTGCTGAGCACCATCAAAAAAGCCTGGACTATGCCGTATGTGCAGGAAGCAGGGAAAGTTTTTTATAACAAATTTTCGCCCAAATTCTTCATTTTATCCGGCAGTAACGAGTATAATGCAGAAGGGTCGGTCACGCTTGGAACGGCAGAGGGCGGCCGTAAGGTTGTATTATTCGGTGTTAATCTTTTCAAGATAAAGGGAATGGCAGGATATGATGCGGCCCGGGATTCGTCCTTTGTAAAAGACTGGTTTTTACATACGATCCATCACGAATTTGGTCACATTTTGCATCAGACTGTTCTTTACCCTGTTGAATATAAGGCCGTTTCAAGATCATTATACCAAGGCGGAAACTGGATCAACTGGTCGGATAACGATGCGCGCCGGGATGGCTTCATTACGGCTTACAGTTCGCTGAATTTCGATGAGGATTTTGTGGAAATGATCGCCATGATGCTGACGGAAGGGAAAGCCGGTTTTGACAAAATTGTAAATGCTATTCCCGAAGGCACCAGCCCGCGGGGGACGACCAAAGCGCAGGCACAAGCGGCATTAAGACAAAAGGAAGCGATTGTGGTCGCTTATTATAAAAACACCTGGAAAATTGATTTTTACAGCCTGCAAAACAGGGTTAGGGGATCAATGAACAAGCTTTTTTAATTGTATTTCAAAATATTTCCGGATGAAAAAATCCATTTTATATCTGCTGTTTTTATGCGTCTCTCTCACGGCTTGTGAAAATAACGACGACACATTGTTTGAAGAAACAGCCGATGCGCGACTGAACGCAGCGCTGACATCCTACGAAAAGCAACTTGTGGAGTCTCCATATGGCTGGAATGCAGTCATTTATCCTGGCGGTGGCGGGACTTACGGTTTTCATTTCAAATTTGATGCTAAGAACCGCGTCACCATGTACTCCGATTTTTCCGATGAGTCTGCTGCCAAACCAAAGGAAAGCAGTTACCGCCTGAAAGCAGTGCAAACGCCGGTTCTGATCTTTGATACCTATTCCTATCTCCACATTCTGTCTGATCCGGACGAGGAGGTAAATGGCGGTGTGCGCGGCGACGGGCTGTTGTCTGATTTCGAGTTCAGCATCTTTCCGGATTCGGTTAAATCGGAATCGATTACACTTGTTGGCAGGAAAAATAATAGCAGACTTGTTTTGACCAAAGCAACCCAGGCGCAGGCAGCATCATATGCGGCGGGTAATCTGGCAAAAGGCGCTTTGTTCAATAATATCACAAAGTATCAGGCCTATTTCAAAAGGGTTACTTTGGGAAATGTGACCTATGAAATTACATTAAGCCCAAGTACGCGCACCATTAAAATGACGTGGCTGGATGGAAACATTCCGAAAGTTTTTACCAGCAATTATTACTTTACAGAGGCAGGTGTGGCATTCTCCTCGCCGTTGGTCAATGGTTCACAAACCATCAACGGGTTTACAAATGTAACATGGAATGCTAATGCGGGCCAGGTCGGGGTTACCGGGGCTGGTTTGAAGGGAACCGTAGTAAGTGCCACCAAGCCGCTATCCGTGGATCTGGCGGCATCCAGAAGATGGTGGCAAGAGCCGATTGAATCCGGCGGAGACTGGCGTTCACTGCAAGGATTTCATGTAAATGGCGTCGACGATGCATTTAAAATACAAGACCTAACAGAAGATGGAGCGCAATACGCTTTTGTCATTTACCAGCCTGGATATGATGCAACTTATGACCTTTTTGGTCCAATATTTTTTAAAGATGATGCGCTAAGACTTATTTACGGTTTTGCGCCCGATACACCGACTTTTGCCAGCGATGGCCGTATCATTTTCCGTGATGCAGGAACGTTAGGTAAGGCTCCTGCAACAGGCCCGGCAGTAGAAACTGCTAAGTTGCTATATGAACCGAGCGGCTATTATCTTATCCAAACTTCTTCATCAACGTATGATATGGTCAGCGCAAAGGATGCCAAATCGTGGATCAGCTGGCAGTAATAACATCATACATTTGTTTTTGTACAAGGCACTAAAAAAACCACTTCCAGGCAGAAGTGGTTTTTTTATTATTCTCGAAATGACCTTTTGTCAAATCCCTTAATTATAGCCCTCATTCTGAACCAGTTTCTGATTTACATCGATCTCGCGTTGCGGGATAGGGAAGATCAGTCTGGGCGAATTATAGGGGATTGTGCTGATGTTTTGCTTATTCCGTTTTGCATCATGGAGCGCCAGGCCTTCAAAAGCAAGTTCTAAGTGGCGCTCTTTCAGGATGGAAGCCAATGTTACAGCCGTTGTCGCTTTCAGTCCTGCTCTGGCCCTGATGCGGTTAATGTCGGCTAGCGGCGTCGCGCCTACGACAGTTCCGAGCCGGAAGTTTGCTTCCGCCCGTGTGAGATACATTTCGGCCAAACGGAACTGCAATACATTGCCCAAATTGTCAAGATGCTTTTGCGTATATGTATTGTTGGTTGGCGTCAGGAAAAATTCGCCGCGCTTGTCGCCTGCTTCATAAAGTGCCCTGTGCTTATTCAGAATACGGATATCACCGCGTCCGCCAGTTCCCGGAATGTCATCAATGGTAGTTCCGAAAAATGTGTTTAAATCATTTACACCGTCCTGTTGGGTCACAATCATCGCGAAAATATATTCAGCAGGATTGGCGCCACCATTGTTTAAGAAGGTGTAGAATAGTGATTCAAAGTCGCTGTTCAGGGTGTATTTGCCTGATGCAATTACGGCATTAGCCTCATCGCGTGCCAAAGCGAAATTGCTTTGCTGTAAATAAACCCTCGAAAGCTGAGCCGATGCGGCATATTTTGTCGCGTAAATGGTGTTGGATTCGGGTAGCAGCGATTTTGCAGCATTCAAATCTTCCAAAACCTGCGCGTACACTTCGGCCACCGAGTTTCTCGCCAGCTTATCTTCCTCAGTCACAACGCGTGTTGGTTTGAGCACGAGCGGAACGCCTGGATTCGTTGCGTTATCTCCGTCTCCCCAGGTTTTAGCATACAATCTTACAAGGTCGAAATACAACGAACCACGGATAAATCTCGCCTCGCCTTCGATGCGTGCCCGCTTTTCTTCGTCCACAATGCTCAGCGCTGACAGCACATTGTTGCAGCGGTTGATCGCAATATAGGAGTCGCGCCAGATCAATTCGGCAGTCAGGTTTTGTGTCGTAAGCTGTCTGGCAGATATTTCGAGCATATTCCTGAATGTCCCGCCGAAGGCGATTTCATCATTATTGCCCAGAAGCTCGGAAGCGTATTGAAAAGCGCCACCATAAACGTCAACATCCTGCAAAGCGTCGTAACAGCCGATCAGCGTCACTTCTACGTCTTTCGATGTGCTTAATGCGGCCGTTTCGTCGATACTTTGTGTTGGGTCAACGTCCAGTTTGCTATCGCAGGCACTCGTCAAAAACAACCCGGCGGCTAATGCCACATTATATATGAATATTTTTCTTTTCATGATTTTTAGAATAAATGGCTGAATGCAATTAGAAACCAATGTTAACACCGAAGAGCAACGTGCGTGGCTGAGGCGGTGTATAAAAGTCGTTTCCAAGTGCGAATTTCAAATCTCTTACGGGAATATCATCCGTGCTTACTTCGGGGTCCCAGCCTTTGTAATTGGTCCAGGTGGCCAGGTTCATGGCGGATACATACACACGGACACGGTCCATCTTGATCCGGCTCACAATGTTGGAAGGTAGATTGTATCCCAATGTCATGGTTCGCAAGCGTAGGTATGAGCCGTCATAGATGTAACGCGTAGATGCCTCGTTACCATTTCCTTTGTAAAAACGCGCCTCCGGTACATTTGTATCGGTGTTTTGCGGAGTCCAGGAATTAAGCTGATCCACTGTCTGGTTGTCTTCATAGATCCCGTTGGCAGAAGCATATTGGCCAACACCATAAAAATTGATTTTATTTCCGGCAACACCATTCAGGAAAACTGTCAGGTCTAATCCTTTGTAAGAGAATGTGTTGGTGATCCCGCCTACGAATTTAGGGTTTGGATTACCCGCAACTACCCGACGTGCGCTGTTGTAGGAAGAGGTTGTTGATCTGTCAATGTTGCCATTGGCTTCTTCCGTGTTTTTGTAGAATAGCGCATCGCCGTTTGCTTTGTCGACACCAGCATATTCTACGGTGTAAAACACACCCACAGCCTCACCTTCCATCACCCGGCTCATATTGGAAATCCCGCCTTCAATGATTTGTTTCTGGATATTTGTGACCTTGTTTTTGTTATTGGCAATGTTAAATGAAGTGGTCCATTTGAATGCACCCACAATGTTCTGTGTATTCAGCACGAATTCGAAGCCCTTGTTTTCCAGCTTGCCTACATTGGCAACCTGGATAGCAAAGCCCGAAGTTGCTGGAACATTCACTTCCAGTAACAGACCATTGGTTTTTTTGATATAATAATCAATTTCACCATTGATACGGTTGTTGAACAAGCCGAAATCAAGACCTATATCAGCCTGCTTCGTTGTTTCCCATTTCAAATTAGGGTTAGCCAGCTGTGAAGGCCGCTGCCCGGCTGCACCGCCATAACCCGCATCTCCTGAAAACAATCCGAGTTGCGGGAAATCACCGATTTCTGAGTTTCCTGTCGAACCATAGCTTCCTCTCAGTTTAAGGAAGCTCAGCGTATTATTTTCTTTCAAAAAGTTCTCCTCCGTCAGCACCCAGCCTGCGGATACAGAAGGGAAAAACCCATAACGCGAATTCGCTCCAAATCGCGAAGAACCGTCGATACGGGCGCTGGCAGCGAGAAGATATCTTTCAGATAACTTATAATTGAAGCGTAAGAAGTAGGATAGGAAACGATAATTGGTTTCGGTAGAACTTCCGTCCGACTTCGTGGCCGCACTCGCGATCTTTTTGTATGAGTTCGAGGGAAACTGTGTTCCTGCAATGAAGTTTTCTTTCGTTTGGGAATCTTGATAGGACATACCCAATGTTGCGCTAATGCTATGGATGTCAAATACTTTGTCGAAAGTGAAGAAATTATTGGTGTTGTAGTTGGTCACAAACGTGCCGAAGTTTTCGCCCAATCCATTCACCGCCTCGTCCACATTACGCAGGTTCTGGCTTTGGTAATAGCTCTCTTCATTTTGATTTAATAAATCAACACCCAGCTCGGTCCGGAATTTCAGCGAAGGCAGAATGTTGATCTGTGCATAAGCATTGGTAAGGTTCCGGAATGATGTGGCCGTGAAGTTCGAATATTTAACCGAGATCATCGGGTTGAAATATAGGGGCAGGTTCACATCTCCCGGCGGCGTACCAATCGGCAAACCCGTTTCCGGATCTGTAAATGGGGTTAATGGCGTTAATGCAGACATTTGAAGCGGATTCGAGAATGAATTGTCACCCGGCAAGCGCTTGTTCACCGTTCTCGCCAAACCCATTGATAAGCCGACCTGCAACCAGTTGGACGCCTGGTGATCCAGGTTCATGCGTGTTGAAAGCCTGTCCAGCTCATTGCCGATGATGGTTCCTTTCTGATCCAGATATTGACCTGAAAGGAAAAATTTCGTCTTATCATTTCCTCCATTCAGCTGGAAATCAAGCTGCTGCATGCCGCCTTTGGTGAAGGCCTGATCCTGCCAGGGGTAGTTTTTCTGCTGAGGTGTGTTGGCAGTTCCCAAACTATAACGGTTTAGGTTATCCAGGAAATAGGCCGTATTCGACTCCGGATCGCTGGGGTCGTATTCATCTATCCGGTCGCTGTTAAGGGCTGCGGCCGTGTAGAACCTTACGTACTCATCTGCATTCAAAAACTGCACGCGTCGTGTTGCTTCCGAAGATCCCTGCTGATAATTGATACTAACATTCGTTTTTCCCGCCTTACCACGCTTGGTTGTGATCAAAACAACCCCATTAGCAGCCCGGGAACCGTAAATAGAGCCCGCAGAAGCATCTTTCAGGATTTCTATGGATTCGATGTCGTTGGAATTAATGTCGGACAGCGGGTTGGTGGCGCCACCAGTGCTGCTACTCAGATCGGACGTTGTAATGGGCATGCCATCCACCACATACAATGGCTGGCTGCTTGCGCTGATTGATGAATTTCCGCGGATACGGACATTGATCGCCTGGCCTAACTTTCCCGAGCCGCTATTGACATAAACACCCGCCGCACGTCCCTGCAACGCCGCATCCACGCTCGCAACAGGCATATTCTGTATTTCCGTGCCTTTCACCTGCGCAATGTTACCCGTCAGATCGCGCTTGATCTGTGATCCGAAACCCGTCACGACCACTTCGCTCAAACTGCGGGTGTCGGTTGACAGCTTTACATCGATCACACTTCGGCTGCCGACAGTAACTTCCTGCGCAGTTAACCCCACAAAACTGAAAATGATAACAGAACTCGACGAAGGCGCGCTGATCGTGTAGTTTCCATCAGCGTCGGTTTGTGTTCCAATGGTCGATCCTTTGATCTGAACCGTTGCGCCCGGCAGCGGTGCATCGTCACTGTCCGTTGTAACTTTACCGGTAATCTGAACACTCTGCCCATAGACGGACATCCACGTGCTCAGCAAGCATAACATGGCTAATAGTAGATTTTTTTTCATGATTACTAGAAATAATTAGAATAGAAAACATCGAAACAAAAATATGGTTTTCAGTACAATAACAAAATATTGTAACTGGTGTGGCTCAGAAACGACACTATTTATTCTTGTTCAAAAGAGGAGGAAACGCCTACCAATATTTGCCTTTAGACCGGGCAAACTGCGTTCCACGCACAAAAATGCGGATATGATTATACAGAGATGCGGCCAGACCGAAATGTTTTCGTAAAACATAAAATCGGTCAATTAGTGAACGGCGGTGATTTTGTACGGATAGCCCGCCAACCAGATAGCGGCAAAGTGGGTTTTCAATGAACTGAATCCGCTCTGCCCGCTTCAAACATTCAATTTCCCAATCAATGTCTGCGCTGAGGTTGTTAATGTCATAGGGTGGGGCAATGGACTTTTTGGCGATAAACGCCTGATGGCAAACTTTCATACCCAATGCAAAATCCTGCCATTTCAGTTTGCGAGGCAGCGAATGCGGTGTGAATTCGCTCCGCAGACCTATTTCAACGCCATTTTCGCGAACCAGCATTGCATCGCTATAATAGACATCAGCATCTGATCCGAATGCAGAAAAGAGGTTTTTCAGAACATTAGCATCATAAATTTCATCCCCTGCATTTAAGAACCAGACATATTTTCCGCTGGCCAGTGCAAGGCCTTTGTTCATGGCATCATACAAGCCGCGGTCAGGCTCCGAAACAATTTTGGATATAAATGAATGTTTATCAGCGATTTGCAGCGTAGTATCATTGGATTTCCCGTCAATGATCAGATACTCCACAGCCTCCGGAGCGGCCATGTTGCTCAGCGCGTGCCGGGCACTTTGGAGGGTGCGTTCAAGAAATGGTCCGGCATTGTATGTGATCGTAACGATCGTGAGCAGCGGGAAATCATTCATTTGCGAGCAGTGTGTGATATAATTGTTGGTATTGATCCGCTACGACGCGCTCGCTATATGTTTGCAAAACTTTGGAACGTGCCTTACCGGGCAATTCAGCATTGTTTTCAGGATTCAAAATCCACTCGATTCCTTCCGAAAGCGACTGTGCCGAGGCTTGCAATGCAATGTATCCGTTGTCTTGATGGTCGATCATTTCAGGGATGCCACCAGTGGCAAATCCCAGAGCCGGCGTGCCGCAGGACATAGCCTCCATGATCGTATTGGGCAAGTTGTCTTCCAGGGAAGGCACCACGATCATATCAGCCGCATTATAGGCTTCCACCATGGCATTGGGATCCGAAATTTTCCCCAGATAATGGACCGGCACAGGAAACGAAGCCATCACTTCAGGATTTGCTTTTCCAAGCACCAGTATTTCGATATCGCTGGTCGGCAAGCCTTTTTTTTCCAAAGCTTGTCTGAAAAATGTAAAGCCTTTTCGCGGGTCACCAATGTTGGCGCCGGCAAATAGGATCAGTTTTTTTGATTCGGGCAGGTTGAGTTTTCTTCTGATAGCAAGTTTGTCAAAAGGCCTGAACAATTCCGTATCAATGCAGTTGGGGATGCTTAATGATTTTTTAGCTCCCGTTAATGCGGCCTTTTTTACCAGAGAATCCAGCCACTGGCTTGGGGAAACCAGTGCCATCCGGCTCTTTTTATAGATGGAGCGCTTACGCTCAAACTGCGCGAAAGATATGTCGTATGCGTCTGGTTTAGCCAGATAAGGGCAGTAATGACAATGCGTCAGGAAGTTTTCACAACCCCGGCTGTAATGACACCCGCCTGTGAATGTCCACATATCATGCAACGTCCAGACAATTGGTTTACCCAACGCAAAAAGCTTGTCAAGCGAATCCAGGGACAGAAATCCGAAGTTAATCCAATGTAAATGAATGATATCCGCTTCCTGCACCCAGGGATTGTTGGTGATATCGGCACCAATCTCAGCCGGCGAGAACGCAAATCGCACAGATGCATCGCGCTCCTGCGGATAAAAATAAAGCCTCTCGCCAACAAACCGCGCCCAGGCTAGTTTTGACTGCAATGCTGTGCTTGAAAGTCCGCAAACACCCGGCTCTTCGGCCGACAAACCAGACACCAGTAACCTCGACTCTGTGCCTGATTTCAGCAGCGCCCGGTGCAATCGCGTGGCGGCAACGCCTGCTCCTCCTTCCAGGTGAAAATTGCTGAGGTGAAGCACCATTTACTGCGATCGTTGTTTGAAAGTTATAAGAATTGAATGCCCTGCGATTGTAAGAGGGTAAAATTAAATAGTTCTGTGGTTAAATAAATTTTATGCTTAAAAGTATCTTTATCAAAAAATAGTAATCAAGGTAAAATGTCTACGGAAAAGCAAAGCCATGAGGCGCATTCAGGTTGGTATGAGGTGCAGTATGCTACTCAGGAGGCAAAAGACAAGGCGATTGAAAACTGGGAGTACGACGAACAGCACAAAACGATCAATCACTGGATCCACCGCAGGCAGCTGGAATTAACTGCGCCATTTACCCTGGAAAAAAAATCCTGGCTTACCATCGGCGATGGGTATGGTTTCGACGCCAACTACTTTTTCCGCCAGGGCCTGGACACCACTGCCACAGACATCTCCGGCACATTCCTGCCATTATCGCAAGCCAGGGGCTTTTTTGACCATTATTCGGTCGAGAATGTTGAGAAACTGAGCTTTGGCGACGACACTTACGATTACATCTTTTGCAAGGAAGCCTATCACCATTTTCCAAGGCCTTATCTTGGGGTTTATGAAATGCTGCGGGTCGCCAGGGAAGCAGTCATCCTGGTAGAGCCACATGATCCGATCTCAAAAATGCCGTTTTTGTTGGCATTACGGAACATTTTCGATCGTTTTGATACGAAACTGCTTCAAAAATATTGGAAGAACCGCTATTCTTTTGAGGAAGTAGGCAACTATGTTTTCAAGCTTTCGGAGCGGGAAATGGATAAATTAGCGAACGGAATGGGCCTGCCAGCCGTCGCATTCAAAGGCATCAACAACAACTATTACCACCCATCCTACGCCAAAGACAAAGCGGACGATTCGTCCCCCTCATTTCGAAAAATAAAACGGAAACTGGCATTGCACGACTTCCTGACCAAATTCTCGCTCATGCCCTCACAGGTGCTATGCGCCGTGATTTTCAAGAAATTACCTTCACAAAAAGTAATGGAAGCAATGAAACGCGAAGGTTTCCAAATACACATCTTTCCGCCGAACCCTTACGCTAGATAATTTAGGACTTCCTTGAGATCACAATTTGTGATCTCAAGTTTCCAAGAAATGTCAGCTATTTATCAAGCGCCTTACTCCCGCCAGCCGAAAATATTTAGCTGTAAATCCATGACGTCGTTGCCTCGGTAGCGGTAGTTGGTGAAGGGTTTTAGGCGGTGCTGGTTGGTGTCGATGTAATAACGGAAGTTGTTTTCTTCGAAGATGCGGATGATTTCTGCCAGTCCCTGCGGATTGCCGATGTAGGAGTGGAATTCGACAAATAGATTCTGAACATGGCTCAGGGCGTCGCGGCAGTCATTGAGCACTTCTTTCTCAGCGCCTTCAATGTCGATTTTCAGAAAATCAATGCGCTTTTCGGCCAGGAGAAAGTCCCTTAAACGGATTGAAGCGATTTTTTTCTTTTCAGCACTGGAATAAATGGAGGAAGAATCTGCCGATTCGCTCCCAAACCAAATGCCCTCATCATTCATCCAGACGGCCTTATCAATGATCGTAACATCATTAATGTTGTTATTCCTCAGGTTATCACGAAGCAATGCGGCGATTTCAGGTTCCGCTTCGAAGGCCGTAATGTGTGATTTTGGAAAAAGCTTTTTGAAATATAATACACTCATCCCAACATTGGCCCCACAATCGAAAATGACCGGCTCAGGATTTTTTGACTCAAAAAAATAAAACTCATCAGCAAAAATCTCCTTATGCTGCCAGAGAAATGACATTGTATCAGGCACCGTCAGTTTTGAATTTCCAAATTCAACCTGCGTCCGCGTATGCCTGCGACTGTTGCCATATTTCAATAGCAGACCCATAAACTCACGGTTGGTTGAGGTCCGCAAGGCGTTGAAAGGTTCTTTCAGTAAATAGCGCAGCCAATACATATAATTTCTGTTTCGTCAGATCCGGTATTTGATCCGGTTCTTGATCTTTAATGCAAGCGGAAGTTTGTAATAATCCGCAAATGCCTGAATAACCTGATGGTCAGGCACAATGTTCGGGTCGATCCGGATTTTGCTATCGCTTACTTCCGAGCCATAATAGCCCGTTTTGAATGTGAAATTCGTCCCGCTGCCATCTGTGCCAATGTTCCTGATTTTCGAATGCACCGGATATACGCCATATGCATCATTCAGAAACTGGCTGTAAGTCCAGCGGATCGCCCAGGAATCGATGACTTTTCGCTGTTGCTTTACCAGCATGGGCCAAAGATCTTCTCCGCCTGATTTAAACTGTTTTCTTTTAGTTTTATCCTTTTCCAGTTCGTCAAACGTTGTAACGTCCCAATCGGCCTTATTCCATTTGCTCAGCCAGGTTCCCCAGCCCCACGAACTTGCGCGCGGTGCGAGATAAAGGTCTTCCTTATAATGTGCCGGAAACGAGATCGGCGGGCCGTAAGCCGTTACTGAAAAAACGTCTTTCCGCGATTCGAATGCAGTTAACGCCTCATTCATAAAAACCAGGAAATCCGGCGCGGTAAGCATGTCATCTTCCAGCACAATCACCTTTTCAAACTGGTTTAGCACTTCGGTAACGCCTCGGATCACAGAAGCCGCCAAGCCCTTATTTTGCTCTGAATGATGGATCTTAATGTGCTTGAAACCAGTAATTGAGGCTATATAAGTCCTTACATCCGCTACCGGGGTTTCATCGGACTTATTCCGGGGCCCGTCCGAGTAAATAATCAGCTCGCTTTCCGTTGCCAGCATGTTCTGTTGCAGCGCCTCGATCGTTTGCTGCAAATGCGCAGGGCGATTAAAACAAAACAACACGATAGGGGCAAGACTGGCGGGCAAACTCATTGTTAGCTTTTATAAGCATCGATGATCAAAGAAGTATAACCCAGTTTTCCGCCAGCATTACGGCTGTCGTGGTCCGCCGAGCGCCTGATCATACCATCTTCGGGCTTCCAGGGCGACTTGTGAAACCGGCCTTCTTCATCAAAATATTCGAGCAATTTTACTGTAAAACCAACAGCTTCGAGTGAGCGCGACATGATTTGGTAATTGTAGAGCAGCTTATGGTCATCTGCTCCGTTTCCCGTGCCGCCGGGCTTTACATAATTGATGTATTCTTCGCTGGGATTAAAACCATCCGGAACCGCAACTCTCAGAAAACCACCGGGTTTGAGATACGTATGGCAATGTTTGAATGCGAGCTGTCCTTCTTCCAGTGTCAAATGTTCCCAGACGTGCTCGGCCAGGATTTTATCAATTGAATTTTCGTTGAAATATTTTTGCCAATCACTTTCTTTCAGCAAGTTAAGTGTCTCAATATCAGAATGTATCCAGCCTTTGTAAAGCGAGTACATGCTTCCCACGACCATATTGACCGGTTTGGTCGGATCGTAAGTGGTCAATTGATATAAACTATATGGCTGTTTGAGAACGCCGGCAATTATTTTTTCCTTTAACGACATCAGAAATGGATCTGTTTTAATGCTTCAAAGATAGCGGTCTCTTATTTTATCCTCAGAATACTTGTCTTAATTAATTTCCAGCCACTTCCGAAGCCCGCCGAAATGTCCTCTGATACATTCCAGATCAGGATTCCGCCACCAAAAATCACTGTAACAATAACCGAACGGGCCAGAATGATCATTACGGTGGAAATCAGGTCATCAGATTCGGGAAACGGCATGTAGTGAGCGACCAGATAGGCAACAGTCCCCAGCAATATTACCTTGAATGTTCCCAATGTAAAGGGTTGTATGCCAAGTTTTTGTCTGATAAAAAACAATTTGACAAAATTATAAATGACCGTGGAGAAAAGCGCAGCGGCAGCCGCACCATTGAAGCCGTACAGCGGGATCAGGAACTGGCTGCTGAATAAGATCAGGATCGTGAAAAACAGCATGAAAACAATGTCGTAGCGATAGTATTTCGAATTGGTCAGGATTTCCGTATTCAGGCCGGTCATCATATCAACGATTCGGGAAATGCCGACCATTAACACGACCCATTTGCCTTGTGAGTAAATATCTGATTTTGGAATAATACCAAAAATAGCATCAATGTTGGTCCATATGCCCAGGAACAGGAAGGAGCCGATAATGAAGAGGTTAAGCGAGGATTTTTTATAGATCGTGTCAATGTGCGCAATGTCGTTGCGCGTATAAGCTTCTGAAATAATCGGCGCGCTTATCATCACAATGGCATTTCTGGGAATGGAAATGACCAGTGCTATCCGCGAGGCAATGTCGAAAATGGCAGTGCTGCCCAGACCGCCTTTGAATGCGGGTAAAAGGACTTTTTCAATATGCGGAAGCAATGCGGCACTGGCCCCTCCAAGCAAAACCCAGAGCCCGTAACGATACATTTCCTTGAACGCAGGGTGTTTTACAAAGCCAAAATCCAGCCTGGTATAAAGGCGTTTTTGCAGGTGCAGATAGATCAGCATGGCCGCAATGGCAAGTCCGTAGCTCAGCACGGTAAGGTTCACCATCGTGTCAAAAGTGATGATTTTATAACCAAACATGATGACCACCGCGCTGTTAAAAAGCCGTAACCCAACCTCGCGGATGAGGGAAGGAACCGCTATACGTAAGTTTATTCTTGAATAAGATTCCAACGCCAGCAGATAAACCATTCCTACGGTGAGCGGGATAAAAACGTAATAATACTTGACCAGCATAGGAGAATGGTCAAGGTAAAATTTGAGATAAAGCGGCTTGAAAAGCAGATATAGCACCACAAAAGCGGCCAGACCGACCAATGGCGTAATGATGATAAATGTAAAAAGCTGCCTCCGTGACTCGTGATCCTGGAACCGGCTATGAAACCGCACGGCAACCGACGGAACTCCCAAAAGCGCAAAGGACATGTAAATAACTGGGAAAGTCAGCAGGGTGGAAGCGTACAAACCCAATTGTTCCTGGGTCAGAAACTGGTTATAGAGGATGAGGATGTTAAAAATGCCGATGACAACCCCGACGTAAGAAACGATTGAACTTTTAAAACCCTGACGTACAATTATCCCCATGAAGGTGCAATGATTACAAGGCAAAATTAAGACAAAAACCAGAAGATAGCCTAACCGCGAAGCCCGATTAGTTCCTCTGAATGTTTGTAATAACTTTGCTTCCTTAATTAAACACACTATTTCTTGAAAGTAATCAATATCGTTGGGGCACGTCCCAATTTTATGAAAGTCGCGCCGCTGCACCGCGCTTTCACACTCTTTCCGGATATCAATTCCCTGATCGTCCACACCGGCCAGCATTATGATTTCCGGATGTCCGGCATCTTTTTCGAACAGCTTCAACTTCCCGAACCGGATTATTTTTTAGGCGTAAGCAATGGTTCGCAAGCGCAGCAAACGGCAGCGATAATGGTTGCATTTGAAAAGGTGCTCCTTATCGAAAAGCCGGACATTGTGCTGGTCGTGGGCGATGTAAATTCTACGCTGGCTTGCGCACTGGTGGCAGTAAAAATGCACATTCCCGTAGTTCATGTGGAAGCGGGGCTGAGGAGCGGCGACAGGAAAATGCCCGAAGAGATTAACCGGATTGTCACCGATGCCATTGCAGATCAGCTTTTTGTAACGGAGAAGTCGGCGGTTTGTAATCTTTTAAGAGAAAATATTTCGCCTGAAAAGATTCACTTCGTCGGCAATGTAATGATCGATTCGCTGCTGCATTGTTTGAATCAGGTTACCGAAGATGCGCGGCAACGTGTAAGGCAAAACGAATATATCTTAATGACCATGCACAGACCAGCTAATGTGGATAATGCGGTGGTAATGCTCGAAATCGCAAACATGATCAGAAGATTATCGGCATTGCATCCCATTATCTTCCCAATCCACCCGCGTACATTGAAGAGCCTTGAAGCGCAAGGGTTATTGCATGATTTGAAAAAAATCAAAAATCTGGAAATTACTGAACCTCAGGGTCACAGGGAGTTTTTAACATTGATTAACAACGCGTCTCTTGTCATCACCGATTCGGGCGGCATTCAGGAGGAGACGACGTTTCTGAAAGTGCCTTGCATTACATTAAGAGATAGCACCGAGCGTCCGATCACTGTTGAAGCCGGCACAAATCATCTGCTGCCCGACTGGAATGCGCAATCCGTGGTGGAACTGGCCAGAAAGATAATGGGGGGACATTGTAAAAAAGGACAGATCCCGGAATTATGGGATGGTTGCGCAGCAGATCGCATCGTGACAATTCTGCGAGAAAAGTACATTAATTCGTACGTTTGTGCCGGTAAGCGTCAACCGTCGGATTTGAAATGATTAAAAAAATAAAAAACAACACCTGGGATCTGCTTAATGGGATCGGCCTGGGTGGCAGTGTGCAGCTTTTTCTGGACGGTGCTTTGAAGCAGTACGGCTGGTTCAGAAGTTTTCATACCAAACAATCCGTTGACGCAAATGGTGATCCGCTTCCCTGGTATACATATCCATTTATATTGTTTTTGAAACCGCGTTTGAAGCCTGATTTCGTGGTTTTTGAATATGGTTCCGGAAATTCCACCCGCTGGTATGGTGCCCGCGTGAAGCAAATTACGGCTGTGGAACACGATGCGGAATGGATCAAGCTTATAAAGCCAAAGCTTCCCGGCAATGCAAAAGTTATCGAAAAACCGCTGGGCGAGTCTTACATTCAGGCGGTTAAGGATGCTGGTGAGCGTTATAACATTATCATTGTTGACGGACGCAACAGGGTAAAGTGTGCCAACTTTGCAGTCGATTATCTGACCAATGATGGCGTCCTGATCCTGGACAATTCGGAACGTGAGTGGTATCAGAAAGCGAAGGAATATTTGAAAGAAAGAGGTTTCCGAAGACTGGATTTCATTGGTATGGCGCCAATTGTAGGCATCGAAACGTGCACGAGCGTGTTTTACCGGGATGGTAACTGTTTGGGCATCTGATCAGCGGAAAGTTATTTCATAAGTCATTTTCAAACATTCTTTCCCACCAATATTTTTCTTGAACCTGCTAAGCGAAGGCTTGTGGACCCCATTGCCATCCAGCGAAATGCCCAGGTCTAATATCCTGATGTTTTCCCGCTGACAATGTTGGTAAACGCGATCCATTAACATGACTACCGGGCTGTAAACGCGGTATTCAGGTAAATCCCCGCACAAAAAATTATAAAGTATATGATCGTTAACCCGCACCGTCAGGGTAAGGGCGATGATCTTTTCCTGGTCAACAACCGTAAAAATCTGATATGCTTCGGGAAATTTGTGTTTCAATATTTCAATTTGAGATAATGTTAACGGCATGCGGTAACCATTACTTTCACGGCAGTGTGCCAGGAATTCATAAGTAACCTGGGATGAAATTTCATGCGCTGGCCCAGCTCTGAATCCCGCAAGAACAGCTTTTTTGAGTTTTCGTTTTTCAGCCGGCCTGATGTGAGCAATGAAGTCATCGCCATCCACATTAATATAACTATTAACGCAGGCCTGAACGGGGATAAGTCCAGTATATAGATAAGCGTCGTGTAATAAGCGTTGTTGATCAGCTTCATAGCAGCATGGAGCAGTTTTAATCGTCAGCTGTTTTCCTGAGCGATCATTGATCCACTTTTTAATACAATTTATAAAAAAGACAATCTCGCTTTCCTGGCAATCCGTACCGCATTGAATGCCGCCAAATGGAGCGTTAGGAGGCGAAATCCAGCTGCTATCAGGCATTTCTATACATTGAAAAATGGCTATGACATGCGGAGGATCCTGGCGGAGCAGGGAGAATTCATATATCTGACCGACAGTCTGGGTTGATAAATGCTCCGGTTCCAGATATAAAAAAGGCAGAAAAGCCAATGTCTTTGAAAAGTGGCTTTTTCCAATATCCAGACAAACTTCCAGTTTATCTGTTTTTCCTAAATAGTGTGTGTTGTGAGAAATAATCTGAAAGCTAAACGACTAATTAGTAGTATGTAACTGATGGTTTACTTTTAAGTAGGCCCTCAGGAGACTATTTTATTCAAAATTGTTAAAAATTGAGATACTAATTTGATATTTTTTATGTTTAATACAATGCTGATTGCTATTTTTGTTGATTCCCTGGTTTTTATAGACTGGCACCTGCATTTTTTTAATTAATTGGACTCAAACCCGTACATGAAACACATACTTATTGCCGAAGATCATGCAGTAGTGAGAATAGGCACCAAACACCTCCTCAAATCACTGATACCGGACTCAACTATTTCGGACGTAGACGATTTTGACAAGATACTTCAGGAGATTGAAGTGAAATCGTACGATCTTCTGATCCTCGATATCAACATTCCTGGCGGGAACACGACGAAAATGGTTGAAACCATCCGTCAAAAATCTCCCGGCATAAGGATATTGATGTTTTCAAGCTATGACGAACAGCAATACGGTTTAATGTATCTCCAAGCCGGTGCGGACGGTTATTTATCGAAGGACGCGCCTGAGGAAGAGTTTAAAACAGCCGTTATGAGCGTTTTGAATAATAAAAAATACATGAGCGAAGATATGCAGCAAATGAATATCAACAGGCTCATCAATCCAAGAGAGTTTCTTCCGGACCCGATCGTAAGTCTTTCGCCACGCGAAACGGACGTAATGAATCTTTTGAAAGAAGGATTAGGAACCGCTAAAATAGCTGAAAAACTCAACCTACAGCTCTCAACCGTTAGTACTTACAAAGCTAGGATTTTTGAGAAACTGGGTGTTAAAAACATCGTTGAACTGATCACGAAGATCAAATAATTGACTCAGAAAAAAGATTGAACCCTGCACTTGGCCGTGCGGGGTTTTTTTGTGGGGTTTGAAAAATTAATTTGCTTCTTTCCCGTACGTTTGCCGAAACATCAATGAAAACGCGGATGCGCAAGTTGCAGATTGAAGAAATGGGCCGGTTGACGGTTGAAGAATTTAAGGAATCGGAGAAATTCCCATTTGTTATTGTCCTTGATAACATCAGGAGCCTGGCCAACATTGGCTCCTTTTTTAGAACAGCAGATGCTTTTCGGGCTCAGAAGATCATTTTATGTGGTTATACCCAAAGTCCCCCGCACAGGGAAATTACCAGGAGCGCCATTGGTGCCGAGTTGTCGGTGGATTGGGAAAAGAACGATAGCGCCGAAGATGCGGTGAAACTGTTGAAGGCTCAGGGTTATGAAGTGTGGTGTGTGGAGCAGGCGGAAGGGAGCGTAATGTTGCAAAATTTTGCTCCGAACATGGAGAAGCCGTGCGCATTTGTGTTTGGAAATGAGGTAGAAGGCGTCGCGGATAATGTTATTGCCGCTGCCGACGGCTGCCTGGAAATCCCGCAGTTTGGAACAAAACATTCCTTTAATGTGTCTGTATCCGCTGGAATCGTGCTCTGGGAATTTGTAAGCAAAAAGATAACATAAATATAATACGAGATATTTGGTGTTTATCGCTTAATAAGCATTAATTGCAGGTTATAAATGCAATGATATATCCTCACGTTCACAGGCCGTTTGCTTGTTCAACCGGGTAGAAACTTTACCAGAATTTAAAACTACATTATGAAATCTGCTACAAAAAAATTATCGACCGAAATTGCAGAAACGCTTTCCGGCAAAATCGCTGCAGTTTCTGCAGGTTCCAAGAAAATAAAGAAGTCTATCGAAAAGGCGGCTGAAAAACTGGCTAAGAAAGTAGCAAAGTTTGAGAAGGAAACTGCCAAAAAACAGGCTAAGGATGCTAAGAATGAAGAGAAAAAGCTGAAATCGAAAGACAAAGGTAAAAAGGAAGGCAAGAAAGAAAAGGCTGCTAAGGTTGCTGCGCTCGTTGCCGCTGCATCCACAAAAGCTGCTGTTGCCGCTCCTGCTAAACCGATCGCTGTAAAAGCAACCAATGCTAAGCCAGCCGTTGGCCGCGCTGCTTCGAGACCAACTACCCAATCTTCATCGGAAACGGAAAATCCGGTTGTAGAAACACCAGCTCAATAAAAATACATGGAAGTAAAAGAAAGACAGCATCCCAGGATGCTGTCTTTCTGCTTTTAGCCTCGGTCGGTCATTCCGATCGTCGCCAGTAACCTTCCTGTAAAACCTTTTTCCAAGCGGTAGGAAAAGTAATCTTCGTTGTTGAGCACCGTCGAGAAAGGGGAGACTTCTATGTTCTCCTCAGACAGCCCTGATGCCAGGAGCTGGTCGCGGTTGCTCGCTTTCAAATCCACAAAATACTTCTGTTTTTCAGAATCAAAGCGTTTATATTTTCCTTCAAAATGTTCAGAAACGTCTTCGCCGACTTCAAATGAACAATCATCAATGCATGTGCCAATGTAAGCGACGCAATTCGCCGGGTCTGCGCCGAACTCTGCTTGGAGCATAGCGATGGTTTTAGCTGCAATGCCTTTTACGGTTCCGCGCCAACCTGCATGGATAGCAGCAACACTCCTGGTTACCGGATCAAAGATCAGGAGCGGGGTGCAGTCCGCGATCGTTACTGCTAGCTGAATGTTCGTTTTGTTGGTAATAAGCGCATCGTAACCATCAAACCGGCCTGGATTTTCGACATTTAAAATTTTATCATCATGCACCTGATGCGACTTGGCAACGGTTTCAAACGGAACATTTAATGCATTGAAAAAGCGAATGTTGTTTTCCGCCACGTCCGCAGGATCGTCTTGCGAGCCGCCCAGGTTCAATGATGAATAAGGTGCTTTGCTTACGCCACCGTGCCTGGTGCTTTCCGCAGCGATAAGGCCGGCGAATCCGGAAAATATATGCGGGGCCCTGAAAAGGGGCATGCTAATGTTGGTTTCTGTTGAAGACATGAAGAAAATGGTCGTGGTCAAACTTTCACAAATGTAGATTATAGCAAATTAATGTTGGGTAACGGAATTTATTTCACCGGGTTATAAGTTTAGTGTCTGTACTGACGAGCTGAAACAGTGGCAATCTCCGCCGGAAAATATCATGATTCGGGTAAAACGGGAATAAAAAATTAAATTTACAGCCAGACGTGCATCAATTGACTAATGAATATGATAAAAGTGAGTGTGTGTGTTGTCACTTACAACCACGAAAAGTTTGTAGCCCAAATGCTGGATTCGATTTTAATGCAGCAAACTACATTTCCTTTTGAGATTGTTGTAGGGGACGATTGCTCCAAGGATAATACGGCCGCTATATTAAAGGATTACCAGCAACGGTTTCCAGATAAGATCAGGCTTTTGCTGCATCCGAAAAACATGGGGCTTAATGGTAAATTCAATGCACTTGCCACATTCGCAGCCGCCAAAGGCGAATACATAGCGCAATTTGACGGCGACGATTACCTGATTTCTCCGCATAAGCTTCAAAAACAAGTGGAAATGATGGACGCAAATCCGCATTACTCGGCTTGTTACCATAACGCCCGCGTGATTTTTGACGACAATGCAGCGCCGCCTTATCTGGTAAATACGCTTTCAAAACCGGAAATAACCGTGGAGGACCTGGTAGGAGAGGACGAGCTTTGTTTCATCGCGACGTCCAGCTTAATGTTCCGTCGGGAGGATTTTGCCAAACATCCTGATCCTGAGTGGACCAACCTTTCAACCAGCGGCGATATTCCCAGAAATATCATGTTCGCCACCCGTGGCCCTATCGGCTATATCGACGAAGTGATGTCGGTTTACAGGAAAAACAGGGGAGGGGCAAGCTTTGCGGATAACCATTATGGTGCCGATTTCCTTTTCAACCGTATTCAGCTTTATTCCAATATTAATAAGGAGCTGGGCTATAAATACGATGATAAGTTGAAGAAGAACATTGCCACTTACTATTATAAGTTGCTGTTTTCGAAGGAATATGGCAAAACTTACTGGCCAAGATTGAAGTATGCGCTGAAATATCTGGCTGATGGAGATCCTTCACCGCAGCGAAGGAAGGAAGTGATCCGCGACTTTGTTATACCACCCGCGTTTATGAAATTATACAGCTTCTTTGCATTGAACCTTTATAATATCAAGTCAAAAGCAAAGGCTTGAAGCAAAACAAAAATGGGATCTCGTCGATCCCATTTTTGTTGACTAGAATAACATTTCTTTTGGAGGCGTCGCGCCTTTCATACGGATGTAAGGCGTTGTCTGTCCGCGGTGGTGTGTTTGATGCTCAAATGCTTTTTCGAATGCAACACCCGCTTTCATATCCATTCCGAATACTTTCACGTCTTTCGCAAGGTCTGCTTCGGTCATGCCTTTCAATGTGTTGATAACAAAATCATAGCTTTCCATAACCGCCTTAGAAACAGCAGCTTTCGATTGATCTGTCATTTTTTCTGCTGAACCCTCAAACGGACTTTTTTTACCGGATGCGGCCGAAACAAATGCAAAATTAGCATCTGCAATATGGTCCATCTGGGCCGCAAATGAGCGGATTTCAGGTGTGGGCTTGAAAGCATAACCTTCTTCCGGCATTGCATCCAGATATTGTTGGGTGTATTTTTTTGCTCTTTCCCAGTCAGCAACCTGCTTGGCGATCATCGTTTGTGCAAATGCAGCACTCGCCGCAAAAAAGAACATAAGAGTAAAAGTCAATTTTTTCATTTGAGTCTGTGTTTATGGTGGTTTAATTTTTTTGGGAAAGGTAATCAATAATCATTTTATTTACCGGTTAACATCCGAATATCGAATTACATATGCCCGAGTCAGCAGAAGACCGAACCAAAAAGTATCTGGACCTTGGTCACAGCGAAGCCGAAAATCATGCAAAAACCCAACTTGAACTTTACGAAAAGCACGTTAAGGATACATCCAGTGCAACCAATGTTGTTTCTAACTTCTTCAAAACCAATCTGCTGGGTTTTGCCTGGCATTATCTGAAAAGTCGTTTCGGGCCGCGGCATCCTTACCAGGCTTATCCGAGGAATGGTGATACGGGCGTTTACAAGTTAAATTCTTCTATTCCGTCGAGGGATGAAATAAGCATTGCATTGCTGTCTGATTGGGCCAGCGATACGGCGGAGTCAGATGCAGTCGCGCATTTGGTTGCCCGCTACGCGCCTGATTATACGATACATATGGGCGATATTTACTTCGTAGGTGCGCCAAAAGAGATTGAAGATAATTTTACCGCTCCGCACGCTTCCTGGTATTATGGGGCGTCGGGAAGTTTGGCTTTATCGGGCAATCATGAGATGTATTCCAATGGAAATGCCTTTTTCCAGCACCTGCTGCCTGCTATGTACATTCAGGAAGGCGATGTGAAAAAATCGCAACAAGCCGGGTTCTTTTGTCTCGAAAACGAACATTGGCGCATCATAGGGATTGATACGGGTTATACTTCCGTCGGCAGGCCGTTTGTAGAGATCCTTTCGCCGCCCGATTGTCATTTGAAAGATGAACAGGTGGCGTGGCTCAGGGATGTTGTTCAGCTGGGTAACCCGGAGGACAAGCGCGGGATCATTTTCCTGAGCCATCATCCTTATATATCATCATTCAGGGAAGATTATGCGAAGCCAGGCGAACAGATCCGGGAGCTGATGGGTAATGTAACACGTCCCGTTGTGTGGTTCTGGGGGCATGATCACAGGCTGGTTGTGTACAATGTTGGTACTAACGGAAAAGGTCCCCAGGCTTATGGGCGTTGCATCGGTCACGGTGGCTTACCCGTTGAAACGGCGATGCCTGTTGGGAAGGACCTCGAAAAAATAGGTTATTATGACCGCAGGGTGCGGAAAGTGATAAAAAGACATCAGATCGGTTACAATGGCTTTGTCCGATTGCTGCTGAAAGGCAATGTCGTTACCGCAGACTATCGCGACTTGGAGGATCAATGTGTGTTTGAAGAATCCTGGACGTCGGACATGACAAACGGCCAGTTGGAATGGAAAATATTACAATCCATGCCCGAAATGGCCGTTCGTTGAAACGTTTTTGAAACGATTAATCAGCTTGAATCAGCGATTGATCAGCTCAGAAATATCAGTGGTGATCGTCGCCGTGGTGGCTGTTATCTCTGTAAAAAGCTGCGAATGTTATAACAAGTCCGATTGTTCCCAAAATAAAGGTAAACAGATCAGCAAGTACAGCCAGCACCAGGAACAGAATGATAAATGCTGCAACGTAAACTCCGCTGGAAAGTGAACTGGATTCGTTATGTGTTGTATCGGACATGGTCGGATGTATAAAAATCTTAATGCGTTTATTTCTGCGAAAATAACAAATCCGTGCCAAGTTGTTGGCAAGATTTCAGATTTTTTGATTTGTTTTAATTAAATAATCGGGCTGCCTGACTGGGTTTTAGCCCGTCAATGCCTTCTAAATTTAACAAAATGCCCTACATCATAGGTTGTGATATTGGTACAACAAATGTAAAATGCGTCGCTTTCGATTCCGTGAAAGGCAACATTCTGGCCTCACACAGTGAAAGTTATGAAATGTACCATCCGCACCCGGACTGGAGTGAGCAGAACCCGGATGAAATTTATGATGCGGCCTGCAAAACCATCAAAACCGTTGTGAAAGCTTGCGCGGGGCGGCACAAATTGCTGGGCATCAGTTTCAGTGCAGCCATGCATGGTGTGCTGGCATTGGATAAGGACGGAAAGCAGCTTACGCAACTCATCATTTGGGCCGATAACCGCAGCTCCGACATTGCGCTCAAACTACGCACTTCCAGGGTCGGAAAAAAAATCTATTACAACAACGGAACGCCTGTTCACGCCATGGCGCCGGTGTGTAAGTTACTCTGGCTCAAAAAGCATGAGCCGCAAATCTATAAAAAGGCAAACCGTTTTGTCGGCATTAAGGAATACATTATTTATCGGTTGACGGGCAAATTTGTCATTGACTACTCGGTCGCTTCTGCCACAGGAATGTTCAATATCCGGGAATTGCAATGGGATGCTTACACACTCAAAAAGCTGGGTTTGACGGCTGAGAAATTATCCACCGCAGTTTCTCCGTATCACATTGAAGAAACGCCCGCGAAAAACGATGCGGGTTTACCAGGAGGAACCGCGCTGATCATGGGCGCCAGCGATGGCTGCCTGGCCAACTTGGGCAGCGGAGCGGTTCAGACGGGCTCCATGGCCGTTACCATCGGCACTAGCGCAGCGGTAAGAATTTGTTTTGATAAACCCTACTCAGATCCCCAGATGCAGACTTTCTGCTATGTCCTGGATGAGCATACATTCATTATAGGAGGTCCTTCCAATAATGGGGCTGTCATTTTTGAATGGTTAATGAATACATTTTTCCCAAAAGAGGAATTTGACACGGTTTTTGAAGAAGCTTCGAAAATAGATGCAGGCGCTAACGGACTGCTTTTCTACCCTTATCTGCTGGGCGAGCGCGCGCCGCTTTGGAGTTCTACCGTGCGCGGCGGCTTCACCGGACTCGATATTCAGCACACGCGGTCACATTTCGCCAAGGCAGTTATGGAAGGCATTCTACTCAATCTCTTCGGAATTGGTAAAATCCTGATGGAAATGCAAAAGGTTAATGTGATCTACGCCAACGGCGGTTTTGCGCGCAGCCCGATCTGGGTGCAAATGCTTTCGGATATTTTTGGAAAGGAAGTAAAATTGAATGAAACAGTCGAAACCGGTGCGGTGGGTGCTGCTATGATGGGGCTTAAAGCGCTTGGCATCTTCGAACATTATGCCGATATGAAGGCATTTACAACTGTCGGGCAGGAGTTTGATCCAAATGGAAAAGTGCATGTAACTTATGAAGCGCTGAGTGATAAATTTAAAAAAGGGGCAAGGTTAATGCTGGCGCATGCCGTCTGAAAACAAAAAAAGGCATTCAGCATATGATCGCTGAATGCCCGGAAAATATGTTGAATAAATGTTCTCAGAACTTATAAGCTAGCCCCAAACGATAGTTCCTTGGCGCTTCTGACTGTGTGTAGTAGGCATTGATATAACTCTCGAAACTTCCGCTGTACAGATATTTATCAAGCACATTGAACACGTTCAATGTCAGTCTGATTTTGTCTTTCTCCCAGAAAAGTCCACCGTCCAGCTTGAAGTAATTCGGCAGGTTCTGTTTGTCATTCGTGAGGCTCCATGTAGCCGTAGCGCGGTCCGCCAGATACGTAAAACCACCGGACACGCCGAGCCCTTTAGCTGCGCCTTGCTGTAATGTGTAGCTTAGCCAGCCGTTTGCCGTGTGCTTGGCAAACCCCGGGATTACGTCGCCAACAGTAAATGTCTGGACGCCCTCGTTCACTTTCGATACTTCCGAATTGGTATAGGCGTAGTTTGCCGTCAGATTAAGTCCTTTTACAATGGATCCGCGAAGGTCGAATTCTACTCCCTGGGCACGCTTTTGACCAAACACAACACTAATTCCTGAGTTGTTCGGGCTGAATGGATCTGGTGTCAGCTCATTGCTTTTGACAATCCGGTAAACCGAGACGGTTGTGTTCCAGCGTCCCTCCGCCCAATCTCTTTTCACCCCAAGTTCACGGTTGCTTCCGGTAATGGGTTTGGCATTGCCGCCACCTCTGATCCTTCCGGATTGCGGTAAAAATGCTTCATCATATAACGCATACACCGAAGTGTTTTTATCAATTGAAATACTTAATCCAACTCTCGGCGTGAAATGGCTGGCTTTATCCGGCGCACCGCCCCACGACGACTGGCTCACGTGCGTGTAACGCCCGGCCAATGTCAGCCTGATCTTGTTATCAATGAAACCAAGTTCATCCTGCAAGTAGATTCCAGTGTATTTCTGGTCCATGGTTCCACCACCGTTTACAGCTCTTGCTTCCAGGTTCAGCGAGCGGTCCCACACCGGGTAACCATTGTTGGGCGTTGAATAATATGGATTTTTTGGGTCAAACAGCGCGCCTAGTGTATCCAGCGCGTGCGTCTGCGACCAGTCTGCAAAATAGTTTTTTGTCCCAATGTCGATCCCGCCCAATATGCGGTGCTGCACGCCGCCGGTCGTTACCGAACCATTAATAAACGTTTGTGCAAGTGTCATTTCACTTTTTGCATCCCATATCCCCACGCTCCTTACCATTCGAGCATCCTCGCTGATGGAATCCGGCCACATGCTGGACCCTTTTTGATTATAGTTGAAATAACCGACTTGCGCTGTCAGCTTCCAGTCGCTGTTGATTTGGTGTTGCAGGTTTACAAAAAGGCTTTGATCTTTGATTTTCGTGGGATCCAGTCCCGGAGGCATAGCCGTGAAATTTCTTGGCAATGTCGCGTAACCGTCTGTCGTGAACGCGTAATAGGAGCCAACATCCGACATTTTTGCATATTGCATGGTGTATTCCGCCGTCAGTTTCGTCTTATCATCGATCTGGTAGGAAATGACCGGGGCAATGCTGTAACGGTTGTTATATTCGTAAGGGCGGTGCGAGTTTTTATTCTGTCCGGCCAGGTTCAGGCGGTAAAGCAGTTTTCCGCTTTTATCCAGTTTTCCGTCCAGGTCCAATGTTGCGCGGTAAAAGTCAAAGCTGCCCATTGTCAGCGACACTTCACCTTTTGTTTCACCAGTTGGTTTTTTGGTAACCACATTATAGAGGCCGCTAGGATCACCATTTGCCAGCATAAATCCAGCAGGGCCTTTTACAAATTCAATGTGGTCCACAAAGCTCATATCCTCGGTAAGCGGTCCCCAGAATGAGCTGACAACATTAAACCCATTGCGAAAAGCCTGGATCTGCGAGCCGCGCATGGTAATGTTGGCGTACAGATCGCCCCAGTGTTCCAGGCGGGTAGCACCGCTTACATTCCGGATCAAACCGTCGCTCATGCTGATGATCTGCTGATCGGCCAAAACTTTGGAGGTTACAACCTGTACATTCTGAGGTGTTTCCAAAATAGGAGTAAGCAATTTCAAGCTCGAAGAGACTTGGTCAGATTTGTAAGGGTTTCCACCTTTTACAATCACTTCCGACAGTTGGTTAGCACTTTCCGAAAGCGTGAATGCAACATTCACCGTTTCGCCGGCAACCACTTCCACCGATTTTTCCTGCGTTTCCAGTCCTACGAAGCTTAACAGCAGGGTATAATTGCCTGGTTTCACTCTTTCGATCACAAATTTTCCTTCTGCATCGGAAACGGAGCCTTTGGAACTTCCCTTAATGCCGACCGAAACCTGTTCCGCAGGTTGGCTGTCAGAGCTGAGTATCTGGCCTGTAATTCTGCCGTTTTGTGCGAATGCAGCAGTTGCACAAAGTATAAACAGGATAAAAGCGTAAAATCTTTGCATTGTATTTAAAATTGGTCTAAATAATATTTTGGCTGGCAAATATCGTTCGGCAATTTTTTCGAACCAAGCGTTTATTTAGATTTATTTCAAATAGTGAAGTTGGTGGCTATGTTGCAGGCATTTGGTTTTATATAAAAAGAAAAAAACAGGATCGTTTATGGCGATCCTGTTCTATATCAAGCTTTTGGTTAACTTATTTCTTCTCCTTGATTTCGTCAACCATTTTCTCCGTTATCATTTTCTTTTCGGACGAGTTGCCCCAGGTGTTCATAATGTAGTTCGTAACATCGGCAATTTCGTCATTGCCCAAACCCGGGTTCGGCATCATGTTATCATAGTCCACATCATTCACCTTAATCTTACCGATCAGCCCATATTTGATCGCTTTGATCGCCAGTTCCGGCGTTTTCATCAGATAATCCGATTTTGCCAAGGGCGGAAATGTGGCCGTTACGCCTTCGCCGGTGCCCATGTGGCAGCTTATGCAGTTTTCGGAATACACCATTTTACCCCGCTCAATGCTTTTGGCAAGCTCATCGTCCTGCGGCAACATGGCCGAGCAGAAAACCGCGACCGTTAGTAATGCGAAAACACTCTTCATTATGATTTTGGGCTGATGCGGACAACTTTGCCTGAATTTTCAAGCACCACATAAATATTACCGTCCCATGCCTGGCGCACATCCCGCACACGACCTATTTTATCAAAAATAATTTCGCGGCTGATCACTTTATTTCCTTTAACTACCAAATGTTGCAGATACATGAATTTGAGGGAGCCAACCAGCAGATCGCCATTCCAATCCTTGAATTTATCGCTCGTAACGAATGTCATTCCACAAGGCGCTATGGACGGTTTCCAATAAACAACCGGCTGTTCAAGACCTGCACGTGCGGTGTCTTTTGAAATAATGCTGTTATCATAATCGATCCCGAAAGTGATCAGCGGCCAGCCGTAATTTTTGCCTTTTTCAATGATATTAAGCTCGTCACCTCCCTGCGGACCGTGTTCATGCTCCCAAATCACGCCCGTAGTCGGGTGAATAACCATTCCTTGCGGGTTGCGGTGGCCGTAAGTCCAGATTTCGGGTCTTGCACCAGCCGTTTTTACGAAGGGATTGTCGGTGGGAATTTTGCCGTCTTCATGCAAGCGGATCACTTTGCCCTGATCTTTTCCAAGATCCTGCGCATTTTGTTTTTGTCCGCGCTCGCCCAGGGAAAGGAAAACGTAACCTTTTTTATCAAATACAATGCGTCCGCCATAGTGCGGGCTTCCCTTCACATTCGGGATGGCCTTGAACAATGGCTGGATGTCGGTTAATGCATGGTCTTTCAATTTTGCACGCATCAAGGCAGTGTTGGCGCCGCCGTCTTCACCTTCTTCACCCGCTGCTTTTGGGGAAGAATAGCTGATGTAAATCCAGCCATTGGTTTTGTAATCCGGATGCAATGCAACGTCCAGCAAGCCGCCTTGTCCTTTGTAAAAGACTTCGGGAACGCCTGTGATTTCCTGGGGATCAAGCTTTCCACCTGTTACCAGCCGCAATTTTCCGCCGCGCTCAGTAACCAGCATATCGCCGTTTGGCAACAATGCTGAGGCCCATGGCATGGTAAGTCCTGATGCAACCGTGTCGACTTTCAGGTTAGCTTCCGAAAGTTTGCCGGGTTCAAGACCGCTGTTACTCATTAATCCGATTGAGGCGGTAAGCAGTAAACCTCCCAATGCGACGGGAAGATATTTTTTAAGGAAAGGAATGTTTTTGTTCATAATGTTGGATAAATATGCCTGATTTTGATTCGTGGTGAACATGTCAAAGATAGCGAAAAGAAAGGCCTTCCGGCCTTCCCTCCTTATTTAACTAATTGGAGTTTATCCAATTCTGTCGTGATCGTATTGATCTCTTCCGCACTCAGCAAAATGTCGATCGCAGCCGCATTCTGCAATGCCTGAGTGGCATCCCGCGCACCAACGAGCGCAATGCTGATGCCCGGCTGTTCTACCGTCCATCGCAGCACAAGCTGGCCAAGTGTTGCGTTTTTTGTTTCGGCAATGGGCTTGATCTTATCCAGGAATGCATTGACGCGTTCCAGGTTTTCATCTTTATAAAAATGAATGGAAGCCCGGTGATCGTCCGCAGCGAATTTGTGGCCCGGCTTCATTTTTCCGGTTAATAATCCGCGTTCCAAAGGACTGTAAGCCAATATGGATTTGTTGTTTTCAATGCAGTAAGGCACCAATTCTTTCTCAATTTCACGCTTCACCATGCTGTACGGAACCTGGTCCGAAACGAGATCAATGTATTGCGCTGCTTCGCGCATGAGTGCTGCGTCATAATTACAAACGCCCGCATGCCGCACTTTGCCTTGCTGGATGAGCTGAGAAACAGCTTCCATAGTTTCCTCGATCGGCGTGGTCTTGTCGTGCCAGTGGATTTGATAAAGGTCAATGTAATCCGTTCCGAGGCGTTTCAGGCTGTCTTCACATTCCTTGACAATGCTGTCTTTGGCTGCATATTTATAAATGTCGATGTCCTCACCTGCATTGTTTTTGCTATGCATGGCAAAATCCCCTTTCGTAAGATCCCAGCGCATCCCGTATTTGGTCAGGATCTGAACTTTGTCCCTGGGCAGGTCTTTAATTGCCTCACCAACAATTTCTTCACTTAATCCCTGCCCGTAAACAGGCGCCGTATCTATGGAGGTAACCCCGGCATGGTATGAAGCCTGGATGGCCTTTACAGCTTCGCTTCGCTCGGTTCCGCCCCACATCCAGCCGCCGGCTGCCCAGGCACCAAAAGTGATCACCGAAACTTCCAGGTCAGAGTTTCCTAGTTTCCTGTATTGCATTGTTAATTGATTTAGTTTTTTGGTTTGTGTCAAATAATTATTCCACTTCCCGGCTTGCCAGACCTAAAAAGTGGAATAATTGGAAATTGTCCTGGTGCATGACCAGATTATAAAGCAATAACTTCTATTTGGTCAGCGAAAATGGCGCTGCATCCGCGGCTACGCCCCAGGTTTTGGAAGGCTGAGCGCCCATATTGAACTGAACCGTTCCGCCTTTTTGAATGTCGGCATGTTCCAGGAATGTCTTGCCATATGTTTTACCATTCAGCGAAGCGCCCTGAATGTACAAATTGGCATCATTCGATGCCGGAGCCTGGACTATGAATTTCTTACCGTCTTCCATCGTCAATGTGGCTTTTTTGAAAAGCGGCGAGCCGATCACATACTGCGTTGTTCCGGGTGTTACCGGATAAAAGCCCAGGGAAGAGAACACATACCAGGCCGAAGTCTGGCCATTGTCTTCATCCCCGCAGTAACCGTCCGGCGCTGCCTGATAAAGCTTGTTCATCACCTGGCGCAGCCAATATTGAGCCTTATAAGGTGCTCCTGCATAGTTATAAAGGTAAATCATATGCTGGATCGGCTGGTTTCCATGCGCGTAATTACCCATGTTCATGATCTGCATTTCGCGGATTTCGTGAATGGGGAATCCGTAATAACTATCGTCAAAAATAGGGGGCAATGTAAAAACCGTATCCAGTTTCTGAACAAAAGCTTCTCTGCCGCCAACCAAACCAATTAAGCCCTTAACATCCTGAAAAACAGACCAGGTGTAGTGAATGCTGTTCCCTTCGGTGAATGCATCGCCCCATTTGAACGGGTTAAATGGCTTTTGAAATTGTCCGTCCTTCATTTTTCCGCGCATCCATTTCGTTTCAGGATCAAATACATTGCGGTAATTCTGGCTTCTTTTCAGAAATAGATCAACTTCTTTCTGAGGCTTTTTCAAAGCTGTTCCCAATTGGGCTATACAAAAATCTGCATAAGCATATTCCAGCGTACGCGCTACGTTCTCATTCACTTTTACGTCGTAAGGCACATAACCGAGTTCGTTATAATATTCATGACCGAAACGGCCCACTGAACTCACCGGGCCAGCATTCTCGGTGTTTTTGATTACGGCTTCGTACAGCTTATTAATGTCATAACCGCGGATTCCCTTAATGTAGGAATCTGCGATCAACGATGCAGAATTGGAACCGATCATACAATCGCGGTGGCCTGGGCTTGCCCATTCCGGCAGGTAACCGCTTTCGTCATAAGCGTTGGCCAAACCTTCCATAATGTGCGCATTGAGCGTTGGGTACATTAATGTGAAGAATGGGAAAACCGCCCGGAATGTATCCCAGAAGCCGTTATCCGTAAACATATAACCTGGCTTCACCTCGCCGCTGTACGGGCTGTAATGTACGATCTTGTTGGCTTTATCAAACTCATAAAACTTCCTTGGGAACAAAAGCACACGATACAGGCACGAATAGAAAGTGCGGATCTGGTCTTTGTTATCACCCTCCACCTGTATACGCGACAGCTCCGCGTTCCACGCCTTGCGCCCTTTTTCTTTGGTGGCCTCAAAGTTGTCACCCGCAATCTCGCGCTGCAAATTAAGCTCCGCCTGCTCCGGACTGATGAACGAAGAAGCTACCTTCAGTCCAACTTGTTCGCCTTTTTTTGTTTTGAAACCAACAACCGCACCCACGTGGCCCGCTTTCAGTTCCAAAGTGTCTTTGGCCAATGTCTTGCCATGAAATGCCGAGGAAAATGTAAATGCTTTGTCAAAAACGACCACAAAATAGTTTTTGAAGTTAGCCGGCACGCCTCCGCTGTTTTTGGTGGTGTAACCAATGATCTTGCGTTCAGCAGGGATGATTTTAATGTAAGAACCCCTGTCAAATGCATCGATCAGCACAAATGAGCTGTCGGCTTGTGGAAAGGTAAAACGGAATTGCGCCGCTCTTTCCGTGGGCGCGATCTCTGTCGTTACGTCGTGATCGGCCAGGTAAACCTTATAGTAATGGGGCTTTGCCACTTCGGCCTTGTGAGAAAACCAGCTTGCGCGGCTTTCCTCGTCAATTTTCAGCTTTCCCGTAACAGGCATGATCGAAAACTGGCCGTAATCATTGATCCAGGGACTTGGCTGGTGGGTTTGTTTGAAACCGCGGATCTTCTCTGCGTCATACATATACGCCCAACCATCACCCATTTTGCCCGTTTGCGGCATCCAGAAATTCATTCCCCAGGGCAGGGCTATGGCAGGATAGGTGTTACCGGACGAAAGGCTGAATTTGGACTGCGTTCCCATCAGCGGGTTCACCAGGTCCACGGGATTGTTATCAGCCGAAGTCTGCGCGAAAAGGAGGGGAGTGCTTGCAACCAGAATGTAAAGGGCTTGCAGGATTTTTTTCATATTATAAACAAATCTTTTTACAGAAACTTGAAGAGAAAACAAAGGTAATGGAAGGCTATGTACAAAATGTAAACGCGTAAAAGATTTCCCGAAACACGCCAGCATGACATTTTGTACCGGCATAGTTCTTTTCATCAATCTGGAAAAGCATGGCCTCTTTTTTCGGAAAACATGGCCATTTTTGAGTAAAACCAATAATAATACCTATCGATATTAAATCACATGACTGAACACTTAAATCGCCTAACCCCGCGTCAGATCGTTTTCGAGCTTGACCAATACATCATCGGACAAAATGACGCGAAGCGCAATGTTGCGATCGCATTGAGGAACCGTTGGAGGCGAATGAATAGTCCCGAGGATATACAAAAGGAAATTATTCCCAACAATATATTAATGATCGGCGCAACGGGTGTGGGCAAAACAGAGATTGCACGCCGCCTTGCCAAAATTGCAGATGCGCCATTTGTGAAAGTGGAAGCATCGAAATTTACCGAAGTAGGTTACGTAGGCCGGGACGTGGAAAGCATGGTCCGTGACCTGGTGGAGCAGGCTGTGGGCATGGTGCGGACGCAGAAAAAAGAAGAAGTAAAGCTCAAAGCCGAGCAGGCTGTGGAGGACATTATCCTTGATGCACTGATCCCGCCCGTTCATGGTTCGAGTTCAGTTAAAATCCAACCGGACAATAACACGTCCGAAGTAATGCCCGAGAACGATGCTGAGCTTAACCAGCGGACCAGGGAACGTTTCCGGGAAAAGATCCGCAACGGCGAGCTCGACAGCCGGAAGATCGACATTGAAGTGCAGCAAAACCAGGCGCCTAATGTAGGCATGATCGGCGGCGCAATGGACGATGTTTCTATGATGAACATTCAGGAAATGATCGGTAACATGATGCCGCGCCGAGGCAAAAAACGCAAAGTGACCGTCGAAGAAGCCAGAAAAATCCTTTTGGACGAAGAAGCTTCCAAGCTGATCGATATGGATGAGGTGAAAATGGAGGCGATCAAGAAAGCGGAGAACCTGGGGATTATTTTTATAGATGAAATTGATAAAGTAGCATCCAGCAGATCGGGCGGAGGCGGCGGCCCGGATGTAAGCCGCGAAGGCGTTCAGCGCGACTTGCTTCCGATCGTAGAAGGAAGTGCCGTAAATACGAAACACGGCGTGATCAACACGGACCACATTCTGTTCGTTGCAGCCGGTGCATTCCACGTTGCAAAGCCTTCGGACCTTATTCCTGAATTGCAAGGACGTTTCCCCATCCGCGTGGAACTGAACAGCCTTACCGAAGCCGATTTTTACCAAATCCTGAAAACCCCGAAAAACGCCCTTACCAAACAGTATGTGGCCATGATGGAGTCAGAAGGCGTTGAATTGGAGTTTGAGGATAGCGCATTGAAAGAGATCGCGAGGATCGCTTTTGAAGTGAACAGCGAGGTTGAAAACATTGGCGCGCGTCGTTTGCAAACTGTAATGAGCTTGTTACTCAATGATTTCATGTTCGACATTCCGGACGTTATCGGCGCCGATTCACACATTGTTGTGACAGCGGAACTGGTTTCAGAAAAGCTTTCTGCCCTGGTGAAGAACAGGGACCTTAGCCAATATATCTTATAATAGCTTATTGACAAATGAAAAAGGGAGAGCTGGGCAATGCGCCGCTCTCCCTTTTCTATATTAATGCGATCAAAATCAATGTGATCAAGGGTTTTATTCTTCAAAAAACAGCCATCTCAAAGCCTTAGGGAATTCTTTGCTCCATTGTTTTTCCTCATGCTCTCCCTCAGGATCGACCGAACTTTTAATTTTTACACGCTTATAACCAAAGCCTTGGTTTTCAAGCGTCTTATGTAATTTTTCAAAGTTGGGTAACATATTAGCGCCTTCCTTGCCACCGGCGTATAAGTAAATCCGTGTTTCAAACGGCTCGAAAAAGTGAATGGCATCGAAATAAACCTTCTGCGAAATCCATAGCGACGGCGAAAAGATCATCAGGCGTCCGAAAACGTGCGGGAACATCAGCGCCGCATAAATGCTGAGCAATCCGCCCACCGAACTTCCACCCATGCCCGTGTTCAAGCGCTCGGGCTTGGTGCGGTAATGGGCATCTACGTGTGGTTTAAGCGTTTCAGCAACAAAGCGCAAAAATAAAGAGCCAAGTCCTTTTCCCAGGCGCGGGTTGTCGTAAGGAGAAAATTCATTGATGCGTTCTTCATCCCCATGGTCAATCGCCACGATAATTACGCCTGCTTTATTTTCCCTGGCCAGTTCAGCCAGGCTTTTATCGATTTCCCAGTTGCCGTAAGGCGAGCCTTCACCAAAAAGGTTCTGCGCATCCGTCATATATAGGACCGGATAACGCTGCTCCTGGTTTTCGTAGTAATCGTGGGGAAGCAAAACGTGAACACGCCGCTTTTTTTTGAGCTGAGGAATTTCAAATGTCTCCGAAAGCACCTCAATAATAGGTGATAGTGCTGTTTTTTCTTCTAAAACTTGCATTGCGCTGATAATCACTGTGGGTTATGCCCCAAAGGTACTTATTAAAATTTTTGTTTAATGTAATTTACAAATTCAAATTTCCATTTATGCCGCTCATCTGCCTCACGCACAATCCGCTCCGTTTCTTTCCACGCGCCCGGATCGGTGATTTCAAAGTAAGTGTCTCCATCGATAATTGTTTTGACTTCGGTTACATATAGCCGGTCTGCAAGCGGCATCGACTGCTTATAAATTTCGCCCCCGCCGATCACGAATGCTTCCGATTCTTCCAGGCTCCTGGCAACATCCAGCGCCTCATCCAGCGAATGCGCAACCAGAATGCCTTCCGCATTAAAATCCTTCTGGCTCGTGATCACAATAGAAGTCCGCCCGGGCAAAGGTTTGCCAATGGATTCAAATGTCTTCCGTCCCATGATCATCGGATGCCCCAACGTGAGCTGCTTGAACCGTTTCAAATCATCCGGCAACCGCCAGAGAAGTTGATTATCCTTTCCTATAACGCCGTTTTCCGATACGGCTACGATGATTGAAATTTGCATTTTAATTAAGAATATGAATGTATAAAACGGTCAAAAGGATATTAAGGGAGCAACAAAGATAACATTGACGCAACGTCGGAATCCCAAAGGAATGAGATATCGGTAGAAAAACGCCCAAAAAATGCATCAGCAAAATCCCGGAGGGAAGTAATATCGGTAGCAACGAAATTTGTGAATCGAATGAAAATCCCGAAGGGATGCAATATCGATAGCAATCAATATGTGAATCGAACGTAAATCCCGGAGGGATGTAATATCGGTAGCAACGAAATATGCGTATCGCATGAAAATCCCGGAGGGGGATGCAATATCGGTAGCAATCAAATATGCGTATCGCACGTAAATCCCGGAGGGATGCAATATCGGTAGCAATCAAATATGTGTGTAGAATGTAAATCCCGGAGGGATGCAATATCGGTAGCAATCAAATATGTGCATCGACGTAAATCCCGGCGGGATGCAACATCGGTAGCAATCAAATATGCGTATCGCACGTAAATCCCGGAGGGATGCAATATCGGTAGCAACGAAATTTGTGGATCGAATGAAAATCCCGGAGGGATGCAATATCAGAAGCAACGAAATATGCGTATCGCATGTAAATCCCGGAGGGATGCAATATCGGTAGCAACGAAATATGCGTATCGCATGAAAATCCCGGAGGGATGTAACATAGAGTGTCCCGTGACATCCCTCCGGGATTTATTTTTTCGTATAAATTATTTTGCTACCGATATTACATCCCTCCGGGATTTATTATTTCCGTCCTAACTATTTTGCTACCGATATTATATCCCTCTGGGATTGCCTATTGTTGATGATCGTTTCTACCA
Source organism: Dyadobacter chenhuakuii (assembly GCF_023821985.2). Taxonomy (NCBI): domain Bacteria; kingdom Pseudomonadati; phylum Bacteroidota; class Cytophagia; order Cytophagales; family Spirosomataceae; genus Dyadobacter; species Dyadobacter chenhuakuii. Next base: position 3,178,738 of record NZ_CP098805.1, on the reverse strand, counting down.
ATATTGCATCCCTCCGGGATTGCCTTAATGTTGATGACCGCTGCTGCTACCGATATTATATCCCTCCGGGATTGGGCTGGTAATTGCTTTTCTGCCAAAAATCTATCTCTCCGGGGTTGCCTATTGTCATTCCGGGGCTTTGAAAATGTATTCTTCCTTGTAATCCACTCCGAATTTTTCCAACATCAACTTATACTCGTCAAGAAAACTCATCTTCCGGTGGTGCTCTTTTTGATTTAAAATGTACTGGATAACGGAGTCTACGCTGGACTTGCTATATGAGAAAACACCATATCCTGCCTGCCATTCGAATCTCGTTTTGCAAAACCTGTTGTTATTAATCCATTGCGACGAGTCGGCTTTGACGTCCTGCATGAATGCTGCGATGGATTGCGTAGTCTGAAATCCTATCAGCATGTGCACATGGTCTTCAGTGCCATTGATTGCAAGCATTTTATGCGTATTCTTTCTGGTGATGCCGGTAATGTATTTGTGCAAATCAGCTTCCCAGGAAGTATGGATAAGAGATGCCCGGAATTTGGGTGTAAAAACGAAATGTAAATGAACTTGTGAAAAAGTGTCCGCCATTTTGATAAAGTTATAGTGTGTAATGAATGCTTGGAGACTGCTTATTCAAAGCCTGTTTCCCCTTAAAAAATCCCCGATCTCCATTCGTTTCTTTCCTTCCAGTTGCAAAACTTCGATGGATAGCCAGCCGTCGCCTGTCTTGAAGTAAAGATAGGATTTGCTGTCTGTCCGGAACTGGCCTGGGGTGTCGTTGGCTTCAAACTCGACGATGCTCGATTTGAAGATTTTGCACGACAGTCCGTTAAGGGTTGTCCAGGCGGCGGGGTAGGGAGAAAGGCCGCGAATGAAGTTATGGATTGCTGATGCGGGTTTTTGCCAGTCGATTTCGCAGGTCTCCCGGAAAATTTTGGGGGCGGTGCGGATTTCGGCGGGCTCTTCCTGCGGTTCCTGCGGATAATTGCCTGCCTCGATCGCTCTTACAGTCTTTACAACTAGTCTCGCGCCTTTTTCCATCAATCGTTCATATAAAGAGCCCGCGTCATCTTCCCGGTGGATGGGTTCCTTGTCCTGGAAAATAATCTTTCCGGTATCAATGTCTTTTTCAATAAAGAATGTTGTGACGCCGGTTTCGGTTTCCCCGTTGATGACGGCCCAGTTAATGGGCGCCGCGCCGCGATATTGCGGGAGGAGTGAACTGTGTAAATTGAATGTTCCTTTCGGTGGCATGCTCCATACGACTTCGGGCAGCATGCGGAATGCGACCACGACCTGCAAGTCTGCTTTATAGGACCTGAGCTCTTCTAGAAACTCAGGATTTTTCAATTTTTCGGGTTGTAAAACGGGAATGCCCTGCGCTTCTGCGTATAGCTTAACAGGCGATGCGGTTTGCTTCTGTCCGCGGCCTGCGGGCTTGTCGGGAACAGTTATGACAGCCACAACATTAGAATTGCTTTCGACCAGACTTTTTAAACTCGGGACCGCAAATTCGGGCGTTCCCATGAAAATTATTCTTAACGGGGTTGACATAGTTTGTTACCGCTTTTGGATAAAAAATGGTGATACCATTTACAAATATTGTTATTTTTGTCGTTCTTAACAGAAAATTATGATACAGACGAAATCATATACGAACCGAAAAGATAAGGTTTTCTAGCCTTCTACTACGAGTGTTGTAACTCTTGTAGAGCGGTCTTAGAGCCGTTCTTTTTTTTTATTCAAACTTTCAAAAATTTAAAGGATTGTAAACCAATTTAAGGTCATGGCTAAAATTTCATACTATACGGAAGAAGGATTAAATAAGCTGAGGAATGAGCTGAATGATATGAAAACAAAAGGCCGCACGGAGATTGCAAAACAGATTGCAGAAGCGCGGGATAAGGGCGATTTGAGCGAGAATGCAGAATATGACGCGGCGAAGGATGCGCAGGGAATGCATGAAATGAAAATTGCCAAGCTTGAAGAGATCATGTCCAATGCGCGGGTGATCGATGAATCATCGATTGACACTTCGCAGGTTGCGGTGCTTTCCAAAGTGAAGATCAAAAACCGGAAAAATGGAATGGAAGTGACATATACTTTGGTTTCAGAAGAAGAGGCGGACCTGAAAACAGGCAAGATCTCCGTGGGATCGCCGATCGGGAAAGGTTTGCTGGGTAAAAAAGTAGGAGATACAACGGAAATTAAGGTCCCTGCGGGATTGATGGAATTTGAAGTCCTGGATATCAGCAGGTTCAGCGAGTAATTTCATAAGACATAAATAGGATGTTGGATTGGAGAATGTTGGATCATTCGCAATCCAACATTTTTGTTTTAAATTGGTTTGGATCACGGTCGCCGCTATGAAATTCAAAGGATTTTTATTGAATGTTTCTTTCCTTTGGGTGGAGGGTATGGCGTTGTTTCCATTCATTTTGGTTAAAAGAAAACCATGCAGCCGCTTCCTGATCAACCACGAGCGAATCCATTTGCGGCAACAGCTTGAATTGGGTTTGATTCTCTTTTATATTTGGTATTTTGCCGAATATTTAGTCCGCCTGATCCAGTACAAAAAGCATTATCTCGCCTATCTCCACATTTCTTTCGAGCGGGAGGCATATCAGCATCAGGCCGATCTGGATTATCTTAAAAAAAGACGGTTATGGGCTTTCTGGGGCTATTTGAAACAACATTAAGCGCTGATTAAGGCGTTGTTTAACAGCATTTTTTAGTAAGTAATTTTGATAAATATGTCAGACCAAAGCAGAGAGTTTCTTTATAAATACCTGAACAATGCATCGCCGACCGGCTTCGAAGCAAGTGGTCAGCAGATATGGCTGGATTACATCAAGCCTTACATTGAAGACACCATTGTGGACGTCTACGGAACGGCTGTGGGCGTGATCGGCGGAGGCCAGGACTACAAAGTTGTAATCGAAGCACATTCGGATGAGATTTCGTGGTTTGTGAACTACATTACAGATGACGGTTACATTCATGTGCGCCGCAACGGAGGCTCGGATGCGATCATTGCACCTTCCATGCGCGTGAATTTGCACACGGCAAAAGGCGTTGTAAAAGGAGTTTTCGGCTGGCCTGCGATACACGTCAGGGACGTCGCCAAGGATGCCGTTCCCAAAGTGCATGAATTGTTCATCGACGTGGGCGCCTCCAAAAAGGACGAAGTTTTCGAAATGGGCATTCACGTGGGAACGGTTGCCACGTTTGCAGACGGGCTGGATGAATTGAATGACAAATATTACCTGGGACGCGCACTGGACAACAGAATGGGCGGTTTCATGATAGCCGAAGTGGCGCGGATGCTGCATGAGAATAATGTTCGACTGCCCTTTACATTATATGTGGTGAATGCCGTGCAGGAAGAGATCGGATTACGCGGAGCGGAAATGATCGCGCGGCGTTTAAAGCCCAATCTGGCCATCGTTACAGATGTAACGCACGACACGCAGTCGCCCATGTACAACAAGAAGGAGCAGGGCGATCTGAAAAGCGGTGGCGGGCCGGTAATCTGCTACGGACCTGCTGTGCAGAACAATGTGCGCGATATGCTGATCCGCATTGCCGACGAGAAAAAGATCCCGTTCCAGCGCCAGGCAGTAAGCCGTTCGACAGGAACCGATACGGATTCATTTGCCTACTCAACCGAAGGCATCGCCTCGGCGTTGATATCACTTCCGCTGAAATACATGCACACCACCGTGGAAATGGTTCACAAAGAGGACGTTCAGAATGTAATCCAACTCATGTACGACGTATTGCTGTCGCTAAAAGGCGACGAGGACTTTCGTTATATAAAATAATGATTGAATGACTGAATGACTGAATATTAAACATTCAGTCATTCAATCATTCAGTCATTCAAAATTACACTTCATCATCAACCAAACATGGACAACAGGGCTAGGGGCCGGGGGGCTGCTATTAACACCCATAACAAATTTTTTAAGCATGAAATAGAATACATATCGGAGGATTGGCAGCAGTGGGAAGAACCGGCGGTGAACCCGAAAACGCAGTTTATCGAAGAGCATTCCAAAACATTGCTCAGCGTTACGGATAGCCCGGATCTGGGTCATTTTCATTCCATTAATCCTTACCGGGGCTGCGAACACGGATGTATTTATTGCTACGCACGCAATTCCCACGAATACTGGGGCTATTCTGCCGGGCTGGATTTCGAAACGAAGATCATTGTTAAGAAAAACGCCCCTCAGTTGCTTGAAAAGCTTTTCAATTCGAAAAATTGGGAGCCTAAGGTCATTCATTTTTCAGGAAACACGGATTGCTACCAGCCTGGCGAGAAAAAATATCGCTTAACCAGGCAAATGCTGGAAATCTGCCTCAGATATCGCAATCCGGTGAGTGTTTTGACCAAAAATGCTTTGGTACTCAGGGATTTGGACGTGTTGGAAAAGCTGGCAAAGCTGAACCTGGTACACGGCGCAATTTCCATCACATCATTAAATGAAGATTTGCGCAGCGCATTGGAACCGAGGACTGTGACGGGAAAACGCAGGTTACAGGTTGTGAAGGCCCTGCACGAAGCGGGTGTGCCAATGGGCGTAATGACCGCGCCGATCATTCCGGGATTAAATGATCACGAAATTCCTGCAATTGTGCAGGCGGCTGCTGAAAACGGCGCATTATGGGCCAATTATACGATTGTGAGGCTGAATGGTGCCATTTCCACTTTGTTTGAAGAATGGATCCATCACCACTTTCCTGACCGCGCGGCGAAAGTCCTGAACCAGATCGCGGAATGTCACGGAGGCAATTTGAATGACTCTCAATTTGGTCGCAGAATGGTTGGCGAAGGTAACTTTGCAGAAAATATCAGGCAGCTTCACGCGCATGCCTGCCGTAAACATTTCAAGGATGCCGTGTTGCCAGGCCTCGATACGACGCAATTTATGCGGGCCGGACAAATGCGCTTATTCTAAAATTAATCCTGAATCCAATGAAATCAATTTCCACCTTACTATGCCTCACACTATGCATCTGCTTGTTCAGCAACTGCGTTAATTCTTCCTCACAAAAGACGCCTGCCATAACGGAAGGTGATTCTTTAAATGTTGGTAAAAATCCGGTGGCATCTGCCAAGTCGCCGGTTACAGGAGCAGATCAGGTTTCGGAATATCTGGATTATCTGAAAGGGAAAAAGATCGGGATATTGGTTAACCAGACTTCCATCATTGGGAAAACACCGATTGTAGACAGCCTGGTGGCATTGGGTGTGAATGTGGTGATGATATTCGGTCCGGAACATGGTTTTCGGGGAACGGCCAGCAACGGCGATAAAGTGAGCGACAGCGTGGATCCTAAAACGGGCATCCCTGCGATTTCACTCTATGGCAAGCAAAAGAAGCCTACTAAGGAACAAATGGCCGGTATAGACCTGATGATCTTTGACATTCAGGACGTTGGGGCTCGTTTTTATACATATATCAACACATTAGGACATGTGATGGAGGCTTGCGCCGAGACAAACAAGGAGATGCTCATCCTTGACCGCCCTAACCCGAACGGTTTCCTGGTGGACGGTCCGATCCTGGAAGATCATTTGCGTTCGGGCATCGGGATGTATAAAATTCCCGTTTCGCATGGCTTGACCATCGCCGAATTTGCGCAGATGATCAATGGCGAAGGCTGGCTGCCAAACAAAATGCAATGCAAATTGAAGATCATTAAAGTGGCCAACTATGACCACAAAACGCCATATACATTGCCGGTGATGCCATCGCCAAACTTGAACACACAGCAGTCTGTAATGCTTTACCCGCATATCTGCATGTTTGAAGGCACCATTATCAGTCAGGGACGCGGGACTTACATGCCCTTTACCGTTTTAGGCGCACCGTTACTGAAAGGAAAATACGATTTTGTTTTTAAGCCGAAAAGCATCAAAGGCATGAGCGAATCGCCATTGCATATGGATCAGGAGTGCTACGGGCTCGATCTGCGGAAATACGACATTGCTAAACTCGAAAAATCAGGAAAACTGAATCTCGCATGGATCATGGATATGTACAAAGCCTATCCCGAAAAAGCCAGGTTTTTTGACATGAGCCAAAGCAAGCAAATGGGCAACTTCGACAAATTAGCTGGCACTGAAAATTTAAAAAAGCAGATTATTGCGGGTGTTTCTGAGGAAGAGATTCGCAAAAGCTGGGAGCCCGGACTGGGAAATTACAAGGATATGCGCAAGAAATATCTGATCTATCCCTGAGTTTGGTAATGTTTTTTATAAAACTTAAATGCCTGAAAAGCAGCCAATAGCAGCATTATGGCCGGAAAAAAGTGGTAAGCCAGCTGCGAACTGAACCCCGAGGCCTTTTGAAAAAGCTGTTGGAAAAACAACACAAAAACCAAGATGCCGCTGAATGTTCCGACCGATGTGCCGGTTACGTAAGCATACTTTTGTTTGCCTTTTACATTGATCAGCGCTGCGTTGATCAGATAGACATTCCAGCCAGTCCAGAATGGAACCTGAACAAAATTGATCGCATTAAGAAAAAGCCCAAGCACCAGCGGGGGATAGGCAACCAGGAAATGGCTTGAAATGTTGTCGCCCGTGGCAGCATTCGCTGGCTCAGTGTAAAAGGATAATGCGATTAGCACAATGAATACGATGGAAAGCAATTCCGCCGCTTTGACGATTTTTTCATGATTAAGCAGCCATTGCGCGCCTTTAAGCGTTAGCAGGATGAGGAAAAATTCAATGGTCACCACGCCCAGCAAAAAGGAGATCAGCGCAGGTAAGCCTTGCGTATCAAACACTTTAAGTGCTACAATATTTATATAACCCATTGGTAATGAGCCTACTAAGCTGACCAGGAATCCAACGCCCAGATTTTTCAGACTTCTCATTTATTTCAAAAGTTCTCTAATTTCCGCACGTGCAGGCTGTTTTGCCTGAACATTTCCAGACCTTCCTGAAACGTCAGAAAAGGAAATCCTTTTTTGTAATTCTGCATGCTGATCCTGAAAAGCATTCCGAAATGTCTGCTAATTTCTTTCCAGGCTACAAAAATGGATTGTCCGGGATCGTAAATGTGCGTGGGTTCGCTGCCTGCGCCATTGAGCTCAATGATGGAAATGTTTTGTCCATTTTCAAGTTCTTCCCATGTGTTATATTTGATATCCAGCCTCCCATAATAGAAGTGCGGCACCTGCGTGCAGAGCTTATTGATGGTTTCGGTAAGCCGGTCCGTTGCGAGATGCGTTGCATTGATAAACCTGGAACCCCGCGCATGGTTTCCATAAGGGACCAGATTAACCAGTTCACCGCGTGCCGGAATGTCGAGCAATTTTTCACCATACATTCTTGAAAGCGCACCCAATTGTAAATGGTAACGCGGATTGCTTTCAACGAGATTTCTTAAACTCGATTTTCCGTCGCCAGTCACGATGAGATATTCTTTGGCGACTATCCCGGTAATTTTTCCTTGGCTTTGATCCGGCTCGCGGACGTAGAAAATCCCTACTTCGTTGGGCAAGTCAACGAACTCCTGGATCAGAAAGTTAAAGTCAGCCTTTTTGAAATACATTGCAAGATCTGTATCCGTTTCCAACTTTTGCACAGCCATTCCGCGCATTCCGATATCCGGTTTAGCGATCAGCGGATAATGTAACCCGACCCGGACACATTCTTCTGCAACCGTTTCAAAAATATCACCAAGCCTTACCAGAATGGTTTTTGGATAATATTGATCGGGAAGGATATCATAAATTTCCTTTTTCGATTCCATTAGGAAACCACCATTTTTGATGGTCGGATTTGATGCATTGAAGAAAAAGAAAGACCTAGCCCGGAAGGAGTAATAAAACCAGACGAAGTGCATCGGAATGTAAACGATGCCGAATGGCCAGTATTCCCAATGCGTTACTTTATGAAGCAGAAGTGCTAATTTTTTCAAAAAAGAACGGTTAAATAATTACAAATGGGTTGGAAATGACGCTTCTTCCAGCAAATCGTAATGAAAGAGCGCTGCTTTATTTTGTTCAATGACCGTTTGCGTAATGCTGAACGTTTTCATAATATCGTTTCTGTTGATGATCAATCCGTTTTTTTCATTTCCATTGCCCGCGTACATATGAAAATACTTCATATCCTCGGCATCAATGTCCTCCTTACCGGCCACGAACGCGGCCAGCCATTCTTTCCTTTCTTCTTGAATTTCTTTTGAATAAAGTGTTGAGGATGACCAGATATGATTTTCAGTCGCATCGAGTACAAGGGTCTCTTTTTGTATAAAATCCCAGCGAAGCTGATACAGCTTTCCCTGTTGCATCAAGATGATGGTAAATGGCTCTATACCGGTCAGATTATAAGCATGCCATGTTTCGATAGGCGAAGATCCGGCAATGATATCGAGCAAAACCAGCCCCCGGCTTTTTACGTAACTGCCTCTTGAAATGTGCCGCACTGCTGCGCCATTGAGCAAAACGCCCACATTGGCAGCCTCGTCCGTGACAAACCAGGTCCCGCCTGCTTGCGGATCTTTCGGAAAAATCAGCCGCTTACCGTGCACCATATAGGACTGCGGCGATAGGGAAGCAGGACGGTTCACGTGTTCGTCGCGGTTGGACGTAATGATTGCCCTGCCATTCGCCCAAATGTATGTTACTGTGCACATTGCTTTTTGAATTCGATAGTGGAAGGCGCTACACCAAAATTCTCGTGAACCTGCAAATCGCGCATGCCAACGGTAGCGACTTTAATTAGTGCCTGGTGATGAATGCAATGTTCGAGATTGTAAAGCAACTCCCGATGGTAATTGGATTGAAGTGTAATGCGCTCACCCGCGATCCGTTGCGCCAACATAAGCTGCTTATCCGGCTTATTGATCGACTTCCTGACTTTTTCTACACATTCCCTGGCGTAATCCGGCAAAGTTTCGGTGAGCGGGTTCCGGCAACGGTTGTCGTAATTGATCGTGCCCTCGTCATATTGATTGATCAGGCATTCAAACAGCTCGATAATGTGCCTGGTATGCTGCCCGATCGTAGAACCGCTGAGTTGGGGGCAAGGATAATTGTACTGATCGGCTGAAACTTGACTGAGAAAATGATCGATTTCGTCCAAAGTGTGTCGTACTGCCTGGATGAGCATATTGAAAAGCGGAGTTAAAAATTAGGAATAGGACCTTTGAAAAATCCTCCTAAAATATTATTCCACGCATTAAAATAAGATTAAAACAAAACATCCCAGGGAATGTATTCCCGGGGATGTCTAATTATTCTCAACGATATTAAAATAAAAAAAACTAATGGTAATAATTTAGTTTAGGTTATGTCGGCGCATCATGGTCGATGCTATGCAGAAAAATCTCAGTTTACACCATTTACGTTTTTGTAAATCAATTGGATGCCTGAACTTCAAATTTTTTTATTAAAGGTTGAAGTTCAGGCTGCTGGTAACTACTAATAGTAAAAATAGAAGAGGGTTCTTACGTGGTGTAATAATAATTCGTAGTGAGCTTGCAGGCAAAATAATGGGGTGAAGCAGTCATTTTCCGGGGTAAAAGTCGGAAATCATGAGAATGTCTTCACGCGGCTCAGCAGCTCGTTCCTGTTATCGTTCGTGATCGGGATCTCGATGTCATTGATCATTACATGAATGTAATTGATGGATGTAATGGCATTGAGGTTGATAATAAACGACTTATGAACCCTAAAGAAGTAATTTGCAGGCAATTGCTGCAGCATATTTTTCAATGTTTCCCGGATCGTATATTTCTTTTTCTTGGTATGCAATTCGAGATAATTGTCGTCGCTGCGGATATATAGGATGTCTGCAAGCAGGATTTTGGTAAACATGTGCTTCTCCTTGATGAAAAGCGCATCCTTAATGACCGTAGAATCCTGCTTTTCTTCCTCGTTGGATTCACCTGCCAAGGCCGCAAGGCGATAGTTCTTCAAAGCCAGCTTTACTGCCGTGTAAACAGTGATTTTTTGACAGGGCTTTTGAAGAAATGCGTGCGGGGAAGCCTGCAAAGCGGCGTTTACAATCGCAATGTCTTCATGACTTGAAAGGAACAGAAACGGGATTTTAAAATTTTCCCGGATGTAATGCGCAAGATCGATCCCGGTTTGGTAACCATTGATACTGATATCGAGAACCGCAAGATGAAAAACTTTGGTATTCAGCAGCTCGACGGCCGAATTGTAGTCTGTTGCAACGTCATTCGCCTCATAACCGAAGCCATTAAGAAGATATTGAAGATGTTTTGCAACAACCAGATCGTCCTCAACAATTAAAATGTTCATTCTTGACTATAAAATGGAGACCCGCGCTTTAAAAATCAGGGCTTTAGCGCAAGGGCAATGTTAATGTTTTTATGATGTTTCAAATTTGAGATAACCGTTGAGTAAGAATTCCAGTTTAATATACGAATTAGTTAAGCGTTGCGACCATTTTGATGAAACTATTTAGTAACCGGTAGATGCTAAACGAAGATTTTTATTTTAAATGTTCGGTTCCCGCCATGCCGTTTTCGACCACCTTATGCCTGCCGGTTGCCATATACAGAATGGTCACTAATATCAATCCCGCAAAAAACCATAGGCTCAGCAGAACATTGTAATAAACGATCGCGATAAGGCACACGATGGATAGAACAAGTGCGATCAATGGAAAATAGGGGTAAGCCGGCACTGTGAAAGGGCGTTCAAGTCCGGGTTCTTTGCGGCGAAGTGCAAAAAGTGCGGCCATGCTGATAATGTACATCACAACGGCTCCCAATGCGGCCAGAATAATCACCTGGTCCGTGGTTCCGAGTTTCAGCGCAACGCAGCCGGCGAGGCCGCCCGCGATCAAAGCCCAGTGTGGGGTCTGGAACCTGGCATTGACATTTCCTAAAAATGACGGCAACAAGCCCGCCCTGGCCAATGCAAAGATTTGCCGTGAGTAACCGATGATTGTCCCGTGAAAAGACGCGATCAGCCCGAATAGTCCCAGACTGGCAAAAAGCTGTGTAAGCGCACTGTCGCGTCCCAGCACGATACCTAGCGCAGCGGGAAGCGGATAGTCGATCTCGCTGAGCAGCCGCCAGTGCGCGACGCCGCCGGTGAATATCATTACTGAAAGCGCCAGCACAACCAATGTGAGTATCCCATAAATGTAGCCGCGTGAAATGGTCCGTTTGGGATCCTCCACCTCTTCGGCCACCATCGCTACGCCTTCAATGGCAAGATAAAACCAGATGGCAAACGGCAACGCAGCAAAAACGCCCGGCCACCCGAATGGCATCGGCTCGGTAACAAAGGTTTCGTAAGAGAAATGGGGCGCTACGATGCCAATGTATATCAGCAGCTCGCCCACAGCAAGCAATGTTACCACGAGGGAAAACATGGCCGACTCTTTGATTCCAAGTAAATTAATCAGAATAAAAATCACATAACACGCAAAAGCAACGTCCAGCACTTCAAGTGACGGATAAAGGAAATGCGTATAACTTCCCAGCGCGAACGCAATAGCAGGCGGCGTTACCAGGAATTCCACGAGGGTGGCGTAACCCGCGACTAGGCCGCCCAGCCATCCAAAAGCCCTTTGTGAATATGAAAAAGGCCCGCCAGCTTGCGGGATGGAAGTGGTCAGTTCGGTAAAACTGAAAATGAATGTGACGTACATTAGCGTCACTACCAGGGTTGCGATCAGAAAACCCACTGTGCCTGAAACGCCCCAGCCATAGTTCCAGCCAAAATATTCACCCGAAATAACCAGCCCGACGGCAATGGCCCAGAGATGTATTGGTTTTAAAACTTTTTTAAGCGCAGCGTTTTGATCTGATGACATGCAGGAAAGGTTGGTAGGTTAGAAAACAATACAATATAACCTATAACTCCCCGAACGCCATTCAATACGATTGAATATTGTAAAGTTGCCTAAATTTTATTTTGAAATGTCAGCGCGGTGCAGTTCTGAGGTAATCTCCCATTTCTTTCACTTTATCAGTATTAAGGTAATCAACACCCAAAGTCATCATGATTTTCCATGAATTAATGTTGTCGGGTGTTGCCCACAGCCGCATTTTTTTTCCAAGATCGTGCGTTTGCTTAATCACTTTCTGAATCGCTTTCTTGTCTTTTTCCGGTAATGGGCCTTCTCCGTTCCATTTTGAATATTTCGCAAATCCCTGACTGATCAGGCCAATGCGTTTGAGCTGCTCCGGCGTGTAGGTGATCTCAGGACGGCCATCAAAAAATATGAAATCGGGGTATTTGTTAAAATTGGCGGGATCGGGCGTGTTGCCGCTGGCCACAATTGTGAGGTTGCCGTCAGGCGCTAAAATGTGCTTATGCGGTTCCAGTTCTTTGACCAGTGCAGCCAGCGTTTCCGTAGCGCCGGTTTTCAAATCGATCAGAAATTGAAGGGGAACGTCTTTTTGCGGATAAATGCTGCCGCCATTCTTTTCTATTTTAGTCAATATAGGCTGAATGTAAAGCGTGTTTAATGTTCTTTTGGGATGAATGTCTTTGAGATTATGCGCCACGAAGAGCGTATCATTTACCAAAAATAAGTCCGCTTCAATCGAGCCGAACTGCTGATCGATCGCATCATAAAATGCGCCTCTCCGTTCGTAATCATTGTGGGAATGCGCCTGCGCTGTGGTGTAAGCTTTAATGTCCTGAGCGTCCAACATCCTGGCACAAAGCAGAATGAGTACAAGTAGCGTAACGATTTTTTTCATGGAATGTGGTGGGGTTGCTAGTCCGAAAATTAGGTAATTTATAGTCACAAACACATTGTTTTGGCGTTTGATTTCATGCCGGCGAATTTTCTACTGGAAACCTGCATTTTATTGAACAAAATTTCAACCGTTGGCAGGATGCGTTGAGAATATCATTATTTTAGCCGACTTATTAACACAACAAGACATTGCCAATCAGCGCTTGCATGAAACAAAGTTCTTCTCTCTTTCGTAAAAAAACAGTTAGCCAAATACTCAGGGACGCCGACTCAGCTGAAAACGGCGGACTAGCCAAGATCCTCGGCGTAAGGGACCTGGTTTCCCTGGGCATCGCGGCGATTGTTGGGGCTGGGATTTTTAGTACGATAGGCGTTGCGAGTTATAATGGCGGGCCCGCAGTCTCACTGTTATTTGTCTTTACGGCCATTGCGTGTGTTTTCACGGCATTGTCCTATGCGCAGTTTGCGAGCACAGTGCCGGTATCCGGTAGTGCGTACACGTATGCCTATGTTGCCTTCGGGGAATTGTTTGCGTGGATCATAGGCTGGTCATTGATTCTCGAATATGCTGTTTCGAATATGGTCGTCGCCATTTCCTGGTCGGAATACTTTACGGGGATGCTCAAAGGTTTCGGGATAGTGCTGCCGGGGTGGCTTACTGTCAACTATGAAACGGCTTCCGATGCCTTTGCAAAATTACACAGCGCCGCAGCAGCGGAAATGAGCACCTATGAGCGATTTGCGGCTGCCGCCTACGAAACATCTCCCGTCATTGGTGACCTGCACATTATGCTCAATCTGCCCGCCGGGCTTGTTACATTGCTCATTACCGCGCTGGTTTACATTGGTATACGCGAATCCAGGACTGCCAGCAACATTATGGTGGTTTTAAAGATCGGGGTTGTTCTGCTGGTAATTTTAGCCGGTGCATTTTATGTAAAACCCGAAAACTGGTCACCATTCGCACCCAATGGCATCAAGGGCGTTATGGGCGGAGTTGCCTCCGTTTTCTTCGCATTCATTGGTTTTGATTCTATATCAACAACCGCCGAGGAATGTAAAAATCCGCAGCGCGATATGCCCAAAGCCATGATTTACTGCCTTATTATCTGTACGGTCTTATATGTGCTCATCACGCTGGTGCTTACCGGGATGGTCAATTATACAGAACTGAAAGTGAGCGATCCGCTGGCATTTGTTTTCGAGAAAAATGGCCTTGATTTCATGGCCGGCGTTATTTCCGTGAGCTCCGTAATTGCTATTACGAGCGCTTTGCTGGTTTATCAGCTTGGACAGCCGCGTATCTGGATGACGATGAGCCGCGACGGTTTGCTTTGGAAAAAATTCTCGAAAATCCATCCCAAATACCAGACGCCATCGTTCGCAACCATTGTTACGGGCTTTGTGGTCGGCATTCCTGCATTGTTTTTTAAGATGGATTTCTTTGTGGATCTGACCAGCGTAGGGACGTTTTTTGCATTCATCCTCGTTTGCGGCGGCGTTCTTTATTTGGATCATACGGGCATTTCAGCACAATCCAAATTCCGCGTTCCTTACCTGAACGGGAAGTATTTGATCGGTTTAGCACTGATCCTGGCCATTGCGGGAATTACTATTTACGGACAAAGTGTGATTGATGAATGGAAAGCAATGTCTGCGATGGAAATCGTCGAGCATAAGCTCCTAACAATCATTTTCTGGATCACATGGTGCATTCTGGCTGTAATGGGCTACAAATATAACTTCTCGGTTTTACCTGTTGCGGGCATTCTGACAAACCTTTATCTGATGACCGAACTGGGATCTTCAAACTGGCTGATCTTTGTGATCTGGCTGGCGATCGGGCTTGTGATCTATTTCAGCTACGGTTACAGGAAGAGCAAACTGGCCTAAATAATTAAGGTAAAAACGGTTCCTTTTCCTACTTCCGAGGAAACATTCAGCTGACCATTGTGCTGTTGTAAGATCTGTCGCGAGAGGCTGAGACCGATTCCGGAACCGGTTTTTTTGGTGGTGTAAAAAGGGATAAAAATATTCTCAATTGCCTCAGGTTCAATGCCGTCACCATTGTCTTCAACATCGATAATGGTCACGCTGTCAGACTGATATGCGCTCAATGTGATCAGTCTGTTTGTTTGGGTTGAGAATGCTTCGGAGGCGTTTTTCACCAGGTTAATCAGCACTTGCTGGATCTGGCTGGCGTCGGCCTTTACGGTAAGCGTTTCAGGTTTGACAGAAATCTTCCATAAAACCCCTGAGCCGGTAAGGTCCGTTTGTAATAATTGGATTACTTCCTGAAACAACTCCGCAACGCTAAGATTAGCAAACACCGGCTTTGGTAATGTGGTAAAATCGCGGTAAGCATTCACAAATTGCATCATGCCCTTACTGCGTTTTTCAAGCGTATGCAATGCCTCTTTCAAGTCATTTACTGCCTCCTGATCGCTGGTTGACTTCTCAATGTCCTCATTTACAATCAGTCGCATTGTACCGACGAGCGACACGATCGGTGTCATCGAGTTCATGATCTCGTGCCTTAAAACGCGCGTCAGGTTTTGCCACGATTCTACTTCCTGCTGTTGAAGTTCCGTTTGGATATTCTGTAAAACCACGATCCTGACCCACATTCCCCGGAGCTGGATCGCAGCACCCTGCAAGGCAAGCGGCTGGTCCGAAGGCGTCCGGTAAAGCTCGCGTACGCCGCTGTCGAGTGTAGAAAGTAGTTCATACAGTCTTGGATGCTTGTCTTTAAGCTCGCTCAGCTGATGCAGCCGGTAAATTCCCAGCATACGCAAAGCAGCATTATTAATGAGGTTAACCTGTCCGTTGCTGTCAAAGGTGATCAGCCCGGTCCCGATATGTTGCACAATCGTGTTCAGATATTGCAGGTTAGCCTCTTTTTCAGCCCGCGCCTGCCGGAATGCGTGAAGCACTTCATTGAACTGCTGGTTGAGTTCCTTGAATGTCCGGCCCATCTTATTGTCCGAACGGAAATTGATCGTAAAATCAGAATAGCGGACCGATTCGAGGAAGTAAGTCAGCTTGCGGTTGACATTGGTAACATACTGATACAATAATGATCCCTGGACAAAGATGAAAATGGTCCCAAGCACATATACCAGCACCTCGTTCGTGTGCTTGGACGCTAGCCAGGCAACCGCGATGACGCTCAGGATAATGACCACTATCCGGATCATGATCACAATGCTGAAATGTCTTAATCCGATCATTAATAAATGAGATAGAAGATTTGGGTTTTAATTTTCAATCGCGCTTTGCGGCACGCCGGACATTTCGCTCAATATATATTTTTCAAGGGAATTGATCTTATAATGTGCCATATCAAACTTGGCATCGTCAAAAACTTCCATCGCGGGCACCGAAATCGTGATCATTCCTGCCGCGTGGGCAGATCGGAGACCTGCATGCGAATCTTCAAAAGCAATGCATTCGTCAGGGCGTAATCCCAGTTTAGCCGCCGTTGTCAGGTAAACCGCCGGATGAGGTTTTGTGAATTCTTCGAGCTCGCCAGAATGCCAGGTGTCAAAGTAATCAATAATTTCGAGCCTTTTTAGCACGCCCTCGATAAGGTCCATATGCGAAGCCGAAGCTACGGCTAGTTTCAAACCCTGCGCTTTCAGGTTTTTTACCAAATCAATTGCGCCTGGCATAGCCACCGCGTGAGCCAGGATATTTTCATGGGCATATTCCAGTATCTCCCGTTCCAATTCCTCGAAAGAAGGTGTGTTCCAGGGCTGGATTTTGTGACAATATTCAAGAAAAAGTTTGATAGAAAGGCCGGTTGTCTGATTTTTCAGCGCGTCGGAAATCGTGAAATTTACTCTTTGCATTACCTTACGGGCAGCATCTGTCCAGATTGGCTCGGAATCTATCAGCAATCCGTCCATGTCAAATATGGCAGCTTTAATCATTATTAAGTGGGTCTGTTTTTTTAAAACTATTCAAAACTACTACTTTCACCGATAAGTATTTACAAATCGCGGACCATTCATGAACCGATATCCAACCATACTTACCATTGCGGGATCAGACAGCGGCGGCGGCGCAGGAATTCAGGCAGACTTGAAGACGATCGGGTCACTGGGAGGGAACGGTTTATCCGCAATTACCGCGCTTACGGCCCAGAATACAGTGGAAGTGCGGTCTGTATTTCCAGTTCCGGCTGATTTTTTGAAAGAGCAATTGCTCGCCGTTCTGGAAGATATTCAGGTGGATGCGATCAAGATCGGCATGATCGGGACGGTTGAGAATGCATGGGTTATCGCCGACATTATTGCGCAGTTTAAGCCGGGATTCGTGGTCTTAGATCCGGTTTTTGCATCATCCAGCGGGACCAGGCTCGCCACCGCTGAGATGATCAATGTATTTTGGGAAAAATTATTTCCGCTGGCAGATTTGGTTACGCCTAACATTGATGAGGCAAAGTTGCTGTTGGGCCGGGAAATCAATTCCTTGGAATCCATGCAAGAAGCTGCTTCGGAAATGATTGCCAAAGGTTGCCGGGCCGTCTTACTTAAAGGCGGACATCTGATTTCCGAGCAATTATTTGACGTTTTAGCCCAGAAAGGCCAGGAAGTGTTGGTTTTTGAATCCGCGTTCATCCCCAGTCCTAATCTCCACGGAACCGGCTGCACATTATCCTCCGCCATCGCCACTTTCAAAGCCCTGGGCAACTCCCTTCCCGAAGCCATTATTTTTGCAAAAGAATACATCTCCGCCGCCATCGCAGCCGGTAAAGACGCCAAAACCGGAACCGGCAACGGCCCCTTAAACCACTTTTTTGATCCCGTACCAATGCGGGTTTTGGATTAGCGAAAAAAATATTTTCTGTTTTAATGTGACCAATTGGCAAAGCGTACGTCTAAATATATAAACCGATCATTAGTAGGGTTACTTAACTGATATTGAGCTTTAAATTGTAAATTTGTTTAGACAGTTATCATGATGACAGACTTAAAACTATACACGAAACTTTCAAATTTGCCTGTGCAGCAGAAAGCGCAGGTAGCGAGTTTTATTAATAATCTGAAAAAAGATTTTGCGGTAACGCCCCAGCCCAATAAAAAAAGGCAGGCTGGAATGGCAAAGGGATTGATCGCTATGAAGGACGATTTCGATAATGATATCGAGGGATTTAATGTCTTTACCAAATGAATTTACTGCTAGATACGCACGCAGTTATTTGGTTTATCACAGATGATTTGAGACTTCCACGCAAAACAAGGGCATTGTTAGAAGACGCTGGTAGCAGCTGTTTTATCAGCGTCGCAACTTTGTGGGAAATCGCCATTAAAAATTCTTTGGGCAGATTGGAATTACATACCGGGCTCAAAGAGATTTTTGCAATTATCGACAAGACAGGTTTCGAACTGCTCCCTATAACAGCAAGTCACATTTTAACGAATGCGAATTTGCCGCATCATCATCATGATCCCTTTGATCGCATCATCATTGCGCAATCAATTGAAGAAAATCTTGCGGTGGTAACGAAAGATGAAAAGTTTGTGAATTATAGTGCCACAATTGCATGGAAAAAATAGTGTTCGCAAAAACATTCCTGAAAAATAAATTCTTAAAAAGTTAGGGTAAGACATAGCTAGGTTGTCTGGAAGGAAAACTATTAGCTATGAAAAAATATATTCTTTCGCTGATCGCGATGGCGGTCCTTTCGCTGGCTTATGCCCAGCAGCCTGCACAACTTGTGAAGGGCCATGTCATTGATGCTGAATCGCTTCTGCCCATCATCGGTGCTAATGTGATCATTACTACGCTTAACCCGATCATGGGCGGCGCGACGGATGCAGAAGGCGGATTTCGAATCGAGCATGTGCCGGTCGGACGGCATTCCATTAAGATCACAAGCATTGGCTATGACGACGCTTTTTTGCAGGAAATCGCTGTCGGTTCGGGCAAGGAAGTAGAGCTGACGATCAAATTGGCGGAATCTTTTAAATCGTTGGATGAAGTGGTGGTGAAGGCGCAGAAGGAGAACGGTGCTCCGCTGAATGATATGGTAAGCGTTAGCGGACGATCATTTACGGTGGATCAAACCAAAAGGTTCGCGGCTTCGGTGAATGATCCGGCGCGGATGGCACTGTCTTTCGCAGGCGTTGCAACCAACGATGATGGTGGTAACCAGATCATTATACGCGGTAACAGCCCGAAAGGAATGTTGTGGAGAATGGAAGGCGTTGAAATTCCTAATCCCAACCATTTCGGAGAGGAAGGATCTAGCGGCGGCGGCATAAGTGCATTAAGCGCCAACGTTTTAGGGAATTCTGATTTTCTGACTGGTGCGTTTCCGGCGGAATATGGCAATGCTACTTCCGGGGTTTTTGACTTAAAATTAAGAAACGGAAACAATGAAAAGCGCGAGTATGCGCTGCAAGCCGGCGTTTTGGGCCTCGACTTTGCTGCGGAAGGACCGATCGGTGCAAAAGGCGGCGCTTCCTACTTGGCCAATTATCGCTATTCCACTTTATCCGTTCTTGACAAATTGGGATTGAACATTCAGGGCGATGCATCCACGGACTTCCAGGATGGCGCTTTTAAAATCCACGTTCCTTCGGATGATCGGTCTGTGGTGACGGTTTGGGGAATTGGCGGGATCAGCACTTCCAAGGAGCGTACGCCGCAGGAAAATGAAGTTTTTACGTCAAACAGAGGCATATTGGGCATCAATTATCTGCGCTATATCAGCAACAAGGCTTACGTGGAAAGCATCATTTCATACGCTGGTACCAAGGTTACGGACGACTCCGATGACCTTGGAAAGCAAATCTCGTATCACCAGAGCTTCATTAATCAGACCCTCAGGATTTCTTCCCTTCTCAACTACAAATTGAATGCAAGAAATACCTTCCGGGGCGGGTTCATCATCAATCATTTGGATTTCAACCTTTTCGACCGGAATAATGAAAATGGTCCTGTCCGTGTTTTTCTGGATCAAAAGGGCAGTACTCAGCTTTATCAGGCATATGGTCAGCTTAAATCGCGTATATCGCCGACAGTTACGATCAATGCGGGTGTTCACGGCATGTTATTGGGACTTAATAACCAGTTTTCTCTCGAACCGCGGTTAGGGATGAAATGGGCCGTGGCATCCCGATCGACCGTTAGTTTCGGGGCCGGGCTGCATAGCAAAACAGAATCGATCTCAACTTATTTCGCGCAGGTGAATGCAGAAAGTGGAAAAACGGCCGCTGCTAATAAGGATCTTAAACTGATGAAATCGGCGCATTTTGTGGCTGGCTACGAGTTCCGCCCGACCAGCAGCTGGCGTATCCTTACCGAAACTTATTATCAGCATCATTACCATGTGCCAATCGGTTCACCGAACGCGACCCAACCATATCTTTTGCATAATTCACAAATCAATGAGATCAGCGGCTTTGCCAATGATTCCCTAACAAGTGACGGAACCGGACGCAGTTATGGCGTGGAACTGACTGTTGAAAAATCGCTGACGGGCGGCATTTACCTGATGAGTACAACATCGCTATATCAGGCCAAATACACTGGTCGGGACGGCATTGAGCGCGACAGCAGGTTTAATGGTCAGTTTGTTCAGAATGTTCTGGCGGGAAAAGAGTGGAAAGTGGGAAAAAACAAAACCAATGTATTTGCGGCGAACATTAAGCTGCTCGCGTCGGGCGGAAACCGCGTAACACCTGTTGACCTTGAAAAATCGAAACAAACAGGAAAAACGGAGCGCGACTGGACAAAGGCATATTCGGAGCAGCTGCCGCATTATTTCCGCTCGGATGTTCGGGTAAGTTATACAAAGAATAAAAGGCGCACGGCATCCACAATCTCGTTGGACATCCAGAATGTGACCAATCGTTTGAATGCATATGAGCAAACTTACGACCCTACCAACAAGGAAATAAGAAACACAACGCAGACCGGGCTGATCCCGGTGCTGAACTATCGTCTGGAATTCTAAATAGGGCCAGTCGGTTCATCCGGCTAATCTGTTTCTTCGTCGTGGAAATGCTGAACTCCATCTGTATTCGCTTTTCGTAAGGATAGGGGTGATGTAATTTGGTTGTATCAATGTAAAAAGCAGTTCATTGAAACGAAACCTTACATTCTAAACCGATACAAATATGGAAACGCCGCGTAACGAATTTATCTGGAGAAAAGCGAAAAAGAGAGCATCGTTCAAAGTTCATCTGAGCACTTATATGGTTGTGAATGGGGGTTTATGGCTGCTGTGGGCTGTAACCGCTTTTCCGCACTTTGGCAATGATCATATGCCATGGCCGATATTTCCAATGCTGGGGTGGGGCATAGGACTTGCCTCTCACTATATCACCGCATACGGTAATCTCGGCGAAAAGGAAATGGCAGAGCGGGAATATGAAAAATTAATGCGCAGCTAGCCAGCCCTTGGAATAGTTGTTTTACAATCCCTGATAAATAAGATCAGAGATTCAAACAAAAACAATTATGGAAAAGGACCTTCAAAATAAGGAAGCGATAGAAAAATTGAAATCAATGGCCGAGGACATCCGGTTCTGCATGTATACGACATACGCCAACGAGAAAATCGAATCGCGGCCTATGACTACGCAACAGATTGATGAGAACGGTAACGTTTGGTTTTTTACAAATAGAAACACAGACATTGGCGACGGCTCGAACCAGGGCGAACCGGTTACATTGATTTATTCAGAACCCAAAAATAACACCTATATCAGCGTTTCCGGAAAGGCTGAAATTGTTGAAGACGAAGCGAAAAAAGAGGAATTATGGAATCCGATGGCAAAAGCCTGGTTTCCTGAAGGCAAAGAAGATCCAAACCTGGTGCTTTTAAAAGTGACAACGGGAGAAGCTGCTTACTGGGATGCGACGTCATCCAAAATGGTGGTTTTCTTTTCTATGGTAAAAGCCGTGCTTACAGGCACCACGCCGGATGGCGGCGATCATGGAAAGTTGAATTTGGCATAAGCGCCTGATTTCGGCTCCTAAATTCCTGATAGGATTTTTCGATTTACCAATAACTGAAAAGGGTTGACCATATGGCCAACCCTTTTTCTTTAATCTGATGATGAAGTGTATTAACTTATTCAGCGCTGGCTTCTTCATTCACATACGTTTCAGCTAGCTCTGTCAATTTATGGTCTGTTTCGCCTTCCTGGTCAAGCGTTTGTTGCAGTAAATCTGCTACGTCGCTGTGGCCTAATGTTCTCGCAATGTTTCTCAATGTTCCGTAAGATGCGATTTCATAATGCTCAACTTTCTGAGCAGCCATGATCAATCCGCAATCGCGAACCATTGTTCCTTTATCGGTGCTGCTGATAATTTCTTCTGCTTCTTCGATAAGTCCTTCCATGGCCGCACATTTCTTAGCTTGTGCTTTCTCGCCGATCAGACCGAAAACTTCTTCCAATCTCGCAGCGTGTTCTTCTGTTTCAGTTGTATGTTGTTCAAAAGCTGCTTTCAGTTCTTCCGAAGTAGCATTTTTAGACATTTTTGTCAATGCTTTTGCAAGGTGTTTTTCTGCCCAGTAAATGTCTTTAAGGCCATCTACAAATAGTTCTTTTAGCTTTTCGCTGTCTGTTCCTGTAATCTGGTTAACGGTTTTACTTTTAGTCGCTTTCATGATTCGTAGTTTTAATAGTTTATTGTTGTCTGTGAAGGATCTTGTTATCGTCCTTGCCCCCACCATTGGTAAAAACCGTACCAGCGTTTTGCCCGTGGCCCAATGCTGGTTGCCAGGTTTCTATGAAGATTTAAGTACACATATAGCTGCGTAAAATCCAGTTTTGGGGAAGTTTTCGTGGCATTGCGTACGTGCGGGTTATTTTTTGGAATGATTTTTGAGCATTCCCATTATCCATTTGAACCCTCATTTATCTATGCAGTCCATTCGATCGCTCAAAATCGTACTTATTGTTTTTGTCTTCATTGCAGCCGGTGCCATAGGCTGGTTCCTTTTCAAAAAATATAAAAATGAAAACGCCAATCCCGTTTCGGGATTGAAACCGCGCGTAGAAATGGGAATCGGGCAAATCAGCAACATTACGGACAGTACTATTGATTTATCACTGAAACTTTTGGTGGACAATCCCCTGCCCGTAGGTGTGGACGTAGAGCGCTTCAGTTATTTTGTGCAGATGAACGGAGTGACCATTGTAGAAGACGAATATGCTAAACCGTTAACCATTAACCCGCGCGACAGCACATTGGTTACCATTCCTGCCAAGTTGAAGATCGCGAAGCTAAAAAAGGAAGGGGATTCGGAAAATGCTGCGGGAGAAGATAGCGCCGATTATCATTTCGAAGGCCATTTTCATTTGAAGAAGCCGATTTTAGGAAAAGACAGCATTGTGCTTGATATGGACAAAAGGCTGCCGCTTTACAGGCTTCCCAAAATTGAAATTGTAGATTATGACATGAAAAAATTCAGTCTGGGTAAATCTGAAATTGTCTTAAAACTGAAATTCTCTAATCAGAACCCGTTTCCCGTTCAGTTTGAAAATCCTGCTTACGTTGTTGACCTGGGCAAGCAGGATCGCCTGGCCGAAGGGAGCGTTAAGGGCGTTACCAAGGTGAAAGGGAAGAGCAGCGAGATCTACGAAATCCCGCTCGCCATTGATATGGGCAAAGTTCTCAAAGCAGCCGGTCAACTGGTTTCAAAAGGGAAACAGTTACCATTTGTTTTGTATTTCAAAAGTAAACTGGTCTCAGAAAACGACATCTTTAAAAACAGCGACGTTAACATTATCGTCAACGGAACATTAAAGGATCTGGAAACGGTACAAAAAAACCTTTCGAAGTAAACCGGACTTCGAAAGGTTTCCTACACTTTAAAAAGCTTATCAGATATTGGCTAGTTACCTGGCTGTTACTAGCAAGTTACCGGGCTTTGTTGAACCAGATGACCATTTCATTCGGGCCGCGGTTAGCCCAGGCATAATAAGGAATAAGCGTTACATTACCGGCTTCGGCTTTCAGAACATTAATGCCGCCCAGCAAGCTTTGCTGGTAACTCGCAGCGAAGTTCTGGCTTTCCGAGATAGGTATATCCAGTGCCTTTCCGTTGTTGTCATGGCCTTCTGCGCAATACAAAACAGGTCCGCGCTCGATGGCTATTTTATCTTTATTAGCCATTATATTTTCGTTGGAAATGATCTTTCTGACCGGCATATCCAATGCAAGCTCCACCTGATCCCCTTTTTTCCAGTTACGAGCCAGCTTTATATAACCTTTTTCAATCGTTGCAGGCATGTTTTTGCCATTAACCCGCAATGTTACGGGCTTGGAATCTTTGTTGGTATACGCATACAAGTTACCGGGAATCGCCTCGCCCGTTGCCCAGCCCGGAATCCGCACCGACAACGTGAAGTTTCCTGCCTTTTCCGGATCGACCAGTATTTTGACATTCCCGTCCCAGGGATAATTGGTTTGCTGCGCAAGTTTAACAGCATTATTATTTACTGTTAATGTTGCTTCGTTATCTGCAAAAAGATTGACGATCAGCTCGTTGCCTTTTGTTGCATAAATGTAAGCAGGCATTGATGGCAAGAACCGGGATACATTGGTAGGGCAGCAAGCCGTTCCAAACCAGGCCTGTCTTTCAGCGCCAGAGCCCTTGTTAAAATCATTGACACCATTGGAAGCCATGGGGTTTACATAAAAAAACTTATCTCCCTTGACCGACATGCCACCCAGAAAACCATTATAAAGTACACGCTCGAAAACATCCATGTATTTGGACTCACCCGTATACAGATACATTTTATGGTTCCAAAGCATGTTGGCAATCGCCGCGCAAGTTTCGGCATATGCGTTGTCATTCGGGAGGACGTAAGGTTTGTCAAAAGCTTCGCCATCCTCGCGCGCGCCTACACCGCCGGTGACATACTGCTTTTTTTCCGTGGCATCGTTCCATATTGTATGAATAGCATGGGCGTGTTCAGGTTCGTCCTCGATCGTCAGCATGTCCGCAACGGCTGTGTATAAGTATTGCGCACGAACCGCATGACCGACCGCTTCTTTTTGTCTCAAAAACGGAACCTGGTCCTGGAAATATGCAGGGCCAAGTTTGTGCTCGTCCAGATACAAAGCACGCTTGTCCGAGCGACCACGCATATCAATGAAGAATTTAGAAAGATCCAGATATTCCTTTTTTCCAGTAGTCCGGTAAAGTTTGATCAATGCAATTTCAATCTCCTGGTGTCCGGGAACGACTAACAGCTGGCCAGGTTTGGTGCCAAAAGTCTTGACGAGGTGATCTGCATTTTTGGTCGCAACGTCAAGCAATGTTTTCTTGCCTGTAGCTTCGTAATGGGCAACGGCCGCTTCATAAAGGTGCCCCACATTGTAGAGTTCGTGACTGCCGTTTTCGAATCCGTAGCGGTAAGGGCCGGCAATCCAGTCGTAAGAACCGGTGCTGTCTTTATTGATGGTCCGGATTGTATATAAATAGCCATCCGGCTCCTGTGCGGCTGTAAAAAGCGTGATCAGGCTATCTAGATAATGGTCCAGCTTCGGATCATATTGGTTTTGCAGCACATAGGACGCGCCTTCCACAACCTTAAAAACGTCAGAATCATTGAAGCGTACGCCTTCGAATTTTCCCTTTTTGAGCCCGCCAGCCACTGCAAAATTGTCGATCCGGCCCGATTCTTCGCATTGTTGCAAAGCATGCGGAACGGTCACTTCACGTGCAGCTTCCACGCGTGTGTGCCAGAAACCTTGTTTGGTTTTTACATTTTTAAGCGGAACGGCGTTGATTTTGCTGTTTTGCGCAAAAGACAACTGATAGCAAAACAGCAGGGAGAACAGCAAGAAATATTTGGTCATTATATGAATAAATTGAGATTAACCTGAGAAACCTTATTCGATATGACCCAAAAAACATGCCAATTAAAGCCCGTACTTCTCCATTCTCCGGTAAAGTGCCGCGCGGCTGAGACCAAGCTCACGCGCTGCATCTGTAATATTTCCGTTAAAACGTTTCATCGCTTTCACGATCAAAGTCTTCTCCATATCTTCCAGGTCGAAGCCGGTGGCGGTAGTTGGCGTGCCGCCGGAGCTTTTCAGGAAAAGGTCGTCGGGCTGCAATGTTTTTTCCTGCGAAAGGATCACAGCGCGTTCAATCGCGTGCTGCAATTCGCGGATGTTTCCCGGCCAGTTGTACTGCTGCATTTTTTTGATCAATGCACTGCTGATGTCGTTAACCGGGCGGTTGTATTTTTTGCCGTATTGTTTAAGATAATATTCGGCCAATGCGCTGATGTCCTCCGGACGCTCGCGCAATGGAGGCAAGTCTAGTTCAATGGTGTTAATCCTGTAGAGCAAATCCTGGCGGAACGTTTTTTCAGTCACCATTTTTTCAATGTTCATATTGGTAGCGCATAACAACCTTACGTCCAGAGAAATGGGTTTGTTGGATCCCACCCGTGTAACGCGCCTTTCCTGAATGACAGTCAGCAACTTCGCTTGTAATGCCAGCGTAAGGTTTCCTATTTCATCCAGAAAAATGGTTCCGCCTTTGGCCTCTTCAAATCGTCCTGCACGGTCTTCCTTTGCATCCGTAAATGCACCCTTAACATGACCGAAAAGCTCGCTTTCGAACAAACTCTCACTCAATGCACCCAGATCCACAACTACGAAGGGCTTGTCGGCACGCTTTGAATGCTGATGTATATGCTTGGCCAGCTGTGTTTTACCCGTTCCGTTCTCGCCCAGAATCAGGACGTTAGCATCTGTCGCGGCTACGCGTTCTGCGGTGGCCAGCACTTGTTTCATCGAATCACTTGATGCTACTATGGCTTCGCCGGTTGACTTGCTTTTTTTGCCGTCGTCCTTGCTTTTTTCCTCCGCAACAACCTGTATTTTATCATTGCCTCCTTCAAGTGCGCCGCTGATCGTGGTTAGGAGCTTATCATTTTCCCAGGGCTTCAGTACAAAATCCGTGGCACCGGCCTTGATCGCGCGAATGGCCATTTCAATGTCTCCGTATGCCGTGATCATGATCACTTTAGAAGCTGGCTTAATGTCCAGAATGCGATCCAGCCAATGAAAGCCCTCGCGGCCGCTGTTCACGTCGCGGGTGAAGTTCATGTCCAGCAGGATCAGGTTATAATCGCCGTTGGTGACGAGGAATGGTAGTTTTTGCGGATTTTTTTCAATGTCCACCGCTTTGGCGTGGCGCTTCAACAGGAGTTTGGCCGCACTTAATACGTCTACATCGTCATCGATGATCAGGATTTTTGCTTCAGAGAGTTGCATGGCTGGTTTTGGAGTTGCTAAGGGCTAAATCCCTTTATTGGCTATTGTTTGGAAAGATAGCAGAAGCATTTTGAAATTTAATTTTATAACCCGTTAAAAAGTCAGTATTTTACCCTAATTAGCATAAAAATGGCTTGTCCGCACCCGAACAAAATTGTCCGTTATCGGACATTCAAAATGGTTTTAAATAAGGTTAAGGGATTGATATTTAGTGTTTTGTATGGCTATGGCTCCTTTGGCATAGGGATTGGATAGAATAGATCAAAGTTTAACAGCGAATCCAATCACCAACAATATAATGGAAGTCAAAACACCTAACTCATCCAGCACCAGTAACAACGGTTTCACCGGGGGCTCGACAATGGATAAAATCAAACCAAAGAAATTCTGGAACACACAACGCATTGGTATAATCGCCGGCAGCACGCTGCTGATTGCCTTTTTAGTATATCAATTTTTCTTTGCCGATAAACGCAGCAAGCTCAATGTGGAGCAAGATAAACTGACAGTTTCAACGGTTAAGCAAGGCAAATTCGACGAATTTATTGTGGTAACCGGCGTTGTGCAGCCATTGAAAACTATTCAATTGGATGCCATTGTAGGCGGATATGTTACCGAGAAACTTATTGAAGGCGGTAACATGGTAAAACAAGGCGATGTACTTTTAAGATTGGAAAACCAAAACCTGAAACTAAGCTTTCTACAATCAGAAACGGAGGCGAGCCGACTGGTAAATGATCTTCAGAATACACGCCAGAGCTTGCGTATTGCCCGGTTTAACCTGCAAAAGACATTAAGCGAGCTCGATTTTCAGATCGATCAGGCGAAGGATGCACATGAGCGGAATGCTAAGCTTTACAAGGATAAAGTGATTCCCGATGCAGATTATCTGAAAACAAAAAGAGAATTTGACCGCCTGACCAAGCAGCGCGAGATTGAAGTTGAATCGCAGAAATATCAGGAAGAAAACTCCAAAATGCAGATCGCGCAGCTGGAAGGAACATTGGCCAGCACGCAGAAAAACGTGAACCTTTGGAGACAAACGCTTGAAAACCTTTCGGTTAAGGCACCCGTTTCCGGCTTGCTTTCTTCTATGAATGTGGAAGTAGGATCGAATATTAACCAGGGCCAGAACATTGGACAAATCGATGACCTGAACGGTTTCAAAATGCGTGTTAGCGTGGATGAACATTACATTTCGAGGATCTTTGCTGGCTTGATGGGTTCTATGGAATTCAACGGAAAAGATTACGGACTAAAGATCATCAAAATCTATCCCGAGGTTTTGAGCGGAAGATTTGAAGTGGACATGCAATTTGATAAAGGCGCTCCTGAATTGATCAAGAGAGGCCAGTCGGCTCCGATTCGTTTGCAATTGGGACAACCTTCACAAGCAACATTGCTTCCGGTGGGTGGATTCTTCTCCGAAACTGGCGGAAACTGGGTATATGTGGTGGGTGAGGACGGCAAGCGTGCTTCAAAACGTAAAATCACATTGGGCCGTAAAAACCCTGAGTATTTCGAGGTTCTGGAAGGTTTGCAGCCAGGTGAGAAAGTGATCACAAGCTCATACGAGAACTTCGGGGACAATGAGGTGCTGGAATTTTAAGAATCAGACTCTATTAGTAATCAATTTAATCAATCATAAAAGGCCCATAGCCCTCAGCTGAAAGCCGATAGCCAAAGAAAACCCAATGATCAAAATTAGCAACCTTCATAAGATCTTTTCTACCGAGGAAGTAGAAACCACTGCCCTGAACGGCATTGACATGGATGTAAAAGACGGCGAGTTTGTCGCTATCATGGGACCATCCGGTTGTGGTAAATCTACCTTACTGAACATTCTCGGTCTGCTTGACAACCCTAGTGAAGGCTCCTACGAATTCTACGGCACGGAAGTAGCCAAGATGTCGGAAAGGCAGCGCGCACAAATCCGTAAAGGTAACATTGGATTTGTATTCCAGAGTTTTAACCTTATCGACGAACTGACTGTTTATGAGAACGTTGAGCTTCCATTGCTTTATCTGAAAACACCGCCAGCCGAACGCAAGGAGAAAGTAGAAGCAGCATTAACCCGCATGAACATGATGCACCGCCGCAATCACTTTCCACAGCAACTTTCCGGGGGGCAGCAGCAACGTACGGCCATCGCCCGCGCCGTTGTGGCCACACCAAAAACAATCCTTGCGGATGAGCCTACGGGTAACCTCGACTCCAAAAACGGGGAAGAAGTAATGAACCTCCTGAGCCAGCTGAATGCAGCAGGGACCACCATTTTAATGGTAACGCACTCACCATATGATGCGGGTTTCGCACACCGTATCGTCAACTTGTTCGACGGCAAGATCGTGACCGAAAAAGTGCACGTTTAGATCAGGCGCCATGAAAAGAATCCTTACAATCCTCCTCGCCGGCGTAAGTACGCTGGCGATCGCACAAAAGAGAATGAGCCATAGCCACGTGCTTCCAGCTCCGCCTGCGCCTGTTGCGCCGTCCGCTCCGGCCGCACCTCACGCGCCGGTTCTTTATTCTTCCGCAGATGCCAAAGCGCAAATCTGGATCTCCGACGATGAAAATCAGCAGCACGCTACGATCATTGGCGACAATGGTTATTCCAAACAAGTAAGGTTCAATAAGGAATCGGGAGAGCTGTTTTTGCAATACAAATTCAGCAAGCGGAATGAAGAATTCATTTACGAAAAAACGGTGAATGCGGCGGAGAAATCAGAGGAAGAACGCCAGCAGATCATTGACCACTTCGAGATTGAAATAGAGCTTCCCGGACGGGGCATTTAAAAACAACGGACATGCTGCAGAATTACATTAAGATCGCGTGGCGGAACCTGCGTAAGCATAAGTTTTATTCATTCCTGAACATTTTCGGATTGGCACTCGGCCTTGCAAGCTGTTTGCTGATTACGCTTTATGTGTTGGATGAGCTCAGTTTTGATAAGTCTTTTGAACACGCAGACCGTATTCACAGGGTCAATGCAGACATTCGTTTCGGTGGGGCAGATATGGCGCTTGCTGTCGCGCCCGATCCGCTCGCATTTACATTAAAAAAGGATTATCCACAGATTGAACAGGTTGTGCGGCTTCGTGAGAATGGAAGTCAGCTTGTACGCCGGTCCGAGGGCACCGAGAACCTGAAAGAAGATCAGGTATGCTTCGCAGATTCTACATTTTTCAAGGTATTTTCTCTTCCGTTAATCATGGGTGATAAGGAAAAGGCCTTGAAAGATCCCTATACTGTGGTGATCTCGGAAAGCAATGCGCTCAAATATTTTGGGAAAGAAAATCCGATGGGTAAGGGCTTAACAATTGAAAATGACCAGACTTACACGGTAACAGGCGTGATGCAGGACATTCCTGCGCAGTCGCATTTGCGGGATATGAATATGCTGCTATCCATGAGCTCCAATCCTGAAAGTAGGCTGAATGGCTGGGGAAGCCATAATTTTAACACTTATTTATTGCTTAAAGAAGGTGTCGATCCCAGGCAGTTTGAAAACAACTTCGAAACTGTTTTGCAAAAATACACAGCCAAATGGCTGGTAAGCTTCATGGGTGCCTCGCTGGATGAGATTCGCAAGTCGGGCAGTTACTTGCGTTACTCGCTTATTCCGCTGACTGAAATCCATTTGCATTCAGACCGTACGGCTGAGATTAATGTGAATGGCAATATTCAATACGTATACATATTCGCGGTTGTTGCTTTGTTCCTCCTGACCATTGCTTGTGTTAATTTTATGAACCTGGCAACGGCCCGCTCCTCAAACCGGGCAAAAGAAGTCGGCGTCCGCAAAGCGCTGGGTTCGGAGAGATCTTCGCTGGTCAACCAGTTTCTCACAGAATCGGTCATGCTTAGCTTTTTTTCACTGGCATTGGCTGTTGCGCTGGCATATTTCGCTCTTCCGCTTTTCAATAATCTGGCAGGCAAGCAAGTCAAATTTCCGATTGGGGAAGTTGGATTTTGGATAACATTATTGATTACGGGCGGTGTTGTGGGTGTTCTTGCAGGGAGCTATCCTGCATTTTTCCTGTCGGCCTTCAATCCACTGAAAGTTTTGAAAAACAGCGTAGAGCTGCAAGGAAAGGGAGGCTATCTGCGCAATGCGCTCGTTGTTTTTCAATTTGTGATCTCGGTCATGCTCATTGTCGGCACCGGTGTTATTTATCGTCAGCTAAATTTTATACAAACTAAAAAACTGGGCTTTAATAAGGATCAGATGTTGATCGTGAATGACGCTTATGCTCTCGATAAGCAGGTTACGGCATTCAAGGAACAGGTAATGCGACATCCGAATGTGGAAAATGCCACGGTAACAAGTTTCCTGCCAACGCCATCGTCACGTACAGATAATACATTTTTTCCGGCTGGCCAGATGCAGCAAGACAAGGGCATTAATATGCAGAACTGGGCCGTTGATTATGATTTTATAAATACTATGGGATTGCAAATGGCGAACGGTCGACCATTCCAGGAAGAATTCCCTTCGGATTCATCCGGCATTATCATCAACGAGGCCGCTGCAAAAGTGCTCGGGTACGCTGAGCCCATTGGGAAGAAGTTATTCGGATATGCAGATCAGGAGATGAAACAACGCATTGATTATACGATCATTGGCGTTGTAAAGAACTTTCATTTTGAATCATTAAAGAAAAATATTGGTGCATTGAGCCTGGTGCTTTCGCGCAGCAACGGAACAGTCGTTTTCAAATTGAATGGCGGCGATGTGGCCCAAACCGTTGATCAGGTGGAGCAACTCTGGAAGAAAATGGCTCCCGGGCAGCCGTTCAGTTACCGGTTTATGGACGAAGATTTCAACAATGTTTACCGCAGCGAGCAGCGCGTAGGGCAGATCTTCATCACATTCGCAACGATTTCGATCATTATCGGCTGCCTGGGATTGTTTGGTTTGTCGGCTTACACGGCTGAGCGGCGCACAAAGGAAATCGGTGTGAGAAAGGTGCTGGGTGCGAGCGTTGCCAACATTGTAGCTTTGCTTTCAAAAGAATTTTTAAGGCTGATCATTATCGCGATCCTGATCGGCATCCCTATCGCCTGGTTTGGGATGAACCTATGGCTCAACGATTTCGCCTATCACGTAGACCTGGCCTGGTGGATGTTCCTGGCTGCCGGGGCGATTGCTATCACCATTGCGTTGCTAACCGTTAGTTTTCAAAGCATTAAGGCCGCACTTATGAACCCGGTGAGGAGTCTGCGGAGTGAGTAGGGGCGCTTAAAGAGGTAAGTCAACATTCATACCCAAAAGCCATGATCAAAAACTATCTGAAAATTGCCGTCCGTAGTTTGATGAGGAATAAAATTTTCTCCTTTATCAATATTGCCGGGCTTTCGCTCGGGCTTACGTGTTGCATGCTTATTGTGCTATATACCAAGGATGAAGTCAGTTTTGACCGGTTTCAGGTGCATAAGGATCAGCTTTTCCGCATAAAAGTAACCCTGTCGGACAGCCGTGAGACACGGACGCTCGGCAGTACAAATGCCATTCACGGGCCGAGCTTTAAAGCGGAGATTCCGGAGATTAAGGAGATTGTGAGAGCGCAGAGCAACACGTTTGTGACGAGGAAAGGCAATGAGCTGCTGAGCGAAGATGTGCTGTTTGCTGATAACAATTTCTTCACAGTTTTTTCGATGCCGCTGGT
The DNA here is from genome assembly GCF_023821985.2 of Dyadobacter chenhuakuii. NCBI lineage: Bacteria > Pseudomonadati > Bacteroidota > Cytophagia > Cytophagales > Spirosomataceae > Dyadobacter > Dyadobacter chenhuakuii. The sequence goes on along the minus strand of NZ_CP098805.1, from coordinate 3,146,088 downwards.
TGCAGGCGACCCTGGAACGGTGCTGTCCAATGTCAATTCGATAGTTCTGACAGAAGAAATAGCTGAGAAATACTTCAATACAACAGATGCGGTTGGCAAGACAATGGAGCTGAAAATAGGCGATACTTTTGAGAAGTTGGTCGTGTCCGGCGTAGCCAAAAAGTGCCCGCAGAATTCGTCAGTGCAGTTTGGTGCTGTGATCCCATTTGAGTTGCAGGTCGTGAGAGGCTGGACGGACAAAGATTGGCTGGGTTTTTATATGAACACATTTGTTTTATTGCATGATAAAGCCAGTTACCAGGCCGTTATTCCTAAACTAAATCAGGTTTTCAAAAGCAAATCAGCCGAAGAAATCAGCAAGATCAAGGACTTTGATCAAAAGATCAGTTTTAGTCTGCAACCGTTCCTGGACATCCATCTCGACAGCGAAGTAAGCGACTTGCGCAATGGCCTCGGACGCGGCAGCAGCGCTATTTACAGTTATATCTTATCTGGCATAGCCATTTTCATCCTGCTGATCGCATGCATTAATTTTGTAAATCTAACTGTTGCCCGTTCCCTGAAAAGAGCCAAGGAAATCGGCATCAGGAAGGTTGTGGGAAGTCAGCGGAAACAATTGATTTACCAGTTTCTGGGTGAATCATTTTTTCTTTCGTTTGTGGCATTTGTCTTTGCAATTGTTCTGACGCTTGCTGTTTTGCCTACGTTCAATGAGCTGGCCAATAAGCAATTGGCATTGTCATATTTACTGGATAGCAAGCTGGTTTCCGGATACTTTGCATTGTTCCTCGTAACCGGGGCAGTGGCGGGCTTTTATCCCGCATTGGTGCTCTCCGGATTCAGCCCGGCGCAGACATTATACAACCGGACCAGGCTGACACAGAAAAACTATCTGACCAAAGGCCTGGTCGTTTTTCAGTTTGCGTTGTCCGTTTGTCTTGTTATCGGGACGATTGTTATTTATTCACAATTTAAATATTTGACAAATAAGGACTTAGGTTATAACGATAAAAATCTGATGAGTTTCAGCCTGGGTCGGGGCCAATCCGGTGAGAAGTATCTGGCTGTGGTGAAAGAAGAACTTGAAAGCATTGCAGGCATAGAAGAGGTTGCAGCATTTAACGGCAACTATAACGGAACACTGGCCAATATCGAAACCGGGAAAATGAATTTTGGATACATCGGCGTGGACGATAATTTTCTTAAAACCTTGGGAATTCCGATCATTAGGGGACGTAATTTCTCGAAAAGCTTTCCTTCTGATCCTGTGCAGTCTGCGGTTGTGAATGAGGCATTTGTGAAAAAGGCCGGATGGCAGAATCCGGTTGGGAAGCAAATTAATTTTGAATGGAAGAATCAAAAGTTGACGGTCATCGGCGTAGTCAAAAATTATCATTATGCGTCGCTGAAAGACACAATCCAGCCGCTGTTGATGACGCAGGATCCTAATTATGGGTTAAGCACCTTATTTCTCAAACTGAGCAATGGGAACACTGTGGAAACCGTAAAAACGGTTGAAAAAATATTTCGTAAATACGTTCCGTTTATGCCGTTTGAATATCAATTTGAAGATGCGAAAAACCTGAAACGCTACGAATCGGAAGCGAAGTGGAAGGAAATGATCACATTAGCAGCCATGCTGTCCATTTTTGTTTCCTGCATCGGGCTATTTGGCCTGGCAACGTTCAATGCGGAAACGCGGGTGAAGGAAATCGGCATCAGAAAAGTGCTGGGAGCGTCCGCCGCCAGCATAGCAGCATTGCTATCTTCTGATTTCATCAAACTTGTCCTGGTTGCCATAGTCCTTGCCTTGCCCTTTTCCTATTACGCGGCAGACACCTGGTTACAGGATTTCCCTTACCGCATTGTCATTTCCTGGTGGTATTTCGCCGTCGCCGCCCTATTAGCCATCACCGTCGCCCTGTTAACCGTAGGCTATCAAAGCATCAGGACAGCATTGATTAATCCGGTTGAGAGTTTGAAGAATGAGTAAATCACCAACCAGTCCATTACCGAACAAAAGTGTCCGAAACCGGACACTTTTGTTGTTTTAAATTAGATATAATGAATTGATAATGAGTGTAATATGATGCTTATCCGTGTCTTGGTATAATTATTCAATAGACTCAAATATCTATTTAGCTATGAAAAATAAAATATCCTCTGCATCTCATGAAAATGAGCGCGTTTGCGGGGTCAAGATTAATTAAGGAAAACTAGCCATGATTAAAAATTATTTGAAAATTGCCTGGCGGAATGTGCTTAAAAGTAAGCTCTTTTCCGCCATTAATGTGTTTGGACTATCCGTTGGAATGACATGCTGCATGCTGTTGCTGCTATACATCCAAAGTGAGATCTCTTTTGATAAACAGCACGAACACATTGACGACCTGTATCTCCTGCGCAGCGAAAATGTCCAGTCCAGTGGTGAGAAAATGGATAACCCGCGGGGTCCGGCACCATACGCAGAGGCTATGAAAATGGAATTTTCGGAAGTGGTGCAGGTCACCAGACTTTGGCAGAATTTCCTGGAAGACAAGTCGCTATTTACTGTAAACCAGCCGGGGCAAGGCGAAAAGTCATTCTACGAAACCAAGGGAATTCATGCAGACTCCACATTCTTTGATGTTTTTACCTACGAGTTTGTCGAAGGCGATCCGCACACGTCGTTGAAAGATGCGCATTCTGTGGTCCTTTCGGAAGCTGCTGCCCATAGGCTTTTTGGAAGTGGGCCTGCGCTGAACAAGACGGTTAAAATTGGCGGGAAATCAGGGAATAATGAGAATTTCAAGGTAACCGGCGTTTTTAAAAGTCAGGAAGGGAAGTCGCACATTGATGCAAATTATTTTGTCTCGCTCCAAGTGGGCTGGGTGGGCGATTACCTGCGGCAGCCTGATCTGAATTTTACGAGTAACAATATGTTTTACCATTATCTGCGTTTGAAGCCTGGCACCAGCGAAGAAAAATTTAGTCAGAAACTTCCTTCATTTATCGAAAAATATGCACGTAAGGATCTGAAAATCGCCGGTTTTGATAAAAAGCTTGCATTACTTCCGGTGAAAGACATTCACCTGTTCAGCAGGATAGATAAGATTGTTACCAGCACCACGAGCACCACTTACCTTTATGTCCTTGCTTCGATAGCGATCTTTACATTGCTGATCGCCTGCATCAATTTCATGAATCTTGCGACCGCGCGCTCGGCAAAGCGTGCCGCAGAAGTGGGAATGAGAAAAGTAATGGGTGCAGGAAAAAGTGGCTTGATCGGTCAGTTTTTGGGTGAATCCCTGGTACTCACATTCCTCGCGCTCATTGTTGCGGCTGTTTTTGTGGTTCTGTTCCTTCCCATTTTTAACCAGCTTGCGGATAAAGCATTGTCTTTATCGGAACTGTTCAAGCCTGAAATCATTGCCTCATTTGTGGTTCTGGCATTCATTACCGGCTTGCTGGCCGGGAGTTATCCAGCTTTTTATCTTTCCGTTTTCAACCCGCTGGATGTCATCAAGGGAAAATTTGTCAATTCGGTGTCTGCTACTGCCTTGCGGAGAGGATTGGTAGTTTTCCAGTTTGTGATCTCGATTGGTCTGGTTGTGGCAACGATGGTGATTCAGGGGCAAATCAAATTTATGCAGGAGCAGCCATTAGGTTTTACCAAAGAACAGCAAATTGTAATTCCGTTCAGAAGTGAGGAATCGCGGAAAGCGTATACTGCCCTCCGTAACGAGATGTTAGAGAATAATCAAATCACCGCTGCTTCGGGAACAGCCTATTATCCGGGTATTCTCAATCCGAGTGATATGTTTTTTTTTTGCCTGGACAAAGTGTAAATGAAGATGAATTAGTTAAAACAAACTGGGTGTCTCCCGACTTCATGGAAACCATGGGTTTCAAAATGGCGGCAGGCCGGATGTTTTCTGCCGCATTTCCGGGCGATACCAATTATAAGATTGTCGTGAATGAAGCTACATTGCGGAAGTTTGCGATCCCGCTGGAAAAGGCAGTTGGGCAGCACCTGGACTTTAATTCAGGCAATAATGCAATCAGTTCGCTCGAAATTGTAGGTGTAGTGAAAGATTTTCATTATCAGGACCTGCACAAAGCCATTGAGCCGTATGCCTTTTTTCTAAGTGCCGATGCAAATCATAATTACATTATCGCCCACGTCAACACGAAAGATGTAAGCCGGGTTCTGCCCTTTATGGAAGCCAAATGGAAGTCGCTGGTGCCTGGTGAGCCATTTACATATACATTCCTTGACCAGGATTTTGAAAGCAATTATGCTGCTGATGCACGTACAGCCAGGATTGTGAATTCATTTACGATTATTTCCATTCTGATTTCCTGTCTCGGTTTGTTCGGTTTGGCGGCTTTTGCGGCGCAGCAAAGGATTAAGGAAATTGGTGTAAGGAAGGTTTTGGGCGCTTCAATCGGAAGTATTGTTGGGTTGCTTTCAAGTGATTTTATCAAATTGGTGATCATTTCCATGCTGATTGCAACGCCGCTGACCTGGTACATTATGAATCAATGGTTGCAGGATTTTGCTTACAAAATTAGCATTCAGTGGTGGATGTTTGTGGCAGCAGGTGCATTGGCAGTGGTTATCGCTTTGATCACTGTGAGCACACAGGCGATAAAGGCAGCAGTTACCAATCCGATTAAATCGTTAAAAAGTGAATAGAAATAAATATTAGCCTGATAATAAAATGTTCAAAAATTATCTAAAAATAGCGCTGCGTAACCTTTGGAAAAGCAAGGGTTACGCGTTTATTAATATTGTAGGCCTGTCCGTAGCATTCTGCATCAGCGCTTTCCTGTTCCTGACGGCTTACTTCCAGTTGTCATTTGATAATTTTCATAAAGACAAAGAGCGCATTTATCAAACCTATTTTATGTCCAATGATCCGGAAAAAGCGCAGGCTTCCGGCTCGATGCCTTTTCCGCTAACACCCGCATTGAAAGCGGAATTTCCGGAAATAGAAAGCATTACGAGAGTAGTGAACGGCAGTGATGTGCTGGAATACAAAGGGAAATATTTTGATAAACAAGTAATGTTTGCAGACCCGGATTTCCTGAAAATATTTACTTTCCCACTTGTAAAAGGGACGACGGAAGCGGCGCTGCAAGATTTGAGCAGCATTGTCATCAGCGAGAACATGGCTAAGGCCATATTTGGAAAGGAAGATCCGATGGGCAAGTCGTTGAAAGTTGGTTTGGATGAAAATCGTAAGGAATATGTGGTTACAGGCGTTTTGAAAGACTTCCCTGAGAACTCGACAATCAAATACGATGCATTTGTGCGAACAGAAAACGACCGGGGATATCAACAGTCGAAGGAGCAGTGGGACGCGCATTCACACAGGGTATATTTAAAATTAACCCCCAATGCAGATCAGGCAGCGTTTGAAAAGCGGCTGAAACCATTTGCAGAAAAATACTTCGCAGATAACATTACCAGTTTAAAAAGAAAGGGTGCAAAGCCGGACGAAAGGGGTGACATTTTTGCAATCAGAATCCAGAGCCTGAAAAACCTTCGTTTCGATTCAAGGATATCAGGCGGAGGTGCGGCGCCGATTGCGCTTGTATATGCGCTTATGGGAATCGGTTTTTTTATTCTTCTGATCGCTTGTATCAATTTTATCAACTTAAATGTCGCCCGGTCATTCATTCGGGCGAGGGAAGTGGGTGTCCGCAAATCGCTTGGCGCATTGAAAAACCAGCTGTTTTTTCAGATCTGGGGAGAAGCTGCCGTGATCTGCTTTTTTGGCTTCCTAACCGGTGTGATACTTGCTGTTTTATTGTTGCCAACCTTTAATGCCACTTTCCAAAGCAAGCTAAGCCTGGATTACATGCTGGAACCGGACAAAATTGCGCTGCTTTTGGGACTGTTTATCCTGGTAACATTGATTGCAGGCGGTTATCCGGCCTGGCAAATGTCCAAGTTCAATGCGGTGGAAGTACTGAAAGGCAAGGTAACATTGAAAAAGCCAGGTGTGCTTCGGAATTCGCTCATTATCGCGCAGTTTACATTATCGAGCTTACTGATTTGCAGCACAATAATTGCCGTTCAGCAGGTTAACCATTTGCGGACTCAACCGCTCGGATTTGATAAGGAGCAGGTGATCAGCATTCCTGTTGGTAATAAGATCAATGGCAATAAAGTCCTGCGGAGGCTGCGTAATGAGCTTGAAGGAGATCCTAATGTGCTTGCTATCAGCGGAAGTGCGGTGAACTTGGGTGTGGGCAAGGACAGAAGCACGTCCAGGAGCGTCATTGGATTTACCTATAAAGAAAAAGAGGTCACAACTGACTGGCTCCCCGTTGATTATGATTATCTCAAAGTGCTAAATATCAATTTGCTGGCAGGGCGGGAATTTAGTCCGGCTGTTCCAAGCGACTCGCTGGATAGGGTGATTATTACGGAAAGTATGGCCAAAATGATCCAGGAAAACGATCCGGTCGGCAAATACTTCCAGACTGATACGGCCGGTGTTAAATATCAGATCATCGGTGTAATTCCGGACTTTACGCTCTATTCTTCCAAGAATGAGAAAAAGCCTATCACCATGCATTTAGGCGGCTCGGGGTCTGTGAATTATATTTTGGTCAGGGTTACTCCGCAGAGTGTGCGCATGGCCATGGATAAGTTGAAAAGTGTTTGGAACGAAGTCGCACCCGAAACAGAATTCACTGGAACATTTGTGGACGAAAACACCAATTCCTGGTATCGCGAGGAGGGACATTTGTCGAAAGTATTCAGCCTTGCGTCAGGCATTGCAATCGTTCTTTCCTGCCTGGGACTGTTCGCCGTCGCATTGATCGTGATGGAGCAGCGGACCAAGGAGATTGGTGTGCGTAAAGTGCTGGGTGCCAGCATTGCGAGTCTGGTTTTTGTGTTGTCCAAAGATTTCGTCAAGCTGGTTTTGATCGCAATTGTCATCGCCACGCCGCTGGCCTGGTTCTTCATGCAGAAATGGCTTGATAATTACGCCTATCGCATTGAAATCAACCCGTTAATCTTCGTTTTAGTTGGTCTGGCAGCTATAATGGTCGCCGTAGCAACAGTAGGTTTCCAAAGCATCAAAGCCGCATTGATGAACCCGGTGAAGTCGCTGAAAAGCGAGTGATGCAGATATAGCGCATTTGAACATTCTCCATTGAAAAGCAATAAACAGCCATGATCAGGAACTATCTCATCACCTCTTTCAGAAATTTACGGCGTAACTGGAATTTCACTTTGATCAACATTACCGGGCTTACATTAGGGCTGGCTTGTTGTTTGCTGATCTTCTTTACTATCCGGTATGAGCTTAGTTTTGATCGGCATCATAAGCATGTGGACCGCATTTACCGTATCCTGAAACATACGAAAGGGGAGGTGGACAAGGGCTATAACACAGGAATGCCGCTTCCGGCTTTGGCAGCATTACGGAATGATTTTCCAGAGATCCGAAATCAGGTTTCCTGCACATATGCCTTACGCGGTGCACTTGTAACGATTGGCGAAGGGCCAAACAGGAAAAAGTATCCTGAGGACAATAATGCGGTTTCATTTATCGATCCCGAATATTTCAAACTATTCGATTACAAGTGGTTAAAAGGTTCTGCTGCCACTTCGCTGAACAATCCGGGCACAGTGGTGCTTTCTGAGAACCAGGCGAAAAAGTATTTTGGGAATGCGGATCCGATGGGAAGAACCATCCGGGTCGAAAACCATAAGAATTTTATTGTTACCGGCATTATCCAGGACCCGCCTGCGACGACAAACTTCCCTTTCACAACCATGCTGTCGTTCGCGTCGCTGAAAGATTACGGCTCATTTACGAACTGGGACGACTGGCAAAGCACTTACGGCGGTGGGCAAATGTATATGATGCTGCCGGAAAATGTGAGCGAAGAAAAAATGGAGCAGCAGCTGGTTTTATTTGTCAAAAAATACAGAGAACCAAAGGATGCGGCGACCGAAGAGTTTATCCTGCAACCTGTTAATGATATTCATTTTGATACAAAAACCTCCAATTACACCGGCAGAACCATCAGCAAAGGAATGATCTGGGCAATGGTTCTGGTAGGGTTGTTTATTTTAATTACGGCTTGTGTAAATTTCATAAATCTTGCGACCGCGCAGGCGCTCAGACGTGCCAGAGAGGTGGGCGTAAGAAAAGTGTTAGGCAGCACCAAGGGGCAGTTATTAAGACAATATTTTTCAGAAACTGCGGTCATTACCTTTCTGTCTGTTATCCTCGCGCTGATCGTGGCGCAGGTTGTGCTGCCCAACGTTGCCAACATCCTGAACATCAAGGCGGAAGGCGTTGTTTTCGTTACAGATGCTTCGGTTATGACATTTTTGGTTGTGCTGACTATCATAACGACCGTTCTCGCCGGTTTCTATCCTGCAATGGTGGTGTCGGGTTACCAGCCTATCCTTGCATTAAAAGGCAAAATGCGGACGGTGGGAAGCGGACAGGCGAATTTGCGTTCGGGACTTATTGTGTTGCAATTTACCATTTCTCAGATCGTGCTCGTCGGAACATTGATTGCTTACAGTCAGATGAAATACTTCCGTACACTGGACCTTGGTTTTCAGAAAGACGAAATTATCTGTATGCAGATTCCAAGCCAGGATCCGGGCGTTATGGAAGGTTTGTATGCTAAGCTGGCAAATGAACCGGGGATTAAATCCATGAGTTTCAGTGCCTTTACACCGATGTCGAGGAGCAATTGGCAGACGGGTTTTAAATATGAGAATGATGCTGAATTTCTTGATTACGAGATTGTTATGCGGCCTGCGGATACGGCTTATGTGAAAACTTATGGTTTGAAGCTCATTGCCGGTCGCATGTATTTGCCGGCGGACACTATGCGGGAATATGTGGTGAATGAGGCATTTGTGAAAAAATTAGGTTTCAAAAATCCGGCTGAGGCGATCGGAAAGCGGCTTACAATCGGTGGATCGGAGCATAAGCTGCCGATTGTTGGTGTGGTTAAAAACTTTAATACATATAGTCTGCACCGTGAAATTATTCCCTGCGTGCTTACCAGCGATCGAGGCAATTACCGCACATTAGGCATCAAGCTGTCGGAAAATGCGGATGCGAAGCAAATCGAAAGGATTGAAAAAGTTTGGTCAGCCACATTCCCGGATTATTTATTCAGCTATACATTCCTGGATGAAACGCTGAACAGTTTTTACGAAAAGGAGTCCAAATTGTTTGACCTGTTCAAAATCCTTACAGGAATCGCCATTTTTATCGGTTGTCTGGGCTTATACGGCGTCGTGGCTTTTATGGCTGAATCGCGCACCAAGGAAATGGGCATTCGCAAGGCGATAGGTGCGTCGGCATTTAATATTTTCAGTTTGTTTTCGGTCGATTTTATAAAATTGGTCTTAATCGCATTGGTCATTGCGTCTCCTATTGCATGGTATGTAATGAAGGGTTGGCTGGAAGATTATACGTATCAAGTGGAGATCAGTGCCTGGTTATATGTCGTGGCTGGCATCGGGGCGGTCATTATTGCATTGGTAACAATAAGTTTTCAGAGCATCAAAGCAGCTTTAGTGAACCCAGTTACATCATTAAGAAGCGAGTAACGATTCACCCAAAACTGCACAGGCAATGATCAAGAACTATTTGAAAATCGCATTCCGGAATCTCTCAAAAAACAAGATCTATTCATTCATCAACATTGCCGGGCTGGCCGTAGGCATCGCGGTCGCAATGCTGATCGGACTTTGGGTATGGGATGAGCTGTCATTTAATAAATATCACAAAAACTACGACCGGCTTACGCAAGCGTACATTAGTCAAACGTTTAATGGCCAAACGGGGAGCGGAAGGGCCGTGTCGCTGCCGGCGGTGGCGGAAATGGCCAACAGATACTCCGCAGATTTTAAAAACACCTCCATGGCATCGTGGAATTTCGGGCATTTGCTGGCCAATGGTGATAAAAAAATCAACAAACCAGGTATGTGGGCGCAACCAGCCCTTCCCGAAATGCTTTCTTTGAAAATGCTGAAAGGCGATTTGAAAACAGCATTGAAAGAGCCAGGCTCGGTTGTTATCTCAGAATCGGTTGCGAAGGCACTTTTTGGTAAGGAAGATCCTTTGAACAAAACACTTAAACTGGACATTAAGAAGGATGTAAAAGTGACTGGCGTTTATGAAGACATTCCCTTCAACTCTGAGTTTAATGAGCTCAACTTGCTGCTGCCCTGGAATGATTATCTGCTTGCCGAGAATTGGGTAAAAGAAGCTCAAACGCAATGGGGAAACCATTCTTTCCAGTTTTATGCGCAGGTTGCGGACCATGCAGATATTGAAAAGGTGTCCTTAAAAATACGGGATGTGGAACTGCCGCATGCTTTTTCGAAAACGGATAAACCACAATATTTTCTGCATCCGATGAGCCGCTGGCACCTGTATTCGGATTTTAAAAATGGCAAAAATGTAGGTGGTGGCATCCAGTTTGTGTGGCTATTCAGCATTATCGGCGTCTTTGTGCTGCTGCTGGCCTGCATCAATTTTATGAATCTAAGCACCGCAAGGTCCGAAAAACGTGCGAAAGAAGTTGGTATTAGAAAGTCTATCGGATCATTGCGCAGCCAGCTGATCTTCCAATTCCTGAGCGAATCGTTTCTGGTGGTTTCCTTCGCATTGATCCTCGCTATTCTTATTGTTTTGGTTGCGCTTCCTGCGTTCAATGATTTGTCCGGCAAGCACGTGAGTTTTCCTTGGCAGTACATTCAGTTCTGGTTGATGCTGGTCATTTTCTCATTATTCACGGGCCTGATATCAGGCAGTTATCCGGCCTTTTATTTGTCATCGTTCAATCCGCTTGCCGTTTTGAAAGGCACATTTAAAGTGGGTAAGTGGTCAGCCGTGCCGCGTAAAGTGATGGTTGTAATGCAGTTTACAGTTTCTATCACATTAATTATCGGAACGATCATCGTTTTCCAGCAAATCCAGCATGCCAAAAACAGGCCGGTCGGTTATGACAGACAAGGGCTTTTACAGATCAATATTTCGCCAAATCTTTTTGGCAAATATTATCCATTGCGTGACGATCTGCTGAAATCCGGCGTGGTATACGAAATGAGTGAATCGTCAAGTCCTACGACCGGCATTTATTCCAATCAGATCGGTTTTGAGTGGGAAGGGATGGAAGAAGGTTCTGTTCCTTTGTTCGGGACCATTGCTTGTACGCATGATTTTGGAAAAACAATTGGCTGGAAAATCATTGAAGGCCGCGATTTTTCGAGAGAATTCTCGACGGACACAGCAGCATTTGTATTTAATGAATCGGCCGTTAAGCTGACGGGTATAAAGGATATTATTGGTAAAACGATCCGCTTCAATGGAAAACCGAGACAAGTGGTGGGCGTTGTTAAGGATATGGTCATGCAATCTCCCTATGAGCCTGCCGTCCCGACTGTCTTTTTAATGGATTACGAATGGGCTAACCTGATCAATGTGAAGCTATTGCCTGGCGCTCCCATAGAAAAGTCTCTCAAAAAAGTAGAGGCCATATTCAGGAAGCACGATCCGGATTCGCCATTTGAGTTCAAGTTTGCGGACGAGGAATATGAGGCTAAATTCCGCGCTGAGGAACGGATTGGGAAGTTGGCGAGAGTTTTTGCTGTGCTGGCTGTGTTCATATCCTGCTTAGGTTTATTCGGTCTGGCCGCTTATACGGCTGAGCAGAGAACCAAGGAAATCGGTATCAGAAAGGCGCTCGGCGCAAGCGTTGCGCAAATGTGGGCAATGCTCTCTAAAGAATTCGTGTATCTGGTCATCGTTTCCTGCGCCATTGCATCACCCATCGCATTGTATTTCCTGAGCGACTGGCTGAAAAAGTATGAATATCACATTGAGCTAAGCTGGGTCGTTTTCGCCGTCTCAGCCATCACTGCCATCCTGATCACGTTACTGACCGTAAGTTTCCAAGCTATCAAAGCCGCATTAATGAATCCCGTGAAGTCGCTGAGGAGCGAGTAGGGTTCTTTTTTTCTCTCTCTCTCTCTCTCTCTCTCTCTCTCTCTGCCTCTGCCTCTGCCTCTCCTCCCCGGGCTGAAACCCGGGGTTAAAAATGTACGTGCCTGACGGCACTCGTCCTGACAAGTGCCGTCAGGCACGAAAGATTTCCTGGCGCCGGGTTTTAACCCGGCTTTTATAAATATATAAAAGCAATTCATCGGTGCCGATGGGCAGATGATCTGGTAATTGTTACAGTTCGCAGATTGCTTTTCTGGTGCGTTAAACGTTTGTGGAAAATAGGCCTCTAACCTACATAAACAAACAATTTAATATTAGAAACCATGAAAAAGACCATCTTGGCAATCGCAACCATAATAACACTGACCATTGGTAACAGCTTCGCACAACGTTACCGCCATGAAGTTCCTGCTGTGAACAATTCGCGCGGAGACAATGCGTTGGAGGAATACCAAATCAACAAGCTGGACCAGATTGTAAAGCTGACCCGCAAGCAGGAAAATAAAATCAAAAAAATCGAAAACCACTATGATGAGCTGATGTCTAACAGAAGATACAGCAGTTTTCAGAATGCAAAAAGACTGGAAAAGGCTAAACAAAAAGACATTCTCGAAGTGCTGACACCCGCGCAACGCCAACGCCTGTTTGCGTACCAGAACAGCTACAATAACGGACGTTACAACCGGAGAGGTTAATCAAACCTAACCTGATTTTTTTGACTTGCTAAGTTTTGAAGGACTCTGTTTCTTCAAGACTTAGCAAGTCTTTTTGTTTTCAGGCAATCCCAATTCAGTAGCTAGACGACAACATTATACAGCTAAAAATTAATTTAGCATAGTACCTTGCATCGCAAAGTACCTTTGTATACATTTGTTGTGTCGCATGGTGTGCATTAAGTCAAGCGCGCCAAGGGCAAATTTCAAAATCATTTAGTGCCGGAAATTTTAAAAGAGTGAAAACTCTTACCGGAATTTCTATGCCTTTTTTTTATCTGTTAGCCATAATCAATTAGCCATGAAAACTTTATTCTCAACTATTCTTGCAGCCCTGATCTACGGGCTGGTATGCATCTGTTCCGCTGCTCGTGGTCAGTCCTTGCCACCTGGCGGTAAAATTTCCGGTGCGGTATCCGACTCTGCAAGCGGAAAGCCGCTTGATTTTGTAACCGTTAATCTGATGCTAGGAAATGCCGCGTTGAAAGCTGATTTTACAAAAACCGATGGGTCCTTTGCTTTTGAGAAACTGAAACCAGGAAAATATTCAGTAGTCCTTGTGGGAGTAGGTTATCACTCAAAAACACTTACCGCTGATCTTTCGGACAGCTTAAAAAATACAATTGACTTAGGGTTGATAGTGATTAGCCCTGCAACTGTTGGCTTGAAAGAAGTTACGGTTACGGCTTTTAAACCCATTGTAAAGCAGGAGATTGACCGCATTACTTACGATTTGCAGGCCGATCCCGAAAGCAAAGTTTACAGTGTGCTCGAAATGATGCGCAAGGTCCCTTTCCTGTCAGTGGATGGCGATGAGAACATTTACCTTAAAGGCAATGCGGACTTCAAAATTCTGATCAACGGCAAACCGTCCAGTATGGTCGAACGCAGCTATAAAGAAGTGTTGCGAAGCATGCCAGCCTCTTCCATCGAACGCATTGAAGTGATCACAATGCCGCCAGCAAAATACGACGCGGAAGGATTGGCAGGGATTATCAACATTATCACAAACAAAAAACTGGATAATGGTTACAATGGCACATTGAATGTAAGCGAACGTTTCCGCGTTGGCGGGCCTGGTTTTGGCGGGACATTTTCTGCAAAGCTGGGCAAATTTGGGATGACAGCCCTGGCCGGCGGCAGCATCTACGACACGCCGCTGACACGTACGCAGGTGGGACGGACCGCATTGGGAACGGAACCATCAGAATTGTTTCAGGAGAATTTTACACAATCAGGAAATAAGAACGGGTATATCGGATATGAGATTAGTTATGAGGCAGATAGCCTCAATTTATTAAGTGCCCAGGTGAATTTCAACGGGAGTAAATCTGATGGGTCGGGCAATCAGACTTCGGTAATCAACGTGAATGAGGAAGTGGTGGAGGGTTATCGTGTGAGAAATTTCAATGACGGTCGTGGAAAGGGAATGGACGCAGCACTGAATTATCAAAAAGGCTTTAAAGCAGATAAAAACAGGCTTTTGACTTTGTCTTATCGCTACTATGGTTTTGACAATGACCAAAACAGCAACCTGCTGATCTCCGAAAGGATTAATTACGACACACCGGATTACCGTCAGATCAACGATCAGAGCTTCTCAGAGCAGACATTTCAGGTGGATTATGTGTATCCGATTAAAAAACTGAACATTGAAGCTGGCCTGAAAGGCATTATGCGGGATAACCAGAGTGATTTTCAATATAGCACCTACGACGCTGAGCGTAAGACATTTGTGGTAAATACCGCCATGAGTAATATGTTCAATAATACGCAGAATGTTTTTGGGGCTTATAACACGTATCAATACAGTTTCAAAAACTGGGGCGTAAAGGCAGGCGCAAGGATTGAGCAAACCGTCATCAATGCCGACTTTGTTTCTACCGATTCGAAAGTGAAGCAAAATTATTTCAATGTGATTCCTTCAGTTTCGATCAACAGGAAATTTAAGGATAATGTCGGTGTGAATTTTGGCTATACCCAACGCATTCAGCGTCCAGGCATTTATCAGCTCAATCCATTCGTCGACCGCACGAATCCGAGTTTCGAAAGAACAGGAAATCCGGATCTCCGGCCTGCGTTCGTGCATGATCTGCAATTGGGTTATAGCAAATCTAAAAAGGGATCTATCAATTTTGGTGTGGGTTTTACACAATTTAAAGACCTGATTTTTGCGGTTGCCGTGTACAATCCGGAGACCGAAATCACCCGCACATCGTACGGAAATACAGGCCGGGCCAGGCTCATTAATGGAAATTTGAATATGAACTATCCGATCACCAAAAAATGGAATTTCAGCGCGAACCTGCGCATTGCTCACGGAAAAGTGACGGGCGTTGTGAACGGCGCGATCATTACTAACAGCGGTGTGATGTATCAGCTGTCAGCTTCAACGGGTTACAAACTGGAAAAAGACTGGCGCATTAATGCAAATTTGGTAAGTATGGGGCCAAGCGTGAATTTGCAAGGCACGTCCAATTCAATGATCAGCCCCTCGTTCAGTGTGAATAAGGACATTATAAAGGATAAACTCTCGTTTTCCGCCGCAGCAAATAACCCATTTACAAAATTCAGAAAATACCATACAGAAACATCCGGGCCGAATTTTACATCCTTCAACGACCGGAGAGATTACTTCCGTTACTTCAATGTAAGCCTTAATTATAAGTTTGGCCGGTTGAAAGAAGCCATCAAGAAAAACAAGCGCAGCATCAGAAACGACGATGTTCAGAATTGATGTGGCTGACTGAGACAGGCTTCCGAGGTTTAAGCCAGAAGTCTGTCTCGGCGCACAGGCGAACAACCATGTCCGTTATCGGACAATTGCTTTCGCTTTAAATTTCTGACAATCAGCCCTTTATATGGATGGCATAAATTTATTGGCGTGCAAGTCAAACGCCCAATAGCCATGTTTCAAAACTATCTTAAAATTGCACTCCGGAACTTACTGAAACACAAGACATTCAGTTTTATCAATATATCTGGGGTTGCCATCGGCCTTGCTTGTTTTTTGCTTTTATCTCTTTATGTTAAAGACGAGCTGAGCTATGACCGTTTTCATGCAAATGCCGAACGCATTTATCGTTTGAACCGGACATTCCTTTCCAAAGACGGCACCGAATCGCTTCGTTTGGGACATGCAGCACCGCCATTTGGTCCTTTGGTGAAGCAGGATTTTCCTGAGGTTGAGCAGGTTGTGCGGTTACTTGAAATGGGCGGGCTGATTGAGTACGGTGAGAATATTTACAATGAAAATGACGTTTTCGCAGCCGAGGCCAACATTTTTAAGCTTTTCTCTTTCAAGGTATTCCAGGGTAACCCCGACAAAGCGCTTGAAAATCCCTTCTCCATCATGTTTTCCAAAAAGATGGCGGAGAAATATTTTGGCAAAGAAAACCCGATCGGAAAGACTGTTAAGCTGGAAAACCAGTTTGATTGCACTGTAACGGGTGTTTTTGAGTCCTTGCCATCTCAATCTCACTTTCATCCGGAAGCATTGATTTCCTTTTCTACACTGAATGACGACCGGGTTTATGGAGCTGAGGGTTTAAGGTCAAACTGGGGGAATAATTCGTTCTCGACATTTTTGCTTTTACCTAAAAATTATGATCCCCAAAAGCTGGTAAAAGCCTTTCCGGCATTCCAGAACCGCCATATTGATCCCAAAGCGTCCACTTACTCGGTTCTTAACCTGACAAAACTTACAGACATACATTTGCGCTCGCACCTTGATTCAGAAATTGAATCCAATGGTGATATCCAATATGTTTACCTGTTTTCAGCTATCGCGATTTTTATCCTGGTCATTGCCTGCATTAACTATATGAACCTCGCTACCGCGCGTTCCGCTACGCGGGCCAAGGAAGTGGGCATGCGGAAGGTGATTGGCGCGGTAAGGCACCAGCTGGTGCGGCAGTTTTTGAGTGAATCTATTTTGCTGGTCGTTGTGTCGCTGTTTTTTGCCGTTCTGTTGGTCGTTATATGTCTCCCGTTTTTGAATGACTTTACACAAAAACAACTTTCTTTCGATGCATTATTGGATCCTGTATTCCTGAGCATTGTGCTGGCTATCACCTTATTCACGGGCGTGATAGCAGGAAGTTATCCGGCATTCTTCATGACTTCATTTCAGCCGCTAAGTGTTTTCAAAGGCCGCATTGCATCTGCATTGAAAAATGGAAAACTGCGTCAGGGCCTTGTGGTGACACAATTTGCGATTGCCGTTGTGCTGATCATTTGTACGGCGGTGGTTTATAATCAGATGAAATATGTAAAAAATTACAAACTGGGTTATTCCAAAGATCAAATGGTGCTATTGCGTGCCGGAAGTGATTCGGTCATTAACTATGAGAGCATTAAGCAGCAGTTGAAGGCAAACAGCAACATTGTGGAGGTGGGACGATCATCACGCATTCCTTCGGGCCGTTTGCTGGATTCCTGGGAGGCCTATGTCATGAAAGGCGATTCCATGGCATCAGCAGATATTGGCGTGAAATCATTGTCTGTGGATGAAGACTTTATTCCGGCATATGAAATAGAAATGGCAGCCGGACGGAATTTTTCGAAAGCTTTTTCGACAGATAAGACCAACGGTTTTATTTTGAATGAGACTGCCGTAAAGCAGTTAGGCTGGAAAAATCCTGCCGACGCTGTTGGTGCCCGCTTTGGTTACGGCGAGATCCGCGGCCAGATCGTGGGCGTTACCAAGGATTATCATTTCGAATCACTCCACCAGAAAGTGGCTCCTATTGCCATGTTTGCACAAACAGACCGGTTAGGCTGGATGTCGGTGCATATTTCGGGTGGTAATATCAAAGAAGCTTTGGCTCACATTGAGTCCGTTTGGAAGAAACAGTTTCCTGACCGGCCATTTGAATATGAGTTTCTGGATCAAAAATTCGGCGTTTTGTACGCAACAGAACAAACCCAGCAGCTGCTTTTTGGTATGTTTTCGGGCATTGCGATCTTCATTTCCTGCATGGGCTTACTGGGTTTGTCGATCTTCATGGCGGAAATCCGGACGAAGGAGATTGGTGTACGGAAAGTGCTTGGCGCGTCAGTCACCAGTCTTGTGATTTTGCTATCCAACGATTTTCTGAAATTGGTGCTGGTTGCCATTGTAATTGCTTCACCCATAGCTTGGTATGCAATGAATTCCTGGTTGCAGGACTTTGCTTATCATACAAATATTCATTGGGGCGTATTTGTATTTGCAGCTGTTATTTCCGTCGCGATTGCCCTGTTTACCATCAGTTTTCAAAGCATAAAGGCCGCGTTGATGAACCCGGTCAAGTCATTAAAAAGTGAGTAAAATTTAAACCTGATCATATACATAACACATGCTTAAGAATTATTTTAAAATTGCCGTTCGAAATCTCTGGAAATACAAAACCAACTCTCTTGTCAGCATCATAGGGCTTTCACTGGGGATTGGTTGTTTCCTTTTGCTGGCCACCTATGTCCTGCACGAAGTCCGTTATGACCGCTTTCAGGTCAATAGTGCTGATATTGTAAGGGTGAATTTGTTTTATCAATCCGGTGACAGCGAGCCGGTGAATGTTGCAGTCACACCCACGGCGCTGGCGCCTGTTTTTGCGCGCGAGTTCGGTGAGATCAAAGAAGCGGTCCGGCTTTATCCTTACAGCGGTGGGGGAGCAGTGGCTGTCAAATATGATGATAAGCTCTTCAATGAGAAGAAAGTCCTTTTTGCGGACGCCTCCTATTTCAAGATTTTTCCCTCCGAGTTTATCGAAGGCGATCAGGCTACGGCGCTTGCGCAGCCTAATTCGTTGGTTATAGATCAAACCACTGCCAGGAAATATTTTGGTGACGAAAGCGCGATCGGCAAGTCGGTGTTGATGAACGAAAATCTGACCATGCAGGTAACCGGCGTTATTGCCGACATTCCGTCTTATTCACATATAAAATGGAATTGGTTAGGCAGTTACAGCACATTGCCCCGCTCCAAAACGGAAACATTTGATGCTGCCAATGAGTACACTTATTTGCAGCTGCAACCACAGGCGAACATAGGTGCATTGCAGGCCAAAGTGGATCAGTATGTTGCCAAAAACCTGAATAATCCGCAGGACCCGTCTACAAAGCTAAGATTTGAACTGGAAGCATTTAACCGTATTCACCTTTATTCCAACGTCTCTGCGGGCTTGGAGGCCTCGGGCAATTACAAATATGTTTATATCCTTTCCGGCGTCGGCTTGCTGATTCTGGTTATTGCCTGCATTAATTTTATCAATCTCGTTACAGCCAGGTCTGTCGTTCGTGCGCGTGAAGTAGGTGTTCGGAAAGTGATGGGGGCAGACAGAATGCAGGTTTTTCGTCAATATTTATTTGAATGCGGCCTTATTACGATCCTTGCGATTGTGATAGGGTTGCTTATTTCCTTTCTGGGTTTTCCAATTCTTAGCAATCTCACAGAAAGCGCATTGGGGTTGGGCATCTGGCCGGCTTATTCCGTCATCCTGCTGATGATCGGCTTGGCTGTTGTTGTGACTTTATTGTCGGGACTTTATCCGGCCGCGGTGCTTTCCGGCTTTGAGCCTATTAAGGTGCTGAAAGGGAAAATCCTTGCAACCAATAGTGGCTCCGGCTTGCGCAGCTCGCTCGTTGTTTTCCAGTTCACCGTTTCGGTCCTTTTCATCATCGGGACGATCATTGCCAACCAGCAGCTTCATTTCATTCAGAACAAAAATCTGGGTTTGAATCCTTCGCAAATCATTGTTGTGAACATGGGCACCGGCATTTCCACCGGGAAATTGACGACGATCAAAAACGAATTGCTCAATAATCCCATTGTTAAGTCGGTTACCGCCTCTTATGATTCGCCGCTGAATGTGCAGGGCGGCTATACCATCACTGCCAGCGACAAACCGCAGAATTTCCAGTTGAACATTACTGCCATTCCGGTAGAAAAAGATTTTGTGCCAACACTCGGAATGCAGCTCGTTGCCGGTCAGAATTTCAACGACACCGATATTTTACAGGCAACAGCGGATTCGGCGGCGTTAAGAAAATTCGCATTCATTCTCAATGAATCCGCAGTAAAGGCGCTGGGCTGGACGGCAGAAACGGCCATTGGTAAATTGGTCAGCATGAATGGCAGGGAGGGAGCCGTGAAAGCGGTTGCCAAAGACTTTCATTTCAGATCAATGCACGAAAAAATAGGTCCCATCGCCATCATTCCGGAATACAATTATTTTGGAAAAATAATGGTGAAAATTGCTGGTAACGAATCAACGCAGGCCGTAGAACTGCTCAGGAAAAGCTGGAAAGAAAACTTCCCGATGCGCCCATTTGAATATCATTTCCTGGACCAGGAATTTGACGATATGTATAAGGCAGAAAACCGTATTTCTTCAATTCTTGCATTGTTTTCTGGCATTACCATTTTTATAGCATGCCTGGGGCTGTTCGCATTAATTGCTTTTATCTCAGAACAAAGAACCAAGGAAATCGGTGTCAGAAAAGTGCTGGGCGCTTCGGTTGCAAGCATTGTCCTGTTGCTTTCGAAAGATTTCGTGAAACTAATGCTGATTGCGATCGCAATAGCGGTTCCGGCTGCTTGGTATGGTATGAACAAATGGCTCTCCGACTTCGCTTACCAAATCAAAATCAGTCCTTTCACATTTGTATATGTCGGGCTTGCAACCATAGCAATCGCCTTGCTCACAACTAGTTTCCAAAGCATCAAGGCCGCTTTGATGAACCCGGTAAAATCGTTGAAAAGTGACTAAATAATAAGCCAATGCTTCAAAACTATCTCAAAAATGCCCTGAGGAATCTTGCCAGAAACAAGACTTACTCTTTTATCAACATTTTTGGACTGGCGGGCGGAATGGCCGTTTCCGTGCTGATCCTTATGTTTGTAATGCATGAATTTAGTTTTGATAAATTTCATACAAATCACGACCGAATTTACCGGATCCTGGCGCGGGTGAAAATGGGCGACACGGACCTGCAGTTCAATTCATTTTCGACAAAACTCGGTCCGTTTTTAAAGGAGTATAATCCACAAGTAAAGGATTATGCACGCGTTAAAACCATTGTGGATAAGGTGGTTATTAAAAATCCAGAAAATCCGTCACAAGTCTTTTTTGAGCAGAATGTAATGTTCGCTGATCCCTCATTTCTGCGGGTGTTTACATTCAAGCTGGAAGAAGGAAATCCAAAAGCGGTGCTGGAAAATCCCTTCGACGTGGTCATCTCGGAGCGTGCTGCTGAAAAGTATTTCGGAGCAACAGACCCGATCGGCAAAGCACTGATTTACGAAGGGAAACATCCGTTGCGTATCACCGCCGTTGCCGAAAATCCGCCTTCCAACTCCACTTTTAATTTTGATTTCATACTCTCGTCGCTGACATTTCCTGCGCTGAATGATCATAATAAAAATGCCTGGGACAATGCGGGTGCATTCAACACTTATCTGCTCCTGGATTCTGAGCAGTCGGTGGCGGCGGTGGAGAAGAATATCAAACGGGAAGGCATGCGCACAGGTGCATTTGACAATGAGGCCACTTACGTGCTGGAAAGCTTCGCCACAACGCATCTGGGAAATAATTTCAATGAATCCGGCAACTCGAAGCTGATATCCATTTTTGCGGGCGTCGCTTTGCTGATCCTGTCACTGGCGCTTTTCAACTACATGAGCCTTACCACCGCCCGAGCCACTTTGCGCGCAAAAGAAGTAGGCGTTCGCAAGGTGATAGGCGCGGGTAGGAGTGGCCTCGTTCGTCAATTTTATGCCGAATCGGTTCTGGTTTGCGTGCTTGCGTTTTTGCTGGCTTTCATCTTTGTGTATCTGTTGCAACAGCCTTTTTACGACCTGCTTAACCTGCAAATAGATGCCTCGTTTCTTATTTCCCCGTCATTTTTAGGCTTTTTGGTGGTTCTGCTATTGTTTTCAGCATTGATGGCCGGAAGTTATCCTGCGTTGATTTTATCCGGGTTTGCACCTTTGGATGTCTTGAAAGGAAGATTTGGAGGAAACCATAATGGCGCTACATTACGCAAGTTTTTTATGGTCTTTCAATTCACGGTTTCCATAGCGCTGATCATTTGCAGTTTGGTTGTAAAAAACCAGCTGACATTTATGCAAAACAAAAAGCTGGGTTTATATAAAGATCAGATCCTGAGCATTCCGCTTTCGGCAATGGTTGCAAAAAGTTACTTTCCGCTGCGGGATGAAATAAAACAACAAGTTGGTGTCCAGAATGTTACCGTAACCAATGCCGGGCTTTTCAAGGGCTATAATATGTGGTTTGTCAAAAACTTCACCACAAAAATAGATGTCGGGCTGGCGAACATGGTCACTGATAATCAATTTGTAAAAACGCTTGGCCTGAAATGGAAAACGGAACCGGCGGCCGGGGTGATGAAAAACCGCAAACACGTATTACTGAACGAAACGGCGATCAAGGAGCTCGGTATCAAGGGGAATCCGATCGGTCAGATGCTTGGCGAAACGGATGAAATCGCTGGCATTGTGCAGGATTTTCATTTCACTTCCTTGCAGAACAGTATTAAAGCCATGGAATTGATCGTCGTGAGCGACACCACGAACATTCTCAATTTTCCGGGCTCGAACGGTGTGCTCTATGCCCGCCTGGATCCGGCTGCGAACATTCAGGATAAAGTAGCATTGATAGGGAAGATTTTTAAAAAATACGACCACGAAAAGCCATTCGAATATTATTTCTTGGATGAAGCTTTCAATGAGACTTTCAAAACGGAGATCCGGATGTCGACAATGTTCTCTGTCTTTACAGGATTGGCGATTTTTATTGCCTGTATGGGCCTGTTTGGTCTGGTAACCTTTACGGCTGAAACCCGTACCAAGGAAATCGGCATTCGTAAGGTGCTCGGTGCGTCCGTTTCGGCAATAGTCGCATTGTTGTCCAAAGATTTTGTAAAACTGGTTGTGATTGCAATTGTCCTGGCCGTGCCGGTTGCCTATTACTTCATGGATAAATGGTTGCAGGATTTTACTTATAAAATTCAGATGCCTGTCTGGATATTCGCAGCAGCAGGCAGCCTTGCCATTGTCATTGCATTGATTACCATTAGTTTCCAAAGTATCCGGGCCGCATTGATGAACCCGGTCGAATCTTTAAAAAATGAGTGAGCAGGCCTTGGCCAAAAACCGTAACTTATGCTTAAAAATCATCTCAAAGTTGCATTGCGGACCATTCTGCGTTATCGCAACTACACCATTCTGAATGTCCTGGGCTTGTCTGTGGGTGTGGCCGCCTGTTTGTTGCTTTACGTAGTATATTCCTATGAGTCGGGATTTGACAAATTTCACAGCAAATACGACCGCATTTACCGGATCGTAAAGCAAACGGATTACGTCACCGGACAAACCGATTATACGCCCGGAAGTCCGTTGCCTTTTTACGCGGCATTAAAAGTGGATGTGCCGCAATTTGAAAAGCTCGTGCCCGTCTATGGCACGCTCGAACCGCAGGTCACGGTGCTAGGCAAGGATGCTAATAATCAAACTTCCGAAAAAAAATATTACGAGGATGATGACGGTTTACTTACTGTTCCAGAGTTCTTTGATGTCTTTGACTTTCCATTCTTAGCAGGCTCGAAATCGGTTTTGAAAGACCCGAACGTGATCGTGCTTTCTAAGCGGCGTGCCGAAAAATACTTTGGCAACTGGCAAGAGGCCATAGGACAATTCGTTAAGATTAATAACAAAACAGTGATGAAAGTAGGCGGGATCCTGGCCAATCCGCCGATTAACACGGATTTCCCCGTTGACATGGTGGTCTCTTATGAATCCAAAAGACAGCAGCCTCAGTTATTTGGCTTCGGGGGTTTTGAAAGTTGGGGCGGCACAAGCAGCAATGATCAGCTTTTTGTGCTTCTGCCTGAGAATGTCGCACCGGCCAGCATTGACAAGCTTTTGGTAAAATTTGTTTCCAAACATTACAATAGCAAGAAGGATAATTTCAAGATAAAGCACTTCCTCAGCCCGCTCGCAGACCAGCATTATGACGACCGTTTTGTCAATTATTCCGACCATATCATGGGCAAGGACGTACTCTGGACGCTTGTAGTGATTGGAATTCTTATTATTTCAATGGCTTGTATTAATTTTATCAATCTGGCCACTGTCCAATCTGTGCGTCGTTCAAAAGAGGTTGGTGTGCGGAAGGTGCTTGGAAGCGGTCGCTCAGAACTGATACGGCAGTTTTTAAGCGAAACTGTCCTCATAGTTGGTTTTGCGGTAGTACTTGGAGTGTTTATTGCCATGCTTAGCATGCCTTTACTTGGTAAAATCTCACGTGTTCCTGCGGACCTTCCCGTTGTAAAAAATCCGCAGCTTTGGCTTTTTATTGGCGCTCTCACTATCATCGTAAGCTTTGTTGCGGGATTCTATCCGGCGGTGGTGATGTCGGGTTTCCGGCCGATAGAAGCGATTAAAAGTAAGATCGCAAACCGGTCGCTGGGTGGTGTTTCCTTACAAAAAGCACTTATTATCATTCAATTTGGCATTTCTCAAATTCTGGTCGTAGGCACCATTGTGACCATTGCGCAGATGAAATACATCGGCAACCTCGATCTTGGATTTGTCAAAGAAGGAGTCTATTCCGTGAATCTGGACGAAGCATATCAAACCCGTTTTGAAACATTAAGAAATGAACTCCTGCAAATTCCTGACATCTCTTCCGTCAGCTTCTCATCCGATGTTCCTTCTTCCGATGATAACTGGTCCGGCAATTTTGCTTTTGACAATAAGGGAAAAGACGAGGATTTTCAGGTTTTCAACAAATTCGCCGACCATCATTATTTCCAGGCTTACGGGATGGAATTCGCGGCTGGCGGGCCCTATCAGGCAGGCGATTCCATCGGTTCCTGCGTTGTAAATGAAACATTTCTGCATAAGGTCGGGATTAAGGATCCGCAAGAGGCCATTGGAAAAAATATCCGGATGGGTGGCGGAGAATGGCAGCCTATCGTTGGTGTCGTAAAGGATTTCAAGGCTAATTCAGCGAGGGATGCCGCCAAGCCGATCATGATCATGCCTGTGCCAAAATTTTACTGGCTTGCAGGAATCAAGATCCAGACCAAAAACGTGTCAAAGGCAGTTGGTGAGATCGAAAAGATATATGCGCGCGTGTTTCCGGAGGTAACTTTACAAGGGAAATTTTTTGATCAGAGCATTGAGGAGTTTTACAATCAGGACCGGCAATTGAGCTTACTCTATCAGATTTTCGCGGGGCTTTCCATCTTCATCGCCTGCCTTGGATTATTTGGGCTAGCCACATTTATGGCGCAGCAGCGCATGAAGGAAATCGGCGTACGAAAAGTGCTCGGTGCATCTGTATCCAGCATTGTCGCATTGCTTTCCAGAGACTTCCTGTTGCTGGTATTTATCGCCATTGTGCTCGCGTCACCCGTTGCCTGGTATTTTATGAATAAATGGCTGCAAGACTTCGAATATAAGATCACTATAAGCTGGTGGATGTTTGCCATCAGCGCTGTAACGGCCATTTTGATCGCATTCACAACGGTTAGTTTTCAGAGCATTAAGGCTGCATTGATGAACCCTGTTAAGTCGTTAAAGAGTGACTAAACGTATATTGCAGACCGATTAATAATTCTGTGGGATTTAGTATTGAAGTTTTGGCCAATATTTAGTAATATTTGTTGTATTATGGTCATATTTAACTACCTCAAACAACTATTTATATGCGCCGTACGCTCTATTATTCCCTGATTTTTGCATTAATGCTTTTCACGCAAGCTTGTGTGGATCACGAGCTCCCTGGAAATCCGCCTCAGTTGGAAACACTGAAATGGACTTCGGGTAACGGTTGGAAGTGTAGTTACACTTTTAATCTGGACATTAAGGATGTGGGCACGAAGACAGTGAAAGAGTATGGAATCGTTTACACTACAAAAGGAGTTGGTAATCCCCGCGTAGGTAATCCTGTTGTTGAGAGTGATATGAAAGAAGTTTTTCCGATGCCATTTCTTCCCGGGCCTAAGCATAAGTTATCCGGAGAAGTTTGTGGCGGTAATGTTTATTACCGTGCTTATGCTATTTTAGACGACAACTCGGTGGTCTATGGAAATGAAATAGCATTCAACTATAATTAAGATTTTTCCTGTGTTCAGGTTAAAAATTAGCTGTCCGATTTCGGACAGCTAATTTTTTTGTTTTGAAGGATAATCGTTTAATAGTCAGTGAGTTGTATTCGCTGTAAGATTTGGCACATATGTTTTGTTTGTGCTCAGAGCGCTCAGCGGGCGCTTCCTCTATAATTTTTTCGACTCATAACCATGCTCAGAAACTACCTTAAAATTGCCTTTCGGAATTTGTGGAAGCACAAAGTGTTCTCTTTTATCAATATCATGGGACTTACGGTCGGGATGTCGGCCTGTTTCCTGATATTTCTTTACGTGAATTTCGAGCTGAGTTATGACGCGTTCAATACCAAGTCTGATCGCATTTACAGGCTGGTGACCGATATTAAAACGCCTTCTGAAACTATTAATGCGGGTATAACATCTTGGGCGTTTGCGCCGAACATTAAAAGTGATTTTCCCGAAGTGGAAGCTTTTACGCGCGTGAGCAGCGGCAGCTTTTTAGTAAGAAAAGGGGATATTAAATTCCAGGAGGAAAAAACGCTTTTTGCCGATTCAACCCTGTTCCAGGTTTTTGATTTTAAACTAATCAAAGGAGATCCTAAAACTGCTTTGAAGGAACAATTAAGCATCGTTTTTACAGAAAAAGCGGCCAAAAAATATTTCGGAGACGCAGATCCTATTGGCCAGACATTGTTGCTTTCGGGCGAGGGCTTACCAGCGAAGGTAACGGGCGTGATGAAGGATATTCCCGAAAATTCGCAGATTAAAGGCGATATGATCCTGTCGATGACAACCATGACGCAGCGCTTCAATAAAGGACTTGACGATCAATGGGGCAATTTTGGCGCAACAACCTATTTGTTACTCACGCCCGGTGCCACAAAAACGGCGCTTGAAAGCAAATTTCCTGCATTCCTTGAACGGCGCGCTGGGAAAACAATGAAAGAGTCGCAAATGTATTATAAGCTTTTCTTGGAGCCGCTGCGCGATGTTTACCTGGAATCGACCAGGGACGCCGAAGAGTCGGGCAGCATGAATAATGTTTACGTGTTCTCGGTTGTGGCCATCTTTATTTTGCTGATTGCCTGCATTAATTTTGTGAATCTTACTACGGCGCGTTCGGTGGAGCGGGCGAAGGAAGTGGGGATTCGCAAAGTTGTAGGTGCGCCTAAGATGCTTGTAGCGAGGCAGTTTATCAGCGAATCCATTCTTTTGTGCTTGATCGCCTTTGTCTTCGCTGTTGTACTCTCCACTGCATTGATCCCGCTCTTCAATAACCTTTCCGGTAAAATTATCAGCACCGGAATTCTTAATAACCTGCCTTTTGTGGCTGGAATGTTCGTTGCTGCGGTGATTATCGGGATAGTAGCAGGGATATATCCGGCTTTGGTTTTGTCTTCATTCGAGCCCGTAGTTGTACTGAAAGGTCGTTTTACGACAAGTGTGAAGGGAATTTTGTTAAGAAAATCATTGGTAACCATTCAATTTGCAATATCGATCGCATTGATCATTGCCACCATTGTGGTTTACATCCAGATGGATTTCATGCGGAACCGCGATCTTGGGTTTAGTAAAGACCAGATGATGATCGTAAACTCCCAGGGCGATCCCAAAAAAGATGCATTCAAGCAATCGCTGGCAGATCTTACAGGCGTAAAGTCCACAGCGACATCTTCCAGCGTGCCGGGCAGCGGCAACCCAGGCGCATACTCAGAAATCGAGAATAAAAGCGGGGATTTGCAGATCGCAAACCTGGACCTGTATTTCGTTGACTTTGATTATATCCCGCAATTTGGCCTGAAAATGGCTGCCGGACGTCCGTTTTCAAGGGATTTTGGAACCGATACTACGCAGGCAATGGTGATGAACGAAGCCGCCGTGAAATTGTTTGGTTACAGCTCGCCGGAAGAAGCCATTGGTCGCAGGTTTAAGCAATGGGGCCGTGAGGGCAAGATTGTGGGGGTTGTTAAAGATTTTCACTTCCGGTCTTTGCAGGAAACAATTAAGCCATTAACCATGCGCATCGAGCCACGCGGCAGCGAGCTGGTTTCCATCAAAATCGATGGAGGCAACATTAAGGAAACCGTTGCGGCTGTGGAGCAAAAATGGAAGACGGTCATGCCAAACCGTCCGTTTAGTTACTATTTTATGGACGAGTTCTTCGACCGGCAGTACAGAAGTGAAGAGCGTTTTGAAAAGCTTTTCTTCAATTTTGCCATCCTCGCCATCTTTATTTCATGCCTCGGATTGCTTGGCTTGGCCTCTTACAGCACCATGCAGCGCACAAAGGAAATCGGCGTGCGGAAAGTAATGGGAGCCTCAACCGGCAGCATTGTAGGGTTATTATCCAAAGACTTTTTGAAATTGGTGCTCATTGCATTTGTGATCGCTTCGCCAATAGCATATTATGGAATGTACCGCTGGTTGGAAAACTTTGCTTATAAGACCGACATTTACTGGTGGATCTTTGCAGTTGCCGCCTTTTTATCAGCGGCCATCGCATTCGCCACTGTGAGTTTTCAGAGTATCAGGGCGGCGCTGATGAATCCGGTGAAAAGTCTTCGGAGTGAATGATTATTCAATGAGTGAATGAGTGAATTTAATTTTTTATGCTTAGGAATTATTTTAGGATTGCCTGGCGGAATTTGGTGAAGAATAAGGTTTACTCGGCTATCAATATGACCGGTCTGGGGATTGGTATGGCTGGGGCGATCATTATTTTTCAGCTGGTTTCCTATCATTTAGGTGTTGATAAGCATCATCGGCAGGCGGATAAGATCTTCCGTATGGTGGTTGATCTGCATTTGGAGGATGGTTCCGTGGAGCATGAGAAGGGCTCGGCTTTTCCTTTGCATACAGCGCTCAGGAAGGAGTTTGCAAATGTTTCGCATACCGCCTACCTGGCTCAGCGTGAATTAACGCTCAGCATTGAGGAGGCCAACAATTCCAGGAAGTTTTTTGAAAAATCATCCGCGGCTTTCACGGATTCTGAATTCTTTAAAATATTTGATTATCAGTTTATTGCCGGTAATGCAACAGTTTTGAACCTGCCGGGACAGGCTGTGCTCACAGAGCGTTACGCAAAAAAATACTTTGGGAAATCTAATCCGATGGGCCGCCTGATCCGGATCAATAATGCTGAAAATGTCACAGTTGCCGGCGTTATCAAGGATTTTCCGGAGCACACTGATTTTAAAAAAGACATCTTCGTTTCACTTCCTACATTAAAGAAGCTGATTCCCGAATATGGTTATGAAGACTGGGGCTGGATCGATAGCAACCGGGAAACGTATGTGAGTTTGCGTTCCGAAGAGGATAGGGAAGCTTTGGAACAACAGCTGATCGCATTCGCGAAAAAGATTCACGGTGCGGACAGCAATGTGTTCCATTATCATTTGCAGCCACTTTCGGACGTCCATTTCAACATGCATTATGGTGGTAAAATCAAATACTACACCATTATAATGCTTGCAACAGTTGGTTTGCTGCTGATACTCATTGCTTGTTTCAACTTCATTAACATTACAACCGCCCAATCTTTAAAAAGAAGCAAGGAAGTAGGGATCCGGAAAGTGCTTGGCGTTTCGCAATGGCAAGTGTTCTGGCTTTTTATTCATGAAGCCGCGTTGTTTACGGGCATATCATTCATTCTGGCCATTCTGCTTTCCAAGTTGCTGATGCCAATGATCAGTAACTGGCTGGAAATCAATTTAGATATCAATGTGTTTGCCGATTTTCAGCTGCTCGCATTCAGCCTAGCGCTTTTGATTTTTGTCGTGTGCGCAGCGGGCATTTATCCCGCATTTGTTATCTCAAATTTTAATCCGGTCCGGGCGATCAAGGGCCTGGCGGTTGCTAACGACCGGGGTACGTTTTCCGTGAGAAAGTCGCTTGTAGTAGTGCAATTCAGCATTTCCTTTGTTTTGATCGCTGTATCAATGGTGATCATTCTGCAATCCAGATATTTGAAAAATAAAGATTTGGGCTTAAACAAAGAGCTGATACTGCATGTAGGACTGCCCGACACAGGAACTACTAAAATTGCAGCCCTAAGCAACGAAATTCCCAGAATCAAGGAAGTCGCCAGCATCTCATTTTTTAGAAATCCGCCTTCATCGCAGACAGGCAATGGCGGCAGCATTAAATTTGAAAACCGCGATTGGGAAAAGTTTGTGGCCCGGTCCAGAAGCGCGGATAACCATTATGTGGCAACTTACGGATTGAAGCTTATTGCAGGTCGCAATCCAATTCAGTCGGATACGCTTCATGAGCTGCTGATTAATAATAAGTTAGTAAAAGCATTGGGGCTGAAATCCCTTCATGAAGCGTTGAACAAGCGTCTGGTGGTGGGTGATATGGATAATAAAACGGGCGTGATCGTTGGTGTTTTGTCCGATTTTAACAATGCAGATCTATATTCCAACATTGAACCAACCGTCATTTACGCATCCAAAAAACATTACCGTAGCGCCGGGATCAAGCTGCAAAATTTAAGTGCTTCGACGATTCCGGACATTATGAAAGTCTGGCAGAAACACTTTCCGGAATATGTGTTCCAATATAGTTTTTACGACGAAGAGATAGCAGGATTTTACAAAAGAGAGGAGTTAGCCTCCAATCTTACCTCCATGTTTGCGCTTCTATCCGTATTCCTATCTTGTCTCGGACTTTTCGGGTTGGCGCTGTTCTCCATTGAACAACGCACCAAAGAAATCGGGATTCGTAAAGTATTGGGCGCATCCATTGCCAGCATAACCACCTTGTTATCCATGGATTTTTTGCGCCTGGTGGGCATAGCGATCATTATAGCGAGCCCGGTGTCCTATTACTTTATGAAAAAATGGTTGCAGGATTTCGCATTCAGGATCGACATTGAATGGTGGATCTTTGCTGTTTCCGCACTATTAGCCGTCGCCATCGCTTGCCTTACTGTCGGCTATCAGTCCATCAAAGCCGCGCTTGCGAATCCGGTGCAAACATTGAGATAATAAATGAAATGATTATCACTAAACAGGCCTTTCATGCTACGAAACTATCTGAAAATCGCACTGAGGAATCTGCTGAAAAATAACGGTTACTCAGCAATCAACATAGGCGGATTGGCTATCGGGATGGCGGTTGCCATGCTCGCCGGGCTGTGGATCTATGATGAATTATCATTTAATAAAAACCACAAGAATTATGATCGCATTGGTATGGTTGTCGTAGATCAGACTTTTGCAGGTGAATTGCAAAAGTCCAAATCGGTGCCCTACCCATTGGTAGCAGAATTAAAGAGCAATTATAGTGAGAGTTTTAGGTTCATTGTGCCATCCACGCATACCAGTGAGCATATTCTCACCGTGGGTGAAAAGAAGCTGAGCAGAAAAGGCCAGTTCATTGCTGCGGCAGGTCCCGAAATGTTGTCCCTAGATATGCTCAGCGGCTCCCGGGCTGGCTTGCAGGACCAGCAGTCGGTCATATTATCGGCGTCGGCGGCGAAAGCGCTTTTTGGAGCAAAAGATCCGGTGAACAAGGTGGTTATGGTTGATGCTGACCTGCTTTTAAAAGTCTCGGGCATTTATGCAGATTTTCCTGCTAATTCACAGTTTCACGATGTTCAGTTTTTGGGAAGCTGGGATTATTTTATTGCTAGAAACAGCTATATGAGTGAAAAGCAATGGGATAACCATGCTTTGACGATGTATGTGCAAATCAAGCCAGGGACAGATTTTGCAAAGGCTTCGGCGGCGATCAGGTATTCGGAATTAAATGTCATCCGGCACATGGATAACATGAAGAACGAGGTGGCCACCAACCCGCAGATGTGGATACTCCCTATGAGCGACTGGCATTTGTATTCCACTTTTAAGAATGGCGAAGTAAGCTCGGGGCCGGTACAATTTGTATGGCTGGTGGGCGTAATCGGCTTTTTCGTTCTTTTTCTAGCATGTATAAATTTTATGAATCTGAGCACGGCCCGCTCGGAAAAGCGAGCAAAAGAAGTAGGCGTTCGCAAGGCGATCGGTTCACTGCGTTTGCAATTGATCGGCCAGTTTTTTACGGAGTCGTTTTTGGTTGTAATGCTTGCATTTGGGATAGCGCTGCTCTTGTTGCATTTGTCGTTGTCCTGGTTTAACGATCTGTCTGCCAAGGCAATGGCTCTGCCATTTAGCAGCTCCGATTTTTGGTTGATGAGCGTTGCATTTATCCTCATAACAGGCATTTTGGCAGGAAGTTATCCCGCATTCTACCTCACTTCTTTCCAGCCTATGAAAGTGTTAAAGGGAAGCATTATCCACGTCGGCCGATTTGCCTCCATGCCCCGTAAAGTGCTTGTAGTTATTCAGTTCACTGTTTCAATAGCGCTTGTGATCTGCACCATCATCATTTATAGCCAGATAAGGTTTGCCAGGAACCGTCCGGTAGGGTACGCACGTGACGGATTGCTGATGATTGAGATGAAGTCAGATGATTTTTATGCAAAATCCACACTTATCAGCGCCGAGTTGAAACAGACGGGTGTTGTGAAGGAAGTGGCGCTGTCGCAAAGCCCGGTTACCGATGTCTGGTCAGCAAACGGAGGTTTCAGCTGGGAGGGTATGGCAATGGAAAACCCGCCTGGATTCAGTACGTTGACCGTATCACACGAGTACGCAGATGTTGTGAACTGGAAATTTGTTGCAGGCCGTAATTTTTCCAATATGGCTTCGGATTCTGCCGGTTTCATTATCAACGAGACAGCTGCCAGGTTACTTGGTTTTAAACAGCCTGTCGGGCAGACTGTAAGCTGGCAGAGCCAATGGATGACCGGTAATGTCAAAAAGAATTTCAGGATTTTAGGAGTTGTGGAGGACATGGTAATGGAATCGCCGTTCCAGAAAGTGGCGCCTAGCGTCTTTTTCCTTTTTGGATCTCCAAATTGGGTCAATATCAGGCTGAACGATCAAGCCAGCGCCAGCACTGCCTTACCGAAAATCGAAGCGGTTTTCAGGAAGCTGACGCCGACGGTACCATTTGAATACAAATTTGCAGACCAGGAATACGATGCCAAATTCCGGTCAGAAGAGCGTATGGGCAAGCTGGCGGGTTTCTTTGCATCGCTTGCAATATTTATCTCCTGCCTAGGGCTTTTTGGGCTGGCATCTTTCGTGGCCGAACAGCGGACAAAAGAAATCGGGATCCGCAAAGTTTTGGGTGCTTCCGTCAGTAACCTCTGGCAAATGTTGTCACAGGATTTTGTACGGCTTGTGATTATTTCGGTTCTAATTGCTACGCCGGTTGCCCGGTATGCGATGCAGGAATGGTTGATGAAATATGCTTATCGCACTGAAATTTCGGGGTGGATATTTGCCGGAACAGGCGCAGGAGCATTGGTAATCACGTTATTAACCGTTAGTTACCAGGCTATTCGCGCAGCATTGCTTGATCCGGTGCAAACATTGAAAAGTGAGTAGGGTCGGGAACGCCGTTTAATAACATTGAAATAATTTTTGGGTAGAAAGTTTTAGTGCAAACGTCTTTATCTTGCAAGGTAATCCTTCATATAATTGCGTTATGCTCAGGTTTAAGGCCATTTTTTACATTGCAATCTGCCTTTTAACATTTCAATGTCTGCGGGTGAACGCGCAAAATGGAAATGCTTTGCCCTTAGGTTTGAAAGCGGGGCTTGAAGCCGGTGCATACATTTCCTCGCCCGAAAAAACCCCATTTTGGCTGCGCACCAACCAATTCGGCATTGTGCCCAACACCGGCCCTGCGGGACAAATCCAGGGTACGATTCGAAAAGACTATGTGTTTTTTGACAGCCTTTCCAACCGTCCACAAAAAACAGATTGGGGATTTGCTGTAAATCCTGTCCTCAACTACAATGAGCAGAATCAGTTTAAGGTTCTGTTGCCGGAAGCGCATGTGAAGGCGAGGTTCAAAATGCTGGAAATTTATGTGGGTAGAAGGCGTGAGGTGATGGGACTGGGCGATACGACATTATCATCCGGGTTTTATGCAGGCTCGGGTAATGCCCTTCCTATTCCAAAGGTCCAGATCGGAACCATCACCTTCGTTCCCTTGAAATTTACACGCAATTTTCTCGCTGTCCACGCCGGCTTCTCGCATGGCTGGTTTGATACGGATTATATAAAGGGCGTGAGGCTCCATCAGAAGTTTATGTATCTGCGACTGGGCAAGCCTACATCAAAAAGTAAATTTTATTTCGGTTTAAACCACAATGTTCTTTGGGCCGGGCATTCCGAGGAGCTCAAAAAACATCCTGAACTGGCAGTGAACGGCGAATTGCCATCGTCCTGGAAGTTCTATCCCAATGTGGTGCTGGCTTACACTTCCAAAAACTGGTTTACCAAAAACGGTTACGGTTCTTTTGACAGTTACCGTTTAGGTAATCATTTGGGAAGCTATGATTTTGCGTTTGAAACTAAGGTTGGCGACAAGCAGCTGTTTGTGTATCACCAGCATCCGTTCGAAGATGTATCGAGTATGCTTTTTAAGAATGTGCCGGATGGTTTGTACGGTATTAATCTAAAAATGAATGCATTACAAAATAGTGCAGGCTTTGCTCTTTCACGGGTAACATTAGAATTCCTTTCTACAAAAGACCAGTCGGGATCCACATTTTACATTCCCGGAAGCACTTATCAGGGCGCGGATAATTATTTCAACCATTCTCAATATTCCAAAGGCTGGTCTTATTTCGACCGGACCGTGGGCACGCCGTTTATTGTGCCTGGTAAGGATATGGACCAGTCAAAAAAGACGAGTTCACGCTATTTTCCCAGCAACCGGGTGAATGTTTGGTATGCAGGCGTGCAGGGAGGCTGGGGGAATATGCTTGCGCTTACATTGAAGGTCTCGTACAGCCAGAATTTCGGGATGCCGGGCGAAAATTTCAAGCCGGTTCGCGGGCAGTTATCCACCTATTTAGCTGGCGAATACGCATTTCCACATTTGAAAAAAACCAGTCTGACAGCAAAATTCGGACTTGATAACGGCAGTTTGTTTGTCGATTCTGCGGGCGGTTATTTTGGCATTAAAAGAACCTGGTAAGAGGCCATTGGAGGGGCTGTTCAAAGGCGAACAAAGTTGTCCGATTTCGGACAACTTTGTTCGCCTTTTTGTATGTAAGGATTTGATAACTAACTGGTTAATTTTTGGCATAAGTTTGTTGCTGACACAATCTTATCCCTATCTCTGCTATGCTTAAAAACTACCTGAAAATTGCTTTTCGCAATATCTGGAAAAACAAGGTTTTTTCCGGGATCAACATTGTCGGCCTCGCCATTGGGATGGCTGCTTGCATGCTCATTATGGTTTTTGTTTTTTACGAGTTTAGTTTTGATAAAATCCACTCCAAAAACATTTACCGGCTCGATGAAGTCCAGAAGTTCAAAGGCATGGTGGCACCTCAGAAAGTGGCGCTTTCAATGTTCCCGATGGGCCCCACACTCAAAAATGAATATCCCGAGATAAAGGATTTTGTCCGCATCAGTAAGTTCGATAATGTTCCATTGCTGTATCAGGAAAAGAAGACAGAGCTTCCCAAAGCACTGTGGGTAGATGCTAATTTTCTGGAAATGTTTGATTTTAAACTGCTTGAAGGTCAGAAGCAAAGCGTGCTGAAAGAACCCAATACAGTGGTTCTCTCCGAAAAAAGTGCTGCGAGCTTGTTTGGAAAACAAAACCCGATCGGAAAGTCGGTAATCCATTATGGCGGGGATACATTGACCTTCAAAGTAACCGGCATCATGGAAAATGTTCCGGCTAGTTCGCACCTGCAATTCGATGCCTTATTTTCGTTCAGCACCATCACGCGTCCGGATTATATGAACAATTGGGGTGGCAATTGGCTGGTAACCTATCTGGAACTGGCTCCCGGTGCAGATATAGCCGCATTAGAAAAGAAATTCCCTGCTTACCTGGGCAGGCACATGAGCAAAGAAGGCGCCAGCGATTATGAGCTTTTCTTGCAGCCGCTTTCCGATGTCCACGCCAAATCCACAGATATCACCCACGATTATATCAATTATCAGAAATTCGACCGTAGTTACACGTATATATTTTCTGTAATAGGCATCATTGTGCTCGTGATAGCGTGCGTCAACTTTATGAACTTGTCCACGGCCCGCTCTACTGGCCGGGCAAAGGAGGTCGGGATCAGAAAATCGATAGGGGCGCAGCGGTTTCAGCTTGCCGGCCAATTTATCGGAGAATCGATTTTGCTGACATTTATGGCTTTGGTGCTGGCAGTTGCGATGGTGAAGTTGCTGATTCCGGTCGTAAGTAATTTTAGTCAGCGCGATCTTGACTTCGCGTTTTTTACCAATCCTTCATTGCTGGGCAGCATCCTGCTCGGAACCATTGTGATTGGCATATTTTCCGGCTTGTATCCAGCAGTATTCTTGTCTTCGTTTCAGCCTATCGCGGTTTTGAAAGGCACATTAAGGACCGGGAAGGCGAATTTCAGGAATCTGCTCGTTATCGCACAGTTTTCGAGTGCCATCTTTCTCATCATTGCCACTGGCTTCGCCGTGAAGCAATTGCGTTACATGCAGCAAAAAGACCCGGGGTTTGACAGGGAGCAAGTTGTAATCATTCCGCTCGATTCCAAGTCGGGACCAAAATATCAGGCCCTCAAACAGGAGTTGCTCGCCAGCTCATTTGTGTCGGGTGTAACCGGTTCGCAGCAACGCCTGGGCAATAACTTGCATCAGACCGGGGTGACTTTTCATGGTGACGGGCCGGAGAAACAGATCGCATCTTCGCAAGTGGTCGTTGACCCGGATTATTTGTCTTTATATAAAATCAAGATCATTGCCGGCCGGAATTTCCGGGATGATGAAGGCGATAATGCAAAGGCTTACATTGTTAACGAGTCCCTGGCCAAAGAACTTTTAAAAGACCAGCCTAAACTGACGCTTCAAACACTGGTAGGAAAGCATTTCGGCTTCTCGGGCATGGATTCCGCGGGTGTGATCGTTGGCGTAGCGAAGGATTTTAATTTCAATTCACTGCACCATAAGATAGAAACGCTTTGTCTTTTTAACCAAAAGAATTGGGGTTATGGAGAGATGTCGGTGCGTATAAAAGGCAATGATGCCAAGCGTGCTATTGCGGGCATTCAAGGGATTTGGAACAACATTGTGCCGCAGCAGGAATTTAAGTATTCTTTCCTCGACGACCATTTCGCAACATTATATAAGGCTGATAGCCAGGTTAGCGAAATTGTCGGCATCCTTGCTGCACTGGCGGTTTTCGTTTCCTGCCTGGGCTTGTTCGGGCTTGCTTCCTACTCGGCTGAACGCCGGTTCAAAGAGATCGGCGTACGAAAAGTGATGGGCGCTTCGGTGGCCGGCATCGTCGCACTGCTATCTAAGGATTTTCTAAAACTCGTTATCGCTTCCATTCTGATCGCTTCGCCCATCGCCTGGTGGGCCGTAAGCACCTGGTTAAAGGACTTCGCTTATCGGATTGACATTGAATGGTGGATTTTCGCGCTGGCTGGTGCGCTTTCAGTGGTGGTAGCGCTGTTGACGATCAGTTTCCAGAGCATTAAGGCGGCATTAACAAACCCTGTGAAGTCTTTACGAAGTGAGTAACCCATAATTTCATTGATAAACGACTCAGCTATGTTGCATTTCTAACCTTAAACAATCATGAGCCATATCGCTATCCCAATCCCGCCGCTTCAAGGAAAGCAGGAGATTAAAGTTGAAGTAACAATTAATGGCATCAAGCAAAATTTGTTTTATCGTGTTGAGCTTTTTTATTGGGAAGACTGCTCAAATCCCGTCGCGCATCGTGCTGACTGCATTAGCGAAATGCTGTCACATCACGATCCGGATTGGACGGTTTACTATATAGGTGCTCCCAATGATGATTTCGTTCCCATTACCTTCGTGAAAAAAGAGAGCCGTAACCTGCTTAGAGAGGCAATTGCATAGATCTTGAACTAAGCAATTAATATTTAAGATCTTTATTTGCATCATTGTTGCAATATTCAATCCGATGATTCTATATTTGCATCAATGTTGCATTTAAAGATTTTTTTATGAAAAAGCATTTATTCAAAACACTCTTCACAATCGGACTGGTTTTCGCACTCGCTTCCTGCGATAAGGATGACGAAAATCCGGTTACTCCCGCCGCGCAAAGCGAATTCAAATTCATCCGTATCCTGGTCAATGATGAGAGCAGCAAGGAAATCTCACTGGTAGATCCCGTTAAGCTGACTGTTGAAAAATTTGAAGCGCAGTTTCCTAAATCGGCCTTGTATGGAACGCAGGCAGGTCGTTTCGGTGCTTTGGTTAATGGTGCCAATAATTATGTACAGTTTTTTGATACTGGTTTTGAAGGCCACGGAGATCATGTGGATGTGAAAGGAACCCCTAAGTTCGGCGCCTTGACCGGAACAGGAAATAAGCCGACGCACTTCAAGAGCAAAAGCGATGAGGTCATCACTTTCAATGACGGGGACGGCACACTGGCCATTGCGAAAGAGGCAGACTTCCACACGCCGGGTGCTAAAATGACGATTGTCAATGCAGGAAATGTTGCGCACCACGGCGCAATAACGAAGTTTGATAACGGCACTTATGCTATTACCGTAAAAGACGGCTCGGTAGCGGGTACATTGCCTGAGCGTGTGAAAATCATCGACGCTTCCGGTAAAACGCTTTTTGCTTCAACGCTGGCAACGAAAGGCATTCACGGCAACGCCACTAACGGTTTGGTGTCCTTGTTTGGCTC
Organism: Dyadobacter chenhuakuii; assembly: GCF_023821985.2. Lineage (NCBI taxonomy): Bacteria > Pseudomonadati > Bacteroidota > Cytophagia > Cytophagales > Spirosomataceae > Dyadobacter > Dyadobacter chenhuakuii. Next base: position 3,107,531 of record NZ_CP098805.1, on the reverse strand, counting down.
TTCGAGTGGTATTTTGGTTGTAGAACCAAGTGGAAAACAAAGGCTCATTGCACATCCTGCGGACTTTGGTGACGCATGGTTTGGTTCGATACTGGAAGCGAAGGGAGCCGGAAAATTCATCGGTTATACTGCCGCGAAAGGCGCTTATCTGATTGATATCACTGCTAATACAGTAACGCCCATTCTTGCCAATACAGACATTATGCAGGCAAAAGTGGATTATGCAGGGAACAACCTCTTGATCCTGCTGCACAGCGGCGAAGTGCAGATTTTTGACTTAAAAACTAATACAGTTAAGAAAACCGGATCGGTCATTCCTGCAACTGCCAAAGATGAAACCCAAAAGCCGCAGCTCGAAGCAACAACGCGGTTTGTATACATTACCCAACCGAAAAACGGAGAATTGCTGCGGATCAATACCGAAGATTTTTCCAAAGTTGAGAAAATCAAAGTTTCAGCAACACCATATCGTTTGAGTGTCCTGGGCATTGAGTCAGACGAAAGTCACTAGCCATGATAAAACCTTTCGGGTTGTTATGACCCGGAAGGTTTACAAGCAATCTTGTGATTTATTTTTTGTCGGCCGCCAGCAGATCACTGGCTCTCATAGGATTACTCAATAACTTCTCAAATGCTTTCCAGCGTTTTTCCTGGTCCTGGCCGGACGTTTTCTCAATGTAGTTTTTGACCAGGTCCTGACCATAATTGTAGTTGATCACATAGCTTCCGTATTTTTTGATGAATCTGAGATAGTCCGTTGCACCCTTTTCGGTCAGCAGGCAATAGTCTGTTAACCAGCGCAATGCATCTTTGTCATTCATGGATTTATTGATAAGTCCTCTGGCAACTTCATTCCGGGCATAATTCAGGGCAGAGCTTATTTTAAACGCTTCGAAGTAAAGATGCGCGCCGGTGGTGTCAATATTCGCCAAAGGCATCAGAATCTGTTTGCAATATTGTTCCTGAGAGTCGCCGGGAAATGCGATGGAAATGCCATAGTTAGCACTTCCCTCGGCAATGAGCGACTGCGGACTGAACAGCGGATACAGTGAAATTTCCTGCGAACCCTGATCGTAATAAACATTTTTTTCCAAAAGCACATTGAACACGTGATGCCCCGGATAGCCTTCATGGCAGGCAAGGTCAATGGCCCTCTGGATAAAGATAGGCTGACTGATATTGATCTGAATCACGCTTTGGTAATTGCCCTTATACCAGTTATATCCCGACCAGGGCTTGTCCGTCACGTATTCGAGCTTGAAATTCTCGCCTGCAGGTAATGTGTAATGTTGCAGGGTTCGTCGCCTCGCTTCCGCAATGGCAACCTGAAAAACCGTGTGAATCTTATCTTTTGGGATCAAAAACCTCGCAGCTAACTTCTGAAACCGGTCCGGAAGCGCACCCTTGCCCGGCAAAATGCTGTCCATTTGTGCAATCAGGTCCTGAAAATGTTTTTCATTGTAAATCGGTGCAACGGCGTCAAACAGGTCCCGGGATTCTGTATCAAATGCATCACGCTCCCCAGCAACGATCTTTACCCGGCGTTCAAAGGCCATAAGCTGTGAGCCCAACCACTCAGCGCGCTGGCGAATTGTGTCGTTTTTTGTATTGGTTAGCAGGTCAGTAACACGACTTTTAAGCTCTGTGATCCTGAGGGTCAAACTGTCTTTCGGGAAATCAGCCGTGTCCTTTGCCGCTGCCGGTCGCAGGGAATCCGGCCCGTAATATGCATCTACAAAATCGGCGTCATACTGGCCAATGGTAAGGCCCAGTGTCACATATTCCCGACCGATTTGTTGCAGCTTTTCCTCATCATTCACCGATTGCTTTTCGGACGAACAGGCGAGAATTATACACATAAAAACAAATATGAAAAGGACTTTTAAGGTCATTGCAGTGAATAGTTAGGTAAAGTCCCGATCCCACATTGGGTGTAAATTACACAGATTGATTGGAAACGGAACTGGAACAATATTAATAAAATCACAAGAGCCGGATATAGCCGGACATGAACCCAGACAAAAAGCTATCTACATGAATGCCAAGTATACCTACACAGAAGCAGCGCTTGTATCCCTTCTGAAATCTAACGATCGTAGTGCCTTTGAATATTTGTATGATAATTACTCTTCGGCGTTATATGGTATTATTGTCAAGATTGTGAAAGACGAGGAACGTGCCTGTGATGCGATGCAAGATACCTTTCTGAAAATTTGGAAAAATATCGGCCACTACAATTCTGAGAAGGGAACCCTTTTCACCTGGATTCTGAACATTGCGCGTAATACTGCCATTGACAAACTGCGTGTAGAATTGAAAAAGGAACGCGTTATCCAGCTGGAGCTTGTCCGCGATGGCGATCTTATTTCCTCCACGATTTTTAACCCGCTTCCGGCGACAATGGATCTTCGCTCAATCGTAGAGCGCCTGCTTCCGGAGCGTAAAGTGCTTATTGAAATGGTTTATTTCCAAGGATATACGCACGAAGAAGTTTCAGAGCGGCTTAGCCTGCCTTTGGGGACTGTAAAGTCAAGAATCCGGAAAGCTTTGCAAGAACTGCGTGAGATTTTCGAGGTCTGCGCTCCCAAGCCCATCTTTGCTTAATATCAAGCTCACAGTATTTCTACATTACGCTGCTTTATACTTTTAATTTCCTGAATACGAACGTGGTCAGTAAATATGCAATTTTCTGCATTTTACTGTGGATCGACGCAACGTTGGCGTATGTCTTTAAATGAGCCTGCGGTCAATAAGCTAAGTGCACTGGCTTCATAATCTTCTGTTTATCTCCTTCGTCAATTTTTTAACGGCACATTGGCGGTTTGCTGTCTTAGCCGTTACACTATATTCTACACGGCATAAATGGGCAGGGAATTTTGTAGAACTCAAAAAATTACGCAAATTTTTTTTGTCGAATTTTCTCAATGCATTTTTAGCTTCTGCTACAAGTCTCATACAAGCTTCACATTCTCTCCAGACCCCTTTACGAACGCTCGTACTAGAAATTTTTCTCACGATCCAATTCCTTTCTTGTAGAAACGGTTCGTCTCCTACAAGCCAGTCAATGAGTTCCTGATTCTAAGTTTTTGGGATCACTAAAATGCTTCTCGGGAGTTGTAACCGCTATACACATTTAATTCACATTCTAATCGGCTCTTCTTGACAACGTGTAGTACATACCGTTTAATTTAGACTAGAATTGAAATAGTTATAAATGGATCCGTCACTGTAAGTGAATGTGCTTCCAACCACTTGTTGATATGTATAAAAAGTAAATCGCTGATCAGAAGTGAATTATTGAAAAAGTCGTTGTAATAATACTTGCTCTGAGGTTATTAGAAATAATTTAAAAATCCCATTAGACATAAGTTTAAGTGCAGTGTAATATAAAAAAAGTTATATTTTTAGTTGATCTGAACTATACATTTGCACCGTAGATTTTACTTAAACGTCTAGCTATTACAGCCAATTAACTACAAATCAATTATGTTATGAAAAATTTTACTTTACTCATTTGTTCCCTCCTGTTAACCTTCGGACTTGCCGGAAATGCCTATGCCACAGGTGATTGTGGCTGCAGTGATTCCGATAATGCGCTTAAAAACGGAAATTTTGAATCATTGGACCACTGGCAAAAGTCAGACGGTACAAATTTCCGTCTTGACAATGCATACAACCAATGCGGCAGTAAGAACGGCTTGATCGATCAGTCGGGATATGTGTATCAAAATGTGCCTGTGCAAGGTGGAAGCGCCATCAATATGACTGTGTATGGTGGTACGCACGATGTGAGGCAGACGCATAAATTCTATCTTCGTTTCTATGACAAAAACAACAACGAGATAGAAAATGAGCGTGTAACCGTTGATATGGACTACCAGGTTACCGGAAATGGCAAGCTGAAAAAATTCACATTAAAGAAGGATGTTGTTCCTGCAAATGCTGTGAAGGTTCAATTCAGATTTTACGCCAGCGGTGCATATTTCAAAGTGGATGTTGCCTGTATGTCGATCACGCCTCCTCCGGTGACTGCTGATTGCTGCAAGGATTCTGAAAACGCAGTGAAAAACGGAAGTTTCGAAAACGGAACCAATGATTGGCAGAAATTCGGAAACGGAAATTTCAGACAGGATGATCCATACAGCATCTGCGGTAGCAAAAACGGTTTGATTGATGGTGCAGCAACTGTTTACCAGGATGTAACCCTGACATCAGGAACCAGAGTGAATGTAAGCGTATATGGCGGAACGCATGACACAAATCAGGACCACAAGTTCAAACTGGAATTTTATAACAGCGCAGGCGAATTGATCCCAGTTGCCGAAACACCTCAAAACCTGGTTCATATGAACTATCAGGTAACGCAGGAGCACAAGTTACAGCAATATAACCTATCCGAAACGGCACCAGTGGGAGCTACCAAAGTACGGATCAATGTAATTTCCGGAGGTAACTATTTCAAATTCGACGTGGTGTGTATGACCCTTACGCCGCCAACAACGCCGCAATGCGAGACTTGTAACGATAATAAATTGGTTAACGCCAGCTTTGAAGAAGGAACGGCCAACTGGACAACAGTAGGACACGTATTTGCAGATGCTACCATTGCCGTGTGCGGCTCGAAAAGCCTGATCTTAGCAGGTAACGGTTCGTTCCATCAGGATTTCGCCTTTGAATCATCCCTTGGAAATTCTGTTACATTGAGCATTTGGGCAGCGGTGAAAGAGAACAGGGATCAGAAAATCGAAATGATCTTCCTTAATGGCTCCAATAAAGTGCTGGGAACATTGACACAGCAAGTTGATAAATTGGTGACCAGCGATCCTTATGGCTTGCAGAAATACATTCTTGCCGGTGCGATTCCATCAGGTACAACGGTAATTCGCATTCAGGGCTCCGGATCAGAAGATTATCTGGCGGTTGACGGAGGTTGCTTAACTTTCTCAGGTCCTCCGCTTCCGGTAACATTGTCTGCCTTTAATGTGAAAAAAGAAGGGGCTGTTGCCACATTATCCTGGTCAACAACTTCTGAAACGAACTCTGATCATTTTGAAGTTCAGCACAGCGGTGACGGTAAGAAATGGGCGGTCCTTGATATCGTAGCAGCACAAGGCGAAAGCAAATCATTGGTTCCATACAGCTATACTCACACTAACCCTCTGGCTACCAACCTTTACCGGTTAAGAATGGTTGATCAGGATGGCACATTCTCTTTCAGTTCGATCAAAAGCCTGAAATTTGATGGTGACGCACAATTGAGCGTGTATCCAAACCCGACGGTAGACCGCATCGTATTGAACAGCAGCCAGGCCATTTCAAGTGTTAAGTTCTATGATCAGCGTGGTGTGCTGGTTCTGAACACATTACCTGACGCATCTAATGCGATCGACGTTAGAAAACTGAATCAGGGAACATACTTTGTCAAAATCAATGACGGAACCCTGACGCGCAAAATCCTGATCGTGAGGTAACAGCCGCTTGATCTTTTGAGAGCCCTCCATCCGTAATTATCGGGTAGAGGGCTTTTCTTTTGTAATATGTTTCTAACTTTCCGGCACATAAAAAGGCAGCAGTGACGACGGATATTCATTTCAATAAGCAGGATTTTGGTGCTGATTTCAGCTGGGGAGTCGCTACGGCAGCTTACCAGATCGAAGGGGCGGTGGATGTGGATGGCCGTGGCCCGTGCGTCTGGGATAAGTTTGCAACGATAAAAGGCAAGATTAAAAACGGGGATGATGCACGCATAGCTTGTGATTTTTATAACCGTTTCGAAAGCGATATCGAGCTGATCCATGCATTGGGTTTCAAGGAATTCAGGTTTTCGATTTCCTGGTCACGCATTTTGCCGAAAGGTTACGGCGAAGTGAACGAGGCCGGGATTTTATTTTATAATAAATTGATAGACAAATGCTTGTCACTTGATATCGTTCCATGGATTACGCTCTATCACTGGGACCTTCCGCAAGCACTTGAAGATCTCGGCGGGTGGAAAAATCGAAGGATTCTTGAATGGTTTGAGTCCTACGCCACGATATGTGCAAATGCATTTGGCGACAGGGTCAAAAAATGGATTGTGCTCAACGAGCCGATGGCTGTTGCGGGACTAGGTTACACCACGGGATTGCATGCGCCGGGAAGGAAAAGTATCAGCAACTTTTTGCCCGTTGTGCATCATTTGGCCATGTGCCAGGCGATCGGTGGGGAAGTGATCAGGCGCAATGTTGCAGATGCTTATATTGGAACAGCCATTTCATGTTCATATGTACACCCAGCGAGTGCGAGCTTCCGGGACATACGCGCTGCCAAACGCGCCGACGCACTGATGAACCGACTCTTTATTGAGCCCGCATTGGGAATGGGTTATCCGGCAGATGCGTTCCGTTTTTTAGGAAATATTAAACGCTACATGCAACCCGGCGATGCCGAAAGGCTCAAATTTGACTTCGATTTTATTGGTATACAAAACTATTTCAGTGTGGTGGTGAAGCATTCTTATTTCGCACCGGTGGTTTGGCTAAAAGAAGTCCCTGCAAAACTCAGGAATGTGCCGGTAACAGCTATGGGCTGGGAAGTAAGCAGTGATGGAATGTATCACATTTTGAAACAATTTGACGCATACGACGGAATCCGGGAGATCATTGTTTCGGAAAACGGTGCCGCTTTTCACGATCAGGTTGAGGGAGAAAATGTTCATGATCCCGAGCGTAAGTCATTCTATCAGGAATATCTGGCTGCTATCTTGAAAGCTAAAAATGAAGGAGTCAAAGTGAAAGGTTACCTGGCCTGGACAATGATGGACAATTTTGAATGGGCAGAAGGCTACGCAGCCCGATTTGGGCTGGTGCATGTGGATTTTAAGACCCAGAAACGCACTGTTAAGGATTCGGGCAAATGGTTTGCCTCTTTTCTGAAAATGTGAAATGCGACCGGGAGTGGTCGCATAACTTATAGATTAAGAATGTCTTTGGCTTCCTTTTCGGAATAGTAGGGGCCAAGCTCTGCTTCGTCAATAATCTCGTGAACCTGGTCTTCGGATGCGCGCATAGACCTGGCGGCGGATTCATGCTCAGGAATTTCGCTGAAATGGATCATTCCTTTTTGCTGTAAATTTTCGAGGATTTTAGTGATCAATTCTTCTTCCGAGTCATTCGCCACTTCAATGTGAAAGGTTTTCATAGTAGTCTTTTTGTATTTAAAGATATTATTTCAAAAACCATACCGGCGATGCAACCTCCCAGCTAGATTCAGCATCATTCAGAAAAACCTAATCATATTAGACATGAGAAACAGAAAACTACTTTTAATAATGTTTGCGCTTTTCACAGCAGGGGCCGTTTCTGCCCAGGTTGATAGCGATAAGCCCTATGTTACCAAAAATTTCAACGGCGCAAACCTGAAAGAACTTGCCGTAGAAACATCCGGCGGCTCAATAACCGTAAATGGCGGCCAGAACAGCGGATTCAAAGTCGAAATGTATGTCAGACCCAATAATTGGAATGGCAAGAGCGAACTGACCAAGGAAGACATCGAAGACCGCCTGGAAGACTATGACATTCTCATCGGGACGGAAGGAAACCGGGTTGTTGCGACTGCAAAACGGAAAAACAATGTAAAATGGAATGATAAAAAAAGCATTTCCATAGGTTTCAAAGTTTCGGCCCCAAGAAATACACAAACAAACTTAAAAACCAGCGGCGGCAGCATCCACATAGCGTCGCTAAGCGGTGAGCAGAATTTCGAGACAAGCGGCGGAAGCCTGAAAGTGAGTGACCTCGACGGTATGGTCCGCGGACGGACTTCGGGCGGCAGCATTGATGTCATGAATTGCAAAAAGGACATCGACCTCCATACAAGTGGAGGAAGCATTAAAGCAACCGAATTGACCGGTAAAATCCAGCTCAAAACCTCCGGCGGCAGCATTGCATTGAATAGCCTTGAAGGCGACATTGAAGCACGCACGAGCGGCGGAAGCGTAAAAGGCGATGGCATTAAAGGCACATTGAATACCGGCACATCGGGCGGTTCGGTAAGGCTTGCTAATGTATCGGGAAGCTTGCGGGCCAGCACCAGTGCGGGAAGTATTGAGGTGGAAATGGCTAAATTAGGCGATTATGTGGATCTGTCGAGCTCAGCGGGAAGCGTTCGCGTGACCATGCCGATGGATAAGGGCGTAGACCTGGATCTGAAAGGAAACAAAGTGAACATTGCCCTGAAAAACTTTGATGGGGAAGCAGCAAAAGACCGTGTACGTGGAAAAATGAATGGCGGCGGCATTCCGGTTACGCTCTCAGCCAGCGCCGGAAGTGTTTCTGTGAATCAGTAATTATATTGTAAATGAGGGCTGCGAAGGTGTAAAAAACATCTTCGCAGTTTTTTTTGTGACCAAAAACGAAAGCAGCGTCTAAAGGGAAATTAATGTCCCGACAAATGTTTCGTAAAATCGCGTCACTGCTGCAATCGTATTTTGGTATTTCAAGAAAAGAAGCCAGGGGTGCGCTGGTCCTCATGGTGCTCTGCCTGCTTTTGCTGTGGTTACCCTTCTTTTTCCGGAGGTTCCTGTTGCCTGAGCTGCACATCAACGAGCGGCCGGTTAATGTGAAAATGCTCGATAGTCTGGCCGTTGTGTTGGAGAAGGCAAGCCAGGCTAAGAGCAAATCTTTTAAACCGTATCCTAAAAAAACATTCGCACGCAAACCCGGGAAGCCGGCTAAGCTGTCTAATTTTGATCCTAATGTGGCCTCCGTTGACCAACTGGAAACGCTTGGCATTCCCGCATTTCTTGCTAAAAGAATTGAAAATTTTCGAAGCAAAGGAGGCAAGTTCCGAAAGAAAAACGACCTGCTTAATATCTACGATTTTCAGTCAGAACTGTTCCATAAGCTCGAAAAGCACATTGTTTTTACGGCTCAGCCAACATTTGAAAACAACACTGCCGGAATAAAAAAGCATACTGGAAACGATAAGGCACCTTATTCAGCATTTAGTAAGCCTTCGAAAACGGTCATAACGGCATTTGACATGAACACCGCGGATACAACCGAACTTGTGAAATTGCGCGGGATTGGAAGCAAGCTTTCGTTACGCATCCTCAAATTCCGTGATGCGCTGGGCGGATTCCATTCTGTGGATCAATACGAAGAGATTTTCGGGCTGGACTCTGTGGCGCTTGCTGAGCTGCACCGTTATGGAAAGGTCAGCAGCGCAGTGAAAAAGATTAATCTCAATAGCGTGAGTGCCGAGGACTTGGGTAAGCATTCATATTTCAAAAACAAGAAAGTCACTGCCATCATTATCAATTACCGAAATCAGCACGGGCCGTTCAGGAATGTGGAAGATTTGCGGAAAGTGCGGGTTGTGGATGAAGCTATGATAAAAAAAATAGAGCCGTATCTTCGTTTTGACTAGGATACGGCTCTGGTAATGTTGCGACTTGTGTGCTTAGAAGTTTGGCTTCAACATATATTTATTGTAGAAGTTGTCGATCACTTTCACGGCTTCATCCGGCGTGTCTACAACACTGATTAGTTTCATGTCTTCGGGATTAATGTTGCCCTCGGTCAGCATTGTTCCCTTGATCCAGTCGAGCAAACCGGTCCAGTAACTGCTTCCTACAAGCACGATAGGGAAGCGGCCGATCTTCTTGGTCTGGATCAGCGTCATCGCTTCAAACATTTCGTCGAGCGTTCCAAATCCGCCAGGCATAACAATAAATCCCTGAGAATATTTAACAAACATTACTTTTCGTACAAAGAAAAAATCGAAGTTAATGTTCTTGTCAGGATCGATATAAATGTTGCTATGCTGCTCAAAAGGGAGTTTAATATTTAATCCAACCGACTTTCCGCCTTGCTCACGCGCACCTTTGTTACCCGCCTCCATAATCCCGGGCCCACCGCCCGTAATTACGCCATATCCATGTCTTACGAGCTTGGCTGCAATATCTTCGGCCGTTTTGTAATGCGGATTGCTGGATAGCGTCCGCGCCGACCCGAATATAGAAACGCAAGGCCCGATTTTCGCCAGCTTGTCAAACCCTTCGACAAACTCGGCCATTACTTTAAACACAACCCAGGAATCTGCACTTTTTATCTCATTCCAATTCCGGTCTTCAAATGCTTCCTTGATTCGCTTTTCATCTTCGGGAACAGCGGGGTTCATCAGGGAAACGTCTATTAATTCCGCATTGGTTGGCTTTGCTTCTTCACTCATATTCGGATATTCAATTTAGTTGTTGAAGTAGATAATCGTAACTTTGTAAGACCATCATTAAATGTTACAATTAACAAAAAACTAATGAGAAAAATTGCTATCGGTTCGGATCACGCGGGTTTTCCATATAAGGAGCCGGTTATCAACTGGTTAACGACGAATGGTTTTGAAGTGAAGGATTTCGGCACATACAGCGCCGATTCTGCTGACTATGCCGATTTTGCCCATCCCGTGGCTAGCGGCGTTGAAAGCGGCGAGTTCGAGAAAGGCGTGTTGCTTTGCGGCAGTGGCCAGGGCGTTTGCATTACGGCCAACAAGCATCAGGGAATCCGTGCAGCGCTGGTTTGGGATTTGCCATTGGCAGCATTAGCACGCCAGCATAACGATGCAAATATTATTTGCATACCCGTTCGATTTATCGAATTGGAAACGGCACTGGCAAGCGTAGGCGCATTCCTGGCGACGGAATTTGAAGGTGGCCGTCACCAGACCCGGGTGGATAAGATCGCCTGCTAGATCTTACGCTGATAAATCCCTTTCCAGGGACTTAATTCATATTGGCTTCTTAATGCCGGAACGCGGTAAAGCAGTTTCGGCATAATGTTCACTTTGTCGATAACGTAGTCCGGCGGATCCTTTTTGAAGTTGTCGTAGACGTGGATCACGCTGTCAAAATTATCCAGGTTGCGCAAATCATAGCTGGCGAGTTCCCAGTTGAGGTAAGGCGTGGCCGTGTAATTATTGATATACTCCCCTGAATGCTGCCCCAGCACCAGAACGCGCTTATTCTGGATCTGTTCCGGAAGCGCTGCTTGTTTTGCACGCAGATTTTCGAGCTTACCCATGGATATTCCAGGTATAATGCCGCGTAATCCCTGATATTGGATCATCAGGATCACAGCGCCCATTGTGATAAACTGAAACTCATCGGCCCAGCTTTTTTTTCTGAAACTCTGAAAATAATGTGTTGCAAAAAACGCAGCAGGCGGGATGAAGATCACAAACTGCATCGGCGCCATAAACTGCATGAGCGGAATGGTGAACACCGCAATGATAAACCAGAGCGCCATCACCTGCTGAATCCGAGTTTGATAATTGACAAAGCGCAACGTGGTGAAAATCCGCATAAAACCCATCACCCCAAAGCCCAGCGGCAGCAACAGCGACGCGATCAGCGAGGAAAAATCATTGAGGTTATATTGTTTTACCTGAAAGACAGAAGTCAGCAGGTTCCTGTTAAGACTTTCAATGCCATTGTTCATATAAAAGAACAGCACGACCATCAGCAACGGGAATAAAGATCCGAACAGCCCCAGCAAATGGTGACGCACGGTGGAACCTGTATAAAATAACAGCGCCAAAAATGCCCAGATCATGAACAATGAAGCCGGCAGATAAAACAATGTAGCAATCCCGATATAAAGCCCCATTTCAAAAACCTGGGTCGTTACTTCCCTTCTTACCAGGATCTTAACAATGGCACCGAAGGATAAAAGCAGGAATGTATTAGCCATCAGCATGGGCGAAAGCGTGCCCATATCAAAGGAAATGTTCAGGAACAATGCGTATAAAGCACCTGGAAGGAACGTGCGTTCGGGGAAAACTTCCCGGGAATGTATAACGTAGTTGAAATAAAGGATCTGCACGACTGAAACCGTGATCGCGGCGAGCTGATAAACCCATTGCGTGCGGCCGAAAAGCGTGTCGATAAGCCAGTAAGTAAGGCCCGAAAAAGGGCTTACATTGTCCCACACGTCCCGGTAGAGCATAAATCCACGGCCCATTTGCTCGCCTACCAGCATCCAGCTCAGTTCCGGGATAAGCAGCGGCGCACCCCCCAGGAAAAATGGAAGCCGGAGCAGCAGGAAAAATACGACCAGACTGATGCTCTGATACCGTGCGTTAACGCGAAAAAAACTTAACAAGAAGTATGCGGATTATGTATCTTATCAGAATAACTTTCACGAAATTACAACTCCGCATTCTACAAAAACAAAATAAGTCCGGATATTTGTACTTTTGAAACATGGAATCTAAAAGACAACAAAAAGTAGGGAGGCAGATTCAGAAGGATCTTGGGGAGATATTTCAAAAGGACGCACATCATTTGACGAATGGCTCTTTTGTTACCATTACAGCCGTGCGTGTTACGCCAGATCTGAGCATTGCAAGAGCATACCTGAGTTTTTTGCCCGATAAAAATAAGTCGATATTACTGGAAACGATTCAGGAAAACACCAAATTCATTCGTCAGAAACTGGGCGAAAGGGTGCGTCACCAGCTTCGGATCGTGCCTCATCTTCAATTCTATATGGACGATACTGCCGAGTATGCAGCCAAAATGGACCTGCTATTTTCGGATATTGTTATTCCACCAGCTCAACCGGACGAGGACGACGAATCCAATTGATTAAAGCTCCTGCCTAATGCATCTTTCGTACAGGATCGCTGTCCGCTATTTTTTTTCCCGGAACAAACGCAGCTTCATCAGCGTCATAGCCCGCATCGCGATGGCTGGCGTAGCAGTTGGAACCATGGCTATGGTCGTCGTGCTTTCTGTTTTCAATGGAATGGAGGACCTGAACCGAAAAATCTTCAAAACCTTCGATGCGGACGTTAAGATCACGCCCGCAGAAGGCAAAAGGTTTAAAACAGATAATGCGTTGATTCAAAAGGTCAGATCCGTTGAAGGCGTCAGGCTGGTTACGCAGGTTGTGGAAGACAACGCGCTTGCCCAGTATGGTAACCAGCAGATCATTGTGCGGCTCAAAGGCGTTGACAGCACATTTCAGCGGCAGGGGCAGCTCGATACGGCGATCATCGAAGGAACATTAAAACTTTATGGCCAGGGCGGCACGCCGTATGGCATCATTGCGGAAGGCGTCAGGAATGCTTTATCCATTTCTTTGGAAGACATTATTACGCCATTACAATTAATGTATCCCAAAACCGGCTCCAAAACCTTAAACCTGACCTCTTCAGAAGCATTTAACCACCTTCTGCTGAGGCCCGGCGGCATATTTTTTATAGAAACACGTTACGACGATTACGTGATCGCACCAATCGCATTGGTTGAAAAGCTGATGGGATATGAAGGTGAAAGATCTTCGCTGGAAGTGCAGGTTATGCCAGGTTACAAGGAAGGAAAGGTAAGCAGGAGGATTGCGGATCAATTGGGTGACCGGTTTGTGGTCAGAGACAGGGATTCGCTTAACTCCGACTTGCTTCGTGCGATCCGTCTGGAAAAACTTTTTGTGGCTATAACCTTGTCTTTCATTATTTTAGTAGCTGCGATCAACATTTTCTTTTCGCTCAGCATGCTGGCTATTGAGAAAAAGAAAGACGTTTCCATGCTCTATGCATTAGGCGCCACGCCGGGGTTGATCCGGAGAATTTTTCTTGCGGAAGGAGCAATTGTGGCTCTGTCTGGTGCGCTGGCTGGGCTTGGTGGTGGAATTTTGCTATGCGTATTGCAATTGAAATATGGATTTGTTTCAATGGGAATGGCAACGTCACTGGTGGATGCCTATCCCGTTAAATTAATATGGGAAGATATACTCTATACGGGCGTTATCGTCGTTATCATAACAATGCTGGTGTCGTATATTCCTGCCAGGAGAGCAGCAGAAGCAGGGAGAATCCTGCCGACCTGATATTTTATTTGAGCAAAAGAACAAAAAATACTAACAAAAACATTTTGACATACATCCACACAATCATCTTGAAAAGAGACGTTACCAGCCACGATAGGGGGCTTTTTTTGGGCCGTTTGATCTTTGTTATCTGCACAGCATTGCTATTGTTCTCCGTTCCTTCACAGGCTGCCGAGGTGGCAGATACGCTGAGAAGAAGGAATCCTGGAACAGTTTCCTCACAGGGCGCTTACCGTCCGGAGCGGCCAAGGAAAAGTGATATTCTTTATACACGCCTTGATGTCGCATTCGACTGGGAAAAGCAGCAGGTTCCGGCGTCGGCCGTTCTCATGTTCAAGCCGCATTTTTATCCGCAAAACATACTGGAACTGGATGCTAAGGGCTTTGATATAAAAGGCATCGCTCTCATGGACACGGTGGGAGATTATGGATCATTGTCCACGGAAGAGATTCAGGGAAAAGTCAAGAAAAAGCTGGAATATTCTTATGATAAGCGAAAATTGCTGATCAAGCTGGACCAGAGCTACACCAGGAAAGACACCGTTTTTGTTAAAATAGATTACATAGCGCGTCCGAATGACGTTCCGCGTGACAAGCCGGGAGACAGCGCATCCGACAAAGGACTTTATTTTATCAATGCGGATGGTATGGATGAAGGCAAACCGAAGCAGATCTGGACGCAAGGTGAGACCGAAGGAAGCAGCTGCTGGTTTCCTACCATTGACGCACCTAACCAAAAATTTACCCAGGACATTTACATTACCGTAGACAGCACCTATAAAACGTTGTCAAATGGTTTGTTAGTTGCTCAGAATGAAGGCAAAAACGGTTTGCGGACCGACCATTGGAAACAAACGCTTCCGCATGCGCCTTACCTTACTATGCTGGCCGTAGGTGACTTTGTCGTTGCCAAGGATATGATGCCAAACGGATTGGAGCTTAGTTACTACGTTGAGCCAAAATACGGACAGGATGCACACGCAATCTTTGGCCGTACGCCTGAAATGATGGGCTTTTTTGCCAACGTTTTCGGAATAGAATATCCCTGGGAAAAATACGCACAGATTGCCGTAAGGGACTTTGTGGCGGGCGCAATGGAAAATACAACCGCAACGGTTCATGAAGAAGGCGTTCAAAATGACGCCCGGTCGCTTGTGGACGGAAACTCGGACGCTGTTATTGCCCATGAATTGGCGCATCACTGGTTTGGGGATTATGTTACCGCCGAAGAGTGGGGGCAACTTCCTTTGAATGAGTCATTTGCAAATTACTCCGAATATCTTTGGAGTGAGTATAACAACGGAAAGTACGAAGCAGACTGGCAGAACTTGCAGGAAATGAAAGCATATCTGGCTGAATCCGAAACAAAGCAAGTGCCGATGATCCGCTATTTTTATAAGGATCGTGAAAATATGTTCGACAGCCATTCCTACGCCAAAGGAGGCCGGATCCTGCATATGTTGCGCAACTATGTAGGCGATGATGCTTTTTTTGCTTCCCTTCAGCATTATTTGAAAAGCCACGCATTCGGGACCGCCGAGATCGACGATCTGAGAATGTCTTTCGAAAAAGTTACGGGAGAAGATCTGAACTGGTTTTTTGACCAATGGTTTCATAAGCCGGGGCACCCAAACATTAAAATCCAGCAGGAATACGCGGCGGCAACGGGTAAGGTTCTTTTGAAATTAAAACAAACCCAGGACACACTGGCCACAACGGTTTACAGGCTTCCGCTGAAAGTGGATGTCTGGGTCAATGGTAAGAAAAGCCAGTATAATGTGCTAGTCGACAAGGTAAACCAAACACTCGAATTCCCAGCTGCTAAAAAGCCTGATCTGGTTGTTTTCGATGCGGAAGCGCAGTTGCTTGGCGTTGTGGAGCATGAAAAGAACAGACGTGAGATGGAGTTCCAATACACGCATAGCGACCGGTTTTTACATAAATATGAAGCGCTGGCTTCGTTGGAAGGAAACCTTACGGATACATTAGCAAGGGCAATTCTGGTAAAGGCAATGACGGATCCTTTCTGGAAATTCCGTCAGATGGCGATCAGTAATTTCTCGGAATATGACGGGGACGGTTTTGCTGATATTGAGAAGGTGATCCAGAGCGCTGCAAGGCAGGACGCACATCCGCAAGTGCGCTCGGAAGCGATGATCACACTGGCTTCTTTCGGTGATAACAACAGCGATTCGATTTTCAGGGAAGCATTGAGTGACAGCTCTTACCAGGTCGTTTCGGTGGCGATAGAAAAATATCTGATGGCGCAACCGACCGATGCGAATGAAATAGCCGCACAATTTGAAAACAGTCCCAATGATGCCATTGTCACATCAGTTGGCAATTATTACGCAGGACTCGCCCAGCCGGAGCGGTTCGACTGGTTTTTAGACAAGATGAAGGCGATGAAGCCTACTGAGAAGTATAATTTTTTGCAGGTTTTTGGAAAGTATCTGATCAAATCCAAGCAGGATGTGCAGCGCAAAAGCATTCCGGTTCTGGAAGGGCTAGCGCGCGAAAACCCTTCTTACTTCGTAAGATTTGGTGCATTCCAGGCTTTGGGCTTACTAACAGACATTCAGGGTGTAGCGGCTTTGCGCAAGGATATTCGTGCCAAAGAAACCGAACCTAAGCTGAAAGAGATGTACAGCCAGTTCGGCGATTTGTAAGCAGCATGACTATGCAAAACCCTGCTGATCCGAGAAACCTTATTGGGGATCCAAATAATAATCCAGGTTTTCCTTGGTGATAATGTCCAGCGGCAGGAATTTGATAGGCTGAATGTCCTTTTTAAACACAAGGAAGTTGGCCAGCTGATGAATTCCCCAGTAACCTTGTCCAAGCGGATTTTGGTTGATCAGAAAGTTAATGATCTCTTTTTCCAGGAAGTTGAGGTTCGGCTTTAACAAGTCATAACCCACCAGTTTAATGTGTTTTAAAGCCTTTCTTTCCAGGTAGGAGGCCACTTCGAATGCTTTGGAATTGGTGACATAAACGGCCTTCAGTTCCGGTTCATCTGTCAGGATCGCATCCAGCTGGTCATCGAGCGTTTCTCCATCCGGGAAATTGATCTCCTTGCTGATCACCTTGTAAGCAGCGTCGTCACTGGCCTTAAAATAATCGCGGAAGCCAGCTTCTTTTGTAATCAAATGGGCAGAGTTCGAAATGTCTTCATTCACGTGCGCCACCAAAACGGTCCCAGGCGACTGCAAGCCGAAACTCAGGATTTTTGCCGCCAGCGAGCCACTTCTGTACGAGTCCTGCCCAATGTAGCAAAGCGGGTTTACATGCTCAATCTGCGTGTTGAAAAGCACATAAGGAATATTAAGATTCGCCCATTCTTCGAAAAAAGGCAATGCTTCTTTGTAAAAAACCGGTGCGATCAAAAGTCCGTCGGGATGCTCTTTGGAAACTTCCTTAGCCTTTGCGATAAATGACTGTTCCTCATGCGAATTGAAAATGAACAGGGTAATGTATACGCCATATTGACGTAATTCTTTTTCCGCCTTTTCAAGCCCGATTTTCGGTGCTTCCCAGTACGAATCCGCATCTGGGTCGGGGATAAGGACGGCCAAATTGTAAGTCTTCTGGGATTTTAGTGATTGTGCTATGAAATTTGGCTCATAGTTAAGCTCTTTGATAATGCTCAAAATACGCTCACGCACATCATCGGCAACCCGGCCTCGGTTGTGCAATACACGGTCTACGGTTCCTTTTGACGTTTGGGCCTTTTCTGCTATGTCTTTTATTCTGACGATTCTCTTTTTCACTTTCTTGGGGTGTCTGTATCCATCACTTTCGGTTGCCAGGACGAATATCAAATTTTTATTTGAAGGATAAATAGTTTAGAACAAACTAATGTATCTGGCACAATACTTTTCAAATTTTATTTATAATAAATTTGAGATTGTCCTGAATAGAGTTTAGTTTTACGCAGTGCAAATGCATTTACGTCTGCGCTTTCGGGTACGATCCCGAGAACACATTTTGCGTGTGTGCTCGAACACTTTTTCGATTTTTAATTGGATTAACCATTTTTACAATTAATTTTGTCAGGAAGATCTCAAATAAAATAATATTCTACGTTCCTCGTCCTTAACACTTGAAAGAACCTAACCTTTAACCTTTTCCAGAATTACCCATTTTTCTGCTAATCCTAAATCCATAATAAAGCGTACGAAATCACATTCGTACGCTTTTTGCTTGAAATGGTTTAGATAATGTCAATTGAAACATCTGCGGAATCCACATAAGCTGAGCAGGTTAGGACCCATCCTTCCTCCAAATCACGGTCTGTGAGCACTTCGTTCACACTCATATGCAGCTTTCCGGACCTGCATATCCCGGCACATGTCGAACATCTTCCGCCTTTGCAGCTGTAAGGCAGCTTAATATTTGCCGCCAGGGCCGCATCCAGTACGGTGGTGTGGGCAGGAACAAAAAGATCATGTGTCTCACTCCGAAAATTAAGCTTAATTACGTGCGGGTAGGAGACAGGCGGGGGCGGTGGTGCAGCAGGAATTATGAAATTCTCCTTCCTGATCTGTAAGGACGAAAAGCCCATGAAATGCAATGTTATTTCCACCGAACGCATCAGCTCATAAGGGCCGCAAATGAAGAAACGTGCGTTCCTGGGCTGGAAACGCAACGATTTGTTGACCAGCTGTTCCAGCCTGGTGTTGTTAATTCGCCCGCGCAGCCCATTCCAGTCGTCCAGCGGCTGACTGTGAATGTGGACGACATTCAGCCGTTCCGGAAATTGCTCCTGCCATTGCCGGATCTGGT
Organism: Dyadobacter chenhuakuii; assembly: GCF_023821985.2. Lineage (NCBI taxonomy): Bacteria > Pseudomonadati > Bacteroidota > Cytophagia > Cytophagales > Spirosomataceae > Dyadobacter > Dyadobacter chenhuakuii. Next base: position 3,088,881 of record NZ_CP098805.1, on the reverse strand, counting down.
CATGAAACAGCGCATGCCGCACGTTCCTGCTGGCATATAGCAATGTAATGTTGCTTTCCTTTTCCTGCACCAGGGCTTGTTTTAAAATGGAAAAAAGTGGTGTGATGCCACTTCCAGCTGCTATAAGCACAATGTCGCGCGGCGATCCGAAGGACTCTTCCAATACAAACCTGCCCGAAGCCGGCAATACATTAAGCTGGTCGCCCACTTTTACCGTATTAATCCAGAAGCGCGATACTTCACCATTGGGAACGCGCTTCACAGTTATGGCCGGGTCTTCATCCACATCAGGCGCAGAACTCATGGAATACGAACGCCTGGTTTCGTGCCCGTGCATGGGAATCAGGAATGTAAGGAACTGACCGGCTTTGTAGGTGAATGGCTGCTTGTTCGTTCTTTCAAAAACGAATGTCTTTGCATCGGTTGCTTCCTGGATAATGTGTTTTACCTGTAAAGAAATCGTGGCTTCGGACATTGCGTTATTCGTCGGTTATGGAATGAAAGTTTAACGCATATTTTGTGCGGTGTTGTTCCAAAGTGTCTCATATTCTGCGAGAAGTGTCCAGCAATGGGCCTCGCAGATCCAATGCATATGAAATAACGGATTGATAGCGAGCTTGTAAAGGATTGGGTGCTCGTAAGCAGTAAGGAGGCCGGCTATAAAGAAAAAGAAGCCGTTAAAATCGGTTTTAGTGAAATTTTCAATGCCAATGCGCTCGGTTTTTACACCAAGCCGGATGAGCGAAGAAGAGATAATCACCTTGTCCATCGGATGATTGGTGGTTTTTAAAATGCGCTGTGCATCGGCAATAAATTTGCTCTTAACCGGCTGCAACGCAGGCGGATCAAAAGCCGCTATCAGTCGCGCGACGTGGTAAATAATGAGCGGGGTCCGCGGATACTGATGCGCGCAGCGGAACGGCATAGTAATGTATCGATCGGTTTCTATAACCGAGCGGATGTAAAGCAAGCTACCTTCATCATGCTCATTCAGAGGAAGATCGTATTGGAGAATGCAATACATTAAATTACTGAGGACGCAAACGTCAAATTCCACATACATGTTTTTGCCAAACCATGTGGAGTAGGCTTTTAGGCTTTTATATTCCTCAAATGTATTGCGAACGCTTAACTTCGTTCCGTTGGCGTGCAGTTTGAGCTTCTCTTTCAGCCAGGCTAGTTCATTAGCTGTAGGGCTGGTTGTGAGGTAAATGAATGCTGTATCATCCACATCGTCAGGAATACGGAAATGTTCAAAACGATGAAAAATGTGGCCATTCGGGAAGTGTCGTGACGGCCTGGTTTTCCAGAAGTTGTAAGTTTTAAGTCCGTCCTTGTTCTGGAAATCCGGGTAATTTTTGATTACATTCTTACAGATCCGTTCGATGGTTTTTTGCAGTTCCGGGTCGGCATATTTCGCAATGGATTGTAATGTGAAGCAAGAGATCGCGGAAAAGAAGATGGTCGTATCCGGCCGGTGGTAACCTATCAGTTTATTCTCCCTGTGCGCGGGAAATATCCCGTCAGGAAAATAGCGGGTGCCATTGGATTGCAGACTTTCAATTTGATCCAAAAATTTTTGCAGCGATTGCTTCATACGCCGAAACTAGTGAAACGGCACAAAAAAAGAAACCCTGCCAGTGAATGACAGGGTTTCGATATATGAGCTTTATGTTCTTATACGCCTTCGGCAACCACTTCCTTCACATCCGGAACCATACGCGTAAGCAGGTTTTCAATGCCCGCTTTCAATGTCAGGGTAGAAGAAGGGCAGCCGCTGCAGGATCCTTGTAACAACACCTTCACAACACCCGAATCCTCATTAAACGAATGGAAATTAATAGCGCCGCCATCCGATTCCACAGCCGGACGAACATACTGATCCAATGCTGCCTTGATTTTCTGCACTGTGTCAGAATCCCTTTCATCGACGATCAATGTATTTTTATCAATTGTCTGTTGTTCAAAAATGGGATGGTTTTCTTCGAAATATATCTTGATAAACTGCTTTGTATCACGCAGAACCTCTTCCCATGCTATGGCATCGTCCTTGGTGATCGTGACAAAATTGCTGGCGATAAAAACTCTTTTTACATGCGGAAACTGAAAGAGATCAGACGCTAGTGGTGAAGCTTTTCCTTCTTCCAGAGCTGCTTCCAATGAAGGATAGTCAAACGAAAGTCCATCGGGCACCAGCTCAAAGTTGAGCACAAACTTCATCGAGTTAGGGTTCGGACTTAATTCTGTATATACAAAAACCGGGCGTGTTAGCATTGGCTTGGTAAGTATGTTTTAAACGGGTAAATGACTTTGTGTAGGTTAAACAAGCAAATCGGGGTTTTGGTTTGATGCCTTCCTTTAAACATAAAAAAACCCAAAGGACTAAATATCCTTCGGGTTCTTTCAATGCCAGATTCTTGACCTTTGCTGACTATGCTTCTGCTGTAACAGGAGCCTCAGTTGCTGCAACAGCAAGCGGTTCAATGTGAACGTATGACTTGTTTTGACGCGTCTTACGGAAAACTACATTACCTTCAACCAATGCAAATAAAGTATGGTCACGGCCGATGCCTACATTGTTACCAGGATTGTGCTTGGTTCCACGCTGACGAACCAGGATATTTCCTGCTTTGGCAACCTGGCCACCGAATAATTTTACTCCCAGACGCTTGCTTTCCGATTCACGTCCGTTTCTCGAGCTACCTACACCTTTCTTATGTGCCATGATATCTTAACTATTAATTATAATTTCTTTATTTAAAACTGATTAAGCTACGATCTCGTCAATGCTGATCTTCGTCAGATACTGACGGTGACCATTCTTAACTTTGTAACCTTTACGTCTTTTCTTTTTGAAGACGATCACTTTTTCACCTTTAAGGTGTTCAAGGACAGTTGCCTTAACAGAAGCGCCTGCAACTGTTGGAAGACCTACCTGTACTGTGCCTGCGGTGTCAACCAGAAGGACTTTGTCAAACACAAGAGCAGCGTTCACGTCACCTTCAAGCCTATGCGTGAAGATTTCGAGACCCTTTTCAACCTTAAATTGCTGACCTGCGATTTCTACGATTGCGTACATGTTAATAAATTATGTAAAACTGATTTCTAAAATGAGGTGCAAAGATAGACACTTGCGTACAGAATTACAATGCATTAACGCAAATGTTACCTGATTTCCCGGCAAATATTTCAGTGCGTATAGTTAAAGTTTGACAAACCGTTACCTTTATATGATTACCAGCCTTCATGGCGTTGAATCGTTGAATTAACAAAACTTAACAATCCGATCTGTTACTTTATTCCATATTTTGTGTCTTAATGATAGCATGCGTATAAAAAACAGGAAAATGAAAATTTGGTTATGGGTTGCAATGTTTTTAGGTGTAGGATTTGCGTCCGATGCAAATGCATCTGAGGAAAAAATCGCACTCATTGAAGTGAAACAATCCGCTGGCTATCAGGTAGGCGACGCGGCAGCAAGCTTCCGATTGAAAAATACGGACGGCAACATGGTTTCGCTGAGTGATTTCAATAATGCTAAGGGCGTCATTGTGATTTTTACAAGCAACCATTGCCCTTTTGCCAAAGCTTACGAAGACCGGATTATTGCATTGAACAATAAGTTTGCCGCACAGGGCTTTCCTGTCATCGCCATTAACCCGAGCGATCCCGGAACGCATCAGGACGATACATTTGAGAAAATGAAAGAGCGTGCAGCCTCGAAAGGATATGGTTATCCTTACCTGGTGGATGAATCGCAGCAGGTTGCCAAAGCGTTTGGTGCAGGGCGCACGCCGCAGGTTTATATTTTACAAAAAAACGGCTCCAAATTCACGGTTCGTTACATTGGTATGATCGACGATAATCCGCAGGACCCTGCCGGGGTTACCAAGTTATATGCGGATGAAGCGGTTAGCAATCTTTTGACCGGAAAACCCGTCGTTACGACCATTACCAAGCCGGTTGGTTGCGCGATCAAATGGAAAAATTAGTGCCTTGAAATTCTTGATCATGAATAAATTTTTGCTCCTCCTGATTTCCTGCACCGTTTTTGCTCAGACATCTTTTGCACAAACGAAAAGCAAAAAATTCTCCAACGAAGGTGAATTCACAAGCAACTGTGAAGGCCCCGCGGTTGACAGTGAAGGAAACGTATATGCAGTGAATTTCGCCCGTGACGGGACAGTTGCTATTATGAGTAAAAAAGGAAGTGCAAGCTTTTTCGTAACCCTTCCCAAGGGCAGCACAGGCAACGGCATCCGGTTTGCGGATAAAAACACTTTTTTCGTAGCAGATTTTACAGGGCATAATGTGCTGAAAGTCAACCTGCTCACAAAGGACATTTCGGTCTTTGCCAACGAACCGAAAATGAACCAGCCCAATGACCTTGCTATCACCGCAAAAGGTCACATTTTTTGTTCCGACCCGAACTGGAAAGAGGGGACGGGCCAGATCTGGCACGTTTCACCCGAAGGCAAAACGCGGTTGGTAGCCGAAAATATGGGGACTACCAACGGAATAGACGTCAGCCCGGATGAAAAGAAGTTGTATGTGAACGAAAGTGTGCAAAGGAATGTGTGGGTTTTCGACCTGGCACCAGATGGATCTTTATCTAACAAAAAGCTCCTTCACAAGTTTGAAGACGGCGGAATGGACGGCATGCGCTGCGACATTGAAGGCAATCTTTACATTGCAAGGCATGGAAAAGGCGAAGTTGCCGTGCTATCTCCCGAAGGCAAAGTAATCCAGACCATTACCACCATTGGTAAGAAGGTTTCCAACATTTGCTTCGGCGGTAAAAATGGCAAAACATGCTACATTACCCTGCAAGACCGTGGCTGCCTGGAAACTTTCAAAGCAAACACAGCGGGAAGGGAATGGGCGATGATGAAGGCTTTTGAGGAGGTTAATAAGAAATAATCGAGCTTATTTTTGCAAAAGGGAAGGCACAAAACACGCATTGACGTTTTCGTTCGTGCTGATGTTGTTGTACTTTGCGTTCCATATTTTCGCAGAAATCAAACAAAATGAACGGACCCATAGATTTTCTTAAAGCCGCACGCAGTTTTCGCTTCGCGGGTGTGGGGATTTACAATCTATTTCGCTACGAGAACAATGCACGCATCCATTTAATGGCCTGCATACTGGTTTTAGTAGCCGGTGTGTTTTTCGATATTTCGTCCGTCGAATGGACCATTATTATCATTCAAATTGCGCTGGTGCTGGCTGCTGAGGCGTTTAACACGTCGATTGAAAAATTGGCAGACCTCGTTATGCCTGATTATCACCCTGTTATTAAGGTTGTAAAAGACACGGCTGCTGCGGCGGTCCTGCTTCTGGCTATCTCCGCGGTGCTGGTCGGCCTGATTATTTTTGTCCCGAAATTTTTGCTCCTTTTTTGATTTAACGCTTTTACAATCTGTTCTATGAATACGAACGAGGACTCTCTGCACACCCTGAATGAGATCCGCAACCTGATGGAGCGGTCATCAAAGTTCTTGTCGCTAAGCGGGTTAAGCGGTGTGTTTATTGGTGTTTTTGCGCTGATCGGGGCCGGGGTAGGCTATGTGAAATTCAAAACCGATTGGCTCGTTGCCGTCGCGTCACCGGCTGCACCTTACGGCGATAACAGCCAGCAAGATGTTGCCCGCTTTTTGATTGCCGATGGCATTTGTGTCCTGATCCTGTCGCTGGCTGCGGGCGTTATTTTGACTGTACGTAAAGGCAGAAAAAGAGGGTTAACTGTCTGGAATGGCAGTTCTAAAAGATTGTTGATCGGCATGCTTGTACCACTTTTAACAGGTGGGATCTTTTGCCTGGCTATGCTGCTTTACCATCGCATGTTATGGATCGTATTTCCGGCAACATTGATTTTTTACGGCATTGCACTAGTTAATGCGAGCAAATTCACTTACCCGGAGCTCTTTTACATGGGCATCTGCGAAATCGCACTCGGCAGCCTTACGCTTTTCATGACCAACTATTCCCTGCTTTTCTGGGCGCTGGGATTTGGCGTACTGCACATTATTTATGGCCTTACCATGTACAACCGGTACGAAAGGGAAAAGTTAAGCAGCAACAAAACGGTTGCCAAAGGCCTCATTTGCGTGGCGTTATTGTTGTTTTCCTTTGTCAGCAACGGCCAGTCCGTTTCCGACAGCGCCGTGGTAATGGCTAAAAAATGGTATGATAAGGAGACCATTTATCTGCAAAGCGGAAATAGTTTTGTGAAAAACAATGTATTGTACAGAGGACAAAGGGCGCTGAAACAGGAGTTTATCATCTCGCAAGGCGGGCTTCAGCTTTACAAAAGCTCCCGCCGGACTAGAAACATTGCTTATGTTTTATCCCTGGCAGGCGTCATAGGGTCGGTGAACTCGCTTGTTTCGGGAAATAGAAATAATGTGAAAACCTTTTTTTGGATATCATTAGGCACCGGATTCGTTTCGACGCTGCTGACAACGCGTGCAAACAATCAGCGTGACCAGGCCGTTTGGCTTCGAAACCGGGATGCAATGCTGTTTATGGAGCTTAACAGATAAAATTTGTCGCCAAGAATGGGGCCTTAGGCCCGTAACAAATGGAGTGGTTAGAGAAGTTTAATAAAGTTTTTGAGAGTAAAATTAGGCTTGGGCTGATGTCTGTGCTTGTGGTGAATGATTCGCTCAGTTTCAATGAATTAAAAGAACTTTTGCAGCTAACCGACGGCAATCTCGCCTCACATTTGAAAGCATTGGAAGAAACAAAATACATTGAATTCCAGAAGCAGTTCCTGGGCAGGAAGCCCCTGACAACCTATAAAGCCACAGAAGCAGGGCAAAAAGCATTTACAGATCACCTGCAAGTGCTGGAAAATATGATTCGGGCGAACTTGTAAGCTTACCTGTCAGCCTGAGCGGCCCAGTCCGCTCAGGCTGACAAGCCAATTAAAACTTCAAAGGAACAGAAAACCCTGATTTATCCCATTGGAAGTCAAGCGAGGTTGCGCTTACTTTGAAGGTGAGTTTTTCTTCTGATGTAGGATATGTTTTGCTTGGTACAGTCACTTTCAAAACATCTTTGTCTTTATTTTTTTCGTAGTCGTAAGCACCAGACTGGCCCAGAACGCTGTTAAGGATAACAGACCATTCTTTTTCTCCCGGAATTGTGAACAAGCTGTAAGTGCCTGCTTTCACAGCTTTGCCGGCAAACATGCCGTCTTTTTTGAAAGTGATTTCAGTTGAAGCATTTGCGCCGGTTCTCCATACTTTTCCATATTTTTCCAAACTTTCACTTCCCTCTTTTCCAAAAAGGACCCTTCCTTTTTTCGAAGGCTGGCCGTAAGCAATGCTGACATTAGGGCCGTCGGTTGTCACTCTCGGACTTTGTGCAGCTGCCCATGTCAATGAAACTAATGTCAGGAAAAGCGTTAAAAATGTGGTTTTCATAAATGATTAAAATTGATTTTAGGTGGATAAAAATTAATAATCCAACGAAATACGCCATTCAAAAGTTGTGAACCAAACCACGTAGTGCAAAAACCGTTGGGAAACGGGCACATTAACTTTGATTAACATATCCGAAAGCCCTGATCTTTGTTTTTTACGAATTCGCGCTATATTTGAATAATGACTTCTGATGCAAACCAAACAGTAAGAACACGCTTCTTTGATACAAAAATCGAGTTTTTGAAAGGTGTAGGTCCGCAAAAAGCGGCTCTCCTGAATCAGGAACTTGGCATTTTTACGTTTGGTGACCTCATCCAACATTATCCCTTCCGACATGAGGACAGGACCGTTTTTCATCAGATCAAAAACCTGAATGATCAGCTTCCGGCTGCGCAGATCAAGGGCAGGCTCCGCGAGTGGACCCTTACCGGCGAAGGAAACAAAAAGCGGCTCGTGGCATACTTTACGGACGGCACGGGAATACTGGAACTCGTTTGGTTTCAAAGCATTGCCTGGTACGAAAAAAATCTTCGCCCGAATACGGAATATATTGTTTTTGGAAAACCCGTTGCATTTGGCGGCAGATGGAGCATCACTCATCCGGAGCTCGACCTGATCACGCCGGAAAACGAAAGCGGCGGTTTCTGGCAGCCCATTTATCCGCTTACCGAAAAGCTTCGCAGGAAATTCGTCGACAGCCGGACGATAAGCCGGATGATGAAATCGCTGCTGGAAGTTTCCAGGTCGCACATCCGTGAAACGCTTCCCGAAACGCTCGTTCAGAAATACAGATTGGTCTCGAAGGCTGATGCACTTTGGAACTTTCACCTGCCGCAAAATGCACCGTGGCTGCATCAGGCCCAGAGGAGATTGAAATTTGAGGAGCTTTTTTACAATCAATTTCGGTTGATCAAAAACAAGCTGCTGCACAAAACGGAATATCCCGGGATGATTTTCGGCCATACTAATCTGGTAAAGCAGTTTTACGAGAATCATTTGCCCTTTACATTAACCAATGCACAGATCCGGGTTCTCTCAGAAATTCATGAGGACCTGAAAACCGGCAGGCAAATGAACCGCCTTTTGCAGGGCGATGTGGGTTCCGGTAAGACCATTGTCGCATTCATTTCCATGCTTTTCGCGCTGGATAATGATGCTCAGGCGTGCTTAATGGCCCCAACGGAAATCCTGGCAGATCAACATTATCAGGGTTTAAAGAAATTCGCTGACGCCTTGGGTGTCAACATTTGCAAGCTTACCGGCTCCACCAAAAAAAAGGAAAGGGAGCTTATCCATAAGCAGTTGCTGGACGGCTCGATGCACATTATCGTAGGTACGCACGCCCTTATAGAAGACATTGTGCAATTCAAGAACCTGGGATTGTGCATTATCGACGAGCAGCACCGTTTCGGGGTGGCACAGCGTGCGAAGTTATGGGCTAAGAACAGCCGCATTAACCCGCATATGCTTGTTATGACCGCAACGCCCATTCCACGCACATTGGCGATGACACTATACGGCGATCTTGACATTTCAGCCATTAATGAGCTCCCGGCTGGCAGGAAACCGATCAAGACCGTTCATCGCTATGATGCGCACCGGTTATCCGTTTTTGGTTTTCTGAAAGATGAAATTGCGAAAGGAAGGCAGATCTATATGGTTTATCCATTAATTGAAGAATCCGAAAAAATGGATTTGAAAGACCTTATGGATGGTTATGAAAGCGTTTCAAGAGCATTTCCCGACGTGCCGCTCAGCATTCTGCATGGAAAGATGAAATCCGCCGATAAAGATTATGAAATGGCGCGATTTGTGCGTGGGGAAACAAAGATCATGGTGGCGACGACGGTGATTGAGGTTGGCGTTAATGTGCCCAATGCATCCGTAATGGTCATTGAGAATGCCGAGAGATTTGGTTTATCTCAATTGCACCAGTTGCGCGGCAGGGTAGGAAGGGGCGCCGAACAGTCCTATTGCATTCTGATCACCGATTATAAAATCAGCAAGGAAACCAAGCTACGCATTGAAACAATGTGCAGGACAAATGATGGTTTTGAAATTGCGGAAGTGGATCTTCAATTACGCGGACCGGGCGACTTGTCCGGAACGCAGCAAAGCGGGCTTCTGGATCTTTTGGTTGCCAACCTGGCTCAGGACGGAGAAATTCTGAAAGCAGCGAGAATATCAGCAGAGGAAATCCTGAATGCAGATCCTGACCTGCTCCAACCTGTAAACCAACCCATTCGTGCGCATATTGAGCATATGGGCAAGGAGGCGACCAATTGGAGCAGGATCAGTTAGTGGATCATTGTGCTTCTATCTCGTAAATTTCTTTTGAAAAATCGAATGTTTGTGGCCTTGTCACGTGCAATGCAGCGCCTAAGGACGTTGCATAAGGAAGGTCCGTCGCGTAAACGGTGTGATTCGGGTAATTGCGCGCGATAAGCTTCGTGAAAATCTCATTTCTTGCAAAACCCCCGTCAATATAGATCGCCTGCACATCATTGATCCCGATCAGATCGAGTGATTTGAACAGCAATTCTGTAAGTCCTTTGATCAAATGATGATAGGCGCTTTCAGCTGAAGCAAATGCGCTGATCTGCCAGTCTTGTGGGCTTGGCTCAGGTGAAGGTCCGTTTCCGACCATGCAAGCGGTATAAAAAGGAGGCGTATCTTGTTTCAAGATTGCTTCATCAAAGGCAACAGTTTTGTAAAAATCCGGCTCTACGCGGAAATATTCCGCAATGCGCGCAACCTGATAATCGTGCTCCCTGCCCAAGAACAATCGAGAAGCCGTCACCCCGCTGCCCTCGGGCGTCAGGTAGTTCATGCAATCACGTTCGAGCTGATAGGAAGTCATCGGCTTGGAAGCGAATGAATTGAAATTAATACACCAGGTTCCGGTTGACAGCAATACAAATGGCTTCTTAACAGCCATGCGGTATGGAATCAGCGCAGAGGAACTATCATGCAAGCCAAATCCAGACTGAATGCCCTTGTCATTATGCCTGTATATAAATGAAGAGGACGCCAAAACGGGCGCAAGCTTTTTATGAATTCCTTCTTCTTTCACCCACTCGTGGTAATCCCACATTTCGAAACTCCAGAGTGCTGTATGACAGCCTAATGAAGTGTAATCGCTCACTTTACGGCCTGTGAGCAGATAGAGAATGTATTGTGGTAAATGTAATGTTGAAGCGATCTGCTTGTAAATGTCGGGGTAAGTGTATTTGAGCCAGTAAAGCTGCATGCCCGAATTTAACATGCCCATCGCCGGAGAACCCGTTTGCAGGGAAAGCCGCGTCGGGTCGCCATATTTGCTGTAAAATTGCTTTAAAAGATCCTCAGGAAAAGGCTTTAAGTAAGAATACAATGGTGTAAGCGGCTTATTGGAAGCATCCAGATGCACCAGACTGGCACCATATGCGGCCACGTTCACTGCCTTGATATCATATCTCGGATCTTCGAGTAAAGCTGTCCAGCGATCCTGCACCCACTTGGTTAGCAGTTCAATATCCTCGGTCGGGAACCCGTCTTCGTCCGTTGTCTCCGGAAGTGACTCTGAAAATTCATCTATAATCTGATACTTTTCATCAAAAAGTACATACTTCTTATTGGTCCTGCCAATGTCAAAAACCGCTGTTACTTTCATTATTTGAATGCGATATCACTTTTTTACCCGGAAATGTATTTTTCGGTTAATATAGTGACTTTACGTTAAAACCAATACCCTTACTGTTCTTTTAAAATCTTTGGATTTAGCTGCCAGGCCAGACATTTTCGCTACAATGCCTTTTCCAGAATCGGCTTGAAAACCTTAGTCCACCGGCGGTAACCCTCATCATTCATATGCAGGCTGTCGCCGACAAATATGCTCCCGTCCGGCCGGCCGTTTTTCAACATTACTGGCCAGACATCTATATAATGGTGTTTTTTGTCTTTCTTAATGTATTCCTGTATCAGCTGATTGGCCTTGATCACATCTTCCTTTTTCGCCCACCGGGACGGAGAAGGTTTTAGTGAAACAAAATATAGCTGCACATCAGGCAGTTTGCCGCGTACGAGTTTTACAAACGTAACGTATTCGTCCCGGACCTGTTCAGGCGTCTTGGGTTTTTTGCCGAACATATCGTTCTCGCAATAGGTCACAATTGTTCTAGGATTGTATTTCAATACGTTGCGGGGCGCGTAATAAATTACCTCGGGGAATGTTGATCCGCCGAAACCGCGGTTGATGATAGGCAGCGGTGCAAGGTCTTCGGCTGCATTCTGCCACTTGGTAAATGACGAGCTTCCGGTAAAAACGATCCCACCGGTCGCAGGCATTTTTATGGCATCCTTCTTCTCATATGCTTCAATCGACGACTCAGATCTTTTTACGTCGTAATCGGGCTGCCAGGGTTCTGCTAAATTAGCAGTGTTGGGCTTGTGACAAGCGCTCAGCCAAACGAGAATGAGAAACAGGGTATATTTTTTCATTAATATAAAAAATGTGGATATACCAGAGAAGGCATATCCACAGTGTTTTTAATGTAAAAAGTCTTAAAAATTAGAAATCGGGCAGCTTTTTAATGAGCCAAAAAATAACGCAACCCCAATCCGACGCTTGGGAAAGTGAAGGACGGCGACAGGTTATAAGTGAATTGACTTGATGTTGAGCTCGTATTGGATCCGATAAAATCATTGTTGATTTTGGTGTAGCCCAACGAAAACGGAGTGGCAAATCCAAGACTTGCATCCAGCCACCATCTTTCCGACAACCTGTAATATACACCAGCACCCACGCCTAATGCGAGCGTTGTCTCATGGGTTTTTTTATCATTGACATCGTTCTGTTCGTCAATCCGTTCTTTTCTGTAATTGTAGTTGGCGCTTACGTTAGGGCCGACATAGATGCCGATTTTTTCGTTGAAATGCTTATAAAACTGCCAGAACCGCCCCACACCAATTCCATATTGGCTGATCCCGCTATGGGACTCATTTTGACCGTTGACATAGCGTAAGGTCTTGGCTCCGCCGAGATAACCGGTCAGGTTCCAGCCAACTGCTTTATTCTGCGTAGTGAATTTTCCGACACCAATGTTGACATTTCCGCCGTAGTTATTCGTGGCTTCGGTCAGATCGGGATTGTTATTCGTGAAATTCACGCCTATGCCGCCCGACAGGAACCGCCTTCCTTCAAGCTGGGCCATTGCTGCCGTTGCAAGGCAGGTTTGCAGTAACAATATGATTAATATTTGCTTTTTCATGGCGTCGGTTAGTTAGATTTTTGGATATACCATGCAGCGCGTAACGTAAAATACTGCTGAATTTCAGACCTTAACCCTGTTCCAAAATTGATGTTGTTGCTATCGTTGAAGTTCACGTACGAAAGGTTAAGATTGAAAACGCTCACGTCCGACTCAATCCAGAAACGCGGCGTCAGCCGATACGCAACGCCGGGTACAATGTTGATTCCCGCACCATAGCCATTTTTAATCCTGGATTCTTCGTCACCGGTATTTTTGGTTCTCACATAACTAAGGCTTACTCCCGAATGAACATATAACAACCATTTGGGGCTCAATGGTTTGTATTTTCTGAGATAAGGAGTCAGATTTACGGCCAGTCCGTCGTATTTATATTTGCTTTCAGTTCCGGAAAAATCGTTTTTAGTTCTCGACAGGCTGATAGACGGACTTAGGTCAATGCCAAACATGGTATTCTCTTTGAAAACCCAACCGGTCCTCAGGGACGGATAAATGTTTGAGAGTTTTGCATTTGCTTTGTAAGCATTGGATTTCTGGGTGGTGGCTTCTCCATTGGAAGTAATAGTGGCGCCCCAATATCGGGTGCCTTTCGGAAGTTGCGCCCGGACCTCGGCAACCAGGCACAAAATCCCGAGGGACGAGAAGAGGATAAGTTTTCTCATAGCTGATGTTTTAGTTAGTTGAAGCAAGATAATAATGTTTATGTAACCAATTAGTTATTTAACTTAATTTAAGCAAATAGTACAAAAAAAGAGGCAGTGAGAATGTCACTGCCTGTTAAAGATTACCGATACCAAATTTAACCTAACATTCTTTTATATCTTAAAATACGCCCGTCCAGTTGCCCTGACGATAGTATTGCAATAATCTCTGCTGCATGACATAATCATATTTTGCCTGGATGGCATTGGCCTGTGCTTTGGCAAGATTGGCCTTGGCAAGTGAATACTCGAAGATGTTGGCAATCCCAGCATTCAGCTTACTTTCTACCACTGCAAAGCTGGCGGTCAACGATTCCACCTGTCCGGTTGCTGCCGCATATTTATCGGCCATGGCATTGAGATTGAGCACGGCGAGTTCAATGGCTTGTCTGAGTTGCTGGTTGGTTACATCCAATGTGTTCTGCGCCAGGCGTTCCTGTACTTTCGCATACTCAACACGCGGACGCGTTACCCAGCGACCCATGATCGGGATGTTCAGGCTTATGCCAATGGAGCCGTTGCGAGTCGCGTTCAATTGTTTGAAATAATCAAGATTAGCATTGGTGGAAGCATAAAAAGCCCGCATATTGCCGCCCAAACTCAGCGATGGGTAATTGTCTGCTTTAATGCTTTTGACCTGATACGCAAAGCTTTGGCGATATAACTCCGCACTCCGGAGCTCCGGAAAGGTCTTTTGCGCATCTTCATAAATGGCAGTTGCGTTATCTGCCTGGGGAATGGTTTCTTTCGGGGTCAATGCCTCGAACTGGACTTTATCGTCGGGACTAATGTTGATCCGCTGAAACAATGCGAGACGGGCTGTACGGTAATTGTTAAGCGCTGTTACCTGGGCAAATTTGTCATTGGCAAGCTGCGATTTAATTTCAAATAAGAGGTTGGATCCAATAATTCCGGCATCTACTTGCTTGCTTACCCGGTCAACTTGCTGAGCTGATGATTCAACCTGCTGGTTAGCAGCATCCAGCAATGCATTGGTTGCCAAAACATTCACATAACCCTGCATTAAAAGAACAGTTTGCGCATTCAAAACGGCGGTGCGGTTCTCTACTGCCGATTCTTTAAGCAATGTTCCCTGGCGGATTTGATTTTGTAGTTTAAAACCCTGAAAAATGGGAATACTAACACCCGTTCCAATCGCATTATAACCATAAACCTGGTCTATATACGTATTGGTATATTGGTCAATGCTGCGACCGATATTCAAGCTCTGATCCGCCGTGATTGAAATTTGCGGCAGGATCTGCGACCGCGTTTGGCGCAATTGAGCCTGAGCAGCTTCCGCTTGAAGGCTTCCTTGTTTGTAGGTAAGGTTGTTTTTGATCAACAGATCCACACATTCAGCGAGGCTGAGCGTAGATTGCGCTTTCCCGAAAACCGGTAAAAGGCATAAAAGTAAAATTAAATGTTTCATGGCTAATAGATAATGCTAGGCTAACCACCCGTCTTTTAAGCGTACAATCCGGTTTCCATAACCGGCATTGACTTCCGAGTGGGTTACCTGAACGATGGTAACTTTATCTTCCTGGTTAAGTTTTTGAAATAATTCCATAATCTCGATTGATTGCTCAGAATGCAGGTTGCCGGTTGGTTCGTCTGCAAAAATCACTTTCGGGTTATGCACAATAGCACGGGCAACGCCTACTAGTTGCTGCTGTCCACCGGAAAGCTGGTGGGGGAAAAGGTCTTTTTTGGCAACCATATTGAAGCGGTCGAGCAATTCTGCAACCCTGCTTTTACGCTCCGATCCTGGCGTTCCTTTGTACAGTAATGGTGTTTCAATGTTCTCATAAACAGTCAGTTCGTCGATGAGGTGATAAGCCTGGAAAACAAATCCTATGTGGTGGCGGTGCAGTTCAGTCCGCTTTTTCTCAGACAGTTTCTGAACGGGTTCGTCCAGGAAAAGATATTCGCCCTCGGATGGTTCTTCGAGTAACCCTAAAATATGCAGTAATGTCGATTTTCCGGAACCGGAAGGTCCCATGATCGATACAAACTCGCCTTCTTTAATGTGTAAATCAATGTGGCGCAACACATACGTTTTGCCGAAACCTGCCGGGTAATATTTGGATATCTTTTCTAACTTAATCATAAAAAATGTTGGGTTTGAGATTTTTGGTATAATTACAGACAAGCACATTTAAAAACAAATGCATATACCTCCGTCTCTTATGCCAGTCTTATTAAAAAAAGGCTTGCCAAAAGGTTAACTTATTGATAGTAAGTAGTTTCATTTTTGATTATAAACCCGAACCGTCCGAATTCGTACAAACGTGTACGGTATCGGACGATGATGAAGAAAGTGCAGGAAATAGGATAAAATGCTTGCGGAAAGCGTTAAGCGTGCGCTGGAAATTTCAGGAAAAGACCTCCATTTTGTATCCAACACCGTGGACGGCGGTAATCTTCACAGCCGGATCGCTAGCGAGCATTTTGCGGAGCCGGGAAACGAACACATCTACGCTGCGGCCCACAATTACGCCTTCATCTTCCCAGACGGATTTGAGAATAAAGTCGCGATCCAGAACCTGGTTCGGGTTTTTGGCAAACAATGCGAGCAGTTTCGCTTCGCGGAATGTAAGCTGGTGCGTGGCATCGCCGGAAATCAATGTTTGATTACTAATGTCAAAAAGCGAGGCGCCGAGGCGTGTCCGGGTATCAATAGTAATGTTGGCAGCGGGTGAAATGGGCCTCAAATCCTTTTTGTGCCTGGTTTTGTTCCAAACCATGAAACCCAGACCGGCCAGCGCGCTTCCAAACGGCAGCAGCCACCAGTTTCCGCTTGCGGTTTTAGTCTCATTGTTTTCAGGAATGAAGCTGACTTTCAGTTGGTAACAGCCTTTTTCCAGTCTTCTGCCACCGCAGGCAACGCCGTCTTTTTGGTTAAGTTCAAGGAAATTATAGCCGAGCTTGACTTCTCCGTCCGCACAATTCAGCACCATTACATTATAGCCGCGACTAACGTTTTGCATTTCAAGCGACTGTTTCAGTAACGCCGGAAGTTCCTCATAATCAAAAAAATGCTCCATCCGGATTGAGAATGTGTTCGGGTCAGTTTGCTTTACGGGCGGGATGGTTGACAGTGAATCGCCGTTTTTTAGTAACAGCAAATGCGCCGTGCGCCGAAGGGCCAGATTGGCTTTTTCAGCAAACCGGAATTGCTCATTATTTGCGAAAACCCCATTTCCCGAAAAGCATAGTTCAATGAACAGCACCAGGAAAACAATTTTCCTGAAATCCATGCAATTCTGAAACAGAGCAATTCGGAACGGTTGCATTGAAAGGGAATTAAAGAGGATAAACAAATTTAACATAATCCATCACGAATCAGCAGCCATCGCCTTTTTTGTAAAAACCAAACCATTTGAATTGCGGTGTCAACTGACCGCTGCGCACGGTGATCACGCGCCGATCGATCTGAGCCTCTTTATCGACGGGATCAATGATCAGCTGATCGCCGGCTTGTGCGGGTTTCAGAACTTCGTAAATGTCACCTTCCAGAACCGCATTATTGTGCGCATATGCATCATTATTGATGATCTTTCCGCCTCTTTTCAGGTAAATCATGAATGCCACTTTTGTAACCCGGCTGGATTGGGGATCAAACCTTACAAGCGACAATTTACCTGAACTTGCGGCAGCCAATTGCGCAGGACTTGCGGAGCGACCATTCAGCAGAACCGGGTTCCAGTAAAAACCATCCACCGTTTCCTTAGGCAACGCAACAGAGGGCGGAAGTGAAAACATGACGGTCAGCGCCGCGACGATTTTCCAGAGATTGTTTTTCATAACATTTGACTTAAAAGGTTGGCTGTTTTTTGATTAAACCAAATGTAGGGCAACATGAAAGAGACGCCGTAAAAGGCCTGTAAAACATTGTAAACGAAATGTAAAAGATTCGTGTTACCAAAAATGAACACCTAATTAACGAATTGAAAACAGTTTCTTCCCAAGATCCCTACGCAGCGCTCCGGTATTCCGACTTCCGGTTTTTTATATCCAATTCATTTCTCTTTTCCGCGTCCATCCTTATCCAGGAAGTCATTGTCGCGTATGAACTTTACAAACTTACCCATGATCCGCTGGCGCTTGGATTGATTGGGCTCGCGCAGGTAATCCCTTTTGTGATAACTTCCATTTTCGGGGGTTATGTAGCCGATCAGAAGAACAAGATCACGATCATGCACATTAGTTTGGTGGTGATTCTGCTGGGTTCTGTGATCCTTTACATGGCCTTTCAACCATTTATTTATGACAGGCTTTCGGAGACGCAGCATTTGATCGTCATATATGCTGTTTTTGCCTTAATAGGTTTTGCAAAAGGCTTTTACTCACCAGCTTCGAGTTCGCTGAAACCATTTCTTGTGCCCAGGGTGATCTATCACAATTCATCCACCTGGAGCAGCTCATTTTCACAGGCTGGATCTATTACCGGTCCGGCCATAGCCGGTTTTCTTTACGCTTACATGGGCCTTACGAACACATTACTGATTGTGATCGGCAACTTCGTAGTCTGCTGGATCTTGTTAGGGATGATTAAAACACGCCCCGAATTTCCTAAGATTGTTACGCCTATTATAGAGAGTCTGAAAGAAGGTTTCCGGTTTGTTTTCCGCACCAGGATTGTGTTATATGCGATTTCGCTGGATCTTTTTTCGGTGCTTTTCGGCGGTGTGGTGGCTATTTTGCCCGTTTTTGCAGAAGATATTTTGAAAGTCGGGCCGCAAGGGTTGGGATTGCTCAGGGCGGCTCCTTCCATTGGCTCGCTGCTCACAATGTTTGCGATGGCTTACTATCCGCCTACGCACAATGCCTGGCGAAATATGCTCATTGCCGTGGCCGGTTTTGGGGTTTGCACCATTATTTTTTCGTTATCGACCAATTTTATGTTATCCTGCGCCGCCCTGTTCGCTACCGGTGTCTTTGACAGTGTAAGTGTAATCGTCCGACAAACAATCCTACTCATTTATCCTCCGGACGAAATGCGCGGACGCGTAGCCGCCGTAAACGGCATTTTCGTAAGTTCCTCCAACGAACTCGGCGCGTTCGAATCGGGAGTTATGGCCAAAGCATTCGGCACAGTCCCATCCGTCATGGCCGGCGGCATCCTCACCATCATCGTCGTCAGCTACATTTATATGCGGTCCAAGGATCTGTTCTCCGTGCGGTTGAGTTAGGGCGCAGTCTTATGGAAAGATTTGCTATTTTTGTTTAACATATAGAATCCTGTTATGTATATCTATAAAAACATTATCAGCATAGATGAAGGCAAAAGAAGTGGAAAGCCGTGCATCCGTGAAATGCGGATTACAGTAGAGGATATTTTGCTCTGGCTCGCTTCTGGAATGTCATTCGAAGATATTATTGCTGACTTTCCGGAGTTGACAAAGGAGGATATTATGGTTGCATTAGAATTCTCCGCGAATCAGCAAAAGAAAATCTTTTACGATGTTGCTGCATGAAGTTATTAGTAGATCAGAACATTTCGCATCGGTTACTGCCTCTTATTTCAGAAGGTTATAGTGAGGTTCAGCATGTGAAGAGTTTGGATCTGATTAATGCAGATGATCATAAAATTTTCATGTTTGCCCGTGAAAATAACTATGATGCAGTTCTTACCATTGATGACGATTTTGTCCGCCTTCTTCATCTTTTTTCCATTCCTCCCAAAGTGATCTGGATAAGAACCGGAAACTGTTCAACCTCCGCACTAGCTGAGATATTACTGTCAAAAACTCAATCCATTCATGAGTTTGTAGAAAGTGATGAATATGTTCTTTATGAGGTTTTTAAATCTGTTTAGTAATTACATTACCACACCATTATTAGTTTTAAGCAGGATTAAATTTGTTTCAGTAAATCGCGATATTTAGTAAATTGCATTGGTAAAATCAGGATGGAAATGGTGTCAACATCGGAACAATTTCGTGGAAGTAGCAGGCTTAATGATATGCAGATTAGCTTGTTAAGGCTTTTCGAACAGGGCATTAGTGAGTCAGAGGAACTTGAAGTTAGGAAGATGTTGATGGATTATTTTGATCAGGGATTGCAAAAAGAATTGAAAGAAGTTTTAGACAAGAAAAAATACTCAACTCAGGATTATCATAAGATGCTTTCGGATGATAATCCCCAACCCGCATCACTCGCTCCGCAGGCTCTTAACAGGATTCATTAATGCTGCTTTTGTGGTTTGCAGGCAGACTAGGATAATGATAATCAGACAAAATCCGGTTCCGACCAGGGCGAACGGTTCCCAGCCGACCTGGATGCGGTAGGCGTAGGTTTCCAGCCAGCGTTTCATTGTCAGGAATGCCAGGGGGAAGGAGATGAGCATGGCTAATGCCATTACCAGCAAAAATTCTTTGAGAAAAAGCATGATAATGCCTATTTCCGAGGCGCCGAGGACTTTGCGGATGCCCAGTTCGCGCGTTCGGCGGGCGACATTGAGTGAAACCATGCCGAGGACGCCGAGTAAAACAATCACTACAGAAAGAATGGTCGCTATTTGCGATGCCTTTTTGAGCTGCATTTCAGATTGATACAGTTTTTGAAGCGTGTCATCCATAAATGCATATTCGAACGGCGCATCGGGCATCAGCTCCCGCCATTTGTTTTCAATAACAGCCATGGATTCACCCAAATTAGACGGGTTGAGGCGGAATGTGAGGAAGCGGAACGCGTTTCCTTCTTTTACGTGAAAAAATCCCAATGGCTTGATAACCTGATGCATAGACGCGAAATTGAAATCTGCCGAAACGCCGTCAACAGTCAGTATGCCAGGCACATTATGGACCCTTACCTGCTGGCCAACTGCGTCTTGAGGATTTGCGAAACCCAGGGCTTTCGCAGCAGTCTGGTTCAGCACGATCCGGTTGGCCTGAAATGCACCTTGTTTGGCATTAAAGAACTTTCCAGCCAGGATTTTGATCTGGTAAGTGTCGGCATATTTTTCGTCTGTGCTTACAAATTGGGTGTGAATGGCCTGTGTCGAATCCTGGCCGGACTTGTATAGCCCGGTGTGCCCGCCGTTGTTTCCGTTTGGGATTTCGTAGGACAGACTCACATTACTTACTTCCTTTAATTGCGAAAGCTGGTCCCGGATGGCTTCCATTTTTGCTAGTCCCTCTGGCGTCCAATCGCGGGGAACGGCAATGGAAACGAGCGATTCCTTGTTGTAACCCAGATTTTTGTTGAAAAAATAATCGACCTGTTTAGCGATGACGACTGCGCCCGCAAACACAAACAGGGCTATGACAAACTGCGAGGCAACAAGCCCCCGTCGCAACAGCACATTTTCCCTGATCGATTTGAGTTTGCCCTTCATGGAGTCGATTGAAGAGATGCCTGAAAGTACAAAAGCTGGGTAAATACCTGCCATTAAGCCAATTATCAATGCGCACAACAATGGCATAACAAGTGAATAAGGGAACAATACCAATGAAGACGGCAATGGTTTTCCCAAAATATCCGAAAACGCTCCGCGCGAGATTTCGTAAAACAAGATCGAAAGAAGCATGGCTAGCAATGCAAGAATAACGGATTCAGCAAGAAATTGACCGACCAGCTGCATTTTCTGACTGCCCAGCACTTTTCTAACACCAATTTCTTTCAAACGAGAGGAGGATTTACCAATGGAAATGTTGACGAAATTGACAATGGCCATCAGCAAAATGAAAAGCGTCACGCCGGAGAGCGTGTAGATCATTTTCCGAACTAATCCATTGTTTGCGTCGAGGTAATATTCTTTGAGAGGCGTGAGATAAACTTCCAGATTGGCCTTTGTATTTGCAGATCCGTGCGTCGCAAGAGTTTGAGCAACAGGCTTTTGAAGGTCTTTCGGCGTTATGCCGTTTTGCAGCTCAATATAGGTGATCATGTAGGGGAAATCCCAATTATCTTCGGCGCCCTTTCGGCCATCCAAGCTGCTTAGCGGAATAAAAATTTCCACAGGCTTCGGCAACAGATTGTTCACAGAATTATTACCAAGCGTTTTCAAAACGGCAGTAACCTGGAATTCCTGCTTACCGCCGATGAAATTGTGCAAGGTTAATGTTTCACCCAAAACATCTGTTCTGCCAAAATATTTTAATGCTTTTTCCTCGGTTATGGCCACCGAATTGCTCCTGTTCAATGCAGTTTTGGCATCGCCGTGTAACAGCGGAAAACCATACATGGCAAGCAATGTTGAATCACCCGTCTGCACCTCCTCACGGAAATGTTTATCGTTTTTGGAAACGGCAACTGTAATGCCGTCGTAACGGTAGAAATTCGCCACCAAACCCGGGTAATCAGCTTTTAACGTTGCGCCAAGCGGACCCAGCGTCGCCATATCAATGCCCATATCCGGGTTCTTCCATTTGCTGCGGACAATGTATTGATTGTCCGCATTTCGCAAGTCGCTGTTGACCCTCATTTCACCCCATACGAAGCTCATAATGAGGAATGTAAATGTCATTCCGACCGACAGCCCGAAGATCATTACCAGTGAATAGAACTTGCGTTTGAGCAGGTTACGCCAGGCGATTTTGAAGTAATTTTGGATCATTCCCAAAACTAGCCAAATTTTCGGGCGCTGATTTTCGCTGAGCTGCCGTTTAACTATTTTTAACGGTTTGCCGCCCAGCGCTTACTACGATATTATTCGCTTTTTAATGATTCAACCGGATTAACCAGCGCAGCCCGGAGCGCCTGGAAACTCACTGTGAGCAGCGCAATGACCAATGCGATAAAACCAGCCGACGCAAACACCCACCACGATAAACCAGCCTGATATTCAAAGCTTTTCAGCCATTCCTTCATGGCATAAACTGCCACAGGAATGCTGATTATGATGGCGATGATTACCAATTTTAAAAAGTCGCCCGATAGGAGCAAGACGACGTTTTGCACGCTGGCACCCAGGACTTTTCTGACGCCAATTTCCTTAGTTCTGGCTTCCGCGGCAAATGCTGCAAGCCCGAACAAACCCAGGCAAGCAATAACGACAGCCAACACTGCAAATGATAGCAAAACACTTCCCTGCTTTTGTTCTGCCTGATATTGTCTGGAAAAATTTTCGTCGATAAAGTGAAAATCAAGCTTGGCTTCGGGATCGAAAAGCTTGTAAGCATTGCTAATGTAAGCCAGCGCTTCCTGCGTTTTTCCGCGTTGGATGCGCACGTAAACATTGTCTTTGTCCGATGGCGCCGGGAGCTGGATCGCCAGCGGTTCAATCTTGTGCTGTAAAGAATAGGTGTGAAAATCGGCGACCACACCAATCACTTTTGCTTCCCTCGTTGTGCCTTTATCATCAATAAAATATCTGATCCTTTTGCCTACCGGATCATTCCAGCCTTGTTTTTTTACCAGAGCTTCATTTACCAGCAGTGCGTTAGTTTGGTCAGCCGGGGAGTTGTCGTGAAAACTTCTGCCTTGCAAAAGTTTAATTTCCAATGTTTTAACAAAATCGCCATCTGCCGAAAATCGCTTGATTACCTGTGGCGAACCGGGCATTTCACCAGACTCGGTTTCTATGAACAAACCGCCGGAACTTAACCCATTGTTCCCTAACGGATTGCTTGCAGCAGCAACGCTTTCGATAAGCGGGCTCTGGTTTAGTTTCTGCTTGATCGCATTGATCTGACTCCTGGTTTCTTCGCGATCGATATGAAATGTCAAAACCTGGTCCTTATTAAACCCCAGATCTTTATGATTAACATAATATAATTGTCGGTATACAATGCCGGAACAAGCGATCATGATCACGGTTACGGCAAATTGGAAAACCACCAGCGATTTACGAAACTGAGCACCGCCGATCTGGCTGCCCAACTGACCTTTTAAAGCAATAACCGGCCGAAATCCAGACAGCATAAAGGCAGGGTAAACGCCGCTGACCAGACCGATGATCACAACAAATCCCAATGCTGCCAAAGCCGTTGACCAACTATTACCATAACTCATTGTCAACGATTTATTCGCTAGTTCATTGAAAAAAGGCAATGCAATCATTACCAATAACACACCGATGATCCCTGCTGAAATGGTCATTAGAAATGATTCGGTCAGGAATTGGGCAACCAATTGTGAGCGCTTCGAGCCAACCGCCTTACGGACACCCACTTCACGCACCCGTTTCATGGAGCGCGCCGTGTAAAGATTCACGTAATTAATGCAGGCAATGATGAGAATGAGCGCAGCGACGACAGAGAAGATATAAATCGTGTTAATGTTTCCGTTTGCGCCGATCTCATATTCAAGGTCAGAGTGTAAGTGGATGGAAGTCAGTGGCTGTAACGACATTTTGTACTGCACATTTCCAAGCTCGCTTTTGAGATATTTTGTAAAAAATCCGTCGAGTTTATGCTCAAATTTCGCAGCGTCGACGCCGTTTTTCAATAATATATAAGTGTAAAGATCCGATTGCTGCCAGCCAGAGGTGTAATTCTCAGGAAGCGAGCGCAATGCTTGAAAATTCAAATGTGAATTAGCTGGCACGTCGGCAAGCACGCCGGTAACGGTATTTGGATAATTATTTGAAAACAAAACCGTCTTCCCCAAAGCATCGGAAGCATCGCCAAACAATTTCTCTGCCAATTTTTTAGTAAGGACTATTTTTTGCGAACCCTGCAATGCTGTTTTGGGATCGCCGTAGAGCAGCGGATAAGTGAAAATGCCAAAAATCGAAGGGTCTGTAAAGAAAATATTGCCAGCCTCTATCTTCTTTTCTGCAAAGGTGATCGTCCCGCCACCTTCCGTGCTGATTCTGGCCGTCTTTTCAATTTCGGGATAATCGTTTTGCAGCGCAGCAGCATATGGAGCCGAAGTAGGCGCAAATTTGAAGCCGCCGGTAGACCATTTTGCTTCGTGCGTAACCCGGTAAATGCGGTCCGCTTTCTCATGAAAACGATCATAGCTCAGCTCATCGGCAACATACAAAACCATCAGCCAAACCGCCGCCATGCCAATCGCCAGCCCAAAGATATTCAAGCTGCTAAACAGCCTTTGATTCCGGAAATTCCGAAGCGCGATTTTGAAGTAATTAAGGAACATGATATGAAGTTGTTATTAGTCAGGATTTGAAAAGCAATATAGTTTTAGCTTATAAAACTAATATGCCATACATGTTACTTGCTCAAAATCAACATGTTAAACAATTTTTCTTGTAAAAGTTTGTTCGGTTTCGGACATTACCGCTCCGATTTTGCAAATATTTTCTTGCACCAAAAATACCGATCGGACACTCATGCCTGCCGTCAGGTAATTGACTGAATGTCCCAAGCTATTTCTTAATAAATGTCAAATATCTTGCAGCATAAAGTCCCGCCCCCAGATTGGCGTCGGAAGGGCGGGACATGAATCATTTAAATAATATTTCACTATTTAAACAGTTACAATTTATGAAATTAAATCTGGGAAAAGCTGCCAGTTTGCTGATTTTTGGCTTCACGATTTTGTCTTGTAATGATCCGAAACTTGAACAGACGTCGGCACCAAATGCATCGGAAAAAGCAGAAACGATTGAATTCAAGGGAGAGCGCGTCATCATTCCTATCTATTTCCCAAAAGAACTTTTCGGGCAAACGCAGGAAGAATTTGATGCTTATTATGAAAAGGCGGCGCAAGATGCTAATGTTCGCTCTTCCGGTGAGAGAGCATTGATAACCTACGAAGAACTACTCCGTATTTTAGTAACGCAAAACGCTAAATATCCCACTATCAACTCGGAGGAGGGCGTTTTGGAGAAAGATCTTGAAAGAATTTACAGAGATTTTCCAGACATTGAAACGCATTTAGAAGCAAACGAAAAGCGAGCTGTCATCTTTGATTATTATCAGACACTATGCAAGCGTGATGTTGTAGCGGAGGTGATTGCGTTGGAAAACGCTAAAAATGCCAGGACTAATGGTCCATCACCGGGATCTTTGACGAAGCCTGAAAAGAATCATTTGCTGCTAAATCCGGGACTTGCTCAGCATTATATTCAGGCCGCAAAAGATGTCGAATTTTTGACTCCAAGTATATTTGGTAATAATGATGATGACAATAAAGCCAACGCCTTTAAGCATGCAACATGGAATGCATTATCAATTCGTTACATATTGAAAGGCTCCCCGGTTAGTGAAAATCAGGCGATAGATTTTACGCAAGATGGAACTTCAAAGCACGAACAGGATGATAATGGAAACCAAGTGCATACTCAAAAGGAAGCAATGGATTTGCATAACAACATGTCAGCAAGAGTATGGATGGAAAGCGAAACGAAATGGGGATTCGGGCCTTTCAGATCCATCCCAAAAAATGATGAAATTATAAATACGTTCGTCTCACGTGCAAATTCGAGCTCAAAACATACAATGACTGACATTCTCAACTTGCATGGTGGAAACGTTCAGAATACGTGGAATAATTTGTATAACAATCTTTATGGCCCATACCAGCATCTTGTAAATTTGAATTCAAATTAAGAAGAGTTGCTAAGTTTCACATTGCTTATTCTAAAACGATTATGAAATTTCAATTGTGGTTTCTGATTATGGTCACGCTATTATCCGGATGCGGGGATAGAATAGATCCTGTGATATCAACTATTTATCTAGAAGAAGGGGATAGAGCAGCACAAAGACGACAGGCTATTCCTGAATTGTATGCTCATTATCAGAACAGCGCAAAAGACAGGGAGGCATACGAAGTAATATCAAAAAAAAATGGAAGGTTCATTATAAATTATGTGCCTGGCTTGGAGCTTTTAACATTATGTGGAGATCCTGGAAGCGGTTGGTCAAGGCAATTTGCGAATGTAAGTGACGATGTGCTTAAAATCCTTGTTAACGAAAAGGTCACATTCGATGATCTTGAAATTCATGGAAGTTTCGGCAGCAAATTGGATAGCCTGCTCATATCGAAAACACCGATATATAGAGTTAGAACAAATGGAAGCCCTTCGCTTTGAACCTCTAAATTTTCCAACCTTCCTGCCGCATTGACGGCAAATTCGCTAATTTTGCCCAATTGATGATTTTAGTGGATTCAATTGTTGTTATTTATTGATTTTTAACCAAATAGAATGAACCAAGCACCTGCTACTTCTTTACAAGACATTGTTGGACATGCCAAAGAATACGGTTTTGTGTTTCCCTCTTCTGAAATATATGATGGATTGCAAGCTGTTTATGACTACGGTCAGAATGGTGTTGAGTTGAAAAATAACCTGAAAGCGGCTTGGTGGAAAGCCATGACGCAGCTGCACGACAACATTGTGGGCATTGATGCGGCTATATTTATGCATCCGCTGACCTGGAAAGCTTCCGGTCACGTGGATGGTTTTAATGATCCGATGATCGATAACAAGGATTCTAAAAAGCGTTATCGTGCGGATCAGCTGCTGGAAGGAAAAGCGGAACAATATGAGGCGGAAGGCCAGGCTGGAAAAGGACAGGCTTTGCTGGCTGAAATGGGCCGTTTGCTGAGTGCCGAAGATTTGAACGGCGTTCGTGAACTGATCATTGCAGAAAATATTAAATGCCCGGTTTCGGGAACTGCCAACTGGACGGAAGTGCGTCAGTTTAACCTGATGTTCAGTACGCAGGTTGGCTCGGTTGCAGAGGATTCGAACCTGATTTACCTGCGTCCGGAAACGGCTCAGGGAATATTTGTCAACTTTCTGAATGTGCAGAAAAGCGGCCGGATGAAGATTCCTTTCGGGATTGCGCAAATTGGAAAAGCTTTTAGAAATGAGATCGTTGCGCGTCAGTTTACATTCCGTATGCGGGAATTTGAACAAATGGAAATGCAATTTTTCATCCGCCCTGGCACCGAAATGGCTTGGTATGAGAGCTGGAAAGAAGCCAGGATGAAGTTCCATAAAGCGATTGGCTTGCCTGCGGAAAAATTGAAATTCCACGACCATGAAAAGCTGGCGCATTATGCAAACGCGGCTGTCGACATTGAATACCAGTTCCCGTTTGGTTTCAGGGAGATGGAAGGGATCCATTCAAGAACAGATTTCGACCTGAGAAACCACCAGGAATTGTCGAAAAAGAAACAACAATATTTCGATTCGGACCTGGACGAAAATGGTAAGCCTTACGGAAACTACATTCCGTATGTGGTTGAAACTTCGGTAGGGGCGGACAGGCTTTTCCTGGCTACATTCTGCAATGCTTATACTGTTGAGACGGTAGGAGAAGGCGATAATGTGAAGGAGAGAACTTATTTGAAGCTGCATCCTGCCCTGGCACCATTCAAAGTGGCAGTGCTTCCTCTGGTTAAGAAGGACGGGTTGGCTGAAAAAGCGCAGGCGATTGCCAACTCACTGAAATCGTCTTTCCGCACCACTTATGATGACGGCGCGGCCATCGGCAAACGTTATACCCGCCAGGATCTGATCGGAACGCCATTCTGCATTGCGGTGGATTATCAAACTATGGAAGACGACACGGTAACGATCCGCCACCGCGACACAATGGAGCAGGAGCGCGTTGCTATCAGCGAATTAAAAGAAAAGATTGGCTATCAGGTTGCTATCGAGCGCATTCTGGAAGCAATCTGATATTTAAGAGAAGACATAAAAAAGGGCTGTTTCATCGCGAAACAGCCCTTTTTTGCTTTCATGCAATGCTACATCATTTCGAAGTGTGCAGCCGCACCAGATCTTCCGCGTTTGCGCTTAGCAGATTGACCGTATCTACGTCCAGAATGTGTGAGATCTGTATGAGACGTTCCAGTGTAATGCGCGTGTAACCCAATTCAATCTTACTATATGCATTTTGTGAAATGCCCAGCTTCATCGCCAGATACTCCTGTGTGTAATTCCTGTACTCCCTGATCTTCCTGATATTCAATGCAACAGCCCGGATCCGCGTGTCAATTGATTCGTTCATAAATGTTGTTTTAGTGAACAAAAACCTCCTTTGTCCAGAGACATACGATTTATAAGGGTTCAAAAGATCATTTTTCAGACCAATCGGAAGAATTGAGGCACTTAACGTTTATAGGTAATGTCACACGTAAAATAGGAAATGTTTAATTTAAATAGCTGATTATCAGCCAAGCAGAATTGTTTTTATTTAAATCAAAGCGATTGGTAAAAATGCAGGCACGTTATTGAAAATTTATGCAAAAAATGCGATATGACTGACAGGCTGGTCAACTCCTTACTCCGCTTACAGACAAATGGCTTATTGATGTGTCAATTAATTTTATTAATTAGGCCCTTCATATTGTGTCAAAATGCGGGATGATTAATCAGTTATACAACACTTCACTAAGCTTACTCACTGATCTGTATCAACTTACAATGGCTTATGGCTATTGGAAAGCGGGAAAGGCCGAGCAGGAAGCGGTTTTCAATCTTTATTTCAGAAAACATCCGTTTCAGGGCGGCTTCACCATTGCCTGTGGGCTCAGCAGCGTTGTTGATTACCTGAGCGAATACCGGTTTAGCGAGGAGGATCTTGCCTACGTCGGCTCCATTACAGGAAATGACGGCGAAAAACTGTTTGAGCCAGGTTTTTTGGATTATCTCAAAAACATTGAATTCGCATGCAGCATCGACGCAATACCCGAAGGAACCACTGTCTTCCCGAATGAGCCGCTTTTACGCATCCAGGGGCCAATTTTACAATGTCAGTTGCTGGAAACGCCTCTTTTAAATCTCATAAATTTCCAATCGCTCATCGCCACAAAAGCTGCCAGGATGCGCCTGGTTGCCAAGGACGATACACTGCTTGAATTTGGTTTGCGACGAGCGCAAGGTCCTGACGGTGGCGTAACGGCAAGCCGGGCCGCCTACATTGGTGGTTTTGATGCGACGTCGAATGTCCTGGCCGGTAAACTGTACGACATTCCTGTAAAGGGCACGCACGCGCACAGCTGGGTTATGTCATTTAACAGTGAATTGGAGTCTTTTGAAACGTATGCGCAATATATGCCCAACAATGTAACGCTGCTCGTGGACACCTACGACTCACTCAATGGTGTTCGGCATGCGATCAAAGTGGGTAATCTGCTTCGCGAGCGCGGGTATGACTTGGGCGGGATCCGGCTTGATTCGGGCGATTTGGCTTATTTGAGCATCGAAGCGCGGAAGCTCCTCGATGATGCAGGGTTTGAAAAAACCAACATTGTGGCCAGCAATGATCTTGACGAGCACATTATGGACAGTTTGAAGATCCAGGGTGCAAAGATCAATGTTTGGGGAATAGGCACAAAACTCGTGACGGCCTATGATCAGCCTGCATTGGGCGGTGTATACAAGCTTGCTGCAATCCGTTCGGAATCAGGTGAATGGGATTATAAGTTAAAACTTTCAGAACAGGCTATCAAGGTTTCCACGCCCGGCATCCAGCAGGTGCGCCGTTTCAAGGATACCAAAGGATTTGTATCTGACATGATTTTTAACATCGAAACACCTGCAACCGGCAAAGCGACCATGGTGGATCCTTATGATTTCACCAGAAACCGTTCATTTTCAGAAAGCACATCTTTTGAAGACTTGCTGGTGCCGATTTTTGTTAAAGGTTATCTGGTTTATAAAATGCCTTCCGTTCATGAAACGAGAGACCGCGTTCAGGAACAGCTTTCCAACTTTCACAAAGGCATTAAGCGATTTGTGAACCCGCACACTTATCCTGTCGGTTTGGAAAAAGGTCTTTTCGATATGAAAACAAGCCTTATTCTGAAACTTCGCGCAGCAAACGAATCTTAAAACATTGTTTATGGAAGAAATGCAAGTGCCCGATCCGGCCATTTTGAAGGAGCTCTTGAAATACAAAATGCCTTTCGGGAAATACAAGGATACATTGATTGCCGATCTGCCGGTTTCATATCTGGAATGGTTTCAGCGGCAGGGATTTCCGGCAGGTAAGCTCGGAATGTTGCTCAGCACCATGTATGAAATCCAGATTAATGGGCTAGGGGAGCTGCTTTACCGACTGAGGAAGATGCAGTAAGCTCTGCATCTTCCTTCATGTCAGCATATTAGGTTACTTCTTTTCAGGCATAAGCACAACCTTGATGAAGTTTTCGTCATTGAAATACTTTTCAGCCGAGACTTTGGTGCTGGCAACGGTGATGGATTTCAATAATTTGTCCTGCATGAAAATCTCGTTCAGATCGTCGCCCAGGAATGTGTTATCATCCAGGTAATTCAGCCAGAAGTTGTTGGTTTTCAGCGCAGTTTCCGTTTTACGTTGTGTTTCCGCTACAAATTTTTCAATGTCTTTTGGATCAGCACCGTTCTGCTTCACCTTGTTCACTTCCTCTCTCGCGCGTTTCACAAGCTTGTCCACATTCTCAGGCGCGCATCCAAAACCAATGCTGAACCGGTAATGTCCTGAGGGAAATTTGTCAGTGCTTTCTGAAACACTTACGCCATACACACCACTTTCTTCTTCGCGTAATGCCTCTATGAGCTTGATTTGCAGCACTTCCTGCAATGCTTCGATCTGCATATTGTTTTCAGGGCTATATTCAAATTCACCACTTGAAATCAGTGTAACGCGGCTTTTGGGCTCTAAACCCTTGTAGATTGTTTTGTCAATAGTCCCTTTCGGAGGGAAAATGTTGGGGTGTTTAAATGTATCATCACGATCGGTTGAAGGCAGCCCGCCAATGTATTTTTCGAGCAGCGGCTTAATTTCTTCCGGCTTGAATGCACCTACGAACGTAAACACGAAATCGGATGCATCTGCAAAGCGGTCTTTGTACATTTCGACCGCACGATCCAAATTCACCTTGTCAATGCTTTCCGGCTTCAATGGTCTGCGTTTCGGGTTATAGCTGGTCAGGACGCCATTCAGGGAATCGGAATAGACTTTCTCAGGCGTAAGCGTTTTTTGCATGTTTTCGAGATAGGCCTTTTGGTTCGCCAAGATCCCGGTTACCACGTCCGCATCTTTCCTCGGTGCTGTGAAGTAGGCGTATATCAGTTGCAATGTCGTTTCCAGGTCTTTCGGATTAGTGCTGCCGCCCATTCCCTCGGTGAGCTCGCTCAGGTAAGGCCCGGCACTGGCCGTTTTTCCAGCCAGGAATTTTTGAAGTTGCGTTTGGTTATAAGGCCCTACACCGCCAGATTGAATCAGATAACTGGCGAAAATACCCGTTTCACGTTCTTCCGGAAATAGCGAATAGCCTCCTTTACCGGTTGCCTTGATCAGGATTTCATCATTTTTAAAATCTGTCGGTTTCAGCAAAATCTTTACACCGTTTGACAATGTAAGCTCGGTAACGCCCAGCTTATCCAACTGCTTTTCGCTGACCACCTTCCCGGGTTTTGGTTCGGCAGGCAAGAGGGGAGAGTCAACGACGTCATCCACATAGGCAGTTACATCTTTGCCTGCTTCAAGCAACAGCTTCCGGATTTCGGCTTCCTTAGGCAGCTCGTCCTTACTCTTTTCGGGCCCCATGACCACTACGGCCCTGTTTTTGTCTGTAATGTATTTTTTGGCAAGCGCATTGATTTCCGCCAGTGAGACGCCTTCCAAATGTTTTTTTACAAATTCAAAATAAGCCTCTGCGCTCATATAAGGCTCCTCGTGCAGGAAATGGTCCAGATATTCCTGAACATGATTTGCCGACTTAGTCTTATCCCGTTCTTTATAGTACTGCTCAATGGAGTTGTAAAAATCTTTTTTTGCCCGATCCAATTCCGGCTGTGTGAAGCCAAATTTCTGCACACGTGCGTTTTCTTCAAGTAATGCGGTCAAAGCAGTTTTCATCGAAGCGGCATCTTTGGCCAATGCTATCGAAGTATAAGAATCGAGGTCACCCAGGAAGTCGCCATACTGGCTGTCTCCGTACAGAAAAGGTGGATTCGCTTTTTGGGTAAGCTCCTGCATGCGCTGCGCCATCATTGAATTATACAATCCCTGCGCGAAGTTGTCCCGCACATTTTTCAATGTTCTCTCTTTGCTGTTGGGCTGCTTGTAAATAAGCTGAATCAGATTCTGCGGATATTCCGGATCTGTCACGATGGCCACCTGTGTTGATCCATCCAGTGGGATGGTATATTTTGTCCGCTTCTTAGCATTGACAGGCGCAGGCATTGAACCGAATTTCTGCTTGATCGTAGCTTCCACTTTATCCACATCAAAATCACCGACAGCTATAACGGCCATCAGGTCAGGGCGATACCAATCCTTGTAAAATGCTGTAATTGTCTCCGGTTTGAAGCTTTTAAGAATGCTGTCTTTTCCAATCGGCAGCCGCTCCGCATAGCGCGAATTATTGAGGATTACTTTCAGGAATTTATCCCGCATACGCTGTTGCGCACCGCGTCCCATTCTCGACTCTTCCAGCACAACGCCGCGCTCTTTTTCAATTTCGGCAGGATCCAGCAAGGCGCCGTGCGCCCAGTCTTCCAGCACTTGAAGGCCTTTGTCCAGCAATCCGGCCGAATCAGTAGGAATAGGCAGCATATAAACAGTTTCGTCGAAACCCGTATAAGCATTCAAATCCGCCCCGAAGCGCACACCGGTCTTTTGAAGGAAGTTAACCAGTTCATTTTTAGGGAAATTGGTCGTGCCATTGAAGTTCATATGCTCCATGAAATGCGCCAATCCTTGTTGCGCATCCGTTTCCAGGACCGATCCTGCCTTTACAGCAAGACGTAATTCTGCACGGTTTTTAGGCTCA
The DNA here is from genome assembly GCF_023821985.2 of Dyadobacter chenhuakuii. Lineage (NCBI taxonomy): Bacteria > Pseudomonadati > Bacteroidota > Cytophagia > Cytophagales > Spirosomataceae > Dyadobacter > Dyadobacter chenhuakuii. The sequence continues at coordinate 3,055,872 of NZ_CP098805.1, read as the reverse complement.
GCATTCTTTCTGATATAGTAAGTCAGGCCGTTTTTAAGTTTTCCTGTCCGCACACCCGGATCAAGCGGGACTTTTTGGGTCGAAAGATCCTGGGCAAAAGAAATAGTCAGCGGGCCCATTCCAAATCCCGCGATATATAAAGCGATCAGCGCCTTTTTCATTGTTTTTATTTTAATTAATGCACTCAGAAGAGCGAAAGATATTTAAAAAACTTACGACTTTTTCGAAATCAGCGACACTTAGCATTTCTAAACGTAAGGCCATTGGTGAAATCCAACTTAGATCTGTCGCTGAACCTCATGCCGCCGTCTTTTTCATCCACCGGCCCGAATCCTTCGACCCAGTTGCCATCCTTTTTTAGAAACACCACTTCACGTGTGGATGCTACGCCCTCGGACATGAATTGGTAATCGGCCCGCAATGTGTCACCATTGATTTTACCCTCAATTTTGCCCCGGTTTTTATCTTTTTCGAATAAGCTATATTCCAATTCCCCGGTCACAATGTTGTCAGCTGTCATTTCAATATGCAGGAAGGCAGAGTCCTTGTCGGTCGCGTAAGCGTAGCATTCAGAAACAGGCTGAGCAGTGTTTTCTGTCGCTGAGGAGGATTCAGATTCCTTCTTTGTGCATGCCGAAAAAATGCAGGCAAGCGCAAGGATAAGATGGATTCGCTTTGTCATATTCGTTTTGTAGAGAAATATTAAGATGAGTCAAGGTAATGCTTTAACCAGCGAAAGCCGGATGAAAACGTAATAAAATTTCCCTTTCTATAACCTTAACGCGTTGCGGAGTCCATCCTTGTAATTTCAATCACTTCAATCGTTAAAAACCCAAATTCTTCTGTGACTACGCCACGGATTTTATAAACACCTTTTACAGAAAAATTAAACTTCGCTGCGACCTGTGGAAAATGCACCGTATCAATGAAATGCCCTTCCTGATCCAGAAAAGTGCCGAATTGCATGGTTTCACCCCTCGCCGTCCGTGTGTTTTTAACTGCTACGAGATACCCATATTGCACCACTTCGCGATTAACGTAAGCATGGAGGTCTTTGCTCATGACGCTTTTCGGCAGCGCATTTTTCAAAAGATCGAAAGGGCTGCATAATGCAAAACCCAGTAATTCTATCTGATCATATGCATCGTCAATCGGCGAAGAGTGGAACGTCGGGAGCTGATAATCTTTCACTTCCGTATGAAACAACTGCTTCTGCGGGACTTTTGCCGGTGTTTTGCTAAGTCGGAAATGCGCTTTCCAAAGCAATGTTTTTTTGTTAATTCCCGTAAATCTGAATGCGTCAATGCGGATCAGGATTGTCAATTGCTCGATTGAAATGGCCACGCGATCAATGAAATTATTCAAGGATGTGTACACGCCATCCTGCTCGCGCGCCGACACAATTTTCAGGATCGTTTTTTCTTCAATTTCATTCAAAAACTGTAATCCCAGATAAATGTCCTTTCCCTTGATCACGGCTTGCGCATTGCTGTTGTTCACGCAAGGCGCCATGATGGTCGCGCCCATCATGCGGGCCTCGTGCAGATATAATTCCGGTGCGTAAAAGCCTCCGCCGTTATTCAGCACGGCGACCATATATTCCAATGGATAATAGGCTTTCAGGAAAAGGGTTTGGTAACTTTCCACTGCATAGGACGCAGAATGTCCCTTCGCAAATGCGTAGCCGGCAAAACTGGCGATCTGATTCCAGATTTCCTGTGTCGTTTGCGGGGCATAACCCATATCCGAGCAGTTTTTGAAATACTTTTTCTTCACACGCTCAAACTCATCGCGCCCGCGAAATTTGCCGCTCATTCCACGCCTGATCACATCGGCTTCGCCCAATGTAAGCTTGGCAAAATAGTGCGCAACCTTGATCACATCTTCCTGATAAACCATAATGCCGTACGTTTCGGGCATTAATTTTAATAGTTCAGGATGTGCTTCCTGGATTTTCTCAGGATTTTGGTGCCGCAAAATGTATTCGCGCATCATGCCGCTTTTCGCCACGCCAGGCCTGATAATGGAGCTTGCCGCCACCAGACCGAGATAGTTATCCACCTCCAACTTGCGTAAAAGCATGCGCATAGCAGGCGATTCCACATAAAAGCAACCAATGCATTGCGCCTGCTTGATGAGCTCGTTGATTTTTGGGTCAGTCTTGAATTTTTTGACATCGTCGATGTCAATGGGCTGCTCCTCAGGGCGATTGTATCGGATCACTTCCAAAGTTTCCTTGATCTTGGCCAATCCGCGCTGCGCAAGAATGTCATACTTGTTTAGTCCCACATCTTCCGCAATCACCATGTCGAATTGCGTGGTAGGGAAGCCTTTGGGTGGCACATCGGTTGCGGTAAAATAATGGATAGGCCTTTCCGAAATGAGGATTCCGCCCGCGTGAATGCTCAAATGGTTCGGCTGATTATTATCCTGCAAATAACCCGCATACTTGATGACCAGCCCCGAAATCTGATCCAGTTTTTTCGGGTCAAATTTTCCATTGCTCAGCGCATCGATCTCATAAGTAGGCAAACCGAAAACTTTGCCTAACTCGCGCACGGCCGCACTGTGCTGGAATGTGCTGTAAGTCGCCAGCAACGATGCCTGCCCATTTTTTCCGAAAATGTCGAAAATGTATTGTGTCACGTCCTCGCGGTCGCGCCACGAAAAGTCTATGTCGAAATCGGGCGGATTTTTACGGTGGAGGTTGATGAAACGTTCAAAATAAAGGTCCAGCTCTATAGGGTCAACATTCGTAATGTTTAGCAGATAAGCCACAATGCTGTTCGCGCCGCTTCCGCGACCTACATAATAATAGCCTTTCCGTCGCGCATAGCTGACAATGTCATGGTTAACCAGGAAAAACGGCACGAAATTCTGCTTCTGGATGAGATCGAGTTCCATAGCGATCCGGTCAAAAATCTCGTCCGTTACATGCGCACCGTATCGATAGCCCAGTGCCTGATAACTGAGTGACGTCAGTTTTTGGTAATCGTCTTTTGCGCTTTCACCATAAACCCGCAGATTCTGATGCTCCCGGTCATCACCGAAATTGAAATGAATGCTGCATTCCTCCATCAGTTTTTCGGTGTTATGGATAATGAAATCAAGATCTTTTTCCTTGAAGTGATATTCTAAAACCTTCAACGGCATGATTTGCTCGGATTCTTCGCCCGTTTCAGCAGGTGAAAGCTTGCTTAGCAATGTGTTTTCATCGATCGACCGCAATAGCCTGTGCATGTTGAAATCGCGCTTGTTGCGAAAACTCAGCGGCTGCATAACCACAAACTTTTCCTTATGCTTATATAATGGTGAAAAGCGTATTCTGTTCAAGTCTTTTTGCGCAATGCCAATGAACTCATTGGGTAGCAACGTTTCTTTTTTAGTAGCAAATAGTTTTTCAAAGGGATAAATGAACACCGCATTTTCCAGCTCCGGTGCTTCATCCGGGAATGCTTCTTTCAATAAAGAATGTCTTGACAGGAAAGCATTCAGCTCCTGAAACCCGGCGTTATTTTTAGCTAACCCTACATATTGCTGCTGCATTCCATTACGAAAATCAATTCCTACGATTGGTTTAATGTCATATTTCGGCGCCATTCTGATGAAGTTCAGGCAGCCGGATGTGTTATTAATATCGGTCAGTGCAATGCAGCCATAACCGTTTTCCCTGCTTATTTGAAGCAATTCCTGTTCCGGAATAGTCCCAAAACGAAGGCTGAAATAAGAGTGACAGTTGAGTAGCATGGTATTTTGGAAATAAACTTATTCGTCGAGTAAATTCACGCATTCCGATGTGCGGGGATGATGGGTGGGTCGCCGTTGAAGGGGTTTCCCATACTGGAAATGTTGGGGATGCCGATGGTGGTGCCCCAGCTTAGAATCGCGTTTCCGCGCTTGTCGGTGCCGTATCTGTTTCGGATATAATCCATGGCCTGATAAAGATTTAACTTCTCCTCAGAGTCGTCGAACATGTTGATCTGATGACTGCCGGAAACAAGATCACTGAAATTGACTCCTACAAGCCGCACCATCATTCGACGGTTATGCAGCAAATCGAATAACCTTTCAATCTGAGGGATCAATGTATGGTCGGCAGATGTGTAAGGAATCTTCACTTGTTTGGAAACCGTATTAAAATCCGAATACCGGATCTTAACAGAAATGCAGGAAGTGAGTTTATTGCCATTCCGAAGCTGGTAAGCCAGATTTTCACCCATCGCACGCAGCATTTCGCGCATTCGCTTCACGTCGCCGGTGTCTTTGCCGAAAGTCCGCTCATTCGAGATAGATTTGCGCTCATGAAACGGAATGATAGGAGAGTTGTCGAGCCCATTTGCGCGGTTCCAGAGCAGAATGCCGTTTTTACCCAATATTTCGCCCATCATTTCCACCGGCATTTCCTGTATCGTTTTCACATATTTGACACCCATGTCGTAGAGGATCTTGTTCGTCTTGTCCCCGACCATCGGGATCTTTTGCACGTGCATGGGCGCCAGAAAGCTTTTTTCTGTTCCTGCTTCGATCTTCTTGTGATTGTCCGGTTTTGCCTCGCCGGTCGCGACCTTAGACACGACTTTACTGGTCGAAAGGCCGCAGGAAATAGGAAGGCCGCTCTCACGTTTGATGCGCTCTCTCAGGTTGGTAGCAAGCTGATAAGTGCCGAAAAACTTGTCCATCCCGGACAGGTCGGCATAAAATTCATCAATGCTGGCTTTTTCGAAAACGGGCACCGTATCCGCAATGATCTCCGACACAAGTTTCGACTCCTTGGAATAAATCCCGGCTTCGCCGCGAATGATCGTCGCTTCGGGGCAAAGCATACGCGCCATCTTCATGGACATGCCGGAATGCACGCCAAACGGTCGGGTTTCATAACTGCATGCCGCTACTACACCCCGGTCCCCGGTGCCGCCAACGAGTACGGGGCGGTTATTAAGACGGCTGTCGTGCTTTCGCTCCACCGACACAAAAAATGTGTCCAGATCCAGATGTAGTATCGTACGGTCCATTGCGTTTGGAATTTTTACAAAAATATGGATTATTTCCAAATATATGGAGCATATCCAAAATTAAAAAGGAAATATTCCAAAAAATATGTATCTTTGCTTGTGATAAGGAGTTACAGATTTTTTTGACCAGATCATTCGGCTATGCAGATCGACGAGGAATTCAAGCGTTTTAAACAAATAAGGGAAGAATTGAATTTGACCCAGTCTGCTTTTGCAGACGAGCTGGGCATCAGCGCGACGACCGCTGACATTGAGCGTGGGCGGACGCGGATTCCCGGGCAAGTTGTAAAGGAATTGTTGCGAAAATATAGCATTAACCCACTGTGGCTTTTCGGCGATAGCAAGCAGAAATATTTGCAGCCGGACAAGTTGCTGATGAGTCCTAAGGTTGTGACCGTGGATAATGCTGGCAAAGACAACATCGTACTGGTAAGTGCCAAGGCGGCAGCCGGTTATCCCAACAACATTGGGGATGCACAATGGTTTGAAACATTGCCGGCCTTTTCTATCCCGCTGCCCGAATTCCGGAATGCTACATTCCGAGGTTTTCAGGTGGAAGGAGATAGTATGTTGCCGGTGCTGCATTCGGGCGAATGGATCGTCGGGAAGGCGCTGGATGATTGGGAGGACGTGAATCCGAAGCAGATCTACGTTGTTGTGACAGTGGATAGTATTTTAGTGAAAAAAATACAGCAGGAAAGTCAGTCAACGTTTATCAATCTAATTTCTTCAAACCCGGAATACAGCCCTATTAAACTGGATAGGAGTGAGATCAAGGAAATCTGGATTGTTAATAGTAAACTGACTTTTGACCTCGAAGCGGATAACAAGCAAGTGAGTTTGCTGACTTTACATTCAGAAATGCGCGAATTGAAGGAAGAGATGCGGAAGCTGGTAAAGGATGTCGTGTCGAAGTAATGTTGCTTTTGATTTATTGATCGTAAGGATTTATCAATGTTAACCCGCTGATATTCGAAAAATCCTTGGTGTTTCGTGTCACCAACGTAAGATTATACACCATTGCTGTTGCAGCAATAATTGCATCCGGGAGTTTAAGATTATGCAGTTTTCGAATTTCTGCTGCTTTTATTATCCTGCTCGAAGTTCATCCAGATGAGTGTCAACATCTTGGATAGACTGTTTTGACATTCCTCCTTTATATTGAGCAATTTGCAACCTATCTGCTGGCGCGTTCCGCTCTTCCTTCCTTAAACTGATCAGTTCAAGGCGCTCCATATCCATTAAAAGATTGAGCGCTTTTTCATTAATTATGTCAACTGTGATGGTCTGTCTCATAATTCTTGCAAGTAAAGCACCATAAATATACAAATATCCAGCAATTATTGTCGCAGAGGCCAAATTTACGCTTCTTCCGCAACTAACTGCTTCTCATACAGCTCTTTATACGCCTTGTTGAGGGCCATGAGTTCGGTGTGGGTTCCTTGTTCTATAATTTTTCCTTCGTCCAGCACTACTATGCGGTCGGCGAGCTTGGCGGAGGAGACGCGGTGGGAGATGATCACGGAGGTGCGCTGATCCATGATGCGTTTCAGATTGTTAAGGATAATGTTCTCCGTGTTGGTATCGACGGCGGACAAGCAGTCATCGAGAACGAGGATTTTTGGGTCACGTGCGATGGCTCTGGCAATGGATAGGCGCTGTTTTTGACCTCCGGAAAGCGTTATGCCGCGTTCACCTAGCAATGTTTGATAACCCTGCGGAAATTCTTTAATGTTGTTATACAAGTCGGCATCCTTAATGGCTTGCTCAATCCGTTCAAACGGCATATCCGTTGTTCCGAAGCGAACATTGTTCTCAATCGAATCAGAGAAAAGGAACACATCCTGAGGCACATAGCCAATTTGCCGGCGATAAGCATGCACATCGTAGTCCTTCATTGGAATGTTGTCAATCAGGATTTCACCTTCTGTCGGATCGTAAAGACGGCCCAGCAGATGGGCCAGCGTGCTTTTTCCAGAACCCGTAGTTCCTAGAATTGCTACACTTTCTCCCGGTTTTACCTCCAAATCAAAATCGTGCAACGCCTTTATACCGGAATCAGGATAAACGAAGCCTACATGTTTGAATGTGATCGCGCCTTCGAGTGGTTTTTCGATATTTTTGACCGAAACCAATGTTGTTTTTTCATTTAAAAACTCATTGATCCGAGTTTGTGAAGATGCCGCCCTTTGGATCTGACTCGTTGTCCAGCCGAGCGCCATCACGGGCCACGTCAGCATATTAACATATAAAATAAATTCCGTAATGTTCCCAGGCGTAAGGTTCCCATTGATGATTTCCTGCCCGCCGACGAAAATGACGAGAATGTTACTCAGCCCGATCAGCAAGACAATTACAGGATAAAAGAAGGCGTCGACCTTGGTCAGGCTCAATGATTTCTTTTTAAAATCTTCCGCCTCTCTTTCAAAATTCGTATATGAATGTTTCTCCTGAACAAAGGATTTAATAACCCTTATCCCTGAAAAAGCTTCCTGCACGTAAGTGGACAGTCCGGAAAGCTGCTTCTGGATTTCCTGGGAGCGTTTCATGATCATGCTGTTCACAATGTAAACGCTGATCGAAAGCACCGGAAGGGGCAGCAGTACAAATAAAGTAAGCTTCGTGCTCACGGAGAGCATGTAGGAAATGACGAGAAAGAACAGGACGATCAGGTTGATGCCATACATTAATGCCGGACCGACATACATCCGGACATTGCTCACATCCTCGGAAATCCGGGCCATCAGGTCGCCTGTGCTGTGACGGCGGAAGAAACTGGCTGGTAAGGTCTGGTAATGTTGGTAAATGTCATTTTTAAGCTCGAACTCGATATGCCGAGACATAACGATGATCGTCTGCCTGACAAGGAACAGGAAAATTCCTTTCAGAAGCGCCATAGCAAGGATTAACAAGCCATATAGCAGGATGCTGAACGCGAAAATGTCATACATCTCAGTCTGCAAAGCGGCGCCGTTGAACAGATAATAAATGTCCAGCGTCTCAATCACCAGATCCAGCGCGTAACGCACAAGCTGGGCCGGGATTATTCCAAAAAGGTTAGAAATAATTGTAAAAATGGTTCCAAGAATCAGATACCACTTGTATTTCCATAAGTACTGGTTGAGGTACTTTAATGCTTTCACTATATCTTATTTTAACTGCGGATTTTCCCAAGCCAGACAGGCGATAACTAACCAACATCCTATCGTTTCAAAACGTTGCAAATTTAAAAGACGGCATTTCATTTTTTCGATTCTAAACAAAATAGTCTATTTTTGCGGTCAATTTTAAACGAAAAACGCAGGGGAAAGTATTCAAACGGCCCTGCCAAATACAGATACGTTCTTTGATTTACTGTACCTTTTATCCAATTAGTGTTCCGGCTTATGCTGAATAGAAGATTATTAAGAACTAAGGCGGTTCAGGCGCTTTATGCCCGTCAGCTTACAAGAGATGCCAATCGTTTACTGGCCTTAGACCACATTGAAGCGGCTTTTCAGCCGGATCTTAATTCCATGGAATTTCAGGACCGGGCGAAACTGTCGGGAATGAGAAAGCTTGCCGGAATGACCCTCGATGAATTTATCAAGCACGGAAAGCCGAAGGAAGATGAAGAACTTCCTGAGCAGGTGATCAGAGTGGCGCGGAGCGCTTTTGAGGCATACAGCAGACAAACAACTTCCGATGGGGAGAAAATGGTTCGCCGGGTTTTGAATGAAACGGAATCCATTTACGTGGATTTCATCCGTGTTTTATCCATGTTAATAGAGCTTTCGCATCAGGCTAAAATTGACCGCGAAAGAAGATACGATGATCCTGAGGCGCCTTTTCCAAAGGATGCCGGACTCGATACGAACCGGGTTATCCAGGTTTTGATTGCTGATAAGACGCTTGAAGAAGAAATTATCAGGAACGGGATCAATTGGAGTAATGAAATGAACCTGATCCGGAAAATCTATCGCGAAGCACTGCGTAAGGACGAGGAATACACAGCTTATTGCAAAAACGCATCGCATACGCCGGAAGAAGATCAGGCCATTGTGCAACACGTTTTGCGGCAAGTTATATTAAAGCATGAAGTGCCCCTGGAATATCTGGAACAGCGCGATCTCTATTGGGTAGACCATAGCGAACTGATCAGGAGCCTTGCTATCAAAACATTAAGATCAGCAGATAACAGCGCAACATTTGAAATTTCTCCGTTGACAAAAGATTGGGAAGAAGACCGGTTTTTTGTTGAGGAACTTTGCAGGATTGTTGTTGAGGAGAGTGACCAGTATGATGTTTATCTGGATGAGCACCTGAAAAACTGGGAACTTGACCGGATTGCATTGGTTGATCTGATCATTCTGAAGACGGCGCTTGCCGAGCTGATCCATTTCCCTGGAATTCCTGTTAAAGTAACCATCAACGAGTTTATTGAAATTGCAAAAAGGTACAGTACGCCAAAAAGCGGTAAGTTTGTAAATGGTGTCCTGGACGTGCTTTCGGTTAAACTGGCCAAAGAAGGCGTGATCAGAAAAAGCGGACGCGGACTGATAGATAACAAATAGGCTGAGCACAATAATTACAGCTAAAAACCAAAAGTCATGAGTAAAACGAGCAATAGTTTAATCGCATTTTTAACCGGTTGTGTCACTGGCGCTGCTCTCGGGATCCTCTACGCACCTGATAAAGGGGAGGTTCTGCGTACGCAATTGACATATAGATTGTCTAAATACAGAGAAAAATTACAGGATGTTATAGATGATCTGGTTCAGAAAAAAGACCAGCCTGATAACTTCACAAAGACTGAGGGCGAGCGTGTTGTGAATGATGCACGCGAAAAAGCAGAAAAGTTACTTGAAGACGTAGATCGCCTGATGGCACAAATCAAAGGTCAGACCAGCTGATTATTTCATATGAAAATACGGTCATTGGGTTTTTTATTGGGAGTTGCATTACTACTTTCCAATTGTTCCAAAAGCGATAATAAAGAAGATTCAAAACAGGCAGACTCAAAGATGCCTGTTTTTACTTTGAGCGATAGTTCAACATTTGAATTCGGGACAATTCAGGAAGGGGAGGTTGTCGAACATGATTTCAAGTTCCGGAATGATGGCGAATATCCATTGATCCTCAATAATATAACTTCATCTTGCGGCTGCACCACGCCGGAGTGGCCGAAAGATCCCATTGGTCCGAAGCAGACTTCCAGCATTAAAGTCCGTTTTGACAGTAAAAATAAAACTGGCCCGCAGGTAAAAACCATAACGGTTTATGCCAACACGGAGCCGGCTTACACGGAGCTCAGGCTGAAAGGAATTGTAAATGCAGCTTCCAAGCCTGATACACTCAACTAGCTTTCTCTATCACAACCGAAAGGTTAACAACTTACTAATCCGTTCATTATAATGAAATTTTCGATTTTAGCACAAGCAGCAAGTGGCGGTTCAGAAGCCATGATTTACCAGGTCGTGATGTGGGTTGGTATCATTGGTGTATTCTATTTTTTCATGATCCGTCCGCAGCAAAAGAAACAAAAAGAGCAAAAAGAGCTTCTTGGCAATCTTAAAAAAGGAGATCAGGTCGTTACAATAGGAGGGATCCACGCGCGGGTTTATACTGTTGAAGACGCCATTGTTACGCTTGAACTGGATAAAGGAGTGAAGCTTACAGTGGATAAGTCAGCGGTTGCGCGTACTATTGCAGGGTAAAGTCATGTTATGAGTAACGCACCATCAGGCCAGAATAAAGTCAAGACCTTTTTTGTATGTATTCTGGCAGCCTCGTTTTTTTGGTTAATGAATGTATTGAACAAGGATAATTATTCGATTAAGCTTAATTATCCCCTGGACATCGAATACGATTATTCGGCTTTTGTTCCTATGCAGCCATTACCAAAACGGATTTCCGTGAATGTCTCGGGCGACGGCTGGACGCTGCTGCAAAAATCCTGGCTTAATTTCAATGCTAACCCGGTGGTTTATAAGGTTAACAACCCCAATGAGGCAAGTTTCATCAACTCGACCACATTGACGGACCAGATCACGGAATTGTTCCCAAACCTGCACGTGAATTATGTCATTGCGGATACATTCGAGCTCAATTTCGAGCGAAAGATCAGGAAGATCATTCCTATCCGGGTGGATAGCGCGGCGATAAATATCCGCGATGGTTACGTTATTTCAAGCATTATTAATGTTTCCCCATCGCTTATATCTGTCGACGGGCCCGTTTCGTTGATCAAGACTTATCCGGATACGATTCGTGTCAGCGTTCCTACGCCCAAGATCCAAAACAACTTTGACGAAAGCCTGCCCATCCCGCTGCCGGTTTCGCCGTTGGTAGAGGTGAGTCACCGGGACGTTTACATCAGTTTTGAGGTGGCGCAGTATCTCAATGTGATCACGCCGTAAATTCATCATTCACGTCATTTTTCCGTCATGTCACTTCCCCTTCAAGTTGGAATTACCGGCGGAATCGGCTCTGGGAAAAGTGTTGTCTGTAAATTGTTTGCCTGCCTGGGCATTCCCGTTTACAATGCAGACAGCCGGGCCAAATGGCTCACCAATCACAATCCCCAGATCATTGAAAGTGTTGTCTCGCTGTTAGGAAAAGAATCCTACACCAGCGAAGGACATTATAATACAGCATATGTTAGCTCGCTGGTTTTCAGCAATGAACATTTACTCAAAAAACTGAATGCAATCATTCATCCCGTCGTCATGCAGGACACCGCAGATTGGGTTGAAAATCATGCAGGATCGCCGTATGTCGTAAAGGAAGCAGCCATTATGAATAAGGCTGGCGACCGCAATGCACTGGATTATGTGGTTGTGGTTGAAGCGCCATTAGAATTGCGGATATCCCGAATCCTGCAAAGGGACAATCGCAGCGAGGACCAGATCAGGGCCATTGTAAAGAGACAGATTTCGGACGACGAACGAAGAATGGTCGGCAATTTTTTTGTCAATAATGACGAAAGATCAGCTTTGATTCCGCAGATATTGAAGCTTCATGAAATTTTCCTGATGGCAAGAAGCTAAATTAGAAATCTACATCTAATCCCAAAGCTTGTTTCAATTCCAGCAGATACGGATTCTTCTCCGCCATGAAATTGAATTTTTCTGCCGGGGTGTAAGGAAGCCTGTTCACTTCCTGCGGCGCCACGCGCGGGTTTATTTCCAGCCTCGGTGCATCAATGCGACTTTTGAGATAGGTTAGCAGTTCATAACGCACATTCGCCATTGCTTCCAACTGGTGCGTGTTGTCCAAAGCGATTTCAATGCTCGTGCCTTCCAGTTTGAATTCTTTGTTCAAACTGATTTCTTCCGTCGTGGAGTTACCTGCTATCCTTCGCTTTTCGGCGAATTCATACCAATGCGTTTGCAGCGTTTCGAATGTAAGTGCCTCTTTTCTTACATTGGTTTGCGAGGCCGCATAGCCATTCTCCACCTCACTACTTGGCTTTTCTTTAACTGCTGTCTCTGCAACCGCCGCTGTAGGACTCAATGCAATCGTATTTTTGAGACGCGAAGGGGCCTGTGCAACTGGCTGTGCAACGCGCGCCGGAGCCTCGGTATGATTTCCATTTAAGGACAAACCATTGCTGGGCGTTTCAATGGGCGTTGCAGGGGCAGTATTTAAAGGTTTTAACTCAGGCTCAACTTTTTTTTTTGCCGTTTCATCAACGGCGGCAAGAGAAGAAAGTTGAAGAACATGGGGCAGATTGGCGAGCTTCATCAAACAAAGCTCCACATGCAACCGCTGGTTTTTGGCCGATTTATAATTGATATCACACTGGCTGGCAATGCTCAGCGCAGACAACAAAAAGCTCATATCCGCCAATGCCGACTGCTGCTGATATTTCCGTTCCGCTGATTCCGAAACCTGCAAAAGCGTGACAGTTTGCGGGTCCTTGCAGACCAGGAGATTCCGAAAATGTTCCAAAAGGCCAACCACGAACAAATGACCGTCAAAGCCTTTTCTCAAAATTTCATCAAATAAAACCAGCGAGCGGGCAATGCTGCCCGAAGTCAGCGCATCTGTGATTTTGAAATAATAATCGTAGTCCAGAATGTGCAGATTTTCCAGCACAGCTTCATAAGTAAGCTTGTTATCTGTCGAAAATGTCACATTCAGGTCAAACATCGAAAGCGCATCCCGAAGACCGCCATCAGCCTTCTGGCCGATCAGCTCCAATGCTTCTTTTTCTGTTTCGATACCCTCTTTCTGCGCGATATCTGACAAGTGATAAGCAATGTCTTTCGGTTGAATGCGGTTGAAATCGAAGATCTGGCAGCGTGAAAGAATGGTTGGCAGAATTTTATGCTTTTCCGTGGTCGCCAGGATAAAAATGGCGTAACCAGGCGGTTCTTCCAACGTTTTCAAAAATGCATTGAAGGCAGCTTGCGAAAGCATGTGCACCTCATCAATAATATAGATTTTGTATTTCCCGGTTTGAGGCGGGTAACGAACCTGGTCTATCAGGTTACGGATATCTTCAACGGAGTTATTGGAAGCAGCATCCAGCTCATGAATGTTGAATGATGCATTGTTTTGAAAACTGACACAAGATTCGCATTCGCCGCACGCTTCCACATCGTCGCCAAGGTTCTGGCAGTTGATGGTTTTGGCTAAGATCCTTGCGCAAGTTGTTTTTCCAACCCCTCGCGGCCCGCAAAAAAGGAAAGCCTGCGCCAGGTGATTGGTGCGGATTGCGTTTTTTAAAGTTGTAGTGATGTGTGACTGGCCAACCACCGAGTCGAAAGTGACGGGACGATACTTTCTGGCCGAGACAACGAAATTATCCATAGCGCAAGATACTTCCATGCGCTCGAATTTCAAAGCTACTTTTTCTCGACAAGCGGGTAAACGCGCACGTAATCCACCTCCATTTTTTGAGGGAAAATGCTGTCATCCACGCCTTTCTGTCCGCCCCAATTGCCTCCGACAGCCATATTTAAAATTAAATGAAAAGGTTTATCAAAGGGCCATTGAGTCCATTCGTAGCCAGCTTCTTTATTAAAAGTAAAATAGTCTTTGCCGTCCAACAGGATCTTCACGCTTTCGGGCGTCCATTCGCAGGAGTAAATGTGAAACTCTTCCGAAACCGTTTCAACGACGACATTATCACCCTTATTCGTCTTAATAGCATGGTTAAAAGCCTTGGTATGAATGTTTCCATGAACCCGGTTCTGGTCAAAACCTACGTGTTCCATGATATCAATCTCACCATTATCCGGCCAACCCTTATTCCCATAGCTGTTTCCAGTCGCAAGCATCCATATCGCAGGCCAGGTGCCGCGGCCTTTCGGAAGCTTGGCACGGATTTCGAACTTACCATATGTAAAATCCCCTTTGCCCTTCGAAACCAGCCGCGCCGAACTATAATCAGCCTTTCCCGACTTTCCTTTGATAGCCTCAATGACTAGATGCCCGTTTTCCACTTTGGCATTTTCGATCTGATCCGTATAATTCTGCAACTCATTGTTCCCCCAGCCATGATCCCCCAGGTCATAGCTCCACTTCTTCGGGTCAGGCTTACCAGCGTAATCGAATTCATCCTGCCAGGAAGGCTGGGCGGCGAATTCATATTTTGCTGGCTTTTGAGCGAGCGTTGTGTCGTTTGGCTGTGTACAACCAAACGATACAATGGCAACAAGTGCAGCAAAGCCCAAGCTCATATCCCCGTCTTTTTCTTAGCCTCTTCCCTTTGTTTTCTCCTTTCATAAATGGGAGAAAGATCAGTTTTGCTAAGCAGCTCATTTGCCCGCGCCAGCTTCTTTTGAACGATCGGATGATTCGTCACATCATGCAGCTCAACGAGTTTGAATTCCTGTTTCATAATTTTTCAATTAAATAATAGTCGTAATGTGTATTTGGTTGAAAATATTCAGAAAAATCGCCGATTACCCCTGATACAATGAAAGACCTGGATATTTCCCGAACTTCCTTATTAATAATGATCCGATACATTCTATGCCTCCGCTCATCACTTCCCATAAACATAACGACGCTTTCAGGTTTTGTTTCGAAGAAATGATGAATTATTTGGAATACTGTCGCCAGGACCTTTTTGAAATCTTTGTTTCTGGTTTCCGCAACATCACATAGACGTCCATCTTGCAATACATCCAGAAGTGCCAGATTATAAGTGCCCGAAGCTCCGGTTCCGGTAAATAAAACAACTTTTTGTACTGCTTTTGTTGCACTGATACTAATGAATTCGTATCGAAATTCGGTATTTAGTACGGTGAAGGGGTAAGGCTTAATGTCCATCAATAAAATATAGCGTGTGAATTTATCCCAAACATAATCCTTTTCTCTAATTTATGAAAACACATTAATTGCCCTAAACCGGGCAAATACTTGTAATTTTACGATTGATACACTTTATAGGTTAATGATGGAAATTAAGCTTAGTACGGAGGTTGGGACCACTCCATCGGATTGGAAAATTGGCCATCATTCCAGGATTGCGACAATCGGTTCTTGTTTTGCAGATGTGCTTGGTAGTCAGCTTGGCGGGTATAAATTTCCGGTTTTGAATAATGATTTTGGAACTGCATTTAATCCGCTGGCCATTGCCAAGATTTTAGATATTACGCTGGAAGGTAAGGAGCCTAATCAAGCATTGTTTTTAGAGAATCCGGATAAGATCTGGCTTCATCATGATTTCCATTCATCGTTGTACGGACATGATAGGGAGGCTTTACATGCACAGTTGACAGATAAATTGGTGTCTGCAAGAGTCTTTTTGAAAGAAGCGGATGTTCTGGTAATCACTTTCGGAACTGCATTTGCTTACCGGCATAAGCAGACGAATCTGATCGTCGGCAATTGTCATAAACAGCCAGCCGACCGTTTCCTGAGAGAATTGCTTCATCCCGATCAGATCATGATCGCTTATGATCAGCTGATCCAAAAATTGCAGTCTTTCCAAAGAAATCTCAGGGTGATATTGACGGTCAGTCCGGTGAGGCATACACGGGATACGCTGCCGCTGAACCAGGTTAGCAAGTCAACATTGCGGCTGGTTTGTCACCGGTTATCCGAAAAATACAAGCATGTCGAGTATTTTCCTGCTTACGAAATCATGGTGGATGAGCTGCGTGATTACCGGTTTTATGAGGAAGATATGATCCATCCGACCAAGGTTGCAGAGGATTACATTTTCAATGCTTTCGCTAAAACTTACATTGAACCCAGCGCCCGGAATCTTATGAAAGAATGGGACGCTATACGCCAAATGACCCAGCACAGGCCTTTGCATGGCGTTACCGAAAGTCACCGGAAATTGCTGAAAAACGTGTTGTCAAAATTAAAAGCACTGTCATCGCAAATTGATGTCACCAGAGAAATTGCGGAAACAGAAGACAAAATCCATGAATTTTCAGATTTGAGATAAACTCATTGGGAATAATTCGTGTTGCATAATATTGAAGTATAGAATCAGATATTTTTAAGTTTCCGGGGCTTCATAAGGCGTAAAAATCGAGAGGTCTTAACCAGTATAATGGGAGAATTTACAATTAATAAGGAGAAAGTTTTACAGGCGCTCAGCACTGTTGAAGAACCGGATCTCAAAAAGGATTTGGTGACGCTGGGTATGATCCAGGACATTGAAATCGGGGTGAATCAGGTAAGATTTACAGTTGTTTTGACAACCCCCGCCTGTCCGTTGAAAGAGCTGATCCGCAGAAATTGCGAGGCAGCAATTCACGAGCATTTAAGTCCAGACGTCGAGGTTGTTATCAAGCTTACAGCCAATGTAACTTCAACGCGTCAGTCCGGGCCGGTTATTCCGGGCGTGAAGAATGTGATCGCTATTTCTTCCGGAAAAGGAGGCGTGGGTAAGTCAACAGTCACCGCGAACCTTGCTATGGCGCTGCACCGTTCGGGCGCTTCGGTCGGCATTATTGATGCGGATATTTTTGGGCCTTCGATCCCGGTGATGTTTGGTGCAGAGAATATGCAGCCTACCATTACGCCAAAAGACGGTAAAAACTTCATTAACCCGATCCGCCAATACGGGATCAAAATGATCTCCATCGGATTTCTTACTCCTCCTGATAGCGCGGTCGTTTGGCGTGGGCCAATGGCCAGCCAGGCTTTGAAGCAATTTTTTGCAGATACGGACTGGGGTGATCTGGATTATCTTTTGATCGACCTTCCTCCCGGCACCAGCGATATACATTTAACATTAGTGCAAACAGTGCCCGTAACCGGAGCGGTGATCGTTACCACGCCTCAAAAAGTGGCACTTGCTGATGCTATCAAAGGTTTGCAAATGTTCCGCCAGCCGCAGATCAATGTGCCGATTTTGGGTGTAATTGAAAACATGTCCTGGTTTACGCCGGAAGAAATGCCTGATCATCAGTATCATATCTTTGGAAAAGGAGGAGGTCAGTTGCTTGCAGATAAGTTTGATGTTCCTTTATTAGGCCAAATTCCTTTGGTACAAGGCATTAGGGAGGCAGGTGATGAAGGACGCCCGGCTGTTATGGATATGAATCCGATTGTGAATGATGCTTTCCGTGATGCAGCTGAGTCGTTGGCGCAGCAGGTTGCGATCAGAAATGCTACAAAGGAGAAAACGCAGCCCGTTGAAATCCAGGCTTAGCATTATATGTTAATGATTTGATTTTTTGAATATATTCTTGCACCTTAGCAAATAGATTTTTTAACAATGGATTCAAAAGAAAAAATAATAGAGCTCATCGAGCAGGCACTCGATACGGTACGACCTTATTTGCACGCAGACGGTGGAGATGTGAAATTTGTGGAATTGACTGATGATCTGGTCGTTAAATTGGAGTTGCAGGGCTCTTGCCAAAGCTGCCCTATGAGTGCAATGACATTCCGCGCAGGTCTGGAAGAATCCATTCGCAAAGCTGTTCCTTATGTTAGCAAAGTTGTTTCTGTGAATGTCCCTGAATTGGCTTAAAACAAGCCGGTTTTTATAACCTTATTTGATCAAAGGCAGCTTTTCTGAACGGAAGGCTGCTTTTTTATTTAAAATTTTCGGGCATTTCAGCCAGAAATTGATTCGTCCCGATTAGTACGTTATATTGCGCGTAAGATTTAGAAGATTTTACCTGACATTTAAATATGCGTATCGGAATTTTTTTCGGAGGACCTTCCCGCGAAAGGGAAATTTCATTTGCTGGTGGAAAAACTGCTTTTGAATACCTGGATAAATCACTTTTTGAGCCAGTTCCGGTCTTTGTGGATAGTTTCGGACGTTTTATCCTGCTGGAAAAACCACTTATGTATGCCAGTGAGATCAGGGAGTTCTATCCGTCGCGAAGCATCCAGCAAACTGGTTTTAAAACCTATATAGAATCCCATCCGGAGCTCGCCAACGAGTCCGTTCCTTCCGAAATTGGGGTAGAGATATCTCCTGAACAATTCAAACAACATTTCGATTTCGTATTCCTGGCCATGCATGGCCCTGATTGTGAGGACGGTGCAATTCAGGGTTTGTTGGAATGGTATAAAATTCCTTACAGCGGGCCCGGTTTAATGGGTTCGGCAGTCGGAATTGATAAAATTCTTCAAAATGAAATGATCACATTGGTGAATGGTCAGCAGAAAAAGAGCTGGACATTGCGTTACGATCAATGGATTCCAAACGAGTATCCAATTCTTTTTCAGGTTCTTAAAAAACATTTAGGACTTCCGTTGGTCATTAAAGCGCCGCATCAGGGGTCTTCTATCGGCGTTGCTATTGTGAAGGACGATTCTTTGGAAGAATTTATATCAGCAGTTAACCAATGCTTTTTCCAGGTGGAGCTCGATGGCGCGACCTGGACGGCGCTGGGCGGATCCGAAAAACAGGCTTGGGCACAAAAAGTGGCAAATCTTGATGAGGGAATCGGGTTTCCGCTGGTTTTGAATGGTGAAATGATATATCACCCGGCAAAGCTGATCGATGTGCTGGACAGCTATTTCTCAACAGCAAATGAACCTGCCGTTCTCAGCAGCGCTAATGGTGAAGACCAGGTTTTAATAGAAGAGTTTGTCAGCGGGCAGGAGTTTTCCTGCGGCTGCATCCAGCTTGATAACGGGAAACCGTTGGCGCTGCCGCCCAGCGAGGTGATCAAAATGGTGCAGGTTTTTGATTTTAATGCAAAATATAAGCCCGGAGCAAGCCGCAAACGCATTCCCGTTGATACAACGCTTGAACTGAATCAGGAGATCCAAAAGGTGATAGCGACCGTTTTTGAACAACTGGGCATTGATGTTTGCGTCCGTATCGACGGATTTCTGACACCGGAAGGCACCATTGTGCTCCATGACCCTAATACGATTCCCGGAATGTCACCTACATCATTCATCTTCAAGCAGATGGCTGAAATTGGGCTGAATGTGACGCATGCGCTTACCTATCTTGTGAGGCAGTCGATCCGGGAAAGGATCCGTTCCGGGAAAAATATCTGGCAATTAAGGACTTTGCTGGATGGTCTTGATGCGAAAATCAGGGCGGAGAATGCTAAAAGCAAACCTTCGAAATTTATCGTATTTGCTTCAACTGATGAAGATTATATAGCAGCACGGTCAAAATATGGCAGGATGAATGCGGAAGGAGAAGTGAAGCCAATTCCTGTCCTTCATGCTTCGGATGGAAAATATTATGTGTTAACCAATCCGCTGATGTTCAAGGAATATGTAGCGGATGTGGAAGCATTGTTGCACACGGAACGCCATCCATTATTGACCGAAACGGCGCAGAGGGCAGCTGAAACGACTGCATTTTATGCAGGCAAAGTAAACTATCAGGTAAGCGTCTACAATGACCTGGAATCACTTGCAGTTTGAGGTGAAATTTGCTGATCGGTGATGATTTGCCGATTAAGTTTTTAGTTTTACAAAGAGATTTTCATTCCTTTCAGAAAAATATAAATTAATGGCACACGGCGCGGAAAAAGTAAGACTAAGCCTGCAAAAAGAGAATACAGGGTGGAAAAAGTGGGGACCTTATTTGTCTGAACGCCAGTGGGGAACGGTTCGTGAGGATTACAGTGGAAATGGTGATGCCTGGAATTATATCACCCACGAGATGGCACTCTCAAAAGCTTATCGCTGGGGCGAGGACGGAATCGGAGGTTTTTCTGACAATAAGCAGCATATATGTTTCTCGTTCGGGTTTTGGAACCATAAAGATAAGATCCTGAAAGAAAGGATTTTTGGCCTCACAAACCGGGAGTCTAATCATGGCGAAGACGTGAAGGAAATGTACTATTATCTGGATAGCACACCTACGCACTCTTATACCAAAATGCTTTATAAATACCCGCAGAACGCTTTCCCTTACGAAAAGTTACGTCAGGAAAACGGCCGGCGCGGTAAAGAAGATCCGGAATATGAAATCATGGACACAGGCGTGTTCGAGAATGATGAGTATTTCGATATTTTCATTGAGCATGCCAAGGCCGATGAAGAGGACATTATGATGAAGGTAACGGTTTTCAACCGCAGCGACCAGGATGCTCCGATCACGGTTTTGCCAACGATCATGTTCAGAAATACGTGGTCGTGGGGATATGAGGCTTTCAATTATAAGCCGATCATGAATGGTATTTCGAACCGTTTGATAGAGGTTACGCACCGTAAACACGGGAAATACAACCTGTATCTGGATGGCGCGGACGAACTGCTGTTCTGCGAAAATGAGACCAACTTCAAAAAACTATACGGAACTGCGAACAATACAGCCTACCCGAAGGACGGGATCAACGACTACATTGTCAGCAATAAAAAGTCCTCCACCGTAAATCCGAACAACATTGGAACGAAGGCAGCAGCCCGTTTCACACGGACGATTAAGGCTGGCGAAAGCACTACATTCAGATTAAGATTTGTAAATCATACGATTTCAGAACCTTTCGGCGGCTTTGAAGATCTTTTTGCAAAAAGGATCAGGGAGGCGGACGAGTTTTATGACGATTTGCAGCGCGATGTGGCAGATGCCGATCTGCGATCCATTCAGCGGCAGGCGTATGCAGGCATGCTTTGGAGCAAGCAGTTTTATTATTACAATGTTTACGAATGGTTAAAGGGCGATCCGGCGCAGCCAGGGCCGAATCAAGGCCGTAAATGGGGGCGGAATTCCGGGTGGAAGCATTTGTATGCGGCCAACATTATTTCGATGCCGGATAAGTGGGAATATCCTTGGTTTGCTGCATGGGACCTTGCTTTTCACTGTGTCCCGCTGGCCAGGGTGGATGCGGATTTTGCCAAAAGACAGCTTGAAATTTTGCTTCGGGAGTATTATATGCACCCAAATGGGCAGATTCCGGCTTATGAGTGGAATTTCTCGGACGTAAACCCGCCGGTGCACGGCTGGGCAACCTGGAAGGTGTATGAGATTGATCGTGAGCAGAATAACGGAGTAGGGGACATTGAATTTCTTGAAAAAATATTCCATAAGCTGCTCCTGAACTTTACCTGGTGGGTTAACCAAAAGGATGATACAGGCAACAACATTTTCAGTGGCGGCTTCCTAGGCCTGGATAATATCGGGGTTTTTGACCGGTCGACGCCAATGCCTTTTGGCGGAAAACTGCAACAGGCCGACGCCACAGGCTGGATGGCGATGTATACGCTGAATATGCTGCGTATTTCAGTGGAAATCGCCCTTGTGCACCCGGTTTATCAGGATATGGCTTCTAAATTTTTCGAGCACTTCCTGCACATTGCGGGCGCTATGGAGTCTATCGGAGGCAAAAATTCTTCGATAAGCCTTTGGGATGAAGAAGATCAGTTCTATTATGACGTGATCCACATTCCGAATGGACAGAGTATATTGCTCAAAGTGAGGTCAATAGTGGGGCTTATCCCGCTTTTTGCAGTTGAGATTCTTGATCCGCAAAACCTCGATAAAATGCCTGTCTTCAAACGGCGTGTAGAATGGGTTTTGGCAAACAGACCGGATCTGGCGAGGCTGATATCACGCTGGTTTGAGTCCGGTAAAGGAGAAAATCGCCTGCTATCCATTCTGCGTGGTCACAGGATGAAAATGATCATGAAGCGGATGCTGGATGAAAATGAATTTCTTTCGGACTATGGCGTTAGGGCTTTGTCTAAATACCACGAAGAAAATCCGTATAAATTTTATATCAATGGTGAGGTGCTGCAAGTGGATTATACTCCGGCTGAGGCACTTACCGACATTATGGGTGGGAATTCCAACTGGCGCGGGCCAATCTGGTTTCCATTAAATTACCTCATATTTGACTCCCTGATGAAATTCCACGCTTACTATGGCGAGGATTTTATGGTAGAATATCCAACGAATTCCGGCAATCTGGCGACGATTAAGGAAGCAGCTGTGGCCATTGCATGCCGATTGATAGATATATTCAAAAAGGATGCAGACGGCAACCGGGCCGTGTATGGCGTTGACCAGAAAATGCAGAAAGACCCGAATTTCAATGAACACATTCTTTTTTACGAATATTTTCATGGAGATAATGGTCGCGGTTGCGGCGCAAGCCATCAGACCGGTTGGACAGGGCTTGTAGCCGAGCTAATTCACAAAACTGCTAAGGAAACTGCCAAGCAACCAGAAAAAGAAGAGCTGGAAATCAGTAAGTAACTCAACAATCCATAAAGTATATTTTCAATTAATTCCATCCAATCAACTTATGACTGCAAAATTGGAACCTAGTGTAATGACCAAAGTGAGCAGCTGGCTCAACGGTGATTATGATATCGATACCAAACAATCCATTCAGCAATTAATCGATGAAGGAAACGATACTGAACTGACAGACGCATTTTATAAAGACCTTGAATTCGGGACCGGCGGGCTGAGAGGCCTTATCGGGATCGGTTCCAACCGCATGAACCGCTACACAGTGGGCACCGCAACGCAGGGTTTAGCAAATTATCTGAACCAGGCATTTCCGAACGAAGAAATAAAAGTGGCGATTGCATACGACAGCCGCATTAAATCGGATGAATTTGCCAAAATCATTGCCGATATTTTTTCTGCAAATGGCATCACCGTTTATCTTTTTGAAGCGCTTCGTCCTACTCCTGAGCTATCGTTTGCGATCCGTTTGCTGGGTTGTAAAAGCGGTGTGGTTGTAACGGCTTCGCATAACCCGAAAGAATATAATGGCTACAAAGCATACTGGGATGATGGTTCTCAGGTAGTTGCACCGCACGACACGAACATTATCAACGAGGTGAATGCAATCACTTCGATTGATGACGTGAAATTTGACGGTGATGCGTCGAAGATCATTAAGATCGGTGCAGATGTTGATGAAAAATATATGGATCATATTCTGTCGCTCTCCATTTCAAAAGGTGCTTTGGAACGTCAGAAAGGCCTTAAAATAGTTTATACACCATTGCACGGAACGGGGGTAACATTGGTTCCTGCGCTTTTGGCCAAAATGGGTTTCGAGGCAGTTACTGTGATTGAAGAGCAGGCAGAGCCAAAAGGAAACGGCCAGTTCCCAACGGTGGTTTATCCAAATCCGGAGGAAAGTGAAGCCATGTCCAAGGCGGTTGAGAAAGCCAGGGAAATTGATGCAGACCTGGTATTAGGAACCGATCCGGATGCAGACCGTGTAGGAATTGCGGTGAAAAACCATCATGGCGAGATCCAGCTTTTAAATGGTAACCAAACTGCCAGTGTGCTGATCTATTATCTTTTGAATGCGTGGAAAGATGCCGGCAAGCTAACAGGAACTCAGTTTGTTTGTAAAACCATTGTTACTACCGACTTAATTGATAAAATGGCGGCGGCTTACGATGTGAAATGTTATAACACGCTGACCGGTTTTAAATACATTGCACAGGTTATCCGTGAAAAAGAAGGCGTTGAGCAATTCATCGGTGGTGGTGAAGAAAGCTATGGTTACCTGATTGGCGACGCAGTTCGTGACAAGGATGCGATCGCTTCCTGCGCCATGATCGCGGAATTAACTGCTTACGCTAAGGATAAAGGGTTGAGCCTGTTTGATATGTTGATGGAAATCTACAAGCAATTTGGTTTCTATTATGAAGGACTCATTTCTTTAACCAAAAAAGGAAAAACCGGAGCTGATGAAATCCAGCAGATGATGGCCGATTTCCGTGCTAATCCGCCTAAAACATTGGCAGGCTCACCTGTGATCAGAATGGATGATTACAAAGCGTTAAGCACGGTAGACTTTATCAGCGGAACCACGCATTCAATTCCATCGGGGGAAATGGGGATCGAACCATCTAATGTGCTTCAATTCTTCACCGAAGACGGAACGAAATTCACATGCCGCCCATCCGGAACGGAACCAAAAATTAAGTTCTACGTAGGTGTTCGCGCTGCGCTGGAGAAAAACGAAGATTTCGACAATGTATATGCCAGCCTGAAAGCAAAAGTGAGCGCAATAGGCGAGGAGCTTGGGTTGAAATAATTCGTTTATAAATAGAATTGGAGAGGCTGTTCCCTGGCGGAGCAGCCTTTTTTTTGCCTATTTCAGCAAACAGCGCGCCTGTATGCGTCCGTCGTTTTATATTTGAAGTAAAAGTGCCGGATTCTGACAACGCTCGTGATTAATAATTTGCTTAAACCTAATGCCTTATATCGTTTTTGGTTGACGTTCGTCATCGCCGTTTTCAGTCTGTGCCAGGTATATGCGCAGCAAGGCGGAATGGTTACGCTTACTGGAAAGGTGACCGACGAGAAAACGGGTAAGCCACTTCCGTTTGCCAACGTTTTTATTAATAATTCCACCATAGGAACGAATGCGGACGAGAATGGCAATTACCGGCTGACGAATTTGTCCATTGGTAATCTTGAAATGGCAGTGTCGTTTTTGGGTTATGAAACTGTGAAACAAACATTGCGGTTTGAGCAGCCGGGCGTGAAGACTGTCCTTTTTAAGCTGAGGGAAGGAATGGAGCTGCAAGGCGTTACGGTTTATGCTAAAAAGAATAAAAAACGCGAGCGGAACTTGAAAATTATCACCCGCGAACTGCTCGGAAACAGCCGTTTTAGCAAGCAATGCAGGATTGTTAACCCGCAGGTTTTGCGGATTTCCGAGGACGATGACAAGCATTTAACTGCGCAAACGACCAAGCCGCTGATCATTGAAAACCTTGCATTAGGTTACCGCATTCATCAGGATCTGGACGATTTTGATTATTTCAACGGAAAGCTATTCTATGGTGGCAGCACGAGATTTGAGCTGCTGGTGCCGAAAGACAGCATACAGAAAAAACAATGGCGAACTAACCAAAAGATCGCTTACCAGGGCTCTGTGAAGCATTTATTGTCGAGTATGGTGTCGGACAGTTTGCAGGAGGAAGGTTTCAAAGTATATCAGGCAATTCCCGATTCCATGCGCAGGTTCAACACGGTGCGGACGCAAAATGGCTACAACACCATTGCCAATCATTTGCATAACCGCATTGAGCAGATCCGCGGGATGCGGCTCATCCGGCCCGGAGAGTTGGTAACCGAGCGGCTGGTGGTGTCGGGCACGCAGTTAGAAGTTTTTTATATGAAGAAAAAGGGAAGATCGCCTTATTCGGACATGCCATATGCTTACACACAAATCACACTGCCTCAGGGATATATGGTCATTACGCCTTCGGGATGGGTTTCTATTCCCATGGGATTTGAGATTGCGGGCGACCTGGGTAACGATCGTTTCTCATCCCTGCTGCCAGCAGACTGGAAAAGAGACGATTAGCCTATTGCAATTTTGCAGACAGTGTTTTGTTTTCAAGCAGCACATAAGGGATATGCACATTCCAGGTTGGTTTCGAGCTTTCCTGATTCAAAAAACCTTTTGAAAAATTTCCCAAAACAATGTCGTCGTCTCCATCGCCGTCGTAGTCTTCGACATCCATACAGATCCAGCGGCCATGCGTATGCACGGGCACGGCGTGCGGTTTGAAATTCGGTTGCTGCTTAGGCGCTGCATCGGTTTGTTCAAAATACAAAAAGCCTTCCTGCGGCTTCTTCTGAAAATCCGCGAAAAAGGCAATGGTCGCAATGTCCATGTCGCCGTCCTGATCAAAATCTGACGCCACGGCTTTTGTGCAGCCATTAATAGGATAAAAATAGCTTTGCCTGAATGTCAGGTTTCCTGTGTTTTCAAAAATATAAAGGCCGTGGTAAGGTTTCAAAACCCTCGAAAAGTCGCTGTTATCACCAG
The DNA here is from genome assembly GCF_023821985.2 of Dyadobacter chenhuakuii. Lineage (NCBI taxonomy): Bacteria > Pseudomonadati > Bacteroidota > Cytophagia > Cytophagales > Spirosomataceae > Dyadobacter > Dyadobacter chenhuakuii. The sequence continues at coordinate 3,029,714 of NZ_CP098805.1, read as the reverse complement.
CTGTGTAAACAATGTCCGGCTCGCCGTCTTGCGTGACATCAATGAGCTGAAAGCTGCTAGAACCATATACAGAAGGAAACCGAAGCACATTCTTTTCAATAAATCCTCCTTTCTGGTCATTCATAAAAACCCAGATCCCTTCGTCTGCATGTGCAAAAAGCGTCATGATATCAGGCCAGCCATCACTATTCAGGTCACGTATATAGCTTTGCGTTGCCCCCGGCATTTCCCTTACCACCACTTTCTCAAACTTACTGCCGGAAGTTGGCTTGTCCGCAAGCTGTTTCAGGATGTATAGGCCGCCTCTGTTATGGCCGAATGCACAGACCAGGTAGTCTTGTAATCCGTCTTTGTTGTAATCTATGGGTTGGCTCTGGATCGGCCGGATGAGGTCCTGCGATATCATTTCGGGTTGGGTGCCGCGTTTTTTATCCAAAGTGAATATTTGGCCCTTAGTAATGTCCAGGGCACGCATGCCGCCCATGCATGTGATCGCCATTTCTGGGTTTTTTAGCGTCGGAAAACAAATGTCGATGGCGGAGGAGGGAAGCGTGGTGAGCAGCTTGCGTTGTTCCAGGCGGTCGGAAGTATACAGGCCCGGGTTTTCCAGGTCGCTGGTGTAGAGGCGTTGCCTGGACGAATCGATTGCAACTAATAATGTGCTGCTTACGGCAGATAATTCAATTTTTGGCTGCTTCAATGTAAATACGGCCCAGTCCTGCGTGTGTTTGTAACCGTTAGGAACTTGCAATGTGTCCGGAGCGAGGGTTTGATAATAATGTACAAGTTTCGTCCAGTCCGCGGAGGAGAGCGCAGATTGTTGGCTATGCAGGTAAATGTTTCCTTCCAGGACCTCAATACCAAGCTGCTCCGCCATAGCTGGCAACACATTATTTGTCCACGTTGATTTGTCCAGAAGAGCCGGATCGGGCACCTGGTGACAGTTTGAGCAATATTTTCCAGCGAGTGCTTTTCCCTCGGCAACCGACTCCCCGGAGCCTTCCGTTCCGCATGACAGGTTACTAAGGCAAAGGCAAATAGAAATCTGGAAAAAGTAATATTGAAGCCATGGGATCTTCCTTAGCATTCTGAGAAAGTAGGTTGTAGCGTGGAAATACTAAGATTGTACAATATGCGGCTTAACGATTTTGTGTGCGTTTGCGTAAATAAACACTCAAAAGTCGGTTATCTATGACATTATTTTATCTCTTTATAATACTATTATTTCACTGCAAGAAAATATTAATCTAAAACGGCCAATTATTTGTGGAAATAATCATAGATTTGACTGCTTAATAATTATTAACCTAACCGAGTATTATGAAAAGAATCTACAAGATCTCCGGCAGGGGCATCTTCTTCTCCTTCATGCTAAGTTTCGCAGCAATTGTTGCATTCGCACAAGAACGTAAGGTAACAGGAAAGATCACCGACCTCGCCGGAACAGGCATCCCAGGGGCCACGGTTGTCGTGAAAGGAACCCAATCAGGAACGAACACCAACACGGATGGTGACTTTTCTATCAACGTTGGTAACAACACCACATTAGTCATCAGCTTTGTGGGTTACAAGACGAAAGAGGTGAGTGTGGGAAATCAAAGTGTCATCAACATTCAGATGGACGATGATATTTCGGCACTAGAGGAGGTTATCGTAACGGGTTACACCATCGATAGCAGAAGAGAAACAACAGGTGCGGTTTCAACAGTTAAGTCAAAAGATTTAACAGCAACCCCATCTGGTAACGTTGAACAGCAATTACAAGGCCGCGTTGCGGGTGTGACTGTCATTACAAACGGTCAGCCGGGAACAACCAGCCAGATCCGCGTAAGGGGTTTTGGTGCTTTCGGTGGTAACGAGCCATTGTACGTTGTGGACGGGGTGCCAACAGGATCAACCGATTTTCTTAACCCTGATGACATTGAAACAACGACTGTACTGAAAGATGCAGCGGCTGCTTCTATTTACGGAGCACGTGCAGCGAACGGTGTAATCGTTTACACAACCAAAAAGGGAACTAAGAAAGCTAAGAAACTGAGCATTACATATGATGGACTTTTCGGGGTAACTACTCCTGGAAAAGGACAGACTATGCTTACGCCACAGGAGCAGGCAGACTGGACATGGCAGGCGATCAGAAATGACGCATTCCAGGGTGACTCACTTCCTAAATTTACAAACGTTGCCAGCGGTCAATATGGCTCAGGCGATAAGCCGGTTTTGCCAGACTACATTAACGTAGGCGGAAAAACAGGTGTAATTGGTGAAGTGGATCTCGCAGCTGAAAAGTTGAAATACAATGTGGATCCAAACCGTGGTTCTATCTATCAGGTGGTTAAAGCTAACAAGCAAGGAACAGACTGGTATGATGCGATCACAAGAAACGCACCTTTGCAGAGACATTCACTTGGATTTTCAGGTGGTGGCGACAACAACCGTTTCTATGCTGGTTTCAGCGTTCAGGATCAGAAAGGGATCATGATTAACAATGGTTTCAAGCGTTATGCTTTCCGTGTTAATACTGAATTTGATGTGCTTAAAAACCTGAGAATCGGTCAGAATGCACAGTTTACTTACCTGCAAGTATTAGGTCAGGATGGTGGATCGGGCGGACAAGGTGTTGCAGCGAATGAAAATGACATTCTTTTTGCATTCCGTATGCCTTCGATCATTCCGGTTTACGATGAGTTTGGCGGATATGCAGGAACATCTTCAAAAGGTTTCAACAACCCGCAAAACCCGGTTGCACGCAGGGATGGTCTTAAAAACAATGCAGGTTTCGCCGGTAACGGTTTTGGTAACTTCTACATTGAACTGGATGTAGTTCCTGGTTTGACATTGCGTTCAAGCGTTGGGGCTCAATATTCCAATTATGCCAACAGAGGTTTCAGCAGATTACAATATGAAAACTCTGAAAACAACTCTGCATTCGGTTACAATGAAGGTTCGGGACACCGTTTCAGCTGGACATTGACAAACACGGCCAACTTCAAGAAAACTTTCGGATTGCATAATCTGGACGTGATCATTGGTCAGGAAGCATTGAACACAGGCGTGGGGAAAAATCAGAATTCATCTGGTCTGAATCCATTCTCGACGGATATCAACTACATTAACATGAATAACGTTGGTTCCAAGCAAGTTTTCAGTGATTACTATAAAGGAGTTAACTTCTACTCACTGTTTGCCCGTGCCAACTACACATTCAATGACCGGTATATCCTGACAGGGGTTGTTCGTCGCGATGGTTCTTCCCGTTTCGGAGAAAACAACCGTTATGGTGTGTTCCCTGCGTTTTCGGCAGCATGGAGAATTTCTTCGGAAAACTTCATGAAAAGCGTTCCTTTTGTTACAGAGCTTAAACTTAGAGGAGGTTACGGTTTGATGGGTAACTCTAACAACGTGGATCCAAACAACCAGTACAGCTTATTCGGTGCAAGCCTTGGCCAGTCATCTTATGACTTGAACGGAACCAATTCAAGCGCATTAGAAGGTTATTACAGAACGCGGATTGGTAACAAAAGCGCGAAATGGGAAACCAGTATCACTAAAAACATTGGTATCGACGGAACATTCCTGAAAGGCAAGCTGGATGTGATCATTGACTTGTGGCAGAAAGATACCAAGGACCTTTTGTTCCAGGTTCCGATCACTGCAACAGCTGGTTACGATGCTGCTGCGCCTTCTGTTAACGTTGGTAAAATGTCAAACAAAGGAATTGACTTGCAGATCATTAACCGTGGCCGTATAACTAACGACCTTGGTTATGAAGTGAATTTCACTGCCGGTATTCTTAAAAACAAGATCGAATCGCTTGCGCCAGGTATCAATTACCTGACAGTTAACCCTGATTTCCGTGGTATCAAGCCAATCAGAAACCAGATCGGTTATGCAATCTCTTCTTTCTACGGATACAAAGTGATGGGTCTTTTCAAAGACAAAGCAGAAGTTGACGGCGCACCAGCTCAGGATGGCAAAGGCCCTGGCCGTTTCCGTTATGAGGATATCAACAATGACGGTGTGATCAATGCGGATGACAGAACTTACCTGGGAAGCCCGGTTCCTAAGTTCACAGGCGGTATCAACCTGAAATTGACTTACAAAGGATTTGACGTTGAAACTTACATGTATACTTCTGTTGGTAACAAAATCTTCAACCTTTCTAAATGGTTTACAGATTTCTACCCATCATTTACAGGAGCGGCAGTTAGTGACCGCGTAAAAGGTTCATGGTTACCAAATGCTACGAACACAGATACGCCGATCTTTGAAAGCACTTCCAATTTCAGTACAAACACGCAGTCAAACTCATTCTATGTTGAGGACGGAACATTCTTCCGTATGCAGAATATCACACTTGGCTACACATTGCCAGGCAACATATTGAGCAAACTTCGCATGTCTAAATTGCGCGTATTCGCTTCAACGAACAACTTGTTCACGCTGACGAAATACAAAGGACTTGATCCGGGTGTTGGTGGAAATGCTGATACAAACTTCGGTATCGACGTAGGTAACTATCCGATCACAAGAAGCTACACATTGGGTATCAATTTAGGTTTCTAAAATCGAAGAAACAAAAGCCATATTTCAAAACATCGGTTTAGACAGATCTTGATAAAAATGAATAAAATGAAAAACAATATTTCAAAAAAAGGTGGACTGGCACTTTTATTAGTGATCATGCTGGTCGGATACTCCTGTAAAGAAAGTTTCCTGACAATTCCGGCAACAGGACAGCTGGATGAAGGGCAGCTTTCAACCAAAAAGGGGATTGAGGGTGTGCTTGTATCGGTATATGGACAGCTTAACGGACGTGCAAACCGTATGGCCAGCGCCAGTAACTGGGTGTGGGGCAGTATTCGCGGAGGTGATGCCAACAAAGGAACTGACCCTGGGGATTTCAGTGATATCAACCCAATCCAACGCTTTGAGTATCAGACTACACAAGGTGTAATTTTGGATAAATGGAAAGGAAACTACGAAGGTGTAGCCCGTGCAAACTTGGTTATCAAGCTGCTGGGTGTTGCACAGGAGGATGTTACAGAAGCCGATAAGAAAAGAATCGGTGGTGAAGCCCGCTTCCTGAGAAGCCACTACTATTTCGAGCTGAAAAGAGGATTCAACAATGTTCCTTTTGTAGATGAAACAAAGGACTACGGAACAGGCATTGAATCAGTTCCTAACACAGTAGAGATCTGGCCATTGATCGAAGCAGATATGAAATTTGCTTATGAAAACCTGCCGGAAACACAAGGTGCAGCTGGTCGCGCTAACAAATGGGCGGCTGCGGCTTATCTTGCGAAAATCTACATGTATCAGAAGAAGTTTACCGAAGCAAAGGCGCTTTATGACCTGATCATTGCCAACGGTAAAACAACCAATGGTAAAAAATACGCTTTGGTACCAAAATTCCAGGACGCATTCAAAGCAGCTAATGACAACAATTCTGAGTCGGTTTTCGCGATCCAGGCTGCTGCCAACACAGGAAGTGTAAACAATGCAAACCCGGAATTTGACCTTAACTGGCCTTACAACACAGGTCCTAACGGTCCGGGTAACTGCTGTTCTTTCTTCCAGCCAAGCTTTGAGCTGGGTAACTCTTTCCGTACAGATGCAAGCGGACTTCCTTATCTGGACGGTTCTTACAACACGGCAGGCAAAGAGCTGAAAACAGATATGGGTTTGAAATCGTCTGACGCTTTCACGCCGGATGCAGGTCCTGTTGACCCACGTCTGGACCACTCTATCGGCCGTCGCGGTCTTCCTTTCCTTGACTGGATCGATCACCCGGGTAATGACTGGATCCGTAACCAGCCAAATGCAGGTCCTTATACGCCTAAAAAATATGCGTATTACAAATCTGACATCGGTTCTTTGCAGGATAACAGCTCATGGACACCAGGTTACACAGCGATCAACGTCAACATTATCCGTTATGCCGACGTCCTTTTGATGGCAGCAGAAGCTGAGATCGAAGTGGGATCATTGGAAAAAGCGAGAGAATATGTGAACCTTGTCCGTACACGTGCTGCTAACCCAGAAAGTTTTGTAAAACGTGCCAATGGCGCAGTTGCTGCTAACTACGTGATCAATACTTACAAAGCGCCTTTCGCAAGCAAAGATGCAGCCCGCACAGCAGTTCGTTTCGAAAGAAAACTTGAACTTTCCGGCGAAGGCCACCGCTTCTTCGACCTTGTACGTTGGGAAATCGCTGATTCAGCAATCAATGCTTACCTTACTTACGAAGGCAAAAAGTTGAGCGGCGCACTGGGCGGAACGAAATTTACATCGAAGAAAAATGAATTCCTGCCAGTTCCTCAGGAGCAGATTGACTTGCTTGGTAAAGACGTTCTGGTGCAGAATCCAGGTTATTAATATTTTAAGAATTGCTTAATAAAAGGAGGTGGTATTTGTTTACCATCTCCTTTTATTAATTTCGAGATGTTCCCCACTTTTGTTTTTTTCAGATGAAGTCCATTTTACCCCCAAAACATTTCTTAATTCTACTTGTAGTTGCTGCACTGCTTGCATCATGCAATAAGAAACAGAAAACATTTACCCTGCTTGACAGCGATGAAACGGGCATTCAGTTTTCCAATCGGATTGCGGAAAACGATACGATGAACATTCTTTCGTTCGAATATGTGTACAATGGCGGGGGCGTAGCTTTGGGCGACTTTAACAATGACAGCCTCCCGGATGTGTATTTTACCGGAAACTCGGTTGAAAACAAATTGTATCTGAACAAAGGTGATTTCAAGTTTGAGGACGTCACCCGGAAGGCGGGAGTGGAAGCTAAGAACAAATGGTCCACAGGCGTGGCATTGATCGATATCAATGCAGACAACCTGCTGGATATTTATGTTTGTGCGTCAGTAAGGAAGGTCGCAAAGGAGCGCGAAAATTTGCTTTATGTAAACCAGGGGCTGGATAAGGATGGCACGCCGGTTTTCAAAGAGATGGGCAGGGAATATGGAGTTGCCGACACTACACACACCACCAACGCTGCTTTTCTGGACTACGACAATGATGGCGATCTGGATCTCTTTCTGCTCGTTAACGAGATGGACGACAACACTTTTCCCAACAAATATCACAAAAAGATCGTCGACGGGTCATCAAAAAGAACTGACCGGTTATATCGCAATGATTGGGACGAAAAATTAAAACATCCCGTATTTACCAATGTGTCAAAAGAGGCGGGGATCCTCATAGAAGGTTACGGTTTGGGTGTGAATGTGACGGATATAAATCAGGATGGTTACAAGGATATCTATGTTACGAACGACTATCTGACCAATGACCTGCTTTACATTAATAATGGTAACGGAACATTCACAGACAAAGCAGCATCCTCATTCAAGCACACTTCTCATTCAGCGATGGGCAATGATGTGGCTGACATTAACAATGACGGTTTGGTAGATCTGGTCGCCGTGGACATGATGCCAGCCACCAACCGCAGGAAGAAAATGATGACGCCCGCGAACAGCTATGTCACTTACCAGAACAATGAGCTTTTTGGTTACCAGTACCAGGTGGCAAGAAACACATTGCAGCTTAATTTGGGATCGGTGGATGGCAAAAGCAAAAGTCCCGTTTTCAGCGAAATAGGTTTGCTGAGCGGCGTGGCTGAAACGGATTGGAGCTGGACGCCCATGGTTACGGACTTCGATAACGACGGCATGCGGGACATGATCATTACCAATGGTTTTCCCAAAGACATTACCGACCTCGACTTCATCGCTTACCGGAACGAAGTGTCGAGCGTGATGGAGCCTATGATGATGCTGGATTACATTCCGACTATCAAGATTGCCAATTTTGCATTTAAAAATAAAGGAAACCTCGGTTTCCAGGATGTCTCAGAGCAATGGGGCCTCGAAACAGAAAGCTTCTCCAATGGTGCCGCCTATGCCGATCTTGATAATGACGGTGACCTAGATTTCGTGGTAAACAACATCAATGATTCCGCATTTGTTTACCGGAACAACAGCATTCAGACTAAGCCCGAAGAGAGCAATTACTTACGGATTGCATTCAAAGGAGCGCGTTATAACAAAGCAGGAATCGGCGCGATTGCAGAGATTATGTATGCAGATACGGTGCGCCAGATTTCTGAGAATTCACCTTACCGCGGTTACTTGTCAACAATTGAGCCATATGTACATTTTGGCCTTGGTACAACCAGAAAGGTAGACCACGTAAAAGTGACCTGGCCAGGTGGTAAGTCACAGATCATGAAGGATGTAAAAGCGAATCAGGTGCTTACATTCAGTGAAGCCGATGCGAAGAATATCATCGAATCACATCAGAACGAAAACTCTGAAACCTCGCTTTTTACAGACATTACATCCAAGATAAACCTTCCATACAGGCACCAGGAAACCGATGTTATTGATTTTAATATACAAAAACTGCTTCCGCACAAAATGTCACAATTCGGCCCGGCTTTGGCTGCTGGTGATGTGAATGGGGATGGTTTGGACGATATATTTATTGGCGGTCCGATGAACTTCAAGGGCCGCTTCCTGTTGCAGCAAACAAATGGAAAATTCCAGGTTACGGATCTACTTCCCGGCCTGGAAGGTGTAACGAAAGACACAGAAGACATGGGCGTTCTGCTTTTTGACGCGGATAATGATAAAGATCTCGACCTGTGCGTGGTTAGCGGAAGCTATGAAATACGGGCAGGCACGCCGGGCCTTAAAACGCTGCTTTATACCAATGATGGCAAAGGCAAATTCAGCCTTGATACAGCCGCTCTGCCGCAGTTCCTCGTGAATGGTTCTTGCATAAAGGCAGTCGATTATGACAAAGATGGCGACCTGGACCTTTTTATCGGCGGCCGCGTGGAGTCTGGGGCATATCCAAAGCCCGTTTCAAGTCACATTCTGCGCAATGATTCACAAAGCAGCACCGTGAAATTTTCGGATGCAACCAAGGCTGTCATTCCGGATCTTGTCAACATTGGTTTGGTATGCGACGCATTATGGACTGATTATGACAATGATGGCTGGGTGGACCTGGTCGTTGCGGGAGAATGGATGCCGGTAACTTTCTTTAAAAATAACAAAGGCAAATTTGCAAAAGCCGCATCCGGACTGGAAGACAAGAAAGGCTGGTGGGGAAGCCTTACGGCAGGAGATTTTGATAACGACGGTGATATGGATTACATCGCCGGGAATTTAGGGACCAATTCACTGGCGCGTGCTTCCGAGAAACAACCGGTGAGCATGTATGCGAAAGATTTCAACAATGACGGCTATTTTGATGCCATACCAACCGTTTACTATCGCGCAGACGACAAGACTTACAAAGAGTTTCCCTATAATACGAGGGATGATATGGGCAAGCAGATCATTCAGGTGCGCCAGCGTTTTCAGGAATACAACAAGTTTGCCCAGGTAAGCCTGCCCGACATATTAAAACCCGAAGAGCTTAAAGACGCCCTGCATGTGAGCGCCACGTGGATGAAAAGCAGTTATATAGAAAATCTTGGAAATGGTAAATTCGCAGTCCGCGAGCTCCCAGTCCAGGCACAGGTCGCACCGATTTTCGGCATGATCGCCGATGATTTTGATCAGGACGGAAACCTGGATGTGCTGCTTACCGGCAATGATTACGGGTCGGAAGTTTCGGTAGGGCGGTACGACGCGTTTTACGGGTTGGTCCTGAAAGGGGATGGGAAGGGCAATTTCAAGCCATTGAACCTGGCGCAAGGCGGTTATGCTGCCATGGGCAATGCAAAAGGGTTAGTGAAATTAGCATCCTCAGGCAATAACTGGATCGCAGCCACCTCACAAAACAAAGATTCGTTGTGTTTCCACCAGCTACGCAAAGAGACTAAAAAGCACACGCTTATGCCGAATGAAACGACGGTGCTATTGAAACTAAAAGGCGGAAAAACCAGGAGAGAGGAGCTGGGATACGGTTCATCATTCCTGTCGCAATCCTCGCATACTTTATTCTTACCCGCCTACGCCGAGCAAGCAACCGCCATCGACTCCAAAGGAAATAAGCGGACATTGAAATAACCAAAAAAGGCCTCTGCATTTCGGCAGAGGCCTTTTTTGTCAACACCTATTAATTAGCTGATGCTAATTTCCTGTGCCGGTTTCTCCGATCCGGGAATGATCGGCAGGTTCAAATGGAGAATTCCATTGTTGTACTCAGCCACAATGTTGTCTGAATCTACTGTTTCATCAATCACAAACGACCGCTCGAAAGAAGTTTTGCTGAATTCATGGCGGATCCAGTTCCGGTTGTCCTCTCTTTCGTGGTTTGATGTATAGGCAACGGTCAACTCGTGCCCTTTGATGCTGATCTTAAAATCCTCCTTCGCCCTGTCCGGTGCAAACACCATCAGTTCATAGTTCGTATCGTTTTTTACGATGTTAACCGGCACGCGATAGTTATGGCTGCCGCCAAATTGTTTTCCTGAATATTCATGGCGCATTCCCTGCCCACGGTGTCCAAATCTGTTATTGCACATTTTGTTTTGAATTTAATGTTGAAAAATTGCTTACGCATGCTGGGCCCCCTAAATCCTCCAAAAGGGGACTTTCAAGAGTAATGTAAAAGTCCCCTTCAGGGGATTTAGGGGCTAACTGCACCGGACGGCTCCCGCGATGAATTTTCTTTCATCCGATCTTCACCCCGATAAGAATGACTATCGCCGCAGTCCCTTTGTCCGTAATGTGGCCCTCCTTCACGGCTCCATCCGGAGCCCCATTGGCGGTGATGGAAGCGGTTTCCTATTGTGAAATTTAAACTCGCTGCTGTGATAAGCGCTATGCTTATCCCCAGCAGCATTCTTGTACTTTTTTTCATGGCTAAATATTTTTTGGATGCTGATAAAATGGATCTCTTAACCCTTCTTTTCCTTCATAAAAACGGGGGCTATCAGGGCCGCCGAAATACGGATCATAATGTCGCCATCTGTGATATCCGCGGCGCCTGCCTGCAAACAGCCGGAAAATGAGGCCGATGAAAAGGAAAAAGAAAAGTGCTTTGAAAAGCAGGAACGGGATCAGGAATAGGATAATCCCTCCCAGGATGCCGCCGGCAACAGTTTTAAGAATTTGATTAAACATGGCTTTTTAGATTTAAAATGAATAGCATACAAATGGTGTACATCATCGCAGACGGCTGATTAGAAAAATTACTTTAATGATTTTTGAAAAAATAAAAAACCCAGCTTTATGGGCTGGGTTTGTAGTATCTATTCATTTTCGGGCGGCTTGCCGCAGCGCCTTCGCATCTCTTGTTTAAATTTTTTCCGGTCTTCATCCGTCATATCCATCCATTTATTCCGCCACGACCTGAATCCCGGTCCGCCTTCATTTTGGAAGTTTTCGCGGAAACCAGGCTTTCGCCACCGGCCCGGTCCGCCGCCAAAATTGCCAAACAAAATCCTGCACAATACGATCAACCCAACGGCCTGCCAGTAGGAGATCGGATTGGTATTCAAAACCTCGGGCAAAATGGCATTCCACAACCAACGCACAATCGCGCCCAGCAGGAGCGCAGCAGCAAACCCGAAAACGGGAAACATCCAAAAGCGCTTCTTGTATGTATGTCGCTGATTCATGATAGACAAATTTAATAATTTACAAATTCCTGATATACGCTTTCCAGTCTTCGTCGCAAATGCTGGACAGCATAACGTTTCCTGGAAATTAGTGTTTTGATATTCTCTCCCGTGCGGTCTGAAATTTCCTGAAAAGTCTGATCCTCCAGTTCATTCCAAACAAACACTTGCCGCTGGTTTTCGGGAAGCTCGGCCAGAGCGATGCCCAGTTGCTCCCAGAAAAGCTCTCGCATATAAACCGTTTCGGGTGTGCCGTCATCGGCTAGCAGGATGTCTTTGAAATAGAACTCACCTTCCTCGTCCTCGTAGCCGTAATCTTCCAGCGAATCCGGTTTTTGTTTCCGGTATTTATCAATGATACGGTTGCGCGCCACGCGATACAACCAGCTGCCGATCTGCTCAATGGCTTCAATCTCAGGGACACTGCTTAGCTGAAACCAAACATCCTGCAAAATATCCTCAGCATCCTCATCGGTATTCACCCGTTGCCGGATAAACCCCATTAGCTGCTTACTATAAGACGCAACGGTTTGAATGATATTTGGCCTTTTCTCCGACAAAGTGAAGATTGAAAATTGGTATTAACAGTGCAGACGGATAGCAAACGAAAATACTTTAAATCCGGCGGTATATTATGTGTTTGTTAACCGCAATTCTTTATGAATGGTTATTATTAAAAAAGTGCAAAAATGGTTGCGCTTAGCGTCATCTTAGCGTCCATCAAATTTTAAACTACTTGTTGCACTTTTGCCATAAACATAGGATTATTCTAATAAGATTAGATAACAACGAAAAGAACTTTAACCAACTGAATATTTGCTTCTTGCATTCTATTCATAATGTTATCTACATTTACATCATCAAACAGCACAGCATATCGGTGCAACGGAAGTTTGAGATTGAATTGGAATATAGAGTTGGTTTAATATCTGAAAAGTACAAAAGTAAACTCAATCAAAACATTAACATTAGAAACATGAAAAAGACAATTTTGACGATCGCAGTTCTGTTGGGAGTATCAGCTGCTAATCTTACCATCGCCGCAGACAAAAACAAAGAAAATAACGCTTCTATTGAACTGGTTTCAAACAGCGAATTGAAATTCAAACTTACGCTTGACAGCGTGAAAGAAAGATCTTCATTGGTTATCAAAGATTTCAACGGAGACATCGTTTACAGCACAGTTCTTCCAAAATCTGAGAACTACTCAAAAATCTTCGATCTATCGAACCTTGCTGACGGAAATTACAGCTTCATCGTGAACAACGGTGGTGAAACTTCTGCAAAGCCATTCGTAATCGCAACGGAAACAAAACGTCTGGTAACAGCAGTTGTTAAATAACTCAACGGACCTTCCTGCAAAAAAGGCTGCCACAGAAATGTGACAGCCTTTCGTTTTTTTTAATCCAAATCAAACATTAATAAGTCATCACCTGCTTCTCGCGGCTGCTTTGGAAAGCCAGGTCGATCACGCGCGTTGTGCGTAGGATTTCTTCTGGTTTCACAGCCAGCTCCGCGCCGTTTACGATCGCGTCATACACATTCTGATAAAACGGCGCATAATCACCCGCTTCACTTTCGATGATGCCTGTAAACGCTTCGCTGGATAATTTTCCCCAGCGATTTTCCGGCTCAACGCCCCACGGTGTTTCCGTAGGTAAAATATTCTTCCTTAATGTCTCTTCCTGCGGGTCCAGGCCGCCTTTGATGAATGATCCTTTCGTCCCGTGCAGGTTATAGCGCAGGAAATTTTCATAAACCATGAGGCTCGATTTTACGATCACCAGCTTATCCGCATAGCCCAGCCGCACGTCAAAGTAATCATCAATCTCGCTGTTAGGCCTTACCGAACGGATTTCGGCCGTTACTGTCAGCGGCTCACCGAACAGCACCAAAGCCTGATCAATCAAATGCGGTCCCAGGTTATAAAGGTTGCCACCCACCGGAACGCTTTTCTCTTTCCAGGATTCGGTCGGAACAACCGGGCGGAAACGGTCGTAGCGACATTCATACTCAACAATGTCGCCTAATTTATCTTCTGCAATCAGTTTTTTAATGGTTAAGAAATCCGAATCCCAGCGGCGGTTTTGGTAAGCCGTCAGGATCAATCCTTTCTCTTTGGCCACCGCAACGAGCTGGCGTGCTTCTTCCTCCGTTGCCGCAAATGGCTTTTCGATCACCACATGTTTGCCATTTTCCAAAGCGTCCATTGCGTAAGGGAAATGCGTATCATTAGGCGTGCATATGAAGACAAGATCAATGGATTCGTCGCTCAAAAGCTCCTCAACAGACCGCGCATTGCCAATGTTCGGATCGAATTCCTGCGCCTCGTTCTTACTTCTTTCGACAACGGTCTTGATCTTGAAATTCGGATTGGTGCTAAGAAAAGGGGAATGAAAGTAACGCCCGGACAACCCAAAGCCAATCAACCCAACATTAAGAATTCGTGAAGCCATAATTTTATTTTTAGACAATAATAACAAAGGTAACTTTTGAAGGGAAATGGGCAAGAGCCAGGTTTATGGCAATGCAAACGCTACATATTGATCGCCCGACCTCGTATTCAGCTTACCGCCTCCGCAGGCTATGACGAGGAATTGTTTGCCTTTCACTGAATAGGTGCTGGCTGAGGCGTAGCCGGCGGCGGGTAATGTGGCAGTCCAGAGGATTTTTCCGGTTGCTTTGTCGAATGCTCTGATCTTTTCGTCGCGGCTGGCGGCGATGAAGATCAGGCCGCTCGATGTGACGAGCGGACCGCCGTAATTATCTGTTCCGGTTGGTGGAATTCCTTTGTTTGTCAATGCTTTGTATTCTCCTAGCGGCACCTGCCAGCGGCGTTGGCCTGTATTGAGATCCACGGCGGTAAGCGTTCCCCATGGCGGCTGACTTACGGGATAGCCATTCTTATCATACCAACGATTATAGCCCGTATTATGGTAAGGAACCTGCCCGGTGTTGGTGCTGATGGTCTTTTGTTCCGTATTTTTGTTTTGTAAAAAATCAATGATCAAATTTTTTTCTGCATCCGAAATGTGCGAAAACGAAGGCATCATTCCTTTTCCCTTTTGTAAAATGGCTGTGATGTGTTCTCGGGATAACCGCTTTTCAACATTCACGAGTGAAGGATAAGAACCGTCGTGGTTTCCAGTTTTATCAGCTCCGTGACAGGCAGCGCAATTTAATTGATAAAGTTTGCTGCCGTTAACGGCCTTTTCACTCAGCACTTCCTTTTTCTTCAATGTCGTGTAAACCGGAATTTCCTTTGCCGGAATGTACATGATCCCATCCTGATCAGTCGCCGCGCCGCCCCACTGCGCGCCGCCATCTGTTCCTGGATAAAAAATAGTCATATCGCCGGTGATCGGAATGTAAGCCGTTCCGAAGCGTGCTTTTTTTAACAATCCTTCCAAGGAATCGCGGTCTGCGACAAATGAATTAAAGTCTTTGGCACTGAATGTTTGCCGCGTAAACGGCAGCGGTAAGGTAGGAATGGGCTGTGTTTTGCTGGGTTTTTCGCCTTCCATAGCATCCGTTGGAAAGGCCGTTTCTTTGATAGGAAACAATGGTTTGCCCGTTACGCGGTCGAAAACAAAGATGTAACCCTGCTTAGTGATCTGCACAACGGCGTCGACTTGTTTTCCGTTAATGTTCAGCGTTACCAGATTAGGCGGACACGGCGGATCGCGGTCCCAAATGTCGTGGTGGACGAGCTGGTAATGCCAGAGTCGCCTGCCTGTTGCGGCATCGAGCGCGATGAGGCAATTAGCGAACAAGTTATCGCCGGGCCTGTTGCCGCCCCAGAAATCAAAAGCTGCCGAACCGGTTGGAATATAAACGATGCCGCGTTTCCGGTCAATGGCCATTCCTGCCCAGGCATTGGCGCCACCGAATTGCTGTCTTGCCGGCTGCGCCAACCACGTGTTGTAGCCAAATTCACCTTTGTCCGGAATGGTATGGAATGTCCAGACGAGCTTACCCGTGACGGTATTATAAGCTCGCACGTCGCCCAAAAGTGCCGTTTCGTTCTCGGCAACCCTGCCGCCGACAATGATCAGATTTTTATAAATGGTATTAGGTGTGCTGGATGATATAAAATCATCAGAGCCAGGGCGTTCAATGCCTGTTTTAAGATTGACTTTGCCGTGATCACCGAACGAATCAATGAGCCTTCCGGTGTTTGCATCAAGTGCGTAAAGCCAGTTTGCAGCGCCAAAAAAGATGCGTTTACTTTGATTATCAGACCAGTAAGTTACACCACGGCTCAATGTTCCCGCAACATCCGGCAAATCGCTTTTCCAAATTTCTTTGCCCGTCGCCGCGTCAACCGCAAAAGCCTGGATAGATGCAGAAACGCCATAAAGAATGCCGTTAATAATGATGGGATTGCATTGCATCTGACTGCGGTTTCGCGCTGTATCCGCTCCGCCGGAGGCATATGTCCAAGCAACTTTCAGCTCAGAAACATTATCCTTTGTGATCTGATTAAGCGCAGAATAATGACTTCTTTCGCCGTTTCCGTTGTATTCCGGCCAGTCCGTATCATTTAAATAGGGAGCAATTGCGAAGCCGGTAACAGCCACGAAAATCAGCGAAAACAAGATCAGGCGTTTCATAATGACGGGCTGTTCATGCTTCCTGCCAAAGTTCTTTTGCTCTTTTCAAATCCCGTCGCATGGCATCGAAAACGATCTTTTTATCCACCGTAATTTTATCCGCGCCCTGATCTGCACCGCCCAGAGGATATTCCAGATGCAGGCAGATCGGAACGTCTACTTTATTGTCTTTCAGTAGTTTGAAATAGGTTTTGAAATCCACCATGCCTTCTCCGAGCGGGACGCTTTTGGGTCCCCATTTGCCATTGGTTTTTTCCCACATAAAATCTTTTAAAACAATGGTCTTAATGCTCGGCCTGATGAGATTGAAGCCCGTTTGCCATGAAAGACCACCTTCCAATGTGGCGTGGCGGATGTCATATTGTGCACCCATGCTTTTAGGATCGGCTTTTTGCAGAATTTCCCAGATCTCAAACATGCTCGCGCCTACCAGCCTGCCCGCGTGGTTTTGATAGCAACCCACAAGCCCAAGCTGGTTATTTAACTGGCTTAACCCAGCCATTTTATCCTTATACTGATCCAGAAGTTGCGGAATGGTTTGCTGTTCGTTGTATTTATACCAATTCATGCGGTAATATTTGAAACCCAGCTTAGAAGCCGTTTCCAGCAATTTTTTGTCAACCGGGTTGGTTGCATCTTCCACGGCTGTGCAGAACATTAAGGGCGTAAAACCAGCCTTTTTCATCGCTTCCGCAGCTTTTGGTAAGTCATTTTCCACATTCTCAGGCAAAACATGTCCTTTCGGGCGCACCGTGAGGTCAATGCCATCGAAGCCGAGTTCCTTGGCGGCATCCGCCATATCGCTATAATTCAGGAAGTGCAGGTGTTTGGAAAAAATGTTGATTTTAGGGACTTCTGCTGCTGAATCAGCCTTTGCCGCAAAAGCATTGTCCGCAATGACAGGAGCAATTGCACCAGCTAAAGCACTATTGATGAGAAAATCGCGACGGGAAATGTGTTGGGACATGAGGTTTGAATTTAATTTTCGAATGAAAACGTAATGATCATAAGTTTTGGAAAGTTGTTTTTTACTAGATGATAATCAATTTTCTGTGTCGAGTATTTTCCGTCGATTAAAATCGACGGGAATGATTGAAAGATTCGCCGTTGATTTCAATCAACGGATTTAAAAGGAAGTGGTTTAAAAATCAAAGGCGATAGAATATTGAAAAATCTCGCCGTTGATTTCAATCAACGGATTTAAAAAAAGCGATTGAAAATATTGATAAATTGAATTTGCTATTGATTTCAATCAATGAGATTGGTTAGTAGAAATTTCTTCTTTTTTCTTTGAAATATCAGAACTCAACTTCTAACTGATATGGAAATCAATTCTTTGAATCGCAGGGACTTTCTAAAAGCAGGGGCGGTGCTATCATCATTCATGATCGTTCCAAGGCATGTTTTGGGGAAAGGATATCTGGCGCCGAGCGATAAAATTGCATTAGGATTTATCGGCTGCGGTCGGCAGAGCGGCGGTTTAAGGAATCGTTTTCTGGACACGATGGAAACGCAGATTGTTGCTGCTTCGGATGTGTATGCGGTTAAGCGTGAAGCATTTGTGACCAATGTAAATAAATGGTATGCTGAGAAAGCGGCTCAAAGCAATTATAAGTCAGCTATCGGAATTGAAGATTTTCGCGAGTTGCTTGCCCGTAAAGACATTGATGCTGTGGTAATTGCAGCGCCGGATCACTGGCATGCGTCTATGGCGGTGCGGGCTGCCGAGGCAGGGAAAGATATTTATTGCGAAAAACCGTTATCGCTCACTGTCAGAGAAGGACGTGCTATGGTGGATGCAACCCGCAAGCATAATCGCGTTTTCCAGACAGGAAGCATGCAGCGATCGGCCAAGGAATTTACGCAGGCTGTGCAATTGGTGCAAAGTGGCGCCATTGGCAAAGTGAAGCAGGTTTTCGTCAATGTAGGCGGACCGCCGAAAGCATGGGATTTAAAAGAAGAAACAAAACCCGATGGCCTGAACTGGGATCTCTGGATGGGCCCCAATGCCATGAACCGGCCTTATAACAATGAACTGGCACCCGTCATGACAGCCACATTCTGGCCCAAATGGCGTGATTACATTGAATTTGGCGGCGGCGGCATGACCGACTGGGGCGCACATATGTTTGACATCGCGCAATGGGGATTGGGCATGGATAACAGCGGGCCGGTGGAGCTTGTCTATTCAGAGCCTACAAAAGGATTGGTCTACAAATATGCCAACGGCGCCGAAGTGATCCACCGGCCGATGGAAGGCAAGCAACATTGTCATTTCGTAGGAACAGACGGTGAGGTTTTTGTAGCAAGAGGAGAGCTGCGCACCACGCCCGAAACATTAAAAGAGAAGACCTTTACCAGTGAAAATTCAAAAGTCTACGTCAGTGATAACCATTATAAAGATTTTCTGAATGCGATCCGCACGCGGAAGCCGCCGATCTGTGATGTGGAAGTGGGGCATAGGACCGCTTCTGTCTGCAATATTGGGAACATCGCGTATCGCCTGCAACGTTCATTAACCTGGAATCCAAAAAAGGAAGAATTTAAAAAAGACAAGGAGGCAAACCAACTTCTGGGCCGCGACATGAAGGCCGAGTGGAAGGTTTAACACAACACTCCATGATTTAATGTCACGAGTTTTTCCAAAATGTGTATTTTTGTAGCATGTTTGGAGAGTCTGCCGTTATGCAATTTAGTGAGTTGGAAGAACTGGAAACGGTCTCTGCTGATCTGCTGCATATTGGCAAAGACATTCCCGTATGGCTTTTCGAGGGCCATATG
Organism: Dyadobacter chenhuakuii; assembly: GCF_023821985.2. Taxonomy (NCBI): domain Bacteria; kingdom Pseudomonadati; phylum Bacteroidota; class Cytophagia; order Cytophagales; family Spirosomataceae; genus Dyadobacter; species Dyadobacter chenhuakuii. The sequence goes on along the minus strand of NZ_CP098805.1, from coordinate 3,010,724 downwards.
GGCGCCGGCAAGACAACCCTCATCAAAGCGCTCTGCAAAAAGCTGGGCGTTCGCTCACACGTTCAAAGCCCTACATTTTCACTGGTCAACGAATATGACGCCGGTGATAAATTGGTGTATCATTTTGATTTTTACAGGATTAAGGATGAAGTCGAAGCGCTTGATATGGGCGTGGAGGAATATTTCGATTCCGGGCATTTCTGCTTTGTCGAATGGCCGGGGAAAATTGAATCCTTATGGCCATTGCATTATCTGCTGATCCATATGGAAGCGGATGAAAATGGCGTGAGAATGTTAAAGGCAACCCAGGTATAGAGGTCATAATCAATTCGTTTCACATTCACTTTTTTCAATGGCACAACCTCAGATTACCGGTTTCGAAGAGCTTGCCAAGCAGTCGGCGTTGTATCCGCAGGAATCCCTGGTGGCGGTGCGCAAGGATCAGAATTCGCTGCATATTGGCTTGCCGCGTGAAGTTTCTTTGCAGGAAAACCGGATCGCATTGACTCCCGACGCAGTAAAAATCCTCGTTCGAAACGGACATGAAGTGTGGGTTGAAAAGGATGCAGGAAAAGGCGGAAACCTCTCCGACCACGAGTACAGCGAAGCCGGGGCGGTGATCGTGCAAAGTGCCAAGGAAGTTTATCAGGCCAATGTGATCCTGAAAGTGGAGCCGCTGGTGGAAGAAGAGTTCCGTTATATCAAAGCAGGGACAACATTGATTTCGGCAATGAACCTGCCAACGCTGGAAAAGAAATATTTTGAGAAGCTGAATGAGCTGAAAATAACAGGGATCGGTTACGAGCTCATTGAAGATAAAGTAGGAGGGAAGCCCATCATCAGGGCGATGGGCGAGATCGCCGGAAGCACCGTTTTGCTGATCGCTGCTGAATATTTATCCACGCCTAATGGTGGAAGAGGCATCATTCTGGGTGGTATTACAGGCGTTCCGCCAACTAAAATCGTGATCCTGGGAGCCGGAACAGTTGCGGAATATGCCACCCGCGCCGCCATTAGCGTAGGCGCGGATATCAAGGTTTTTGACAAGCATATATATAGGTTACAAAGGTTAAAATACGCGATAGGCCAAAACCTTTATACATCCATCATTGACTCGGACACATTAGCGGAGGCCATCGCCCGCGCTGATGTTGTCATAGGCACGATGCGCGCTGAGAACGGGATCAGCCCATTGGTCGTTACCAAAGAAATGGTTTCCCAGATGAAGCCAGGCTCCGTTATCATTGACGTCAGCATTGACCAGGGCGGGTCTTTCGAAACTTCCCGCATGACCACGCACAAGCACCCGACATTCAAATATAATGATGTGATTCATTACTGCGTGCCCAACATTCCTTCACGTGTGGCGCATACGGCCAGCACGGCGCTTAGCAATGTATTTTTGCCGTTTTTATTGCAAACAGGCACAATTGGCGGCATCGAGGAAATGATTTATGCCAATCGTTGGTTTATGAAAGGAGTGTATTGTCACAAAGGAACATTGACAAATTCACATATCGCAAGGAGTTTTAACATGCGCTATAAAGATTTAACATTGCTGCTGGCAGCCAGAATGTAAGACGTCGGCCGATTTTTTAATTTAAAATAATCATGATTAATAATAGTAATGAAAATGCCCTGATGGACGACGCCAACTCACCTGAGTTGAACCAGAAACTGATGGGTTATATATCGCAGGACTTTATCAAAGTGGCGGATCAGCTCAAAGAAGCGTCTTATCAGATCCGCAAACGCGGCTTTTCTGACTATCCGATTTTTATCGTGAGCAATAGTGAGGTGGAATTAGGCGCACTGCTGATCGATAGGACCGAACTGACAAATAACTACGCCTATCGCGCTAGTTTCATGCAAGAATTCGTGGACAGGAAGCTGATTGGCGAAGAATCGGTTTTAATGTTCACCGAGAATTACAAAAATGCCGACGAGTTCTGCTGCCTTTTTGCATTGATCGGCGATTTTTCCGGCTTTGTTTTTGTGCCTTATCCGGAAGACTAATGTGCCTTTGATATGCCAAAAGCCGATTAATAAACACCGGCAACGGTTGCTAATCAGGTTAGAAGGGTTACAAAGTTTTCTTTCTAGTTTTAGTGATTAATTTAGTGATATTCAGCTAAACGTACCTCTTTATGCAATCAAACTTACCTTTGGAAAAAGAATTAGAGCCCATCTTTTTACAAAAATTCCCTCCGTTTTCAGAGTCTGTCAAAGAATTTTTGGTGCATTACGGGCCCTATTTCATACTCGTTTTATCCATCCTTGGGATTTTAGGCTTGCTTACGGCATTCGGCATTGGTGGCGCAGCACTTGGGCTGGGCGCCGTTTCGGTCGGCATTGGTTTTAACTTTTATGTGAGCATTGCCCTTGGCGTTATCACGCTCATCATGTACGTGCTGGCATTTTCGCCATTGCGTGCCCGCAAGCGCGAGGGTTGGAACCTGCTATATTACGCATTGCTTGTGGGTTTGGTGAGTAATTTGATCCAGCTTAGCATTCTGGGCGCGCTCATCAGCGGCGTCATCGGGTTTTGGGTTTTATTTCAAATCAGAGAAAAATATATCTGAGCACATTTCCTGAATATTTGAAAATCGAAAGCGAGCGGTGATCCGCCCGCTTTTTTTTATTTTACCACTGATCACTCGATTTTAGACGCTCATAATGTAACTTTAATCCGGCCGCTGATTACTTTGCATTTTACACCGCACAAGTTCGCAGCTCATTTTACAGCCGATTATATAGATTATGAATATCATAGAAGTCCGGAATGTTACCAAGGAGTATTCCAATCACGTTGCATTGGATGATGTTAGCATCAACATCCCAAAAGGATGCATTTTTGGCTTGCTAGGGCCGAATGGCGCGGGAAAAACCTCGCTAATCCGGATCATTAACCAGATTACCGGGCCGGATAAAGGTGAAATTTTGTTTGACGGGAAGCATTTAAATCAAAGTCACATTTCGCGGATCGGTTATTTGCCCGAAGAACGCGGACTTTATAAAAAAATGAAAGTAGGGGAGCAGCTGCTCTATCTGGCGCAGCTCAAAGGCTTGTCGCAGAAACAGGCGATGGACAAGCTGAAAACCTGGTTTATCAAATTCGACATTAAAACCTGGTGGGATAAAAGCGTTTCGGATCTGTCGAAAGGAATGCAGCAAAAGGTGCAATTTGTTTCCACCGTGCTCCACGAACCTGATCTGATCATTCTCGACGAGCCCTTTTCAGGTTTTGACCCCATCAATGCAAACCTTATCCGGGACGAAATTCTGGAATTAAAACAAAAAGGAAGCACGATCATTTTTTCAACGCACAGAATGGAAACCGTGGAGGAGCTTTGCGACAACATTGCGTTGATCCACAAAGCCAAAAAAGTGCTTGACGGACCCAAAAAGCTGATTAAGGAACAATTTAAAACCCACACGTATTTTGTTGAATATAAAGGAGATCTGAGCGGTCTGGAAGAATTTTACACGCTTACTCCTGAAAAAGAACTTGAAAACGGTTACAGGCGTACGAACATTCACCTGGGCGAAGTTGCGAGTCCAAACGATCTGCTCAGGGATTTGCTGCCGAGAGCAGAAATCCGGTCTTTCGGAGAGAACATTCCAAGTATGAGCGACATTTTCATGCGCTCCGTCAATGAAGTCCCCGAAGCATAGTTTCAAGCCGTCCTACATTTAAAACTTTCCACAATGCGCAATATATTTTTGGTAATCAGAAGGGAATATCTCGTAAGGGTCAAAAAGAAGTCATTTCTGATTATGACGCTGCTTGGGCCGTTGCTATTCGTCGCTTTTTACGGTGTAGTGATTTGGGTTGCCGTTGGTTCTGTTGACACAAAAACGGTCCAGGTGCTGGATGAGAGCGGTTTGTTCCGGAATGAATTCAAGAATAGCGAAACATTGAAATTTGCTTATCTGGATTCGTCCATAGATTCTGCCAAAGTCAAATTCAAAAACAGCGACGCGAATGCATTGGTGTACATTCCTAAAAATGTCATTAAGGAACCGAAAAGCGTCCGTATTTATGCTGCAAAAAATGTGAGCATGGACCTGAAATCGGAAATCGAAAAGGTGATCGAGAAAGAAATCGAAAACATTAAGCTTGAAGAAGCGGGTATCACGCACAAAATCCTGGAAGATTCGCGTGTGAATGTGAGCTCGGAAACCATCAGTCTGAGCGAAGAAGGCGAGAAAACGAGCAGTTCAGGAGCCGCAACGGTGATTGGCGGCATTTGTGCATTCCTAATATATATGTCCGTTTTTATTTACGGCACGCAGGTGATGCGCGGGATAACAGAGGAAAAAACAAGCCGGATCGTCGAAGTAATCATTTCTTCGGTTAAGCCATTTCAGTTAATGTTGGGTAAAATCATTGGAGTCGCATTGGTTGGGCTTACGCAATTCGTGCTTTGGATTTTGCTTACAACTGCATTAACGAGCGCTACTTCGGCTGTTTTGAGCAACCAAATGTCCAAAGAATCGCCTGAAATGGCACAGGAAATGGAAAAGGTCCAAAAGGGCATGCCCGGGCCATCGGGTATGCCGGGCGGTAATGTGGAAAATCCGGTTGCAGAAGTTTTGGGAGCCATCAACAGCCTGAATATTCCATTGATCCTGGGCTGTTTTCTGTTTTATTATTTGGGAGGTTACCTGCTTTACAGCGCGCTTTTCGGAGCCGTAGGTGCTGCGGTGGACAATGATGCAGACACCCAGCAATTCATGCTCCCGATCACATTACCAATCATTTTCTCTTTTGTTTTCGCCCAATTCGTCCTGCGCGACCCCGACGGGACATTGGCATTCTGGACCTCCATTATTCCCTTTACATCGCCGATCATTATGATGGTGCGGATCCCGTTTGGCGTTCCGGCTTGGGAAATTGCGCTGTCTATGGTGCTGCTCGTGCTGGGTTTTATGGGCACAACGTGGCTGGCAGCCCGGATTTACCGCGTTGGTATCCTGATGTACGGAAAAAAAGTAAGTTACAGAGAGCTGGCCAAATGGATCTTTTACAAGTGAAAGGGTTTTAAGTTCTTTAACACTTTTTAAGAGAAGGAAAATCTTACTGTTGAGGTAATTTTGCTAATTTTGGCCGACCATTGATAAAACTGCCCATAGCGAGTTACCGTTTTTGCGCATTTTGCCCATAACATTTTTAAATTTACCGTCTGTCAAATGACCCGTTTCAACCGTTCCAACAACCTTACGGGTTGGATTGTTTTCGCAATTGCATTAATCACATATACACTTACAGTCGAACGAACTGCCAGTTTTTGGGATTGCGGAGAATTTATCGCTTGCGCTTTCAAATTACAGGTGCCACACCCTCCGGGAGCACCTTTTTTTCTGTTAATAGGCCGGATTTTCTCATTATTAGCATTCGGTGACCTCACTAATGTTGCTTACTGGATCAACATGGTTTCCGTGCTAAGCAGCGCATTTACGATCCTCTTTCTATTCTGGACCATTACATTGCTGGCACGCAAGCTGATCGCGAAAAGCGATGCGGACCTTACATCAGGCGACATTATCCTGTTGATGGGCTCCGGAATTGTGGGCGCACTTGCTTACACCTGGTCCGATTCGTTCTGGTTTTCAGCCGTTGAAGCTGAGGTTTACGGAATGTCCTCATTCTTCACGGCGATCGTTATCTGGGCCGTTTTCAAATGGGAACGCGTCGAAGACCCGGCTGCTGAAAACCGCTGGCTGATCTTTATCGCTTACCTGGTCGGGCTTTCAATAGGCGTCCATTTGCTGAATCTGGTAACTATTCCGGCATTGGCGTTGGTTTATTATTTCAAAAAATACCCGAAGGTCAGCGTTTTCGGAGGCATTCTTGCATTTGCCGGCGGGCTTGTTGTCCTGGCTATTATCAACTCAGGAATCATTCCTGGCTTGCCAAGTGTGGCGGGTAAATTCGAGATCTTCTTCGTAAACTCACTTGGGCTTCCTTACAAGTCAGGGGTTATATTTTTCATCATTATTTTCATTGGTGCCATCATTTGGGGGATCCGTTATTCCCACCAAAAAGGCAATGTGCTCCTGAATACCAGCTTGCTTTCACTTGCTTTTGTTTTGATCGGTTATGCAAGTTACCTGATGGTGCTTGTGCGTGCGGAGTACAATCCGCCCATCAATGAAAACAATCCTAATGACGTCCTGAGCTTTGTTTCTTACCTTAAAAGAGAGCAGTATGGCAGCCGTCCTTTGCTTTACGGGCCTTCATTTGTATCCCGTCCGGTAAGCCAGAAGCGTGGTGCGCCTATGTATCGCAAACAGGATGGTAAATATGCTATTTATGACTATCGTCCTGAGTATGAGTACGAACCGGGGAGCAGCATGTTATTGCCGCGCATGTATAGCACGCAGTCGGGTCACCCGCAGCTTTACCAGCAAATGACCGGCCTGGCAGAAGGACAGAAGCCAACAATGGGTAACAACCTGTCTTTCATGTTCTCGTATCAGATCGGGCATATGTACTGGCGTTATTTCCTTTGGAATTTTGTAGGGCGTGAAAGTGACGAAGAGGGGGCTGGTAATATGCTTCCGTGGGATGCCGGCAAAACATACCCTGCACCGATTGCCAATAACAAAGCGCATGACAATTATTTCATGCTGCCATTCATACTGGGATTACTCGGGGTCGTGATTGTTTATTTCAGACAAAAACGCGACCTGCTTGTCCTTGGATTGTTATTTATTTTGACCGGGGTAGCACTCGTTGTTTACCTGAACTCGCCGCCAACAGAGCCTCGTGAGCGTGATTACATTTACGTGGGGTCATTCTATATTTTCTGTATCTGGATTGGTTTTGGCGTCATTTCCATTGCCGATGCATTGAGCAAATTCGTAAAAAGCGCTACTACAAGAGCAGGAGCTGCCACGGCGATCTGTCTGGTTGTTCCCGTTATTATGGGAGTAAAAGGGTGGGATAACCACAACCGCGATAACCGGTTCCATTCCGTGGATTTTGCCAAAAACCTTTTGAACTCCTGCGCACCGAATGCGATCCTTTTCACCGGTGGGGATAATGATACATTCCCATTATGGTATGTCCAGGAAGTTGAAGGGTTCCGGACCGACGTGCGTGTATGTAACCTCAGCTTGCTAGGAACCGACTGGTATATCGACCAGATGAAGCGCAAGACTTATTTGTCAGAAGCGCTTCCGATTTCTCTGGATAAAAACAATTACGCTTTCGGTAAAAATGACATTGTGCCGTTCTATGAAATTCCGAGCGTAAAAGAAGGGATTAACCTGAAAGAATATCTTGGATTGGTAAAACAAGAAAATAAAGCCATTCAAGTGCCGCTAACCAGTGGCGATATGACTTCTATCTTGCCATCATCTGTGCTTTTCCTGCCTGTGAACGCAGAGGCGGTTAAGAAAATGAATATTATCAAAAGCGACCTGATCCCATTCGTAAGCGATTCCATCAGCTGGACGATCGGCAAGGGTGACTTGTATAAATCGGACCTGATTATGCTCGATATTATTGCCACAAACGACTGGAAAAGACCGATTTACTTCTCTTCGACATTGGGCGGATCGAGTTACCTGAATTTGAAAGAATACATGCAGCTGGAAGGATACGCTTACCGCCTGCTTCCCGTAAAAGTGCCGGGAGCCAGCGACGGCTACGTGAACACGGATGTGATGTACAACAACCTGATGACCAAAATGTTCTGGCGGGAGCTGGATAACCCGAACACTTACTATGACAACACATATCTGGGTTCACCGGTTGCCACGGCACGTATCGCATTCCTTCGCTTAACGGGTCAGCTGATCGCAGATGGCCGCAAGGACGAAGCTAAGAAAGCAATTGAAAAATCATTGGCCACAATGCCGGACAAAAGCATTCCATACGATCAGTTCTCGGCAAACTTCATCGGGCCATTGTTCGACCTGGGCGAAACGAAAAAGGCATTGGAAATAGCAGAAACCATGGCAACCCGCGCCGACGAGGTATTAACATGGGCCAAAGACAACGGCACCACAAAACGCCGCGACACCAACGTTTATCTCTACATCATGCAGATCATCGTCCAGGAATGCCGCGAAGCGAAGCAAGAAGCCGTCGCAAAGAAATACGAAGCCATATTCCAGAAGCACCTCGCCGCATTTAACATGTACGGCGGGCAGTAAATGCTGTTATAGTAACGACGTGTGGAAGTAATTAAGGGGGCGTTATCACCAAGGTGGTAACGCCCCCTTCGGCTCCGCTCAGGGTGACAGGGCGTCTGTCTTGTCACCCTGAGCGGAGCCGAAGGGCTAGCACAACGGCACCTTCGGAGGCCCGACCGCTGGGCGGCCAATGGCTGAGCGCCAAAGCTGAACATCCCTTGTCACCCTGAGCGGAGCCGAAGGGGCGCTATCATCTAGGTGATAGCGCCCCCTTCGACTCCGCTCAGGCTGACAGGGAGATCAGTCCAAACTAACCTTCACCCAAACCAACCGGTGATCCGAGCTCGACTCGCGTTTTTCAACCAATTCAGCCAGCGGTTCGCCTTTGGCCGGCCAGAAGACACCGCTATCAATGAATTTCAACCCAGCCCGTGAAGGCAACACGTAATCCGCCCGCATGCGCCATACGGCCGTGTGGGTTTTAGCGAACGGATTGCTGCTGGAATGTTCAAAGCCGCCTTTACTGGCGGGTGTTGCATCGTTGTTGATTTTTGGGTGGGACAAGAGTGATTTTATTCCTTCACCGATTGCATTGCCTTCATCAGGCGAAGCATTTTGATCTCCTAGTATTACAAAACTGGCATCCGGTGCCAAAGCGCCACGTGTTTCTTTGTCATCATAAATGTATGCACCTTGCTCGCCGCTGATGTAATCTTTCCAAAAACGGATTTCATCATGGTTACGCTTGCCATTACGGTCCTCAGCACCGTCAAAGCTGGGTGGCGTGGGGTGGCTGGCCAGGAAGTGGATCGTTTTTGCGCCCACTTTTACCGGAACATCCCAGTGCGACTTAGACGAAAGCGGAAATTGCTGCCATGCCTCCGGTGCATACCAATCGCTGCCGTCCGGTTTTTTCGTTTGCAAAGCCTGCGGCATATCCTTCCACTTGAAATGCTGGAATGTGCGCACCTGGTCCGTTTCGATCGGGTATTTGGATAAAAGCACCATAGCATACTGTCCTGGATACACCCCGAATCCCCACGCATCCGCTCCGAATCGTTCCGTTTTGCCGTTATTATCAAGATCGAAAGGGCTTGGCTGTCCGGTGTTGGATGTTCCGTAATAGTAATAGGGATAATCAATGGCCTTTGCGCCATCGGAATCAACATTCAGGTAAGCTTTCACAAACTGTAAAACGCCCTGCTGCGGATCGGCGATGTAGTCAAACTCGTTCAGCAGGATCACGTCCGGTCTTACAGTCTTAATAATCCGTGCAATGTTGCGGATCTGTGGATTCGTGCCGCTGGCCAGCTCTTTGACCAACACTTGTTCCGAAATGTCCTTTGTGCCTTTTGGGACATAATTTTCGGCTTCCATACTTACATTATAGGTAGCGAAGGTAAGTTCGGAAGGGTTGTTATTTTGAGCGAAAAGCATTCGGGGAAGTAATAGGGCAATGGTAATTACTAAATGTTTCATATTTGGATTAAATGAATTACAGTACCGGACCGGGTATTGTCTCCGGTTAGAGCGACGACAAGAATAACCACATTCCGGTTCAAAGTAAACAAGCCGCCTCATTGCTGAAACGGCTTGTTATATATTTAACGATTTGATAAACCTTCTCAGTGAAAGAAATCCTTCATTTTGTCAAAGAAGCCTTTCTCATTCTTTCCTGGCTTAGGCTGGAAGTTAGGCGAATGACGAAGTGATTCCAATGTTTCACGCTCGTCAGATGAAAGTTGCTGTGGCGTCCACACATTAATATGAACCAACTGATCACCTTTGCCGTAACCATTCAAATCTTTGATCCCTTTACCTTTCAAACGAAGAATTTTACCAGCCTGCGTGCCTGATTCAATGTTGATCCTGGCTTTGCCGTCAATGGTCGGGATTTCAACGGATGTTCCTAATGTAGCATCGATAAAGCTCAGGTGCATGTCGAAAACAATGTTGTTACCATCTCTTTTCAAATTTGCATCTTCTTCTTCCTCAATCACAATCAGCAAGTCACCCGCTACGCCGCCTCTTGTAGGCACATTGCCTTTACCGGACATTGAAAGCTGCATTCCTTCGGCAACACCGCCCGGAATGTTCAGGGTGATTAGGTCGTCCTGCAGCAATCTTCCTTCTCCCGCACAAGAATCGCAGCGCTCGCTGATAATCTTTCCATCGCCGTTACAAGTCGGGCAAGTGCTTGTTGAAACCATCTGGCCCAACATTGTGCTTACCACTTTCCTAACCTGACCTGTCCCGTTACACGAATTACAGTTGGTCAGCGACGTTCCGTTTTTCGCGCCATTGCCACCGCAAGTGTTGCAGGTTACATGTCGTTTTACCTTTATTTTTTTCTCAACACCATTAGCGACTTCTTCCAGGTTGAGTTTCAGCTTAATCCTGAGATCCGAGCCTTTACGCACCCGACGGCCGCCTCCACCGCCACCGCGGCCAAAAATGTCACCAAACGGACTACTGTCGCCGAAAATATCGCCGAATTGAGAAAAAATATCGTCCATGGAAAATCCTCCGCCGCTGAAACCACCCGCACCGGCACCTGCGCCGCCTACACCCGCATGACCATATTGATCATAACGCGCGCGCTTGTTCTCATCGCTGAGAATGCTGTACGCTTCGGCCGCTTCCTTGAATTTGTCTTCCGCAGTAGGATCGTCCGGGTTTTTGTCAGGGTGAAACTTGATTGCCAGCTTACGGTAAGCCTTTTTAATCTCATCTGCGGCAGCACCGCGGTCTACGCCAAGGACTTCGTAGTAATCTCTTTTCTTTGCCATTTTATGTTGCTGAAATTAAGCTCCTACGATCACTTTCGCGTAACGTATCACTTTGTCGTTAAGAAAATACCCCTTTTCGATCTCATCGATCACTTTACCTTTAAGATCTTCAGAGGGAGCAGGGAATTGCGCAATTGATTCGTGAAGCTCTGCATCAAATGTTTCACCTTTGGAATCCATTGGTTTTAATCCTTTGGCTTCCAGTGTTTTGAAAAGTTTTGTATATATCAAATCAACGCCCTCTTTCAATGCATCGATTTCAGTAGAGGATTCAAATGATACTTTTGCGCGCTCGAAGTCGTCCACGATAGGCAGGATTGCCTTCACCATATCCGAGCTGGCGCCAGAGATCATTTCCAGTTTCTCTTTTGCCGTGCGTCTGCGGAAGTTTTCAAAATCAGCATACAGGCGGATATATTTGTCTTTCATCTCCGCAAGCTCGATCCTGGCTTCTTCCATTGGATCTTTTTCAACCGACGATTCATTCAAGGACGCCTCACCAGCAGGCATATCATTCAAAATTTCCTTACCGGCATTGTCCAATGGCACTGAATTTGTTCCACTCGTCTCGTCGTTGTCTAACTTGTCAGCTCCTAGTGGCGCTTGTTCCTCGTTCATTTCGTAATTTTTGTCTTGATCTATATTGAATTCGGTATTTTCAGGCATAATTCTTAATGATATTGTGACGTTTTAATCAACCTTTATTGACCTAAATTATTTTGCCAGGGCTAAATTACTGACAAGATGGCATTTTACAATCAATTCGTAACTTTGCAGCATGACGGCAGAAGATCTTGTAAGGCAGCAGAGGAGTCAGTTTATCAAAGCCAAAGCATTGGAAAATGGCTTTGATTTCTGCGGCATTTCCAAAGCAGACTTTCTGGAAAAAGAAGCGCCGCGCCTGGAAAACTGGTTAAATAAGAACCATCATGGCGCAATGGGCTATATGGCCAATCATTTCGATAAGCGCCTCGATCCCCGTAAACTCGTTGACGGTGCCAAAAGTGTTATCTCCGTTCTGCTCAATTACTATCCCGAAAACAAGCTGCCGGAAGGTCCGGAAGATCTTAAAATCTCCAAATATGCTTACGGGACGGATTATCATTTTGTATTAAAAGAAAAACTGGGCGCACTTTTGCAATCCATCCAGGAAGAGATCGGGGAGGTGAGCGGAAGAATATTTGTGGATTCTGCGCCGGTAATGGATAAAGTGTGGGCTGCAAAAAGCGGATTAGGCTGGGTAGGGAAGCATTCTAACCTGCTGAACCGGGATATGGGCAGTTTTTTCTTTATCGGGGAAATTATCTGTGACCTTGACCTGGCGTATGACGGCGCCGTTCAGGATTATTGCGGAACGTGTACAAGATGCCTCGATGCTTGTCCGACGGATGCAATCACCGAACCATTTGTTGTTGACGGCAGCAAATGCATCAGTTATTATACGATTGAATTAAAAGAGGCCATTCCGCAGGAAGCGCAGGGTAAGTTTGATAACTGGATGTTCGGCTGCGATATCTGCCAGGATGTGTGCCCATGGAACCGTTTTTCCAAGCCGCACACTACCAAGGAATTCACGTTGCCTGAAAGTCTGGCAGGTTTCACAAACAACGATTGGCAGGAAATTACAGAAGAGGTTTTTCGCGAGCTCTTCCGCCGTTCACCCATCAAACGCACAAAATTCGATGGTTTGAAGCGTAATATAGAATTTGTCATATCATCTAAATAAAAAGCACAACTAATTCCGAAACACCCTATATTTGAAATCGGGGGAGCTGCCCGGAGTTCCTGCCCTGGGGTGACCCCATGACTGAATAAAAGACTCAAACAAATGAGAAAACAATCTGTCAATCTTTGGGCCGTGCTTGTATGTGTGGTGTTAGGTCAAATTATACCGGCTTTGTGGTATGCCGCTTTTTCGGACCGCTGGATGGCTTTGAACGGCTTTACCGCGGAGCAGATCAAAGGGAATACGAGTCCCATTCCTTATCTCGTCAGCATCGTTTCATCTTCTTTTGTGGCTTATACGATGGCATGGGTTTTCACCAAGATTCCTGTTAAATCCTTGCCCTCAGGTTTGTTTACCGGCTTGCTTTTCGGCGTGGTTTTTGTGCTTTTTGAAATCATTGTTAAAGACATGTTCTCCATGCGGCCGCTCGCGCTGTCGCTGATCGATGGCGGCGTGCGTGTGCTCGTGTACGCAATTACGGGTTCCATTCTCGGTGCCTGGCGGAAGTACGATTAATTCTTCCTGTCAACAGCCTAATCCTTCTTGCAATAATACTAGTTCCGATGTACACCATCGGAGCTGGCAATGCTATACGCTCATTGCAAACGCTGCTTTCCTTCCCATCCATCTGATCCATAAATTCGGGATTTGACAAATTTCCAAAAACCGCCTCTGCTGCATTGTGTTTCGAGCACGCAAAAAAAACGCAGCAATATTAATAAATGTTAATCCGACAAATAATATTTCTTATTGAGCCGATATTGTCACTTTTATCACTTAGGATATGGAAAATGGCCGAATATTAGTTTAGTGCAATTAAATTTTGCCAAATAAATTGTTTGTGTTCTTTATTAATTATACATTTCATAAAAAATCAATAAACCCAAAGCTCAACCTATGAAAAGAGGTCTACAATACCTGCTGCTCACATTGCTCGTGGCGGCATTCTTTGTTTCACCATCCTATGCCCAGAACCGGCAAATAACCGGTAAGGTGAGTGATGAGAACGGCGCGGGGTTGCCCGGCGCCAATGTGCTGATAAAAGGGACTACGCGCGGGACCACTTCCGATGCCGACGGTGGTTTTTCTATCGGAGTTTCCGCCGGAGAATCCACCCTGATCATATCTTCCGTTGGCTACATGCCAAAAGAAGTAAGCATTACGCCTACAATGACAACATTGCAGATTAGTCTGGAACCGGACGTGAAAAATCTGGGTGAAGTGGTGGTAACTGCCCTTGGTATCGAAAGAAGCGCCAAGTCACTTACCTATGCAACGCAGCAAATCAGCGGGAAGCAGCTCACAGACGTCCGTGATGCCAACTTTGTTAATACACTATCAGGTAAAGTGGCTGGTATTGTAGTCACACAGGGTTCAAGCGGCCCGGGTTCTGCAACTCGTGTAGTGCTTCGCGGTAACCGTTCTATCAGTGGGAATAACAATGCATTGTTTGTGGTAGACGGTGTGCCTATTGATAACACGGTACAGGGCCAGGTTGGCAATGACTTTGGCGGAACAAACGGCAGTGACGGTGCGTCCAACATTAACCCGGACGATATCGAATCGATGAACGTATTGAAAGGCGCAGCTGCATCGGCACTTTACGGTAGCCGTGCTGCCAATGGTGTGGTAATGATTACTACTAAAAAAGGTAAAGCGGGTGCTGTGACTGCGAACATCAATTCAGGCGTTGTGGTTGAAAATCCTTTTCTTCTACCGGAGTTCCAAAATACCTATGGACAAGGCGCTGGTGGCGCTACTTCTACCGCTTATGGTAGCTGGGGCCCTGCTACAACCACTTTTCCTGATAATGTGAAGAATTTCTTCCGTACAGGTGTGTCCACCAATAACTCTTTCGGTATATCTGCCGGAACTGACAAAGTTCAGACTTATACCTCTTATGCTTACAATGCTGTACAGGGTATTATTCCAAATAACAGCTTGCAGCGCCACACATTCAATGTGCGCATCGGTACTCAGCTGACGAAACGTTTTTCAACAGATGCTAAAATCACTTATGTAAATCAGGATATTAAAAACAAGCCTAAATCGGGTGAGGAAAGTGGTCTTGTGATGAACGTATATAAGGTTCCGAGAAGTGTTGATCTGGACACTTACAAGACCTATGAGAATGAAGCAGGAGAGCCTGTTTACTGGACTTCCTCTTCCATCTACATGAATCCTTACTGGACCATGAACAAAACTTCGGACGACGAAAAACGTAACCGGATCACTGCGCTTGGTTCTGCAAAATACAATCTGACAGACTGGCTTAATGTTCAAGGCCGCATCAGTTACGACCGTTACGATGACCGTGTAAACAGAAGCTGGGCTAACCGTACATTGCTTTTCGCCGGCCCCGGTGGATCATACCAGGATTTCTCCGTTGCGATTCTTGAAAAAAACCTTGACGTAATCGTTTCAGGTAATAACAAAATCGGCGAGAACTTTGCCTTGACCTACAACTTCGGAGCGGGACAAACCTACAAGCGTTATTCACAAGTAGGTGCCAATGCAAATGGTTTGCTGGTTCCTAACAAGTTTGACCTTTCTTTTGCAGCAAGCTTGTCGCAGATTGCCAACTTTAACGAGAAAGAGCTGCATTACGTGTTCGGAACTGCTTCATTCTCATACAAGGATTTCTTCACAGTGGATGCAGCTGCAAGAAATGACTGGTCGTCTACATTGCCAAAGCCCTACTCCTTCTTCTATCCGTCATTCGGTGCTAACCTGATCCTTACCGAGGCATTCCAATTGCCGAATTTCATCAGTTTTGCTAAAATCCGCGGGTCGTGGGCGCAGGTGGGTAATGATACTGATCCTTATCTGTTGTCGCAAACGTATACATTCACCCAGGGCGGCACAGGAGGTTATGTTTATCGTGACCCAACTCAGCCTGCTACTAACCTGAAACCGGAGATTTCGTCTTCCACGGAATTCGGACTTGACCTTCGTATGTTCGGCGGTAAGCTTGGGCTTGACCTTACTTACTACAACTCAAATACCGTAAACCAATTACTTTCACTTTCACTGGCACCCGCTTCCGGGTTCTCTCAGCAGTTTATTAATGCAGGAAAGATCAATAATAAAGGATTTGAGCTTTCTGTTACCGCTAAGGCTGCGAAAACTGACAATTTCAGCTGGGACGTAACGTTGAATCTGGCCAGAAACAAAAACACAATTGTAAGACTTGATCCTAATGTAAAACGTGCATTCCTGGGCGGCGGATTTGGCCGGACAGCAACGCCGATCGTAGAGGAAGGCGGTTCTTACGGTGATATGATCGCGCAGCGCTGGATGAGAGATGATCAGGGAAGATTTGTAGTAACGACACCGGATTCGGCGGGCAACAATGGTGGAAAGCCTGTGGTAAGCAAGGAATTTGAGCACATCGGAAATTTCAACCCTAAGTTCACTGCAGGTTTGAACAACTCGTTCTCGTACAAACGCTTCACAGCGAGCTTCCTGATCGACGGCCGTTTTGGTGGCGTGATGACTTCCGGAACAGCTGCCAACCTTGCATTTGACGGAACAGGCGACTTCACTACGGATCACCGCGAAGGTGGCTGGGTGCTACCGGGTGTAACTTCAACCGGAGAGGCTAACACGACACCGATCAATGCGGAAACGTTCTGGACAACAGTATCAGGCGGACGTTATTCATGGGGTGAGTTCTTTACTTACTCAGCGACTAATGTTCGTTTAAGAGAGCTGAGCGTCGGTTACGACATTCCCACGGGACAAGGTTTCTTCATTAAGTCAGCAAGATTGTCTTTCATCGCACGTAACCTGTTCTTTATTTACAGAGGTTCGTCAACGCTTGACATTCCTGGCGAGAAAAAACGCAAGCTGCCATTTGACCCGGATGTGAATTTGGGTGCAGGTAACTTTCAGGGTATTGAGTATGGAAACCTTCCTTCTACAAGGACAGTTGGATTGAATCTTAAACTAGGATTTTAGTAAAAACCACTTCTTTCGATAAAAAAATGAGCATTTTAAATAAATATAGAAAATTTGCCTTAGCGGGTATGGTACTCGGCTCAGCGGGTCTTATGCAGGCTTGTACCGGTGATTTCGAGGAGATGAACACGAGCAAGACCAAGCTCACCACGCTTACAGCTGCCGAGTTGCCGTTCCTCTTTTCCCGCGCTCAGCAGCAGGCATCGTACCAGAGCGGAACTTACCAGGTTGCGCAAAATCTTTTCGCTGACCTTTTCGCTCAGTATTTTGCGACTTCGGTTGCATACTTTCCCACGGACCGCTTTTTTATGCGTGACGACTGGTTGGTCAATCACTGGAACCCGATTTACACGCAGGTTGTGCCTCAGTTAAAAACAATTTTAGAACAAACTGAAGCGAACACCGCCGAAAACGCGCTGGCCAATGTAATGTGGGTTTATGCATTTCACAGGTTAACGGATTACTATGGTCCTGTTCCGTATTCTGATGCAGGTATTCCGGCCATCAGCGTAAAATATGATTCTCAGGAATCCATCTATCGCGACTTTTTTGTTCGTCTGGATGCAGCTAACACCGTTTTGAAGGCTAATGCAGCTGCAAAGCCTTATGGTACTTTTGATTTGATCTATGCAGGTGATGTTAACAAATGGATCAAGTTTACCAACACATTACGTCTGCGTCTGGCATTGCGTATTTCAAAAGTGGATCCTGCCGAAGCTAAAAAACAGGCTGAGGCTGCTGTTGCAGCTGGTGTGATGACAGAAGTTGCTGACGATGCCTACATGGTTAAAAAACTTGTCGGTGATGATGGAAATGGATTAGCGCGTATCGCGGTATGGAATGAGTTCCGCATGAGTGCTTCTATGGAGTCTGTATTAAAGGGTTATTCGGATCCGCGGATCGGGATTTACTATCAGCCGGCAACAAATACCAAAACGTACGATGGTTTGCGTAACGGACTTACTCCTACACAATTGGGTCTGCCTAAGAATTCAAGTGATGACAACTCAAATGTTGGAACGCGCTGGGTAACCGGATCGGGAGCTGCGTGGAATACCAACTTTGAAACACCACAGGATATCATGCATACAGCCGAAGCATATTTCCTGCGTGCAGAAGGTGCCTTGAACGGTTGGAACATGGGTGGTACTGCAAAGGATTTGTATGAAAAAGGGATCACAGCATCGATGGCCCAATGGGGTCTGACAGGGGCGGCGGTGACTACATACATTAACAGTTCAGCAAAACCTGTTGCTCCCGGCGATCAGCAGAACTCACCTGCATTGTCTGACGTATCCATCAAATGGGAGGAAGGCGCGACAGACGCGCAGAAACGCGAAAAGATTGGTACGCAGAAATGGCTTGCATTATATCCTGACGGTATGGAAGCCTGGGCGGAATACAGAAGAACACGTCTTCCTAAGCTTTATCCGGTAGTAAACTCTGATAATGCAGCTGTGCCTGCAGGAAAAGTTTTAAGGCGGATCCCATTCATTCTTTCAGAAAAAGAAACAAACGGAGCAGCCGTTGACGAAGCTGTCAAATTATTGGGCGGACCTGACAACGCTGCAACGCCATTATGGTGGGATAAAAACTAATCCGACAAATGTGTTAATATGAAGCAAAGAGGCGGGCGATATGCCTGCCTCTTTGTTATAGAAAAGTAATCCTTTCTTTTGTAATCCAATCAGTATGAATTATTAATGAAAAATAGCTGCGCCTTCCTCTTTCTGATATTGCTGATGGCCTCATGCCAATCAAGAGACACGCTATTCACTTTACTTAAATCAGGTGAAACGGGGATCGACTTTAATAATTTTATTGACGAGGACTCTACCAATAATGTGCTCGAATATGGTTATTTCTACAATGGCGGCGGCGTTGCAGCGGCGGATTTCAATAACGATGGCCTCGTTGATCTGTACTTTACCGGAAACATGGTAGCCAATAAATTATATCTTAATAAGGGAGATTTTGAGTTTGACGATATTTCCGAAAAGTCAGGAACAGCCCTGAACGAGGGCTGGAAAACGGGAGTTTCGGTTGTGGACATTAACGACGACGGATGGATCGACATCTTTGTATCACGCGCCGGCGCGCAGGATCCGCGGCTAAGGAGCAAGTTGCTTTACATTAATAATGGTAAAACTGCCGACGGCATTCCAACATTTACCGAAAAGGCAGCTGAGTATGGGCTGGACGACAAATCTTACACAACCCAAACAGTATTTTTTGACTACGACCGCGATGGCGACACAGATTGTTTTTTGTTAAATCACTCTGTTCAGAAATACGCAGGTTTTAGTAATCTTCTTGCCAGTTACCGTGCGCAGCGCAACGATGCATATGGCAATAAACTGCTCCGCAACGACGGTGGCAGGTTTAGCAATGTAACGGATTCGTCCGGCATTATTTCAAATGTTCTGAGCTTTGGATTGGGGGTGAATGTGTCTGATTTTGACAATGACGGCTGGCAGGATATATACATTTCCAATGATTACAATGAGAACGACTATTTGTATCTCAATCAAAAAAACGGAACATTCAAGGAGGTGATCAGGGAGGCAACGGGTCATGTTTCACTTTATTCGATGGGGACCGATGCGGCCGATCTGAACAACGACGGCCTTACTGACCTGCTCACACTCGACATGCTGCCTGCATCCAACGAACGCATTAAGCTGACGTCAGGCGATGACAATTACGATAAATATCAGCAGCTGCTCAATGCTGGCTTCCATGACCAGACCATGCGTAACATGCTCCAAATCAACAACGGCGTGAACACGAACGGCGTGCCCGTTTTCAGCGAAATAGGCCAGTTAGCAGGCGTTTCGAACACCGATTGGAGCTGGGCGGCGCTTATGGGCGATTTCGATAATGATGGCTGGAAGGACATTTTCGTGTCCAATGGCTATGCCCGCGATTATACCAATATGGAGTTTCTGAAATACTCAACGGATGTGCAGGTGAAGGCAGTGCAAGGCGGAAAGACGCCCACACAAATGGAAATTATCGCTGAAATGCCTCCTATTGACGAACCAGACTATATTTTCCAGAATCAGAAAGGATTGACATTCACCAAAAAAATCAAGGAATGGGGTTTTGAAAAGGCAAATCAATCCAACGGCGCAATCTACGCGGACCTGGATAATGACGGTGACCTGGACATTGTCACAAATAATGTGAACCAACCGGCATTTGTTTATAAAAACAATGCAGAAACCAAGCTAAAATCCAACTATCTCAAAGTAAAACTGGAATCGCCCAGGTACGCATTCCTGGCCGGGACAAAACTGACGCTCTATTCCGATTCACTCACACAAACACAACATTTCATGCCCGTCCGCGGCTTCCAGTCTGCGCAATGGGATCAGGTACATTTTGGTCTAAGAAATGAAAGCAGGGTCGATTCGCTGGTTATAGCCTGGGCAGACGGCAGTAGGCAGACATTGAAAAATCCGGCAGCGAACAAGTCCTTGATTGTGAAGTATAGCGATGCTAAAAAGCTTCCCGAGGCGCCAGTTGTCAGACCATTCACTTACTGGGAGCCGGTTGACGGAGTTGACTTCACACACATGGAGGATGCGAGAAATGATTTCCGGATACAGACTTTGCTGCCGAATATGCTCAGTTACCAGGGCCCGAAAATCGCTCAAAAGGACATTAACGGCGACGGAACAGATGATTTTTACATTGGCGGCGCAAGAGGGCAGGGCGGAAGTTTGTTCATCAGTAAAAATGGAAAATTCGTCCAGTCGCCACAGCCTGAATTTGCAGGCAGGGAAGGATATGAGGATGCCGAAGCCGTATTTTTGGACGCAGACCGGGATGGAGATCAGGATTTGTTGGTTGTGAGTGCAGGTTATGAACTTAATCGGGAGGATAGAATGGCTATGCCCCGGTTGTATACCAATGTAAACGGCACATTTGTAAGGACTTACTTCCCAAACCTCGCAGGCAATGCCGGGACGATAGCCGTTTCGGATATCGATAGCGACGGCGATCTGGATGTTTTTGTGGGCGTCCGCGTTACGCCCGGAAGGTTTCCTGAAAGTGCAGGTGGTTTCCTGTATACGAACAATGGAAAAGGCTATTTCACAGATCAAACAGAGCTTCTGGCGCCTCAGCTCGCGAGAGCGGGTATGGTAACCGATGCTGTTTTTGAAGATCTGAACAAAGATGGCTATCCCGAGCTGATCCTCACCGCCGACTGGAAACCGATCCAGGTTTTCAGCAACAAAGCCGGCCGGTTAACTGACGCCAGCACAATGTACGGAACCGCTGGCACAAACGGTTGCTGGAATGTCATCAAGCCAGCGGACCTCGATAATGACGGCGACATGGATTTTGTGGTTGGCAATATGGGGACAAACTGGCAATGGAACCTCACTTCCCCCGACAGCCTATCTTTATATGCAGCTGATTACGATAATTTGCAACGGATTGTCCCGGTCATCACCGTCACGCAGGACGGTCGGGAAGCGCCTTATGCGAGCCGGGATGAATTATTGGATCAGATCCCGTCGCTGAAAAAGAAATACACCGACTACGTTTCCTATTCCAAAGCCAGCCTCTCGGACATGCTGCCAGCAGAAAAATTAAAAAATGCACAAAAGCTGACGGCAAAGATTTATAAGAGCGGCATTCTCGAAAACAAAAACGGAAAGCTGGTTTTCCATCCCCTGCCCATTGAAGCACAGTTTTCTCCTGTTTATGCCATTTCACTTTTTGATATGAATGCGGATGGCAAGTCGGACATCATCCTGGGTGGTAACCTCAAACAAACGCGTGTCCGGATCGGGAAAAGCGACGCCAGTTACATTCAGGTTTTTCTTAACAAAGGCAATCTTTCTTTTCAATATCTTCCCCAATACCAGAGCGGATTTTTCACAACCGGCGAAGTCCGTGACCTGGCGCTTGTCTCGTCCGGGCAGGAAACCCGGCTACTGGCAGCTTTGAATAATGCGAAGCTGGTTACTTATCAACTCCGCAAGCCAGCCTCAAAAAAATAATTGGTTTTGCTTCCCAACCCAGCATACTTACGGGCACCTACACTTATGACAAAAGAGTTATTAAAATGTATCATTTCAACATTAACTTAACATTAAAAAAATAAAAATCTATTAATGCTTTCTTAAAATTATTTAATTAGCTTAGAACTTAGGATATTTGCCGAATGATGAGACCGAGCGTTTAATCTTCGGCCGATACATGTTTTAACCTAATTTTGGTCTATTAATTTATCCTAACTATGAAAGAAAAGCTATTAAAAAGTTGTTCAGGGGGATTTATTCCACTTGTCGTTTTTTTACTTTTTGCTTCATTATCTGTCTTCGCACAAGGAAGAACGGTAACGGGCAAGGTGACTGACGAGAAAGATGGGGGGCTTCCCGGAGCATCTGTGACGGTAAAGGGTTCCACGAGGGGAACGAACTCGGATGCAGAAGGAAACTTCTCCATTTCGGGCGTGCAGGATACGGACGTGTTGGTTTTTAGCTCCATTGGTTTTTTGAAGCAAGAGATCAGCATCGGTAACAAATCCGTAGTGGATGTGAAAATGACACCTGACGTGGCGAACCTGGAAGAAGTGGTTGTGACGGCTTTGGGTATTTCCAAAGAAGCCAGAAAACTGGGCTATTCAGTAACAACGATCGGTGGCGAAGTGATGACAAGAGCTCGTGAAACGAACGTAGCCAACTCACTGGCAGGACGTGTGGCCGGTTTGAACGTAAAAGGAACAAGCGGCGGCCCCGGTGGAACAGCTAAAATCCTTATGCGCGGTATGCCAAGTATGAACTCGGGTGGTTCACCATTGATCGTCATCAACGGCGTTCCGATGGATAACACGCAGCGTGGAAGTGCAGGAGAATGGGGTGGTGCTGACGGCGGAGACGGAATTGGTAACCTTAACCCGGACGATATCGAGTCAATGACCGTTCTGAAAGGTCAGGCTGCATCCGCTTTGTTTGGTGCGCGCGCGTCCAACGGGGTTATTTTGGTTAAAACAAAAGCAGGGAAAAAAGGCGATTTCTCCGTGGATTACAATTTGAACTATTCCATGGATGAGCCCCGCAACATGACTGATTTTCAATATGAATTCGGTCAGGGAGATGCAGGTATGAAACCGACTACTGCTGTGGCAGCGCAGCAAACTGCACGCCAGGCATGGGGTGCAAGACTGGATGGCTCACAAGCGATCCAGTTTGACGGTAAAAACTATGCTTACTCTGCTCAGAAAGACAATATCAAGAATTTCTATCGCATGGGTTCCAACTTCACAAACAGTGTTGCAGTAACCAAAGGCGGCGATAACGGATCATTCCGTTTATCACTTGCAAATCTTGATACGAAATCAATCATTGAAAACAGCGGATTGGGCAGAAAAACGATCAACCTTACAGCTGATCAGAACATTACCAAGAGGCTGAGCATTAATGTAATGGCCAATTACATTGACGAAAAAATCAAAGGCAAGCCTGTATTGAGCGATGGTCCGATGAATGCCAACAACGGTATTTTCCTTGCACCAAACATTGATCAGCGTATTCTTGCGCCGGGCTTCAATCCTGAAACTGGAAAAGAGATCGTTTTCAGTGATGACGAATATGTTACAAACCCATATTTTGTTGTTAACCAGTTTGTTAATGACGTAAAACGGAAACGTTTGATCTCTGCTGTTGCAGTGAAATATCAGTTCGCTGACTGGATCTATGCACAGGGAAGAGTTGGTTATGACAATGCGAATGACCGTATTTTCAAAGTAACTCCTTGGGGAACAGGTTTTTCTCAGAATGGTAAAGGTGCACTGGATGAGCTTTCCAATGCACAGCGTACAGAAATCAACGTAGATGGATTGTTGGGCGTTACCAAAAGCTTCGGCGAAGATTTCACCGTAGACGCGATCCTGGGTGCTAACCTTCGTAAAAATCAGTACGAGAAAGTGCAGATCGGCGGTGGCCCGTTTGTTCTTCCTTATTTGTACAGCTGGAACAACGTGGTGAATTTCAACAGGAACTATGAAGTTCAGAACAGCGAAGTTCAGTCGGCTTATTACAGTGTTGATCTTGGATACAAAGGCATCCTGAATTTGAGCACAACCGGCCGGTATGACTCTTACTCAACCCTGCCAAACAGTGCAAGAAGCATTTTTACACCTTCTGTGACAGGTTCATTCATTTTTACGGATCTTCTGAACTCATCTGCACTTAGCTTCGGTAAGGTTCGCGCTTCTTACGCCCGTACGAGCGGAGAGCCTGCAACGCCTTATGGAACAGCTATTTACTATGGTGTAGGAAACTCCTTCAATGGCGTTCCGACAGGTAATTTCAGCGATGAGCTTCCAAACTTATTCCTGAAACCATTTACCAAAAGCGAAGTTGAAGTAGGGCTTGAAATGAAATTCTTCGGAAGCCGTCTTGGATTGGATGTTTCTTACTACGATCAGAAAACGAAAAACGAAATCATGCCCGCAACATACAGCAGCGCAACAGGTTACGTAAGAGGTGTGGTAGGAACAGGTTCAGTTCAAAACAGAGGTCTGGAAGTAATGTTGACAGGCTCGCCTGTAAGAACTTCGAAATTCGAATGGAATGTATCTTTCAACCTGACATCAGTTAAAAACAAAATCCTGAGCACAGACCAGGACAACCTGGACATTAACCTGGGTTCCAACCGTGCAACATTGGGTAATGCAGTAACGGCGTTCGTAGTAGGAGAGGCTGGTCCGCAGATCCGTGCATATGATTACAAGTATCACGCAAATGGCCAGATCATTGTAGATGCTTCGGGTTTGCCTGTTCGCGATGACAAGTTGACGAGCTTCGGATCGGTGTTGCCAACATTGTATGGCGGACTTAACAACGACATCCGGTTGGGCGACTTCAATTTTGGTGTTTTGGTTGATTACAACTATGGCAACAAAATCCTTTCTGCAACAGAAAACTACACTTACAGAAACGGTTTGAACAAAGCGACTCTGGTAGGCCGCGAAGGCGGTGTGACAACAGGCGTTACGGAAACAGGTGCACCTAACACGGTTACAGCCACTGCAAAAGCTTATTACACAGCCCTTGCAAACAATGTGACGGGAATAAGCGTTGTAGATGGTGACTTTATCAAACTTCGCCAGCTTACATTAGGTTACAACCTGCCCGCGAAAATGGTAGAAAAATGGCCATTGATCCGTGCCGTGAACATTTCCCTGGTTGGTCGGAATTTGCTGTATTTCTCAAGAGAAACCAAAAACATCGATCCGGAAGCTACTTTCGGTGCTAACCTGAGATACGCGGGTATCGAAGGAACCAGTTTACCTGCAACGCGCAATTATGGTGTGAACGTAAACTTCAAGTTTAAATGAAAATCGACATGAAAAAGAGTATTATAAGTATGATCATTCTGGCAGGGCTGCTTCCTTTGTCCTGTACAGATAGCTTTGACGAGCTGAACACCGACCCGACAAAAGCAACCGGCGAATCCTTCGATGCCAACCTGCTGCTGCCATCGGTTCAGTATAATTATGTGAATGCCACGGCAGGTTATAATGGCGGGATCCTGTTCCAGAGCATGTGGGTGCAGGTTCTTGCATCAACAACTTCCGGCGCAGCCAACTATTATTCCAACGGTGACAAATACGGGATTTCGAGTAACACCAACTCCTACCTGTCAAGCACATGGAACACGGGTTTCCGTGCAGCCAGCCTTGCCTATGAAATGGAGCAGCTTTCGAAAGACAAGCCTGCACTCGTGAACTTGATGAACATTGCGATCATTATGCAGGTGCAGAGCATTGCAACAATCTCCGACACTTACGGAGATGTGCCTTACACAGAGGCTTTGCAAGCAAAAACCGGCATTACATTGCCAGCATATGACACGCAGGAAGCGGTTTACAAGTCATTGCTGACCAAACTGGAAACAGCTTTGGGTGCTTTGAATGCAGATGCAGCCATTCCAACCAACGATTCTTTCGAGGGTTATGAAGGAAGCATTGTTAAATGGAAAAAGTATGGTTACTCGCTGATGTTGAAACTGGCGATGCGTTTGACAAAGGCAGATCCGGCAACAGCGAAGACTTATGCAGAGAAAGCAGCCGCCGGCGGCACGTTCGCAAGCGTTGCGGATGATGCCTATATCATTATGGACGAAGCCAATGGCTATAACAATGGTAACGGAGCAGCATTGTCTACACCAGCTGACATTTATCAGGTAAGATGGAGCAAGACAATGATTGATTATCTGAAAGCCACAAATGATCCGCGCTTAGGCCGGATTGCAGAAGTTCCTGCGGCTGGATTGACGGCTAATCAGGCACTGACTTCCTCTGGCAGCAGCGCTCCCGAAGTTCAGTTGGGTCTTCCAAATGGTTATGACCTGAATGGCGGCGCAACCGATATCTCTAAAAGCGCAGGTTATCCTGGCGGCACCGGAGCAGGCGCAAACGTAACGCCAATCGGCCGTTATTCCCGTCCTACTTCCATTTATCGGACCAGAAGTGCACCGCTTTTCGTACTTACTTATGCAGAAACAGAATTGTTGCTGGCAGAGGCTGTAACAAGAGGTTATGCAGTTGGCGGAACGGCAGCAGCGCATTATAAAAATGGCGTATCTGCCGGTATTCAGTCGCTTGGCAAATATGGCGAAGGTGCTGTGATCACGGCTGCGGTAGCTGATGCTTACGCAACGGCTCACCCGCTTGTGCCTGCCAATGCTTTGAAGCAGATCAATGAGCAGATATGGGCTACAACCGGTATTTTGTTCAACTTTACAGAATCATGGAACAACTGGAAGCGTTCCGGTTTCCCTGAGTTGAAACCTGTAAATTATGTAGGTAACTTCTCAGGAGGAGCAATTCCAAGAAGACAGCCTTACCCAACTACGGAGGCTGCTCAGAACGGAGCTAATTATAGCGAAGCAGTAGGCAGACTTTTCAGCGGAGACAACTGGGTTTCACGCATCTGGTGGGATAAGTAATAAATAAAATTAAAGCGGTAAGAAATGTAAATTTTCTTACCGCTTTCCAAAAATTGATTGCACTAAGTTTTAACTTCAACCTTTCGTTGAAGTTTTTTATTTTACAACATATCTTCCTCTTTTTAAACAGTCACAATAGATTAATGCATACAAAAAGGCTCCATCGTTACCTGATTTTTGCATTGTTTCTGACTCTTCATTTTGCTGCGGTCAGAGCGCAGCAGCCTTTGTTCCAATTGCTTCCTGCCAAACAAACCGGCATCAACTTCATCAACACCATTACCGAGGATGAAGGCCAGAATGTGATGTCGTACGAATATTTTTACAATGGCGGCGGCGTGGCAGTCGGCGACATTAATAACGATGGTTTCGAAGATCTTTTCTTTACCTCAAACATGGGGCCGAACAAGCTTTACCTCAATCTTGGCGCGACGAAAGGGCAGGCTTTAAAATTCAAGGACATTACCAATGCAGCAGGAAAAGGTTTGGAAGGCCGTAAAGACGGCTGGAAAACGGGTGTTACCATGGCCGATGTGAACGGCGACGGCCTGCTGGACATTTACATTTGCTACTCAGGTAAAGTGGCCGATGAAAAACGAAAAAATCAGCTTTTCATCAATCAGGGAAATCTTAAATTCCTCGAACAGGCCGCTCAATATGGCCTGGATAATATCAGTTATAGCACACAAGCAGCATTTTTTGACTACGACAACGACGGTGACCTGGATATGATGCTTTTGAACCATAGCATCAAGAAAATCGACAATATGGAGCTTGCGAAGGCCAAGCAAGAAACAGACATGCTCGCAGGAAATAAGTTATTTGAAAATCAGAAAAATCAATTCAAAGAAGTTACGCAAAAAGCTGGCATTCATCAGTATCCGCTCACATTCGGACTGGGTATGGCCATTGCAGACGTGAACCAGGACGGCTGGCAGGATATTTACGTGACCAACGATTACAACGAGTCGGATTATTTATATATCAACAATCAGGACGGGACATTCTCGGATGTTACCCAGCAGTATTTCAGGCATTTAGCTCAATTCTCTATGGGAATTGACATTGCTGATCTCAACAATGACGGCTTGCCTGATGTGATGTCGCTGGATATGCTTCCGGAAGATAATCAGCGTCAGAAACTATTGCAGTTACAGGAAAATTACGAAGCTTTTGAGCTTATGATGAACCAGAAGCTGCACAAGCAGTATATGCGAAACATGTTGCAGCTCAACAATGGCGACGGCACATTCAGCGAGATAGCCCAGTTCTCCGGCGTTTCCAATACAGACTGGAGCTGGAGCCCGCTGCTGGCGGATTTTGACAATGACGGTTACAAGGATCTTTTCGTTTCCAATGGCTATTTAAGGGATTACACCAATAAAGATTTTCTCAAATACTGGGGCGATTACAAGGTCAGAAGGGCCGTAGACAAGGAGCCTTTCTTGCTGATGGACCTGATCCGGGCGATGCCTTCGACCAAGCTGGCCAACTATATTTTTAAGAATAATAAGGATCTGACATTCAGTAAAATGCAGGAGCCGTGGGGACTGGCGCAGCCTGCGGTTTCCAGCGGTGCGGTTTATGCGGATCTGGACAATGATGGCGACCTGGACCTGGTTGTGAACAACATTAATGATCCGGCATTTGTATACCAGAATATGCAACAGGAGCAAACCGGCAACGCCTGGTTTCAGGTTAAGCTCAAAGACAATGCTGCCAACAAAAATGCGGTAGGAGCGAAAGTTTACATTTATACAAAAGGCACACAACAATATCAGGAAGTAAATCCCAACCGGGGTTATCTGTCGTGCACACCCACCCGGCTGCATTTTGGGTTAGGGGAAACGACCACCATTGATTCTGTGAAAGTGATCTGGCCTGGCGGAGCTGTTGAGTTATTACAAAACGTAAAAGCAAACCAATTACTGGTTATCGAGAAGGCGGGCAAAGCCAATGCAAAGCCATTAGCGGCTAAAACCAATGCGCCTGTTTTTCAAAAACAAAACAGCAGCATTACATATCAGCACGAAGGTTTTAATGAAAATGATTTCAAGCGTCAGCCATTAATGTTATCCATGTATTCCCAAACCGGCCCGATTGTGGCGAAGGGGGATCTGAATAAGGATGGTTTGGACGATGTTTTTGTAAGTGGCGATCAGAATAAGCAGGCGAAAATCTGGTTGCAGCAAAAAGACGGAACATTCAGTGAAATGCCTGATTTTGCCGTTGGCGACGAGAATATTTCCGCAGCCACTTCCGCCATCTTCTTTGATGCGAACGGCGATGGTTTTGACGATCTGTATGTGGCCAAAGGCGGCTATTCCATGTTTGAGCCGAACACGATTTCCTTACAGGATGAAATGTATCTCAATGACGGGAAAGGCAAGCTCAACCTGTCGGTTTTATCACTGCCCAACCTCAAATCCAGCAGTAAATCCTGCGTTCGCGCATTTGATTTTGATAAAGATGGTGATCAGGACCTTTTCGTCGGCGGCCGCATCATTCCGGGCCGCTATCCCGAAACGCCGGTTTCCTACTTGCTGATCAATGACGGAAAGGGCAATTACAAAGTCAAAGATTCGCCGTTTTTCAAAATAGGCATGGTTACCGACGCGCAATGGGCGGATCTGGACGCGGACGGAAATGTTGAGCTCGTTATTTGCGGCGAAATGATGGCAATAAAAGTCTTTTCTTTCAGTAATAATGATTTCACAGACAATACATTAAAGTTCTTCAAACGGGAGGAATCCGGATTCTGGTCATCGCTTTTCATCGGCGATCTGGATCAGGATGGTAAGCTGGACATTGTGGCTGGCAATATGGGCCTTAACACGCAGATCAAAGCATCCGAAAAGGAACCGGCAGAACTCTATTATGCGGATTTTGACAAAAACGGCTCCATCGATCCCTTTTTCAGTTTTTATGTTCAGGGTAAATCCTATCCCTTCGTCAGCCGCGATGAACTGAATGATCAGATTTATCCTATGCGTAAGAAATTTCCTTACTATAAAGATTATGCAAATGCTTCCATCACCAATGTGTTTTCGAATGAGGAACTTAGCAACGCAACCAGGCTGGAAGCAACGGAAATGCGTTCCGTGTGCTTTTTGAATAAGAACGGAACATTTGAAAAACAACCTTTGCCCGTGCAGGCGCAGTTTGCACCTGTGACCATGATCGCATCCGGTGATTATAACCAGGATGGGAAGACAGACCTGCTTTTAATGGGGAACAAGACCGATAACCGGCTGAAAATCGGCAGTATGGATGCAAATTACGGCTGTCTGCTAGTAGGGGACGGCAAAGGTGGTTTCGCTTACATTCCACAGCCGCTTTCGGGTTTATCGGTGACGGGCGACGTGAAATCCTGCATTCAAATTGACATTAATAAAGCGCCTTGTCTGGTTGTGGGTGCATTTAATGAGTCATTACAATTTTACAAAAGAACAAAGTGATCCGGGTATTTTTCATATTGGCATTACTGGTGAGCCAGGCCGCAGTGGCACAAAAGACAAAAGCTGAGCTACGGACACACTTGCAGCCTGCCGTTTTTTCGGTCACAATGGTGATGATCCATGATGTGGTTAACCCGCCGGCGGCGAGCCGTTTTTACACTTATTGCCTCATGGGCGCTTATGACATTGTAGCGCAGCACAACAAGCAGATCGTGCCGCCCACCAAATTCATCCCGGGCATTCAACCCGCGAGCATTACGGCCGCACCTGGCTATAATTACCAGATCGCCGCGCTTTACTGCATTCTCGAAACAGGCAGGCTTATTCTTCCATCGGGTTATATGCTGGAAGAGAACCAGAAAAAGCTCATTATAGCGTTGCTCCGGCAGGGACATGCTCAAAAAACCATTGATCAGGCAATTGCCGTTGCCCAGGAAGTAGCCAAACAAACCGTTGCCTACGCCAACACAGATGGTTATTTGAAATTAAGCACCAGGCTGCGCTACCGTCCGAAAAAAGGCGAGGCATACTGGTATCCGACGCCCCCGGGATATATGGAAGGCATCGAGCCGCACTGGAAAACCATCCGCACGATGATGATCGACTCGTGCAATCAGTTTTTGCCAAAGCCGCCGGTTGCGTTCAGTAAGGATAGCACCAGTGAATTTTACCGGCTTTCCAAAGAAGTGTATGACGTAGGCCGGAACATGACCGAAAAAGAGCGTTTTATCGCTTCCTATTGGGATTGTAACCCGTTCGCGATCAACACTTCGGGTCATATGTCCATTGGTTTTAAAAAAATAAGCCCGGGCGGGCACTGGATGAACATTACGAGCATTGCCACCACAAAAGCAGGTCTGGATCTGGATAAAGGCATTATGGTGCATGCATTGACGGCGGCGACGCTGCTGGATTCTTTCATCAGCTGCTGGGACGAAAAATACCGGAGCAGCCGCGTCCGCCCCGAAACCGTGATCACCCGCTACATCGACCAGAAGTGGCAACCGCTGCTGCAAACGCCGCCTTTTCCCGAATACACAAGCGGCCACAGCGTAATTTCCACAGCCGTGGCGGAAACATTAACCTATCTTTTGGGTGATAATTTTTCTTTCAGGGACGATACAGAAGTGATTTTTGACCTGCCCACACGTGATTTCAGATCATTCAGGCAAGCTGCCGAGGAAGCGGCCATTTCCAGGTTGTACGGCGGCATACATTACCGCGATGCGATTGAAAACGGCCAGAGCCAGGGCAAAGCGATTGGCGATTTTATTGTGGATAAATTAAAAGCAAACGGCATAAAACCCGCCATTTGACAAATATCAGAATCCCAACCTCCCGACTTTCCTGCTAAATCAGTAGTTTTGGGAACTGTGTTTCAGGTCTACTCACGTAATGAAAAACATAACAATCATTTTGCTGCTGCTCATTTGCCTACCCTGTATGCCTCTCTGTGCGCAGGAAACGGTGAAAAATGAGGTAGAGACAGCGGACAGCAAATGGAAGTTTGGTGTCAATGGCGGTTATGGACAACGCGTTTTCCGATCCCGGCCCATTTTCGACAACGACCGGAAGCGTTACGTGAAAGATTTCAAATCCGGTATTTCCTATGGGGGCGAAGTGGCTTACTTTCCCTGGAAAAAGGTGGGTTTTGGTGTTAAATACGACCGTTACCAAAGCAAAGCCAGCCAAGGCAATGTCATGACAGAAGATGTTGCAATCCAGTTTCTGGGCGGTGAAGTCATTCATAAGGCGATCATGAAAAACCCCAAAAATGCCATCTTAACCTCATTATTACTTGGTTACCAGCCATATCGCAACCATACCCAGGTTGGAGACAATGCATTTACATTCAACGGCAAAACAATGGGCTGGGGCGTGAGTGTAGGGGCGGAGCATCGTTTCAGCCGGAAATTTGCGCTCAACCTCACCGGTTCTGCCATGATGGGCGCAGTGTTCCGTCTGCAGCGCAAGACGGACATTAATACAGAGACACTTCATTTGTCAAAAGACGACAGCGTGGACCTTTCCAGGTTCTCTGTTTCACTGGGATTCAGCTTTTTTTAAAGTTGTATGAAAAAGTAAGGGAAAAATTGGATGAAACAGTCTTCATTAGAAAGACAGTAGTTTCTTCCGTATTTTACGTTATATCCTGACAGTCCCACTTTGATCCTAAAACTCTTTACCATGAATGTACGTAAGCGTTGCTTCGTTCTCTGCGCTTTGTTGTTTGGCGTTTTGCTGCACATTAACACAACATTTGCCCAATCCACTACTAAAAATAGAAAGCCGGTTGTCGTGTTTGTAACAGGCGACCATGAGTACAGCGGCGAAGAAACGCTGCCGATCATTGCCGCCGAACTTGAAAAGAACTACGGTATGAAAGCCATTGTCCTCAAAGCTTATCCCGGGCCCAACAGTGAGAATGACATTCCAGGCCTGGAAGCGTTGAAGGATGCCGATCTTGCCGTTTTTTATCTTCGCTGGCGGCAGCTTCCCAAAGAACAACTGGCGCACATTGATGCCTATCTCAAATCGAAAAAGCCATTAATGGGCTTCCGGACAACCACCCATGCATTTAATTATCCTAAGGGAAATGAAAATGAGAAGTGGAATGCATTCGGGGAGTTTGCGCTGAATTCGCCTCCGGGCTGGGGCGGCGCTGCCAAGCATACCCATTACGGCCATAATAGCAGCACGGATGTAACAACCATTCCGGATCAGGCCAAGAATCCGATTTTAACAGGTGTTACAACACCATTTCACGCAAGATCCTGGTTGTACAGGGTCCTTCCTGATTATCCTACCAAAGGTTCAACATTGCTTTTAATGGGCAAATCTGTTGACCCGGATAAGGAAGCAATTGAAAATCCGGTTGCCTGGACCGGGACCAATTCATTTGGTGCAAAGATCTTCATGACCACATTAGGCCATCCCGACGATTTTAAGATTGAATCTTTCCAAAGGCTGGTTATTAACGCCATACATTGGGAATTAGGCATGAAAATCCCAAAATGGAAAGGTAAAATGGACATTAATGTGCAGTATAGAGAAGCAAAATAATTGAAATAATACATCCTAAATCCCCACTTAAAGCTTATCAACCGAAATGTCTAAACCCAAAAGAATCAGTATATACACATCGCTCATTGTGTTCGGACTGATCATTATCGCATTTAGTGCCTTTCAATTCAATAGATCAGCATCATTAACCATTAAAAAGGGCTCCCGCATTGTATTGCTGGGGAACAACCTGGGTTCGCGGATGATGAATTACGATAATTTCGAAACGGAGCTGCACGTGCGGTATCCCGAGGAAATGCTCTACATCCGCAATATGTGCGATGGTGGCGACACCCCTGGTTTCCGGCCGCACGCAAGCCGTAACCTGCCATGGGCCTTTCCGGGAGCTGAAAAGTTCCAGACTGAACTGGCCAACCCATCGCAAAGTGAGGGACATCTGGACACGCCGGATCAGTGGCTCACGCGCCTGAGACCGGACGTGATCATTGCATTCTTTGGCTATAACGAGTCATTTCAGGGAAAAGAGGGACTTGAAAATTACAAGGCTGAGCTGGACGCATTTATCAAACATACATTAAGCCAGAAATACAACGGAGCCGCAGCGCCTCAGCTGGCCATCGTCTCGCCGATCGCTTTCGAAGATCTTTCAGCCAAATTCGACCTTCCTAATGGCAAAAAGGAAAATGAGAACCTGGCGCTTTATGCAAAAGGAATGAAGGAAATCGCGGCAAAAAACAATGTGCTTTTTGTTGACGCATTTGCGCCTTCGAAGCAATGGTATGCCGATAGCAAAGAGGATCTGACCATTGACGGCTCGCAATTGAATGAGGCTGGCTATAAAAAACTGGGTGTCCTGCTTGCAGACCAGGTTTTTGGCAAAGCATCACCAAAAGCAGAGGCCAACCGGAAAATGGTGAAGGACGCTGTGGATGAGAAGAACTGGATGTGGCACAATGATTTCAAGATCCCGAATGGTGTCCACGTTTATGGCCGTCGTTACAATCCTTTCGGTCCTGATAATTATCCTGCTGAAATAGAGAAAATCCGTGAAATGACGGATATCCGGGACAAGGCGATCTGGCTGGCAGCATCGAAAGGCCAGAAAACGGACCTTGCGGCGGCAGATAAAAACACGAAACCCCTGCCTCCGGTCAAAACGAATTTTAATCCTGAGAAAAACGGAAGCCTTCAATATTTGTATGGGAAAGATGCTCTTGCCAAGCTGAAAGTGCCGGAAGGGTATAAAATCGAGCTTTTCGCTTCGGAAGAGGAATTTCCGGATCTGGCAAAGCCTATGCAGATGTCATTTGACAACAAAGGCCGTCTGTGGATCGCGACCATGCCAAGTTACCCGCATTACAAGCCGGGCGATTCAAAACCGAATGACAAGATCATTATCCTGGAAGATACCAATGGCGACGGAAAAGCGGATAAGCAAACCGTTTTTGCAGATGGGCTGCATTTGCCGCTTGGTTTTGAGATCGCTCCGGAAGGCGTCTACATTTCGCAGGGAACAAATCTGAAATTGTACACAGATACGAATGGCGACGACAAAGCGGATAAAAGTGAAATCCTGCTCAGCGGATTCGACGATCACGATACGCACCATAACAGCCACGCTTTTACGGTTGACCCTTCGGGCGCTATTTATTCAGGTGAAGGGGTGTTTTTGCATACCAATGTTGAAACTTCTTACGGGCCGGTGCGGGCGACGAATGGTGGATTTTACAGATATGCGCCGCAACTAAGGAAACTGGAACGCACCGCGCAGCTTTCGATCCCAAATCCCTGGGGCATTGCATTTGATGACTGGGGACAGCCGTTTTTCGCTGAAACTTCCAGTCCGGATGTGCGATGGATGTTGCCGGGCTCCATTTTGCCCCGCTACGGAGAAGCCAACCATAAATCGGTTCAGCTGATAGAAGAAAAACACAGGGTAAGGCCCACTTCAGGTCTGGAATTCGTTTCCAGCCGCCATTTCCCGGATGAATTGCAAGGCGACTTTCTGATCAATAACACGATTGGTTTTTTGGGGACAAAAGAGCATACATTAAAGGACGATGGCACGGGATACAAAAGCACGCACCGCATGGACCTGATCGTAAGCGAAGACCGCAATTTCCGTCCGGTGGACATGGAATTCGCCCCCGACGGCTCCCTTTACCTTATCGACTGGCACAATATCCTCATCGGTCACATGCAGCACAATGCCCGCGATCCTTTGCGCGATCACTCGCACGGCCGCGTTTACCGTGTTACGTATCCTTCGCGCCCGTTGGTAACGCCAGCAAAAGTGGATGGCGCCAGCATTGATGAGCTTTTGGAAAACCTGAAATTGCCAGAATACCGCACGCGATACAGGACCAGACGTGAACTCAGAGGCCGTAATGCTTCGGAAGTGCTGCCAAAAATTACCAAGTGGGTTGCCGGACTGGATAAAAATGATCCAAGATACGAACACCACCTGCTGGAAGGATTATGGGTAACATGGGGCCTTAATAAAGTGGATCAGAAGCTGTTGAAGCAGGTTTTGAAGGCAAAGGATTATCATGCAAGGGCCGCGGCCGTACAAGTTGTGCGTTACACGGGCCATCAGGTGCCGGATCAGGCCGACCTGCTGATGCAGGCTGCACGGGACGAAAACAGCCGGGTTAGGCTTGTGGCCATTGTCGCTGCTTCCTGGATCGAAAAAGAGAAAGGGCTTGCTGTGCTGGCAGAGGCGAAAAAGTTGCCGCTCGATGACTGGACGATCCATGCATACGAAGGCGCGCTCGCCCACCTTAATGGTGAGAACATGAAAAAAGAAAAGCAGGAAGTGACGCAAACGGCACTGAAAGGCAAAGCGCTCGAATTGTATACATTAGGCAAAACTATTTATGCAAAAGAAGGATATTGTGCAACTTGCCATCAGCCTGACGGAAAGGGGCTTACAGCGTCCGGGTTCCCGCCATTGGCAGGCACCCCTTGGGTGCTGGGCAGCGATGAGCGGTTGATCAAGCTGGCTTTGAAAGGATTGCTGGGGCCGATTGAGGTCAATGGACAGAAATATCCTGGTCAGGTGCCTATGACGCCATTTGCCGGCTTGCTGAATGATGATGAAATGGCTGCCGTGCTTACTTACGTCAGGAATTCATTTGGAAACAAAGGCCCCGCCATCATGCCTGAAAAAGTGAAGCAGGTAAGGGCCGCAACGGAGAGCAAAAAAGACTTTTATTCTCCTGACCAGTTGCTGAAAGAGCATCCGCTGGAAAAAATGTAGACTACATTGCTTTATACAAAAAGGCTATTTTCCGAAGGGGAAATAGCCTTTTTTTTGGTTTACGAATTCATCTGCGTTTCGTTTGTAACTCGGCGGTTATAGTATTATTTCATTTAATATTATTTAAAAATGAATAAAAAGCGATGCTATTTTGTAGAATTTCTTACATTTGAAAATCGAATAATTTGTAAATGTGGTGTTTGAAAATATGAGAAAACGTATATTCGTAAAATGGCAGGCTAGTACTCTTTTCTTCTCTCTTTCCCTTTTTGTTTCCCCGCTCGACTTATCAGCTCAGCAGCCCCGCTACTTCGCAGTTTCCATGGTCAATGAAAATGACAATGCGTCTTTGCCAACCATTCAGGCGGCGAAGGACATTGGATTCAATGCTGTGGCACTTACGGTGCAATGGGGAACTATTGAAGGAAAAATTTCCAGGATTCTGAAAGCCGAGAAAGGAGCCGATTACAATGTTTGGAAGCAGTATGATGACCAGATTTCCCTGGCCACTTCGCTGGGGATGAAAATAGCGCTTAACATTGCTGTCAGCACCGGCGATGATGTTACAAACAGCATTTCCGACCGCTATGGTGTGGATACGGGTGATGGATGGAAAAAAGAAGAGCGCATGCTGGTGGTTAACTATGAAGGGCAGGAAGCCGTTTTTCAAAAGCAAGGCGGTCCGATAAGGCCTAACATCAACCTGCAATTTGTAATGACTTCGCTTGCTGCGCAATCCACGCGTGACCGCATTTCCGGATTTGCAGCAAAGGTTATGCAGCGTTACAAATATTTGCAGGATCAGAACAATCTGCTGTATGTGAACCTGATATACTCACGCCAGGGTGAAGGTGAGTTTGATATGGGTTCTACAAAATATCACTATGAGCAGCAGCTCGATATGGTCAATGCGCTGACGGATTACTCGCAGCCCATGACCAATGCATACAGGAACTGGCTGAAAGGAAAATATGGACATATCGAATATCTGAATGCTGCCTGGGGCACGAATCATTCGTCATTCGACCAGGTTTCGCCAAAGCGGCCTTCCGGTTCCACATTCACCGGCCCCGACGGAACCGACTGGTTTACATTTCGGACGCTGATTTTAAAAGAGACTAATAATCTGTTCAAGAACGCGGTCAAAGGTGTAAGTCCTAATACAAAAGTGATCACGCACCACGGATCGGTTTACGATAAGATTGCTCGGTCGAGGGGCACGCTTCATTTTAACGAGATCGGTGCAGACCTGGATGGTATCAAGATCAATGATGAAGTATATTATGATCACCGTTTTGCGATAGATCTGGTGCGGTCCAATCTGCCGGGGAAACTCTACGTGAACGAAGCGGCCTATGTGACGGGAATGGAATCGGTGGAAAGCATTACAACGGAAAGTTTTACACACGGCGCCCATGTGGTAACCATGTTCTATCTCGAAAATGCCCTGAAGTCTCCCAGTGCGGTTAATGCATTGAAAACGCTCGCTTCCAATTGGGTAACCAACAAGACTGTGATCAATCCTGCACCCAGCAATTCAAACACCTTCACATTGTCCAGCATGATCGACAGTGATGGCTGCCGTACAGTACGCGATACTTACTGGAACGACTGCGACGCTTACATCCGGTGGAGAAACACTTTTGACAATGGTGGCGGAAGGCCCATCAACTTCACAATGCAAAATGATGTGGTGAAGCCGGGCTGCTTTTATAAAGATCTTTCACTTGCCGGCAACGGACAGCAGTCAGCCTCCATCATTCCGGACGGGAAATTCGTGCATATGACGGATGCAAACTGCAAGTTGATCTCCACCGTTAAAGGTTCCGGCCTCACGAACGGCACCAATAACTTTACAGCGAAAGTTGACATTGATAACCAGGTGAACTCGCACGACGGACAGCCTTATGTGCAACGCCATTTCAAACTGACTCCGGGCGGCACTAACCCAACAAGTGCCAACATTACGTTATATGTCAGCCAGGAAGAGCTTACGGCTTTCAATGCCATGAGTACAGTAAAGCTGCCTGAGAATGCAATGGATTCCGACCGGTTCCGGGCTAACCTCAGGATCCTGCAATGGCACGGCGACATGAAACCCGGCAACCCGGATTTTACGATCGACCCGAACGACGATGACATTCAGTGGGATGGCATACTCAATCTCTGGAGGATAAGATTTAACGTAAACGGATTTTCAACATTCTATATCTCAGCCGTTAATGCAGCACCACTGCCCGTGAACCTCATTAATTTCAATGGGAAGAAAGAAGAAAACGCGGTTTCGCTTCACTGGCAGACTTCCGAAGAAACCAACAGCGATCATTTTGAGATCCAGCATGGCGTGGACGGAAAGCAGTGGACAAAGATAGGAGAAGTGGACGCAGCGGCAGAAAGCAAGGTTTTGAAAAGCTACCATTTTGTCCATTCGTTTCCGGTGAATGGCAAAAACCTGTATCGCCTGAAAATGGTGGATCAGGACGACACGTTTGCTTATTCGCGGATCATTTCAGCCGCATTTGAAAATGCTGAGAAGCTAACGCTATATCCGAACCCTGTCACTTCGGGCACCATTTTTCTGCAATATTCCGGTGCGGCACCCACGGTGACGCTCACCGATATTACCGGCAGGACCGTTCCCGTAACCACCGAAAAAACCAGCCCGGATCAGCTGAATGTGAAGGCAAAAACGCGGTTAATACCCGGCTTGTACATTCTCAATGCAGATTATGGCACCAAGCAGGTTCGGCATAAAGTGGTTGTGGATTAATGCAAAAGAAACATTTGGAATCACTTGGAGCGGGCGTTATGCCCGCTCTTTTTTGTATTGCGCCAATCCGGTTTCCGCATTCGCCCGCGAGTAAAAAAGGCGTTGAAATTTAAGAATCCGGTTATAATGGTTTAGTTTTGAATTGATAAATGCTGGGTTTAAATAAATCAGGGCTACAAAATTCAATTCACTTTCCGGTTCATATGAAGTCACGATTTCTCTCGGGTGTCGTTATATGCTTGGTCATTCTTGTATACTTATTTTACAATTTTTATTATTCCGTCAACTTCCCCTACCAGGACGATTTTCTCTTAATCCAATTCATTGAAGTGGTTTCCCAGGGCGGGCTAGGTGTTCTTGGCCTGATCACGGAGCTCTTCCGAACATTCAATGACCATAAGGCAGTGGTGCCGAGGCTTATCGCCCTTATCGAATACACCATCACCGGGCATCTCAACTTCCGGTTTTATATCTTGCTTGTTTCGATTAATGTAACATTCATTTTCTATTTCATTTACCTGCAATACAAGAAGACCAGGCTGCCGCTTTATTATTTCATTCCTGCCGCTTTCCTGTATTTCCAGCCGCTTTATTACGATGTCTCTGGCTGGGCACTGAACGGAATGCAGCATTCGTTCCTGACGGCATTCACGGTCAGCGCTATTATACTGGCTTCCCGCCGCACCAATCTGTCGCTGTACGGCGCGATGCTTTGCTGCTTTCTGGCCACTTTTACACATGGGAACGGAATCTTATCTTTTCCTGCGATCATATTCTATTTCCTGTGTTTCAAGGACTTCAAGCGGGCCATTATTTCAGGCGGATTCATGATCCTTTGCCTGGTGATCTACCTGGCGGGTTACGAATCAGGGCAGGCCGTCAGCCTTCCTAAGGACCTGGGGGTGTTTTTCTCATCGCTTTTCGGATTTATTGGTTCGGCCATGTCGCTATGGGCGTTTCCGGAGCTATTGTCGGCAATTTGGGGCGCAGTTATCATTGCGTTTATGGTATACATTGTTTGGCGCGTGGCCGCAATCTATTTCAACAAGCCCGTCAATGTTAAACCCGGGACGGCTGAGCTGCTGGCGTTGTTCGCATTCATTTTTATAACAAGTCTGGTGATTGCGCTTTTCCGTTCGTGGGCGGGCAGCACCATAGCAAGCCGGTTCCAGATCTATGCGTCGCTGTCGACCGTGATGTTTTATATTCTGTTGCTGGATTACAGCTCATTCTTTCGCAGGAAAGCGGTTTTTTATACCATTACAGCGCTGAGCGTGTTCTATTGCGTTTATTCCTATTACAAATTTACAGGCACGGTTGCGATCAAAAGAACGACTTATCTCGCTGATGTATACAACTGGAAAACAAACCGCAATATGTTTTCGGTTGAAAAGACCATCATCAGGAATGGCAGCTTTTATCTGATACCAGGCTACGAAAAAGGATTTTTCCACTTGCCGGAAGCCGTCGTTCAGCGCGACGAGCTGGATTCCATGTTTAACGCGAACGCCACGGCTGCCAGAAATTACGCGCTTTATGTGGAGGACTGGGATATTGAAAGGGTCGTGCGGCAGGGCGTCGAACACCTTACCGCTTACTTCGTGGCAAGCAATGCTGCTCCCGGAGGAAAAGGCCTCGCCGGTGATCGCTTTTTGGTTTTGAGAGACCAGAAAACGCGTGTGATACATCTCTTGAATGCCAATCCGAAAATAGATTCGAGAAAGGAAATCATCACTAAAATGCACTATTACAAAGCAGGGTTCAACACTTTCCTGAGAGAGGACGACCTCGTTCCCGGAACTTATGACATGGGGATTCTGGACGTAAGCAACAACGGCCAAAAGACGTTTTACAAATTAGATAAATCCCTTTTTGCATCTGGCTCCGCATACAGCCTGAAATAGTATTTCGGATGTGATCCCAATGTTTTTTGTGCTAGGTTAAGCGGTAAAAAAATCGTATCTTTACGGGCTTAAAAAGCCTGAAAATGGTTCTTTTTATCCAAGTGTAAAACAAACTATATGTCAAACGAAGCAGTGATTGAAGTAAATAGTTATTCAGCCGAAAACATCCAGGTTCTTGAAGGTTTAGAGGCCGTTCGTAAGCGTCCGGCCATGTATATTGGTGACACTGGTTTTAAGGGGGTTCACCATTTGATTTGGGAGGTTGTCGACAACTCCATTGATGAAGCGATGGCTGGCTATTGCGACACCATCAATGTTACAATTGAGAAAAATAACTCCATTACTGTTCAGGACAATGGCCGGGGAATTCCAACCGGAATGCATACAAAAGAGAAAAGATCCGCGCTGGAAGTCGTTTTGACGGTTCTTCACGCCGGTGGTAAGTTTGATAAAGATACGTATAAGGTTTCCGGTGGTTTGCATGGTGTAGGGGTTTCCTGCGTAAATGCACTTTCAATTCATTTGAGAGCAGAGATCCATCGCGAAGGAAAAATATTCGAGCAGGAATACAGCGAAGGCAAGCCGCTTTACCCGGTTAGAGTGATCGGTGAATCCGAAAAAACAGGGACATTTATTCACTTCCTGCCGGATGCAACCATTTTCACAGTTACAGAATACAAATACGAAACCGTAGCAACACGTCTCCGGGAATTATCCTATTTGAATAAAAGAATCCGGATCACCCTGGAAGACAAACGTGAGGAAGATGAGGACGGCAAATTCAGAGGTGAAGAGTTCTATTCCGAGATCGGTCTGAACGAATTTGTGACTTACCTGGATGCAACCCGTCAGCCCTTGATTCCTGCGCCGATCCACATGGAAACGCTGAAAGGAACTGTTCCGGTGGAAGTGGCGATGATGTATAATACGTCTTACAGCGAGAATGTATTTTCTTATGTAAACAACATTAACACCATTGAAGGAGGAACGCACGTTTCCGGTTTCCGGGCGGCCTTGACAAGAACATTGAAAAATTACGCTGAGAAATCAGGGGTTCTTGCCAAAGAAAAAATCGAGATCAGTGGGGACGACTTCCGGGAAGGCTTAACTGCCGTAATCTCGATCAAAGTTCAGGAGCCTCAGTTTGAGGGCCAGACTAAAACGAAGCTTGGAAACTCTGAGGTGACCGGTGTAGTAAGTCAGGTGGTGTCGGAAATGCTTGATACATATCTGGACGAACATCCGAAAGAAGCACGTGTTATCATTGATAAGGTTATCCTGGCCGCCAAAGCACGTATCGCTGCTAAAAAAGCACGCGAAATGGTGCAGCGGAAAAATATCCTGACAGGAACCGGCTTACCTGGTAAGCTGTCCGACTGCTCCGAAACAGATCCGAATGTTTGCGAGTTGTACCTGGTCGAAGGGGACTCTGCGGGCGGAACTGCAAAACAAGGCCGTAACCGCGCATACCAGGCGATTTTGCCACTTCGTGGTAAGATCCTGAACGTGGAGAAAGCACAGGAATACCGGATTTACGAAAACGAGGAGATTAAAAATATGTTCACCGCAATGGGTGTGCAGATCGGAAAAGACGGAGATGAAAGAGCTTTGAACATTGACAAGCTTCGTTATCA
Organism: Dyadobacter chenhuakuii; assembly: GCF_023821985.2. Classification (NCBI taxonomy): domain Bacteria; kingdom Pseudomonadati; phylum Bacteroidota; class Cytophagia; order Cytophagales; family Spirosomataceae; genus Dyadobacter; species Dyadobacter chenhuakuii. The sequence continues at coordinate 2,968,083 of NZ_CP098805.1, read as the reverse complement.
CAAGATCGTCATCATGACGGATGCGGATATTGACGGTAGCCACATTCGCACATTGATCCTGACCTTCTTCTTCCGCTATATGAAGATCCTGATCGACCACGGCTACATTTACATTGCGCAGCCGCCGCTTTACCTCGTGAAAAAAGGACGTGAAGAGCGTTATTGCTGGACAGAGGCACAAAGAGAGACTGCTATCCGGGAGATCGGTGCAGGTCGTGAGGAATCGGTTAACGTACAGCGTTACAAAGGTTTGGGAGAAATGAATGCGGAACAATTATGGGAAACAACCATGAATCCGGATAAAAGAAGCCTTAAACAGGTTTCCATTGAGTCAGCAGCAGAAGCAGATCATTTATTTTCTATGCTGATGGGCGACGAAGTGGCTCCTAGGCGTGATTTTATTGAGAAAAATGCCAAATATGCACGTGTGGACGTGTAGCTTTTGACCCCTATAAGTTTTGGAAACGGATGGCTGTCAATCGCAGCCATCCGTTTCTGTTTTTCGGACTAAGATTTAACAGAAACTTCATGTTAGGAGAAACATTAGATTCTTAGATTCGTTGAATTTTTAATAGCCATTTATAACACAACCCTTAAAGAATTCAAATATGTCCGGCTCAACCGATCCTATATATAGCAACGGAAAAAAGGGCAGATTAAATAATCTGTTTGCTTTTTTTAAAAGTACCAAAGGCACAGCTTCCCCCGAAGACAATAAGATCATCAGCCCGCCTACTGAAAAGACCAACACGCTGGTTCAGCAGAGTGACCTGATCAGCCGGGATCTGAGCTGGCTGAAATTCAATGACCGCGTGCTTGATCAGGCAACCAATGAGGAACGAAACCTTTTTGACCGCCTGAAATTTTTGGCTATCACATCTTCCAACCTGGACGAGTTTTTCACGATCCGCGTCGGGAGCCTTTATAATTATCTTGATTTTGGAAAAGAGCGGCTTGATTATTCCGGTCTGAGGGAAATCCCGTTCCGGAAGGTGCTCATGCGAGAAGCGCACGAGTTTGTCAGGAAGCAGAATGATTGTTATAAAAATCAGCTTTTACCGCTGTTTGAGCAACACGGTTTCAAGATCATCAAGCTGGATGCAGTCCATGACGACGAAAAAGCCGCTGTGGAAGAATATTTCGAGCGGACGGTATATCCGATGTTAACCCCGATGCTTTTTGATTATACCCACGCATTCCCGGTTTTACTCGCGAAAGTGCTTATTCTGGGTGTGATCACGCAGGTGAAAGGAACCAGCTCCGAGGAGGATCGGAAACTTTCATTTGTGCAGTTGCCGCTTAATCTGCCTCGTTTCTATGTGATCGATCGCGAGGATGAGCTGTTGTTCTTGCCTATTGAGGACATTGTCAGGGAATACATTCACAAGCTTTACCGCAATGTGGACATTGTTTCCACCAATCTGTTCAGGATCATCCGCAACGGTGATTTTTCACTGGAAGAAAGTGACGATGTAGAGTCGGATTTTATTGATGAAATCAAGCAAAAGATAAAAAGCAGGCGTCTGGGACGTGTTGTGCAGGTTTCCATCGAGCATGATACCAATCCTGATTTGCTGAATTTGTTCAAAAAGCGTTGGGAAATAGACGATTATAACATTTTCCCGATCGATGGTTTTATCGATTACACATCATTCTGGGGCATTATCAAGCATCCCGAATTCAAAGACCAGATTCCGGCGATCCACCCGCCTGTGCCTCCGCTTGGGCTGGACAGGGAACGTATTCCGGACATTTTTGAAGTAATGCGTGAGCGGGATATCTTGTTACACCACCCTTACAACAACTTTGAGCCGGTATTGCAGCTTTTGGAACAAGCAGCCGAGGATCCGAAGGTTTTGTCTATCAAACTGACCATTTACAGGTTAGCCAAAAATTCCAGAGTTACAGAAGCATTACTGCATGCGGCCGAAAATGGTAAGCACGTAGCCGTTCTGTTTGAGGTTAAGGCGCGTTTTGATGAAGAAAACAACATCAGGGAGGCGCAAAGGCTGCAAAAAGCGGGTTGCTTCGTAATCTACGGCATTGGCTTACTCAAAACCCATACAAAACTGCTGCTGATCGTTCGTAATGAGGGAAACCGCGTATTGCGTTACGCGCATTTGTCGAGCGGGAACTACAATGAGGACACTTCGAGGCTGTATACGGACACGGGTTTACTGACCTCCAATGAAAAATATACGGAAGATATTTCTGAGTTTTTCAATGTTATCACCGGACATTCGATTCCATCGGAATATCAGAACCTGATCACCGCGCCGCGTTATATGCGCGATAAGCTGGTGGAATTGATCCAGCAGGAAGCCAAGAATGCGCAGGCAGGCTTGAAAAGCGGTATTTGCATCAAGATCAACTCGCTGGAAGACAGGACAACCATTCTGGAACTTTACAAGGCATCCGAAGCAGGCGTTCCGATCAAGTTAATTGTGCGTGGAATGTGCTGCTTGCGTCCGCAAAGGGTGGGGTTGAGTGAGAATATCACGGTCAGGTCGCTGGTAGGGGACTTTTTGGAGCATTCGAGAATATTTTATTTCCATCAGAATGGCGATCCGGTGGTTTACGGCGGAAGCGCTGACGCTATGGTGCGCAGTTTCGACAAGCGCATTGAATCCCTCTTCAAGCTCGTGGACCCGCGCGTACGCCAGGAAGCGATCCACATTCTGTATTATAGCTTGCACGACAATGTGAATGCTTACGAAATGCAGGAAGACGGTAGTTATATCAAATGCGAAATTGAAGAAGGAACAGAGCCTCTTAACGTGCACGAGGCATTCTATACCGTAACGCTCGACCAGGTTATGGCCACGCATTTGTTTGAGGATGAGCCGGTTCGCCCATCCCGGCCGGAAGTCCCCGAAGCCATCGCAACAGGGGAGTTGACAGAAACGCCAGACGAAACGCAGGTTTAGTTATTCTTTATAAAAAACCCTTTTAACACGGTCCCCGATTCCTGTCAGGATTTCATAAGGGATCGTGTTTATTTGTTTGGAGAGTTCGATAATCGGCATTTCTTTTCCAAAAATAATCACTTCGTCGCCCTCGTTGACAGTGGCTCCCGTGACATCGATCATGGTCATATCCATGCAAATGTTGCCAATTGTAGGGCATAGCGTGCCATTTACCCACACTTTTCCTGCTCCATTTCCTAATCCGCGGTCATAGCCATCCGCATAGCCAATGGCCAGCGTGGCAATGGCGGCGTCGTGGTCCAGATGCCCGCGCCGGCTGTAACCGACTGTTTCACCTGCCGACAAATATTTGATTTGCGAGACAACTGTTTTCAATGTGCCCACCGACTGCAAGGCCTGCTGCTCCTGCCCGGTTGCTTCCACGCCATAAAGACCGATGCCCAAACGCACCATATCCAGCTTATAATCCGGAAAACGAACAATTCCAGCTGAATTCAGCATGTGCTTAATTGCAGTATAACCGAGTGCTGTTTCAATTTGCTGTGCGCCTTCATGGAAAAGCTCGAACTGCTGTTTTGAAAAAGCATTGTGAACACCTTCGTCCGCGCCGACAAGGTGGGAGAAAATAGAGGCGACCTTCATGTGGGGATTTGCCTTCAACATTTCAATCAGCCATTCCAGGTCATCTTTTACAAAACCCAGGCGGTGCATGCCTGTATCAAGCTTCAAATGCATTGCTGGGATCTCGGCGGTGAACTTATTCTTGTTTACAAATGCGATCCACTCGGTAAAAATGCGCTGGCTGTAAATTTCAGGTTCAAGTCTGTATTGCAGCAGCAGATCAAATGCCTGGGAAGTAGCATTCATCACCATAATCGGCAATGTAATGCCGCTTTGCCTTAATGCAACACCTTCGTCCGCATAGGCAACGCCCAGGTAATCCACGCGGTGAAATTGCAGGAGAGAAGCCACTTCGGAACTGCCGGTTCCATACGCAAATGCCTTCACCATCGCCATGATCTTGGTTTGCGCCCCGACTTTTGACCTGTAAAAATTCAAATTATGGGATAATGCATCCAGATTGATCTCTAAGACCGTCCCATGCGCTTTTTGCTGCAACCGCTGAACGATTTTTTCAAATGAGAATGGTCTGGCTCCTTTGATCAGTACAAGGCTGTCTGATAAGGAGTTGAAAGGAAATTCGTGCAGGAATGTGGCCGTATCGGCAAAAAAGTGGGTCATCTTAACGTCAAACAATGAAGCCTGACTCCCGATTTCGGGCCCTATGCCGATCAATTGATCAATTACCTTCTCTTTCAGAAGCCTGGCAACCGTTTTGTAAAGCTCTGCGGGCGTTTGTCCCGTTTGTAATACATCGGATAAAATGACCGTCTTTTTCTGGCGCTGTTCCTGCTGGGCGAGAAAGTTCAGTGCCATGGAAAGTCCCTGCAAATCATTGTTATAGGCATCATCAATAATGTAATTGTGATTGATGCCTTCTTTCAGTTCCAAACGCATGGAAACCGGTTTCAGCAGCCGGATGCCTTCCTGGATTGACGTATTTGAAAAACCAAAATCCAACAAAAACACGATGCAATGCGTGAGATTTTCAAGCGAAGCGTCATCGGTAAATGTGGTCTCAAACTTCTGGTTGCCGAATTTGCCAGTCAGTGAAATGGCCGTTTTGACTTTGTCTTTTTGATACGAAACAATGATATCGGCACCGGATGCCGGTTTTCCCCAGCTGATCGTCTGCAAAAAGGAGTTTACGGGTTTTAATATCAGGTTGATTTCTTCGTCGAGCTCCGTATAATCCTTGCGGTAAATGAGTTTTCTGACCTTCGTAAAAAGCCGGAGCTTTTCGGTGATCTTTTGCTTACGGCTTTTGAAACCATCGTCATGCGCAGGGCCGATATTGGTAAAAATGCCAATCGTTGGCTGCATAACCGGTTGCAGATATTCCATTTCGTGCGCGCGTGAAATGCCCGCTTCGAAAATGCCTAATGTATGTTGTTTTCCAATGTTCCAAACGGATAATGGAACACCGATCTGGGAGTTATAACTTTTCGGACTCGCCACGATGGTCGCCTGCGGAGAAGCAAGCTGGACGAGCCATTCCTTTACAATTGTTTTGCCATTACTGCCTGCTATGCCTACCACGGGAAGGTTGTACCGACGCCTTCTTTCCGCCACCAGCGACTGCAAAGCACGAATGCTGGAAGGCACAATCCATATGATGGCATCGTGCCAAACCGCTGTCTGCCAACGCAAAGACTCTGAATAAGCAGCTTCTTCAACCACAAATTCGCGCACACCGCTTGCATACAACGCCGGTAAAAACTGGTGACCATCATGACGGTCGCCCTTAATCGCGAAAAAGATACTCTGGCCAGGAAATGAGATCTGGCGGCTGTCCGTAAGCAGGTAAGCAGCGTCGGTAGTGATTGTTTGAAAGCTGTTTGCAGTAATGTTCATTCCAATGCGGTTTTCAGGCCACAAAGGTATCAAACCTTACATCCATTTCTTGGATTTGAAATAAAATATCAGCCCTGTCGTGACCGCGATCATCAATCCCCAAACATAATAATAACCGTTGTGCGCCCTCAGTTCGGGCATATTTTCGAAGTTCATGCCGTAAACGCCAACGATAAAGGTCAGGGGCATAAACACAGCAGAGAAGATGGTCAATGTTTTCATCACCGAATTCATCCGGTTGCTGATCGTAGACAAATGCACATCTGCAAGGCTGGCCACAAGTTCGCGGTAGGAGTCAATGGTGTCCAGAACCTGCATCACATGGTCGTAAAGATCTCGCAGATAAGGAATTGTATCTTTATTAATGAGCGGATTATCTTCACGGATCAACTGGTTGATCATGTCACGCAGCGGCCAGATGACCCTTCTGGCAATGGTTAGCTCCCGTTTCAGGGAATAGAGTTCTTTGAGCGACAACTCCTCTGTGCCCCGGATCACCTGATCTTCAACCGTATCCAGGCTGTCGCCCAGTTTTTCAAGCACGATGAAGTAATTGTCAATGACAATGTCCATTAAGGCAAACATCAGGTAATCAGCGCCGTTCCTGCGCGTTTTCCCAACGGATGCTTGCAAACGATCCAGCACCGGGGAAAAAATATCATTGGTTAGCTCTTCCTGAAAAGACACCAGGTAATTTTCCCCCAAAACAAAACTGACATGTTCCGAAGACAGGCAAATAGGCGATTCCGAATCAATATGCAGCATTTTCAATGTCAGGAACAGGTGGCCGCTGTCATATATTTCCAGTTTGGGCTTGTGTTCCGTATTCACCACATCTTCCAGCAGGAGCGGATGCAGCTTATATAGTTTGCCAAGTTTGGCGATCAATGCGGTTTCGTGAATGCCGTCGACGTCGAGCCAGGTGACGGCCTTTTCCGTCGCCGTGCCCGGGCTGCATTCCAGCAGAGATTTTACCTGTTCATCCTTGAAAATCTGATCATTATACACAATCTTCCTGATCTTGGTCTTTAACTCAACATCAGGGCCAATGTACGTGAGTGTGCCGGGAGAGGTGAGCAGATTTTTCTTGTATCGCTTCGGCTTCCTGTTGCGTGAAATCAGATGTTCAGGCTGAAAAGCCCTTGTATTCTCTGCCTTTTCCAATGTTTTTTATTTAAGGTGAAAAACGAGCAGCGGCACGTGAGTATCGATGATCAGCTTACGGGTAACGCTCGGATTGATCAAAAATTCTTCAATAAATGACCGCTCCCGCGCCGACATGATCAACAGATCCGCACCCACTTCGTCACAATAATCCTCTATGCCATCCAGCACGTGCCGGGCCTCGCGAAACACGATCGCATCTTCCGCAATGGCGAAGTTGGATTTGATTTCATCGATATACTGATGATCAGCCTGAATGTTTGGCTGTGAACCTGATTTGATTTTTAATAAGGTGAGATTAGCACCTAGGTGGTTCATTAGCACGTAAACTTCGCGGAGAATGTCAGTCTCATCATATTCAAACTGCGTGGCGTAAACGACTTTCTGGAATTTTTTCGGTGTGCTTTGCGGCGGGATCACGAGCACCGGGCAATTGGAATTTAAGCCAATACTTGTGGCCGAGCTGCCGATCAGCTTATCCAGAAACCCGCCTGTTCCGGTCCTTCCGATTATGACCAGATTTGGATTATGCGCTTCAATGGCTTCCGACACAGTGGATTGAACGCTGCCAATGGCCCAGATCGCTTCCGCCTGATAACCTTCCGCAATCACATCATCCACATACCTTTCCAGCCTTTTCTGATATTCTACTTCCAGCTCGCTGCTCATGGAGAGAAAATCGCTGCCGTCGATGCCGGGCAACACATTGCCGGGTGTTATGTTAACATCCGCTATATAAGGCTGATACGCATGCAGCACGAGCAACTTTGTAGCTTCTTTGTCCGCTATGATTTTTGCCGCAGCCAATGCATGTTCCGCGTTTTCAGAAAAGTCAATCGGGATAAGGATCTTGTTCATTGTCAGGGCTTGTTTTGAATGGAATGATGTAATTTCCGAACATATCAAATTTACAGACTCCAAACAAGGATTTCCGCCGCTTTTAAAACAAAGATAATCTATGGACTAATGTCACTTTGTCTGTGGCCTGGTGGTAAGGGATTTCAAATTTTCCAGACGGTTTTAAAAACCCGTCAAACCAATAATTATTTTATAAAGCGAGTGTTGTTTAGTACAATCATTAAATAATATTGTCCAATACATATAATTAATTTTGTGTTAGGGTTCAAATGCGGCTGTCCGGATAGTTGGCCTTAAATTGATTTTTTATATGTTTACCGTCGAAAAGAATTCCTCATTCCAATTTCCCGTATGAAGAGCAAAATTACCATCATCAACATTGTCCTAGTTACCATTGCTGCGATAGCCACCGTGCTGGATGCATACGATATTATCTCCATACCCGCCACTGTTTTAATGAGCCTTCGCTGGGCCGCTCTTGCCGGGCTGATCATTTTTGCGATCCTCAAAAAGAATCTGACCACATCTATCCTGATCTCCATGTTGGTAGGAACGGAAATCGGTTATGATTTTCCGAAAATGGGCACGGAGCTGCATTTCTTGCGGCAGATATTTTTACAAATGATTAAAACGGTGATTGCACCTTTGCTTTTTGCAACGCTTGTAACCGGGATAGCCGGGCATTCTGATTTGAAACAAGTGGGCAGAATGGGCTGGAAATCATTGCTTTACTTCGAAGTAGTAACCACATTCGCATTGCTCATCGGGCTGTTTTTTGCCAACTGGTTTAAACCCGGCGTCGGCATTATTCCTCCCGAGACATTGAATGCAACGTTGCCGAAAGTGGCTGAACAAACGTGGCAGGACATTGTTCTGCATTCATTCCCGGAGAACATTGCCAAGTCTATTTATCATGGAGAAGTGCTTCAAATCGTTGTTTTCAGCGTTTTGTTCGGGATAAGCCTTGCTTTGCTGCCAACCGTTAAGAAAGAGAAATTCGTCCATGGCGTGGAATTGCTGGCTGAGGTCATGTTTAAGCTTACCAAGATCATCATGCTTTTTGCGCCGATTGGCGTAGGTGCGGCCATTGCTGAAACGGTAGGGCATATGGGAATCGACGTGCTGAGGAACCTGGCATTGCTGCTTGCAACATTATACTGCGCACTGATTGTTTTTGTCCTCATCGTTTTTATCCCCATTGCATGGTTCGCAAGAATTCCAGTTGTGAAGTTTGCAAAGGCTATTTTTGAGCCGGTTTCCATTGCATTTGCCACTACAAGCTCCGAATCCGCGCTGCCAAAGGCGATGGAGAAAATGGAGAAATTTGGCGTCCCGCGGCAGATCGTTTCTTTCGTTATGCCCACCGGTTATAGTTTCAACCTCGATGGTTCGACTTTGTATCTGGCCTTGGCAACCGTTTTTGTGGCGCAGGCTACCGGAACAGAAATGTCTATCGGACAGCAGCTTACCATGGTTTTACTATTAATGTTGACCAGTAAAGGCGTTGCAGGGATCCCTAGGGCAACATTGGTAATCCTGCTGGGCGCCATCGCCAACTTTGGCATGCCGGAATGGCCCGTACTGCTCATTATGGGCATCGATGAGCTGATGGATATGGCCCGGACCTCGGTTAATGTAACAGGAAACTGCCTTGCAACGGCCGTTATCGCGCGCTGGGAAGGAGAATTGGATGATCTGAAAATGCACAATTCAGATCTCATCACGGAGGAGCCGGTGATAACAAAAAGTTAGATTTTATTGGTTAAATTATTTTTATGTTGACGGTTTACGGAATTCCCAATTGCGATACGGTAAAAAAAACGCGCACCTGGCTGGAAAAGCATCACATTGCATATACTTTTCATAACTACAAAACAGAGGGCATCAGCAACAACAAGATCAAGGCCTGGTTTAAAACGCTTCCCTGGGATAAGGTGGTCAATAAGGCAAGCACAACCTGGAAAGCACTTTCAGATGAAGAAAAAGCGCTGATAACTGACGAAAAAGCCGCTGCCAGGCTGATGATGGCGCACACGTCGGTCATAAAAAGACCGCTGATCGAAGACGCATCGGGCAGGGCAGTGACTATTGGCTTTTCGGAGAAGGAATATGAAGAGAAGTTCCTTTAAGACTCTGGTTTTACGGTAATTACAACTGCTTTCAGTTTATTGGAGAATGTGGTGGCGAAGAGATAATATTTGCCACCATCTTTCAACTTCCATTTCTTTCTCAATTCTTCGCTTTTGCCCGGGAAGTTGCGGACTGTCAAATGCGCCTTGTCGCCCTCCATGTGCTGCATAATTTCGCGAATGTCCGGCTTGCAAATCGCAACCACTTCAAAAGCACGGCCCGGAAAATCGGTTATCAGCTTTTCAGACGTATATAACTGACTGTTAATGGACAATTTGGCAAGCGCATAAGCACTGCATACGGTTCGGAAAGCACCCGCTTTAAGGATGGCAGCATGCGGTTCATACAGATATTTCAACGGTCGCGAGTAATCCACGCCGGTCAACCGCTCGGATTCACGGGTCAGGTCCAGCTGGCTGATCACCTTACCGGAGCCGTTGATAATGCGCACTTTTATGTCAAATGTGTCGGATATCCAGTCTTTTTTAAGCACAAAAAGCAGCTCTTTACATTCCCCTTCGTAACCGATTACGTGCACTTCTTTGACATTAACAAGCGTTTTCGCAGCAAGGTCGATGTCCAGGAGTGGTGACGTTTTGAGCAGAATATTGGGTGAACTTTCAAATAAAACGGACAGATTTTCGACGATATCGGGTGTGCAATCGGAAAGCAGCACCACTTTTTCCTGTCTGTCATTGCGTCTGGCGGGATCGGCGTAGATCCAGTCGGCATAGCCTTGCTCCGTTTTAAGCGTTTCAATTGAGTCCAGCACCTGCACTTCAATGTTGGTGACGCCCAGTTGCTTAAAGTTGAATTTTGCCGTTTCGGCCACCTCGGGCTGCTGCTCAAAATACCGCACATTTTTGAAATTCGGGTGCATATAGTAGCAATCCACACCCATGCCGCCCGTAATGTCAATCAGTTCATCGCCAGACATTAACGTTGCTTTATACCGCGCCGTAGCCTCGGAAGAACATTGTTCAACAGACAGGGCAGGCGGGAATATGAGGTTGGGATTAGCGGACCAGTCAGGCAGTTTCTTTGACGCCTTTTGCCTGGATTGAATTTGCGCCCCTAATTTCCGGACGTTAACGTTCTTGAAATGCTTGGCCCGTAACATGAGCTTGCTCACATCATCCCGCAAATGTTCCTGGATGAATTCGGTTTCTGCGTCGGTGAAAAACGTTTCAGCGGCAATGCGTTGTGATGTGATTTTATCCATGTGTATGTGATCGTTTATAATTTAACTTTTCGAAAATACGTCTTTTTGATCGTCTGTCACAGTTTTACGATGCTTTACGGTCAGCATTGCAGAATCTTGAAAAACCTGCTTATCAACATTGGACGGCTGGGCATTGATTATCAGCGTCATGCACATTCAGGGCTATTTTTTCTGCATTGTAATAAGTAGGACTAACCAAATGAAAATTATAAATTGTCCCCCTATATCCCTTAATCCTAAGTCTAACCTTTATTTATCATGAAAATTAAGACCTTTGAAGCGTATCAGGCTGCCTACAAACAAAGTGTAGACGATCCCGAAGGTTTCTGGGCAGAAGTGGCCCAACAGTTTCAATGGCGTAAACCATGGAAAAAAGTCCTGAGCTGGGACTTCAACGAAGCGAATATCAAGTGGTTTGAAGGCGGCGAGCTCAACATTACCGAAAATGCACTGGACAGGCATCTTGCCGAGCGCGGCGATCAGCCTGCCATTATTTGGGAATCCAATGATCCCGAGGACAAATCCGTAACCATTACTTACCGCGTTTTATACGACCGCGTCTGCCGTTTTGCCAATGTCCTGAAAAAGCATGGCGTGAAAAAGGGAGATCGTGTTTGTATTTATCTGCCCATGGTCCCCGAGCTGACGGTGGCCGTGCTGGCCTGCGCACGCATAGGAGCCATTCATTCGGTTGTTTTTGGTGGTTTTTCAGCCAAATCCATAGCCGACCGTATCAATGATGCTGAGTGTAATATGGTCATTACTTCCGACGGCGCATTCCGCGGCTCGAAAGTGATCCCGATGAAAGAAACGGTTGATGCCGCATTGGATCAATGCCATAGTGTAAAGCATGTGATCGTGATGACGCGCACGCGGACGCCGGTTTCCATGCTGAAAGGCAGGGATTTGTGGTGGGAAGAAGAAGTAAAACACGTCGATTCCGTATGTCCCGCCGAGCCCATGGATGCCGAGGATACATTGTTTATCCTTTACACTTCGGGTTCAACGGGCAAGCCCAAAGGCGTGGTGCACACCTGCGGCGGTTACATGGTTTATGCGACCTATACTTTTGCCAATGTGTTCCAGTATGAGCCGGGAGAAGTTCATTTCTGCACGGCTGACATCGGCTGGATCACGGGTCACAGCTACATTGTTTACGGTCCGCTTTGCTATGGAGCCACTTCGGTGATCTTCGAAGGCGTCCCGACTTATCCGGATGCAGGCCGTTTCTGGGAAATCGTTGCCAAGCATAAGGTTAACATTCTTTATACAGCACCAACCGCCATTCGCTCGCTTATGAGCTTTGGTTTGGATTTTGTTAAAAATCATGATCTTTCATCGCTTACCAAACTGGGTTCAGTAGGAGAGCCTATCAATGAAGAGGCGTGGCACTGGTTTAAAACCAACATTGGCCATGACCATTGTCCTTTGGTGGACACCTGGTGGCAGACCGAAACAGGCGGAATTATGATTTCCCCGCTGGCCGGCATCACGCCTGAAAAACCAACCTTTGCAACATTGCCATTACCCGGCATTCAGCCGGTGTTGGTGGATGAAAACGGCAAGGAACTGGAAGGGAATGGTGTCAGCGGTAACTTGTGCATCAAATTTCCCTGGCCGGGCATTGTCCGGACCACATATGGCGATCATGAACGTGCAAAACAAACCTATTTCTCAGCCTATCCGGGCATGTATTTTACCGGTGATGGATGTTTGCGCGATGAAGATGGTTATTACCGCATTACCGGCCGCGTGGATGATGTATTGAATGTTTCCGGTCACAGAATTGGCACCGCGGAAGTCGAAAATGCCATTAACATGCATTTGGGCGTGGTTGAATCGGCTGTTGTAGGTTATGCGCACGACATTAAGGGCCAGGGAATTTACGCTTACGTGATCGCGGAAAGTGAACCGGACGATCCTGAAATGTTCCGAAAAGACATTGCAGCCACCGTTTCCAGGATCATCGGCCCGATCGCTAAGCCGGATAAGGTTCAGTTCGTGACAGGATTGCCCAAGACGCGTTCCGGGAAGATCATGAGACGGATTTTGAGAAAGATTTCAGAAGGAGATATGAATAATTTAGGAGACACGTCCACATTGTTGGACCCGGCGGTTGTCGAGGACATCAAGAAGGGAGCGTTGTAGAATATAATGCTGATAAAAGAAAACGGGGAGCTCCAATTGGGCTCCCCGTTTTTATGCCTTAATGTTGTATATCATTGGTTTTTGGCAGTCATCGCTTTATCCGTTGCGCAACCGCACCCTTTCGCACATCCGCCGGCATTACGCTTGTCAAATGCCTTCCAGACGCGCCAGCCCATGAAACCGACTGCGGCAAGGAAAAGGATTAATATGATGATCTGTTGTCCCATGGTTTAGTAACAGCCGGTTTTTACCAATTGTTCCTGGCCGCGAGCTGAAATGCGTGCTGGTAATGATGTTCGCTGTGCCATGCGTAATTGGCGATGACTTCGTCGAGTCGGAACACGCGGCCGGTTGCGGGATGCGTGTAAGTTCTTGCCAAATCATTTTCATCCATTGAATTGAGCAGCAGCACCCAACGCAAGTGAACATAGCGAAGCAGCTGAATGGACAATTCAACCTGCGCCATTTTTGCATCCGGCAGCTCAGCCCAAAGTTGTTCTTCATACGGCTTTATCACCGGGTTATCCTCCGTCATCGCAAGCCTGCAACGCACGTAAGCATTCATATGGCTGTCGGCCACGTGGTGTACGAGCTGTCGCACGGTCCAGCCGTCGGGCCGGTAAGGTGTGTTGTATTTATCATCGTCCCAGCCGCCCAAAAGGTTAATAAATTTGGATGGTAATGCGCTGATGATCTGAATGTTGGATTTAACTTCTGCGGGTGTATAAAGCTCCTGGTGCTGAAATTTTCCGATCGGGTATTTGAGTTGTTCGATGTCCATTCTTAATGATTGAATGACTGAATGAGTAAATGAGTGAATGAGCGGGCTACGCTGCGATGAGTAAGCGTTGTTAACTAGAAGTTCTCTCTGATTACTTCAACTAGCTCTTTATGGCCTCCTGAGGCTGCAATGATGTCACCTCCAAAAAGATAGTTGTCGCCGCCATTGAAGTCGGTTACCTTTCCTCCGGCTTCTTTGATCATGAGCACGCCTGCTGCCATGTCCCAGGAATTGAGGTTATATTCGTAAAAACCGTCAAATCTTCCTGCTGCAACGTAAGCAAGGTCCACCGCTGCTGCGCCCATTCTCCGGATGCCGTGCGTTCTTTGCATGAGCAGTTCCAGAATGTACATATAGCGCTTTTGCTTCTCGAATTTATAATAAGGGAAACCCGTTGCGATGAGACTGTCGGCCAGTGATTCCACATTGGAAACCTTCATCGGCTTTCCATTGCACCAGGCACCGCCGCCTTGCCATGCGTAAAACATTTCGTTCAGGCTCGGCTCGTGGATCACGCCGACGAGCAGTTCCTTTCCTCTCGCTAGTCCTACGCTGACGCAGTAAACCGGGATTCCGTGGATGAAATTTGTCGTTCCATCGAGGGGGTCAATGATCCAGTTCAATGCGGTTGGATCGGGTTCCTGGCCGGTTGTGCCTTCTTCGGTGATGAAGCTTGCTTCGGGAAGCAGTGCATTAAGCCCTGCCACCAGCAGTTTTTCTGCTTCCTTATCGACGTAAGAAACCAGATTGTTCAGGTCTTTATATTCAATTTTGTCGCGTGAAAATAATGCCGCTTCCTGCTGAATGAAGGATGAAGCCTTTCTTACGATTTCTATGGTTTGTTGCGTGAGCTGTTCGAGATCCATTACTATACTATCCTTTCTCAGGAATTTTAGAGAGTGAATTATTCATGTAGTAAACCCGGATGACCAATGTCAAAATGATCGGGATCACAACGAAATTATGTTTTAACAGATTACCTGTTGCGCAAAGTAAGAGAAATCCGTAAAATATCAACAAGAACGAGAACCACGATGGTTTCTTCTTTTTAGAAATCTGAAAAATCAGCGGCATCCACAGTGGGAAGGCCCAAAGAATGTCGTAATTCCATTTGGTATCATTGTGCTCGGTAGCGAACCATAGCAGAGCGAGCAGCCAGCCTGCGAGACCTACAACTGAGAAAAGAATTTTGTCCAGAAGAAAATTAAGCTTCTCCTTCTTGATCTGCCAGTAAGTAATGGCTAATGTGATCACAGCAAGAGCCCAGAAAACGTTCATAGGGGTGAAAATGCCGGTGTAATTGCGCGGTTCGGCTTTGAAATACTCATTTGTACTCTTTACCAGCGGCATTAGCCCGGAAGCCGTTTTTACTTTTGCATCAGTAAATGCAATGGCCAGGTTATCAGGCAGGAAAGTAGCTTGCTCAGGCGTGGCAATCTCATCAGCAGGAGTTCCCAGGGCAAGGTCCATGCCAAAATCCGCCCAGGGATTCTGCTTGAATGCATAGCGGTCGATCCATTGCCTGAAACTCAGTTTTTCATGCGTATAACCTTTGTAAACCAGGCTGTCGCCGCAGGCTTCTTTCAAAGCAACGGCAAGTCGGCTCGCGCAGTTGTCGTAAAAAAATTTGTAGGAATAAACCCTGTTTTGCGGCAGATAATTGTTTTCCAGGTAATTATAAAGTTTCTGTTTTTGCGGGATGCTCAGGTTTAAGACCTGCTCGGAAATAGACCGGTTTTCGGCGCGGTAATATTCCAGTTGGGGCCCCAGCGGATGCACCGAAATGCTGTATGGCAGATAGCCGCGCATGAAATTGATGTAAAAATTACCCTGGTCAAAACTGAATGTGCCGTAACTGTAAGCATTGTCAATGTTCAGAACGGGGTCATACACCCATAGCACGCTGTGTCCGAAACCGGAGTATAGTTCGTCGCCGGGGCCGAATGTAACGAGGCTCACCTTCGCTTCGGGGCTTAATGTGGCAAATTGGGCGCTTGCGGTTGTTTTTGCCAGTAAAAAAATCGCTACAAATGCAATGAACCTGAAAATGCTAATCCTCATATTTATCTGATTTCTTTTTTTCTTCTGCTTTGCCTGCCAGGATGATCACGATTTCACCTTTGATGGTTTTCTCTGAAAAATAAGCGATGACTTCTTCCAGCGTCCCGCGAACATTTTCTTCATAAATTTTAGTCAGCTCCCGCGCAACAGAAACTTGTCTGTCGGCCCCAAAAAACTCAACGAATTGCTGCAATGCCTTGATCAAACGATGCGGCGATTCATAAAATATCATCGTCCTTTCTTCTGAAGCAAGATTTTGCAGACGCGTCTGACGGCCTTTTTTATGGGGTAAAAAACCTTCAAATGTGAACCGGTCACTCGGCAAGCCCGAGTTCACCAGCGCTGGCACAAAAGCAGTAGGCCCGGGCAGACATTCAACCTGAATGCCTTGCTTAATGCACTCCCTAACAAGCAGAAATCCGGGGTCAGACACAGCGGGCGTCCCGGCATCTGAAACGAGCGCCATACTTTCCCCTTTCAGGATCCGTTCCACCACCCGCGTAACCGTTTGGTGCTCATTATGAATATGGTAACTGTGCATGGGCTTGGAAATGCCCAGGTGTTTCAGCAGCGATCCCGATGTGCGGGTGTCTTCTGCCAGAACTACGTCCACACTTTTCAAAACATTGATGGCGCGAAGTGTAATATCTTCCAGGTTGCCGATGGGCGTGGGGACTATGTAAAGTTTCATTGAATGCAAATGGGCGCAAATGGGCCGGCCACACAGTTATTTTTTAGTTTTTTCAAAAATTTCGTCAATCGCAGCTGCGAGCTTCCGGTCTTTCTCGGTAACAATGTCGCCTGCGTCGTGGGTGTTTAATTCAAATGTCACTTTGTTATAAGTGTTGGTCCAGAACGGATGATGGTCCATTTCGTCCACGGTTTCCGCGATCTCGGTCATGAAGGCAAATGCCTCTTTGAAATCCTTGAAAGTGAAGCTTTTTTTGAGCTTATTATCGTCCTCTTTCCACATATCGTTTCGCGTTTATTTTATTAAAAACCTTTAAAACGGCATAATAAAACGAATATACGAGGTTTATGTATCTTTTTAAATTATTCGGTTAAATAGCCGAATCGGGTTTGATGGAGTATATTTGAACTTTGATCCGGTTCATATCCTTATTAAAGTATAACGGTCGGCAGCACATTACAAATCACTTGCGAAAGCAGTTTTTGCTGGCCTTGTGAACATTTACATTTAACCCAAGCTCCGCTTACAATCAGGAGTATTATTATGAAAGTAGAACTCGTTCGTGTTGATGATGCCTTTCATTTTGAAGGCAGTGGTTCCTCAGAAGTGAAAGTGCATACCGACGGCTCCCCGGAAATCGGCGGAAGCAACCAAGGTGTGCGGCCTATGGAATTATTATTGATGGGACTGGCCAGCTGCAGCGCCATCGACGTGGTACTGATCCTCAAAAAGCAACGCCAGGATATCACCGATTTTCGCGTTATCGCCGACGGCGACCGCACACAGGAAGAAGACACGCAGCGCAAGCCATTTACCAAGATACATCTGACATTCAAATTTGCTGGCAATCAGTTGGATGAAAGCAAAATCAACCGTGCTATCGGCTTGTCGATGGAAAAATATTGCTCGGCAACAGCCCAGCTGGAAGCGCTTGCAACGATCACTTATGACGTTGAGATCGCAACCGTTTAATTCAACATTACCTTCTTTTACAACGCATTAATTATATCGCAATGCAGCAATATCAGGATTTGTTACGCCATGTACTCAAACACGGAGTTCGTAAAACCGACCGAACCGGCACAGGAACGGTCAGTGTTTTTGGTTATCAAATGCGCTTCAACCTGAAAGACGGATTTCCTTTGGTTACCACCAAAAAAGTGCATACAAAATCGATCATTCACGAGCTTTTGTGGTTTCTGAAAGGCGATACCAACATTCAGTATCTGAAAGAGAACGGCGTCTCGATCTGGGACGAATGGGCGGATGAAAATGGCGATCTGGGTCCGGTGTACGGCAAGCAGTGGAGGAGTTGGGAGGGGCCTGACGGCAAGACTGTGGACCAGTTGCAGGAGGTGTTGAAGCAATTGAAAACTTCGCCGGATTCGCGCCGGATCATGGTTTCGGCATGGAATCCGTCGCAATTATCGGAAATGAAATTGCAGCCTTGTCATGCATTGTTCCAGTTTTACGTGGCACCTCCGGATGAAGATTCAGGTGAAACACGTGGGAAATTGTCTTGCCAGCTTTACCAGCGCAGCGCGGATGTTTTCCTGGGCGTGCCATTTAACATTGCCAGTTATGCGTTGCTTACCATGATGATCGCGCAGGAATGTGATCTCGATCTGGGTGATTTCATCTGGACCGGCGGCGATACGCACATTTACCTGAACCATTTGGAGCAAGTTGGCTTGCAACTGAGCCGCGAACCGCGTGCCCTTCCAAAAATGGTCATCAATCCG
This sequence comes from Dyadobacter chenhuakuii, assembly GCF_023821985.2. NCBI lineage: Bacteria > Pseudomonadati > Bacteroidota > Cytophagia > Cytophagales > Spirosomataceae > Dyadobacter > Dyadobacter chenhuakuii. The sequence goes on along the minus strand of NZ_CP098805.1, from coordinate 2,949,884 downwards.
GATGTTAAGAGTGTTTTTGATTTCAAATTTGAAGATTTTGAATTGCAGGATTACAGTCCCTGGCCGGGCATCAAGGCCCCGGTTGCGGTTTAGCAATTTCGTGGGATGAGCATTCAGTATATTTTAGAGATCATCGGCACATTCGCTTTTGCTATTTCCGGCGCGCTGGCTGTGAAAGATCAGAAGCACCAGGACTGGTTTGGAGCGAGTTTCACGGCTTTTATTTCGTCCATTGGCGGAGGAACATTGCGCGACATTCTGCTGGGCAGTTACCCGCTCGTCTGGATCAGTGATATCACGATCATTTACGCCATTATGGCGGGGATTCTGGCTACATTTATTTTTTACAAATTCCTGCTCAGGCTTCGTAAAACGCTTTTTTTGTTCGATACTTTTGGGATAGCATTATTCACCATTATCGGCACAGAAAAAGCGTTGCATCTGGGCGTCCGGCCTGAGATAGCCGTCATTATGGGCATCTTCACAGCCACCATGGGCGGTGTAATCCGCGACATGATGACCAATGAGATTCCGATCATTTATCGGAAGGAAGTGTATGCAACCGCTTGTTTTGCAGGTGCTTGCAGTTATTTGCTGCTGGATAGCGTTGGGGCCGGGCGCAATGTTGCGTTTATTTCCGCCTCGCTCGTCATCATAGCCATCCGCATTCTAGCGGTAAAATACGGCTGGACCGTCCCGCGTTTTTTCCGCTAACGTGGGTTCCAGGGTGGCGTTACGAATGTTATTACATGCTCCGGCATTAAAATTCAACATTCTCGTATCCATTGCTACCAATATTATATGCCTCCGGCATTTGCTGGCAATATTGCGTTGCTACCAATATTTCATGCCTCCGGCATTTTGCTACCAATATTGCGCGTTGCTACCATGGGTTCCGGGGTGGCGCTACGAATGTCATTACATGCCTCCGGCATTAAAATTCAATATTCGCATATCCATTGCTACCAATATTATATGCCTCTGGCATTTGCTGGCGACATTGCGTCGCTACCACTATTACATGCCTCCGGCATTTGCTACCAATATTGCGTTGCTACCATGGGTTCCAGGGTGGCGTTACGAATGTCATTACATGCCTCCGGCATTAAAATTCAACATTCGCATATCCATTGCTACCAATATTATATGCCTCCGGCATTTGCTGGCAATGTTACGTCGCTACCAATATTTTATACCTCTGGCATTTGCTGGCAATATTGCGTTGCTACCAATATTTCATGTCTCTGGCATTTGCTGGCAATATTACGTCGCTACCTATATTTTATGCCTCTGGCATTTGCTGCGATATTACGTCGCTACCAATATTTCATGCCTCTGGCATTTATTACCAATATTGCGTCGCTACCAATATTTCATGCCTCTGGCATTTGCTGGCAATATTACGTCGCTACCTATATTTTATGCCTCTGGCATTTGCTGCGATATTACGTCGCTACCAATATTTCATGCCTCTGGCATTTATTACCAATATTGCGTCGCTACCGATATTTTATGCCTCCAGCGTTTGTTACCAATATTGCGTCGCTACCGATATTTCATGCCTCCGGCATTGTTACCAATATTGCGTCGCTCCGCGACTTGGCGTTGTTGCCAGCAAATGCCGGAGGCATGTAATATTGGTAGCAACGTGCGTGTGGGGATCTGAATCCCGGAGGGATGTAACGACTTCCAAAATGCAAAAAAAAGGATGCGACGAAATCTGCCGCATCCCATACTATCTGAACATTCTCTGTTAACTCTTCTTTTTCTTGCCTTTTACTGCCGGGGAAGCCTGCTTGGGCGCGGTCGAAACTTTGGATTGGATTTGCTTGATCCCGCTTTCGATTTGTCCTTTATAAAAACTTGAAAAAGCGACATCATTCGCAGCAGCTCCCAATGTCAATGCTTTCTGGGCAACCGGCAATGCTTCTGCATTCTTGCCCAGCTTACTTAAAATCTGGGCTTTGAGCCATAAATTGGAGTAAGATTCTTTCAGTGCGATCGCCTTATCAGCCAGCGAAAGCGCCACTTGCAGATCTCTGCCTTTGGACAACAAGTAACCTGCCGTGCTCTGTAAAGCCGCAACGTCCTCCGGTTTTTCTGCAACTGCCTTATTGAGGCCAGCCATCGTGAGTGACTCCGTATTTACAGCCAACGGAACAGGCACATTAACGGACGACCAGGCAATGTTCAGGAAGCCCGTGCTATCCGAGGTAGGTTCGATGCTGATCTTGAAGTTTTCGGTAAATTCAGCGGATGTAGGAACGACCATGACTCTTGCCACGTCTTCCGCTTCTTTATAATCCTGCGTTCCGCCCTGGTTGAAGTTTTTATTCAAAATCACAGTCCAGGAAGCGCCGGATGGGATGGAAAACAATGCGTATTTTCCTGCGGGGACTTTTTTGCCTCCGAATGAGAAATCTGTTCCGGCTTCTAATATGGTGGCCATGTTAGCGCCTGTGCGCCAGACCTGGTTATAGGGAGCCAATGCGGAGCTGTCGGCAAATACTTTTCTTCCTTTAAGGGCTGGACGTGAATATTTTAGAGTGAAATCGGTTACTCCAATGCTTTGCATTACCGTAGCGGCCTGACTGGCCTGTGGCGTGCGTTGACCGATGGCGGTTGTAGCCAATAATGCGGCAAGGGAAACCGATAATAAATACTTTTTCATTTCTTAATAAGGTGGTTTATTTCTTGAAGTATTAAACTTGTGGTGAAATTAGAATGAAAAAATCACATAGCCTACATGAAGCGGAATAGTTTGCTTACCCTCCTTGATGCATATACGCCGGAAGATGGAATTGAAAGAGAAATGTATCAGGACACGATTGCATTTGTGAAAATGCACCCGGATTGTTTCGAACGGTCACTGGAAATCGGGCATGTAACGGCTTCGGGACTAGTTCTTTCTACGGACGAGCAATCAGTCCTGCTCATGCATCATCAGAAACTGGGACGGTGGTTACAGCCAGGCGGACATTGTGATGGCGACTCTGACACAGAACGGGTTGCGCGTAAAGAAGTATGGGAAGAAACAGGGATCCAACATTTGGATCTGTATAAAAGCGGAATTTTTGATGTCGATATTCATCTGATTCCCGAGCGAAAAGGCCTTCCTGCACATAACCATTATGACATTCGGTTTGCTTTTAAGGCTGCGCCCGGCCAGGAAATCGTTGTGAATGATGAATCGCTGGATGTGCAGTGGATTCCGTTGCAGGAAGTGCAAAAGCTGAACGATTCCGAATCCGTGGTGCGGATGATCCGGAAGATTACTGCTTGATGAATTTAAGTGCTTTTTCGTGATTATCCACCCGGATGTTAACAAGATAAAGGCCTGCTGCCAATTGGTTTGTAGCGATGGGCTGTGTGCTGGTCAGTCTTGACTCTGAGATACTTAATGCCTTTCCATTTAATCCATATATACTAAGCGTAGCTTTTTTGCCGATCAAATGTGGCGGGATAGAAAGGCTTGCATTCTCCTGGACAGGGTTGGGCAACAGCACAATGGCTGTAAGCAGATCGTCCTCTGTACCAAGCGGCATAAATTCATCTTGAATGATCTGTTCAGCCTTAACCGTGCTTGGAACACCGTAGCCTAGCAAGTTATCAGGCGCGCTGGCCTGATGTCCCGATTTTTTGATTACATAAATGAGCTGCTGCGCGGTCAGATTAGGATAAGCCTGCCACAAAATGGTCGAAAAGCCAGCGATCAAAGGCGATGAAAATGATGTTCCGTTGCTGCTCGCCACATTACCCGACGTGTTACCGATCACCGAGCCCAGGCCCACGGCAGCAACATCCGGCTTTTGCTGGCCTGCCGCATTTGGCCCTACTGAACTTAATGCTGCATAAGCCCGCTCGTAATTGGTCGCGCCGACGGTTAAGACAGAATCCACATCCGCGGGAGCAGTGACATAGTGCCACGGCTTATTCCCTTCGTTACCGGCTGAGCACACCACCAGCATGCCGGTGCGGGTTGCATAGCGCGCGGCACGGCTTATAATGGTGGTTTTTCCATCCATATCTTCGTAGGTGTAATTGTATTCGGGTTTGTTAAATTCCGCGTCAAACTGGCTGTAACCCAAAGAGGAATTGATCACGTCCGCGCCCACGCTGTCTGCGCGTTCAGCTGCCATTAACCAGGCAATTTCTTCGTAGGGTGATTCCAGAAAGTCATTTTCTGTGCGATACAGGGCATAATTGGCTCTAAACGCAGCGCCTATCATCGTTCCTGGCTGGTTCGCCGCCATTGTGGACATTACGTGCAAACCGTGCGATCCATCATTATAAACATTGCTTTCGCGGCCCATGAAATCATAAGTATCCATGATTCTTTTTTCATCGCGGAGCGGTTTCAAAAAGCCGACTTGATCGGCATTCAAAAAGCCATTGTCGAGGATCGCGATCAGCATATTTTCTCCATGGAAACCCTTGGTTTGCAGCTGCGGGACGTCCATTAATGCAAGCTGCGCATTCATATTTCCATAGTTGAGATCTTCCTCCGCTTCCAGTTTCCGGTTCAATGCGCCCACGCGCTCTACGCCGGGGGATTGTCCGTTAATGTTGGCAACGGGCAGGTCGAATTCAATGCTTTTGTAAAATGCCAGCTTTTTAATGTTCGCCAACTGAGCAGCATTGGCTTCTACCACGGCGCCATTGAACCAGCGGGAAGTAAAAATGACCGACGCGCCCAGCTGTTTTATTGCAGCGGTGTAAGTTTGATTCACAGGGAAGTCACGCGTGGTAACCGGGATATTCTGCCGCTTCCTTCTTTCGATAGACCGGGCTGACAGAAACTCTGCCGGTTTGTCCGCGGAGAATGTTGTGTTGGTTTTATCCTTAAAAAGAACAAAATATCGTGGGTTGCTTTGTGCGAAACAAAGGTTCAGGCAAAAGAATGAAGCAATGAGTGTGGTTTGTATAGTTTTTATCATGTTCCTAAAAGGTTAAACCGTCTTTTCACCTGGAATCTTTCTGCCTCCCAGATGCGGACAATCGAGGAGCTCGCGAATGCCGGAATAGGGGACAATGGTTTTCATATAACCATAATTGTCTGCCAAAGTAATGGTTTTATTGAGATCGCCCATTGAAATATCAATATCATTCATTCCAAACTGGCAAGGATGCTCATAGCCCGTGGCGTGTGTGATTTCGATGATCTCTTTGGCCAGCGTGCTCATATAACTGTTGAAGCGCTCACTCTTTAATGTTGGATCAATGCCCGCTTCGAGCCATTTGTTGTTGGTGGCGATGCCGGTAGGGCAGCGGTTGGTATGACAGGTTTGTGCCTGAATGCAGCCGATTGACATCATTGCCTCGCGTGCCACATTGATGATGTCCGCACCCATAGAAAAAGCCATCACTGCCTGTGCCGGAAGGCCCAGCTTGCCCGAAGCAATAAACGTGATCTTGTCTGTTAGATTTCTCTTTTGAAATATTTTATAAACTGTGCTGAAAGCAAAAACCAAGGGCAACGAAACGTGATCGGCAAAAGACGGCGGTGCTGCACCCGTTCCGCCTTCACCGCCGTCAATGGCGATAAAGTCTGGGCCTTTGCCGGTTTCGACCATAATATCTGCTAATTCTTCCCACATATCGGTTTTCCCGACGGCTGATTTCAGCCCGACCGGCAAGCCCGTCGCGTCCGCCATGGCCTCGATAAAATCCACCATTTCCTTTACATTCGAAAATGCGCTGTGATAGGGTGGGGAAACCACGTCTTTGCCGATGGGTACGCCGCGGATCTCGGCAATCTCTGCCGTGATTTTACTCGCAGGAAGCACGCCGCCTTTTCCCGGTTTTGCACCTTGTGAAAGTTTAAGCTCGATCAATCGCACGAACGGGTTCTGCTGTGTCATTTTCACAAGCTTTTCCATCACAAAATTACCGTCATCATCCCGGACGCCGAAATAGGAGGTGCCCATGTTAAAAACCACATCTGCGCCAAACTTGTGGTAAGGAGACAGACCGCCTTCGCCGGTGTTATGGTAATTGCCAAATTGATACGAACCTTTATTCAATGATTCAATGGCCCGCGAGGAAAGCGAACCAAAGCTCATCGCGCTTACATTCACAATGGAGCGCGGGCGATAAGGGCGTTTCCGGTTATGGGATTGACCGATTACTTTGGCCGAAGGAATAGTATAATGATGCGGATCATTGCCATTCTTGATGTGATGGCTATGTGTAGTATCCAGCCGAAAAGGAAGCATTGCTGGTTTAATGAGCACATAACCAGGCTCTTGCATATTCTGGTCTGTGCCAAAACCCTGGTAATTATTTTCTTTTTTGGAAGAAGCGTAAATCCACGAACGCTGGCGCCTGTTAAAGGGCAGCTCTTCACGGTTGTTGGCCACAATATACTGCCGCAATTCCGGTCCGATCGTTTCCAGCATATAGCGGAAATGGCCTACCAATGGAAAATTATGCTGGATCGTATGCTTTCGCTGCAAAATGTCCCTGACGGCAATGATAACGGGAATCAGGATCAGGTATGCCCATATAGGGACAGCAGCAAAGAACGACGCAACGTTTTCCATGAATTGATGGGTTTAGTGAACGGAAGGTCAGACCTCTTCCCAGGTGGTTACCACCGCGAGATCCTTCCAGTAACCAGGATACGATTTTACGACCACACCCGGTTCTTCGATAATAATTGGCGAAACCATTCCGGCTGGCGCAAAAGCCATAGCCATTCGGTGGTCGTCATACGTGTGGATGGATGGCGTTTCTGCGGACTCAAAACCCGGAATCCGGGCGACTTCGTAGAGGTGGTCTTTTTCTATTTCCTTTAATGTGGCGCCCAGCTTCTGCAATTCCTGCTGTAAGGCAAAAACACGGTCTGTTTCCTTGATTTTGAGGCTTTCGATGCCGGTAAGGGACAAGGTGATGCCTTTAACGGCGCAACAAACTGCGACGGTTTGGGCAAGATCCGGGCAAGCGGTAAAATCCCAGCCTATGGATGCGGCAGGGGGAATTTTAGTTAAAAGAACCCCTCTTTCCGTGAAAACACTCTCGACGCCCAAATGACGCATAATGTCGACAATGGCGCTATCACCTTGCAAAGAATCTTTTTTCAGGCCCAGCAATTCCACTTCGGCATCATCAGCAAGCGCCACAATGCTATACCAGTAACTCGCTCCCGACCAGTCTGATTCGATGGCATAGGGATGCGGCTGATACTTGAACGGAGGAATTATAATGGTGTTTGTGTGCCAGTCTGCATGATAGTTGATACCAAAATGAGCCATTTGATTTAATGTCATTTCAATATAAGGCTTCGAACCAACTTCACCTTCCAGCTGTATTTTCAACCCACTGGGCAATCCCGGCGCTATTAACAGCAATGCTGAAATATACTGGCTGCTGACATCGCCGCGCATGTTGATTTCATTCTGACCGGAATAAGTGAAACCATTCAGTTTTAATGGCGGGTAACCTGTTTCTTTCTGATATTCAATGTCTGCACCTAAAATCCTTAACGCATCTACCAAAATGCCAATGGGTCTTTCACACATCCGCGGCGTGCCGGTCATGATTTTCGACTGACCCGTTACAGCAAAATAAGCCGTCAAAAAACGCATGGTCGTTCCCGCATCGATCACATCGGCAATGGGATCATTGGAGTTGAGCAATCTAAGCATGGTTTGTGAGTCCCTTGCTTCCGAAATGTTGGTGAGCTCGCATTCAAAACCGGTTAAGGCATTAATGATCAAAGCACGGTTGCATTCGCTTTTGGATGCTGCAAGCCGTATTTCTGCGCGTATGGATTTCTGGGGTGGGTGGACTAGAATGGATTTCACTATAAAGAATCAGATTAAGGAAAAATTGAAGGCATCGGCCTTCGGGTAATTCGGTAAGTATTAATATGTTTCCAGGACTTTCAGCTTATTCCTGCCGTTTATTTTGAGCGAGGAGAAAGTCAGTTTGTAGCAAACAAAACCTGCGGCAATGAACGCACCGCCCACAACAAGCGAAGATGCATCGGTTGTGAATCTTTTGTCATCAACGCCTTTGTTAAAAAAATCGGCACCCACATAAAGGAGGCCGGCCAGAGGCAGTAACGGTGCCAGCTGAGAAATGAACGGGATCCGTCGCGAAACCTTCATCAAACGAATATCTTTTAACAGGATTTCCTGATAATCCATCCTGCCAACTGCCTCATTGATAATGGCAATGCTAAAAGAGGAATCGCTGACGCTGGCTATGGTTTCGTTGAAACGGATGGTTTCATTGCGCATCCTGAACTTAATGTTGTCGCCGGGGAAAAAGCGGTATCTGTGAAAACCGCCGATTACCGGAGATGCATCCAGGACCAGATATTTTTGTCCGGGTGTGGCAATTACGCGGCTTGTATTGCCTTGTTTGATAAAAAGTTCTTCGCTTGAAAGTGCTTTTCTGGCATCATAATGGTCCTGCGACCATGCATGAAGACTCCCTGTGAGTAGAAAAATTGCGATAACGAAAAGCTGTCTCATAGCGTTAAAAGAATGTTTCAAATATAGGGAATCATTCTCTGAAACGGGCAAAAGTGTTGCATTGTTGCGCACATTTTAAGCGTAAACTAATCTTCGCCAGCGGTTTAAAATGCATTAATCTGCCCGTCTTACAGCACAGCTGAACAGATTTCCATGAAATATTGGACGATGCGAATTGAATTAGGATATTTGCGGACTTGAAAAGAAGTTCACTCATTTGACGTATATGTATCAGGCCAGTTATTTAAAACATTTCACGGAAGAAGTTTTTCTTGCCATCGGATGCTCGCCGGAAGAGGCGAAACTGGCTTCAACGGTTTTGGTAAGCGCCGATTTGCGTGGTGTTGACTCCCACGGCATTGCGCGTCTGGCAGGTTATGTGCGACTGTATGATCACGGAAGGCTTAATCCCACACCGGATGTAAAAGTTGTTTATGAAACCCCAAGCACAGCCGTTGTGGACGGCGATAGAGGCTTAGGTCTCGTTGTGGCCCCGAAAGCGATGGAAATTGCCATGGAAAAGGCCGAAAAAGTGGGTTCAGGCTGGGTTTCTGTCCGGAATTCAAACCACTTTGGCATTGCCGGATATCATGCGATGCTGGCTTTGGAAAAAGACATGATAGGCTGGACAATGACGAATGCTGCGCCGTTGGTAACGCCTACTTTTTCTTTGGATAAATTATTGGGGACCAATCCCATAGCCGTTGCTGTGCCTGCTCTGACGGAACCTGCATTTGTAGCAGATTTTGCTTCAACGGCCGTTGCTTACGGAAAATTTGAAATATTGCAGCGCAAAGGATTGCCTGCTCCGCTTGGTTGGGCGCAGGATGCGGAGGGGAACGCCACGACGGATTCCAATGCCGTGAAAAGTGGGGGCGGCTTGCTTCCGCTGGGCTCCGACCGCGAGCATGGAAGTCATAAAGGTTACGGACTTGGAGCCATTGTCGATATATTTTCGGGCGTGCTTTCGGGTGCTAATTTCGGCCCCTGGGTTCCGCCATTTGCAACTGCCGGATTCATGACTGCGCAGCAGGGTGTTGGTTTGGGAACCGGACATTTCCTGGGCGCCATGCGCGTGGATGGTTTCCGTCCTGCGGAGGAATTCAAGCACGATATGGACAAATGGATTAAAGCATTTCGCGGCGCCCGGGCTGTGGATGGACAAAAAGTGCTCATTCCCGGTGACCCTGAGCGTGAAAGTGAAGCGGAACGCAGCGTGAATGGCATTCATTTACTCGAACCCGTCGTTTTGTCATTACAGGAGTTGGCCAAAAGATTTGGCATACCCTTTGAAATCAATTTATAACATTAAACACAAAAGCCGACGGCCGCCTGCCGGAAGCCGATAGCCATATCACTTATGTCGCGTAATTTCAAAGTAGGGTTGTTTGTAACAATTGCCATTCTGACTACAACATTCACGTTTTATTTCTGGCAGATATTCAAAACGCCAAACCTGCAAGCGGATAAAGAGACAAGCTTTGCATTGCTTATTCCTGAAAACGGGACTTATAAAGGCGTGCTTGATTCGCTGAATAAGCATGACGTTATTAATGATCACATTTCATTTCAGTTTCTGGCAAAGCTTCTGAACTATCCTGACAAGGTAAAGCCGGGAAGATATGTCATTAAGCCGAAGTCAAGTAACTATACAGTGGTTAAAAAGCTTGCGGCGGGAAACCAGGATGCCGTGAAGTTGACTTTCAACAATATCAGGCTGAAAGAGGATCTTATCAAAAGAATCGGCAGTCGGTTTGAGTTTGGAGAAGAGGGTTTCAGAAAAGCATTGAACGATCCGGCCGTTTGCAATAAATACGGGCTGGATACACTGACGATCGTTTCCATGTTTTTACCAAACACTTATGAAATATACTGGACGACTGGCACGGAGAAATTCCTGGACAGGATGCACAGTGAGTATAAAAAATATTGGAATGAGGAAAGAACTGCAAAAGCAAAAGCCATCGGACTGACGCCTGAGCAGGTATCGATCCTGGCTTCCATTGTGGAAGAAGAACAAGCGCGGAAAGTAGACGAGCGGGCCAAAGTGGCAGGGCTTTACATGAACCGCCTGAACGCCCAGATGCCTTTGCAAGCCGACCCAACCATTAAATTTGCTTTGCAGGACTTCGCTATCAAACGGATTTTGAATGGGCAGCTTTCGATAAAATCTCCTTACAATACATATGTCAATGTGGGCTTGCCTCCCGGCCCGATCCGCGTTGCAGATCTTAATTCGCTGAATGCTGTGCTGAACTACGAAAAGCACGATTATGTATATATGTGTGCAAAGGCGGACCTTTCGGGTTACCATGCTTTTGCCACCAATTATTCGGACCACCTGAACAACGCAAGAATGTACCAGGCTGAGTTGAACCGACTCAAAATCATGAAATAATGTTCATTCACGAAGTTAAGGGCGTTCGGGTCCGGTATGCGGATACGGATCAGATGGGATATGTGTATTATGGAAATTATGCGCGCTATTACGAAATAGGAAGGGTGGAGGCATTGCGGAGCCTGGATTTTCATTATAAGGTGATGGAAGACGAAGGGGTTATGATGCCGGTTTACGAAAATCATTCTCGCTACATTAAACCCGCCCGCTATGACGATGAACTGAGTATCCGTGTTATTTTGCAGGAAATGCCGGGCATAAGGGTCGTTTTTCATTATGAGATCCGTAACCAGCTGAATGTGCTTCTTAATACGGGCGAAACGACACTGGTGTTTCAACGACGCGACAATGGAAAGCTTTGCGTGGCCCCGGAAAAGCTCCTGAATAAGCTGAAACCGTATTTTGCAATTTAAATAACTGCCTATGCTTGAGAAACTGTTGAAGAACCGTCATGTGAAGCGGCTAATTGTCTGGTTGCAGGAGACCGTTTTTCTGGGCGGGACAGTTTCTCTGTACGAAATTCTGGTGAACCTGGTAAGGAGCAACCGGAAATACGACATTGACCAGCGCGCTTCCGCGGTTGCTTACAGCCTTACGCTGGCGGCTTTCCCGGCCATTATCTTCCTTTTTACATTAATTCCGTACATTCCCATCGAGCACCTGGATCAGCAGATCATGGAGCTGCTGCGTGAAAATATTCCTAGCGGCATTTACGAAGATGCAGACCAGACGATCATGGACATTATCAGCAGGCCCCGGAAAGGCGTGCTTTCGTTCGGTTTTATTTTTGCCATGATCGCGTCGACGAATGGAATGATGTCTCTGATGCGGTCATTTGATATGGTGTATGATGACAATGATACGCGTGGTTTTCTGAAACTGCGCGGCATTGCTACACTGCTCACATTGCTTTTGATCCTCGTGCTTTTCCTGTCTGTAATCCTGCTGATCGTGGGCGATGCAGTGATGAATATTCTGAGCGATTGGAACATTTTGCGCGACACCTGGATGATCAGTTTGCTGAACATTACCCGTTATCTGATCAGTTTTGGCTCCCTGATGCTCACGATTTCGATGATTTACAGGTTTGCACCCTCGCATGGAAGGCAATTCAGCTTTATCAACGCCGGCGCTGTCATTGCTTCTGTGCTGATCCTTTTTGCTACTTACGGTTTTTCGTTTTATTTGTCCCGTTTCAGCTCCTATAACAAACTTTACGGCTCCATAGGAACCATGATTGCGTTAATGATCTGGCTCTATCTGCTAGCCTTCGTGATCATTCTCGGGTTTGAAATCAATGCGGGAATTAACACAGCAACCAGGGCCAAAGCCATCTCCAAACGCTGACCTACCGCAAACTAACTACTTTTCTGACATCGCCTCAATGTTGCTAGTTTTGTTCTTTACGGCTTCATTAAGAACTAAAAAAGTGGCTGAACGGCCTGAATTGCCCTTCGTGTTGAGATGAAAGAAAAGGAGAATCCATTGGTGACTGTTATCCTGACAGCCTATAATCAGGAAAAATACATTGGCGACACACTCGCATCGGTCTTTGACCAAACTTACCCCAACCTCGAACTAATTGTCATCGACAATGCCAGCGCCGACGATACGCTGGCGGTCATCCAGACTTTCAAAAACCCATCCCGGAATTTTTCATTGGTCAAAAACAGAAAAAATTCCGGCTTGTGCGCCGCCTTTAATTACGGGCTATCCATTGCAAAAGGTAAATATGTGATCGACCTTTCGGGAGACGATGTGCTGATGCCCGATCGCATTGAAAAACAGGTGGCAGCTTTTGAATTGCTGCCGGAGAATTATGCGGTGATTTTTTCCAATGCGCAATACATTGATCCAGCCGGAAAAAAGCTTGGTAATCATTATGCAGTGGATGCGCATGGCAGCGCGGTCAGGCCGATCCCCTCGGGTGATGTATATAAGAATGTACTGGAACGTTACTTCATCTGCACGCCTACCATGATGATGCGTACGAGCACGATGCTTGAACTCGGCGGCTATGATGAGACGCTTACATTTGAGGATTTCGACTTTTGGGTGCGCTCGGCTGCCAAATTCCAATACTTTTATCTGGATGAAATTCTTACCCAAAAGCGCATCGTGCCTTCATCCCTTTCTTCCATGGTTTATAAAAAAGGAAGCGGCATGTTAGCCTCCTATTACGCAGTCTGCAACAAAGCTTACGACCTGAACAGGGATCAGCAGGAATTCGATCTTTTGGCTGCACGCATCCGTACATTTATCAGAAAATGCTGGTATGCACAAGAATATGAACTTGCAGTTCGTTTTCGGGTTTTGCTGAACTACATTGAGAATCCGGGATGGCAAACCGAGCTTGTTGTTTTAATGTGCAGACTTCATCTTCCTGTTAATTTTGCCTATCTTTTTTATATCAAAAACTTAAAAAAAGCGCTTGGTCAGGAAGGTTTTAGCTTTTAGGATTGTTATTTTAAAAAGTTATTATTGCCTATGCCTGCTGAGTTTATAAAAATTTACCCGCAAAATCCTGACGAAAGAAGAATCCGCCAGGTCGTGGATGTGCTTAGAAATGGTGGTCTGGTGATTTATCCTACCGACACTGTCTACGGGCTCGGATGCGATATTTACAATTCCAGGGCCGTCGAGAAAATCGCCCGTATCAAAGGGATCAAGCCGCAGAAAAACGATTTTTCCTTTATCTGCTACGATCTGAGCCACATTTCAGATTTTGCCCGCGTCGATAATTCCGCATTCAAAATCATGAAGAGGGTTTTACCGGGTCCATACACATTCATTCTAGAAGCCACCAGCGCGGTTCCAAAACTTTTAAATACCAATAAAAAAACGGTTGGAATCCGTGTCCCGGACAACAACATTGCCCGCCTGATCGTGAAAGAGCTCGGTAATCCCATTGTCACGACTTCTATCAAAGACGACGATGAGATCATCGAATATTCTACTGATCCTGAGCTGATTTATGAGAAATTCCAGCACCAGGTGGACATTGTTATAGACGGCGGATATGGCGGGAACATTGCTTCGACGATCGTGAAATCGGACAGTGACGGATTCGAGATCATCCGGGAAGGGCTGGGCGATACGAGTATGTTTTTATAGGCCGAAATTGTAATGTTTTAAGTTCGTATGGTATAATGCTATCCGGGCAAAATATTTATTATAAATTTTTTGATAATATGGTGAGGCTTTAGCATATTTGATAGTGTCAGAAATTGAGAGTAACAGTAAGGAAATTAGCGGAATACGGATCGAGTTACAGTATTTGCCTTGTATAGCGTATTTTACAAGTTTATTAATGTACGACCGTATTTATATTGACATTGAGGAACGGTACGTAAAGCAGACCTATCGAAACAGATGCAGTGTACTAACTGCTAATAAAGTAGACCAGCTGACAGTTCCGGTTCAGAAGTACGAGACAGCCGCCCCCACGAAAGACATTAAGATCGACTACGGCCAGGATTGGCTCCGCCGTCACTTAGGCTGCCTGCAATCAGCTTACGGAAAATCACCGTTCTACGAGTTTTACGCCCCGGAGCTTTTGCAGATATACGACAAAAAATTAGCTTATCTCGTCGATTTGAATTATGAATTATTGACAATTTGTCTTAGATTGGTAGGAGTTAAAAAGGATTTACAGTACAATTTGTCAGGTTTGGAAATGGAGGAGAGCAGCGTTTTTAATGCTATTTCCCTCATTAACAATAAGAAAAGCGACTTTTCACCCGAATATTATAAGCCAGAGCATTATTACCAGACATTTGGGAATGATTTTGTAAGTAACTTGAGTATTATCGATTTACTATTTAATATGGGGCCGGAAGCAAGGAGTGTTTTGTTAAGATCCTGTAAGTTCCAGTAAAGCTATTTTGAACAAACGAGGATCAAGTAGCGTTTAGAATATTAAACACTTTTTATTGCTGCATAATGGAAGCAAAATTTTCGAATAGAGTGAAAGAAGTAATCACGATGAGCCGGGAAGAAGCCCTTCGCCTCGGTCATGATTACATTGGAGCAGAGCATTTGTTGTTAGGAATGATTCGTGAAGGAGACGGCGTGGCGATTGGCTTATTAAAGAAGCTTGGCGTTTCACTGGACGATGTCCGACAGACCATTGAGCAGGCAACAAAGGGCGCAGCGACCAATAACGTTAAGAATTTACAAAATATACCCCTGACAAGACAGTCGGAAAAAGTTTTGAAAATTACCTATCTGGAAGCCAAAATTTTTAAGAGTAATTTGATCGGGACAGAGCATTTGCTGCTTTCGATTTTGCGTGATGAAGATAATGTTGGCACCCAGATTCTTCATAAATTTAATGTTAACTACGAAGTCATCAAAGAAATGTTAGAATATCAATCATCAGGATCCAAACCTCACATGGGGCCGGAGACCGAAGACGGAGATGATGAAGCAAGAGGAGGCATGTTCGGAGGAGGAAGCGGCTCTGCATCTGGTAAAGAATCGAAAGGAGCAGAGAAATCACGGACTCCGGTGTTGGATAACTTTGGACGCGACCTGACCAAAATGGCTGAGGTTGGTAAACTGGATCCGATCGTTGGACGTGAAAAGGAGATCGAACGTGTAGCCCAGATCCTTAGCCGTCGTAAAAAGAATAACCCGATCCTTATCGGTGAGCCCGGTGTGGGTAAAACTGCGATTGCGGAAGGTCTTGCACTAAGAATTGTTCAGAAAAAAGTGTCGCGCGTGCTTTTCGGAAAACGCGTTGTTACATTGGATCTGGCTTCTCTGGTTGCAGGAACAAAATACCGCGGTCAGTTTGAGGAAAGAATGAAGGCTGTAATGAATGAACTGGAAAAATCCCCGGATGTGATCCTTTTCATTGATGAGTTGCACACGATTGTAGGCGCAGGTGGCGCTTCCGGTTCGCTGGATGCTTCCAACATGTTCAAGCCTGCATTGTCACGTGGAGAAATCCAGTGTATCGGTGCTACGACATTAGACGAATATCGCCAGTATATTGAGAAGGACGGTGCATTAGCACGTCGTTTCCAGATGGTGATGGTGGATGCCACTTCGATTGAAGAAACCATTCAGATCCTTGAAAACATTAAGGATAAATACGAAGATCACCACCATGTGAACTACACGCCTGAATCGATCAGCACGGCTGTTAAGCTTTCTGAAAGATACATTACAGATCGTTTCTTGCCGGATAAGGCGATCGACGTTCTGGACGAAGTAGGAGCTAGGGTTCACATTAGCAACATTACAGTTCCGGAAGACATTCTCGTTCTTGAAGAGCAGATTGAAAATATCAAGCAAGAAAAGAACAGGGTAGTTAAGAGCCAGAAATACGAAGAAGCGGCACAACTGAGAGATCGTGAGAAGAAATTGATCGATCAGCTTGACCGTGCGAAACTGGCTTGGGAAGAAGAAACCAAACAAAAGCGTTACACCGTAACCGAGCATAATGTAGCCGAAGTGGTAGCGATGATGACGGGCATTCCGGTAACGAACGTTTCCATGGACGAAGGCAAGAAATTGCTGAACATGGCTGACGAACTGAAAGCAAAAGTTATCGGCCAGAACCCGCCGATTGAAAAGCTTGTGAAAGCTATTCAGCGCACGAGGGTAGGTTTGAAAGATCCTAAGAAACCAATTGGATCATTCATCTTCCTAGGGCCAACGGGTGTAGGTAAAACCGAGCTTGCAAAAGTGCTTTCCACTTATCTGTTTGACAAAGATGATTCTTTGGTTCGGATCGATATGAGCGAATACATGGAGAAATTCAGCGTATCGCGTTTGGTAGGAGCCCCTCCGGGATATGTGGGTTATGAAGAAGGTGGTCAGTTAACTGAAAAGATCAGACGGAAACCTTATAGCGTAGTCCTGCTGGATGAGATCGAAAAAGCGCACCCGGATGTGTTCAACATTCTGCTGCAAGTGCTTGACGATGGAATCCTGACAGACGGTCTGGGACGCAGAGTGGATTTCAGAAATACGATCATTATCATGACTTCCAACATTGGAGCGCGTGACTTGAAGGATTTCGGATCCGGAATCGGTTTCTCTACGAAAGCAAAAACAGAAAATCAGGATGACATTATGAAAGGCACTATTCAAAGTGCACTTCGTAAAGCATTCTCTCCTGAGTTCCTGAACCGTTTGGATGATGTGATCGTGTTCAACTCACTGCAACGTGAAGATCTGCACAGAATCATCGACATTTCGCTGGGTAAATTGTTTAACCGTGTGAAAGGTTTGGGTTACGAAATAGAATTGACAATTCCTGCGAAGGACTTCCTGTCGGAAAAAGGTTACGATCCGCAATACGGAGCGCGTCCTTTGAACCGGGCGATCCAGAAATATCTCGAAGATCCCGTAGCAGAGGAAATATTGAAAGGCGATTTGCGCGAAGGCGATGTGCTGGTTGCCAATCACGAAGAGAACAGTGAACAACTTGTTATCAGTGTTCGTAAAAAAGAAGAAGAGCTTGCCAACTAATCGGCGGATCTTTTAAAGTAACAATGCTTGAAGAGGCGGGTCATTTGATCCGCCTCTTTTTTTGTTAACATTCATTATCAAGAATGAAATGCAGATTTTAGCAAATAGTCGTTATGATTTAGTTTATATTTAGCCCAAGAAAATTATCATATCAAATGACTTTCAAATTCCGGAATCAAGCAGTTCTAATTGTACTGGGCTTACTGCTGGGCTTTACCAATTTACAAGCGCAAAAGCTTGCTACCGGCCCGCAAGTCCTGACTTTCTTCTCAGACGCCGACGACACCGAGCAGCCATATGGCCTCTATCTCCCTAAAAATTTCGACGAAAACAAAAAATATCCGCTGCTAATTATGCTGCATGGCGCTGGTTCCAATCACCGTTTGGACTTGCGTCGTGTTTTTGGAAAAAGCAATGCAGAGGACGAGACAGATAAAGAAGCAACCCGCTATTTTCCTCAATGGGAAGATGTCGATTTCATTGTTGCTGCGCCATTTGCAAGAGGAACAGCAGGTTATCAGGGCATCCCGGAAGAGGACGTTTACGATGTGTTGGACGATGTAAAAAAGCGCTTTAAAATCGATGAAAATAAAACCTATCTCACGGGCTTGTCCATGGGTGGGGGAGGAACGCTTTGGCTCGGACTGACAAGGCCGGACATATGGGCAGCAATAGCGCCTGTTTGCCCTGCGCCGCCGAACGGAACGTTCGATCTGGCAGCCAATGCATTGAATTTTCCGATCCACTTTTTCCATGGCGATGCAGATCCCGTGGTTCCTGTTGCGGACACGCGGAAGTGGGTGCAGCATCTGCAGGATATTGGAGTGGAAGTGAGTTATAAAGAGTTTGTGGATGTCAAACATGACAGCTGGGTAAGTGCCTATGACAATGAATTTATCTTCGAATGGTTCGGCCACGCCGAACGTAATCCGTTTCCTGATCGAGTGAAGTTTGTCAGCAAGCAATACAAATACAATAAGGCATTCTGGGTTCAGTTTGATAAAATGAACCTGGGAACGCTGGCAGAGATCGACGCCAATCTGAACAAGCCCAATGCTGCAACTATTACCACGAAAAACCTTTCTGCATTTACGGTCAACCTGAAAGGGCACCCGAGATTTAATGCTGCAAGCAATGTAACGTTCAGCATCGATGGAAAAGCGCTTTCGGCGAAAGTGGACAGCTCGGTTTCATTCGTGAAAAACAATAATGTGTGGGCAGTGGCTACAAATCCCATTGCGACAGGCCTGGTTAAGAAAAAAGGAGCAGAAGGCCCGATATACGAAGCATTCTCAACCCCTCATATTTACGTGTATGGCACTGCTGACAATCCTTCACCCGAAGAGTTGAAGAAGCGCGTAGACGCTGCCACACAGGCCGCAAACTGGTCCTATTACAGAGGTGAGTTTGTAGGCAGGATTATGTTTTTCCCAAGGACTTTGTCTGATAAAAATGTGCGGCCAAGCGATATAGAGCATGGCAATTTGATTCTGTTCGGGACAAAAGAAACCAATTCGCTGATTGCAAAATATGCAGACCGGCTGCCGGTGCATTTGAATGCTGCCGATACGTCACATGGCCTTTTTTACATATTCCCTGTGGATAAGCATTATGTGGCGGTAAGCTCTGGTTTGCCGTGGTGGACTGGCGCGGATAATAAGGATGCTGCGTTCATATCCCCTGTGCACCGCAGGCTTCCGGAATTCAAGGACCTGTTTTTCTTTAAAGATTCTTCGACTAACACCATTGTGGACGGAAACTTTTCGGAAGACTGGAAAGTGACGGACGAAATGAAGACGAAGCTTTCCAATTCAGGAGCAATTACGATTACCAAATAAATATAACCAACCCCAATTTTCGACAGAAAACAAATGAATTACAACGAGAAGATTTCACGGAAATCATTCATGAAAGCGAGTGCTTTTATGTTGGCAGCTCCTATGCTTTCAAAACTTGATTTGACGGCTAAGGCATCCTCTAAGATCGGTTTGCAGCTTTACACGCTACGGACAGACCTTGCGAAGGATTTGGAGGGGACATTGAAAAAAGTTGCGGCGATCGGATATAAGGAAGTTGAGCTTTTTGGATATAACGACGGCAAATTTTTTGGAAAAACACCAAAAGAATTCAAAGCGATCCTGGACGGCCTGGGACTCAACCCGGTAAGCGGACATTATGGCGCAGGTGTTCAGATGAAAGATCAAAAAGGCACACTATCCAACGACTGGCAGCGTGCGGTTGACGACGCAGCTGCTATCGGGCAGAAATACGTGAACTGCGCTTATCTGACAGATGGTGAGCGTAAATCAATTGAAGATTATAAGAAATACGTTGACCTGTTTAACAAATCGGGAGAGGTTGCAAAGAAAGCAGGTTTGCAGTTTGGTTACCACAACCACGATTTTGAGTTCAAGAAAATGGACGGCCAGCTTCCTTACGATTTGATTGCAAGCACGGATCCTGACTTGGTTAAGCTTGAATTGGACTTGTACTGGATCGTAAAAGCAGGTCTTGACCCAGTTGATTTGTTCAAAAAATATCCGGGCCGTTTCCCATTGTGGCACGTGAAAGATATGGACAAAACCGATCAGTCCTTTGCAGAGGTAGGAACTGGTTCTATCGACTTCAAAAAGATCTTTGACGCGCGCAAAATCGCTGGTCTGCAGCATTTCTTCGTGGAGCAGGATGTAGCGAAGCGCCCGGCTTTGGAAGCGATCGACATCAGCTTCAAGAATGTTACGAAGATGAAAGTATAGCAACATTTGGACATAAAAAAAGACCTGGCCGCATAGCAGCCGGGTCTTCCAAATTATGCAGATAAAAATATCAGTTTACAAACTGTAATTTAAGCTCGTTCAAACGGCTTCTCAAAGATGCGTCGATCTGACGGTCATCGATTTTCAGCACATATCCACCGATCAGATTCGGATCGATTTTCTCGGCCAGCTGCACAGTGCGGCCGGTTTTTGCAGTAACCATGTCAGAGAATTGCTTGCGAAGCTCATCCGTAAGCGGGATAGTTGTGGTAACCGTCGCTCTCTGGATTCCCTGGTTCAGGTTATAGCTTTTGATAAATTCGTTTGCTATTTCGTCAAGGATTGCCTCCCTGTTTTTCTTGGTAATGATGGTGAAGATCGCGTAGGAAACCGAATTGACACGCGTTTCAAAAAGCGCTTTCAAAATATTCAGTTTCTTCTCGTGACGCACAACCGGGCTTTTCAATGCAAGCATTAAGCCCCTGTTTTTCTCAGCCGTATCCTTAAATAAAAGCATATCCTGATAAACCGCTTCCAGAACATTCTGTTCTTTGGCTAGCTCGATCAGCGACTTTGCATATCTGGAAGCAACTATACTTACTGACATTGATTTTTAATTTAAGGGACTAATTAGTTTAAGTGGGCAGAGGAAGCAAGGTCTGCGATCAGTTTTTCCTGTGCTTCTTTGTCTTTCAACTCGCGTTGTAAAACCTTCTCAGCAATTTCAAGGGAAAGAACAGCAACCTCTTTTCTGATTTTCGTAACGGACATTTGTTGTTCGTTACGGATCGCTTCACGTGCGCTGTCGATCATTTTTTGTGCTTCAACAGCTGCCTTATCTTTTGATTCAAGGATGGTGCGGTCAGCAGCGTCTTTCGCATCGCGCAGGATCTGATCACGAACGGCGTTTGCTTCTGCGATCAGTTTTTCGTTGTCTGATTTCAATTTAATCATTTCGGCTCTTGTTCTCTCTGCAAGATCAAGTGCGCCCTGGATTTCATTTTCACGGTCTTTAAGGCCTTTAATGATCGGTTTCCAGGCAAATTTGGCTAAGATGAAAACAACCAGCAAGAATACAACCAGCATCCAGAAAATAAGGCCTGGGTTTGGAGTAAGCAATGACATAGTATAATGAGTTTTGAGTGTAAGAACCGCTCTCTTTTATTTCTTAAAAAATCGTGGAAGCCTAATGCTCCCACGAAGAACTTCAGTGTTACCTCAGCCGCCTAATGCAAATGAAGTAAGGGCCCGGGGCCCAATGTTTTTTACTACAGCTTGAACGAAATCAGCAGACAGATAACCGCTGCGAAAAGTGCAACCGCCTCGATAAGAGCGGCGATGATAAGCATTGCAGTCTGGATAGCACCAGCAGCTTCTGGCTGACGAGCGATACCTTCAACAGCGCTTCCACCGATTCTACCAATACCAAGACCAGCACCGATAGCAGCAAGACCAGCGCCGATTGCAGCACCGAATACAGCTAGACCAGCACCACTTTGTTCTGCAGCTTGAAGCAAGATTTGAAACAACATAATTGTGTTTGTTAAAATATATAATTAATAAAAAAGAGATTCAATCAATGTCCGTGATCTGCGTGGCTGTGCTCTTCAATGGCACTTCCAATGTACATGGACGACAAAAGGGTAAAGATAAATGCCTGGATAAACGCCACCATGATCTCGATAAAGTTGAGGAACAAGGCGAAAAGCGAAATAACAGGAGCGATCACAATGCTTTGGAAAATAAAGATCAGACCGAAAAGACTCAAAAGGATAATGTGACCTGCTGTCATGTTTGCGAACAACCGAACCATGAGAGAGAAAGGCTTCATAAACACACCTACGATCTCAACCGGAATCATAATCAGCAACAATGGAATGGGAACGCCATCTGGCTTTACAAGGTGCTTATAATAATTGCCATTTGCATTCAGGTGAACTACGATGAATGTCAGAACGGCAAGCGTCATTGTAACAGCAATGTTACCTGTCACGTTGGCCGATCCCGGAAGCAAACCCAGAATGTTGTTGACCAATATAAAGAAGAACAATGTCAGCAGGTAGGGAAGGTATTTTTCGTATTTGGGGCCCACATTAGGCTTAACAACATCATCGCGGATGAAAAGGATAATAACCTCCATGGCGGATTGGAAACCTTTCGGTGCCTTGCCCTTGCTGTTTTTGTAGTAACCTGCAATGCTGGTGAAGATCAGGATCAGGATCACCGCGCTCAGCATCATGGATGCTACATTCTTGGTGATCGAGAAATCATAAACAACGCGGGACTCGTCAACAGGGACAATCGTCTCAGCATCACCGTGAACCAGGTGATAACCATTGTATTCGTGGTGCTCGTTGTGAAAGTTCGAAGATGAGAAAACTTCAATTCCGCGATCTGCTGAATAAAGAATTACAGGAAGCGGAAGAACCACGCCATGCGTGATTTCCCACTCATGGGAATCAGCAATGTGGTGCATGATCATCTGACCAATATTGAACTTCTCTTCCGACTCTTCAAGATTATGTTCAATTTTATGCTCTTGCTCATTAATGCCTTCAACCAACTTTTCAGCCTCGTGCTGGGTAGGTTCGTCCGCCCTTGCAGGAACATTCAAAAGGCAGGTTGCCGCAACCAGGGCAGTAGTAAAAAACAGTCTCAAATGGGTGTACATAAAGGCTTGAAATGCTATGCTTTGTCAATTGCGGCGCAAGTTACGATACAAACCATATATTTCAAAGCATGTATAAAATAAATAGAGTGCAAAAAAGTTGGTAATAAATAAGAATGAATCACTTAGCCCTTTGAACAAAAATAATGCAATGAAAATCAGGCTGAGAATGATCCTTCCGACGATGACTGCAATGTAAAAAGTGACAAATTTTTCACGATTGTTTCGAAACCCGATCTCCATCAGGCGATGGGCGAAAAACGAGAGCCCGAAGAAGAATACCAGAATGTACCATATATAAGGGTGCAAAAAGCGGTCGAAGTGAAAATGCTGAGCAAGGAAAAATGCAATTCCGATAATGATAGTAGCAGCAACTGTTCGTAACATGCGTGGCGCTTTAAGTGCAATCTATTTTTTTGTAAAACCTTTGATCAACATATATAATGAACCTGCAATCGACAGCAGCGACAGCACCAGCGTCCAGACCGGAACATCATTTTGCTGCCATTCGTCGAGCTTATAGCCCCCGTAAGTGAAGATCAGAATGGTGCCGAGCATTTGGGTGGCCATGCCGGAATATTTCAGGAAACCCGAAGATTGTTTTTGCAGCGTCCTTTTACGCTCTTCCTTTGCCGCATCATCATTGTTCGTTTCCATGTAGTTGCCGGATTATATGAGGCAAAATTGCTTCAAATTTTACAATTGCGCTTATCTTCGATACGTAATTATTTAAATTACCGTTTTAGATTTGCTTATAAGAAGACCAAAGACATCCCTAACTTCATATTTGTGACCAACCGTTTTGCCCTCTACATCTGCCGCACAGCCCTTTCACTAACCATGATCAGTTTGGTGGCAGGTTGTTCGCAGTTCAGTACAAAACCTGCCGCAGTCGGTTTCCACAATCTTTCCGGACATTACAATGCCTATTTCATCGCCGAGCAGGGTCTTGCCGAGGCAGAGTTTCAGATGAATAAGGCTTACAAAGAGAACTATAACGAATTGCTGCCCATTCTGCTGCCCATGGACTCCGTGCTTTCCCTGCCTGTAAAGCCGCAGTTGCAGGATGCCATTAAAAAAGCGTCCATAGTTGCCGAAAAGCACCAGAACAGTAAATGGGTTGACAACAGTTATATCGTTCTTGGCAAATCCAGATTATATCTCGGCGAATGGGCCGACGGGCTTGAAGCATTGCGCTATGTATATGCAAATGGCAAGGACGAAAATGACAAGAACAATGCGCTGATCCTGCTTATGCGGGCTTACATTATCAGAAAGGATTTTTCCAATGCACTGGGCGTGGCCGAATATTTGAGCCAGCAGCCGCTCAGCAAAGCATCGACCCGCGAATTTTATCTTACCAAAGCCTACCTGCACCAGCAAAACGGAGAATATCTGACTTCCGTGGCGATCCTGGAAGAGGCATTTCCGCTCCTTAAAAAATCTACCGAAACGGCCCGTATCCATTTCGCGGCCGCTCAGATGTACGACCGCCTGGGACAGTATGGACTGGCGAATAAGCATTATAAAAGTGTAAGTAAAAATCGTCCGGGCTATGATCTGGGTTTTTATTCTGCCATGAATTCGCTTCAAAATGAAGTTGTGCTGAACCCGAAGAAGGATTTGGACGATGTCGGTTTTGATAAAATGCTTCGTGATCGCAAGAATGCAGACCTGAACGACAAGATCTACTTCACGATGGGCTTGTTGGCTGAGCATAGAAAGCAGATCCCCGAGGCCATTAGTTATTTGCAAAAGGCCGTTGCAGCTTCAAAAGGAACAAATATGGAGCAGAAAGCTTACAGTTACCTGCAACTTGCGAGGATTAACTATGAGTCGTTGGAAAAATTTGAGTTGTCAAAAGCATATTATGACAGCGCACTTACCATTCTGCCGCAGCAAGCGCCTGAATACAAGCTTGTTTCAGAGAGAAAAAGGGCGCTGGATGAGTTTGTAAAGCATTATAGCGTTGTAAATACAGAAGACAGTCTGCAAAAGCTGGCGCAAATGAACCCTGCCGCGCTTGATAACCGGATAGATGCTATTATTGAAGCGCAGGAAGCCGCAAGAAAGGAGCAGGAAGCAAAAGAAAGAAAAGCAATGTTGGCCGCTCAGAACACGAATGTTCAAAGTGTGCAAAACCCGCTGATCAATGGTGGCGAACGCAGGTGGGAGCTTTACGATCCGGCACTGATTAATCAAGGACGGACAGAGTTTAAAAGAACCTGGGGTAACCGTCCTTTGGAAGACGACTGGCGCAGGAGCAGCCGGCAAATGCGCTCACTGGCCGGTAATGATACAAATGCACCCGACTCACTTGCTGCGCAAACAGAAGTCATAGCCGACAACAGCCTGAAAAAAGGCACACCGGAATGGGACGCTTTGCACGCATCTTTAAAACAAAATATCCCACTCACAGAAGGCCAGATGGCCGATTCTCAAAAGAAAAAAGAGGATGCACTTTATAACCTGGGCAAGATTTACAGGTTCGATTTGCAGGAATCGCAGCGGTCTATCAACACATTCGAGCGTGTTCTTACTGAATATCCCAAAACACAATACAAGGAAGAGCTCTATTATCTGCTTTATTTGACCTATGAGGCTGATAATGATAAAAATACATGGAAAAACAAGCTGTTCGACGAATATCCGACTTCTACCTATGCCCGGCTTGTTGGTAAGGCATCCGACAGTAACCTGGCCGGCTCGGGAAACCCGGTGAAGGAATATGAAGCTGCCTATGCCCTTTATTCAAAAGGTGATTATACAAAAGCACTTGATGATATTGAACAAAATCTGCCGGCTTATAAAGGCCACGCTATGGAGGACAAATTTGCGCTTTTACGCGTTTTCCTGATCGGCAAAGTGCGTGGCAAAGATGCTTACACACAGGCCATTGCTGAATTTATGAGGTTATATCCTTCCAGCATCTATCTTCCAAGGCTCAAAGAGATGCAAGAGCTGAATTCGCTTTCCATGGGAAAGAGATAATTGGCCGAAATTGTATATTTGTCTGTTTACAATTAATTAACTCCGTTTTATATGCTTGAATTCCAACCCGGAAAGTATCGCCGCACCATAATCCGTCTCTGGCGGACTATCGGAATTGGACTGGGTCTGTTTATACTTTACATTGTTGCCGTCAGCTTTAACTTTTTCTGGTTATTCGGCGGAATGCCCGATTTGAAAACACTTGAAAACCCAAAAAGTGAACTTGCATCCGAGCTGATCAGCGAAGATGGGAAGTCACTGGGTAAGTATTTCTTCGAAAACAGAACGCAGATTGATATTTCGCAGATTTCTCCCAATCTGATCGACGCGTTGGTTGCTACAGAGGATGCGCGTTTTGTGAACCATTCGGGGATAGATCCAAGAAGTTTGTTGCGGGTTTTCAAGGGTGTTGTTTCCGGAAATTCGAGCTCAGGCGGGGGAAGTACGCTCACGCAGCAGGTTGCCAAAAACTTGTTCAATACACGTTCAGAGGAATTTGAAGGCCTTTTAGGTAAAATACCCTTGGTAAGGATTGTGATTGCAAAGACCAAAGAGTGGATCCTGTCGGTGATCCTGGAAAGGAAGTATACCAAACAGGAGATCATGCAAATGTATCTCAACACAGTTTCCTTTGGTAATAACACCTACGGCATCAAGGTTGCTGCGAAGACATATTTCAATAAAGAGGCATGGGATCTGAATGTGACAGAAGCTGCATTGCTGGTTGGAATGCTGCAAAATCCGACGCTCTTCAACCCATTGCGCTTCCCTACCAATGCTATGAACCGCCGAAATACGGTTTTGGCGCAAATGACCAAATACGATTACATCCCGAGAGAAGATTTTGAGAGATATAAGGAAAAGCCCCTGGGCATCGATTTTAATGTAGAAGGCCATAATACAGGGTTAGCGCCTTATTTCCGGGAATCCATGCGGGGTTATCTGAAAAGCTGGGTGAAGATGTATAATGAGGAGCATGATATGAATTATGATCTGTATACCAGCGGTTTGCGCATTTATACGACCATTGATTCAAGAATGCAGCGTTACCAGGAGGACGCATTGACCGAGCATATGAAAGGGCAGCAAAAGCTCTTTGACGAACACTGGAAAGGTCGTAACCCCTGGTCATTTGATAACGGAAAAGAAATTCCGGGTTTCTTGACAACAGCCGCTCGGAGATCACCACATTTCATCTCATTAAAGCGTGATCTAGGCGAGGAAGAAGCGTGGAAAATAATGCGTAAGCCTTATAAAATGAAGGTTTTCTCATGGAATGGGGAAAAGGAAGTGATGATGAGCCCGATTGATTCCATCGCATATTACAAGCGGTTTTTAAGAGCTGGTATGATGTCAATGGATCCAAGAAACGGCCATGTTAAGGCTTGGGTAGGCGGCATCAATTTTAAGTATTTCAAATATGATCACGTTAAGCAGGGATCGCGGCAGCCGGGTTCTACATTCAAGCCTTTTGTATACGTTTCGGCATTGGACAAAAACTTCCTGACGCCTTGTGATCACGTAACGGATGCCCCGATTTATTTTGGTCCTTCCGACGGTGTGCCCGGCGGTTGGTCTCCTAAAAACTCCAACAATAAATACTCTTACCAGTCACTTTCACTGCGTCAGGCATTGGGTAAGTCTGTGAATACGGTCAGTGCTTATCTGATAAAAATGGTGAAGGCCAAAACCGTGGCTGAGTATGCGCATAAGCTGGGCATTACTAGCAAGTTGCAGGAAGTTCCTTCGCTTTGTCTTGGGATCAGTGATGTATCGGTTTTTGAAATGGTAGGCGCTTACAGTGCATTCGCCAACGGCGGCCACAGGACTGAGCCTATGACCATTCTCCGCATTGAGGACCGTTATGGCAATGTTTTGCAGGAATTTTTCCAAAAGCAAAATCAGGAAATCAGTGAGAATATGGCTTATAATATGCTGTATCTGATGCGTGGAGCCGTGGAAGATCCGGGTGGAACGGCTGGAAGGCTGAGACAATATGGCGTAACCGAAGGCAACGAGATCGCGGCTAAAACCGGAACAACTTCCAATTATTCGGACGGCTGGTTCATGGGCATGACACAACATTTGGTATCCGGAATCTGGGTAGGAGGAGAGGATCGCAGCATTCACTTCCGGACCATTGCTTACGGACAAGGTGGCCGCATTGCGATGCCGGCCTGGGGAATGTTTATGCAAAAGGTTTACAAAGATCCGACGCTGGTTCAATACAGAAAAGAGCCTTTCAAAAAACCTGAAAATTACGTGCGGGAATGCGGCGGCGTGTCCACCGACAGCACCGACACATATGTTCCACCTTCCCGCTCAGACGACGAAGGCGTGTTGTTTTAATGGGTTAATGCACTGATTGTGAACATTCTAGTTGCGCCTGACAAATTTCGCGGCTCTCTTGAAGCAATTGACGTTTGCAGGGCGATCGAAGCGGGTATTTTACTTGCTTACCCCGATGCGAATGTCACAACCATCCCGCTAGCTGATGGCGGCGAGGGAACAGCGCAAATCCTGACACGCCAAGCACGAGGTAAAACTATCCGCATTGAAGTAAGTGATCCGTTAGGGCGTTCAATTACAGCTTCTTACGGCCTGTCCGGTGACGGGCAAACTGCCTATATTGAAATGGCGGCTGCGTCTGGTTTGGCATTGCTGTCTCAGGAAGAGCGCAATCCGCTGCTAACCAGCACATACGGGACCGGCCAACTCATTAAAGATGCCTTGGACCGGGGTGTTCAGCAAATTATTCTAGGCATAGGCGGAAGCGCTACGACCGACGGCGGTATGGGCATGGCGGAAGCATTGGGCTATCATTTTTATGATAAAAACAATGTGCAATTGCCTGCAAAAGGTGAAT
Organism: Dyadobacter chenhuakuii; assembly: GCF_023821985.2. Lineage (NCBI taxonomy): Bacteria > Pseudomonadati > Bacteroidota > Cytophagia > Cytophagales > Spirosomataceae > Dyadobacter > Dyadobacter chenhuakuii. Next base: position 2,921,242 of record NZ_CP098805.1, on the reverse strand, counting down.
CGATGCATGAGGTCGCGCGTATTGCCGATCCCGAAATGGATCGCCGTTTAAACGCAGTTTCCATCACCGTTGCCTGCGATGTTACCAACCCGCTTTACGGGCCAAATGGCGCTGCACACATTTACGGTCCGCAAAAAGGTGCCGATCCCGAAATGGTCGAATTGCTCGACAATGGCTTGAAAAATTTAAGTGAAATCGCTTCAAAAACTTTTGAAAAAAACATTAGTAACCATCCGGGCGCAGGTGCTGCGGGTGGCTTAGGTGCAGGTTGTCTCTGGTTTTTAAATGCAGTTTTGAAAGACGGCGTGAGCATTGTTATTGAGCAAACGCACATTGCAGAGCGCATTAAAGATGCCGATCTGGTTATCACCGGCGAGGGTAAGGTCGACGAGCAGACATTGGCAGGTAAAGTTGTCAAAGGACTGGCCGATTTTTGCAGCATAAACCAGGTTCCGCTGGCTGTGGTTTGCGGCACTTTGCAGATTACACCCGAGCAAGTGCGTGATGCTGGCATAACTTATGCAGTGTCCGTTTTGAACCGGCCTATGGATCTTAACCAGGCCCAGGCAGATGCTTTTGAGTTGGTTAAGGACGCAACTTTTCATCTTGTGCGGTTGTTTTTTTCAAATAGATAAGGTCCAGAAATTTATTCAATGTCTGAATTCAATTATAAAGAAGAACTTTCAAAAATTCCGCTTGATCCAGGTGTATATCGCTATTTTGATGAAACCGGGGAAGTAATATATGTGGGTAAGGCAAAAAGCCTCAGAAGCCGGGTTTCGAGCTATTTCCTGAAATCCAATCAGCACGACCGTAAAACCAAACGGCTCGTAAGTCAGATCCGCCGCATTGAATACACGATCGTTCACAGTGAATGGGATGCATTATTGCTTGAAAATCAGCTTATCAAGCAGTTACAGCCGAAATTTAACATTCTCCTCAAAGACGATAAAACATACCCTTTCATATGCGTCACGCAGGAGCGCTTTCCGCGTGTGTACGTGACGCGCAACCTGGACAGAACCAAGGGCACTTTTTACGGGCCTTTTGCCAGTTTGCGGACCATGCACACGCTGCTTGATATGTTCAGATCGCTTTACACGATCCGTTCGTGCCAGTTGCCGCTTTCGCAGGCGAACATTGAAGCTGGGAAATTTAAAGTTTGTCTAGAATACCACATTGGCAACTGCAAAGGCCCGTGCGAAGGGTTGCAGGACGAAGCCGAGTACAATGCGGAAATCGAACAGGTCCATAATATCCTGAAAGGCAATTTATCGCTGCCGCAACAATATTTTAAAGACAAAATGTTGAAAGCTGCCGAGCAAATGGAATTTGAAAAAGCACATTCCTGGAAAACGAAAATCGAAAGCCTTTCTAATTTCCAAAGCAAAGCCACTGTTACGAATCCGAAAATCGGGAACATTGATGTGCTGACCATTGTGTCCGATGAAGAAGCTGCGTATCTCAATTTTATGAAAATAAAACAGGGATATATGGTTGCTACACAGACCATTGAGGTGAAAAAAAAGCTTGATGAAAGCGATGCGGAGATCCTCGCATTAATGATCGTCGAAATGCGTTCCAAGTTTGGGGCCGAAGCCAAAGAGCTGATCTCGAACATTAAGCCCGATCTGGAAATGCGCCTGGAACTGACTGTCCCTCAGATAGGTGATAAAAAGAAGCTGCTCGATATGTCCATGAAGAATGTGATGTATTTCCGCCGTGATAAGGCCGAGCGCAGGGAAGTCGAAGCATCTGCGACTTCGTCCAAAAAAGACAGGATTCTGATCCGTTTAAAGGCAGATTTGCAACTAAAAACGCTCCCTAGACACATTGAATGCTTCGATAACTCCAACATTCAGGGCACGAACCCGGTTGCTGCCATGGTTTGTTTTAAGGACGGAAAGCCTTCTAAAAAGGACTACCGGCATTTCAACATTAAAACCGTTATCGGCCCCAATGACTTTGCGTCCATGAACGAGGTGGTAGGAAGGCGTTATCTCAGGCTGATTGCAGAAGAGCAGCCGCTCCCGGACTTAATAGTGGTGGATGGTGGAAAAGGTCAGCTTGGCGCTGCCTGTGATGCATTGAAAAACCTGGGTATATATGGCCAGGTGCCCATTATCGGCATTGCTAAAAGGTTGGAAGAAATCTACTTTCCGGAAGATTCCCTGCCGCTTTACATTGATAAAAAGTCTGAATCATTGAAGCTCATTCAGCAGATCCGCGATGAAGCGCACCGGTTCGGGATCACGTTTCACAGGGATAAGAGAAGCAAAGCCAGCCTGATCAGTGAACTGGACGGTGTGGACGGCGTAGGTAAGGTGACGGCTGCGAAATTGCTGAAATTCTTCGGGTCTGTTCGTGGTATCCGTGAAAGTTCATTGGAGCAGTTGGCGGGGCTCGTAGGGCTTGACCGGGCGAAGAAGGTAAGGGCTTACTTCGATGCTATGGCAGACAATGTTGAGTGACCGGCCAGGTTTTTGCCGGCAATGTATCCGGTTGTCCAGGCATTTTGAAAATTGAATCCGCCTGTAATGCCATCAATGTCAAGCACTTCTCCTGCGAAATATAAACCTGGGACTGCTTTGCTTTCTAGTGTTTCATGATCAATGTCGTTCAGGGAAATTCCACCGCATGTCACGAACTCTTCCTTAAATGTTGTCTTTCCTTTTACGTCAAACTGACTGTTTGTCAGTAACTCCGTAAGCCGGTTCAATGCTTTGTTCGTCGCATCCGACCAGCGCAGCTCGTCCGGAATCTCTGATTTTGCAACGAACGCTTTCCATAACCGCGCGGGAATGCCCAGCCTTGCGTGCGAGGAGATTTGCTGTTTCGGCGTTTTGGCTTTTTCACCCATCAAAAATTCCCTGACCTGCTGCTCATTCATTTGCGGAGCCCAATTGATCTTGCAAATAAAATTGTAATCCTTTTCCGCAAGATCGCGTGCGCCCCAGGCCGAAAGTTTCAGAACGGCAGGGCCACTAAAACCCCAATGTGTTATCAGCAGCGGGCCTTGCCATTCATGTTTGGTTCCCGAAATTTTCACAAGAGCATCCTGAACTGAGACACCGGCCAGCGGCAGAAGATAATTGCCGGGCGTGTTAAATGTAAAAAGAGATGGAAGCGGGTTAATGATCGTGTGATCATGCGTTTGAAGCCAATCAAATCCGCTCGCCTTCGGATAGCCGCCGGTTGCAATCAGCAGTTTATCCGCATAAAGTTTTTCATCATCATTTAGCTGAACCGAAAAACCTTCCCGGCCTTCCCCTGTAATTTTAGAAAATGACTGAACAGACGTGCCCGTTCTGATCTCAATGTTGAGGTTACGAGCCGTTCTGATCATGCATTCAATAATCGTTTGTGAAGAATCTGTAACCGGGAACATTCTGCCATCGGGCTCGGTCTTCAATTTTACACCCTTATTCTCAAACCAACTGACGGTGTCCTTCGCATCGAAATGATGCAGCATTTTCCGAAGCAACTTTTCACCACGGGGATAATTTTTAATAAAAAAACGCAGATCGGACGGGTTATGCGTCACATTGCAGCGGCCACCGCCCGACACCCGGACTTTGTTCAAAACCGTCTTATTCTTCTCCAAAATCACAATTTTCGCGTCCGGGTTCTCTTCTGCTGCCGTTATAGCAGCCATAAACCCGGAGGCGCCTCCACCCACAATGACAATCTGCATAGCACTTCTATTCATCATACAAAAATGACATGTAAGTTTTAAAAACTGCTATTTCTTTTCATATCTTTCTCCACAGCTAAAATATTTACAACCTAAATGTTTGACTATACATGCAAAAAATCCTCGTTATCGGTCTCGGAAAAGTGGGGTCTCTCGTCGGGACCTTATTGAGTAAAAAATTCAATGTTACCGGGGTTGATAAAACCCAACCTGCTGTGCTGCTTCCATTTCCGGTAATCCCCGGCGACATTAGCAATCCGGAATTTCTGGAACAAACGCTTGCCGGGTTTGATGCAGTTGTATCCTGCATGCCTTATAATCTCAACTTACCCATCGCGCGCAAAGCCTGCGAGCAGGGAATACATTATTTCGATCTGACCGAAGACGTTGCCACGACCGCCGCAATACGGGAAATGGCAAAGGAAAGCAGGAGCGTGCTTGCACCGCAATGTGGCCTGGCGCCTGGCTTTATTGGCATAGTAGGAATGGATCTGGCCAAACGTTTTACCAAATTACGCGACATCGAACTGCGCGTAGGTGCTTTGCCACGCTATCCGAATGGCTTGATGGGTTATTCTTTTACATGGTCTCCGGCGGGTGTCGTGAATGAGTATATCAATGATGCCGAAGTGATCCACAATGGCGTCAGGAAGATGGTTCCTTCATTAGAAGGCATTGAAATGATCAATATAGAAGGGCAGGAGTTTGAAGCTTTCATCACCTCCGGAGGTTTAGGGACCATGTGTGAAACATTGGAAGGAAAGCTGGATACGCTGAATTACAAGACGATACGATATCCCGGACATTGCAGTCTGATGCGTTTCATGCTTTACGAACTTTGCTTGAAGGATAAGCGCGAATTGATCGAGCAAATATTGACAGAGGCAAAACCGCCTGTGCAGCAGGATGTTGTTTACGTTTATGCAGTTGTTGAAGGCTGGAAAGAAAACCGGTTGGAAAGGGAAGAGTTTTACCGGGCATACCATCCCATTGAGATCGACGGGCAACATTGGCGCGCTATTTCCTGGACAACTGCCGCCTCCATTGCTTCGGTTGTAGAGATGGTTGCAAATGGCGGATTACCCAGTAAGGGTTTCATTCGTCAGGAAGATATTTTATTGCAAGATTTCCTTCAAACGCAAAATGGTTCGTTTTTTAATTGAGAAGGAACATTACACACAAAAGACTGATTAATGGAAAATATACAAACCGTCCTGGATGCGCTAGGCATTCAGCAGCTTAATAATGGTGTTAGTACAGGCAAGGTTCATCAGGCCGGAAATGGAGGGATTTTGGAAGCCGTTTCGCCGGTTGACGGCAAAAGAATAGCGCAGGCAAACCAGGCTGATCGCTCTGATTATGATTTCGTGGTGCAGAAAGCGGTAGAAGCATTTAAAATTTGGAAACAGATCCCTGCACCAAAACGCGGTGAGATCGTGCGCCAGATGGGTGATCAGCTTCGGAAATTCAAAACGGAGCTTGGTACACTGGTAAGCTATGAAATGGGCAAAAGCTTGCAGGAAGGATTGGGAGAAGTGCAGGAAATGATCGATATCTGCGATTTTGCAGTGGGTCTTTCGCGCCAGCTTTACGGATTAAGCATGCATAGCGAACGCCCGCAACACCGGATGTATGAGCAATGGCATCCGATCGGTGTCGTCGGCATTATATCTGCATTTAATTTTCCGGTTGCCGTCTGGTCGTGGAATGCCATGCTGGCGTGGGTTTGCGGGGATGTTTGTATCTGGAAACCTTCGGAAAAAACGCCGCTAACGGCATTGGCATCACAAAACATTATCAAAACAGTGCTTGAAGAAAACGATGTGCCGGAAGGCGTGTCGTGTATTTTAACGGGCGGCCGCGAAGTAGGAGCATGGCTGGCAAATGATCCGCGGATTGCATTGGTTTCGGCAACGGGAAGCACACGGATGGGGAAGGCTGTGGGTGAAGCTGTGGCTAGGCGGCTGGGTAAAAGCTTGCTTGAACTGGGCGGTAACAATGCCATCATCATCACGCCGTCGGCCGACCTGCACGTTGCTATCCCCGGCATCGTATTCGGGGCAGTAGGAACAGCTGGCCAGCGATGCACATCTACCCGAAGGATCATTGTCCAGGCTGAGATTTATGAAGAGGTGAAGCAGCGGCTGGTCAAAGCATACGCGCAACTGCGCATTGGAAATCCCCTTGATGCCAACATGCACGTCGGTCCATTGATCGATAAGGATGCTGTTTCTCAATATCAGCTTGCCGTAGAAAAAGTGATAGACGCCGGTGGCACTTTTATTGTCGAGCCGCAAGTGCTGAATGGGCCAGAATTTTCGTCTGGATGTTACGTTGCGCCTTGTATTGCGGAGGTTCAAAATAGATATGCAATTGTGCAACATGAGACCTTCGCGCCCATTCTTTATTTGATCAAATACAATGATATGGAAGAAGCCATCGCCATTCAGAATGACGTTCCGCAAGGATTATCATCTGCTATTTTTACGCTAAATATCAGAGAATCAGAGCTGTTCCTTTCTCATGCAGGATCCGATTGCGGGATTGCTAATGTAAACATTGGCACTTCGGGAGCGGAGATTGGCGGGGCATTTGGCGGAGAAAAAGAAACGGGCGGCGGTCGTGAATCGGGTTCGGATGCCTGGAAAGTTTATATGCGCAGGCAGACAAACACGATCAATTACGGAACGGCACTCCCGCTGGCGCAGGGAATAAAGTTTGAGATTGAGTAATTAAAATTTTTAACTTTGTACAAATCAAAACACATTATATAACATCAGAATAGCCCCTCATGAATAAATACCAACTTACCTCAGACCAGATTAGCTCCAAAGTAGCCGGCGAAACAGTCATACTCAATCACAGCAAAGGTGCTTATTACGGACTGAATGAAGTAGGAATGCTTGTCTGGGATAATCTGGAAAAAGGCCCGCAAACCATTGATTCTCTTTGTGATGCAGTGATCAGCGAATATGAGATTGATGCTGAAACTTGTAAAAATGACATAGATTTTTTGCTGAAAGACCTTATTTCTGAAAAACTGGTGGAGGTAACTAATTAGGGACGATTGGGACGATTTAAGCACCATATTGCCAAATGGAACGGTTTATCGCATGAAGGAAAGCTCATTTTTCTGAAAGCGGCTGTGAGTCTGGTGCTTATCAAAACGGGTCTGGCGATTTTACCCTTTGGCACATTCAGGAAAATATTCCATTGGCTTTGCAAAAGTGAACACACCGGTGAAATATCCCAGGAAAGAATCGATCAGACTGTCTGGGCCGTGGATACTGCTTCTCATATGCTGCCATTAGAATTGCTATGTCTCCCGCGCGCGCTGGCAACCAAATATCTGCTCCGTAAAGTGCCCGCATTAACATTAGAAATAGGCATCGAAGTAAATCCTGCCAAGCAATTTGAGGCGCATGCGTGGGTGGAAAAAAACGGCTTCGTCATTATGGGTAACTGGCCGGAATCAGTTCTTTATCAGCGAATTTGGGTTTGGAAATGATTTTACCATAATATACATGCATTATTATAAAGCCTTTGGGTTAAATATCCTTTCCGAAATACAACTTCCCGAATTAAGTGACGGAGACGCTAAATCCGATCCCGATTTATATATCAAATCAGCAGCATTCGAATTGCCTGCTCTGGGCAAAACACAATTATATCGAAGAGGCGTGCGGGCATCATTCGGGAAAGATGCTGACGAGAATCTTTATCTGCATTGGGATAATATAGCATCGTTTAAAGCCACAAATGGCAATTATTTGTATGTTAATGCATTAACTAATGACGGTAATCTGATAAGCCTGTTTACAGTAAGTGAGGCTATTGGTTTAATCCTGTTTCAACGCGGGTTGTTTCTCCTGCATGCAAGCTCGGTGCAGGTTGGCAATGAAGGCTGGTGTTTCATGGGAACGCCGGGAGCCGGAAAGTCAACAACGGCAGCTGCGTTTATTAAGGCAGGTTGCAAATTACTAAGCGACGATTTAACCGCCATCGCCTTCCATGAAGATGGATCAGCTTACATTGTTCCTGCATATCCACAGCTTAAAATCTGGGACAAGACGGTCGCCGGCCTGCACTACTCGGAATCCGAATTACATCCGGTGAGCGAAGGTGTCAACAAATTCTCTTATGAGCCGAAATCAGATTTTTCACATGAGCCAGTGCCATTAAAGGAGGTGTTTTTTTTGCATAGAGCGCGCAATAGGAAGCCGCTGGCAGCGCTGTCTGCTGCTGAGATCCCTACCGAGACATTGAAGCACTTCCCGCTGCCCAGCCAGCTGCTTACCAGGGACGTTTTGAAAAGACTTTTTTTACAGAGCTTTCAATGCAGCAAATCCGCGAAGCTGTGGAAGAAGAAACGTCCGGACGGATTTGAAAACCTGGAAAAATGGGTCAGTGAATGCATTCCGGAACAATTAATAGCCGGATAATATGCCAGACCTGAAAATTTCGCCCGAACTGGCCCTGCTGATTGAAGCTGCGCTCGGAGGGAAATCAAAACTGCCATTCCAAATACATCAACGCGAGGTAATCTGGCCAAAATTCACAAGGCTGGCCAACTGGCATCAGGTGAGACCATTATTGCTGGATCATTTGCAAAATGGGGCAGAACAGCCTGAAATTCCTGTTAAACATTTAGCGGCTTTGAAAGAATTCGCGATGGGGCAGGCCGTGACAAATATGGCGTTTTTAGGAATTTCCGTGCGCTTATATCAGCAGCTTATTGCGGCTGACGTCAAAGCTTTTTTAATGAAAGGTGCATTGTGGGCCTGGCTGTTGTATGACAAGCCCAATCAGCGGGAATTCGGCGATATTGACTTTTTTGTCAAGGAAGAAGATGTTCCGCAAAGTCTTGACACATTAAAATCAAGTGGCTTTGCACCAGACGCTTACCGCAGGTATTTATTAAGTAAGGATGCATTGAGACAGGCCTATCTGGATACGGATTATCAGCTTCCTTTGGAACCGGTCGGGGAACATACATTGCAGTCGCTGGAAGTCCAGTGGAGGCCGAGTTACCCGCGTTACTGCTATGATCTGACCTGGGAAGAACTTTCAAAGGATATGATTGAGGTGCAAATGGCTGGTGCTGCTATCCATATTCCCCGCATGGAAAACCAATTGCTCCTGATGGTCATTCATCATGGCGGCATCGAGCAGTGGGACAAGCTGAAATACATGGGCGATTTCGTAAGACTTTTACGGAAACATGCGGGTGAACTTGATTGGGATTACATTCAGAATATGACCATAAAGAAAGGTTTCAACCGGCTGCTCATGGAATCGCTGGCGATGGCCCATATGCTTACTGGTGAAACCTTTTCAAGCCCGAACATGGCAGATACTGTGAACGCTCCTTCCGAACATTTTAGAAATGCAATTCTTACGCATTGGGAAAACGAACGTCCGGTATTGAAGTCAAAATCGTGGCGCATATTTACTTATAATATGCGCCATAGAGATAATTTGAGCATTAAATGTGCAATTATCGCTGCCCATTTACGCTATCTCACTCACTGGAAGTTGCTCTGGCATAAGGCTTTTTGGTACAAGCAACACCGCTCTTAAACCAGCGTAAGCGTAATGGAGCCGGAAATGCTCTTTCCATGCGCAAGAATGTTAAGCCCTTCGCCGGAATTGAATGAATCCACATTTGCTGTTAATGGCTCAATAGCCACACAATCGCGCGCAGGCGGAGTGTATACGACCAGATAATTAAACTTGCCTTCTCCGGTTTCCTGTTTGATCCGCAATGTAATATCCTGATTCTCTGAAATCAGCTCAGTTGTAACACTGTCAGACGCAGCATTTACCACGAAGCAATTATCAAAAGCTTTCTGATATATTTTGGTCGGCTTTTCTACAAGAAACGGCTTTCTGCCAACCGGAATCTGGTTATTGTCAAAATCTACAATTTCATCAGATGGAATGTTGATCTTCCATGCGTCGGCCTGCTCATTACCAAGAACGAAATACGGATGCCATCCAAACATTGCCGGAGCCGGCTCATTACCTTGATTAATCGCCTCATAAGTTAATACAAACCGCCCGTCTGCGTGCAATGTATAGAGCACAGAGAAATCCACGGCAAATGGATAGCCTTCGGGATTATTGATCGAATAGGAGAGTTTCACCGAAGCCCTGTCGGCCTGAATGTCCTGCTCCTCAATGTTGAATGATTGTTTTCTCACCAATCCATGTATAGCATTCAGGTTGCCGGTTTCATTTTTAACCAACTGATATTCTTTACCCAGAAACTTATATTTCCCATCCGGAATCCTGCTGGCAAACGGAAAGAGGAGTTCGCTAGCGCTCTTTGTATCCGCAAGGAGGCTGTCGGGAGTAGGCGGCGTCTTTAACAGAGAAAATAAAGTAATGCCTTTTCTTAGTGATAACTGGCGAACAATGCCGCCTAACTCAGGAATAATAACACAGCGATTTCCAGTTGTTGATTCCTGGATTACAAGTTCAGTAAGCTCGCCAAATTGTTGTTCAATTATTTCAAAAGACATTTGTTGCGGGGTTTGGGATGGATGTTTGTTACAAAAATAATAGCCGGACAATGTGATTGCCCGGCTATATATATCATTATGAAGTCAAAGCGCCTTATTCGTTTGAAACGTCTTTACCTGCTTCTGCCAATTCTTCTTCTTTGTTGTCTTTTTCCAATGTATGTTTTACAACTTCCTCATGGATCGCTGCTTCTTCATTGGAACGACGGTTAATGTAGGCCTGATAGCTCGTTTCCTTCTCGTAAGGACGTTTTCCAATCAGTTTTTCAAGATCACTCTGGAATAAAATTTCTTTTTCCAAAAGCTCTTTCGCCAACACTTCCAATTTGTCCCGCTTCTCGAATAAAAGATTTTTAACAAACTGGTATGCCTGATCGATCAGCTTTCTAACTTCTTCATCAATAGCTTGTGACGTTGATTCGGAATATGGCTTCGTGAATGCGTAGTCGCTTTGTTTGGAATCGTAGTAAGAAATGTTTCCGATACGCTCGTTCATTCCGTACATAGTTACCATGCTATACGCCACTTTCGTAACGCGTTCAAGGTCACTTAATGCACCGGTAGAGATCTTGCCGAAAACCACATCTTCCGCAGCGCGACCGCCTAATGTCATGCACATTTCGTCAAACAGCTGTTCTGTACGATACAAATACTGTTCTCTCGGCAGATACTGGGCGTAACCTAATGCAGCAACACCACGGGGAACGATCGATACTTTAACCAATGGATCAGCATGTTCCAGGAACCAGCCTGCAACTGCGTGACCTGCTTCATGGTAAGCAACGATTTCCTTTTCCTCAGGGGAGATCAGTTTGTTTTTCTTTTCCAAACCACCGATAACCCGGTCCATTGCATCCTGGAAATCCTGCATAGTTACTTCCTCACGGTTACGACGGGCTGCAATTAATGCTGCTTCGTTACAAACGTTCGCAATTTCAGCTCCCGCAAAACCGGGCGTCTGAGATGATAGTTTTTGAATGTTAACGTCAGTCGACAATTTCAAAGGTTTCAAATGCACTTTGAAAATCGCTTCACGACCGATAACATCCGGCTTATCAACTGAGATCTGACGGTCAAAACGGCCTGGACGAAGCAAAGCTGGGTCCAAAACGTCAGGACGGTTGGTTGCTGCTACGATAATGATACCGGAATCGGTAGCAAAACCATCCATTTCAACCAGCAGCGAGTTCAATGTATTTTCGCGTTCATCATTGGAACCTGGCATTGCACCACGTCCACGTGAACGGCCAACTGCGTCGATCTCATCAATAAAGATGATACAAGGCGCTTTTTCTTTTGCTTGCTTGAAAAGGTCACGAACACGCGCCGCACCCACACCCACGAACATTTCAACAAAGTCTGAACCGGACAGGGAGAAGAATGGAACGCCAGCTTCACCGGCAACTGCCTTGGCCAACAATGTTTTACCCGTTCCCGGAGGTCCTACAAGCAATGCACCTTTTGGAATTTTAGCACCCAGCTTCTTGAATTTGTCCGGGCTTTGCAGATATTCAACGATCTCTTTGATCTCTTCTTTCGCTTCGTCAAGGCCTGCAACGTCGTTAAAAGTAATTTTAACTTTGTTTTCAGCATCGAACAATGTAGCACGTGAACGACCAATGTTAAAGATCTGACCACCCGGCCCAACGCCGCCGGACATTCTGCCCAGAATGAAGTACATCACCAGGATCATGACAATGAAAAAGCCCCAGGTTCCGAGGAAGCTGGTCCAGTCGTTGCGCGTATCTACAACAAAAGGCACCTTGTCATCGTCAGGAATGCCTTCCTGCATCTTGTCGAAATCTTTCTTAAATGTTTCAGCGGACGTTACCTGGAATTGGTAATGAGAAACTGTCTCACCACCGAAGTAGTTATTCTCCTTTGCAACAACCTTGTATTTATCTTGTTTCAGGGCCTCTGGTTTCAGCGTTACCTCAACAGACTTGTCATTAACAATCGTTACCCGTTCGACTTCTTTGTCAGCCATCATTTTCTCGAAACGCTTTTGCGTCGTCTCGCGAATGGTTGAGGTCCGGTTTAGATATGTTATTCCAAGTATAGTGGCAATCAGAGCAGCGATAATCCAGCCCTGATATCCTTTTTGGGGACTTTTAGGACTGAGAGGCCCTCTTTTGTTATCGTTTTCGGACATTCTGTGTTTTTAATTAAGAGGAAATATAATAAACAACATTCCGGTCCAGGCGAATGTTCACCTGCCGGTCATTTATACCATGGAATCTTCCAGGTATGTCACCTCTGCATCTCCCCAAAGTTCTTCCAGATCATAATGCTTGCGGCGATCTTTGTTGAATATGTGTGCGACAACGTCGACATAATCAATCAAGATCCACTCTCCATTCGCCTTTCCTTCCTTCTGCCAGGGTTCTGTTTTGGACATTTTATAAACTTCGTCTTCAACCGAATTGGCCAAAGCATCTATCTGCGTGTCGGAGTTACCCGAACAAATTACAAAAAAATCAGTGATTGAGTTTTTTACATTTCTGAGGTCAAGTATTGCGATGTCCAGGCCCTTCTTTTCTATCATTCCTTTTGCTACCAGCTCAGAGAGATCTTTTGAGGATAGTTCTTTATTTTTGCGTTCTTTCATTCGTAGTTAATTCCTTTTCTAAACCCTAAAGTAAAACAAAAAAATTGTACAACTCTATACAGGATACCTTAATAATTGGTAAAAAAGTTATATATCTGCCAACTTGTCACTCTACAAACGACATAGCGGCTGAAATAGTGCACGCAGGGTTGTTCGACGAAGGGACTATTGTCATAACCGACAATCAGGTAAAAGGGAGGGGGCAGCGAGGGACCGAATGGGTGGCCGATCCGGGTCAGAATCTCACATTCTCGGTCATTTTAACCCCCGGTTTCCTGCCGGTAGGAGACCAGTTTTTATTAAGCCAGACAGTTGCTTTGGGAATCCGTGCTTATGCTGCATTATACGTAAATAACGCCAAAGTGAAATGGCCAAATGATGTGCATGTGAATGGCAAAAAAGTAAGCGGCGTCCTGATCGAAAATTCCATTCAGGGAAGCAGAATTGCCAGCTCGATCATAGGCATAGGCGCTAACATTAACCAGGCAGCCTTTGCGAATTCTTACGCAACATCTATTGGCAGGGAAACAGGCCGGCAGTTTGTGCTCAGCGAAGAGTTTCACAAGCTGCTTCGCTGCCTCGATCATTCCTACGCTGATTTGAAATCCAGAACATTAAATGATCGTATCCGTAAAGATTATTTGACAAACCTGTTCGGATACAATCACGCTGTTCGGTTTAAATATCAGGACCGCGTTCTTGAAGGCACGGTAAGCCATGTTACTTTGCAGGGCAAGCTGGTTTTGAAATTGCTTTCCGAAAGCGGCATGCTGGAAGTCGGGCTGAAAGAAATAGAATGGCTGAAAGATTAGATCAGCCCCATTTGCCTATCACAATCATCACAATCGTGCAGATTCCCAAGCCGAGCGACTCTCTTGCCAATTCAATGTTGAGGCTTCGCATGGCAGTTTCTCCAAAGAATACCCCTTCAAATTCCGGCGGCCATTGCAGCACAGCCGCAGCCAGATATCCCGCACCAAGCGCATAAAACACCCAGCTAGGCCCCAGTTCACGAATGCTCATAAAACAGGCAAGCGCTGCAAAACTGTAAATAGCAATCCATAAGCCCGAATCGGGGTCGTTAAGCTGTAAATAAGCAAAAGCGATGAAAAGTATTCCGGAAGCAATCTTAAAAAGTCTCATATCGAAGTGGGGTTAGATTGGTTTTATTTACAAAATTGCGCCAGCGCATTGGCAGCATCCGAGTAACCAACATTAAGGGCTTGTTTCAGATTCGTACAACCCAAATCCTTTTCACCATCATTCCATTGCGCAAGGCCGAGCCCATAAAATGCTTTGCCATAAGCTGCGTCCAAACGTACGGTCTGGCGAAAGGCCAGCGTGGCTTTCTTGTAGTCTTTGTTGCGATAGTAGGTATTTCCGAGGTTATACCAGGCCATTTTGTTGTTGTCATCCAGTTTGGTGGCTTTCTCAAAGTCAGCGATAGCTTCGGTGGGTCTTTCCATTAACACCAATAACTGACCGCGGTTAAGGAAGACGTCGGCGGTGTCCGGCGCGAGTTCGGCTGATTTGTTGTAATCTGCAAATGCGGAATCCAGCTTGTTCTCATCTGTGTAAAGCAGCGCACGGTTAAAATAGGGTCGGTAGGAGGTTGGTTTTATTTTGATTGCCTGGCCAAAGTCGAGGAGTGCGCTTGGGTATTCTTTCAGTTCGTAATAAGCAACGCCCCGTAAATTGAATGCATCAGCGTTCGCATCGTCTTTTTCAATGGCTTTGTTGATGAACTCAATGGCTTCACGGGTCTTGCCCTGTTGCATTAATTCTTTCCCTTTTTGCAAAAAAGCATCAGAAGATTGGGCACATGAAACACATAAATAGAGGAAAAATAAAAAAAAATAACGCGGCATAACTGTTCATTTCTAATTGATTCGCACAAAAGTAAGCCCAAACGTTAAATGAATGTTTTCTTTTTGTCAATAAAATGTCTTTATCTTTGCACCTGGCAAATCGGAACTACCAGCTCCTTCCGAATCCCCCAGGTCCTGACGGAAGCAAGGGTAGGTGGTCGATGCGGTGAGATTCTCGGTTTGCCTTTTTTTATGTCCTTTCGGTTCTATTCTCCTCTTTCTTTTTGCTTTTGACCAGGGTTTTCTACTTTTGTGGAATATTCTAACCAATAAATTCCCGTTATGAAATTTTTTATTGATACTGCTAACCTGGCAGAGATTCAGGAAGCACAGGCACTTGGTGTTTTGGACGGCGTTACTACCAACCCATCGTTAATGGCTAAGGAAGGAATTACGGGCAGGGATAACATCATGCGCCACTACAAAGCAATCTGCGACATCGTAGAAGGAGATGTAAGTGCAGAGGTTATTTCAATCGATTTGGCTGGAATGATCCGTGAAGGTGAAGAATTGATCGAGATCGACGACAAGATCGTTGTGAAGATCCCTATGACGAAAGAAGGCGTTAAAGCTTTGAAATATTTCTCTGGAAAAGGTGTTCGTACCAACTGTACATTGATTTTCTCAGCAGGACAGGCTCTTTTGGCTGCAAAAGCAGGTGCTACATATGTTTCTCCATTCATCGGTCGTCTGGACGATATTTCAACAGACGGTATCGCGTTGATCGAGCAAATCCTTTTGATTTACAGAAACTACGGTTTTGATACACAAGTTCTGGCAGCATCTGTTCGTCACCCAATGCACATTATCCAATGCGCAGAAGTTGGTGCAGATGTAATGACTGGTCCTTTGAGCGCGATGGAAGCATTGCTGAAACACCCGCTTACGGATATCGGACTGGAAAAATTCCTTGCTGATTACAAAAAGGGAAATCCAAATACCTAATTTTTTATGACGGAGTCAACAGAGCCAATTATCATACTGGATCGGGCAGATATTTATCAGGGTGAGCGGCCTGTTTTAAACGATGTACATTTTGAAATAAAAAACGGTGAGTTCGTCTACATGATCGGACGGACCGGAAGCGGAAAAAGTTCTCTTTTGAAGACGTTGTACGCGGACTTGTGGCTGCACACAGGATCTGCCAAAGTAGTTGGTTACGAGCTGCACAACATTAAAAGATCTGATATTCCGTTTCTCCGCCGTAAAATAGGCATTGTTTTTCAGGACTTTCAGTTGCTTTCCGATCGCTCTGTTGAGGATAACCTGTCATTTGTTTTAAAAGCAACTGGCTGGGACGATAAGGGCAAAATCTCAAAGCGCATTGCTGAGGTTTTAATGCAGGTAGGACTTGGAACTGCACAGAAAAGAATGCCTCACCAGCTTTCGGGCGGTGAGCAGCAGCGGGTCGTAATTGCCCGCGCCATGCTGAACGAGCCGCGGATACTGATCGCCGATGAGCCCACGGGTAATCTGGATCCGGAAGTAGCGGAGCAGATTATGCAGGTTTTTAAGACGATCAACAACGCTGGCGTCGCTATTCTGATGGCAACCCATAACCACGAATTCCTGAGGAAATTCCCGGCGCGTGTTTTGAAATGCGAGAACGGAAGTGTTATAGAAGGCTGATTGAAATAAGCCTGGAAAAGGAAAAGCATCCTGTCGAGCGACGGGATGCTTTTCCTTTTTTTATATGAACCTTAAATCACTTTGCAGTTAAATCAATGATCGGAATAATCATTTCTTCCAGCGACACGCCTCCGTGCTGGAATGTATCCCGGTACAAATTCACGTATTGATTATAGTTGTTCGGGTACGCAAAGAAATAATCTTCCTTGGTAAACACATAAGATGTAGAAACGTGTGGTTTTGGAAGGAAAATTCTTTCAGGCTTGCGGCACACCATCAGGTTTTTATCATCAAAGCCCAAATTCTTTCCGTGTTTGTAACGGAGGTTCGTATTCGTTTCACGATAACCAATGATTTTTACCGGTTTCTGAACGCGGATCATGCCGTGGTCCGTAGTCAGGATCAATCTGCATTTTTTCTCCGCCACCTTTTTAATGAAGTCCAAAAGTGGTGAATGCTGGAACCAGGATTTGGTAATAGACCTGTAAGCAGCCTCATCCGGCGCCAGTTCTTTTATCATCTGAACGTCCGTCCGTGCATGCGATAGCATATCCACAAAGTTGTAAACCACCACATTCAGCTGGTTATTCAGCATGTTGTTGAAGTTGTCAATCAATGCTTTACCCTGGTTGGCGTTCAGGATTTTGTGATAGGAGCTTTTTACGTTATTAAGGTGGTTCATTTCCAGCTGCTTTTGCAGGAAGTCATGCTCGTGATTGTTCAATCCCTCTTCACCTTCGGGCGTATTTTCGTCACTTACCCACCATTGCGGATGCTTACGCTCCATTTCGCTCGGCATAAGGCCTGAGAAAATCGCATTACGGGCATATCCGGTCGTTGTAGGCAGGATCGAGTAGTAGGAAGACTCTTCCTCAATGTTGAAATATTCCTGCAAAATCGGCTGGATCATTTTCCATTGGTCATAACGGAAATTATCAATCAGCAGGAAAAACAATGGTTCATCCGATCCCTTAAGATGCGGGAAAACCTTTTGTTTCATCAATTGATGTGACAAAATAGGCTTATCCGAACGCGGATCGTTCAGCCATTCCTCGTATTCGTCTTCAATGAATTTGCAGAAATTAGCATTCGCCTCGCTTTTTTGCATGCTGAAAACCTCCGCCATACCTTGGTCTTCGGAGCTTTCCAGTTCCAACTCCCAGTAAATCAGCTTTTTATAAATATCCGCCCATTCTTCATGTCCAATCCGGTCCTGATATTGCATTGCCAGGTTCCGGAATTCCTGCTGGTAACTTAATGTCGTTTTTTCAGTAACGAGTCTTTTATTGTCCAGGATCTTCTTTACAGAAAGTAATATTTGGTTGGGATTCAGTGGTTTGATCAAGTAGTCATCGATTTTGGAACCGATGGCATCTTCCATAATATGCTCTTCCTCACTCTTTGTAATCATCACAACAGGCAAATTCGGCTGTTGCTGTTTTATTTGTGCCAATGTTTCGAGGCCGGTCATACCCGGCATCATTTCGTCCAGAAAAACAATGTCAAACCGGTCATTTTCAATGCGGTCCAGTGCATCGGCGCCGCTGTTAACAGGCGTAACACTATAACCTTTATTGGTCAAAAACATGATATGTGGTTTGAGAAGATCTATTTCGTCATCTGCCCAAAGAATGTTATATTGCATAGATACGTTTTTTCAATTGTTGTTAATAAAATCACTACAAGGGTAACGCCCCAGTTTGAACGGGTCGTATAAAAATACCCATTTTAACGTTTTTTAAGAGAATAAAATCTGAAAGCGCGCTGCCTAAAAAGTTACAAATAGCGTTCCAGATGCCGGTATTTAAAGCAAAAACTTTCTGCTTACGCGAATCAGGTCCTCAGGCGTATCTACGCCATGAGAGTCGTCAGAAGTGATCACCGCTTTGATTGCATAACCATTTTCCAGCCACCGAAGTTGCTCCAGTGCTTCTGCTTTTTCGAGCGAGGAAACGGGTAATTTAGTGATTTCCGCAAGGACGTCCGCCCGGTAAGCGTAGATGCCTATATGTTTGTAAAATGTATGAGCGCCAAGCCATTGGCCCGATTCCGGGTTGCGTAAATAAGGGATTGTTTGCCTGCTGAAATACAGGACTTCGTTGCGTTTGTTCAGAACGGCTTTGGGTACATTGTGATTGAAAAGGATTTCATCGCTGTCAATCACTTTGACAAGCGTTGCGAGTTCCACTTCACCATTCAATGCTTCTGCCAGATTATCAATGGGTTCGGGGCTGATAAATGGCTCGTCGCCCTGGATGTTGATCACATATTCGTATATGCCATCCGTTTTGGAAAGTGCTTCGAAACACCGGTCTGTCCCGCTCTGGTGAGCGCTGTCCGTCATAATGGCCTTGCCGCCGAAATCCACAACATGGTTAAAGATTCTTTCGTCATCCGTGGCAACAATTACCTGATCGAGTTGTGTAGCTTTGGACGATTGTTCATAAACCCGCTGGATCATGCTTTTTCCGCCTATATCAACCAGTGCTTTGGCTGGAAAACGGGTGGAAGCGTAGCGGGCAGGGATTATTCCTAATATTCGCACGAGGTCGGTTGGTCTATATTTTTGTTGAATTTTGTTTCAAAATAAAGCTAAAAAATTGCAAAAGGTCTTTTCTCAACGGTTTTTACAAAATATCTGGCGGATTTTACCCAACGCCGATCCCGACAGCGATCTCTGGGTGGTAGAGTTGCGCGACACGACATTGAAAAAAGTATCATTTTGTGTCATTGATACGGCACAAATGACACAGCTGTGGCATCATTCGCCCGACGAAGCTGATTGGTGGAGTTCCCTGACCGCATTTTCCCAGAACAGCATTTTCCTGCACAATTATCGCTATCCGGATATTCCCGAACCCACCGACTTGCTGGCATTCTCAGCCACCGACGGGCATTTTCGGTGGGCCTTACCCGGACATTTAATGGTAAGGCAGCTGGATTCCAGGCATATAGAAGTCGCAACCAAGTCGGGAGAGCAGTTTATTCATAAAGAATGTAATGTGGAGACAGCTGCAACCGCGTCGCTGAAAGAAAATTATGGGCCGCAAATGGAAAAAGTAATTTTACAGGAACCGGTTCGTTACAGGAAGGACAGCGTTTATTTCCAAAAGCTGGCCTCATTTATCCGTGAAATAACCAACGGGCATGAAGCCGTAACGATTGATTATTTGGAGAAAAGACCCTATATAATGTTTTCTTATTATATTTACGATCGGGATAAATCAGTTCAATACCTCCTCATTGTGACGGATCAAAGGCAGTTGGTTTTACATGAACAACTATCTGAAGAACGCGAAGGAATGGGCCGCTCAACGATGATGTTAAAAGCATCTACATTGGTTTATCTTAAAAATAACAACGAGTTTTCGAGTCTAACACTTTCATAATAAATGAAATACATTTTTTGCCTGACCATTTTGTTAGGTTTGTTGACAGGTATGAGTGAGGCCCGGTCAAACGGGAGTTATAAGGTTGACTCCGTTGGGGTCGAAAGAGTGGGAGGTAAGATTTTCGTTCTGCATAGGGTAAACCAGGGGCAGACCATGTTTGCGGTGGTCCGTCAGTATGGCACTTCCATTCAGGCGCTTCGCGAGGCTAATCCCGGTATGGCTGATCAGATCCAGTCGGGACAAACGATAAGGGTGCCTTACACGCCGAAAACCAGCAAGAAGGATTCGAAAAAGGAAGACAAGAAAGAGGATAAAAAAGAAGCAAAAGCTGAGGCGAAGGAGGTAAAACCGACTGTAACCACACCGGCTGCTGCCACACCTGCTCCCACAGCACCCGCCGCTGTAACACCCGCTGCACCGGCACCCACAACAACATCTGCACCAACTGCCAGCGCAACCGTCGCTGCGCCAGCCAACGGCATACACAAAGTTGAACCAGGTGAAACGCTTTACCGTGTTGCAGTAAAATACGGCGTATTAATGGCCGATCTGAGAAAGTGGAACAACCTGGCCGACGACAATCTGAAAGACGGACAGGAGCTGATTGTCAGCGAGAAAGCACCAGAAAAGCCGGCTCCGACGGTTGCTGCGCCTGCGCCAAAGGTTACTACTACAACCACTGTGGTAAAGGATTCTGTAAAGGCAAAAGCCATTGTTCCTGAGAAAGTAGTAAAGCCGGTTGAAGAAGTTGCGCCTCCAAAAGTCGTAAAGGGCAAGAAGAAATCAGAATCCGGTCTTGCGGAAGTGATCGAGACGGATGAAAGCACCAGCAAATTTCTGGGCTTGCACCGCACCGCTCCTGTGGGCGCTTTGGTGGAGGTTTTGAATGAATATAATCAGGAAAAAATCATTGTACGCATCATTGGCCGTATTCCCGATACGAGCATTAACGATGATATTGTAATCAAGTTATCTTCAAGGGCTTTTGAAAAAGTTTCGCCTAACAGCAAACGATTCCGGGCAGTTGTGAGTTATCTTGAATAAGCATCCCACATCAACATTATGAAGCATTTACCTCAATTTCGTTCAAAAAGAGAAGAGGAGCGAGCAGCACTGAAAAACACAACCGGCTATAAATTATGGAGCGTGATGTTCACGATTCTCTATCCGTTTATTGCCATCTTTACCTTCTTGTTTTCGGGCATCATTATGTTTTTTTCGGGTATTTCAAAAGTTTTGGCTTACCTGTTCGGAGGAAGCCATGCACGGCACTGAGGTTATCATCCCTACATTTTCATCATTCGTCACGGATTTACTGGAAGAAAAGGCTGAGCAATATAATCAGCCCGCATTCATTCCTATGGACCCGATCAGCATTCCGCATTCATTTTCTGTAAAACAGGACATTGAGATTATGGGCTTTTGGGCGGCTGTGCTTGCCTGGGGACAACGAAAAACGATTATTAATAAATGTCACGAATTGTCTGCGCTGATGGATGGCGCACCTTACGACTTCGTTCTGAATCACACAGAAAGCGACCTAAAACCATTCCTGCATTTTAAACACCGCACATTCAACTCGACGGATACGCTTTATTTCCTGCATTTTTTCCAACAGTATTACCGCCAGCATGAATCGCTTGAATTTGCATTCAGCAGCCATATGCAGGAAGGCGAAGAAACTATTGAAAACGCATTAATAGGTTTTCATAATTTATTCCGCGACTCGGAGGACTTCCCAACCAGAACGGCCAAACACATTGCCACACCACTAAGAAAATCCTCCTGCAAGCGCCTGAACATGTTCCTGCGCTGGATGGTCAGGAAAGACGACAAAGGCGTAGACTTTGGCATCTGGAACACCATTAAACCATCCCAGCTAGTCTGCCCCTGCGACGTCCACGTGGACCGCGTCGCACGACTGCTAGGCCTCATCAAACGCCCGCTCACCGACTGGCAAACCGCCAAAGAGCTCACCGCATCATTAAAGCAACTAAGCCCGGAAGATCCCGTGAAGTATGATTTCGCGCTTTTTGGGTTAGGGATTGAGGGATTTGCGAAGTGATTTTTTCCTGTACAAAATAAAAAAATGCTGGCTCCATCTCGAAGCCAGCATTTTTTATTTAAATCAACATCAAAACCTTACATCGCTGCGCTATCGAACTTTATCCATTCGATTCCGAAAAGCGGTTTCGGGCCTGCTGAGGAGTTTCTGAACACGAAAAATAGCTTGTGCATCTTGTTGTCTGCCGGCGCTTTAATAGCAATGTTGATGGTTTCGGCCTTATCAACCTTTCCTTCGCCAACTTTTGGTCCGGCAACACCATCGAGGTGAATTTCAAGTATTCCGCCTGCTGTCCGTTCCGCAACCGAAGTAACGGCCACCGACAGATTTGAAATTCCACTCAGATCAATGTCATCAAATGTGATGAAACTGCCGTTTTTTGTTCCAATGACCATTTCACCGCTCTTTTCATTTTTGAATTTGAAAATGTTGCTGGTGCTGTCTGCCGCGTTCGCCAGCAATGTTGCAGGACGCAATGCAATCGTTTTTGAGCCGGTTAATGGTCCCATGGCTGCGCTCCCCTTGTCGGTATAGCTGGCCGTGAAAATGTACGAACCGTCTTTTTTCTTGGCTTCGGTCACATAACTGCTTTTGAGCGGCTTTTTATCCACCACTTTTTCCTTCGCCAGGGAAAGAATGTATTTCACCATTTCTTCCGCTTCTTCCGGCTTATGCTGCGGATGCGCTGCCATAGCCTGCTCTCCCCAAACACCGCCACCGCCTCTGATCACCTTGTCAGCCAGTGTTTTAACCGAGTTGCGTTCTTTTTCATAGCGTTTTGCTACTTCTATGTAAGCCGGTCCGATCGATTTCTTATCAATCGAATGGCAAGCCTTGCAATCGCTCAGCTCGATCAGCCGTTTGCCCGTTTCAAAACCTGTATTCGCAACGTGGCCCTGTGCCAATTGCGTTTTATCAAAGCCTTCCAGATAATTGATGGTCAATGTTACCTCATCTTCCGGAATCTTCTTGTCGGCCAGGCTTCCGTCTTCCTTATCCGCAACGGAAACTTCGTAGTTTACAGGTTTATCATTCCAATAGAAAGTCTTGTTTCCCTTGATGGCCACATCCACTTTTGGAATCGCATTGCCAGCTTTCACAGTTACTTCAGAAGTGTTCGAATTGCCGGCGCTGTCCGTCACTTTCAAAATCGCGATGTACTCACCTGGTTTTGCATAAGTGAAGCTTGGATTGGCAACCGTGCTTTTTGGAAATCCTTTACCAAACGTCCATTCATATTTCACCGCATCGCCGTCATGATCGATAGAGCCTTTTGACGAGAAATTAACTTTTAAAGGAACCGCTCCCACTGTATTTGTAGCAGTTGCTAATGCAACCGGAACGCGGTTTCCTGCATTGTAAGTAATGTGCGACAAGCTCGCCTCATCATTTTGTGCAAACCAGTTCGGGCCGTATTCCAATGTATACAATGAGCCGTCATTAGCAAACTGCATATCAATCGGGTGACTGAATTTCGTATTAGGCAGGAAGCGCTCAATGTTCTGCAAATCACCCTGCTCATTCATGGTTACAACATTAATGTAATCACGGATCCAGTCGTAAGAGAAGAATTTGCCACTATAATAACCAGGGAATTTGCTCTTGCTATCCTGAAAATCAGCAGCATAGTAAACAGGGCCAGCCATTGCATTACGGCCGCCTTTGCCTACAATAGCGCCAAAGTCAGGTGAATCGGCATATGGGTAGTAAATGTATGCAGGCTGCGCAGGCGGAAGTTCCTGTAAACCAGTGTTATGCGGTGAATTGTTGATAGGCTTAGCCGGATCGAACGGTTTTCCCGACGTGCTGTCCGCAAAATTGAATTCGACGTATGGCTTATTGTCAGCAATAAACAGCGGATAACCGAAGTAGCCTGCTTTTCTTGCCTGGTTAACCTCGTCATAACCGCGCGGGCCGCGTTTTGGATCATCATTGGATGCATCCGGGCCTACGTCACCCCAATACAAATAACCGGTATGCTGATCCACTGAAATACGATACGGGTTTCTCGTTCCCATAACATAAATCTCTGGTCTGGCTTTCGGGTCTCCGGGAGGAAACAGGTTTCCTTCCGGAATGTCGTACAAGTTGGTCCCGCCCGGCATGTTCGCACGACGATCGCCATATCTTGGCTTGATCCTGAGCACCTTACCACGCAAGGAATTCGTGTTTGACGAGGTATGGCGACCATCCCAGCCTTCACGTCCCGGCCGTCCGTCGATTGGTCCATAACCATTTGATTGGAAGGGGTTTACGTCATCACCCGTAGACAAATACAGATTGCCCTTTGCATCCCAGGCGATAGAACCTCCCGTATGGCAGCAATCATTTCTTTTCACAGGCACAGTCAGCAAAACTTCCTCGGTTGAAAGCAGCAATGTGTCTTTTACATCATCGTATTTGAAGCGCGACAAATGCTGAGCAGTGTCTTT
This sequence comes from Dyadobacter chenhuakuii, assembly GCF_023821985.2. Taxonomy (NCBI): domain Bacteria; kingdom Pseudomonadati; phylum Bacteroidota; class Cytophagia; order Cytophagales; family Spirosomataceae; genus Dyadobacter; species Dyadobacter chenhuakuii. The sequence continues at coordinate 2,897,030 of NZ_CP098805.1, read as the reverse complement.
TTCAGTTGAAGGCGGCGAATAGTAAAGGTAAACCAGCTTGTTGGTCTTGAAATTAGGATCAATGTTTAATCCCATTAAGCCATATTCTTGTTTGATATAAACCGGAACATCAGCGACAACCTTGATCTTACCTGTTTTCGGATTATAAAGTTTAAGCTTCCCTTTACGCTCACTTAACAAAACGCGTTGATCGTCAAGCACAACAAGCTCGGTTGGCTCGTCCAGTTTTGTTGCCAGCACTTTCTTGGTGAAGCGGTTTTCTTCGGGACGGGATTTTGAATAATCCAGCTTGGAAGCCATGACGTAATTCAAGCCGCCGGTTAAATGTTTTACAAAAACGGGGTTAACGAATGTTGCGTCCTCATGGCCGAAATTGGTATAAAATGCCTTTCCACCGTCGTATTCGTGGTACCATGACATGGGATGGTCATCGCCCATTTTGCCGTCTTTGTAAGACTTTTCATCGATCTTAACCAGCACATTCACTTTCGGATTGAAGTTTTTGAAATCATAAAACTCATCCTTAATCTTCCATTTTTTAGGAAAATCGGTCATGGATTCGTGCTTGTCATTCACCACATAAGCCTCACCTTCCTGCACATTCGGATTGCCCGGATGGCTCAGGAATTGCGCGCCTGCCAGCTTGTTATACCACGGCCATTCATATTCTGTGTCCGTAGACGCGTGAATGCCCAGATAACCACCGCCAGCCTGAATGTAACGTTCAAATGCATCCTGCTGCTTGTCGTTCAGGATGTCGCCTGTTGTATTCAGGAAAACGACAGCGCTGTATTTTTGCAAGTTTTTTTCATTGAAAACAGAGGAATTCTCTGTTGTATCCACTGCAAAGCCCTTCTCTTTGCCCAGCTTAATAAGCGCCGTCCGTCCGGCCGGGATCGATGCATGTCGGAAGCCTGCCGTTTTTGAGAAAACAAGCACCCGCTTTTCAGGGGTCACCGTTTGCGCGGTTGCATTTACACAAAAACAGGCCATAGCCACAATGCCAATCTTCCGCAGCTGTTTTGGTAAAATTTGATTTAAAAAATTACTCATTCTTAGAGTCATAATGGGGTTAACTGATATAGCAAAAAAACCTATCTTCCATAAGGAAAATAGGTTTTCAATATACTTGTGAAGTCGACAATTAAAGTCCTAACACCTTGCGGTTGAATGCCTCATCGGCACCGGTTCCGGCAAAATCGTCAAATGCTTTGGTTGTAACTTCAATAATATGGCTCTCAATAAACGGTGCGCCTTCCGCAGCTCCCTGAACGGGTGACTTAATGCAGCATTCCCATTCCAAAACCGCCCAGCTATCATAATCATACTGAGATAATTTCGAGAAAATGCTGTTAAAATCAACCTGACCATCGCCTAATGAGCGGAAACGTCCCGCACGATCGGCCCAGCCAGCAAAACCGCTGTAAACGCCTTGCTTACCGGTTGGATTGAATTCCGCGTCTTTTACGTGGAACGCTTTGATGCGGTCGTGGTAAAGGTCGATGAATTGCAGATAATCCAATTGCTGCAAGACAAAATGGCTTGGATCATAGTTAATGTTGGCGCGCGTATGGCCGTCCAGATAGTCAACAAACATTTCGAATGTTGAGCCATCGAACAAGTCCTCGCCCGGGTGCAGCTCATAGCATACATCCACGCCGTTCTCGTCATAAACATCCAGGATCGGTTTCCAGCGCGCTGCCAGTTCTTTAAATGCAGTCTCAACCAAACCGGCAGGGCGTTGCGGCCATGGGTAAAGGAATGGCCACGCCAATGCGCCTGAGAATGTTGCACTGGCTTTCAAACCCAGGTTTGCGCTCGCTTTGGCAACATATTTCAAATGCTGCGTTGCCCATTCTGCACGTGCTTTTGGGTTATTCCGAACTTCCGGAACCGCAAAACCGTCATACATTTCATCATACACCGGGTGCGAAGCAACCAATTGTCCGATAATGTGAGACGCCAGTTCAGTGATTTCCAAGCCTTTATCAGCCAGCTTTCCTTTCAGCTCATCCGCATAGGTCTGCGATTCAGCAGCCTGCTTCACATCAATCACACGCGGATCCCAGGTAGGAAGCTGCAAGCCTTTATAGCCCAACCCCGCCATGTAATCAGCGATAGAATCCAATGAATTAAACGGAGCCTCATCGCCCAAAAACTGGGCAAGAAAGATTCCAGGTCCTTTTATTGTTTTCATAATGTTATTGATTCAAAATTAAATAGTTACCCAAGCCTGTGCTTTGTTGCTTTCCAGGATTTTTTCGCAGATCAGCAGTTCGCGGTAGCCGTCTGCGAAGGTTGGGAATGTTGGTTTTTCTGGTTGTTTGCCTTCTGCGATGGCGGCGTACACTTCTTTGAACATTTGTTTTGAAGTGTCCGGGAAGCCTTCGTTGTGTCCGCCCGGGAAAGTGATGGTGGAGCGAACGTCTTCATTCACCAGAGACGGGTCCCGCATCAGGATTTCATTGGCTTTGTCACGGTTTCCGATCCACATTTCGTTGGGAGATTCTGAGCACCAGCTGAATGTTTTCTTCGAACCGGAAATTTCCAGGCTCATGCGGTTTTTACGGCCGGCGGAAACTTGTGAAACGGTGATAACCCCTTTGTTACCATTATCAAAACGAAGCAAAACGTTCGCATGATCTTCGGTTGTAATGGGGACGTCTGCGTAATCTTCCGGCTGTAACATTTTGCCTGAATAAGTTTCAACGGCTTTAAGCGGTTTTTTACGCGTTTTATGAACGGTGTTGAAATCGGCCATAACGGCAACGGTTTTCAATCCCGTAATGTATTCGAGAATATCCATTAAGTGCGAGCCAATGTCGGCAATCGCGCGGGAATCGCCGGATTTGTCCGGTTCAAGGCGCCAGTTGTAATCGGTTTGGTAAAACAGCCAGTCTTGCAGGTAAGAACCGATGAAAGAATAAATTTCCCCCAATTCCCCTTTTTCACGCATGGATTTCATCTGGCGCGCCAGAGGGTAATAACGCAAATTAAAGTGAACTGCATTAACCAAGCCAGTTTCAGCAGCCAGTTTTACCAGTTCCTCTGCTTCATGCAGGTCCTTAGCAAGTGGTTTTTCACAAATAACATGTTTCCCGGCAAGCAATGCGGCTTTTGACTGGGAATAGTGAAGAAAGTTTGGTGTACAAATGTGAATGGCCTGAATGTCATCTTGTTTCAGTAATTCATCAAATGTGTAGGAACGGGCGATTCCGAGTCCATCTGCTTTTTCTTTTGCAAGCTCAGCGGTTACTTCGCAAAGTGCAGCAACTTCTACATTGGGAAGACGTCTCAAAGCTTCGATGTGTGCGGGCCCAATGAAGCCGGTTCCGACAACGCCAACTTTAATTTTGTTCATAAAACGGGTATTGAATGAAAAGGTGAAAAAAGATTAGATCAGAAATTTGTCCATTTGGTATCCGAAGCATTTGATGCTATGACGGCATCAATGAACTTCATACCCCTAAGGCCATCCTGTGCCGACGGGAAATCATAAACGGGATCAGCTTTGCCGCCTTCCCAGTATGCTCTCAAATGGATGGCAAAATTGCGGTATAGGTTCGCAAATGCCTCAAAATAGCCTTCCGGGTGACCTGCGGGAATGCGGGTGTGCACCTGAGCGGCTTTGGATAAGTTACCTACACCGGTGCGGATGATCCGTGCGCCCTGGTTGGTTTTGTGGATCAATGTGTTCGGATCCAGCTGCTTCCATTGCAAGCCTCCTGTTTCGCCGTAAACACGAATGTTCAAGTCATTTTCTTCGCCGTTGGCAATCTGGCTGTTTTGCAGAATTCCTTTTGCACCATTGTCGAAACGCAGCAGTACATGCGCATCGTCGTCCAGTAAGCGGCCTTCCACGAAAATCGTCAGATCGGCACAAACCTGAGTGATTTTCAGCCCGGTAATGTATTCGGCCAGGTTTTCGGCATGTGTTCCAATGTCGCCTAAGCCGCCTGCAGCGCCTGAGCGTTTTGGGTCAGTTCTCCATGCAGCCTGCTTGTTACCAGTCACTTCCACCAATGTTGCCAGCCAGCCTTGCGGATATTCCACAATCACTTTCCGGATCTTGCCGATAGCACCCGAAGCGATCATATGTTTCGCCTCTTTGACCATAGGATAACCTGTATAATTGTGGGTAAGGCAGAAAATCAAGCCAGTTTTTTCAACCAATGCTGTAATTTCCTCCGCTTCCTCCGTATTTAATGTAATTGGCTTATCGCAAACGACGTGAAAACCGTTTTCAAGGGCTAGTTTAGTAGGGGCCTTGTGCATGTGGTTGGGCGTTACAATGGCCACAAAATCCATGCGTTCTCCTTCGGGAAGCTCTTTTTCTTTGAGGATCATCTCCTCGAAATCGTTGTATAATCTATCCTCCGGCAAATATAAGGCTCTGCCCGTCTCTTTCGATTTGGAAGGATCGGAACTGAACACACCACAAACCAGCTCTATTTCTCCATCCATAATAGCAGCACGGCGATGGACGCCGCCTATAAAGGCATCAAGCGATCCGCCCACCATACCCATCCTAATCTTTCTTGACATTCCAGTTGGTTTAAAGTTTTGAAAAGATTTATAACATGTTAAAGAGTAGTATAGATGACTCTTACTTCTTACAAATATAATTTTAACACTTAAAAAACACTTCCCGGGCATAACTAAATGCAGTAGAAAAAGCGTTTATTTGTTTTTTCTGTGAAATTCTTACATAAAAACAGCAGTCTCCATAAGGTTAATCATCCATTTAAATAACAAACCCTTTTAGTCTCATGACTCAAACAATTAATAGCGACAGGCTTTTTAATGCTAGTTGTTTTGCTCTTATTACCACCGCTTTTTCTTTCAGTATCCGGGCGGGTATTCTTCCACAGCTGGGGGATGAATTTGGCCTGACTGCGGAGCAGCTTGGGTTTATTAACCTTATGTTTTTCCTCGGTTTTCCCTTGTCCATGATCATTGGCGGACTTGTTTACCACACAGTGGGCCCAAAAATCATCATGCAGATTGCATTTGTCTGCCACGTAATCGGCATTCTTCTTACCATATATGCAGGCGGTTATACCGGCCTTTTGATCTCGACATTTTTTATTGGAATTGGAAACGGGTGTACGGAAGCGGCCTGTAACCCAATGATAGCGGACACTTACGAAGGTTTGAAAATGAATAAGATGCTCAACCGTTTCCACATGTGGTTCCCGGGCGGAATCGTTGTAGGAAGCTTGATATCTAAATTTATGACCGATGCGAACCTGGGATGGCAGGCGCAAATCTGGGTGATTATGATCCCGGCTGTGATTTATGCATTCTTGTTCTGGGGACAGGCATTTCCTAGACCTCACGTTGCAGGTGTAACTTCTATCGGCGAAAACCTGAAAGCAATGGCCTCGCCTTTGTTCATATTTATATTCCTTTGCATGATGCTAACGGCTATTTCTGAGTTCGGGCCACAGCAATGGACTGGTTTGATCATGAGCAAAAGCGGCGCAAGTCCAATGCTTATTCTTGCGCTCGTAACAGGCTTAATGGCTTTGATCCGCTTCTTCGCTGCGCCAATCGTGAAAGTACTTGGCGCAACAGGGATCCTTTGGGGCTCGTCTGTCCTGGCGGCTATCGGAATCTATTTGTTCAGCACGGTAACAGGCGGAGCGGCTTATGCGGCAGCGGTTATCTTCGCGATGGGCGTGGGCCTTTTCTGGCCAACAATGATTGGTTTTATTGCACAGAATGTTCCGCTTAGCGGCGCGTTGGGAATGTCCATCGTAGGTGGTGTGGGTATGTTCTCAACTGCGATCTGGCAGCCTGTTATCGGTAAATGGCTTGATGATGCGAAAGCTGAAAAAATTGCAGCAGGTCTTACAGGTGATGAAATGGAACTGGCAGCCGGTCAGGCGACGCTTAGCACCATGATCATTTTCCCTGCGATTTTGATCGTTGCATTCGGGATTTTGTTCTTCTGGATGAAAGGCAGACGTTCAACAACCACAACTACGGCGGCTGCAGCACATTAATTTTGCTGGGCTTATAAAATAGGAGAGGGTGCCGGAAGGCACCCTCTTTTTGTTGCTATGCTGTCAATAAACGCTATTTCAACTTCACAATGGTAACACCCGCCCCGCCGCGGTCCGGATGCTCGTCCTGCATGCCGGAAACTTGCGAGTAACCCCTCAAATGGTTCCTGACCAACGTCCTGAGTATTCCGTCGCCTTTACCGTGTACGATGCGCAGTTCGTCGTAGCCGAGCATGATGGCGTTGTCCATGAATTGGTCCACAAGCCCCAATGCTTCTTCCCCGCGTTTGCCGCGCATATCCAGATTGAAACTGAAATTGAGCATACGCTCATTCAAATCAACGCCCTTAGCACTGGTTTTCAACTTCTTTTCGCCTGTTGTGGCTTTGTAAGTTTTGTTGGAAACCTTTTCCAATCGATTCAGCTTAATGGTAGATTTCAGGTCACCGATCCGCACTTCGGCGTCTTTTCCTCTTAATCCAATGACCTCACCAATAGCCGTTTGGCCCACAATCCGGACATAACTGCCAGGGATAATGTCGCCGCTTTCGGGTTCGAAAATGTCCTCTGCCGGTGCCGGTTCGGTCACTTGTTCCAGTTCGAGGTTTTTCTTGCCAAATTTTTCAAGCTCGACCCTTACTGTCTTTGTTTTTTCCTTTTCGGCCTTATTTTCTTTAATCTCCCGGATCGTGTTTTCAATCAGCTGGTTAGCGTCAGAAATGAGCGTTTTAGCTTTTTGCTTTGCCTCGTTAACGATCTTTTTCTCATTGTTATCCAGCTTTTCTTTCAGTGCCGTGTAGTCGGCAAGTTGTTTGGCCAGCTTGCGCTCCTTAATGCCGACTTCAATGTTCTTTTCGGCGAAAACCCGTCTTTCAATGTCGAGCTCTTTCAACAGTTTTTCAAAATTCACCTGCTGCGTTCCCAGCTTTTCCTTCGCCCGGTCAACCACAGCATTCGGCAGCCCTATTTTGGAAGCGATTTCAAATGCAAAAGAACTGCCGGGCCTTCCTATTTCGAGTTGATAAAGCGGCTCCAAGTGCTCACCGTCAAAACGCATGGCACCATTCACAAGGCCTTCGGTTTTGTCCGCGAGCACTTTCAGGTTGGTATAATGCGTATTGATGACGCCATATGCACCTGATTTGGTCAGGTTTTCCAGGATTGCTTCCGCTATTGCTCCGCCTAGTCCCGGCTCCGTTCCGGTTCCGAATTCATCGATCAGGAAAAGCGTGCGCCTGTTGGCCATGGCCAGGAAATGGCGCATGTTTGTAAGATGTGAACTGTATGTACTCAGGTCATTTTCAAGTGATTGCTCATCACCGATATCAATGAAAATGTTTTGGAAAAAACCCATTGTAGAACCTTCTGCAACCGGCACCAGCAAGCCGCATTGGAACATATATTGGATCAAACCCACTGTTTTCAACGACACCGATTTTCCACCTGCATTTGGCCCGGAAACAATGAGTATGCGTTGCTTTTCCTGCAATTCAATGTTAAGCGGAACCACTTTCTTGCCTTGTTTTTGGAAAGAAAGATGTAATAACGGGTGCCTTGCATCGCGCCAGTCTATGAACTGCTTATTAAAAAAGGGCGGGTTAATCGCACTCATTTCAGCAGCGAGCTTTGCTTTGGCCCTCAGGAAATCCATCAGCCCCAAAAAGCCATAGGCCTTTTGCAGATCCGGGACGTAAGGACGGAGCTGTGCCGTAAGTTCGAGTAGAATCCGGTTAATCTCGCGGCGTTCCTCGTATTCCAGTTCACGGATCTCGTTATTGGATTCGAAAACATCCGTTGGTTCAATGAATACGGTTTGCCCGGTGGCCGACTCGTCGTGCACGAATCCCCGCAGCTTACGCTTGTGCTCAGCAGCAACCGGAATAACCATCCGGCCATTGCGTATGGTGAGTGAAACATCGTCGCCAACCCAGCCATTGCTCCGTGCCGATTTCAGGATCGTATCCAGCTTCTTGCGAATGCCCGCCTGTTCGGATATAAGCCTTTTTCTGATGCGCGATAATTCCGATGAAGCCGAATCGCGGATCTGCCCCCGATCATCAATAATGCGGTCAATGGCGTCCGTAATGGCCTTGTCGACGCGGATTGTTTTGGCATACTCACCCAGGATCGGGTAAGCTTCCGGCTCTTCATTTGCGAAAAAGCGAAGGCAAAGTCTGATAGTGAGCAGCGAAACTTTAATATCAGAAAATTCGGCCTGCGTGAGCAGCATTCCCTCAATGGCCGCGCGTTTCAGAAAGGAAGTGGCGTCAATGTAATTTTGAGAAGGGAAATTTTCACCGATCTGCATAATCTTCTGCATTTCAGCAGTTTGGCTTACCAGTTTTTCGACAAGCCCGAAATTTTCCGAAAACTTGATTTTCTCAACGTAACTTTGTCCGAGCGGGCTTATGCAAGCTTCTTTGAGCCGCTCCCGCAGCTTGTCGAAGCCTAATTTTTGTTCTAATGTATTGGGATAAAGCATTTTTTATGGCTATCAGCCTGCGGTAATCCGCTTTCGGCCTGAAATATTGTAAAACATAACGCAATCCGACAGCCATGACCCGACAGCCGGTTGCTTTTTAAAATAAAGTCCTGATTTCTTCTTTCAAGACCTTTAATGCATGTGCCGAAGGCTGCACTTCTCTCTCGATCACGTGCGAAAATATTTTTTTTGCAAGATCCGCAGGAGGAGAGTCCGCAGCCACTTCCGTAGAAGCCTGGTTAATAACTGCAACCATTTCATTCATAGCGTTCGTGACCTGTTCCCATGCATTGCTGCTGATGTACATTTGCTGCGCAACATTATGATTGTATTCTTCGCGGATCTCGTGCAGCAGGATCTGTTGCAATTCCAGGGCGCTCATTGCCGAGGGCACCAGTCTTATCAACAAATTATTAGGTGCGATCCGTTCTAGAAAGAGGCACATGCGTTCGTAAGCCTGCAACCTTAACGGAAGTGTAATGTCGGTATGTTTGCCGCGGATTTCCCATCTTTGCTTATCCGACAACTTGGATGCTACGGTTGTAATGGTTGCATAAATGCCGAAGATTATGGCAAGGCCAAGCACGAGAATAACAAGCAGTGAATAATATTCCATCGTTTTTAGAATGCTGATTTTGATCAATAAACCGCAAAATTAAAGGAATAACTGCATTAAGCAGAGAATTATTTGAAAGAGCGAATGGATTAACAGCCTTTCGTGTTCATGGAGATACTTAACACAACATTGCATCAGATTTCAAATGGAAAGCCCTGTTCAGCTTACAGAAAAGGCCAAAACGGAAATAAGGACAACATTAGCCGCCAATAAAATTCCAGATACTTACGGATTAAGGGTCGGACTCAAAGGCGGCGCATGCAGCGGTTCATTTCTGCTGGGTTTTGACACCGCAACCGAGCATGACCAGACTTATGTGGTGGACGATATCAAGATCTTTGTAGACAGGCGACACCTTATGTACGTAATCGGTTTGTCTGTCGATTTCGAGGAAGGAGCGAACGGCACTGGTTATACGGTTTCTACCGAGGAAAAAGTGTAATTAAGTATTTGCTTTAATCTTCAATGGTTACATGTTTCCAGTTTTCTCCTGAACGAATCCTGTTAAGCTGCGTATGCGTGATCCCAAACTGCTTTGCAATCATTTTTAAGCGGTTATTGTCGTTCTTCAACAGCTTCTTAATGATCCTTACCTTGCTTTCTGTCAGTTTATAATTTTTAGTCCTTCTTGGAATAACACGGTTGATAAATGCAGGGTTTTCCCGGTTGTGGTCGATCATTTCAGCTTTTGTAACCCATTTCAGGTTCTCGAAATGGTTGTTTTGTTTTTCAAAATCCGAGTGGATCACGAAGATGTGCTCATCGCTTGGTTTGTCAACAAAATGCTCCGCTACGAGCTTGTGCACGTATCTGTTGATCGTCTTTCCACCTGTTACCCTTATATTTAATGATCTGTAACCTTGTATTACAGAGCCTTTTATCACTGCGCCTTCTTTTGGATTATTCTGAAAGCTCTTTAATCTGCCGTAATTTGATACTTCGTAATGAGGAGCGTTCTCGATTTCGTCGAAGATAATTTTTGCCCACTTTTCGTTCCAGAAACTCCGACCTACATTTGACTCATTCATTTTGATACAATATATAATAGTTTTTAAAGCTGATTTTAGTACTCACTCACACGATCTGTTGTCTTGGAAACGATTTTGCATCTTTTCGATGTTAATGAGCAAGGAATATGATTCCATTTGTTCACTAAATCTAAAAGTATGAAGCGCACGCTTATCCTCGGAGCAACCTCAAATCCCACCAGATACGCTTATCTGGCTGCACAAAAACTCAGAACCTACGGACATCCGATTTTGCTCCTTGGCCGGAGAAAGGGAACTGCATTAGGTGAAGAAATTCATTTGGACAAACAAGATTGGAAGGATGTAGATACGGTGACGTTATACATTAATCCAACCCATCAGCCCGAATATTACGATTATATCCTTTCTTTAAACCCTAAACGCGTCATCTTCAATCCCGGTACAGAGAATCCTGAATTTAAAAGCATCCTTAAAGATAAAAATATCATACCAATAGAGGGATGCACGCTAGTAATGCTTTCAGTTGGCCAATATTAGGCTATTTACCACCTGATCAGCGCAGAAGCCCACGTAAACCCGCTTCCGAAAGCAGCCAGACAAATCAGGTTTCCATCTTGTAACCGCCCCTGCTCCCAGGCTTCCGCCATGGCGATGGGGATGGAGGCTGCTGTGGTGTTACCGAAACGTTGAATATTATTAACTACCTGTGTCTCAGACAGCCCTAATTGCTGGCGGACATAGTCGCTGATGCGGATATTGGCCTGGTGCGGAACCAGTAAATCAAGATCGCTTTGCTGAAATCCATTCGCTTCCAGGGCCTCATTGATCACCTCTCCAAAACGGACGATTGCGTGCTTGAAAACCGCATTTCCATTCATATGAACATTGAAACCACCCTCGTCGAGCATTTCTTTTGTGGCAGCCCGGCCAGGGCGGCTGCTGCCTGGTTCTTTTACATATAAATCTTCTGCAAAACGCCCGTCTGCGTGAAGGTGTGTAGATAATATACAATGTTGGGGATCTTCAGTGGCGGTAAGAACCGCTGCCCCAGCGCCGTCTCCGAAGATTACAGCGGTGTTTCTGCCGGCCGTGGTCTTGTCAATCCAGGAAGATTGGATCTCGCTGCCAATCACCAGTGCTGTCTTATACATGCCGGAGCGGATGAATTGATCAGCAATGGAAAGCGCATATACAAACCCGGAACATTGCTGACGGATATCGATCACCGGCTTCCCGTCCATGCCGAGCTCGCGCTGCATTAAGAAGGCAGAGCCGGGAAAGAAATAGTCGGGTGTAATGGTGGCGTAAACGATAACGTCGATGTCGTTGGGCTCCAAACCTGCGCGTTCCAGTGCCTGCCGGGACGCTGCGGCGGCCATGCTGTAATTGGTGTCTTTTCCATGCTCAAAGTAGCGCCGTTCGCAGATTCCGGTCCTTTCCTGGATCCATTCATCCGAAGTCTCCATCCATTTGGTCAGGTCATTATTGGTGACAATGTTATCAGGCACGTAATAGCCAAGACCGGTTATTTTAGAGAAAGCCATACTTTTTTTGCGAAGAATTACTTGAAAACACCCGTGACAAAGTTGCAATAAAAACTAAATGTTACCAATTGATCTATCCTTTTTCGTGACATTATCCACCACTGAAAGCAGGATGTAAAGAATGATAATGGCGGGCACTGCAAGGATTTTAAGCGTCAGGATCAGGATCACCGTCGATGCGATCAGCAAAAACCGGAATTCATTCCCTTTCCAGCCGAAATGCTTGAATTTCAATGCGATCAATGGCATTTCCATGACCAGCATGAACGACATTACAACGGATAAGATGAGGAGATTGGTGGTGTTGACAATAATGTCTTTCCAGAACGGATCTTTGGTCAACAGGATAACCGGAAGCGATGCGATCAGCATTGCGTTGGCTGGAGTGGGCAGGCCAATGAAGGAATCGCTCTGGCGGGGATCATTGTTAAACTTCGCCAGCCTTAGCGCTGAGAATATGGCAATGATAAACGCAGGATAAGCTTTCCATATGCCGAGCAGGTCAGGAATGCTTTGCATCAGGAGCTGATAAACGATAATGGCAGGCAGCAATCCGAATGTTACCATGTCGGCCAGCGAGTCAAGATCTTTTCCGATGGCAGAACTCACTTTCAATAGCCTCGCCAAAAAGCCGTCAAAAAAATCAAAAATAAGTGCTGCCCCTATTAAAATGCAGGAAATAACCAGATTATTGTGAAACGCTTCTACGACGCCTATGCACCCGCATAGCAGGTTTGCACAGGTGAGGGCGTTGGGAATGTTGCGGCGGATCATGGGTTATTTGAAAAAAGGGTTGTTCTTCTTCTCGAAACCAATGGTCGTTGCCTGCATATGGCCTGCGTAAACCTTATAGTCATCAGGCAATGTAAACATTTTGGTGCGAATGCTGTTGATTAAAATCTCATGGTTTCCTCCCGGCAGATCCGAACGCCCGATGCTCATGTAAAACAGTACGTCACCGCCAATTACGAAATGATCAGCATGGCTTACAAATGCAACGTGTCCGGGAGCGTGGCCGGGGACAAAAATGACTTCCAGCTCAGTTGTACCGAATTTCACAATTTCTCCTTCTGTCAGATAACGGTCAATTTCGGGCTCGTCAAACTGGTAAAAGCCATAATTTGAAGCGTAAGTTTTAACGGCTCGCAGGTAAGGTTCATCGATCTGGTGCAACGCGAAGGGAATGTTATATTTCCGTTTTACAGCTGCAACGCCCAGCACATGGTCAATGTGTGCATGCGTGTTGATGATCGCGACCGGTTTCAGACCATTTTTTTCAATAAAACCATATAATTCCTCGTATTCATCTTTCTCCACACAGCCCGGATCAATGATGACCGCCTCGCCCGTTTCGTCATAAAGCACGTAGGTATTTTCCTGAAATGGGTTGAATGTGAAAGTCTGAACGGTCGTCATTTTATATGGATAAGAGCTGCAATAGTTTCGGACGAAGTTACAAAACACTTTGCAAACAGACCTGAAAGATGCCCTGAATGTGCCAAAAACAAAAAGCGCCGCTACATTAAAAATGCAGCAGCGCTTTAAATCATAAGTTGCAGGGAACCGTTATTGCGCAGATATAAATGCTTTGACCCGGTCGTAATAAACGGTGTTGAGACCTTCATAACCGGAATCAACGCCCACAAAGAGCCAAATCTCACCATTCTCGTTCGCCTTCACGGCAAATGGTTTCGTGTTGGACTTTTTGGTGAGCCTGAATGCGCTCTGAGTGCTTTCGTTGGTTGCGTTTCCAAGGATAACCGCATCAACGCCTTCCTCCGACTGGGCTCCCTTGTCAAGATTGAATTCGTATGTTCCACTTACCAGTCTCCGGCCTGGCTGAACACCAGACGCGCCGGCTTTCAGAAACATGGAACCGCCGGGAGCGCCGCCGGCGCCTAGGCCGTCTTCGGGGTAATTTGTTGCAATGGTTACTTCAAATGTGATGTTATAAGTCTGGTTCGCATTAAAGCCGGTCAGTCTCTTTTTGAGATACATAAACATATCATCACTGCGATTTGACGCCTCAACGAAATAGGCGTATTTGCTCGTATCCAGGCCGGTTGGCAGCCGTGAGCGGACAGCTAACATGCGAAGTGTTGAAGAATCGGTGGTTGTGTCGTATTCAGCAAACTCAGCTGCCCAGCCATCCGTGCCGGTTTCAAAAGCGGAATCGGAGATAAATACGGCATTAAGCGAATCGTCGTCCTTGCACGATGACATGAAAGCAGCCAGCGGAAATACCAAAAACAGGATCCATTTTTTCATGGTGGAGTAAAGTTTGTAGTTGAGTTATTGACTTTAATTACCATTATGATCAGTTCCCGGCACAGATGGTTGGAAAGATTGTATAACATTTTAGCATTACCCAATCAGGAAAATCGTAGGTTTCTTGTGCAGATCGGGCTTGGCCGATTTCCAGTTTTTGACAGACATCGTCTTAATAAACTCATCCTCAGCCGTCACATTAGCAGCAATACAAAGCATGGTATCCGGTGCGCAGGATTCGAGGATCGCCTCTAAAAATGTGTTGTTACGAAATGGTGTTTCCATGAAAATCTGCGTCTGGCCGGTTTGTCTAGAGTCGCGTTCCAACTGCTGCAAAGCTTTTTTCCTTTCGGACTTATCAATAGGCAGATAGCCGTGAAACGCAAAAGACTGGCCGCTCAGCCCAGAAGCCATCAGCGCCAACAAAATGGAGGAAGGGCCAACCAATGGCACCACCTGAATGCCCAGTATATGAGCCAGGCCCACCGCCACGGCGCCGGGGTCAGCCACACCCGGGCAACCCGCTTCCGACAGCACGCCCGCATCCTGGGTAAGCGCCCGCAAATGCTCACGCGTAATGTGCTCAGGCGTGTCCTTATGCAGCTCGATAAATGTTAATTCGTCAATGACCTTACCTAACCGGAGGCCGCTGATAAAGCGCCTGGCCGTCCGAACATTCTCTACAAAAAATACATTCAGATTTTGGATCGTGCTAAGAATCTGAGGGCTTAGCACTTTCTGCTGTGTATCATCTGCAAGGATGGTCGGAATAAGATAAAGCTTGGTAGGGAGTTGATTCATAAGTTAATGTGAAATTTAAATTTTCTTCCAACCTTATTCACCTGATTTGTTTCATATGTGAAATAACAAAGTTAAAAGACAATGAAACAGTTACTATACATACCCTTCTGTATCGCCCTGTTGTTATCCTGTAAAAAAGACACAATGGAGGCAATGAACGCCCCGGAGCTTTTATCCGTTCAGGGCAAATGGTATCTCACCGCAGTTGAGAAAAACGCCATCGACGGCAGAAATAAGGTCTGGGAACCCATCGACCTCGCCAAAGCAGACACGCTGATCTTCCGTTCCGACGGTGTGATGCTGGACACGGACGGGAAACCGCGTTGCTGCGCCCCGGGAATGCTCATCATCAATGATCAGGTAATGCCTGTTAAGCCGCAGGTCGCGCTTCCGCCGAATCCATTATGCGTACTCGTCAATTGTGTTAATTGCCCCAGTTGGGAAATAGAGCTATCCGGTCCTGAAATGATCGTTACGCCGTGCAATAATCAGCGGCTTAAATATGTCAGGTAGTTTCTTCCAGAAATTTCAGCAGCGCGGCAACAAATGCTTTCGGTTGCTCCGCCTGCACCCAATGTCCCGCGTCAGCAATGCTTTCGAGCCGGGCATTCGGAAATATTTTTAGTATCCCTTCCCAGTCTTCATCAACAATGTATTTGGAGTTTTCACCCTTGATAAAAAGGGTGGGAGCTTCAATTTTTTGTTTAGAAACAATCTCTGATCCTACCTTGCTCATATCGGATGTGAGGATTGGCAAGTTAAACCGCCATCCGAAACCACCTTCGTCTTTCCTGTACAGATTTTTAAGCAAAAACTGACGCACCGCTAAAATCGGCTCGTATTCGCTTAATATCTCATCCGCCTGGTTCCGGCTTTCGATTTCGTCGATAGGAATTGCATTAAGTCCTTCCAATATTCTTTTATGATGGATAGGGTAGGCTTTTGGTCCTATGTCCACAATGACGAGCTGTGTAAGGGTTTCCGGGTAAGTCACAGCGTATTCCATAACGGTTTTGCCGCCCATGGAATGGCCGATCAGAACGGGATCAATGATTTGGTGCTCTTCCAGAAAACCCTTCAAATCTGCTGCCAAGGTCGAAAAATCCAGATGTCCCTCGTGCGGGGAACGTCCGTGGTTGCGCTGGTCGACGAGATATACCTGGAAGCCGTGTTCAGAAATGGTCTTGCCAATTGTAAGCCAGTTGTCGAGAAAACCGAAAACGCCGTGGAGAATAATCACAGCTCTTCCGCTTTCACCGATCTGTTTATAGTTGAGTTGCATTATGTATTGGAAATGGTTTAATAGTCGAAATGTAAAAGTCGGGCTATTTATAAGAAGGACAAAACCAGGCCTGTTTTAATTCAACATTGATTTTCCAGGATCTTTTTGCGGGTGTTCCAAAAAATTATTTTTCAACCGAAAAAACTGGTTAGCAGATCAATAATTGCTTTAAAAAGCAATGGGGCGGATCCGCTGGTTTGTTAACAATTTCTTAATCTTTGTAATATTGAATAATTGGTACAGAATTATGTATTATTTCAACAAATCAAGCAGTTACGCCGATTAGTATTGTATTTTAGTAGGATTTGCAATTTTGTTATTGAAATAAAAAAGAATTTATTTTACGGTAAATATTACTCATCGCCTTTGATGAAGCTACTAATATTAAAAACCAAATCAACTAATTTTATGAACGTGAAAAGTTTACTTTTCAGGGCAGCGAGCTTTGCGCTGGTTGTCTTCTTAATGTCCCTGCTGAGTCCCGAAGCCCGGGCGCAGGTTACTTCATCAGCAATTACAGGTCGTGTGGCAGACAGCAAGGGAGATGTGCTTCCGGGAGCGACTGTCGTAGCGATTCACGTTCCCTCAGGAAGTAAGTATGGTTCCGTGACCAACGAGCAGGGACTTTACACGATTCCGGCTGTTCGTGTCGGTGGCCCTTACACTGTAACGGTTTCATTTGTAGGGTTCAGCGACAAATCACAAGAAAACATTTTTGCCAACCTCGGAACAGCGGCTAATGTTAATTTCGATCTGCAAGACGGTTCTACTGAACTTAGTGAAGTGGTTGTGACCGGTGCCGGAAGCGATATTTTCAGCTCGGACCGCACGGGAGCAGCAACAACATTCAACAAGGGCTTGCTAACCAGCCTGCCCACATTGGGAAGAACGCTGAACGACATTACCAAATACAATGCATATGGGAATGGACGCTCATTTGGAGGCCAGGATAGCCGCTATAACAACTTTACCATCGACGGTTCTGTTTTCAACAACGGTTTCGGATTGGGTAGCGAGGCGGCAGCGGGTGGCCGGACAGGTTCTTCGGCAATATCGCTGGATGCGATCGAGGAGGTTCAGATCAACATTGCACCTTATGACATTCGTCAATCGGGTTTTGCAGGTGCGGGTATTAACGCGGTAACGCGCTCAGGAACAAATGAATTCTCAGGTTCGGTTTTTCATTTTTTCAAAAACAAAAACCTGGCGGGGGACAAAGCGGACGGAAACAAGATCAACGTTACGGAATTCAGTGAGAAAACAACCGGGTTCCGTTTGGGCGGGCCGATCATTAAAAACAAACTTTTCTTCTTCGTTAACGGTGAGTTTGTAAAACGTTCGAGCCCGGCATTGGATTTTGTGCTTAACCGCGGACAGTCAGGAGACAATGTTTCCCGCACAACTGCTGCTGATCTTGAAGATCTTGGCGCATTTATGAAGGATAAATTCAAGTATGATATCGGTGCTATCGATGGTTTCAACAATGAGAACAAGAGTAATAAATTTCTTGCGCGCATTGATTACAACATCAGCGACGCACATAAACTGACATTGCGTTACTCACACCACGATTCGGATTCGGACGTGTTGATCAGCCAGAGCAACAGCAGTAACACAGCAGGATTTGGTAACCGTACCAACTCATTGTCAGCAATTTCTCCTCAGAATACGGGCTACATTATCCAGGATAACACGCGCTCTTTCGTAGCGGAACTGAACTCCAATTTCGGAGGAAAATTTGCGAACAACCTGATCGGAACATTCAATAAGCAGATCGAAGACAGGAAATACAAAGCGCCGATTTTCCCAACCGTAGAAATCCAGAAAGACGGATCAACTTACACGACAATCGGTTCCGATCCTTTTACACCGAACAACCGTCTGGATTACTCCACATTGAACATTACGGATAACCTGACTTACTTTGCCGGAAAACACACATTAACAGCGGGTGCTTCTTTCGAATATTTCAAATCGAACAACTTGTTCTTCCCGACTTCGAACGGTGTTTACGTGTTCAAATCGATCCAGGATTTTAAAAATGCAGCCAATGCATATTTGGCTAATCCAAACCTGACAGTTGCTCCGGACACATTGGTTCGTTTCAATTATCGCTACTCATTGCTTCCGGACGGTTCTGCACCTTGGCAGGAATTCAAGACACAGACATTTAGTTTGTATGTTCAGGACGAATATCAGGTTGCGCCAAACTTCAAAGTTACAGCAGGTCTTCGCGGAGATTATATCACCATCCCGAACACTTCGAAACAATATTACAATGCAGATGTAGCCGCATTGACATTTAAAGACAATGAAGGTGCAGACTATAAGGTGAACACAGGTAATGTTCCGAAAGCGCGCATTTATCTTTCGCCTCGCCTTGGTTTCAACTGGGACGTAAAAGGAAACAGAATGACACAGGTACGTGGAGGAACAGGTTTATTCTTGTCAAGAATTCCTTACGTATTGATATCCAATCAGTTGGGTAACAATGGCGTGAACTCTGCAACAATCCAGGGAAGTAACACAGTGAACTTTCCATTTACGTTAGATCCTTCCAGATACAATCCGCAACAATCCCAGAAGTTGACTGGTTACCAGGTCAATGCTTCGGATGAAAATCTGAAATTCCCACAGGTTTGGAAAAGCAACATTGGTATTGATCAGCAGCTTGGCTGGGGCGTTATAGCAACTGTGGAAGGTATTTTCAACAAAAACTACAATGCACTCCGCTATATTGACGTGAACCTTAAACCGGCAACTGCTCAGTTTGCTGGCACAGACTCACGTGACCGTTTTCCTGCATCAGGACTGTCCGGACAAGCTGCGACTGCGGCGCGTCTTATCAACGGAGATGTTTCAAACGTTTACGTCCTGACAAACACAAACAAAGGTTACTCTTACTCGATCACAGGAAAACTGGAAAAAGCGGCAACCCGCGGCTTTGGTGGAATGGTGGGTTATACTTACGGACAGGCAAAAGACATCGCTTCTGTTTCCAGCACAGTGGAAGGCAACGTGCCGGGGATCAATGGTTTGAACAACCTGGATCTTGCGTGGTCTGGTAACGACCTGCGTCACCGTTTTGTAGGTTACGTATCTTACAGAAAAGAATATGGTGGCAAAATCGGCGGGGCAACGATGATCACATTAGGCGGCGTTTCCAACAGCGGAACGAAGCTTTCTTACATCAGCTCGACGGATATGAATGGTGATGGTCAGAACAATGACTTGCTATATGTGCCGAAAAGTGCTTCTGACGTGAATTTCGTGACTTCTACTACAACCGTAAATGGAAAGACCTACACATTCTCACCAGAACAGCAAAAAGAAGCTTTCCAGAACTATATCGACAGCCATCCTTATTTGTCAAAAAGAAAAGGACAATATACAGAACGTAACGGTGGTGCATATCCATGGTTAACCCGCTTCGACCTGACCGTTGAACAGGATTTCTATGTAAAAGTGGGTGCAAAAGATAAAAAGAACATTATCCGTTTGCGTGCCGACGTATTCAACATTGGAAACATGATCAACAACAAATGGGGCGTAGGCAACCAGGTTACGGTTTCTTCCAACTCAACACAGTCGACCCCGCTTAACTTCGCAAGTGTTTCTGCGGACGGCGTTCCTTCATACAGAATGGGGACACAAGTAATTGGTGGCGAGACAGTTTTGGTTCGTGATGCTTTCGTTAAAGGTCGCACGATCAATGACGTTTGGCAGGCACAAATCGGTATCCGTTATATTTTTAACTAGGGACCAGCCTAGACCATTATTATAAAGCAAAAAAGTCTGTTCCGATCCGGGACAGACTTTCTTGCTTTATAATGCTGGTTTTTTATTTCTGTACTTTTTCGGTTGCTGCAATAACGGCTTCAATCCCAGCCCGGTAACCTTCAACAATTAGTCGGGAAATGTCTTCGGAAGTGAAATGTTGTAAATCAAGAAAAAGCGGTGCGGCCGGACGGATCACCGTTAGTTTCATCGGCTTTCCGCGCAGATTGGAGCGGTCGACAAATGACTCGGCCCAGACAATGTTGCTGTTGACGATCTGATTGACGGTAATGTCCCTGACGCGCTCAATCAATGTGATCAGGTTGCGTGAGTTCATGTCTTCCGGCTGGTACAAAAGCGGCGAATGGCAGGCAATAAGCACTATTTCCGTAGCACCATCTTCAATCGCTTGCCGGATAGGGGCCACTTCCCGCAAACCGCCATCCAGGTAAAGCTGCTGCTCGATCTCGACTGCGGGCATCAGCATAGGAATGGATGAGCTTGCATATACATAGCTCATAAATTGCGGGTTATCGGGCGAAGCATACTTTATTTCTCCGCTGCCGATGTTCACGGCGCCTACTTTCAGCTTAACAGGGCTGTTATGAAGATATTGATCGTTCACATGCTTCCGGATCATGGAATGCAGGGGCATAGGATCCACGATCCCGTCGAAACGGCTCATAAGCGTTGCCATACCAAGCATTACCCGCGAGCGGAGCATTGAAATGTCCTGTGGCTGCGTAATGTTTTTGATCCAGAATTCAAGCAGTTTCCTGCTGACGACCGGCCATTGCACTGCATTCTTTTCGTGCATTTGCTTTCCCGCTTCATTGGCAAGAAATGTTGCATTCAGCGCGCCGACGGAAATGCCGTAAACCATTTCGGGCTCAAACCCATTTTCCAGCACAGCTTGTATAACGCCAACCTGAAAGGCGCCTTTCATTGATCCTCCTCCCAGCACTAATGCTTTCATGTAATGTTGTTTGAACCGGGGTGCCGGCGCAGTGATTGAATGGTAGAACGACGGATCGCAATCCTAATTTTTTCAATTCTAAACATTTTCATACTAAAATTGATATAAACAGAAGATTTTATTCCAAATTTGAAGATCAGAGTTCAGAAGCGGAAAAACGATGAAAACGAATTCCGGTTTTTCCGACGCCTTTTATATCAGGAGGGATTTTTGAAGCCCTCGTCCATAAATATGACCCTTTCAATAAAGGAAATCCAGGTCCCGGTTGCAGATGAAATGAAGGCTTTTGAGCACAAGTTTCGTCAGTTTATGAAAAGTGACGTAATGCTGCTGGACCAGATTATGAATTACATTGTCCGCCGCAAAGGCAAGCAGCTCCGGCCGATGTTTGTGTTTCTTTCTGCTGGTGTTTGCGGCCAGATAGCCGAGTCCACTTATCGGGGCGCCGCATTGATCGAATTGCTCCATACGGCTACGCTCGTGCACGACGATGTGGTGGATGACTCCAATTACCGTCGCGGTTTTTTCTCTGTTAATGCATTGTGGAAGAATAAGATAGCTGTCCTTGTGGGCGATTATTTGCTTTCACGCGGGCTGCTATTGTCCGTGGATCATGGGGAATTTGATATACTAAAAATCGTTTCTACTGCCGTTCGTGAGTTGAGTGAAGGGGAGTTGCTTCAAATTGAAAAAGCACGCAGGCTTGACATTAACGAAGAAGTTTATTATCAGATCATTAAGCAAAAAACAGCCTCTCTTATCGCGTCCTGCTGCGCAGTAGGAGCCAGCTCTGTGGGCGCTACGGCCGACATTGTGAAGCGTATGCATGCGTTCGGTGAGAAAGTAGGCATGGCATTCCAGATCAAAGACGATCTTTTCGATTACGGCGAAGATGAGATCGGCAAACCGCTTGGCATTGACATTAAGGAGAAAAAAATGACGCTGCCGCTCATTTACGCGCTCAATAAGGCTAGCTGGCTTGAAAAACGGAGGATCATCAATATCATCCGGAACGAAAGTCACAAACCTAAAAAAGTGAGCGAGGTGATTGCGTTCGTAAAAGACTCCGGTGGCCTGGGTTACGCACAGCAGGTCATGCAGCGTTACGTCGAGGAAGCAAGGGCACTTCTATACGAATTCGCTGAGTCACCACACCGGCATTCCCTCGAACAACTCGTTCAATACACCATAGAAAGAAGTAAGTAATTTGAATGAGTAAATTAATGAATGAGTGAATGAGTGAATGAGTGAATCATTGACAAAAAAATATTCAGTCATTCACTCATTCACTCATTCAAAATTCACTCAGTCACCCCTTCACTTCCGTTTCACGACAAATATGTAAGTTACTATAATAATATGACTAAACTTTTAGTTATGTTAGCACTTCCATAAAAACCTTTATGTCATGAAAGCTATATTCTCTGCATTAATCTGCTTGTGGGTGCAATGTGCGTGCGCACAAATGAAGGTGGTCTCTTCGAAAAATCTCGAAAAAGAGGGCATCGACCCTATTAAAATCGCTAATGAGTACGGAAGTGAAGAGCAGTCAATGATGACTGAGGTGATGAAGAAAACAAGTCTGATCATCGCGTCCGCATTTCCTGAGAATCCCAATCCGGGTATCACCGTATTCACGCAGATTTATGTCAATGAATCCGGAAGCCTGGACTATTTGATCTTCGACCTGCGGACCGGTGATGGATATGACAAAGACTCCCTCGATAAACACGCGAAATATGCTTTTCTGACTGGTTTTGATGGATGGAAAGTTTCGAAAACAGGGAAAAAGTTTTCGGTCGTATCGGTCCGAACGGTAGGGAAGCAGCCCGTAGTGCGCGAGGTTAGGCGTGGCGACAGCTCGGTCGTTGACCTGAAAACGGCGCTCGTTTTTCAGGATACATTAAAAACCAAGCGGCTTTATCTGAACCAGCTGGAATTGAAGACATTACCAGATGTCATTTACCGGTTTCCGAACCTCGAAGAGTTATATCTGGGCAACAACAAGTTGCAGGCGGTTCATATAGATATGGCGCGCCTGCCTAAGCTGGCTCAACTTCATTTACAGCAAAATAAGCTCACCGAAAAAAGCTTTCAGATCACTGGTAACAACACATTATATCTGCTGAATTTAAAAGAAAATAAATTTACCAACATTCCTATCGCCATTCGTAAATGCAAGAAATTAAGGACGCTATGGCTTGGTGGTAACCACATGTCGGCATTGTCCAACGGCAGTTTTCGAAAATTGAAAACGGTGCAAGACCTGAATTTTTACAAATCCGACATCGCCGTTTTACCCAAGGGGATTAAGAAAATGAAGAATCTGGAAGTCTTGGATCTGTATTATAACCAGCTGGAAATGCTGCCGAAAAGCATTACTAAGCTTAAAAACCTGACACATCTGGCCGTTTCCTATAACCAGATAAAAGCATTGCCCGAACGGATCGACAAACTGAGCCGCATTCATACATTATATGCGCACCATAATCGGCTTAGCAAACTCCCGGCAAGCATTACCAAAATGCAAAATCTGAAAATTCTGGATCTGGGTTTTAACTGGTTTACCAATTTTCCCCCGGAACTGACCGCTTTTGTAAAATTGCAGGAGCTGGATCTTTCTTCCAACAACTTCCCCGATTTCCCGGAGCAGCTGTTGGAAATAAAAAAACTTGAAAAACTTTACCTGCGCGGCAACCCATTTGTAAAAGACGATGCGGAGACCAAATACAGCAGGCAGCTCGGCCAGCTGAAAAGCAAGAACATTGAAGTATTTTATTGATTTACAAATTCCACCAATAGGTAAATTTCAACACGACTGCCCGGTTCTTGACCCGGAAGTTTTCGGGCAGATAGTTATCCGTATACACGATAAATAAATCGGACGCAGGCTTATAGCGCCATTGCAGACGCGCATTCAGGTTGATGTTATCTGCCTGATTGTTGTACTGCATGAATGTGGTGAAGAACAGGTTATTGGTAAATGTAAAGTCTACCCGCGGGCCTACGAGCCATAATTGCGTTCTTTTCCAAGGCTCAGGAAGGCGGATATCGTTATAGTTTCCAGCCATGGTGATCGCTACGTAAGGCTGCACACGATAGCCCAGCTCCGCCCGTAAATTGTTACGATGACCATTCTGATAATAACCGCCGAAAATCCCCGAAGCAGTGTAAGTAAGGCGATTCTGCGGGCCTGAAACAATGTCAAAACCGACGGCTTTCCAATTGTGCTCGCTGCCGGTTGCCAATGTTCCCACACCGAGGTTGGTAGGGTCAAATGGCCTTAACAACCTGACATAATTACTCGATCCCCAAACGGCAACTGTGGCGCGGTTGATGAAATTCAGGTTATAGGAAAGGATAAATTCACGATCGCTGAGGTCAAATTTTTTGTCCCAAAATACATTGCTGATCAGCTTGGGGCCGTGGCTGATGATCTTTGGATTTTTGACAAAAAACAGATAACCAATGTTCGGACTGATCTTGTAATAACCCATCCTGACGGCATTCGGCACATAACCTACTTCTGCATTGAAATTTTTACCCACATATTCGTGCTGCCACTGCCAGAAAAAATTGGCTTTGTTAAATTTCAAATCAGCAGCGTGCGTGAAATCGTCTGTGGACTTGCCAGGTGTGAATGATTTGAGCATCATAACTTTTCCTGTCCAGAGATTTTTAGCGCTTGCGAGGTTAAATTCTGCTCCTATATTGCGGTTATAGCGGTTTGTGGCCTGATGCTGCTCCGGCGAGTAATTCGTCGCATCTTTATTTACAAATATAAAACGGACATTGGACCGGGCTAATAATTGCCTTTGCAATGCAAAAACCGCGTAATTATTTCTGGGCGTCTGGCTATCGGAAGAACCCGTCTGCACGTCCAGCACACCGATGCGCCAGTTCTTGTTAATCTTCCCGCTCATACGCGCACCAAACTGAATCGGAACGCCTAATCCGATGCGGCGGGAGAAAAAAGGCCGAATGGTAGCGTACCCGAAATTGGCGAAAAGGTCAGCATTTTCAAGAAAGAACTGACGGCGCTCCGGAAAAAACAATTCAAAGCGGTCCAGATTGGTCTGCTGCACGTCCACGTCCACCTGAGAGAAGTCCGGATTGACGGTTAAGTCGAGGTTCAGAGATGGGGTAAGGCCGATTTTTACATCGCCTCCGATGGCCGGCTTATATTTATTGGGCGTGTCTTTTTGATAATCTTTTGTCAAACGCGTGGCTGCGTAGGGTATGATGGAAATGTTCGGGCCCGGATTGGGCGGGGGAACGTCCCATGCCAGCACGCCCGTATAAGCCAGTGAGGCCGAAGGAAACTGCCGCGGAACGGGCGCCCAGGCCGATTTTTCAGAAATAGTGAGATCCTGACGGCTGAAATTAATGCCCCATCTCGTTATTCCCGGCTTATACCGAATGCTTTTGAAAGGAATTGCGGCTTCCCAGACCCATTTGTCATCATCATTCTTTACCGCGCTCACCCATTTATTGTCCCAGCTCAGATCGACCGTTCCACCGTCTCCCTGCTGGCCATCCCACGGCGCGCCGGCCGCATTGGCACCGAAAGAAAAACCATTGGTCTTATCATCAAATGTGTCCATGAAAAGGAGAAAGTTGTCATTTTTCCCGAAAGAAAAATCCCTTTTCAATGATTCGACAATAATAGAGCCTTTTACGGGCTTATAATTAACCACCAGAATGTAGAGGTTGTCCTTATCATAGCACATTTTCACATCCGTAAGCGCCCTGGAAAAACTGGTATCCATAGGCGTGATCATGAAAAAGTTGTTGGCAACCTCAGCGGATTCCCATGCCGGGTCATCTGCGACACCATCAATGTTCAGCGAGGATGTCGCGGAATGAATATTGTATTGATATTTTTCATTGGGTTTCTGTGCAATGCTTTTTGAAATGATTAAACAGAAAAAAATAAGGTTTAGGATAGAAATTTTTTGCACTTGATCAGGGTGTAGGAATGGTTGAATAAAGGCTCAGGCGGTGTTCTCAGCTTCTGAACCACTTTGCATCCGCATAAAAAGTCCCAAAAGGAACGAGCGAAGAAATGAAAGCGAGAAGTGATTTCTTAAAAGACCAGCTTCTTTCCGTAGCAACCTGGATCAGCAAAACGACAAAAAGCACGAACAAAACGCCGTGCGCCATGCCAACAATGCGGACAGCCTGCGGAAGACCGGCAAGATATTTCAACGGCATAGCAATGCCGAGCAAAACGAGGTAAGAAATGCCTTCAAGAAAAGCAATGATGCGAAGACGGCCGAGGGCGGATTTAACAAGCGTGGAGATCATAAAAAAAGAACTGTAAGCGTAAGATTATTAAGTGTAAAGATACGCAATAGGAAGGTTTAGAAGGCAGGAATAACCAAAAATCAAACACCAACGTTCGTGAGAAAATCAATTTTTACATGTCTGCTTGCGCTTGCAGGATTTTATGCAACGGCGCAAAGCCTTAAAGTTTCGGGAAATGTACGCGATGAACGCGGAGAGCCGCTCGTTGGCGCTTCGGTGCTGGAAAAAGGAACCAATAATGGCACCATTACCGACGGGAGCGGCGCCTATATGCTGTCGGTAGGGAAGTCCAATGCTGTTCTCGTTGCGACATTTGTCGGTTACAATGTTGTTGAGCGCGCGGTTTCGGCCAATGCTAATCTGGACTTTACAATGACCGACGCGTCCATTCTTAATCAGGTAACCATTGTAGGTTCGAGAAATGGAAACCGGTCGTCCACCGACACGCCTTCGCCCGTGGATGTGATTGACATTCGTGAGATCACCACCAAACAAGGCCAGCTGGATGTAAACCAGCTTTTGCAATTCGCTGCGCCTTCTTTCAATTCCAACAGGCAAACGGGATCTGATGGCGCGGATCATGTGGATCCTGCATCCTTGCGGGGCCTTGGACCTGACCAGACATTGGTTTTGATCAATGGGAAACGGCGCCATCAGTCTGCATTGGTCAATCTTTTCGGAACAAGAGGCCGCGGGAATACGGGGACCGATTTAAATGCCATTCCGGCTGCGGCCATTGAGCGTATCGAGATTTTGAGGGACGGCGCAGCAGCGCAATATGGCTCTGATGCCATTGCGGGCGTGATCAACATTGTTTTAAAAGAGACAGTCAATCAGCTTTCCGCCAATGTGAACGCAGGAATTTATAAGGCAAAATATCGATTTGATAACAAGGATTTCGATGGGCTGAATTATAATGTTAACCTCAATTACGGCGTAAAAATTGCGCAAAAAGGTTTTGTGAATGTGACGGCCGACTATAATTTCCGGGACCATACCAACCGCGCAAACACAGTTTCCGATCCGGACGAACTTCAAAGGCGGCAGTATGGCGATCCCAGGATCAATAATGCTGCGCTTTATTACAACGCAAAAGTCCCGGTCGGTGAGAATATCCAGTTTTATAGTTTCGGGGGAATCAACAAGCGCAGAGGCGACGCTTATGCGTGGACACGTTTCGCCGATGATGACCGCAATGTGCCATCCATTTACCCTAACGGATTTGACCCCATCATTGCAAGCACGATCGATGACAGAGCTGTAACAGCGGGAGTTCGGGGCGTTTGGAAGTCATGGAACATTGATCTCAGCAATACTTACGGGTTTAATAAATTTCAGTTTGATGTGAAAAACACCATTAACACGTCATTAGGCGAGGGGTCACGGACGGAGTTTGATGCAGGCGGATTTCAGTTGGCACAAAACGTTGCAAACCTTAACATTACACGTCATTACAAAACCATTTTGCAAGGACTCAACGTTGCTTTTGGTGGTGAATTTCGGAATGAGCGCTATAAGATTTTCGCGGGCGAGCGCGGTTCGTACTACAATTACGATCCTTCCCTGGCAGGCGGATCGCAGGGCTTTCCGGGTTACAGTCCCTCGGATGTCACGGACAAAACCCGCTCCAATGCAGGTGCTTACCTGGACGTAGAAGCAGATCTGACTAAAAAATTGTTGATCGATGCAGCCGCCCGGTTTGAAAGTTACAGCGATTTTGGGACTACGTTGAATGGGAAAGTCGGATTGCGTTACAAGATCACCAACGCCATTGCGTTACGCGGATCGGTCAGCACAGGTTTCAGGGCGCCTTCACTGGCTCAGAAATATTTCAACTCGACATTCACCAATTTCGTCAATGGTGAAGCGGTGGATGTGCTGCTGGCGAATAATAACAGCGAGGTGACCAGGGCGCTGGGCATCCCAAAGTTAAAGCAGGAAACTTCCCAGAACGCCAGCATCGGACTTACGATGAACCCGGCTCCGGGGCTTTCCGTGACGATTGACGGTTACTATGTAAAAGTGAAGGATCGCGTGGTGCTTACCGGGCAGTTTAGCGATGAGGATGAGGATATCGGCGAGCTGCTGAAAGATCTGCGGGTTGGACAAGCCCAGTTTTTCACAAACGCGCTTTCTTACACCACCACAAAAGGCATTGACCTGATCATTGCGCATTCCACCCCGCTGGGCATCGGGCGGCTGAGCACAACTTTGGCGGCTAACTTTAACGATATGGATTTGGGGCCGGTTAATACAGTGCCAAGATTGCGAGGAAAAGAAGACACTTATTTTGATGAAAGGGAGCGACGTTTCGTGCTGGCTTCGGCGCCGCCGTCGAAAATCAACCTGACATTTGATTATGGCGTTGATAAATTCAGCCTTATGCTCCGTTTTATACGCTTTGGCGAGGTGAAGCTGGCCAATTGGGACTATGAATTGGATATCTACAAGGCGAAAGTCCAGACTGATCTAACTGCGAATTACAAGTTCAGCAAAAACATTTCGCTTTCGATCGGTGGCAGCAACATTCTGAATGTTTATCCAGATAAGTCCCTGCCAAGTCTGACAGAATCTGGTGGCGGCTGGGATCCCGTGCAAATGGGCACCAACGGAGCTTTCTTCTTTACCAGATTGGGTTTCAGGTTTTAAGATAGTGTTGGATCAAAACTTACATGCTCATTATTTAGCACGCTGCTTTTACGCGTGAAACTTTGAGTTATTACAAATAAAAAGGGTGCGTTCGCTTAGCAAACGCACCCTTTTAAATGATCCAGAATCGCTAGACAGCTTGCACCTTGATTTTAGGCTTCTTATCCGCAGACTGATTTTCCTTATCCCGCATTTTGATAAAGTCTTTGAAACGTCTGATCGTCGCCATAATAAAGCCGATCACCAACACAAATGTTCCCAGCCAAAGAATGTTAATCAACGGCTTTTCAATGGCTTTCATCACGATAAAGTCGCGCTGAGTGGTGTTAACAGCGAAGGAGAATTGTCCTGTTTGTGGATTGATCTCCTGGAACTGAATGCGCATGCCCAAATCGTTATTTACCTCAGGCTTGCGTGCCACCATGCGATCACGGATCACGAAGGAAGGTGTTACCACGTATTCTTTGTCTTTATCGAGCACGCGGATCACGGCTTTTACCGCAGCATCACCATCTCCGAGCTTAACGCCCTCAACCTGCTCCGTACGCACCACGTTATCCAGGATCGCGACGTAATCGTTCACAAAGAATGTGTCGCGCATGCTGATCGTAAAGTTCTCCGTCTGGCTCCAAACCGGCTCTGCAGTTGGATTGGTCACCATGTTTACGTGGGTATAAAGGTCTTTGTCAACCTTCCGCTGAATGTCGGGTGATGAAACAATTCCACCCATTCTCGGGTTGATCTGCACCCTTGGGAACAAGCTGAAAATACGTCCTGATGGCTCCCTGTATTCGATTTCGTAATAGAAATTTTCAGGAAAAAGCTCGATTGTATCGCCTTTGACATTATACTTTTTCCCGTCCACAACAATGTCTCTCAAAGCAACTGCATGGAAATCACCCTCGATGATATCGACCCAGCTCTTAGGAATATAACCAGGAATCTTACGTGGCTCAACGCGCACGTCGCGCCAGGTAAGCATATAGTCGCCCATTTTCTCGGGCTTATTAAGCCACAGGGTAATGTTCTCCTTATTTTCCTTATTGTCGTTATTCGTAAATTCTTCGCTCCGGGAAATCATCAAACCAGAGTTGTTGATCGAAACGACTTTGGTATAAGCCGAAGAAAACAGGATCCCGATCAGCATTAAGGCCACACCAATATGCGTGATCGCTCCGCCTGACAGATTGTAATTGCCACGGATAATGTTAATCAAAATCGTCCCGTTTGCAACGATCGCAAAGACTGCTGATGTCAGCAAAACAATGTATTGAATTTCCTTAACACCTTGAATCGTGATGATCGCAGCACTGATAATGAGTGAGATCAGCAACGGATTGTAAAGCGCTTGCAATTTGTCCTTACCCGTTCTTTTCCACCAGAAAAACTGTCCTACACCCGTGAGAATGACGATCAGTGAGAAGAACCAAAGCTGGAATTTGTTATAATGTCCGATCTGATCGGCAGGAAGCGCCATGTTTAAAACCGTTCCGAATGCTTCGGCGATTTTGTTATAAACTGGGATGGAGGTCGTTGCAAGGATTTGGAAACCGGACAAACAAAGCAATGTTGCACCAATAAAAATCCAGAATTCCTGAGAGTAGGTGGAAACTTCTTCTTCGTCACTTGGCAAGTCTTTCCAACGATAAATCAGCAAGCCGATTGCTACAATTGTGAATGTCAGCAAGTAAATCAGAAGCTGTCCGGAAAGACCCAAATCCGTAAATGAGTGAACCGAAGCATTTCCTAAAACCCCGCTTCTCGTCATGAAAGTCGAATAAAGGATCAGGATAAATGTGGCAATGGTAAGAATGAAGGACGTTTTAAGCGCTGTCGCATTCTTGCGTCCGATGATCATTGTATGCACCGCGGCCACCAGGATTAACCAGGGCACGATAGATGAATTTTCAACAGGATCCCAGTTCCAGTAACCGCCGAAGTTAAGCGTTTCGTAGGCCCAGTAAGCGCCCATAAGGATGCCTATGCAAAGGATCATGGCAGAAAACAATGCCCAGGGCAAAGCCGGACGGATCCATTCCTGGATCTTTTTGGTCCAAAGGCCTGCGATTGCGAACGAGAAAGGAATCAATGTTGTAGCAAAACCCAGGAACAGGGTAGGAGGGTGGATTACCATCCAATAGTTTTGCAAAAGCGGATTCAAACCGTTTCCGTCTTTTGGAATAAAATTCGCATCCATCTGGTAAACAGGCAGATCTGGCATTACTTCTTTCAATAACAGGAATGGTGTGGAACCGATTTTGAGATCCAAACCAGGAATGACAACGCCTAAAATCATGGAAGCCAAAAACGCCTGCACCAATGCAAAAACGGTCATTACCGGTGCTTCCCAGGAGCGGTTTGTGAAGATTAAAACACAACCCAAAACAACATTCCAGAAGATCCACAGCAAGAAACTTCCTTCCTGATCCTGCCAGAAACTGGAAATCGTATAACCTGTTGGCAGGGACAACGAGGAGTTTTTCCAAGCGTAATGATATTCAAAATAATGGTTTCCGATGATCCAGTAAAGGGAGAAAACCACGCCTATAACGGCAGCAACGTGCGCATAAAAAACGGCGCGTCCGAATTTTTTCCAGGTTTTGGCATCGTCAATGGTGATGCCAGCCGTGCTAGCCTTAAAATAGGCGAATGTGGCAACCAGGGCTGTTACAAATGCAATTATTACCAGCAGGTGACCTGCACTTCCGATTGTGCTGTGAATCATGATTGTTCTGCTGTATGTTCAGTCGTTTCCATTTTGCCGTTCTCGTATTTCGACGGGCACTTCATCAGGATTTTCTCCGCAGTGAAAGCGCCGTCTTTCATTTTACCTACCACCACAACCTGCTCCGATTTATCGAAATCCTGCGGTTTTGAGTTCTTGTAAACGACCCTTTGTTCCACCTGGTTGTTGTCGATCAATGTGAAGGCAAAATAGTTGGGATCAACCTGAGGCTGGTATTCCATGCCGATAATATGGCCTGATGCATCTTTTTTGAGTGTACCCACAACGTGAATGCTTTCTGCATCACCGTCCTGCGCCATCTCTTTGGCCTTTGTAAAATCGACATATGTGCTCGCATCACCGGCTGTTGAGACAATAATGCCAATAGCCACAGCAATGATGATCAAACCGAATATTTGTATCTTTTTCATGAAAGTTTACTTGATATTTAATTCTTTTTCGATTTTGCTTACTTTGGAATCTATCCGAAGCATATTGATCGCGATCCCTGCGAAAATCACAGCAATCACAGCTACAACAACCCAGATCTTACCGTCTTCCCGGAGTTTGTCGGCCATAGGCACGCCCTTATCAACAGCTTGTGCAAACAAGTTTCCTGAGATCAAAAATAAGGTGAGTAGTAAGAGGGAGACTTTTTTCATTATATGAGTAACGGTCTAAATTCTTAACGAAAATTTGATTTAAAATGTTTGTGATCGTTCAAACTTAGTGCGTGTTCAGGCTATTTTGTCAGAAGTTATTAATGCTTCGTCCCTGACGCGGTTGATCACTTTGATCCGGATCCGAAGTTCGGCCAGCCATAATCCCAGCAGAATGTAACCGATGATAGCAGGATAGAAAACTTTCCGGATGTCGCTGTTGAAATCATAGGAGCCGAATGTGCTGTTTCCGCCGCTGCCCGGATGCAAAGAATCTGTCAGCCGGGGCAGGATGTAAATGATTGGAATAAAAACAGCGAATGCAAAAATGTTGTAAACCGAAGAAATGCGCGCTTTTCGCTGCTCGTCTTCAAAAGAGCTTCTCAGCAGCAGATAAGCCAGATAGATCAGGATGCCAACTGCCGCACCATTCAGTTTCGGGTCATTCGGCCAGGGATCGCCCCAGGTGTAATTAGCCCAAACCGAGCCTGTCAGGCAGCCCAAAATTCCGAAGAATATGGCGGACTTGGCCAGCTCGCTTGCAATGTCGTCATCACCGATCCGTCCTTTGTTCAAATAACGGATTGAAAAAATCATGGACGCAAAAAGCAGCGTGGTCATGGCCAGCCAGAGCGCTACGTGGAAATAAGTGTTACGAATGCTCTCATTGATGATGGCAAGGCGCGGGACCGGGCCCATCAGACCCATAAAAATGACATAGAATATGATTACTATGCAGAGGATTTTCCACCAGGTCTTTCTCATTTTTACTCTTATACTTTAATGCTTACTCGCCAGTCAAAATCAACTTCTCCACAGATAAGGAAAAAGCAGGTAACTAAGCGTAATTACTATGAGATCAATTGATAACAGTGTGCTGATTTCGTCCGTGCTAACCGACCAGTCCAAGCCATCCATGGCATTCTTGGCCAGCTTGATCGTCATCAGGAGCATGGGTAATATGATCGGGAAGCTCAGAACAGCCATTAATGTTGCGCTGTTATCCGCTTTGGAGGCAATCCCTGCCACAAGGGTAAGCACGGATGCAAAACCGATGGCGGCCAAAAAAAGGCACAGGATAAAAAGCCCCATATCACCGATTGCATTGCCCATTACAAACGAATAAAATACAAACCCCATTCCTGATAACAATAACATTATCAGCGAATTGTAAATTATTTTTGATATAATGATCGCCTGCGGACTGCAAAGGCTGTAATAATAAAGCAACCGGCCATAGCGCTCCTGAGAGAAACTTTTGGCGATTGCATTTACCGCAGTGAACAGAATGATGATCCAGAATAGTGTGTTCCAGACAATAGGAGTGAGTTGATTTCTTCTGAGATTAAAGCTCAGATAGCAAACGAAAACGGTGCTGATCACGTAAAGTAACATGCCGCTCAGCGCATACTTTTGACGCCATTCGAGTGTAACTTCTTTCCAGATAAGGGTTTTAATCTCGTTCAAAATTCCGCTGCTCATTTACTCTTTGCGCTGCAAAAGTACTACATAAAGCCTGAGGGAAATAATAAAACGGTCATGATTTTCCATGATTTGTATGGGTGGGGGCACAATTGCAAAAGTTATGTTTGAATTACGGTGTGATAGTGCTTTATTTGCACTTTAAATAAAATGAATCTAAATAAGGAGTGTATGTCAGCTCGTACGGTCAGTCATCTTCGAAAGGGCGAAAAGGGGGTCATAAAATCTTTTACGGATCGGGCAATGTCGTTGAAATTACTGGAAATGGGCTGCCTGCCCGGGTGCGAAGTGCGTCTGGATGCAGTTGCGCCTTTTGGTGATCCGATCTGTATTAATGTTGGCGGTTCCTATTGCCTTTCGCTCAGGTTGAACGAGGCGGCCGTGATTGTGCTTGAATAAGCGATACGTTCCGATTATAAGCCTCTCCATTGAAACAAGGGAATATAAAAGTTGCGCTGGTTGGTAACCCCAATGCCGGCAAGTCTACATTATTTAATGCATTAACCGGTTTACGCCAAAAGACCGGGAATTTTCCGGGCGTTACCGTTGAAAAAAAATCCGGAACATTCAAGCTTCCCGGCCAGTCGGGCCAGCCCGATGCTGCTGCCATCGTCGTAGATCTTCCGGGCACATATAGTATTTATCCCAAATCAAGGGACGAGGTTGTCGTAATGGACATTCTCGCCAACCCTGCCCACCCTGACTTCCCGGATGTCGTTATCGTAGTTGTCGATGCGTCGAATCTTCAAAGGAATCTGCTCCTTTTTACTGAAATCAGCGATCTTGGCCTGCCGTGTGTCCTGGCACTGAATATGCTTGATGTGGCTACGAGTATGAACCTGACGGTTAATGCCGTGCAGCTTGCTATGAAACTGAATGTGCCGGTCGTGCGCATCAATGCGCGCACAGGTGAAGGTTTGAATGCCTTGAAAGATGCGGTGCGGCAAATGGCGGATCGGGTTGAAAAACCGGAACTTGCCTATTTCTATGAGCCCAAAGACAACGAGATCGATTTGATTGCCGATGTCAGGCGTATGTATGACCTTGATAATGATTACGTTGCGTTGCAATATGTTTGCCAGCATGATAATTTCTCATTTTTGGAAACGCCGGCAAGGGTTGCGCTGGATAAACTGATTGAAAAGCACGAGTTTGATGAAAACGGCTTTCTGGCAGCTGAAACCGTTGCGCGCTATGAGAAAATAAAGCCGATAATTTCTAAATCAGTTAAGTCAGCAGGTGTAACCGAGCAACCTTACTGGACGCGAAAGCTGGACAGCATTCTGATGCACCCGTTTTGGGGATATGTTACCTTCGCTGCCGTCCTGATCCTGGTTTTCCAGGCCATTTTTTCATGGGCAACTTATCCCAGCGATCTGTTGGATGCGGGGATTGCGGCCACTATTGAATGGACAAAAGCAGTTTTGCCCCAAGGATTTTTAAATGATCTCCTTACCGACGGCATCATGGCCGGACTGGGAGGAATTTTGGTTTTCATTCCGCCGATCGCTATTCTTTTTGCGCTCGTATCAATTCTTGAAGAGTCGGGTTATATGGCACGGGTGATGGTGATTATGGATAAACTCATGCGCAAATTCGGTCTGAATGGCCGGAGCGTAGTCCCTCTGATCTCAGGCGTGGCCTGCGCGGTGCCTGCGATCATGACAACCAGGAGCATTAGCAGCCGTTATGAACGTTTACTGACGATTTTGGTAACACCATTGATGAGCTGTTCGGCCCGTTTGCCCATTTACACCATTCTTATTGCCTTGGTTGTGCCGCCTACAAAAGTGCTTGGCTTCCTCAATATACAAGGCTTGGTTTTGTTCGGATTGTATTTCCTCGGTCTTGCAGGTGCGCTGGCGACTGCCTGGATTTTGTCATTGTTCATTCCCAGAAAAGAACCCGGCTATTTCATGCTCGAAATGCCTTCATACAAGCTGCCGCGCTGGGGACATGTGGCATTTACCATGTATGACAGCGTGAAATCATTTGTGCTGGAAGCAGGAAAAGTGATTATGGCTATTTCGATCATTCTCTGGGTATTATCCACATATGGCCCGGGTGATAAAATGGAGAGGGCGGAGGAAAAAGTTGTTGCCAGCATGCCGCAAGCTTCTGAGGAACAAATTAATGCGGCCATTTCGTCCGCACGCCTGGAAAATTCCTACGCCGGCCATTTCGGTCATTTCATTGAGCCGGCAATAAGGCCATTGGGTTATGACTGGAAAATTGGCATTGCGTTACTCGCCTCATTTGCTGCTAGGGAGGTTTTTGTGGGAACAATGGCAACCATTTACAGCATCAGCGGTGATTTTGAGGACGTCCCGACGGTTAAGGAAAGATTAATAAAGGAAAAGAACCCAGAAACCGGCGGAGCCATGTTCACGCCAGCCGTTTGTTATTCGCTCCTGATATTCTATGTTTTCGCCATGATGTGTATGAGCACCATCGCCGTAGTTCAACGCGAAACCCACGGCTGGAAATGGCCGTTGATCCAGCTAGCCTATTTAATGGTGCTGGCTTATGTATCGGCGTTTGTGGTTTATCAGGTTTTGAGCTGAAGGATGCATCGAAATGGTAAACTCAGCCTAACTTCCGATCTTGCTTTTTAATAGTCTGTCAACGTCCTGTTTGGTTACTTTGCCTTTTACGCCCGAAATTTCAACCAGCGCGTCAAAGTCATCAATCGACAACTTCGTATCGAAGTCGCGTAGCCGAACATGTTTTGGTATCGTTGGTACGTAAAAAATTTTGCTATTCTTTTTCATATCGCTTTCTTTCTGAAATCCTGGCGACCCTAGTTCCAATGATCCTAACTTTTCCATTTCTGATAGTGTAGTATGAAGTTAATATTTTATTTGAACAACTCTTGCCGGTGCAAAGAAAACGAATCTCATCCGACCTATTGCTTATCCTGTATTTCCGTTTTGGGTCCAGGAAAATGCTTTCTGCTTCTATATTTGTAATGAGATGCTTCTCTAAGGATTTCTTCTCATTTCCTTGATCCCAATCAAACTTTAACGGCGCCATCAATAAGTTAATTAATGTGAGATTGTCACATTGACCTATTAATATCGCCGCAACGCTCATTTAGACGTGGCTTTCTCAATTAAGTAACGAAAGATTTAAACAAAAACTTTTCACCAACCCAAATGCTCCACCAAATCCGAAGCGATCAGCGCGCTTTGTCCTCGTTGCTCGGCGGCGCGGTCACCTGCCAGGCCGTGTTGGTATACTGCCAGGATTGCCGCTGTCTCAGGTTCGTATTTTTGGGCTAAAAGACTGGTTACTATCCCTGTAAGCACGTCGCCGGTGCCGCCTGTGGCCATGCCGGGGTTGCCGGTGGAGTTGAAATGCACCTCGCCGTTTGGATGAATAACGGCTGTGTTGGCGCCTTTCAGACAGATAATTACTTTGTGTTTTTTGGCAAAATCAATGCCGATTTGTAAGCGTTCAAATTCGTCTTTGCTTTCTCCTGCCAGGCGCTGGAATTCTTTGGGATGTGGGGTTAGGACAGTGTTTTCGGGTAATTTATCCAGCAGGTGCCGGTTTTCTGACAAAATGTTCAAGGCATCCGCATCAATCATCAATCTGGCTTTTATATCATCCGCATTGATGCCATCCAACAGTTGTTCTACAACTTGAACAGTCGCAGCGTCTTTGCCAACGCCCGGGCCGATGCCGATGGCTGAGTAAGATGTGAGATCCGTTACTTCGCTTAAATGTTTGGCATTCTGATCCGTAATGGCCATTGCCTCGGGAATGGAAATCTGGATAATGTCATATCCGCAGGATGGAATGTGCATGGTCAGCAAACCGACGCCGGACCTGAGACAAGCCTTGCCCGAAAGGGCGGCAGCGCCCAATTTGCCGTAACTCCCTGCCATAAGCAATGCGTGCCCGAAAGTGCCTTTATGAGAAAACTTGTCCCTTAGCTTAATTAGTTTTTCTGCTGTGCGCTTGTCTGTATAATGGTAAGGCGTTTCTGCATTTTTAATAAATTCTTCATGCAAACCAATGTCCACCAAATGCCATGAACCCACAAATTTCGAGTTTTGAGGCATCATAAACGCAATCTTTGGCAGCTGAAATGAGACGGTGAAGTCAGGTTCTATTATCGGGTCATCCTTTTGATTGCTTTTATCAGCATACAACCCGCTTGCAATGTCGACGGAAACCAGCTTGTTGGGAAGTGCATTTAAAGAATCAATTACATGCGCCAACAGCCCTTCGGCGGGTCTTGATAAACCGGATCCTAATAAGGCATCAATGCAAATCACGTTGGGTGCCAATGTTGGGAATGAACCCTGGGCAGTGATAGTAACGGGTTGCAAATGATCCTTTAAACGGGCTAGGTTGCTCTGAAAATCCTGAGAAGCTTTGTCTGTGTATTCAACGATGTAAACTTGAACATCATAATTATTGGAGCTCAAAATCCGGGCAATCGCCAGTCCGTCCCCGCCATTATTTCCTTTGCCACAAAAAATAGCAACAGGGCGTGTATTTACAAATTGGTCGCAAAACCATCTCACGAATGCTTTTGAAGCCCGTTCCATTAAATCAAGCGACGAAACCGGCTCATTTTCAATAGTATAGGCATCCAGTGCGCGAATCTGTTCAACATTTAGGATTTTCATGTAAATGCTTTTACAAACAAAGAAAAAATATTAGCTTTGCACTCGTTTTCGCAAGAGCTGTTTTGAATGAAGGGGCGTCACCTCATCCGCTGGAAGCAAGCTATCATTTTAAATCCAAAAAAGCATTCGTCATGAGCGAACTTATTAAACTCGTAGAAGCTACGATTGAAAATCGTAAATCCGAGTATCCTGAATTTACTTCAGGCGACACGATCAACGTACACGTTAAGATCCGTGAAGGTAACAAAGAGCGTGTTCAGCAATTCCAGGGCACGGTTATGCAACGTCGTAACCTTAGCGGAAGCGGTGAAACTTTCACAGTACGTAAAATCTCAAACGGCATTGCCGTAGAACGTGTTTTCCCAATTCTTTCACCAAGTATCGCTAAAATCGAATTGATTCGTCGCGGTAAGGTGCGTCGTGCACGTCTGTTCTTCTTACGTGGCCGTCAGGGTAAAGCCGCTCGTATTAAAGAGCTTAAAGTATCGAAGTAATATAAATTTCCTTCGGACAAAAAAATTTAAACCCTGCAAGCGATCATTTCTTGCAGGGTTTTGTTTTTCCATTGTCCGCCGGTTTCAACCGGCGGCCATTGTTTTATTTGTCCGTCAATTTAAATGGACCCCATGCCCGTCGGTTTAAACCGACGGAAACATTAATAATATGAACATTGCTTTTTTTAAATATCAGGGAACGGGAAACGATTTTGTGATGATTGACGATCGAAGCAAAACATTTCCGGTTTCGAAAGAGTTGATCGCTTCTATCTGTCACCGCCGGTTCGGCATTGGTTCCGATGGGCTGATCCTGTTGCAGAATGAGCCGGGCTACGATTTCAGAATGGTGTACTTCAATGCGGATGGGGGCGAGGGCAGCATGTGCGGCAATGGCGGACGCTGTGTTGTGCGCTTCGCGCACGATTTAGGGCTTTTTACGGATGCAACGACATTTATAGCAGTTGATGGTTTGCATCAGGCCACGGTTACGGGTGATGTCATTAGCTTGAAAATGTCGCCGGTGAGCAATGTGGAGCGTTATGAAGAGTTTGATTTCATGAACACCGGCTCACCGCATTATGTCACTTATGTAGATAATGTGTCGGAAACGGATGTTGTGAATATCGGCAGTGAGATTCGCTATGGTTCGGTTTATGGGCCGAAAGGCGGAACGAATGTGAATTTTATTGAAGTGATCGAGGACAATCATTTAAGCGTCAGGACCTACGAACGGGGCGTTGAGGATGAAACTTACTCCTGCGGAACGGGTGTAACTGCATGTGCATTATCGGCGCATTTACGCAACGGCTTTGACGGGCCAATTACCATTGAAACAATTGGCGGCACATTGAAAGTTGATTTTGAAGAAACGCCGTCAGGATTTGACAACATTCATTTGATAGGGCCCGCGGTTAGGGTTTTTGAGGGTGTTTTGGACTTGCCAAGCCTGTAAGACTTAGCAAATTTCAGCTTCGGACATCTATTCCGACTCAATAATCCCACCGTGGACATGGAAAATCTGCTTATCGAGCCACTCCGGCACGCGGCAGTAGTCCATGGCAGCCACTTTGCTTCTTACACCATTTGTACAAATTACGATAATGCGCCTATATGGAACGAGATCCGCTCTTCTTTCGCGGATCTCGGCCAAAGGAATATTAACTCCGCCTTCATTAAATTCTTCAAATTCCCAGGTTTCCCTTACATCAACTAATACAGCATCAGGTTGTTTTCCTAATTGCCTGGCCTCATGGAGGTTAATGTCGGTGTAAGTATTCCTTGTCATTGTTACCGGCCCGTTGCGTACGGATGGTCGTTTACAACCGGGATATTTTTGGCAATCAGTTTGTGAATGTCTTTCAGATAGACTTTTTCATCCAGATCACAGAATGAAAATGCAATTCCCTTGGCGCCAGCACGACCGGTTCTACCGATTCTATGCACGTAAGTTTCAGGAATGTTAGGGATCTCGTAGTTGATAACGTGTGTCAAGTCATCCACGTCAATTCCCCTTGCAGCAATGTCTGTTGCTACTAAAACCCTGGTGGTCTGGCTTTTAAAGTTTTTCAAAGCGTTCTGACGGGCATTCTGGGATTTGTTTCCATGGATTGCCTCAGAGCTCACGCCTGCTTTTCTCAAAACCTTCACAACTTTATCTGCTCCATGCTTTGTCCGGGTGAAAACCAATGCAGTTGCAATGGATTCGTCCCTCAAAATGTGTAGTAAAAGCGAATTTTTATCAGATTTATCTACAAAAAAAACAGACTGACGAATGGTGTCCGCAGTGGAGGAAACCGGAGTTACTTCTACTTTCAGCGGATTTCTTAAAATCGTATTAGCTAATGTTACAATGGCTGGTGGCATTGTAGCTGAGAAAAACAGCGATTGCCTTTTAGCGGGAAGCAGCTTGATCACTTTTTTAACATCATGCACAAAACCCATGTCCAGCATCCTGTCAGCCTCATCCAGAACAAAGAATTCGAGCTGGTTCAGCTTGATAAAGCCTTGATTAATAAGGTCTAATAAACGTCCTGGTGTTGCGATAAGCACGTCTACGCCCCTTTGAAGCGCATCCGTTTGTGGTTTTTGACCAACTCCACCAAAGATCACTGTATGCTTAACACCCGTATGCCGACCATAAGCAGCGAAACTTTCACCGATCTGGATCGCAAGTTCACGTGTTGGCGTTAAAATTAATGCGCGGATTCTGCTTTTCTCGAATTTTCCAACTGGATTATTATGAAGCAATTGAAGCATTGGAATAGCAAATGCTGCTGTTTTTCCTGTGCCTGTCTGCGCGCAGCCTAGTAAATCTTTCTGATCCAGGATAATGGGGATCGCTTTCGCTTGGATGGGGGTGGGAGTGGTGTATCCTTCTTCTTGAAGAGCCTTAGCAATAGGCTCAATGAGCTTTAAATCTTGAAATGTCATTTGATTTTTTTAAATGGCTGTCCTTTATATTAATATAAAAACAGCCTGAATAATATAAAGGCCCTTGTAAGCCAAGGGTATAACAGTAGTATATTTTTAAACGTTCAGTCCATATACTCCGCAAAAGTATCCAGGATTGTTTAAATTTGATTGACATTCATCAACTCATTTGTTTTATGATCAGATCCTTCGCGCTAACTGTATTATTATCAGCGATATTCGTAGTTACAAACGGCCAGGATGTTCTCGTTAAGAAAAACGGCTCGACCATTGAGGGGAAGGTTACAGAAGTTGGGATCGACCGCGTTTCTTACAAAATCAGCTCGGAAGACGGAAGTGCCAGTTTCGTGATTAAAAAAAATGAGCTGAACCGCATTGAGTTTGGAAACGGACAAACTGTTTTCATCGACGAAAGAAATCTGCCGGGCAAGCGGCGCGCACAACCGGCGAGCAACTCGTATCTTTTTGGAAGGCATCTGATCAACTTTTCGCCGTTCAAAGCATTGGATAGCGGACCAGGATTGGGGCTGAGCTATGAAATCCTGGCAGATGAAAAAGGTTATTTTGGCGTCATACTGCCTATTTCCATCATTTTTCCGGACCGTTTTAACTATACGTTTGATGGCAATGGCGATCAGACAGAGTCCTTCTACTTTTCTCCTGGCTTGAAAATATATCCCTTCGGACAAAGAAAAGTTACCTATGCCGTTGGACCGAGCGTTTTTACCGGCTTTGGAAAACAGTCCCGCAATAACGGTTATTACGATCCGAACACAGGAACCTATACGGGCAACAATACCGAAACAAAAATTTTTCGCTTTGGCATTATCGTCAACAACTATGTGAATTTCCAAATCACAGAACGCTTCCAGATTGGCTTGAACGCAGGGTTAGGGTCGCGGTATATCGACCGGGAGACTTATAATGACAACCGGCAGATAAGCAATGGCGGCATTAATATCACCGGCGAATTCAATTTCAATCTGGGGCTGCGTTTCTAAAAAGCATCATTTCATCACCCTGAATACCGGATAGCGCATATATTCCTTTTCGCGGTATGGCGAATTGTCGTAAATAAAGTCCAGCTGCGCCGCGGCACTTTTTGCAAACTCAGGATCATTTTTACGCCTATCTGCCAGCTTGATCCTCAGGCTGACGTCCTTGGCGAGCAGCTCGGCGGCAAGATCTTCAAACACATAGGCGGAATAATGTTCCTTGGATTGCAAGATCGTGTCAAAGAAATTCCACTTGAAAAAAGAATCTACACCTTTCGGTTCCAGCGTTTCTACAATGTAACGGTTAGTCCATTGGTTTACAGGAATATACCAATCGCCTTTCTTGAATTTGACCTGCTGCTTAACAGTCTTCGTAGTCACGCTCGTATGCCAGTAGTGGCCCTCAAATGGCTGCTTGGGCGTTTCCAGTTCTTGGATATAGTAAGTTTCCACTTCCATTTCACCGTCATTCTCTAACTGCTTGACTTCTACACCATTCAGCTTCATGAGGTCGATAATGTTGTGCCATCCTTGCGGAATAATGTATGCAACGGGCTTGGTCACCTCGTCTAATGGCGAGTAAGTGTCGTAAAAAGGGATTTTTTTGGTAAATGGCTTGGAGCGGTTGTATGATAACCTTTGCGTTCCGCTCACCTTGCTGGTAACGTATTCAGGTTCAAAACCCTTAAAGTCAATTTGCGTGTTTTTGACTTTATTGACTTCCCACGAAACAGCAAATTTCTCCTGCGTTTTTACAGCCTCTTTGGTGTCTTTCCGAAGTTTCAGAAGCTCCCTGCGGTTTCTTGCCAGGAACTTAATGTTGCCCAACAAATAAGCGTAAGTTGCGGCAACGCGCTTGTCATAAGGCTTCAACATATGCGTTTCTGTCATCACGCCGATCGTGTGAAATAATGCAGCATAACCTGTTGAATAGCGCGGCCAGTCGGGGAACTGCACAAAACCCTTGTCCGGCGTCTGGCCCCAGGAATTGACATAAGGCGTTGCCTCAAATCCCGATTCTTTTAAATGCTTGTACATATAAGGCAGGAAAACCTTATCATTGAAATAGCCCAATTTGCCTCCCAGCTTATCTTTTTGTGCATAATCCAATGTCATTACATACTGATAATCAGCGCCATTGCTCACGTGTGTATCTGCAAAAAGATCGGGGTCCAATTCATGGAAAATAGCCGCAAAGCTTCGTGCATTTCTGGTGTCATTCTTGATAAAATCCCTGTTCAGGTCGTAATTCCGGGCATTGCCGCGAAAACCATATTCTTTCGGCCCCGCCTGGTTAGTGCGCGTTGTGCTGTTCCTGTTTAATGCACCGCCAATGTTGTAAAATGGAATTACGGCTAT
This sequence comes from Dyadobacter chenhuakuii, assembly GCF_023821985.2. NCBI lineage: Bacteria > Pseudomonadati > Bacteroidota > Cytophagia > Cytophagales > Spirosomataceae > Dyadobacter > Dyadobacter chenhuakuii. The sequence goes on along the minus strand of NZ_CP098805.1, from coordinate 2,853,544 downwards.
GATCACATTGTCCAGCTCAGGGAATTTTCCCGGATTAACGGCTATGTCGCGCAGCAGCATCATGGACGCATCCACACCATCCGACTCGCCCGGGTGAATGGCGTTATTAATCAGCAGAATGGCTTTTTGCTGCGATTTTAGTTTTTTAATGTCGAATGTTTTGCTTTTTGAATATAACACCAGGTGAAGCGGATACCCGCTGTCGGTGAGTCCTTTTTCAGTGATCTGAATCTGCGGAAAGTCCTTGGCCAGAAGTTTGTAAAAAGCAATCCCTTCTTCATAAGTTGGCGTTTGTTTGCCGCCGCTGCTTTCAAATCGGGTTGTGTACTGGGCCTGTGCTGATAATGTAAAGGAGAAGAGGATTGAGTAAAAAAATAAACGCATATTCGAATTGAAACTTGTTGAGATTAATGTTTGTATTTCTGCATTAAATACAAATACGGGTCTGGCAAATGATGCACAAACACCTGCGTATCTGAATCTGGGAATAGCTTGTAATATGCTGCATCCGGGATTAATGCAATTGTAGGCCCTATGCGGACGTAATTGGCACTTTTGAAATAAACCGGCGGCTGAAACTCCGGCAATGCCTTTTTAATGGACTTCGACGCATAATTTCCCAGGTATTTCTGATAGTTTTTCTGCGCCTTAACACTCGGGTTTTTCATCTGCTTGTAAGCGTGCTTCAGGGCAAACCGGGTTAGCAGTTTTTGTTTCTTAATAACCGGGTCAATGTTTTTAAAAGGATTGGTTTCATTAAAGTCATCCAGGGTCTGCACGGAAAAGGGCAGCTCAGGCACCCAATCTGCTGCATTTACCACATTATAACCCCAGCCACCGTCAATCAGGCTCTCGTATTCGTAGGCATAATAAGTGTTTCCGACTTTCGGGCTTGCGCTTGCATAACTCTTGAAACGGATATCGGCAGGCAGCTTTTTGTCTTTTTGTAATTGATAAAGATGAGAAGTAAGCAGAAAAGTGATGGCGCCTCCCTGGCTGTGGCCCATAATCAGAAATTCTTTAATGCCTGATTTGTAGCAGGAATCGATTTTTGGAACAATATCTCTCGCTAAAAAAGCCATCCCGACAAGCCAGCCGATATGAACGGCCGCGTCCGGATTATCGGCCAAATGATATTGAAATGTGTAGTCATTCGCCAGCTTAACCTCACCTTTTGCCGGCACCATGGCCGCATAAAAGTTTTCTAACCAACCGACGGGATTCACCGTCGTCCCGCGGACATTCAGCACTGCGATAGGGTGCTTTTTGCTGATCCACAATCCCCATTTGTTGTCCAGGCCCACCACGGAAGAGTTGTATACATTCGTAAAATGGGTCGGTTTTGTGATTGCAGATTTTGGTTTTGTAGGGTCAACCTTTGTGGAGTCATATAACAGAACGTGCATCCTGAGCAATTCCAAATATTCCTCTTTATCAAAGCCCGGTTTGAGCTGGTTATTCTGCGCTTTTACGGAAACTGAACCGAGCAGAATCAGAATGGCAAGAAAGCAGCAATAGTGTCTTTCAATTTTGCAACGTGAGCTGCGCGGGAGATTCTCTGACATACGATCCAATCTTTAAAAGCGTGAACGTAACATTTGTTCACTTAAATGTAGAAAATCCCGGCAGATAAGCAGTCAGGCATTTAAATATTTTCCTGATCAACGAGTGTGTTAATCAATGCATTGGCTTTGTTGAGCCACAAATTCTGTGCTTCACAAGTCCAGTGGGAATCCCCTTTCAGGTAAGAAGCAGCTCCCATTTTGCGGAAATCGGTAAGCACGTCAATGTAGGGAACCGGCAGCTTTGGATGGGTGTAAACCCGCTCAATCAGTTGATTATAAACGCCGTAGTCAGGCTGTAAAACAGAAACTTTGTTGGGAATGATAGCTAGCGCAACGAAGTCAAAACCCATTGTTAGCGCAGCATTTTTTGTCAATTCAAGATTCATCACCAGCGAATCCAGTTCCGAATTCCGGACTTCGGTGAACGAAGAAGTAACGTTGGGCGTGTCTGTGTCCATGTGTGAAACCACGGCACGGTCATTGTCGACCAGGGTAACATTGGTGTTGACACGATGAAAAAGATGATAGGTAAAATCGGCTTTCCATTCCTTAACCTTCAAAAAAGCTTCATTTTGGAACAAAAGAGCCTCAAAGCGGTCCTGCGCTTGTTTCCCGTTGAATGCTGCATCCAGTTTGTGCATAAATTTGGATGACGAGATCTGTTGCGTGAATGAGGCTGAATCTGGCACAACGGAGGTTACGGGTGTTGCCAGATGCTGTCTGAAATGGCGTTCTACGGATTCAAGCAAAAGAATGTTGGTTGCCGACGTGTCGAGTTTCACATGCAGCACATCGGCCCACTTAACATATGCATATTGATCCACCGCGAAATCACTTTTTCCTACGCGCTGCGCTTCCGTAAAACTATCGCCTACGATATACAAATGCACTTTTTTTGCAGTGCTTTTCCTCGCGGGAGGCGTGTATGGCGGGCATTCTTGTCGCGGATCTTTGAATGCGGACAGGTTGGCCATGCGGTAAAGGTCACCGTACTGATAACCGTCGGTGATCAATCTGTATTTTCCAACCAATGCTAACAGGGTAGGGTTAAGCCCGGTGGCCCAGACAATGCATCCCAAAAATAAAACCGCGTATTTTAAAAACTTCATAACTGCTAACGAAGCTTAATAGACCAAACCTGTATTTTTTTCTCCGAACGGCTGAATATAAGCAATTTGTAATATCCGGGCTGATAAGTGAGCTGCACAGGCATTTCGGACGGGATAGCCTTGTCGCCCAGCCGCTTGCCGGTCATGTCGAAAACCGTTGTGTAACTTCCTGACTTAATGATAATAAAGCGATTGTCAACGCCAAAAAAGTGATATTGAATGATCGAATTCGGAAGAATGTCCTTTATTTCAAAAAGATCGTTTCCATCCTTTGTGATGATCGCCGTTTTAGAATTCAATGATCGGATCAGGATCCAATCCAGCGAATTCCGGTCAAATAATGTCTTGAATTTCGAGCCGGGTTCAGGTCTTAGCAATTGCTTACGGGAAGTAATTTTGCCATCCAGACTAATGCGTATCAACTCGCCGGAAACACTCACCCCTACAAGCTCAGGCTGGCCGGTTGCGGGATTCTGCGTCCACGTAAATGCACTTTCCGTCCGCGTCAGGATGTCCACCGGGAAACCTTGCTTGACCGTGCCGTTTTCCTTTAAGAGGAAAATCTTACCGTTTTTCTGTGTTACAATAAACCCCCGATTCCCGATCTGGTTCAATGCAACAACGGGACTTTGAATGTTCTCAAACTGAACCGAATGGTTCAGTCGCCTGATCGGCTTTGTGACGCTTTCCCAAAGGAAAAGCTCTTCCGCCGTATTTTTTATAATAAACCGGTTACTGCCGTCATCACCACCGTCAATCGCGTACAATGCAGCAATATCCTGGCCGGATGGCAGCGAGCCAGTAAATGTTGTGACGGTGGTAGAATCATCTTCGTCCAATGCGTAAACCGTGCTCTTAGTCGCAAAAATACGCTGTTGCCGTCCAATGTTAAGAAAATCGACCTTATAGGCAGATGTAATGATCGGCCCGTTTAGCTTGGCAATGGTTTCGGTTTTTCCTTCTCGTAAATTATTGGTCCTTAGCAAGTTATTTTGCTTGTCGGTCAGCAATATTTCCGAACTTCCATCGATCGGGTTCTGCAAAGCCGCCAACTGGGAATCGAAAATTTCCGGCCATTCAATGTCAATGTTCAGGAAAGTGCGGTTCAGGACTTTATTGGCGGTCTGGCGTTTTTTGGGAATAAGTGTGATTTCCGGAAATGCATCGCCGTCCTCATATTTGCATTGAAATACGAGTGATTCCATCTTAGTAATCAAATCATTATATTTCTTAATCCCGCCATTGCCTGCACGCGTCTGCGCCTTACGCAAATTGACGATCAAGGAAAGCTGGGCTTCTGATTTCGCAGAAGTAAGGATGCTGTCATATTCAGGGGATTGTTTCCAGGTAATCTGATTTTCGTAGTCGACAATGTAATTCTGCAAAACCTGGGAGTTGTTACTGATCACCAGATAAGGCGCAATGTAAGTAATATAACTGCGCGGGAAACCGGTAAACATCGGGCCGTAGAGGCCAGACGGCAGCTCTGGAATGGGCACAGAGTAAATGTCGTAACCCTGATATTGGTCAATGGAAACATTGGTTTCTTCATTTGCCAGGCGCGCCAGCTTTTGCAGCACAGGCCGCAATTTTTCATAATTCGAAAACTCAGCCAACAAGATCTTGCCGTCACTAATGCTGTTATTTTCTTCCAATTGACATAAAATCAACTCGGCACCCAGGTTATCGATGAGCTGATTGCTTTCCTTTCCAATGTAGTAAGCAAGCTTATTCCACGATTCTGACTTGTATTTTTTATGCCATTTTTTAAACTCCTTCTGAAATGCAGCCCGGTCTACAACTCCCGATCTGTAAAGAAATGACGTTTGTTGAGATATGTGCTTGTGACCGCTGAACGGGGCACCGGGAATGTCCTTGATAATGTTGGTAAGGTAATAATCCGGTGCATCAGTTCCGGTCGACTTCAATGAAAGACCGCCTTTTGACTTCGCTTCTTCAATGTGAAAATCTTGGAATGTTGGAAAATTCCGGCCGAACTCGTAAAAGTTGCTATTGATATTATCACCGGCGATAACGGATTTCCAGGCATCATTTCGCAGATAAATGCTTGTTCCATAGTCCGAATCGTTCAGATCGGAGAAGCGTGATTTCAGCCTGAATGATTCAATGTTGATAGAAGAAGCCCGGACTGCATCCTCAATCAGATCGCCGTAATAGCTTACAATTAAATAATGATCTTCAATAAGATACGAAAAAAGCGGGCGTGAATTGGCATCGATAATGTCCGTAATGCGATGATCCTGAAAGTTATGGTGCAGCGCGCGGATATTGGGATTCTGCGGCGTGCTCAGCCATTTCGATTCTTCCTCATTAGCAATGGGAATGTACATGATCACACCCCATTCTGTGCTTGTGCGCGGATGGTAGGAGTAGGATACGGCTTTGTTTTTGAGGAAGTTACTTAACTTTTTCTGGTCTTTTGTGAAAAGGTTAAGGAGCGATAAGTTGTCGCTTGCAACATCCAGCAGAGGAAGCCGCTTCACATCCAGATTGGCGTCCGTAGCGACGTAAAGAGAGTCCTGAAGATGTTCGCTGGTAATGACCACGAGCGCGCTGGACGGGATGAATTTCCACGCAGCAGCCGAGCCTCTCGAATATTTGAACAGAAAATATCCTGCTGCTGCAATGACAGCAGCGAGCAGGATAGCTAAAATGTATTTTTTCGACACAAGCCTAATGGTTAAGCACGGATCGCTCTCACTTTATCATTGAGTTCCAGGCGAAACCGCAACAGTTCTTTAAAGCTGCGTATACAAACCTTCCACAGGTTCCATTTGACGATCGAAACCGTTCCGGTTTCGCGGTCTTTATGTGTAATGGGGATATCGAACAATTCCTGACCCGATTTTTTGGCCATCACAGACAAGAAAATGTTAGGTGCGAAAGGCTCAGGATCAGGCAATTGGTTCATCAGTTTTTGCAGGAACGTTCCTTTGATTAAACGGAAAGGAATGTTACTGTCCATAATGAATGTGCCATAAACCGTCGAGATCGTTCCGCGAAGGAATTTTGTGATGAACAAACGGACGCCGGCATCGTGCCTTACTTGTCTGTAACCTAGTATAAACTGTGATTGGCTGCGCTTGTTCCAAAGTTTATCGAAATCATCGGAAACAAACTGATCATCGCTGTCTGTCTGGAAAACATATTCCGAATTCAGTTCAAGCGCTTTGCGATAGCCATTTACGACTGCATTGCCATGACCACCGTTTTTCTGATTGATAACTGTCAGATTGGTAACCTCCTGTTGTAATTTGTCCAAAAGCACTTTCGTATTGTCTTTCGAACCATCATTGATTACAATCAGTGTTGTATTGTCGTTGGGAAATTTATTTTTTAAGAAATTAGTCCAATTATATACTACCTTTTCGATACAATCCTGTTCATTGTATGCGGGCATTACTATACTAAGAAGGTACGACATGCAGAAACTTATTTGGTATGGTTGCGCGAAATTAATAAATAAAGCCTGTAACCGGGCTATGGGTAATGATAAATTACTAAGCGTACCTGTCTTTCAAGGCATTAATGGGCTTCTCAAAAAAGTGCCAGGAGACAGCAGCGACAGCAATCGTTAAGAGGATCACGACCAGCGCTTCAAAGGCAACCGAGCCTTTCAGTTCCGGAGCATATTGATAGATTTTCCGGAAAATGCGAACAGTAGGATGCATAGGGCCACTATGGAAGTGGTTATAGACGAAATTGTGATAGAGATACAAGCCGTAACTGATTTTTCCCAAGTAAATGCTCACTGGATTTTCCAGAAATGCGGCCATGATTCCCGTGTAACCCATAACGCCCCGCCCAATCAGGAAAAAGCCAAAGATAGACGACACCGTTCTGTCCAGGACTACAAATGATACATTGAAACGGTTATCAAATGTTTTAGACCAGAATTGAAGCAGGACCCATATAGCGAATGCAAGCACAACAGGCCATGATTTACTGAAAAGCTTCTCAAAAAAATCGTTCCTGTAAAGCTGCAACCACGCAAGTAAGCCACCCAACGCAAATGAGTCCAGACATGCTGGCGTACTTACATACGTAACAATCCAGTCGTCCAGGGCAAAATTCGGATGTGTGTAGAAATAGTAAAAACGAAATGCAAGGCTTAGCAAGCCCATAATGCCCAAAACCGGAACCAGCTTGCCTTTTGGAATAAAAAATATAAGGAAAGGAAAGAATAAATAAACCTGCTCTTCAACGGCCAGTGACCACAAATGATCCATAGAACCCATCCAGGTTTTATTCCAGGCCATATAAATATTTGTCCCGTACAATGCCAGCCAGCCCAGTTTTTCTCTTACAGGAGGCACATTGAAGATATAGAGCAGGAAAATGGTCAGATAATAGACCGGAAAGATCCTTATTGTTCTGCGGATCAGGAATTTGCTAAGGTATTTTTTGAACCCGCCTTCCAGTTCATAGTTTTTCTCTTTGCTTTTCAGGAGAATCCGGGAAATCAAAAAGCCGCTTAGTACAAAGAAGATTGTCACTCCTGTAGCGCCGACGGGCACCGTATTGATTTCTACAAAAAGATGTTCGATCAGCACCAGCGCGATGGCAATGAAGCGGATTCCATCAAGTTGAATAATGTGTCCCTGTGATGTGCTGCGCATAATTACCAGTTTACCTTCACTGTCTTTTTCTTAGTTTCCTTTACCCGCACTTTCTGGTTTTGAAACAGAATGCCCGTTTGATCTCCCTGCTGCCTGATTAATGCAACATCATAAAGCCCTTTGTCCATTTCGGAAAAAGGAATGTTCGCCCTGAATCCCGGTGCAAAGTAATATTGTTTCAAAAAAAGCTCTTTCCGGCTTGTGTTACGCGTTCTCAATGCTGGAAACAGGTAATATCGCTCTTTGGAACTGAGCAAAATGTAAATGCCGCTATCCTGCAATCTCTGGCTGGTAAAAGTATTATTTTCAATGGTTAGATTTTCTTCACCAGCTTTGAAAGTAGTGCGATCGTATAATTCGGTCAGGCCGCGTGAATTTCCGGCATAAGTCTGACGGTCGGCCACGGAAATGAGCGGGAGAAGCTTATTATAGAAAACGGGAGTTTTCTCGACTATATTGGCCGCGAACGAAGTGTCAGCAGGGGATTTCAATTCTTTGTCTGTAAAAGTCCAGTTAAACTGCGAAGTTGTTAATTCCTTGCGCAAGTTATAAGCGTCAACCAAATGATAATGGTAGCTGAAAATGTTGAATATCACGCCCAGGAAAACAATTGATGTGACATAGGGTGAAAGAAAGCTTCCGCGAATCGGAATAACCACATACAAATACGCAACAATCAGCAAGAGCACCGAGTAAATCTTATAACGGCTGGTTACCAGTGTGTCAAAACCGAATCCGGCACGGCTGTAAACCACAATTAATGCAGTGGCCAGAATGAAAAGGATAGTTCCGAGACAGAAAAGATCGGTTATGCGCTCAAATTTCTGGCTGTATTTATTCCGCACGATTCGGAACAGCGTGGTCGAAACAATAGAAATAGCAACGAGGAACAAGACGATCCCCATAAAAAAGCAAACCTTAATGTGGTCGGCAACTGGAAAAGATTCCGCAAATGATCCCAGAAATGCCATGTAGCCCTTAATGAACTGGAAAATGGTCGCTTTGGACTCAGGATTGGATTCCGGTTTGGTATACCAATTGAAATAGCAGAAGATCTCAACGGCACTGACAACAAGCCACAATGCGAAGCGCTTTCTATTGCCCGTCAGGAATAATAGCAGTGCGCCCAGCGGAAGAACCAGCAAACCGTTCCCGCTCGTCAGGATGGTGACGCCAGCAAGAATAAGGGAAATTACGAAGGGTAGTGTTTTAAAATTGATACACAAATACAACGTCCAGACTGCCAGAGTAACGACACCAAAATTCTGGATCGCAGCCATTCCCCAATACATATTTTCCCAAAATGCAAGTGTAAGCCAGAGAAAAGGAACGGGTAATAGGGCAGATAAAGGCTTTTTGTTCTTTTTTAGCAGTTCGTACCAAAGCGGGATAACAGCCAAAAGCAACAGATTCCCGGCTGTCATCAGATGCCGGTAATTCAATGATCCAAATAACGAATAGTCCCACCAGGAAATGAGCCTTGTTAAGGAAATCCGGTGCTCATTATGTTGTTTAAAAAGCAGCCAGATCTTCTCTTTCCAGGACGACGCCTGGGAATAATACAGGATAAATTCTTTTAAAGCGTGGTCGTCGAATTTTGGAATATTAATAGCATAATAATTCCAGACCATAAAATAAATCAGGACCGGTAGCAGCAGGATCAGGCTCAGAAAGATAGTTAAAGCCTTTTTCGTCATGCCGGAATCATTAACTGACCAATATGGGAAACGATGGAATCAGGATCGAGGCCGGATAATTTCTGGTGATATGTCTGACTTCCGTAACGGGCGTTCGGATAACCTTCTGCTCTGAGGCTTTTGAAAGCGCGTGGGAAAATGCCTTTCTCCAAAAGCTGGACAGAAAGCTGTTGCGCCAATCCGCCAATGCTGATGTGTTCTTCCGCCACAAGAATTGCAGGCGCTTTCCGAATGAGCGTTTCCACTTCGTCGGTAATTTGCAAAGGGAAATGCATTGCCGTAATCACATTCACCTTCGCTGTAAGATCTTCCGAAAGCGAAAGGGCGGTCATGACATTATTAGCAATTGGTCCTAATGCAAAAACCGTAATTTCGGCCGTTTCCGGCGCATGGATTACTTTGAACGAGCCTGAAATGTAACTGTTGTCGGGAGTTGTTTTTCCAGCGCCCAAACGCAGGTAAGCGGGGCGCGCGTCAGTGACAATCTGTTGGATCATAGGTTCCACTTCATCAGCAAAAGCCGGAACCCACACATTTGCGTTCTGCTGGCCGCTCAGGCAAGCCAGATCTTCAATTGTATGATGGCTGCTTCCCATGATTCCGTATCCATAACCACCGCCGTTCCCAACCAGAAATACGGGTAAGTTATTGAAACACACATCGTTACGGAACTGCTCTAAGCAACGGTAAACAATAAAAGGGGCAATGCTGTAACAGAAAACTTTATAGCCTTTATGTGCAAATCCTGCTGCCACGCCGACCATATTCTGCTCAGCAACACCAGCATTTATAAATCTTTTACCCATTTTGGCCTGCAAATTTTCCAATGCATTATAGCCAAGATCGCCAGTAATGAAGACAACGGAGTCATCCTCCACTGCCAACTGCTCCATAGCGTTTGAAAATTCTTTTCTCATTCGGTTTGTATGATGATGCTTTGACTATTGCAATTACTTCCTCAATTGCTTCACTAACGTCCGGATCTCGTCTGCGGTTTTGTATGATTTTGAGCCGCGGCGGATTCTGGTACGGATGTATTTTGGTCGCTTTTTGGTTTCTTCAAAGATCTTGGCAATGTATTCTCCCAAGAATGAGATGCCCAGAATCGTTAACCCTCCAAAGAAAACAACCAATACAATAACGGTGCTGATGCCTTGCGGTGTGTCCCTGAAAAACACGAATTTCGCTAAGATTTGCCAGATAATCCCTAAAATCGAAAATCCGGTTAGTGCAAAACCTGCGTAACTCATCAATTCCAACGGAGCAAAGCTGAACGAGAAAATCGCTTTTTTCGCCCACCAGATGTTTTTTGTCCAGTTGTTGGTTGATACGCCAAACATTCTCTCCGGCCTTACATAAGGAACGCCCGTTTGCTTGAAACCAACCCAAGCACGCAATCCACGCAGAAACTGCTCTGTTTCAGGCAGATCTACCAACTCCTTAACAACCTTGCGATCAATCATAGAAAAATCGCCGGCATCGCGGGGAATCGAAATATAGCTGAGACCCTGAAATACTTTATAAAACGATTTATAGAAAAAGTGAATGTGCGGTTTCATTTCCCTCTGAACCCTAACGCCATAAACGACATCGAATCCTTCCATCCATTTCTCGTAAAAAGCAGGGATAATTTCCGGCGGATCCTGTAAATCACCATCCATTAAAACCACGCAATCGCCCGTTGCAATCTCCATTCCACTCAAAAATGCAGATTGAGATCCGAAATTACGCGAGTGACTGATTCCAACAACATTAGGATCTTTATCACAAATCTGGCTAATCACTTCTTCCTGATTATCAGGCGAGTTATCATTGACAAATATGATTTCATAGCGCACTTTCAGATCATTGAAAGTCTTCACAAGCCGCTCGTACATGAACGGGATAGCCTGCGCATCCTTATAACAAGCGATGATCGCGGTAATGATCGGATTCAGTTTCGGGTTTTCGAAAGCAGGAATGACACGGTCTTCGTATTTTATCTGCGCCTGCCAGTCACTGTATTTTGAAAGGCCGGTTTCCAGCGAAGTCCGGGCTTTCCAGCCAAAGTCCGTTTCAAATGCGCTCGGATCGCCGAACCATTCAGCAAGGTCCCATTTTCTGTTGGACATGCTGCCCCACTGCGGCTCCTGCGTAATGTTGAATGTTCGTCTGGATGTATCAACGAGGTCGCCCATGGTAGTTTTACGACCCGTTGCAATGTTGTAGGACTTCCCGGAAGTTTCCTTGTTAATCTTTAATGCCGCGTCCAGAAACGCTTCCACGCAGTCTTCTATGAAAACAAAATCACGGCTTATATCCGGAGATACGAGCGAAGGAAGTTGCTTTTTCCGGGCGTTTTCGATTAGTTTCGGGATTAGCCGGTCCGGCTCTTCCCAATATCCGTAAATGGAATAAAGTCTGAGATTAAGCGTTTTCAGGTTGAAAACTTTGGCATAATATTCTAATAAATACGCCGCTGAAACCTTGGAAACCGCATAATGACTGTTTGGCTCGACGCGATCAGTCTCTTTTGGAGAAGTGCAGTTGAACCCATATTCCGAACTGCTTCCCGCATGGATATAAACCATTTCGGTAGTACAGTTTTGCAGAATGTTTACGGTTCCTATGACATTGGTTTCATAGGTCAGATTAACATTATTTTGCTTGCTGTAAGCGCCGTAGGCCGCCAGATTAAAAATCGTTTGCGGTTTATATTTTTCAAAAACCTCTTGAACAGAGTTATTAGAAAGGATATCGCAATGGACAATGTTTTCAAAAGGAACATTCAGCAATTTCAGCCTCCATGCTTTTGTTGCGTCGTGTGTGAGCGCATAACAGTCCTTTCGGATCTTAAAAATTTCGTTGAAAAGATTGGCTCCGATGAAGCCGCTTGCACCAAAAACAAAAACTGGCCCTTTTAAACTTTCTATTTTATCGCGGAAAACCGGCAATTGGTCAAGCATTCGTCAATTCATTAAAGTAGCGTTCCTTTACTTCCAGCGTGGCTTGCTCGTATTGGTCTTTGTTCATTGGTAAATAATGCCACTCTAATTTATTCTCCATGTAGGACACTCCCTTACCCTTCACAGTGTTTGCGATAATCGCCTTTGGCAGCCCGTTCTTGTGCGTTTTAAGTTCGTCAATAGCCAGACTTAGCGCAATAATGTCGTGACCGTCAACCTCTATCGTTTCAAAACCGATTGCATTCCATTTCTCAACGGAGGCTGTTTCTCCCAACACTTTATCCGTTGGACCAAAACCCTGCAAACCGTTTTTATCAACAATCATAAACAGATTATCCAGCTGATTCTGGATCGCATAATGTGCTGCTTCCCAGGTGGTTCCTTCATTTGTCTCTCCATCTGAAAGCAACGCGAATGAATAAGTTTCTTCTCCACCGACTTTTGCTGCGTGGGCGATTCCAGTTGCAATGGGGAGGCCGTGACCTAGCGAGCCGGTCGCAAAAGGAATTCCTTTGTATTGCCTTGGGGCCGGATGGGCTGGGAGTGAGGTGCCGTCCAGGTAAAAAGTGTCCAGTTCTTCGTCTGTAATTTCGCCCGTAACATTCAGGCAGGCGTATAATGCGGCGGCGGCGTGTCCTTTGGATAAAATAAAGGTGTCTTCCTCCGATTTTTGCAGAAAAAGAACAGCGATCATCAGATCAATGCAGCTTAATGAGCAGCCGATATGACCGGCATTTGCTTTGTGGTAGAGACCCAGAATTTTAAGCCGAAGTTCTCCGCTTATTTGTCTTGGGTCATTCAATATCTCTTCTGCGGTCATGCCTGTGTATATGTCGATATTAAGAAAATCTCACTAAATAAAGGTCAAATCTTCGATTTTGAGAGTGCAATATACAAAATCTTATTTGTCGGCTTTTGATATCAGCCTACATTGCCTACTCCAATCCGTAACGCAGCCCTTTCAATTTCTTGATCACAACCGGTTCAGGATTTCCTGCTTTTTTAAGTAAAATATGTGTAGTCTGTGTCGTGTCCATCACCTGCACATATTGGGCGTCTTTGGGCAGATACAAATTCGTCACCTGCGCGTCCTGAACCGAATAGGAGAGGAATGTCCTGTCCATTTCTGATAAAATCGGATAGCGGGAAGCGGGATACAGGATCGTGTCGCCTTCCTGATACAATTCCTTAATTTTTTGCGCCGCCTCATAGTAAGGGTTAGGAGCCCGCGGTGTCGAAAAATAGCCGTATTTCACCGACCGGTCTGCATAGAATTCTCCAAGCCGTAACGAAACAAAATACAACTGACAAGCTAAGCCAACAAAGATCAATGCCCTGAATTCCAGCTTAATGGTGTTGTAATATTGCAGCAAAAGACTCAGCAATATGATCGCATAGGGAAACGAAAAACCCGAATATCGTTGCATCAATCCATATGTATGGCCGTTTTTGAACGACATAATAATCAAAAAGATCGTTGGAAACAGCGCCATAATATAGACGATCCAAAGCCGTCTCCTATGCTGCTTATCAGCCTGCATATGCACATCGGGAATAAAGGAGAGTGCAAAAATACTGACCGAAAGAATGATGAATTGCAGCTTATGATTTGAGTAAAATACAGCACCGGAAATGGCCAGAACGAAAGGAATAGCCGCTTTCACTCCGTCATTCATTTTAATGTGGTTTCTGAACCGATACCAAATGATCAGCAGCACGCCAATTGATATAGAAACAATTACATTCTTTCTGCCGGCAAGGGCATCCGTCAGTCCGTTGGTAAAAATAATTAGGTCTGAAAAAAGTGGCAGCGCTTTGGTGAACACATTACCAATTGTGGCAGGTAAAATAATGCCGAAAGGATTGTCCATAGGCCGTGTTTCGGCCATTCTTTTGTAGAGCGCTGCCTGATAATTAAGCGTATGCAGCGTATACGTCCCGCCGCCATAAATCATCCACCAGGCCACACCAGACAAAGCCGCTACGGCCGAAACCGCCATTCTTATCCAACCTTTGACATTCCTTAGAAAAAGTAAAGCATATAAGGCGTGCCCCAAAAGGACCGCAATAGAAAGAAAATGGGATAGGATGCTTAATCCTGCAGTTATAATGTAGCCTATGTAAAGCCGGGTTGTTTTCCGCTTTGCAGCCTCTCTTTCAATGATTTGTAAAAAGAAATAGGTAGCAAGCAGGGTAAGGAAGAACATTAAGGAGTAACTGCGCGCTTGCTGGCTGTAACCGATAAAAAACGGCTCGATAGCCACGATCGCAGCGGCAATCAGTCCTGTATTAACCCCAAAAAAACGCCTTCCGAACAAGTATACCACACCAATGATGAGCACGCTGAAAAGCACAGAAAGGGATCGCGCGGAGAAGTCCGAAAGACCGAAAACCTCCATCCAATAATGCAGCAGCAGATAATAGAAAGGGCTGTTTCCAATATCACTCCGGTTATTGGCTTCGTAATAATCTTCTATTGTTTTGGGTGCCCAAAACTCGGCGGGTGTAAATGCACGCGGGGCATAATTTTCGTTGTAAGTAAATGAGCGTAAGACTCTTGGCGGCCTGAGGCTGAATTCAGGTGTTTTCCAGAACTGCGAATCCGATAATGTCAGCTTAGAAAAAACTTCCTTTTGGTTGGCACCTTCCAACACAACACCCTGGCTGATCACCATTGTGCTTCTCTCATCGAAGAAAATACTGTAACGATCCAGATTGTGAAGCCTGAGCGCAGTTCCCGCAATTAAAATGACAGCGAAAATGAGCCAGGTTTTCAGAGTTTCGTTCGTACGGTTTGAAGACATTTAAGAAAGTTGATGTGCGCTAAAATTTCTGTATCGTTCTATTTTGCCCAAAAATTGGGAAACAGACCGAGTTGCCGCGAAATTAAGCAAAATTCCCTTTATAGGATATTTTTTAGATTTTAAGAATTGTAAACTCCACGCGCCGGTTCTTCTGGCGGGTCTGTTCAGTGAGGTTGCTGGCAATGGGTTTGGCTGGTCCCCAGGCCTTTGTCTGGATCCTTTTGCCGTCTACTCCTTTTGATAAAAGATATTTTTTGACCTGTTGCACACGGTCTTCCGCCAGCTTCACATTTTTTTGGACTTCGCCCTGATTGTCTGTATGTCCTTCCAGCAAAATTTCCATTGCCGGATAACTTGTCATAGCCGAAACAATCCTGTCCAGCTCCGGGTAAGACGACCGGATCACTTCGGCGCTGCTCTGCGCAAACATGGTGCTGCTAAGCCTGATCCGCTGCCCCGCTTTGATCGGTTGCAGATAAAGGTCTTTCCGGATGTTACGTAATGTGGTGTCTTTGGATAAATCAATTTCCTCAGTAAAAGGGAAATAGCCGTTTTCAGAGGCCGTAATGCGGTAAATTTCTTTCAGCGGCAAAATAAGCCGGTACTCGCCGGTTTCCGGGTCAAATGTTGCTTTTGTGAAAACATCATTGTTTTTCTTGATCTGTGCGATGAGGTCGGAACGCACAGCCTTGTTTGTTTCTGCTTCCAGGATGGTCCCGGAAATGATGGCCACCGGATCCGGGCGTGTCTCGGGAGTAAGCCTTACACGAAAAATATCTTCCTGCCCCGAAACCTTTTCGCTGGCACTGAAATAGGCATAATCACCCGTTGCAGGAACATTAAAATAAGCATCCCAAAGCGAAGTATTAATCACCGGGCCAAGGTTTTCAGGTTTCGACCAATTGACCCAGGTGTCGTCCAGCCGGCGGGTGAGGAACAAATCACCGGCTCCGTAGCCGCTGTGTCCGTGTGAGGAAAAATATAATGTTTTGTTGTCCAATGCCAAAAACGGAGTTCCTTCATAATCGGCCGTATTGATCACATTTCCAAGATGCAGCGGCTCCGACCAGCTGTCGCTCGATTGCAGAAAGGAAACATACAAGTCCTTTTTTCCTTCCGTATCGCTGCGCTCAACCGAGATGATCATCACATTACCATACGGCGAAACCGTGGTTTCCATGCTTTCGACCTGTTTGATCTTATTATTGCCCGTAATGCTTTCCCTGAGGTTGTTGATTTTGTATTCTTTGGGAAAAGTCCAGCCCGTCTTCGTCTGAAAACAGCGCGACAATCCTAACTCCATGGAGCCGTCCGGCCGGTAAACATTGATAACATAAATGGTTTTGCCGTCTGCCGAAATGCTTGTTATAGCATTATCAGCAGCATTATTGATCGGCGGGCCCATATTCACCGCTGCGCCCCAGACATTTTTTTCATTTAGTTTGGAATACCAGATATCCTGTGTTTCTGACGTGCCTACATTGCCCAGAAAATTGCCTCTCGTGAAATAAAGCGTTTTGCCATCGGGGGCAATAATAGGCGCAACTTCCTGGCCCTGACTGTTGATCGCCGCTCCCATGTTTTCACGTTTGGTTTTCAAAAGCGGCCCTTTTGCAATGTTAATGACAGCTTCAATGGGCGTCGTGTCGTCGGAAATGCCTATTGCATCGATTTGATTCGCTCCCGAAACTTTCGAAGGTTGCATCACAATCTTGATCGCATTGGCCAGGATATTCTGTTGTTTTGGAAAGATCCTGAACATTCTGCCTTTGACATTGAGCTGTGCTGCGGGTGTGTCGGAAATAAGAAATTCCTTCCCAGACTCATCATAGGCATACACCCGGGCAATGGCGCCCGGATTGAAATTTTCTGCGATAGCAACCTGTTTCAGGGAAATTGTTTTTTCAAAACCGACCTTAATCCACTCTTCATTCCGGCCATCCGGATCGGCGGGCATCCAGGCGCACGGACTATTCCCGAAATCAGGAAGCTTGTTAGGAATGCCGAGAATTTGTTTTGCGCGGAAGGCGTGCCCGTACTGCGCGGGCCGGTTTTCGGAAGAATAGCCCAGCACTTTATTAGCCCACAAAATCTGCTGACCGTATCCTTTATTTATAACAACTGCCGAAAGCAGCAGAAAAACGTTGAAGAGTAAGGTTTTATTCATTTTTTTGCTCCTATTAAGAGAATCCAATCCCAGCCCGGCTGTGAATCGGGTGGCTGAACAACCGCTTCCGGCGCAGCCCTAAACTCACCTCCTGACCATCTTTTTCCCGTGCGCGGACTATACCAGACGGCTCCAAAGTCCGTCCCGTTGAGATAATTGAGGTTAAGCCGCACCGGACGCGATTCGGGCAAGTATAACATGGACATTTTCTTATTGGATAAAGAAACTATGCCTATGTCAGCCTTATCGGTTGAATCGGGAAGCAGTTCTGAGATGTTTTCGGGTTGCATATATTCCCAGGGAATGCCTTTCAGGATTTTGACGAGTTCATGAATGTATTCCGCGCCGTCTTTATCGATGTTAACTTTCCATGTCGGGTTGAAATTTTTGATCGTGCTCATATGGCAAAAGCCCGCAGCAGCACTCATGATGGACTGGTAAGCCTGATTTCTGATCAAGACAGACTGATCCGTTATTTCTTTGGGGAACTCCGAATTGGCGATTAAAAATGGCCTTAATGCAACTTCGGCTGAGTTTTTTTGCCAGTTGGCCAGCGCCGCATACTCAGCGGGCGTCACCGTAGAATCCGGAATAATGAATTTTAGGTCTGATCTGACTTTTGAGCTGTCGTTCACACTCGAAGGCGAGCAAGTGCTCAGCGACGCTAGGATCTGACCTTCGGAAACGGAACGGATTCCGTCCGCAATAGCCTCAAACTGAGCGGCTGTCTGATATTCTTCCTCACTCACAATCCAGATCACATTGCTGTACTTGGCAAAATGCTTACCGACATAGGCACCGTAATATTTCCAAACCGTTGGATTTTGCGCATCGAAAATCGCATTCCAGCTTTTGCGGGAAACCACAATGCCCACGACAAGGTTACGCTCTTTTGCTGCGGCAATAATCTTGTCAAAATAGTCGAAATAGGGCTTATTGGGTTTTGAAATATCGTTATCCTGAAATGGAAGGGTCTTATTAAAATTCCGCTGATTGGGAAGTGCGGGCAAAAGCTGAACCAGGAATGTATTGAATGACTGAGACTTGCGCGCATCCATATAATGAATCGCATCGGTATAGCTCAGCTTACGCAGCATTTGCCAGGCCACATCGGCCACCATCAGGAACGGAACGCCATTATTATCGGTGATGTGGCGGCCATTCGGGCTGATTTTCAAAGGAAATTTAGCGACAGCCAGCTCCGGCCTTTGGGAGACATTAATAGCTGCCAGGCCGGACGCCGCGAAAATGCTGAAAATGAAGTATCTGAGCCACTTCATAGTCCTGGTCGGGAAAAATCTTTTAACATATCGGGGTGTTTCGGAACCTTGAAAATCAGCTGGTTTTCAGGTCGGTAATGGTTTTCAGCGGATCGTCCGAACTGAAAACAAAGCTTCCTGCAACCAGAATGTTCACGCCTTCTTTTACAAGCAAAGGCGCATTGTCAAGATTAACGCCGCCATCCACCTCAATCTTGAATGTGTAGCCAAATTTTTCTTTCAAAGCCTGTAATCTGGCAATTTTCTGATACGTGTTTTGTATAAATTTCTGCCCGCCGAAACCTGGATTTACGGACATAATTAGCACCAGCGAAACATCCCCCAGGATCTCCGAAAGCACTTCCACCGGCGTATGCGGGTTCAATGCAACGCCGGGCAACGCACCCACTTCCTTAATGTGCTGGATAGTCCGGTGCAAATGCGGACAGGCTTCGTAATGTACGGTCAGTATAGATGCGCCTGCTTTTGCAAATGCTTCCAGATAACGATCCGGCTGCTCGATCATTAAATGCACGTCCAATGGCTTTGTGGCATGCTTGTGAACGGCTTCACAAACGGGCATTCCAAAAGAAATATTCGGCACAAACATGCCGTCCATAATATCAACGTGTATATAATCTGCCTGGCTCACGTTCAGCATTTCTACGTCCCGTTGTAAATTCGCAAAGTCAGCAGCAAGTATCGAAGGAGCAATTTCCGCCATGAATTTTAAATCTTAGTTCAGGCCGAAATTAGAATATAATGTTCAACTTGAACGCCAAATCGCAAAATAATGGTGAGCTAACCACATCATTTTCGCCAAACGAAGCGTACATTTCATATCGGCCATTATTTAACACATAAATTTCCAAAACCCGCTTCTCCGGTTTCAAAAGCCAATATTCCTGCACGCCATAGCGCTCATAAATTTCTTTCTTAACAACCGTATCCATTTTAATGGTGCTTTTTGATACGATTTCGACTACCATATCCGGCACACCACGGATCCAGTCCTGGACAATGTCTTCTTTTTCTTTTGAAACAAAAATAAGATCCGGTTGCAGGCGATTGTAATCTTCTTCAAAAATAACATCGAACGGAGCATTCCAGATAGCACCCAAATCCCACTCTCTGACATAATTTTCAAGAGTCCATTGCAAATTCCGGGACGCATTCTGATGAGGCTTTTGTGGGCTAGGAGACATGATTTCCTCCCCGTTTATGATCTGTGAGAGATCCCAGTCCTGCCAGATGATTGTTTCTGTGCTTTTCATGTGCATAGCGAGTTTTTAGGAAAATTAATGAATTTTTGAAATGATTCATACGAGTTTGTGTATCAAAGAAAGACAAGTGTTTGATTTGTTTTTCCATTGATACGCGGTTTTCAAAAAAAGTAACGAAGGGCTGCACTATTTGAAATCGGCGCGAACGCTTCTTAAATTTGAGCACTATCTGTTTTAGCCGCCTTACCATGAACCCAGCACAACAAATCCAGGAGCTTGTAGACCAATTGCAGCATTTGAATTACCGTTATTACCAGGACAATGTTTCTGAGGTTTCGGATTTTGAATTCGATCAGTTGCTGAAACAGTTAAAGGCGCTTGAAGATCAATACCCTGAACTGCGGCAGGAAGATTCTCCAACGCTGCGGGTCGGTGGGACGATTACCAAGAATTTCAACACAGTTTACCATCGTTATCCGATGCTTTCGCTGGATAACACCTATAACGAGCAGGAACTAAGGAATTTCGATGACCGCGTGCGCCGAGGATTGGATGGGGAGCCGTATGAATACATTTGTGAGCTCAAATTTGACGGGATTTCACTGAGTTTTACTTACGAAAATGGCGTGCTCGTGCGTGGGGTGACGCGCGGCGACGGCACGCGCGGGGATGAGATCACCAATAATGTAAAGACCATCCGTTCGCTGCCATTAAGGGTAAAAGCTGAGAATGTTCCGCCTGTTTTTGAAATTCGCGGCGAAGGTTTTATGCCCATTACGTCCTTCCAAAAGCTGAATGAGGAAATGGACACATTGGGTGAAAATCAATATGCCAACCCCCGGAATGCGGCGTCGGGATCATTCAAGTTACAGGATTCTGCGGAAACGGCACGGCGCGGACTGGATTGCTATCTCTATTCTTTTCTTACTGACACAGAATTTTTCAAAAGCCACGAAGAAAGCTTGCTGGGGCTTAAATCCTGGGGTTTTAATGTTTCGCCGGGCTGGAGAAAAGTGCAGACCATTGATGAGGTTTTAGAATTTATTCATGAATGGGAGGAAAAACGACTGACTCTTCCGCTCGCAACGGACGGAATTGTAGTCAAAATCAACTCTTTTGAACAGCAGCGCGAACTCGGTTTTACGGCTAAAAGCCCACGCTGGGCCATTTCATTTAAATACAAAGCTGAAAATAAACCCGCCGTCCTGCGCATCGTGACTTATCAGGTCGGGCG
Organism: Dyadobacter chenhuakuii; assembly: GCF_023821985.2. NCBI lineage: Bacteria > Pseudomonadati > Bacteroidota > Cytophagia > Cytophagales > Spirosomataceae > Dyadobacter > Dyadobacter chenhuakuii. Next base: position 2,832,901 of record NZ_CP098805.1, on the reverse strand, counting down.
GACGGGAGCCGTGACGCCGGTGGCGAACCTGTGCGACATTACCGAACGCGCATTGCCTTACAGCAAAGTGAAAGGCGTTCATCTTTCAGGGACGCGCGTGAAGCGGGCTACATTGCACAATGCCAATGAAGTGCTGCGGCTGGGACTGGAAATCGGGGACACAGTTTTTGTCGAAAAAAGTGGTGAGATCATTCCGAAAATAACAGGCGTAGATATTTCACAACGCGAAAAATTCCCAACTGAACCTTTAATTTTTCCCACACATTGCCCCGAATGCGGCTCCGAATTACAGCGCAATGAAGGTGAAGTCGCCTTTTTCTGTCCCAATGACAGCCATTGCCCACCGCAACTGAAGGGCCGGATCGAGCATTTTATTCACCGGAAAGCAATGAACATTGAAAGTCTGGGCGAAGGGAAAATAGAACTGCTCTTCGATCTCGGCCTTGTGCGGACACCTGCTGATCTTTACGACCTGACTAATGAAACGCTTCTCGGCCTCGAAAAGAACATTCTTAATGAAGAAACGGGCAAGGTGAAGAAGATCAGCTTCCGCGAAAAAACGGTTGAGAACATTCTGAATGGTATAAATCTATCCAAAACGGTTCCTTTTAAAAATGTGCTTTTTGCATTGGGAATCAGGTTTGTGGGGGCGACGGTGGCTGAGAAACTGGCCGCTTATTTCAAATCCATGAATGCGTTGCGATTGGCCACTTACGACCAGCTCATTGCCGTCCCGGAAATTGGCGGAAGGATCGCGGAGAGCATTGCTTCCTATTTCAGCGTGCCCGAAAACCAGCAATTGGTGGCACGCTTGCAGGCTGCGGGCATCCAGATGGAAAGTGACGAAAAGCCTGTTGAACTCGAAAGCGACATGCTGGAAGGCAAAACCTTTGTGATATCCGGCGTTTTCGAGAATTTTGAAAGGGACGATCTCAAATTGAAAATCGAGGTCAATGGCGGCCGGGTCCTAAGCGGCGTTTCGGGTAAGCTCAATTACTTGCTTGCAGGCGATAATATGGGGCCTGCCAAGCTCGAAAAGGCGCGCAAATTGGGCGTTACCATTCTCAGCGAGGAAGAATTTTTAGCGATGATCGAGAATAAGTGATGAAAAATGGCTCAGAAAGCTAACTTTGTGTTTTAAATTTCAACCAATTATATAAGTAAATAATGCCATTGGACCAACGTTTCAAAGGGGTAGGAGCGGCGCTGATTACACCTTTTGATGAGCAGAATGCAATTGATTACCCGGGTTTGAAAAGACTGATCGACCTGGTAACAGAAGGCGGATCGGATTACCTTGTGGTGCAGGGGACAACCGGCGAATCGCCTACGGTAAATTCCCGCGAAAAGCGTGAGATCCTGGCATTTACAATTAAAAATAACTCCAAATCGCTTCCTATTGTCTACGGATTGGGCGGCAACGATACGCAATCCGTGCTGGATTGCATTAAGGAAACGGATTTTACAGGCGTGGACGCCATTCTTTCGGTTTGTCCCTATTATAATAAACCCACGCAGGAAGGCATAATCGCCCATTTTACGGCCATAGCAGACGCCTCTCCTGTTCCTGTTCTGCTCTATAATGTTCCCGGTCGCACGGTGATCAATATGAAGCCGGATACGATCGTTGCGCTGGCTGCGCATGCCAACATTATCGGCATTAAAGACGCCGGTGGTTCGATCGAGCAAAGTATGGAACTCGCTTCCCGCGTGCCGGATGATTTCCTGTTGCTTTCAGGCGACGATAACCTTGTAACGACCATGGTAAGCGTGGGCTGGCATGGTGTCATCTCGGTGATTGCCAACGCATTCCCGAAAGAATTTGGCGAACTGACCTGGCATGCATTGGAAGGCCGTTTCAAAGAAGCCTCCAAGTTGCAGCTTGCTTTCCTTGAATTCGACACCCTACTATACGTTGAATCCAATCCGGTGGGTATTAAAAAATGTCTGGAAATCAAAGGGATATGCAGCTCTGCGGTGCGTTTGCCGTTGCTGAAAGCTTCCCAGGCATTGGGTGAAAAGCTGGAAAAAGCAATGGTGCGCGAAGGCTTTATCTGATCTTAAAATGATAACCTTTTATCCGGGCCCTTCCAAAGTTTACGACGAGGTTGGCCGCTATTTGCAAGAAGCATTCGAGAGTGGCGTCATCAGTGCCAATCACAGAAGCACGGCTTTCATGCAAATGCTGGAAGACGCGATCCGTAACCTGAAAACCAAGCTGAATGTGCCTGATGATTACGAGGTTTATTTCGTTTCATCGGCAACAGAGTGCTGGGAAATCATCGCCGAAAATCTCATTTCGGATGCCAGTCTGCACATTTACAATGGTGCGTTCGGTGAAAAATGGATGGAATACACCCAAAAGCTGACGGGTTCTGCACGATCTTATTTTTTCGAAACCAACGAAGAGCCGGATCTAAATACGGTAACAAAGCCTGCTGCGAATGAAATCATTTGTCTGACACACAACGAAACTTCCAACGGGACTGCGCTAACTTCTGAGTTCCTGAACACATTACGTGCTCAATGTGAAAACATGATCGCCGTTGATGCCACTTCGTCGATGGCTGGCGTCGTGCTTCCCTGGGACAGTGCGGATGTTTGGTATGGGTCGGTTCAAAAGTGTTTTGGCCTGCCTGCTGGCATGGGCGTGATGATCGTCTCGCCGAAAGCCGTGGAACGTGCCATTGCCGTTGGCAACCGGTCGCATTACAACAGCCTGCTTTTTATCCGTGATAATTTCCTGAAATTTCAGACACCTTACACGCCGAATACATTGGGTATATACCTGATGGGTAGGGTTATGAAGCAGGTTCTGCCTATTGAAACCGTCGCGGAGCAGACGCACAAACGCGCGCAGGATTGGTGTAAATTCTTGCCTGAAAACGGTTACCGTCTTTTAGTGGAAAACGAGGCTGTCCGTTCAGAAACGGTGGTTGCGGTTAAGGATTCGAAAGAACGCATTGTGGCGATTAAAAAGGCGGCTTTGCAAGTCGGAATTGTGCTTGGGAATGGTTACGGGAAGGATAAGGAGGTCAGTTTTCGGATCGCCAATTTTCCGGCGATCACCGATAGCGAGATCCGGACATTAAAGGATTTTCTGGTTTCCTTCTCTTCAAAATAGCGAATGAGTAGTAATAGGGGCGATTTGCTTTATTAACTAAATATTAATTACTCACCCCCGCAGTATCAAGTTGTGCGATTAGATATATTAAAACAATATCAGGCCCAAACCAAGTGTCTGGTCGCTCTGGACTCCATTATTTTCGGTTTTGACGGCGAAGAATTAAAATTGTTATTGGTCAAAAGAGGCATCGAGGACGAGCATCACACGTGGTCCTTAATGGGCGGCTGGGTGCAGCCCGACGAAAGCCTTGAAGGTGCATCAACCCGCATTCTTTTTGAGCTTACCAACCTCACAGATATTTACTTAGAACAGCTCCATACATTCGGAAGCCCGCAGCGCGACCCGGTCGAAAGGACCGTTTCGGTGGCTTATTTCGCCTTGATCAATGTAGAGGATTACGATCATAAGCTTTCTAAAAACTTCGAAGCACAATGGTTCCCGATCCAGGAACTGCCCAAATTGCTTTTTGACCACGGTTCCATGGTTGAAATGGCCATTCAGCATTTGCGTTACAAGGCTTCCCAGCATCCGATCGGTTTTGAGCTGCTTCCTGAAAAATTCACCATTCCACAATTGCAGAAACTCTATGAAGCAATTTTTGGAACAGAATTGGATAAGCGAAACTTCTCGCGCAAGCTGCTTTCTACCAATTTGTTAGTCAAGCTGGACGAGAAACAAAAGGGCTTTTCTAAAAAGGGTGCTTTCTTCTATAAAATTGACGAGGAAAAGTATAAAAAGCAGTTCAACACATTCCTCAATTTTCTTCCCGGAAGCGCTTCCTAGGGCCTAAATTTTGGTTCGAATAGCATTAAGGGTTGTGTAAGCAGTGGGTTTTAAGCAACTTTGCGGACATATCACCTGGCATAGCCCCATGTTTAATTTCAAGGAAATCGTTTCCGTAACACTCATCCTTTTCTCGGTCATCGATATCCTGGGTTCGTTGCCCGTGATCGTGGATTTCCGCCGGAAGCTGGGCAAGATTGAATCTGAAAAAGCCACATTGGCAGCAGGGTTTATCATGGTTCTTTTCCTGTTTTTGGGAGAGCGTTTGCTGAGTTTGTTTGGAGTGGATGTGGCCTCATTTGCCATTGCGGGCGCTATTATCCTGTTTTTGCTTGGTATGGAAATGATTTTAGGCAGAAATATTTTCAAGCACGATAATCTAGATGTAGGCGTCGCTTCCATTGTGCCCATTGCCTTTCCGCTCATTGCCGGCGCCGCCACCATGACCACATTGCTTTCCTTGCGTTCGGCTTACCAAACGGAGAACATTCTGGTCGGCATTATGCTCAATCTTTTCTTTGTTTATCTGGTTTTGAAATCTTCTAACTGGCTTGAAAAAAAACTCGGACAAGGTGGGACAGACATTCTCAGGAAAGTTTTCGGGATCATCCTGCTGGCGATCGCGATCAAGCTTTTTAAGACCAATCTGGTGATTTAGAGCACATTTATATTTGAAATTTTTAATTAATACAAAAAGACATGCAACAATTGGACAGCCTTAACCAGGTCGCTGAATTTCATAAAACATTTAAACATCCCATTCTCGAAACGCCAACCATTCCGTCCGAAGAGCGGAGCCGGTTGCGTGTGGCGTTGCTGGCGGAAGAATTGAAAGAGCTGGAAGTGGCCATTCTGGAAAAGGACATTGTGGAAATCGCGGATGCGCTTTGTGACCTGCAATATGTATTGTCGGGGGCAGTTCTGGAATTTGGTTTAGGGGAAAAGTTCAGGGCTTTGTTTGATGAAGTCCAGCGTTCGAATATGTCGAAAGCATGCCTTAACATTGAAGAGGCCGAGGCGACTGTGGCGCATTATGAAGCCAAGGGCACGGATTGCTATTACAAAGAAGACAATGGCAAATATCTGGTTTACAGAAAAGCAGATGACAAAACATTGAAAAATATCAATTATTCGCCCGCCGATCTGACTTCCATCCTGAACTGATCGCGCAGGGATTCCTAAATATTAAATGCTGCTTTTATGACATCTGTGCTGGAACGTTTTCTTCGGTATGTGCAAATAGACACGCAGTCGGACCCGAATTCCGAGAGTTTTCCGAGCACTGCCAAACAACGCGATCTGAGCAATCAGCTTGTCGTTGAATTACAGGAACTTGGAATTGAAGATGCGCACCTGGACGAGCATGGTTACGTCTACGCGACCATTCCTTCCAATTCCGAGAAAACGGACATTCCGGTCATTTGTTTTTGCTCGCACGTGGACACGTCCCCGGACGTGTCAGGCGCGCATGTAAAGCCTATCGTGCATCACAACTGGAACGGCGCTGACATTGTTTTGCCGGACGATCCATCGCAGATTTTAAGAATGAGTGAACTGCATGATCTGGATCAACAGATTGGTAATGATATCGTTACAGCCAGCGGAACCACGCTTCTTGGCGCGGATAACAAAGCAGGCGTTGCTGAAATTATGGCTGCGGCAGAATATTTGGTCACACATCCTGAGATCAAGCACGGTAACATTCGCATTTTGTTCACGCCGGATGAAGAAGTTGGTCGCGGAACGGAGCATGTGAACATTGCGAAACTAGGCGCGGACTTCGGCTACACCGTTGACGGCGAGGCAGTAGGCACATTGGAAGACGAAACATTCTCGGCAGACGGCGTCAAAATCACGATTCACGGCGTGAGCACGCACCCGGGATACGCATTAGGCAAGCTCGAAAACGCATTGAAAATTGCCGGAGAAATTCTCGCTGCTTTGCCCAAAGATACATTATCCCCAGAAACCACCGAAGGAAAAGAAGGCTTTATCCATCCGACCCAAATCGAAGGAATCCAGGAACAAGTAACATTAGGCTTTATCATCCGTGATTTCACAGTTGAAGGATTGCTTGAAAAAGAAGCGAAATTGAAGGAGATTGCTGACAATGTGCTGGCCGGTTACCCGCATTCCAGCATGGAATTCAAAGTAACCGAGCAATATCGGAATATGAAGGAAATCCTGGACCAGCATCCGGAAGTTTTAGAAAATGCATTGATAGCGATGCAAAAAGCCGGTTTAGATCCAATCCAGCGCAGTATTCGGGGAGGCACTGACGGTTCAAGATTATCATTCATGGGTTTGCCTTGCCCTAATATATTTGCAGGAGAACACGCTTTTCATTCAAAACTCGAATGGGTGTCGGTTCAGGACATGGAAAAAGCAGTAGAAGTGATCGTAAACATTGCCCAGATCTGGGAAGAAAAAGCTTAATGGCGAAGAAAACAAAATACTACGTCGTCTGGCAGGGCAGGAAAACGGGCGTTTTTACGGATTGGAAAGAGTGTGAGGCACAGATTAAGGGTTTTGAAGACGCGCGTTACAAGTCCTTTGAATCCATACAAGAGGCGGAAGCGGCCATTCAGCGGAATTATTGGGAATTTGTAGCTAAAAAGGAAAACAAACCCGCGATCACCAAAGAAGCGCCCGCGAGCATTGGAAAACCTATAAAAAACAGCATTACCGTGGATGCGGCCTGGAATACGGCTTCGGGCGACATGGAATATCAGGGCATTTATTACCAGACCGGCGAACGGATTTTCTTGCAGGGGCCATTCAAAGACGCGACGAATAACATTGGGGAGTTTCTGGCGATCGTGCACGCATTGGCTTATTTGCAGAAAAAGGAAAGCGATCTGCCCATTTACAGCGATTCCAGAACGGCCATTGCCTGGGTTAAAAAGAAGCATGCGAACACTAAACTGGCGCTAACGCCGAGGAATAAACCTGTTTTTGAAATGCTGCAACGCGCCGAAAGATGGCTTGCGGCCAACAAATTTTCAAACAAGATCCTGAAATGGGAAACCGAATACTGGGGCGAAAACCCGGCTGACTTTGGTAGAAAATAGAACGGTTATGGCACGAAATTCCTCTTTTCGCTTCAAGAATTTTACGGTGCAGCAAGACAAATGCGCCATGAAAGTGTGCACCGACGCCTGCGTGCTGGGTGCCTGGGCCGATGTCGACGACGCCGACTACATTCTGGATATTGGAGCGGGAACGGGTTTGCTTTCCTTAATGGTCGCACAACGGAATTCCTATGGCATCATCGATGCCGTTGAAATTGACGCAGAGGCTTTTTACCAGGCCGGTGAGAATGTGGAAAACAGCCCTTATCATGACCGGATCAGGCTTTTTCACTCTGCCGTTCAGGAATTTACTTCCGAGCATAAATATGACGTCATTATCACCAATCCGCCCTTTTTTCAGTCCGATCTGCTTTCTCCGTTAGATAAAAAGAACATTGCCCACCACGCAAAATCGCTGGATTTCGCCGAATTACTGACTGCTATCGACACGCTTTTGTCAGAAAGCGGAAAGTTCAACATTCTTTTTCCGGTTGATGAGGGCAAACAGTTTTTGACAAAAGCATTGGCATCCGGCTGGGTTTTGACCAGAAAACTTACATTGTTTCACCAGGAAGGCAAGAGAGCATTTCGTCACCTGATGACCTTTCAGCGAACAGAACCGGTTCATAATAAGGACATTAACGGAGAACTTTACATATATGAGCTCGACGGGACGACTTATAATCAGCCGTTCAAGGATTTGCTCAAAGATTTTTATATGATATTTTGATCGGGAAAAACACGAACTTTGCCCGGTGATCCCGGTTTTGGGCTTTGCTATTATACATTCATGACTCTATCAGCTATCCAGATTTCCGTTGTCGTTCCGCTTTACAATGAGGAAGAATCATTGCCAGAACTCAGTGAATGGATTGCGCGGGTGATGAATGAAAATGGCTTTTCCTATGAAGTGATTTTTGTCGACGATGGCAGCAAAGACCGCTCCTGGGACGTTATTTCAAACATTTCACAAGAAAACCCGAACATTCGTGGATTGCGTTTTGTAAGAAATTATGGCAAAACGGCCGCATTGCAAACGGCTTTTCAGGCGGCAAAAGGCGAGGTGATCATTACCATGGACGCCGACCTGCAAGACAGCCCGGACGAAATCCCGGAGCTTTACAAAATGATCAAAGAGGACCGCTATGACCTGGTTTCGGGCTGGAAAAAGAAGCGTTACGACCCGATTACCAAGACTGTTCCTACCAAAATATTCAATGCGGCCACCCGCAGCATTTCCGGCGTTTCGCTGCACGATTTCAATTGCGGCCTGAAAGCTTACCGCAAGGAAGTGGTCAAAAACATTACGATTTACGGGGAAATGCATCGTTACATTCCGGTGATCGCCAAGTGGAATGGCTTCGGCAAGATCGGGGAGAAAGTGGTGCAGCATCGTCCAAGAAAATACGGCACGACGAAATTCGGACTGGAACGTTTCATTTTTGGCTTTCTGGATTTGCTTTCGATTGCCTTTGTGAATAAGTTTGGGCGCAGGCCCATGCATTTGTTTGGCAGTCTGGGAACACTCATGTTTTTTCTGGGAAGCATTATAGCTTTCTGGCTTTTAGGCAAAAAGATTTACAACATTTACCATTTGCAGCCCTATCGGAATGTCACCGATAATCCGTTGTTTTTTCTCGCCCTGGTTGCGATCATGGTAGGTTCACAGTTGTTTCTTGCGGGCTTTCTCGGGGAATTATTTGTAAAACAATCTGTGTCAAAAACAGGAGATTATAACATTGCAGATAAGGTCGGTTAACCCCCACAATCAACGTTATTAAAAAATTTATCCATTTAAAAAGTATTACTATTACACAAATAATGATCGCTAACGTACACAAAGCACATCCCTGGCATGGAATCCCGATGGGGGATAATGCACCGAACCTCGTAACTGCCTTTATTGAGATTGTTCCTACCGACACAGTTAAATACGAAATTGATAAAGCAACGGGCTATCTGATGATCGACCGCCCGCAAAAATATTCCAACATCGTTCCGGCACTTTACGGATTTATCCCTAAAACGTACTGCTCAGAAAAGATCGCAGCGCTTGCCCGCGAGCGTTCGGGAAGAGACGTAACGGAAGGCGATGGTGACCCGCTGGACGTTTTGGTTCTTTGTGAAAAAATCATTTCGCACGGCGACATTCTTTGCACTGCGAAGCCTATCGGCGGAATCCGTCTGATCGATGGTGGTGAAGCAGATGACAAAATCATTGCCGTTTTGAAAGGTGACGAAGTCTACGGCGGTTTTTCCGATCTTAGCGAGCTGCCGGAAGGAATTGTAGAGCGTTTGAAACACTACTTCCTGACTTACAAGAATTTGCCGGGTGAAAAAGCCCACATTGAAATTACCAATGTATACGGCAGAGAAGAAGCACACGAGGTGATCATGACTTCCGTGGAAGATTACAAGCATTCATTTTACTGAGATCCGGTCTGAACACCGATCGTTTCTTAACAAGATAATTTAGAGCCGTCCCGGTTAGGGGCGGCTTTTGTTTATTCTTATCTTTGTGCAAATTTTAGATATGAGTAATTTAGAAGAGATCAAGAAGCGGCGCACATTCGCAATTATCAGTCACCCAGATGCTGGTAAAACCACACTTACCGAAAAGCTGTTGCTTTTTGGAGGCGCGATCCAAACGGCGGGCGCGGTAAAATCCAATAAAATCAAAAAGACCGCTACTTCCGATTTCATGGAAATTGAGAAGCAAAGGGGAATTTCGGTCGCAACTTCGGTAATGACCTTTGAATATAAAGACCTGCTGATCAATATTCTGGACACGCCTGGTCACAAGGACTTTGCAGAAGACACCTATCGCACATTAACCGCCGTGGACAGCGTTATCCTGGTGATTGACTGCGTAAAAGGCGTGGAGGAACAGACCGAAAGGCTCATGGAAGTGTGCCGGATGCGGAACACGCCGGTGATTGTTTTTATCAATAAGCTCGATAGGGAAGGCCAGAATCCGTTTGAATTGCTGGATGAGCTGGAAACAAAACTCAGCATCCGCGTGCGTCCTTTGACGTGGCCGATCAATATGGGGGCTAATTTCAAAGGCGTTTACAGCTTGTACGAGCAAATGCTTTATTTCTTCAAAATCAACAAAACCAAAATCGAAAATGATGTTGCGAAAGTGAGTCTGGAAGATGAAGGTTTGGTGGATCTGCTGGGAGAAAGAGATGCTTCGCAATTGACGGAAGATGTGGAGCTTGTGGAAGGTGTTTATGACGTGTTTTCGGAAGAAGCTTATCAAAAAGGCCAGTTAGCGCCTGTTTTCTTTGGCAGTGCGATCAATAATTTTGGTATAAAAGAACTGCTGGACACATTCTGCGAAATCTCACCCATTCCGCAGCCACGTCCGACGGATGTGCGTGAAGTGTCACCTATGGAGCCAAAATTCACCGGTTTTGTATTTAAAATCCACGCAAACCTAGACCCGCGTCACCGTGACAGGATTGCATTTTTAAGGATTTGTTCAGGGAAATTTGAACGTGGTAAATTCTATAAACACGTCAGAATGGGTAAAGATGTCCGTTTTTCTTCTCCCTTTACATTCATGGCTTCGGCGAAAAGTGTAATGGACGAAGGCTTTCCCGGTGATGTTGTAGGACTTTATGATACAGGAAGTTTCAAGATCGGCGATACATTGACGGAAGGAGAAAACCTTCAATTTTCAGGGATTCCGAGCTTCTCGCCGGAGATCTTTAAAGAGTTGATTAACCTGGATCCGATGAAGTCCAAGCAATTGGAAAAAGGCATTCAACAACTTACAGATGAAGGTGTTGCGCAACTTTTTACATTGGACTTAGGAAACCGTAAAATAGTAGGGACGGTTGGAGAACTGCAATTTGATGTAATCCAATATCGCCTCGAACACGAATATGGCGCAAAATGCCGCTGGGTTCCGATGAGCATTACGCGCGCTTGCTGGCTTACCGCCGATGAAAAGCCTGCTATGGACCAATTCATCCGCCTCAAAGGAAACCAGATTGCCTACGATAAAGATAGAAACCCGGTTTTCCTGGCAGAATCTGAATGGATGATCCGTATGAACCGGGAAAACAATCCAGCCATCCATTTTCACTTCACGTCGGAATTTAAGACCGAAATGGCGATATAACTTGGAATGTTATAAATAGAAAAGGGTTGGATATCGTTGGATTCCAACCCTTTTTATTTGACTAAAGAGAGCTTAATTTTCGCGCGGTCCTCTGCTGCTGCCACCGCCCCGACGATCGGCGCCACCGCGCCTATCTTCCAGCATGGTTTTGTATTTTTCCTGTTGCTCCACCGTCAGTATTTTCGCGACTTCGTTGTTGTAGGTTTCCATCGAAGCACGCATTTGCTCGCGGTCGGCGGTTTGGGCATCCCTTAACTCCTTCATTTTCTGCGTTCTCGCCAGCGTCAGGTTGTAGACCTGCTTTTGCTGATCTTCGGAAAGGTTCAGCTTTTCGGTCATTTGCTTGGTCTGGTTTTCTGCGCGTTTTTCAGGCGTCATATCAGAATCCTGGCGTTGGGCGAAGGCTGCGATGCTGAAAAGAGCCATTAGCATGGCCAACATTGTCTTTTTCATGGTTATCAAATTTAGATACCCAGGTTAGAGCAATTTGTTGCAGCAAGGTTTAATTGTGTTGGATTTTAATACAATGTTTTCACCACCAGCGCCACTGCGATCGCACAAGTGTAGCTCATCAATGTCCCCACCAGCACATATTCCGACTTTTTACTAATGTAGGCTGCTGAAATTTCCCCGCTGGCAGATTTGTCATTATAACGCAAAAGCGACTTCGCAGCAATCAAAAATCCAATGGCTGAAAACTGACTAACCAGCACAAAAACAAAGATCAGCAGCCTTTCCGACATCCCTATCCAGCGTCCGGCATTGGCCAGGTTATCATCTGCATTAGGCGCCAATGCAGCCAGTTCTTCGCGCCAGGGTTTGGTAAGGATGCCCACAAAAAACGAAATAGGAGAGAGTGAAACCAGCGCGCCAGTGAAAATGGCGAGCGTTTTGGTAGTGAAAAGCCAGGTTTTGAAAGTTTCCACGCCAGCCGGTAAAGCACTGGTGATAATAAGCGCGGTAAGCGCAATGCTGATCACGTGAGCAACCTGATCGGCCACAAACCAGATCAATGTTCCCTTTTTATCAAACGCGATTTTTGCAATGTCAATCAGGCCGTGAGCCACGCCTAACGCGAGAGCAGGAACCGGATTGGTCCAGTAACCCAGCACGACGTAAGAAACAACGATGACAAGCGCAATGTGGAGATAAAAGTATTTGGAGCGGAAAGATTTTTCTCTTTTTTCAATGACCCATTTCGTAGGCTGCCAGTAGAAATCGACAAGAATGTGTGCGAGCAATAATTGGAGAAACTCGATCATGATTTTGTTTTTGTGTATAGTGATAAATGTTTGGGAAAGGTAGCAAGAAAATTTTCAACTGCCCACCATTTTGAAGAGGCCACACGCTGACTGGCGGCAGGCTGACTGATGCCAAGCTGCTCGGAAATCTGGTTAATGTTCTTTTTCAAAAGTAAAGCCACAATCACCTCGCTCTGAGCGGTTGTCCAGTTCTCAATAAGTGTTTCTAAAAGATCCAATGTCGCATTCAGCGGCTCAGAAGGCGTTGGCAATGCAATCCCGATCCGCGCTTTTTGCTTCCTGATATTGTCGGCCAAATGCCCCGACAATCGAAATGCTTCGCCATCGGATGTGCCCGCGCGGTCGGTTAGCTGCTCTGCTTTTCCTATGCCAATCGCTACGCGTAAATCAGTGTTTTTGGCGTGTGTGCGCATATTAGCGCGGGCCAGAATGGCGGCATACATGGCTTCGTTAGGGTTTTTCAACACACCCTGAAAGCTGTCCCCGCGATATATTTCAGGTTTCAACACCCAGTCAAAGGCTGGATTTTCCCGTAACAAATCGATCATTTCGCTTAGCCATTCGGTGGTCTGTTCTCGTGAGAAAAACGTTGAATTGACCATATCAGCGGTGATTACAGCATAATGCTTTTTCATAAATATAAGCTTTTTGCCTTATAATGGTTAAATATAAGGTAAAAAGCTTATATCAGCCAAATATAAGGTAAAAAGCTTATATTAACTGAATATAAGGTAAAAGCCTTATATTTTTAAAGCATAGCATGCGCCAAAGCTTCCCATTCTTCTTGCAAGGAACCCTTAAAAACAGACTTTCCGGCGCGCTTGTACCAATAACCGGCATTCCAGGTGTCGCCTTCTACGCGGTGCAGATACGCATGCAAATGATCATAAACGGGCGTTCCTTCTTTGCTTTGGGCAATGTTATGAGCGGCTTCCCAGTCATCTTTTGCTGCATACCAAAGCGCTTTAAGCGGCTCTGAGACTGTTTCTGGTGGTGAATCCTGGGAAAGGGAATCTTTAAAATCTTGATAGTCCATATTTTTGAAAAGCTAAATAGTCATTTGAAAACACAGCGACAAGATGCAAAAAATAGGCAACATAACAATTCCCCGCGGCAATTGTAACTTCCAGTGAAAATGCCCTTTAAGCCCTGATTTGTCAATTTAACTTGTATATTGTAGTTCCGAACTGCAATTAAATCCCAACCTATGTTTAAACAATTATCAGCCCTGCTGACCTGTCTTACGATCGGCGTGATCGCGCATGCGCAGGAGACTTTCCCCCAAAACGGAGCCTATGACGACCGGCCGGGGCGCTATGCTTTTACAAACGCAAACATTGTTGTCGATTCCAAAACTACGATCCTGAAAGGGACCATGCTCATTGAAAACGGGATCATCCGTGAAGTGGGCAAGCAGGTGAAAATTCCTGCGGGCACCGTGGTGATGGATTTGAAAGAAAAATACATTTACCCTTCCCTCATTGACCTGGATTCGGATTATGGAATGCCGGAAGTGAAGCGCGAGCGGACGGGAGGAGGCAGGCAAACGCCGCAACTGGAATCCAATAAAAAGGGTGCATTTGGCTGGAACCAGGCTATTCAGCCTGAAAATGACGCGAGCTTAATGTTTACTCCCGACGCTAAAAAAGCCGAGGAGCTTCGCAAAATCGGTTTCGGGACCGTGCTTGTTCACCCACATGACGGGATTGTGCGCGGAAACGGCGCAGTAGTAACATTGACCGACGAGGCTGCCAACAAAGCAATGTTGAAACGAAAAGCGTCGGCCCATTATTCATTCAGCAAAGGCACTTCTTCACAGACTTACCCATCGTCTACGATGGGCGTAGTAGCGCTGCTAAGGCAGAATTATTACGATGCCGACTGGTATGCCAAAACAGAAAAAGCCAAGGAAACCAATCTTTCGCTGGAAGCATTCAACCAGATCAAAACCCTTCCTTCCTTTTTTGAAACCAATGACAAATACAGCATTCTGCGTGCGGATAAGGTCGGTGATGAGTTTGGAATACAATACATTATCAAAGGCGGAGGCGACGAATATCAGCGCATTAAAGAAATTAAAGCCACGAAAGCAACATTGATTCTGCCCCTTCAATTTCCTGATGCTTATGACGTTGCCGATCCCTGGGACGCGGATCTGGTGAGCGTGGCACAGCTGAAACATTGGGAAATGGCCCCCAAGAATGCATCCGAAGTTGCGAAGGCCGAAATTCCATTTGCATTCACGGTTTCCGGCTTGAAAAACAAGGGCGATTTTTGGAAAAATATAAAAACAGCTATTGAGTACGGCCTGCCGAAAGAAAAGGCATTGGAAGCATTAACGACCATTCCTGCAAGCCTGATCAAGGCGGAAGGGCAGGTAGGGAGCCTGAAAAGCGGGTTGCTGGCCAACTTCATCATCACTTCCGGTGATCTGTTTGGGAAAGACAATGTCATTTATGAAAACTGGATTCAGGGAAAGCAATTTGTACTATCGGCCATGAATGCGCCGGATGTGCGGGGGACTTACGCGCTCTCGGTGAACAACCAGCCTGCGGGCAAGGTGCAGATCACGGGTGGATTAGATAAGCCTGATTATAAGATCGTTGTACAGGATTCGGTGAAAGTAACGCCTAAGGTTATCTTGTCGGACAAGTTGCTGACGATGACTTACCAGGCTGATAAAAGTGCAGGAACGACTCGCCTGACGGGTTGGCTCGCGGGAACAAATCTTTCCGGAGAAGGCGTGTTGCCGAATGGGAATGTTGTCCCCTGGTCGGCAACATTATCCGAGAAATATCAGCCTGCGGCAACCAAGGATTCCACGATCGCCAAAGTGAAGGAAACCGGGCCGGTTTATTATCCTTTTGTAGGCTTTGGAAATGAGACATTGCCTGTGGCGGAAACGGTGTTGATCAAGAACGCGACGATCTGGACCAACGAGAAAGAAGGCATTTTACAAAATGCAGACGTCCTCGTTCAGAACGGTAAGATTGCGAAAGTAGGTAAGGCATTGTCGGCGCCTTCGGGAGCAAAAACGATTGACGGAACAGGCAAGCATTTGACCAGCGGCATTATAGACGAACATTCGCACATTGCGCTCTTTACCATTAATGAAGGCGGGCAAACGAGTTCAGCCGAGGTGAGAATGAGCGATGTGATCAATCCGGATGACGTGAATATTTATCGCCAACTGGCGGGTGGTGTGACGACTTCTCATTTGCTGCATGGATCCGCGAACTCAATTGGTGGACAAAGTGCCTTAATCAAGCTGAAATGGGGTGCAAGTCAATCCGAAATGCTGATTCCCGAGGTGAAAACGATCAAGTTTGCTTTGGGAGAAAATGTAAAGCAATCCAACTGGGGCGACATTGTTCGCACGCGTTTTCCGCAAACCAGAATGGGCGTGGAGCAGGTGTTTTTTGATCATTTTTTGAGAGCAAAAGATTATGCTGCCCAATGGAAATCCTATAATGCGGGTTCCAAAAAACAAGCCGCGAATGCACCAAGACGAGATATTGAACTGGATGCATTGGCCGAAATCCTGGCGAGCGAACGTTTCATTACTTGCCATTCGTATGTGCAGTCCGAGATCAATATGCTCATGCATGTAGCTGATTCCCTGAATTTTAAGATTAACACATTTACCCACATTCTGGAAGGTTACAAGCTGGCCGACAAGATGGCGAAACGTGGCATAGGCGGCTCTACATTCGGTGACTGGTGGGCTTATAAAATGGAAGTCAAAGAGGCGATTCCATATAATGCAGCATTAATGTATCATGAAGGCGTAACCGTGGCGATCAACTCCGACGACGCCGAAATGGCGCGCAGACTAAACCAGGAAGCGGCTAAAACGGTGGAATATGGTGGTGTGCCGGAGGAAGAAGCCTGGAAAATGGTGACGCTGAACCCTGCGAAATTGCTGCATGTGGACAATCGCATGGGGAGTTTGAAACCTGGAAAGGATGCTGATCTGGTGCTCTGGAATGCGCATCCGCTTTCTATTTATGCAAGACCTGAGTTTACGATGGTGGAAGGCGCCGTTTATTTTGACAGGAAAAAAGATGAAGAAAAGCAGAAAACAATGGCTTTGGAACGTGAGCGGCTGATCCAGAAAATGCTGGGCGACAAAGCCGAAGGAAAACCGACGCAAAAACCACAAGCTACGCAACCCAAAATGTGGCATTGTGAAGACATTGTAGGCGTTCACACCGAGCACGAAACAGGACATTAATCTTCTTAATCATCAGGATTTCAACTCATTATCATGATAAAACATAACATTAAGCGCCGGATGACAGGCTTGCTGCTGGGCATTGCCGCATGCGTCACCACCGGAAACGCGCAAAACCCGGCTCCGGCAGTCAAACAAACAAAAATGATCCTCGTCACCGGCGCAACCATTCACGTGGGCGACGGACAGGTGATTGAAAACGGCTCCATTGCCTTCGATAACGGAATTATCACGGCAGTGGGCACCACGGGATCTTTTTCCGGTGGCAATGGCGCCGAGGTGATCGATGCCAAGGGAAAGCACATTTATCCAGGCATAATTTCGCTCAACACGACCGTTGGTTTGCAGGAAATTGCTTCGGTAAGGGCCACTTTGGATTATAACGAAGTCGGCCAGATCAACCCGCACGTTCGCGCGCTGGTGGCTTACAACACCGATTCCGAAGTGATCCCTACCTTGCGCGGCAACGGCATTCTGCTTTCGCAAGCTGTGCCGCAGGGCGGCGTGATTTCCGGCTCCTCCTCTGTTTTTTACAGCGATGGCTGGAACTGGGAAGATGCGGTTTTGGTCAAGGACGATGGCATCTGGCTGA
This sequence comes from Dyadobacter chenhuakuii, assembly GCF_023821985.2. Lineage (NCBI taxonomy): Bacteria > Pseudomonadati > Bacteroidota > Cytophagia > Cytophagales > Spirosomataceae > Dyadobacter > Dyadobacter chenhuakuii. The sequence goes on along the minus strand of NZ_CP098805.1, from coordinate 2,815,703 downwards.
GCTGGCCGCCATTTTTGTCGAGCAGTTTTAATTATGAAGATTTCACTGTTTCGGTTAAGAGAAATGACAAGCGCGCTGAGGCCATTAATGTCTTCCGTTCCACATTTGCGGATGCGAGAGCTTATGCGGAAACGCAGTCGCCCGGTTCTGTGAACCTGCGCCTGGCTGCGATGAAGCCGCTTTTTGATGGCTCGGCCAATTTGTACATTCGTGCGGAGTATGGGAAGGACATTATTGAAGCTGTAAATTTTGCGAAGGAAAACGGGGTGAAAAAAATCGTGATCGTAGGCGGCGATGAGTCTTACAAAGTCGCTGCTTTCCTAAAAGAAAACCAGATTCCCGTGGTTCTGAACCCTACGCACCGCCTGCCCGGCCGTGTGGATGAACAGGTTTACCTGCCTTACGAGCTGCCCGGCATGTTGCACAAAGCAGGCGTAAAAGTGGCGATCACGTATGCGGACGAATGGTGGCGGACGCGTAACCTGGCTTTTCTGGCGGGGACGTCGTCAGGATTTGGCAATGTGACGCCAGAGGAAGCATTGCAATTTGTTACCAAAAATGCTGCTGAAATCATCGGCGCTGACAAACTGGTAGGAACATTGGAAAAAGGGAAACAGGCTTCGTTCCTCGTGACGGCAGGAGATATGCTGGATATGCGCGGCAATGTGATCCAGATGGCCTTTATTAAGGGCGGGAAAGTGAACTTGGACGATAAACAGAAGCGGCTTTACGAAAAGTATAAAGTCAAATACGGGAAGAAATGACAAAAAAAATGCCGGTCACAAGCCGGCATTTTTGTTTTAATCTTCTACAACCAGCCTAATGCCGTCATCACCGATCTTGATCAGGCCTTGTCTGTAAAGTCCACCGATCGCCTTTTTGAAGACTTTTTTGCTGATCTGTAATTTCTTGTAAATATCCTCCGGCGAGCTGTTATCCGATAAATTCAGGAAACCGTTCGCTTTTTTTAGTTGGTCCAAAATAGCCTGTGCAGTCGGTTCAACCACTTCATAACCGGTTTTTTGCAGGCTGAGGTCCAGCTTATTTTCTTCCCTTATTTTTTTGACATAACCCCTTAACGAATCGCCAACATGAATGTCGCGGAAAACTTCATTCGCGTAGATCAAACCTTTGTGATATTGATTCACAATGGCGTTGTAACCCAGATCCGATTTTGAAAAGATCAGCAGATCCACTTCATCGCCTTCGGCAACTGTAAGTCTTTCGTTTTCAAGAAAACGGTCGATCTTGGTGGATGCAATCAGGCGCGAAGATTTTTGGTCGAGATAAAGGAACACGACGTGCCATTCTCCGAGCTGCATCGGTGTGCTTTGTTCGCGGAACGGCACGAAAAGGTCTTTAATTAAACCCCAATCCATAAAAGCGCCATGTTCCGTAACATCCGTTACTTCCAGAAAAGCAAACTGATTGCGGATGATTTTCGGTGTTTCCGTGGTCGCTACGGGACGGTCTTCGGAATCCAGGTAAACGAACACCTTAATGGTGTCGCCGATCTGCATTTCATCCGTTAAATATTGATTGGGTAAAAGCACTTCTTCGCCCTCGACATCACTCAGGAACATGCCGACGCTGGTTAAGCGCTCAATGGTGAGGTGATTGTATTTTCCTATAAAAAGCATTCGCTATTGTACAAAAGTTTGCGCAAATGTACGGTTTTCAACCGTAGGATTAGTCTTCTTCACCTTCGCCGCCTTTGTTATCCATTCTTTCCTTCTCTTTGGAGCGGTTGAGGCGGTAGGCAAATGTTACCAAAAACTGCCTTGCACGCCACTGGAACTCCGAACGGGAATAGTAACCTGCATTCTCGACAATGCTGCGTCTTTTCTGAGAATTAAGCAGATCACGCACGCTGGCGGTAACGGTTCCTCTGCCTTTGAGAATGTCTTTGGAAAGCCCGAGATCAATAAAATAAATGGCCAGATCGCGTCCCTGCGTTGTTTTGCGCGGTGCACGGTAATTGAATGAAGACTGAAAATCAACAGATTTAAACAATGTAACCCTTGATGAAAACCGGCTTGTCCAGGAATAAGTGTCGCTTTTTAAAGCCTTATCCTGGTAAAAACCTTCATTAATGGCCCTGAAAATGTTCGCGTTTCCGGTCAGTTTCCACCAGGGAGCCGGGTCATAAGTCAGGTTAAATTCAAATCCATAGGAATCGCCGGTAGAAAGATTGATAGGTGTAATGGTGGTAAAACCCGTGGAATCAACGGAAGTAATGTTCTCCACAACGCCCAGCCGGTGACGATAGTAAATGCTGGACAGCAATGAGCCTTTTGGCATATTCAGCAAATGTCCGGCTTCAAACGAATGTGTAAATTCTGGATTCAGCAATGGATTACCGGCGCGGAATACGCGGGAATCGCTGAAATTGGAGAAGGGTAGGAGGTCGCGGAAATTAGGACGGCTCAGGCGGTAACTGTAACTCAGCTGAACAGTTTGCGCATCAGCAACTTTGTATGACGTATGAATGCTTGGAAAAAGATTGAAATAGCCTCGGTGATTGCGCTGATTCGTCTTTTTAAGCTCCGTAGTAATGTCCGAATATTCTCCTCTTAACCCCGCTTGAACAAACACTTTTCCAAACTGATTGCTGGCCATGACATAACCTGCATGGATTTTTTCGTCGTAAGCAAACCGGTTATCATACTGGTCCAGAATAATCCAATCCATCTGCTCGTCCTGCTGATGCACTGAGAAATCATTGTCCAGTAACCGGATGGACGTTTTTAGTCCCGCTTCTATTTTTCCATCCTTCCCAATGGGTTGAATGTAATCAAGCTGTGCAAGGAATGTCTTTTCATCTTCGGTATTATATGCACGCTGCATAATGCCGGTGGGATCTAGATTTGAAAACTCCCGGTAACGAGCGGATTCCGTTTCGTCACTAATGATGTATTTGGAATTGAATGACAGGCTTTGTCCCTTTTTGTCAAATTTCTTTTCATAATTCAATGCTGCCTCAATGTTCGTTCTTGGCTCGGTTTCTCTTTCCGTACGCGTAACGGTTTGTGTCAGCACATTGTTAAAATCATAATCCATGTAATCCAGCTGTGACCTGTTGTTATTCATGGACTTACGGTAAGAAACTGTCGCTGTAACCGTGTTAAAATTATTCAGAAAATAATCCAGGCCAACCATAAAGTTGTTGGAAGTCCCCGAGCGCGTCCGCGCCGAACGTTGCTCGTACACAAAACTAGTATCCGAGCTGTTATATTCCTGGCGCGAATTGCCCCTGCCTGGCCCTTCGCGATACATTAAGCCGTAATTAGCAATTAGATTCACCTTTTTACGCCGATAATTAAGATTGAAAGAGCCGCCGAAATTGGAGGGATAACCGGCAGTCGCCGTAAACGAACCATTTAATCCGTAACGGATATTTTTCTTCATCACAATGTTCAGGATGCCGACTTCGCCTTCCGCATCATAACGCGAGGAAGGATTGGTAATGATCTCAATGCTCTCGATCAGGTCGCCGGGAATCTGCCGCAGCGCTTCTGCCGGGTTTAAGCCGATCATGCCCGATTGCTTTCCATCGATCAGAATCCGGACGTTACCGCTTCCCCTTAATGCTACATTTCCTTCCACATCAACAGTTACCGAAGGCATATTATTCAAGATGTCCGATGCATTGCTTCCTATGTTGCTGAGGTCTTTTCCAACATTAAAAACACGTTTGTCGAGCTGCAATTCCATCTGGCTTTTTTCCCCGCGCACGAGCACCTCTTCCAAAACTTTTGAATTCGATTGAAGTGAAATTATTCCAAGGTCCAGGTTCTGGCTGGCCACATTCACATTGGGGACAATCTTCTCATCCAAAGTGAGATACGTGATTTTGAGAAAATAATTTCCCGGTGCAGCAGGAAATTCGAAAAGGCCTTTATCGTCAGAAGCAATGCCGCCTGCGAGGCTGGAATCCTTTGCAGAATAGAGTGCGACATTGGCAAACAGGACCGGATTCTTATCCCCATCCTCCAATTTGCCTTTAATTAAGAAAGGCTCCGCTGGCTCTTCCTGTGCAAAACATTGCAGGTTGATCAAAAGCAATAGCAAAAAGGGGAGCCGGAAATTTCTCATGATGTTAAGTTGAAGGAAGTAAGTTTGTTAGATGGGCGAGATGATGAAAGGTTTAATTTCTTTTTAATCTCGATAAACAAAAAGGAGAAAAACCTATGCCACCAACGCTTCTTCCGGCGCAAAAAGAAAAGGCTGACTATTTGATAGCCAGCCCTTTAATCAAAAATGAGATTCAAATGCTATTGCAATGTGTTACTAAGCCGTTTTAGCTCGATTTCGGCTGCTTTGGCTGCATAATTCAGGTTGATCATCCGGTAACCGGCATCTTCAAAACTCCGCTGGGCCTCACGCACATCGATGATTGTTGCCTGGATCAGTTCAAAACGTTGTAATGTAAGATCCAAGAGCTGTTTTGCCAGGTTAAAGTTGCGTTTTTGTGTTTCAAGTTGTTCGAGCGAAGTCAGGAAAGTCTGATACATTTTCACTGCACCTGCATTGTAATCGCGGACAATAGAGCTTCGTTGCAACTTGGCGCTTTCCGTGTTAATTTCCGCAACCTGCTGCTGTCTTTTAAACGCCGAACCGTTGTAAATCGGGATAGCGAGCGTGAGGCCTGCATTAGGACCTGCAACCCTGTTCAGCAAGGTAAAACCGGCGGCAGTTTGGTTTCTGGAAAAGTTGTAAGCCGTGTTGAACCGCACGGTCGGGTATCTTAACGCAGCCGTTTCGCGGACGATCAACTCGTTGATGCGGATTTGATGATCCGCTGCTTTCACGTCTGCATTCGCCGCAATCCGGTCCAGAATGGCGTCAAGTTTAAGCGTATTGTCAACCATAATTGTATCCTTAATGCTTACCGCCGATTTCGGATCGAGCGTCAGGATGCGAAGCAGTTCGGTTTTGGCGACCTGGGCTACATTCAGCTGGTCCAGAAATGTCTGGTTTAATGTATTTAAATCGATTTCGGCTTGAAAAAGATCTGCATTATTAGCCATTCCCGCTTCTTTGCGCACTTTCAGGATTTCAAGTCGTTTTTCGGAAGCTTGGATCGAAGTTCGTACCGTATTCAGGTAACTCAATTGGCGCACGACATCATAATAACTCGTCATTACCAAAGCTATTGTGTTCTGAATCTGAGAGTTAAGCAGCTCTGTGCTTTGATATTGCAGCTCGGCCAGACGTTTTTTTGTGGAAACAACCCTTTTACCATTGTATAACAAAATACCAGCATTCAAGCTGGCCTGGGTGTTGTTACCTGCTGCAGCATTCCGATTGATCTCAGTTCCGTCCGTTAACTTTTGATTGACCTGTGTGATCTGTTCTGTATTGGAAGCCTGAGCTGTCACCAGCGGTAGGCCTCCGGCAACGCCATAATTGTTGAGCAGCGTGTTGGCTTCCACATTGTTTTTGGCGATTTCTATTTCGTAATTATTCTTTAAAGCCGTCGCGATCGCGTCTTCCAAGGTGATCGTAAGGCTGTCGGCCTGCATGGAAAACGCGCTGCTGCTGACCAGCAGGAGCATTAGCAAAAGGTTTTTCTTACATTTCAAAATCAGGAGCGGGTTCATGCAAAGACAATAGTTGATTTATAAATATTTCAGGAAAAATGGCTGTTAATGCTGAACAGCCAGCTCTTCTGCCATTTTCTGTTCTTCGGTCATTTTGTGGTTTTTCGGTGAGATGAACGTATAAACCGCCGGGATCACAAACAATGTCAGGATCAGCGAGAACATTAACCCTCCCACGATAACCACACCCAGCGGAACGCGGCTCGTGGCAGCAGCACCCAGGCTAAGCGCAATCGGCAATGCTCCGAAGGCCGTGGCAAGGCTCGTCATAAGAATCGGTCGTAAACGCTGTGTGGCAGATTCCACGGCGGCGGCCATTCTTCCCATTCCCTGTTCCCGTTTCTGGTTGGCAAACTCCACGATCAGGATCCCGTTTTTGGTTACCAAGCCAATGAGCATGATCATCCCGATCTGAGAGAATATATTGATCGTGAGACCAAAAAGATACAAGCTTAGCAATGCACCCGCTAACGCAAGCGGCACGGTAATCATGATGATAAATGGATCTGTAAAGCTTTCAAACTGTCCTGCAAGCACCAGATACACAAGCAGTAATGCTAATCCAAATGCGAAGCTGGTGTTTGACGAGCTTTCTTCAAAGTCACGCGAAGAGCCTGTCAGTGACGTCTGGAATGATTCGTCCAGCAGTTTTGCGGCAATCCTGCGCATAGCGGCCACACCGTCGCCGATGGTTTTTCCCTCCACTAATGATGCAGAAACCGTTGCGCTCTTGTAACGATTATAGTGATAAATCGTAGGCGGGCCGCTTTCTTCTTTCATCTGAACAACGGCCGTCAACGGAATATTTTCACCCCGGTTATTCCGCACGTAAAGTTTTGAAATATCAGCAGGCTTGTTCCGTTCGGAACGCTCCACCTGGCCGATTACCTGATATTGCTGGCCGTTCATGATGAAATAGGCAAGTCGTCTTCCGCTAAATGCAGATTGGATCGCACCGGCAACGTCTGTTGTCGACAATCCAAGATCTCTTGCCTTCAAGCGGTCAATCGTAAGCCGGATCTCAGGTTTGTTGAATTTCAAGTTCACGTCCACATTCTGGAATGTCGGATCTTGCCGCGCTTCTTCCAGGAATTTGGGTAATACTTCAAAAATCTTGTTGAAATCAAGGTTTTGTAATACAAACTGAACGGGTAAGCCGCCCCGTGAGCCCTGGCCAACGGCAATGGTTTGTTCCTGAGTTGCGAAAATCCGCGCATCATTGAAACGCGCCAGCTTCTTATTGATTTCCTGAGCCAGGTCGTTCTGGCTTTTCTTACGCTCGCCAGCCGGGACAAGGCCAATCCTTGCCGTGCCGCTGTTTACACCGCCACCGCCAAAGCCCGGGGTTGCGGAGAATGTGAATGCTTTTTCGGGAATGGAATCGTTCAGGAAGTTTGATAACTGATCCGAAACGCCTTGCATCTGGTCAAAACTGGTTCCTTCCGGCGCCGAGAGGTTGAAACGGATGCTGTTCCTATCTTCCATTGGTGCCAGCTCACTTTGTAAGTTGGTGTAGGTAAAATAAATAAGCACACCGCAGGCGGCCACCAAAACCCAGGCAAGCCAGCGTGCCTTCATAAAGCCGCGCAGTGACCGGTTGTATCCATCTTCCATTCCTGTGAAAAATGGCTCTGTCTTATTGTAGAACCAGCCATGGCCTGCACTTTTACGATTTAAAAACACATTCAAAACCGGGGTGATCGTAAGCGAAACGAATGCTGAGATCAAAACCGCGGAAGCCACGACGATACCAAATTCCCTGAACAGACTGCCGACAAAACCTTCGAGGAAAATAACGGGCAGGAACACAACGGCAAGGGTAAGCGAGGTAGAAATTACAGCAAAGAAAATCTCGCGGCTTCCTTCCAATGCAGCCTGCCTTATCGGAAGGCCGCTTTCAAGCTTTCGGAAAATGTTTTCCGTGACTACAATTCCATCATCCACCACGAGTCCTGTTGCCAGTACAATGCCTAGAAGGGTCAATATATTTATTGAAAACCCGAACAGATACATGATAAAGAACGTCGCAACCAGCGATATCGGAATATCAATCAATGGCCGGACAGCAACGATGAAGCTCCTGAAAAAGAACAAGATAACGATTACCACGAGTGAAAACGCGATCAGCAGGGTTTCCTCAACTTCCAGGATAGACTGACGAACCAGTCGCGTGTTATCCAGGAGAACATTGAAGGTAATGTCCGATTTATTTGATTTTTGGATCTCTGCAAGCCTTTTGTTGAACTCATCTGAAATCTCAACATAGTTGGCTCCCGGTTGCGGGATTACAGCCAGACCAACGGCGTACATACCGTTGTATTTCCAGCTTTGTTCCTCATTTTCAGGGCCAAGCTCTACTTTTGCAACATTAGCCAGACGCACAATCCCTGCACTGTCATTTCTGATAACGAGATCGCTGAATTCTTTTTCGCTGGTAAGCCGGCCCATTGTCCTGATGGTCAGCTCGGTGTTGGCTCCGTAAATCTTTCCCGCCGGTAACTCGACGTTTTCAGAGCTTAATGTTGTTGAAATATCATTGAAAGAGATGCCATAGGCGCTCATTTTATCCGGATCAAGCCAGATGCGCATGGCATAACGCTTTTGCCCGAAAATATTGATGGCACTTACGCCGTCAATGGTTTGAAGACTTTGCTGCAATACGTTTTCTGCATATTCACTCAATTCCAATAAACCCTTGGATGGACTTTGAACCGCAAGAAGCAGGATAAAATCACTGTTTGCATCCGCCTTGCTTACCACCGGCGGCGCGTCCACATCTTGCGGAAGGTTGCGCTGCGCCTGGCTTACTTTGTCACGAACATCATTGGCTGCGCCTTCAAGATCCGATTCCAGGTTGAATTCAACAGTAATGTTACTGGACCCGATCTGGCTGGATGAGCTGATACTTTTAATGCCGGGAATACCATTGATGCTTTTTTCAAGCGGCTCAGTGATCTGGCTTTCAATGATATCGGCGTTCGCACCGGTGTAACTCGTGCGGACGTTTACAACCGGCGGGTCAATGGCCGGGTAGTCGCGGAGTGAGAGAAAGTTATAGCCTACCACACCGAAGAGGATGATGAGCAGGTTCATAACTACGGCCAAAACGGGCCGTTTTAATGATAATTCAGAAATGTTCATAGGTCAGGTTCAAGGAAATAGTTGTTCTACCGCCGTAATTACTTCACAGCATTCAAGCTTTTTACGCTTCTCACTTTCACTGGGGCATCAGGACGGGCAAATAACACGCCCGAAACAACTACGGTATCCCCAACGCTCAGGCCACTGGTCACTTCAACTACTTCTTCACGTCTGTCACCAGTCTGGATTTCTACAAAAACCGCCTTTCCGCCCTTCACGGTAACCGCCTTTTTGCCCATCGCTTCCGGTATAATGCAGTTGGTAGGGATCAGGATACTGGATTTATTCGTACTCGCATTCAAATATACTTTCGCAAACGAACCCGGACTTGTGGAGCCGGAATTCAGCACAGCTCTTACCGTAATGTTCCTGGTAGACTGGTTAACCTGCGGTTCCAGGGCGATAATCCGTGCACTTTCTCTTTTTCCGGAATTCTGGTCCAGGAGCACTTCTACATTGGCACCTTTCCTTACATATTTCTGGTAGGTTTCTGGAATTGTAAAATCGATCCTCAGATTGGCCAGCTGCTGCATGGTAGCAAGGACGTTCGTTGGCGTCACGTAGGAACCTTCACTTACTTTTCTTAAACCTATAACACCCGTAAATGGCGCACGAATAATGGTTTTGTCGATCAAAGCCTGCGTGTAAGCCATATCCGCCTTAAATGTATTGACTTGGTTCACAGCCAGATCGTAATCGGCCTGGTTGATGCCGTTTACGGCCACAAGCTGTTTCAATCGCTTTTCAGTGGTTTCTGCAAGTTCGAGCTGCACTTTTGTACGGTTCAACTGCGCCTGTAAATCTGCATTATTAATCCTGGCGATCACCGTTCCTTTGGAAACAGTTTGTCCCTCAGGAACATTGAGAAATGTAAGCAGTCCGCTTACTTCCGGTCTGAGTTCGGCAAATTCATTAGCAACAATTGTTCCGTTAACTTCGACCTTGTCGCTTACATTTTCACTTTTGGCAATGATGACGTCAACGATCGTAGGTCCGCCGCCACCCTTCGCCTGAAAAGTGTCCTTTTTTTCCTTGCATGAAAATGTGAAGAGAAGCGTACCCGAGAGGATTACAGAGGAGAGGGTTTTATTCAGATTCGGTATTTTCGAAAATACAGACTTTGTGTTTGGATTCATAAAATAATAATTCCAGAGCTTTGGTTTAGGGGGCGTTGTTGTTAATAATATCGAAATTCGGGTCTTTCCCAAAATTATATATTAATCTAAAACCTATTGGACTTTTTTCTACTATAAAAGTTTAATAGCAGAAAATATATTTTTAGAATTCCTGCGCAATTACTTTCAGAAGTGTATCACATTTCATCTCCGTTTCTTCCCATTCCCGCTCAGGAACGGAATCTTCGGTGATGCCGGCACCCGCGAAAAATGTTGCTTTTCCATCTTTAAACCTCACCGTCCGCAGGTTTACAAAAAGATTTGTATCGCCGCCCACTTGTGCCGGCCCGATAAAGCCACTATAAAATGAGCGGTCATAGCCTTCGATCTCGGTAAGGAATTGCAGGCTGGGAAGTTTGGGCACGCCGCAAACCGCAGAGGTCGGGTGCAGGAGTTTAAGCATCACAGACGCGAGCTCAGGGAAGTTCAATGTCGCCGTGTCCACTTCAAAATCAGTCCTTAAATGATATAAATTACCGGCCAGAACTGTTTTAGGGCCGGTCTCCGTGTATTCCCGGAAGCGGATTTTCTTGAAACATTCCACAATGTAACGGCTAACCAGCGCATGTTCTTCAATCTCCTTTTCGCCCCAGCGAATATCAAACTTCGGGATAAGCTCACCAGCTTCATTCCGCGCATTCTGCGTTCCCGCGAGCGACATTGTCCTGAAAGTGCCATTAGAATCCTGGCGTACCAATGCCTCCGGACTCGCCCCAAGCCATAACTCATTCTGATCGGGCAGGTTAACCAGCGAAACAAATGCATGCGGATATACTTTTGCCAGCTTGCAGAATGCTTTGGCGGGCTGAAAGTTTTCAGAATAGGCTAAGTCCTTTGTTCTGGATAATACTACTTTTTTAAACTGGCCCTGGCGGATAGCAGATACAGCCAACTCGACCGTCCTTTTAAAACGGTCGCGGGCATTCAGATCCGGTAAATCGTTGATAGCAATAGCATTGTGATAGGCATGCGGATTGGCATCTTTGGCAATTTCAGTGGCCAGCGTTACCAGCTTTATCACATCCGGATGTTCCTCGCTGACGTTATTTTCAATGTCTTTTATACTATTATCGTCAGAAAAAGTCAGAATAATGTCGCCTTCCAGAAACAGCACCTCCTGATCGGTTTCCCAATGAAAGTTGCTTACGACGAAGCCGGCTGAGAGTTTTTCGAGCTCAGGCTGACATTTTCGGATTCCGTCCCGAACCGAAATCAGCAGCTGAATTTCATTCCTGTGCGGTAATCTCCATAATGCCGACGGAAATCCCAATTGTCTGGATGCTGTCCAAAGCTCCTCAACCTGTAATCCCTCAAATATGGAAAGTCGTGTGTCGGTTTGTACTGAAAGCATTTAGTCTTTAATCTAATCGTTAGGTTATTTTCCTGCAAAATAATGTCAGCGGTCGGCATTCACAATAGCAACTGTCAGGCGGCTGATACATACCAACTTTCTTTCTTCATTGGTGATTTGAATGTCCCAAATGTGAGTTGTCCTGCCCAGGTGGATCGGCCGCACAGTTCCGTAGACGAAACCCGCCCTGGCAGACCGGATATGATTTGCATTAATCTCCAGACCCACCGCATGTTGTTTATCAGGGTCGGGCAGACAAAGAAATGATGCAATGCTGCCCAATGTCTCTGCCAGAACAACAGATGCGCCGCCGTGTAAAATTCCAAATGGTTGATGCGTACGCTTGTCCACTGGCATTCTTGCAGTTATATAATCATTCCCAATTTCTGTGAACTCGATTCCGAGATGGTTGGAAATTGTATTCTGACTAAAAGAATGAAGTGCATCTAACGTAATGGATCTGGTGAACATATCTAAAAATTGTATAAATTTGTATCTGCTGTAAAGGTTAAAAACAAGGTATTTGCAAAATTAATATTTAAAAAATCCTATTATTTTGAAAAGAAAGTCTATCTACCTCATTCGTCACGGTGAAACAGATTTTAACCGCAGGGGAGTGGTTCAGGGAAGCGGTGTTGATTCCTTGCTGAATGAATGGGGCGAAGCCCAGGCTGCCGCTTTTTTTAATGCTTATCAACATGTTCCTTTTGATAAAATTTACACCTCTAATTTAAAACGAACACATCAAACAGTTCGTGGGTTCATCAGGCTTGGTATCCCTCATGAAAGTTATGCAGGGCTGAACGAGATCTCCTGGGGAAACCGCGAAGGCCGCGAACCGAACACGGGTGATAACAACTATTACCGCGAGCTGGTCACTGCCTGGAAAAACGGTCAGGTTGATCTTGCGGCAGAAGAAGGAGAAAGTCCTTTGCAGGTGCGCGAGCGCCAGATCCCGGTGATCGAGACCATTCTGTCCCGGCCGCACGAAAGAAATATCCTGATTGCCATGCACGGCCGCGCCATGCGGGTGCTGCTTACCACGCTTTTCAATCAGCCTCTTGTTAATATGGATGATTACGAGCATAGTAACCTGTGTTTGTACAAAATCAACTATTCTTACGACACAGGGAAGTTTGAGCTGGAAGTGGCCAACAACATTACCCACCTGTTGTCCCTAGAAATTCCTCAAACTTTGTAAAAACCGTTTGTGTACATTCGTTTCCTTTGGTGTATTTGTGAACTGAGGTGCAGTTCACAGGGATACATTTGCCAAAGTTCAAGCAGCACAACAGAAAAAACTTTATGTCCAAAAAACGTACTTATTGGACGTTACAAATTCTCGGCTGGACCTTACTGATCATGTTCGAGTATGTGCCTTATGCGCTTGAATTTGGTTTTGAAGTCGGAGTATTTTACACAGCATTAGCCAACATTCTTTTAGGCATTTGCCTCACGCACGTGTACAGGCTTGTGATCCGGAAATGGAACTGGTCTTCTTTACCGCTTCCGCGGCTTTCATTGCGCGTGATCGGCTCCGTTTTGTTATTGGGACTGATTATGACACTGGTCAATCAGCCGATGGACAGGAAAGTGCTTGAACAAAATTTACTGAATCAGCCGCTTGTTTTCTGGGGTTACTACGCCAACTGGTGCAAAAACCTTCTTGCCTGGATCTTGTCTTACACGGTTTATCATTATATAGAGCAAACAAGGCTTGCCGGATATGAGAAGATCATGCTGAAAATGTCCATGCGGGAAGCAGAGGCGAAGGTCCTCCGTTCACAGTTGAACCCGCATTTTACATTCAATGCATTGAACAGCATCCGCGCACTGGTGTATGAAGATCCTAAAAAAGCACAGCTCAGTATCACACAGTTATCCAATATTTTACGAAATTCTTTACTGGCCGACAGACGCAAAACGGTTGATTTACAAGAAGAACTGAGAACTGTTGAAGATTATCTGGAACTTGAAAAGGTCCGCTATGAAGATCGTCTACGTTACTCCATAGCAACAGATCCGCAAGCCATTTACTGGCAGGTCCCACCTATGATGCTCCAAACTTTGGTCGAAAACGGCATTAAGCATGGCGTTTCAAAGGAAATGGGTGGTGGATTTATCGATGTAAAATCGGAAATTGCAAACGAGCTGCTGATTATTACCATTCTTAACTCGGGAAATCTGGGTAACACGGATTCGGGAGGCGTTGGTTTGAAGAACACGGCCGAGCGGCTGTCTATTTTATATGGTAAGGGCGCAGCCTTCCGCATTTTTCAGGAGAAACAAGACGTGGTTTGCTCCGAAGTAAGGATTCCAATGTTGTCGGAAGGCGTGATGATGGTGGGTGAGGAGACAGGGAAACGCAACTGACAGCTTACATCAATTATTAAACTTCATTTAATTCCTAACTGACCTGTTATGAGGACTCTTATTGTCGACGACGAACGCCTTGCAAGAAACGAATTGAAAAGATTGCTGGAACCTTATACCAAGATTGACATTGTAGGGGAAGCGGCCAATGCGGAAGAGGCTTTGGTAATGATTGAAGAATTACAGCCGGAACTGCTGTTCCTGGACATTCAGATGCCAGGCAAAAATGGTTTCGAATTGCTTTCGTCCATCGAGGGAAAAAGCCCGGAGGTGATTTTTACAACTGCTTATGATGAATATGCGATCAAAGCATTTGAGTTCAATGCACTAGATTATTTGTTAAAACCAATTGATTCTGAGCGTTTAAAGGATACAATTCATCGCATCGAGGAAAATCAGGCGCAGCCGGAGGCACCTGCCCAGGCGCATGAACGTGCAGAAAAAGTGCTTGGCGAGAATGATCAGGTGTTCGTGAAAGACGGTGAGAAATGCTGGTTTGTAAAACTGGGCAAGATCCGCCTTTTTGAATCCATGGGAAATTACGTTCGCCTGCATTTTGATGATCAAAAGCCTTTGGTCTTGAAATCGCTGAACAATCTGGAAGAGCGGCTGGAACCCAACACTTACTTCCGCGCCAATCGCAAGCACATTATAAACCTGCACTGGATCGAAAAAATAGAACCCTGGTTTAGCGGCGGACTGCTTGTTACGCTGCAAGGCGGCGACAAAATCGAGATCTCGCGCCGTCAGGCCATCCGGTTTAAGGAGCTGATGAGTTTATAATTGCTTTTCCCATTTCATCGAAAATATAATGCATTTGATTAAAATTGGTGCTTTCCTGCTGGCTATGTCATTTTTTACGGCCTGTAATCGTTCCGGCGAGCGGGAAAATTCGGAAGGCGGTCAGCAAAAACTCGTTGGCAGCAAAGTAAGTTCACAGTTTGGAGGTTGTGACACGGTTAATAGCAAAGGCATTTCCATCAAACTCAATTTATGGGAGCCGTCCGATTCCAGCGAGGCTGCCAAGGCAATCCGGACGACATTAACACAGAAATCTCTTCAAAGAATCAACTCTTATGGAGATTCGGCCAGCATTGCCGCAAACCCGGAAGCAGGGAAAAGCATTAAAAGCGCCTTTGAAGTTTTTGAGAAAAACTACAACGACTTCAAAAAGGATTTTCCCGACGCTCCTGGTTGCTGGGAAGTGGAGCTGAAAGGCGACACGGTTTTTTCTACATCTAAAATCTTGTTTTACCAGCTCGATCATTACGCTTTCACCGGAGGCGCTCATCCCAATACATTCCGTTCATACCATGCTTTTAATACAAAAACAGGAGCCGAAATTGAGATGAAAGACTTTATTTCCGATTCTACCAAGCTGCTAAGCCTGGTTGACAAGGCATTCAGAAAAACAGAAAAGCTAAGCGCGGAAACTGACCTGGAAGAGGCAGGTTATTTCCTGCTGAATCACAAGTTTGTACTTCCCGTTGCTTACGTGTTCACGCCTGACGGAATTTTGTTTTATTACAATCCCTACGAAATTGCCGCATATGCACGCGGGGCCATTCATTTTACGATTCCTTACGCCGAGCTGAATGGCGTGATTCACCGCGATAAGGTTTTCTGATCACATTTCACCGGCATCCATAAAGCTGTAATAACCGTTATCTGTAAAGATCATATGATCCAGAACTGGCATGTCGAGCAATCGGCCTGCCTCTTTTATTTGTAATGTAAGTGCGGTATCGGCTTTGCTCGGCACAAGCTGGCCCGACGGGTGATTATGGACCAAAATGACCGAGCTGGCCAGGTTGTCTACGGCCAGTTTGAAAATTACTTTAACGTCCACCGACGTGCTTGAAACCCCGCCAACACTGATCTGAACGCACCGCATCACCTGGTTCGCCCGGTTTAAGAGGATGATCCAGAATTCCTCATTGGGCTTGTCCAGCAAATACTGCTTCATTTCCTCATACACACATTTCGAGCTCGTGATTTTCCGTTTTTGCTTGCCTATGAGGTCATTTCGCCTGCGGCCGAGTTCCAGCGCCGCCAGCACCGCGATCGCCTTCGCTTCGCCAATCCCGGGATGCTTTTTTAAATCGTTGACAGTAGCCTTTGCAAGTTCGTTAATGTTATCGCCGCAAGTTTGCATGATGATTTTTGCGAGGTCCACTGCGGACATGCTAGGCGTTCCGGATCCGATAAGGATGGCGATCAGTTCTGCATCGGACAGCGCGGTCCTGCCTTTGTGCACGAATTTTTCACGCGGGCGGTCTTCCTCAGACCAGCTTAAAATTTTCAGAGGGTTTTTGAATCCGTTTTTTGACATAAAGGAAATAGATGACTTTCCCTTTTAGACGTGGCTACGGGAGAATGGTCACAAAAAATTATTGGCCTAGCGTAGTGAGCGCGGCGCGGGCCTTATTGTCAATGCTGTTTTTGTATTCGTGTTTCTTGAATGCCATTGCTTTCTTGAAGTGAGCAATGGCGTTGGGCTTGTCATTTTTTTCTAGGAAAATATAGCCCAGCTGCAACGCAGAGGCTGCTCCAAAGCCAGCGGCCTCTTGCTGTGCGATGGTAAGTGCCCTGTTGTAATAGGGAATTGCAGCCGCAGCCTGACCCGATTTTTGAAGAATCCTTCCTTTCCTGTAATTAAATTCCGCTTTCTCTTCGGTCGATATGAATGATTTTTCGGTAACCGTTTCCATCAGCGATGAAGCAGTTTTCAGATAGCCTCCGTCCGTCGCGTATCGTGCTTTGTAAAGGATTTTTTGACGTGGACTTATTTTTCCGGACAGGAATTCTGCCGCAATCCGTTCCGCAAGTTGATCGGCTTCGATGATTGCACTGCCGGCTGCCTTAACTTTTTTAATATAAACATTCGCTTGCTGGTCCTCATCATTAAGCCAGTGCGACATAAACAGTTTAAGATTGCTGTCTTTGATGTAGTTGAAGCCGTTATATTGCTTCAAAAATGATGTATAATGCTCACCAGCTTGCTTATAATTACCCTTTTGTAAGCTGATTTCCCCCTTTAAATATTCCAAAAAAGGGAAGGAAATGTACGGATCTCCGGAAGGTGCGTCGGCAAGGAACTGTGCTGCTTCATCGCTCTTACCTTCCTTCATCAGGACAGTTGTTGCAAAGAAATGGATCAGGAGGTTATCCGGCTGTTGCTTGGGCCACTGCCGCAGGCGCGTTTGCTGGGCAGGGGAGAGTTGTAATGTGTAGGCGTGCAATAGTAAGTCGATCAGCTCGGCCTCCTGTTTGAAAAAAGGCACCTCTTTTTCAACAATGCGCAACTCGTTGATCCCATTTTGAATGTTGCCTTTTAAGCCCAGAATTTTGGCTACCCATCCATAGTTTTCTGGAATAGAGCCAATTAGGACATGTAAAAGCCCTAGTGATTTTAATGTGGGAAGGAAATCGGGAAAGCGTTTTCGGTTCTCTTCCAAAAGCTTATAAGCCTTGATAATTTCCCACGATCCACTGACTTCATTTCCAAATTTAAGCTTGGCAAATGCCCAATGCAGGCGTATCTCGGCTTGCAGAAAACGTTTGTAAGGAGAATTATCCGGCAGATTTCCAATCGCCTGTAAACGGGGATTTTCAAGCTGTGACAATTCCTTATAAGCCTCTTTATCCTCGGAAATCAGTAAATAATGCAGGTCAGCATAATTGTCCAGATAGGGAATAAATGCGTTGGTTTTTTCCGTGTTGCGTTCCGCATTGATTAATGCCCGGGCAGATGGTAAACGCAATTTTTGAATGTCAAAATAGGCTTTCTGAAGCTTTGGGGTAAAGATAACGTCATATTGTAAGTCTTCGGCTTGCACGGAGAAAGCGCATGCAAGCAGCAAAGCCAGCATTGCTTGCCGCAGGAATGCAGTTACGGAAATATGCCAGTTACTTTTCCAATTCATCTTTGTAAGCACATAAAAAAAGGTTGTCCGGGTAAGACAACCTCTTAATCTTTTATATGGAATGTTATCTGCGCTGATGAACAGGCTCAACACTTTCGAC
Source organism: Dyadobacter chenhuakuii (assembly GCF_023821985.2). Lineage (NCBI taxonomy): Bacteria > Pseudomonadati > Bacteroidota > Cytophagia > Cytophagales > Spirosomataceae > Dyadobacter > Dyadobacter chenhuakuii. Next base: position 2,798,034 of record NZ_CP098805.1, on the reverse strand, counting down.
GTCTGCAAGGATACGTCCGCAATGTTCGCAAACAATCAGTTTTTTGCGTTCACGGATATCAGCCTGGCGTTGTGGGGGAACGATGCTGAAACATCCTCCGCAAGCACCGCGTGACACGTGCACGACAGCCAGACCATTCATTGAGTTATCACGGATTTTCTGATAAGATTTCAATAAGCGGTCCTCGATTTTCTTGACATGCTTTTCTCTCTCTACGATCAGTGCTTTTTCCTCAGCTTCACTTTCGCTTGTAATGACGTTCAATTCGCCTTTTTTCGCTTTCAAATCTTCGTTTCTTTCATTTAAAACGGACTCCGCGCGATTTGCGTCATCTTCGATCAGGCGGATACGGGCTTTGGCTTCGTTGATTTTCTTATCAGCCAATTGCATATCAAGCTCTTGCAATTCAATTTCTTTGGTGATCGCATCATACTCACGGTTGTTGCGAACATTCATTTGCTGATCCTTGTATTTTTTGATCAGTTTTTCACCTTCTTTCTGAGCGTTCTTGAAATTGTCGATCTCAGAGTTCAGGTTGGCGATTTCACTTCTAAACTTGCCTAAACGTGTTTCAAAGCCAATAATTTCATCTTCCAGATCCCGTACTTCCTCAGGAAGATCACCACGCGTTTTCAGTATTTCGTCAAGGCTTGAATCAATTTCCTGCAATTTCAGGAGAGCGTCTAATTTTTGTGCGATTGTGTTTTCCATGTATGTCTTTAATGGACTTGTTTCAATGCGTAAAGTGAAGGTTTAAACAAAATATCGTACCGGATTGGTATTGACTTCTGACAAACAGAGTGCAAAATTAGGGAATTTTCCCGATAAATAGTTATACAGTAAATTTTTCGTAAACACTTCGCTCTCGTAATGTCCGATATCGCAGATCATAATACTGTTTTCTGCATCGAAAAACTCGTGGTACTTGTAGTCGGCGGTTACAAAGATATCTGCACCGGCCCCAATCGCGTTCGGCAATAAAAAACTGCCGGCCCCTCCGCAAACAGCAATCCGCTGGACCGCATTTCTCACCGGTTTGGTATGCTTGATCACATGCAAATTCATTTTTTCTTTTAGCAAATGCAGAAATGCTTCCGTTTCGACGGGCTCCGGCAATTCGCCATACGCACCCGCGCCCACTTCCTGGTTTTCGTTTTCCAGCGAGGATAGATAATAGGCCACTTCTTCATAAGGATGCGCCTGCCGCAGTGCACGAAGGATCTGGGATTCCAGGTAGGAAGGAAAAATGAGTTCAGCCCTATGTTCCCTCACTTCCTCCTGCTCGCCATTTTTGCCGATGACCGGATTGGCCGCAGCGTTCGGCCTGAATGTTCCTGTTCCTTCTGTTTTGAAACTGCAATTTGAATAATTGCCAATGTTCCCTGCGCCCGCATCGTGAAGCGCGTTAAGAATGGGTTGCGTGTTTGCGACTGGCGAGAAGAATGTCAGTTTGGACAAAATCTGCTTTTTCGGCGCGAGGACACGGATATTTTCCAATCCAAGCAAGTTTGCGATTTGCCAGTTTACGCCGTTGGTAACGTGGTCGAGGTTGGTGTGGGTTGCATAAATGGCAATATCGTTTTTGATGGCTTTCAGCACAGTCCGTTCCACATAATTTTTGCCGTTCAGTTTTTTCAGTCCTTTAAAAACTATGGGGTGATGCGCTACAATCAGGTTGCAATTCCGGTCGATTGCCTCGGCAACCACTTCCTCAGTCACATCCAGCGTCAGTAATATGCCGGAGACCTCAACCTGGCCTGATCCTACGATTAATCCGGCATTATCGTAACTTTCCTGATAGGCTGGCGGAGCAAGTTGTTCGAGAACCTGAATAATTTCTTTTATAAATGTCATTTTTGTGTAGGATACAACTGTTTCACTTTCAGATTCTTCATTAATCTGACACTAATATTTTGCAAATAAATAACTAAATTGGCGTCGTAAGTATTGCAATGGAAAATAATAATACTAGTTTTGCACCACGTTTTACAGGAAAGTGCTGTGAAATTGTTCTGGTTTGGTAGTTCAGTTGGTTAGAATACATGCCTGTCACGCATGGGGTCGCGGGTTCGAGTCCCGTCCAGACCGCCAGAAGAGTTAAAGTGTTATCCGCAAGGATGGCAAAAAGTGAAGTTCTTTATTTAATGGTTTGGTAGTTCAGTTGGTTAGAATACATGCCCGGCCTACGTTAGGTGTCACGCATGGGGTCGCGGACTTACGCAGCCCGGTTCGAGTCCCGTCCAGACCGCCAGAAGAGTTAAAGTTTTGAAATTATTGGTTTGGTAGTTCAGTTGGTTAGAATACATGCCCGGCCTACGTTAGGTGTCACGCATGGGGTCGCGGACTTACGCAGCCCGGTTCGAGTCCCATCCAGACCGCCAGAAGAGTTAAAGTTTTGAAATTATTGGTTTGGTAGTTCAGTTGGTTAGAATACATGCCTGTCACGCATGGGGTCGCGGGTTCGAGTCCCGTCCAGACCGCAGAAAGCTCAGAGAAATCTGGGCTTTTTTCGTTTTTATGCGTTTCGTTTGGTAGTTCAGTTGGTTAGAATAGTTGGCCGGGCAGCGCAGGCTGTCACGCAGGGAAGCGGGCCGCGGTTCGAGCCCCGCCCGAATGCCGTACCACCAGACCGCAGAAAGCTCAGAGAAATCTGGGCTTTTTTCGTTTTTATGCGTTTCGATTCATTAAACTGTACTAAGTTAGGGAACCCAAAGCACTTACGTTCCCTAACTAATGCCTGATATGCAGTCCTCAAAACCAAAAAACATCGATGAATACATTGCTAACTTCCCTTCCGGAGTGCAGGAGGCTTTGCGGCAGATTCGGGGAGTGGTGCGGGAGGCTGCTCCGGAAGCGGAGGAGACCATTGCTTACGATATGCCTACATTTAATCTTAATGGGACTTATCTGATTTATTTCGCGGCTTGGAAAAAGCATATTGCGTTATATCCTGTTTCTGCGGCATTGGCAGAATCATTGAAAGCGGATCTTGAAGGCTATAAAGGCACGAAAGGTTCGGTGCATTTTCCGATCGATAAACCGATGCCGCTAGAACTCATCGCTAAAATTGTCGCCTGGCGATTGGAAGAAAACAGCAAGTCCTGACATTTTGATGCTCCTCTATTGACGGCTTATGCCAATAAGTATAACCTTGCCGTCGCGTCCTTTTTAAAAAACTCCTCTATTCTCGTCCCGGATTATTGTAAAGTTTAGTGTGGTGTAAACTCAACTGCACTGGACCATATCTATTGCTTTTTTTTGATTTTAAATGGATTATTTTTAGCTCCAATATCTTAATTCCTATGTCCACACTTCCAAAATCATTGTTGCTGTCATTTATTGTTGGCTTGATGGCATTGCAAACACCGCTCGTGGCGCAAAAGCAGAAAGCTTCACCAGCCAAAGCAACTGAGACCAAAGCGGACACCGGGAAATTTGATCGGGAGTATGCATTAGAGGCGACCATGCTGGGCTACTTCGCTCCGGATGGTGCGCGTAATCCAACATTGAAGGCTAATAAGGGTGATAAGGTCCGCATAAAAATCACCAACGGCGAGCTGATGACGCATGACATATCGTTGGAAAAGCTGGGGCTTAAAAGCAAGGTGATCCTGGAAAAGGGTTCTAGTACGAGCATCAACTTCGTGGCGAAGGAAAGTGATACTTATTTCTGTTCCGTGCCGGGACACCGTGCGGCGGGCATGGTAGGAAGCTTCGAAGTAGTGGAAGGGAATGTGAACGAGATGACAGTTGCCGGACAGTTGGCTATGAAGGACGGCAAGCCGCTGAACCTGAATTTTGAAACAGGCACATTGAAAGACTGGACGGCAAAGGGCGATGCTTTTACAAATCCGTTACTCAGCGAGGATCCCTCGCCGGTGCATGAAAAAGATATGAAAATCGGTTTTGACGGCAAATATTTCCTGAGCAGCGGCGGCAACAAAAATTACAAAGCGACGGGAGCCTTAACCTCAGCGCCATTTAAAGTGACACAACCTTTCGCGGCATTTAAAGTTTCGGGCGGCGCATTGGCGGATACACGCGTGGAGCTGGTCCTGGCCGGGACGGACAGCATTATTTATCACATCACCGGACAAGGGCGCGCCACTTTACAGCCTGCAGTTGTTGACTTACAAAAATACTTAGACAAAGATATCTTCATCCGAATCATTGATAATGAGACGGGTATCTCGCAAATCCCTTACATCGCAGACGATAAATGGGCGCATATCAATTTTGATGAATTCCTTTTTTACCCGAGCCGCCCCGAATTTCCCAATGAGCTCAAACAAAAAGATATCATTATCCTCCCGCCGCTGGACCCGGTTCTGAATGCAGGACTTTCGGGTGAAAAAGCGGCTGCTGCCATGACGCCGCCGAAAGGTTTCAAAGTCACATTGGCCGCATCCGAGCCGGAAGTGGTGAAGCCCATTGCTTTTACAATTGATGCAAAAGGCCGGTTATGGGTGGTGGAAGGGCATACTTATCCCGTTCGTGCGCCTGAAGGGCAGGGTAGGGACCGCATTTTAATCCTGGAAGACACGAATGGTGATGGCACATTGGATAGTAAAAAAGTTTTTGCAGAAAACCTCAATCTAATTAGTGGGATAGAAGTGGGCATGGGCGGCGTTTGGCTGGGTTCGGCTCCCAATATGCTCTTTATTCCAATTGACCCTAAAACGGACAAACCGGCTGGCCCGGAGCAAATTTTGCTGGACGGCTGGGGCCTGGACGATACGCATGAAGTTTTGAACAGCTTCCGCTGGGGACCTGACGGCTGGCTTTACGGAACGCACGGCGTTTTTACGAATTCTGTGGTTGGCAAGCCGGGAACACCAGTGGCAGACAGGGCAAAAATCAATGGCGGTGTATGGCGTTACCATCCCACATTGCAGAAATTCGAGGTTTTCGCAGAAGGTTCGAGCAATCCATGGGGCATTGATTTCAATGATTACGGGCATCCGTTTATTACAGTGTGCGTGATCCCGCACATGTATCACGTCATTCAGGGCGCGCGTTACCAGCGTCAGGCGGGCAAGCACTTTAATCCATATACTTACGACGATATCAAGACCATCGGCGACCACGTCCACTGGTTGGGCGAACGCGGTCCGCATGCGGGCAACTTCCGTTCGGCTGCTGCTGGCGGCGGGCACGCGCATGCCGGGGCGATGATTTATCTTGGAAACAGCTGGCCAAAGGAATATCGCAATGAAATCTTCATGAACAACATTAACGGCGCCCGCATGAATATTGACCATTTTGAGAAAAAAGGGTCAGGTTATGTAGCGCAGCACCGGCCGGATTTTCTGGCAATGAACGATTCCTGGTCTCAATGGCTGAATTTCAAATATGATGCAAGTGGCTCGGTTTGGGCGATTGACTGGTACGACAAAAACCAATGTCACAGTCCTAACCCCGACGTCCATGACAAAACGATGGGTAGAATTTTCAAGATCACGCATGAAAACGACAAGTGGGTGAAAGTGGACCTGACGAAGGCATCTGATATGGAATTGGTTAATTATCAGCTTAATGATAACGATTACTACGTAAGACAGGCGCGCACACTTTTGCAGGAACGAGGTCCCAATAAGAAAGTGCACAAAGCATTAAAGGAGATGTTAGCCAAGAACCCGGACGTAACCCGCAAGCTGCGTGCATTGTGGACGCTGCATGTGACCAAAGGTCTGGAAGACAAAGATCTCGTGGAGTTGCTGGGCAATGAAAACGAATACATCAGAAGCTGGTCTGTGCAGTTACTTACGGAAGACAAACAAGTCTCGCCGGAAGCATTAAAGAAATTCACAGAAATGGCCCAGAATGACCAATCTGCCATGGTAAGGCTTTATCTGGCGTCAGGAATGCTCCGACTTGATCCCGCTCAGCGTTGGGATGTGGTGAATGCATTGATGCAGAAAGAAGAGGATAAAGATGACCATAACCTGCCGCTCATGGTCTGGTATGCTGCTGAACCGCTGGCTGCATTGGATATGAAAAGGGCATTGCAAATGGCCGAGAAGGCGAAATTGCCGAAAATTCTGCCGTATACCATCCAACGCGTGGCTGCCATCGGGACAGAAGATTCGAAAAAGGTTTTGAAGGAACTGAATGACAAATTAGGAAAAATGCATTCGCATGAAAATCATGAGAGCCAAATGCTGATTGGTAAGGTGCTTGATGAGAAATAGGTGTAAAAAAAACACGCAGGTTTCAAAATGAACCCGCGTGTCAAATTACACTTCATCAACAAACTAAAAACCAAATAAAACTAATACGAAAAAATTCGCTTGTCAAGTTTTTTTTGCTGTAGGAGGGGGATTCGAACCACCCACGGTGCGGTTAGCTACGGTACAAATACTGTTGGTGGTCCACCCCAGTCGACTTGCGTCGGCATTATGCCGCGTTTATCCCTTATTCACCACCCCCGAGACAGGAGGGCATGGCTGCCAATTTCATCACCCTACAATGTGACATTTCTCATTGCAAGAGGCATTTATTAAACATGCCTCATACTTTGGTTCTGCAAAACTAAAACTTCTAGACTAAAATATAAAATATTTTCATTTAAAATTGTTAAAATTTACAATTGTTTCATAATTTGGATAGGATTATTATGAAAAATTCAAACATTGAATGTTAAATGCAGAAATATTCAGATATAGACAGCACGGATTTGCGCATACTTTCTCTGCTTATTGAAAACGCGGCACTGCCCTATACAGAAATTGGAAAAAGGGTATTTGTATCGGGCGGTACCGTACACGTTCGCATGAAAAAGCTCGAACAGATGGGTATTGTGAAGGGCTCACAGCTCGTCATCGACCCTGCCAAACTGGGGTGGGACATCAGTGCATTTTTAGGAATTTACCTGGATAAGAGCTCGCTCTACGAACAAGTGGCGACCGAGCTCGAAGGCATTCCGGAAGTTGTGAACATTCATTATACGACAGGTATTTATAGTATATTCTTAAAGATCGTATGCCGTGATACGGGACATTTACGGGAAATCCTCCACGACAAGATCCAGAAGGTAAACGGCATCCAGCGAACCGAAACCTTTATTTCCCTTGAAGAGCGCATTAACCGCTCCATTCCGCTGGCCGAGAGTTAAAATTTGAGACAATCATTTGCAGAGCAAAATAAATCTGATAATTTTGTATTGTATATATAAAAAACTTATATATATTTGTTCAGAAACAAAATCACTCATGGAGAATAACGCAACGAGTAACGAGTACGTACGCGGTACATTGAAAACCATAGTTTTGAACCTATTGGCTGAGCATGACCGGATGTACGGATATGAGATAACCCAGGAGGTAAAAGAAAGAACGGGCGGCGCTATCGCATTGACATTTGGCGCATTATATCCTGTTTTACATAAATTAGAACAAGAAGGAATGCTGATCACGGAGTCGGTTGAGGTGGATGGACGTTTGAGAAAATATTATTCACTGACAACCCCTGGAAATGAGGCTGCCCGTAATAAAACCAATGACCTTGAACGTTTTATAGATGCTGTAAGATTATTATTGGCCCCGAAAAGTTTGGCAACTGAGTAAAACCTTGTTACATGGCTCATATCTAAACAGATAATCCGATGAAACGCCTTCAGGAAAGTCGCATTGATTTGATTAATAAATATTTGCAATCAAGCAAACTGGATCCGGAACTCCTCCCGGAGATCCTCGACCATTTGGCTTGTGAAGCAGAAGAGCGTCTTTGGGATGGGAAACCGTTTGAGCAGATCTATCATAATATGATGGAAACGGCTGATCGGCAATCGCTCCTGAACCTGAGTGCTGATCACCAAAATCTGTTAGCCATGAAAAAATCATTAAATGACATTGTTTTCGAAGGCCGCAACAAACTTTACGGAGCTTATGATTTAAGAAAAAGTTACGGGCAAACCATCCAGCGCTCCGTGCTGATGGGCGTGACGCTTTTCCTGCTGCTGGTCATGTTTCCCAACCTGTACGCACGCCTGGTGCCGGAGTCAAAGCCGGATGACATTGCGTATATCGTTGAAGCGAACCCGATTGACATTACGCCGGAAATGCTTCCTAAACCACCAGTGAAAGAGGAAGTGGCGCCAATGCCTAAAACGGTCCGTTCGCTGCCGCCGGTTGTTTTGCCGGATGAACAGGTAACCGTTGAAAATCTCCCACCAGCCATTGAAGAGCTGGCAAATGCCCAACCAGCAGAAAAAACGCTGGATGGCTCTGAGGAAATCACGCTAATCATGCCTCCGGCGCCCGAAGTTGCTTCATCAAAGCCAGCCACAGCAGGATTAGAAACAAGGAAAGAGGAAATATTCAGGAGCGTTGAACAAGCGCCTCAATATAAAGGTGGACTGGCGGAAATGGGTGCTTTCCTCCAAAAAAACCTGAGATACCCGGCCCCCGCAGCACAAGCTGGCATTCAGGGAAAGGTATTTGTTGAATTCACCGTTGCATCTGATGGAAAAGTTGAAAATGTAACTGCAATCAAAGGAATTGGGTTTGGCTGTGACGAAGAGGCAGTACGCGTTGTGAAGCTGATGAAAAATTGGGCTCCCGGTAAGCAAGCCGGAGTGCCTGTAAAGGTTCGCTTTACATTGCCTATCAGTTTCCAGCTCAATTAAATGTTGCACACGGCATTGCGTAAATGCCTCCTTGTTATTGAAAAAATCCTCGCTTTGCCGAGGATTTTTTTGTTTTTTTGTAGTCAAATCAAAAAGGGAAGGTAGCAGGTTAATGTACGCGATAGTAGATATTGAAACAACAGGTGGGGGAGGAGCAGCACGCATTACCGAAATTGCCGTTTTCCGGCACGACGGCCAGCAGATCGTCGATATATTCCATTCCCTGATCAATCCCGAGATTTATATCCCGCCATTTATCACCCGTCTTACCGGGATAGATAACGAGATGGTGAAAGACTCGCCTACATTTTATGATGTACAAGACTCTGTTCGCGCATTGACAAAGGATGCCTGGTTTGTTGCCCACAATGCAAAGTTTGATTATGGATTTATCAAACGCGAGTTTGGCGCATTGGATGAATATTTCCAGCGCGATTTACTGTGCACCGTTCAGTTGAGCAGGAAAATATTTCCGGGACTGAAATCTTACAGTTTGGGAAATCTGTGCGAAAGTCTGGAAATCAATATTGAAAATCGCCACCGTGCTCACGGTGATGCAGCTGCAACTGTCCAACTATTTGAAAAACTGCTTTTTAACGACCGGAACAGCCTGATCCCTATGGATTTTATGCTTAAATAGGTGCGATAGGACCGTTTGGAATGATTCTTTAGGTAAGTGATGGAAAGTACCAACCTAAATTTACCGTCACATGAAAGCATACATCAACTTCCTCATCGTTTTGCTATTAACCGTTACACTTACAAGCTGTGAAGTTGTTGGCGGCATTTTTAAAGGTGGCGTCTGGACGGGTGTCATTCTCGTGGTTGCCGTAATTGCAATCGTAATTTGGGCATTGTCAAAAGCATTCGGAGGCGGTAGGAGGTAATTTATCACTTCGCACTGACCTTTCTGCCAAAAGATAAAGTTTGCTGCAAGCTTGCTTATAAGCTTTCTCCGTTTCATATTTGCACTCCCTTCAACGGAGGGGAATTCATACTTGAAATGGGGGATTAGCTCAGTTGGCTAGAGCGCTTGCATGGCATGCAAGAGGTCGTCGGTTCGAATCCGATATTCTCCACTTATTAATCAGCCACTTACAAATTTTCTGTAAGTGGCTTTTTTCTTGAGGTCATGGGAATTGGTTGGAACGATATTTATTTTAAAACGCCTCATGCATATTGAATAATTTAAAATCACACAATTCAATCATAGAAAAATAGAGAAGGTTGATCTGTGCCAGTTGGTAGGGTTAGAATACTACAAAAGGCCTCCTCAATCAATTAAAATTACCCCGATGGATTTACGAAGCCGCGATATTATTGTTATAGGGTCATCAGCAGGAGGCGTTCCCGCGTTGAAAGAACTGGTTAAATCTTTTAATAAGGATTTGGCCGCCAGCATTTTTATCGTGCAGCACCTTGCTGCAGATAAGGTTAGTTATTTGCCGGATATACTTTCCAGCAACGGGCCGCTTCCAGCCAAGCACCCACAGGATGGGGAAAAGATACAAAAAGGCATCATTTATGTTGCACCACCGGATCACCACTTGATTATTGAAGAAGAGCACATCTCCATTAAAAGGGGGCCGAAAGAAAATAATTTCAGGCCAGCTGTCGATGTAACAATGCGTTCGGCCGCCTACTGGCATGGGAGCCGTGTGATCGCCGCTGTGCTGACCGGGTATTTAAACGACGGTAGTTCAGGGCTGTGGTCGGTCGAGCAATTTGGTGGTGTTACAATTGTTCAGAGCCCCGAAGATTCTCCTTATCCGGATATGCCTAAAAACGCCCTTGAACGAGTAGATCCGGATTATATTCTACCCTTAAAGGATATCGGGCAATTGATCAACACACTCGTCAACCAGCCTGCGGAGCCTATCCAGCTGGAAGATGATGCGCTTAAAACCAGAATGAAGGTCGAAATTGAAATTGCCGGACAAAAAAACGCCTTATCAAAAGGCATCAACAAGATGGGAGAGACCTCGGAATTAACCTGTCCCGAATGTGGCGGGGTACTGAACAGCTTCCAGGAAGGAGCAAATGTCCGCTACCGTTGCCATACAGGGCACGCGTTTTCAGCAAGCGCCCTGTGGTCAGGGATTACCGAGGCGGTCGAAACAAAACTGTGGCAAGCAATGCGCAGTATGGAAGAAGGTATCCTGTTTTTAGAACAAGGTGTGACGCGCAGTGAAATGAGTGGAAATGATTCAGATGCCAGGACTTTTGAAGAAAAGGCCGATATCCTCAAAGCCCGCTCCAAAGCATTGCTGGACTATATCTATTCTCAAGGGCAGGTAAATGACATCAAGTTGCCTTGATATGCTAATGCCAAGTTGCCCACTTTGAGTAAATACTTTGAGGGCGATATTTCAATCGCAACCGGAAATTTACACCATCGTAAATATATTAGACCTATATTAGAGCTTCATTGGGTAAACAACAGCGTCTTGGACAAGAAATATGTTACTCAGGCGTTTGATCTCCGCCTTAAAGGCCGTTACGATGTTTTACTTGCCTACTACGGCGAAAACCTTTTTAACCTACCTGCAATCATTGTTGTAGCGCAGGTTAAGGATGAACTTGGGGTTTCCATTACGGAACACTCCATATATACACTCAAAAAGCGGATCAAAAAAAAGCAAGGCAAATCAGCCATCGCACTTCCAGCGGATCTTCCGGCTTCTTAGACCTTACTTCCCTTCCAGCCTATAACAATAGCAAACCTGAGATTTGGAGCCAGGATGATTACACGACAATGAAAAAATAATGAGAAAGATTTACCTGGTAGATGACGATGAAGATAACCGGATGCTGATCAGGCAAGCGCTTGAAAGCATGGCAGAAGAGACTGAAATCGTTGAGTTTACCAACGGACAACAGCTGCTGACATTTTTGGAGGAAAGCTGCTCCATAGAGCCCTCACTTATTTTAATGGACATGAATATGCCCATTATGAATGGGGTTGAAGCGTTATCTGCTTTAAAGGACCGATCAGAGCTGCGCCATATTCCAGTAGTGCTCGTTTCGACAAGCCAAAGCCATACTACTATTGAATCGGCCTATCAACAGGGGGCAAATGCATACATTGTCAAACCCTATACCCTTGATGGTTACCTGCGCATGGCGCATGCCGTCAATCTTTGCTTTCTGAATATTTATTTACCTGCAGCGCAGACAGGAACGTTTCGAAACACTGCTGGCAAGAACGTTGTCATTATCGAGGACAATCCGGACCACGCCGAGCTGATGGAAATTTTTATCAAAAGGGATGCTCCCGGTCTCAATGTCATCCGCCAAACGTCTGCTGAAACTGCTATCGATTTTTTCGAGTCGCTCGACAAGACAGCGTCTGCGGCCATCGACCTCATCATCGTGGATTTGTACCTGCCAGCCCGCAAGCAAGGCCTGGATTTGCTGGCCTGGCTGAGGATGTACTTTGTGGACAAGGGCATTCCAATCGCACCGGTTGTGGTAATGAGCTCATCCGGGCACCAGCAGGACATTAAGGCCAGTTTTAAGCTTCAAGCTAACGCGTATCTGGTCAAAACTGCCGAGCCCGCGGGGTCTTTTTCGTATCTGACCGACTTATGTGCTGTCTGGTGGGACACCATTTCGTTTCCTAAAAAGCCAGAAAATGGCATAGCCTAGTCCTGCCGCAAAGTCAGGACGAATTTATCTCTGTTAATTATGAATGATCCGATGCCAACCTCCGACCCAGAAAATACAGCCTATACCAATCTGGAGCTGAGCAAAAAACCTGTGCCGATCGTTGCCATTGGCGGTTCGGCTGGCGGGCAACAGGCCATGAGCGAACTATTATCATTTCTGCCGGCAGACACAGGCCTGGCCTACGTCTATATCCAGCACTTATCCCCGGATTACGACAGCAAACTGGACTTTATACTTTCTGCCAAAACTCCCATGCCGGTTCAGGAGGCTGGCCATTTGATGCCCGTAGAGCCAAACCGGCTTTATGTGATCCCGCCTGACAAAACCATGGAGGTTGTGGATGGGGTTTTGGTACTTTCTCCCAGAAAACCTAAACCTGCTCCTCACTTGCCTATTGATGACTTTTTTATGTCCCTGGCCGAAAGGCAGAAGGACGGGGCGATAGGCATTGTGCTTTCCGGTATGGCAAGTGATGGCACACTCGGCTTAAAGGCCATCAAAGTTGCCGGCGGGATTACGATTGCACAGGATGAAACGGCAGTTTTTCAGGGCATGCCACAGTCGGCCATCATCGAGGGCGTTGTTGATATGGTATTGCCACCCAGCGATATTGCTGCCGAGCTTTTAAGGCTCAGTAGCCACGCAGATATTCTCCAGCTGACCTCAGAAAGCAGCGAGGCACTTCAGGACGATTCCGACAAAGAGGATCTTAAAAAAATATTAGCTTTCGTAAAGTCTGCCGCCGGGGTGGACTTTAACCATTACAAAAAGACGACCATACGGCGAAGGATCATCCGAAGGATGCTGCTTTATAAACTTGAAACGCTCGCAGACTATGTGATCTATCTTAAAAAGAACCCGATGGAAGCTGGGATTCTATTTAATGACCTGCTGATCAATGTGACGGGCTTTTTCCGGGATCCTGCCACCATGGAGCATGTTAAAAAGCAAATACTTCCCCGCATTGTTGGCGGCAAATCTGCTGGTGAAGCAGTCCGGATCTGGGTAGCAGGGTGCTCCACCGGCCAGGAGGCATATTCAATGGCCATTATGACGCTGGAAGTGCTGGGCGCGAAGGCATCCAGTCTGCCCATACAGATTTTCGCTACTGACCTGAGTGACTCGGCTATCGCCAAAGCCCGTATGGGTGTCTTTACAAAAGGTGAGGTGCTGGATGTTTCACCTGCCCGGCTTGAGCGCTTTTTTTCCAAAGTTGACGACCATTACCGGGTGAATAAACTGGTGCGGGACCTTTGCGTCTTTGCGCCGCACAATCTTTTGAGTGACCCGCCATTTTCTCGTATGGATTTAATCAGCTGCCGCAACCTGCTGATCTACCTGGACGACGAGCTGCAAAAGAAAGTTTTTACAACCTTCCACTATGCCCTTAAACCCGACGGGTATCTGCTGCTAGGCAAATCGGAGTCTGTTGGCGGTTCCTCCATGTATTTTTCGCAGATAGAAAAAACGCAAAAAGTATTTGTGCGCAAAAACAACACTCGGGCCAAAATCTCAATCGATATGGCATTTAAAAGCAATTCGCCTTCCCTTCCCATCAAAACGCTCACAACCAAGACCACTGAACTGGTTACGGTAAGCGACCTGGACAAACTGGTGGATAACCTGCTGCTCGCTGAATATGTACCGGCGAGCGTGGTCATTGACCAGGATTTGGAAATTATTCAGTTCCGTGGTGTTACATCGCCTTTTTTGCAGCATTCAACGGGAAAAGCCAGTTTGAACCTGGCCAAGATGGCGCACCCTTCACTGGTTTTCGAGCTTCGCAATATTGTCCACAAAGCGCGTAAAACAGCGGAAAGGCAAAGAAAGGATGGTTTGGAAATCAGTTACCCGGGCAAACCTATATATGTTAACATTGAGGCTGTACCCATCACAAATCCTGCCAATCAGCAGCTTTTTTTGGTTTTATTTGAACAAGTCAGTGAGAACATGGCACACGTTTCGCGTACGGGGGACACTGACCAGCGCCACCGCCAGCTGGAAGCCGAACTCACGGCACTTCGACAGGACATGCATTCAATTGTCGAAGAGCAGGAAGCAAGTAATGAGGAACTGCAATCGGCTAACGAAGAAATAGTCAGCAGCAATGAAGAGCTGCAAAGCATTAATGAAGAGCTTGAAACCAGCAAGGAGGAAATTGAATCGGCCAATGAAGAGTTGCAAACCATTAACCAGGAGCTGCAAAACCGCAACGACCAACTCACCGAGTCTTATGAATACTCGGAGGCAATTCTTTCAACGATCAATGAAGCGACCCTTGTTCTGGACGAGTATATGCGTATTAAAAGCGCAAACCAGGCATTTTACCGGTTCTTTTCTACGGATGCCGAGCGGACCGAAGGACAATTGATCTATGAGCTGGGTAACCGCCAATTCGATTTTCCTGAGTTTCGTGACCTATTACACCAGCTCGGCGCTTATAATGCGCCTGTTAGCGGCCTTGAAGTGAATGTGCGTATTTCCGCTAATGAGCAGCGGACGATGGTCATCCACGCAAGAAAGTTAACACTGCATCGAAAGCAGATCACTCTGCTGGGTTTTGAAGACATCACGGTCCACCGCCGCGAGCAGCGGTTGCTGAATGAAAGAAAGCAATGGTTTGAAAAGCTTGTCGACAACGCGCCAGCCATGATATGGGTCTGCGGCGCCGATGGCAACATTGGTTTTCTAAACAAAGCTGGCTTAATTTTACCGGGCAGGCTGCGGGTGAAAGCCAGGCAACTTTTTACAGGGCACTTCATCCTGATGACCTGACAAATTACCAGGCCACTTTCTCTGAAAATCTGAAACATCAGACAGAGTTCAGTCTGGAATACCGCCTTAAACGAAGCGATGGACAATACCGTTGGATATTGGAAAATGCAAGTCCGATGTTTTCCGATGATAACATTTTTACGGGTTATACGGGCAGCGGGGTCGATATCCATCTTCAAAAAACACTTACTGAGCAGCTTAATGTGCATGTTGACGAAAAAACCGTTGAGCTTAGTAATGCCAATCAAAAACTCACCGGAGTGGCCACAAGCCTGCAGGCTGTGCTGGACAGCTCTCCTGCCTCAATTGCTTTTTTCAAGGCCATTGAAGGTGAAGATGGAAAGCCGGTTGATTTTACGCTTGTAGTATGCAACCAGAAATTTTCCGGCGACTTTGGCAAATCAGTTTCAGATCTGGTGGGCATGCTTGCATCAGGGCTTCTTTCTTTGCAGCATCAGCAGGAGATGAGGCAGGTTTATTTGACCCGGAATCCATTCTACGAGGAACATTTGCTAGATGGGAACCCCAGGTGGCTGGCCACCTCCATGACCCGGCACGACCATGGCATTGCCATTACAGAACTTGATATTACCGATTTTAAGGAAAGTGGTTTTAAGGAGACAAAGCTGTTAGAGCAGCTGCATAGCTCAAACGAGATGGTCGAGTCGCTGGCCGCAATGAAAGAATATGTGAGGCATCGGGGTGCATTTTTACGCTCTTCATTCCATGACCTACGTGGCAGTTTCGGTATAATCGTAGGGGCAACGGCCCTGCTAAATACCATGGATACCCATCATGAACGGGAAAGAATCCTGGAAATGCTGCAGCGTAACCTGATACAGGTATCAGAGATGATGAACCAGCTGCTGGATTATTCAAGACTCGAATCAGGTGAGGAAAAGTTGCACATTAAAAGCTTCAATGCCGGAAGCCTGTTGACAGAGCTCTGCGCCGGATCTGAGCAGCTGGCTTTGGAAAAGGGGCTTTCTGTACAATTTGAAGGGCCTGCAGATCTGCTTGTAGAAGGTGATGATGTAAAGGTACGCCGCATCGCCCAAAACCTGATTTTAAACGCACTGAAGTATACCCGGGAAGGTGGTGTAAGTGTTCGTTGGCAAGCCATTGACTCAGAGAACGCGCAGGTTGCCTTATGGAAATTTGTAGTTTCGGATACCGGGCCAGGACTTACTCAGCATCTGCTGGCAAAACTGAATGGCACACAGACCGAAAACTCCACTTCCGATGTTGAATCCAATACGGATGGACATGGGGAAGGGATCGGGCTCTTTATCATCAAACGCCTTTGTGAAATTCTCGGAGCAAAGCTAAGTGTAGAAAGTCAGCCGGCTGTTGGAACAAGCGTTGAAGTTACGATCCCCCAATCTTACCCGTGAGACTATAAACCTAACCAGGAAAAACAGCTCTTTGTAGCGTTGAGCCTGAGATGCCATAAAAAATTTTCAATTGGGAGATGGGTTGCCCAGAAATGAATTCAGCAGATCTATCAAGGCAACAAAGTCAACAGGTTTAACCAAATGTGCATTAAAGCCTGCCTCGGATGACCTTCGAATGTCTTCCTGCTGGCCATATCCCGAAAGCGCAATGATCGGAAGCGCAGGCCCGTGACTTGCACGGAGCAATGTTGCGGTTTCGTAACCGTCCATTTCAGGCATTGCAAGGTCAAGTATAACCAATTCAGGACGTAGCGCCTCAACAGCTTCTAATGCGTCTTTACCAGAATTGCGCGTATGTACAACATAACCTTTCAACTCCAAAAACAAGCCTACCGTGTAGGCCGCGTCCTGGTTATCATCAACAACCAGGATCGTATTTTTATCAGATTCTGCCATTCTTCAATTAGTTTAAAGTGGTGGTAATTAGTCTAAAGTGGTGGTATAACAGGTAAATAGATAATAAATTCACTGCCCGTATCCAGGCCGGCGCTATGGACCTGGATTCGTCCTCCATGTTTTTCCACAAAATCCTTAACCAGCGTCAATCCCAGTCCGAGGCCGTCCCGTAGGCGCGTGCGGGAGGAGTTAACCTGGACAAACAATTCGAATATCCGATCCAACTGATCTGACGGAATCCCAATACCATCATCACGCACCTTTAGGACAGCATACCCATGTTCCTTCGTGAGTTCAACCCAGATGTGCCCGTCTTCGTTGGTAAACTTAATGGCATTTGACAAAAGGTTGCGGACTACCTGGGTCAGGCGCGCACGATCTCCGTTTACATACATGGGTTCGTCTGGAAGTGCTGTCGCAAGATGACGATTTTCACTATTGGCTATGGGAAGCGCAGTCAGCACTGCGTCGTTAACGAGCGCTGAAAAGTCAAGGCGTTCCAGTTCAAGTGTGACCTTACCCTGGTTAATGCGGCTCACGTCCAAAAGATCATCTACCAGCCGCACCAGTTGAACAACTTCCTTCCGCATCATTTTAATAGCCTTGTCGAGGGGCAACTTGTGATTCATGCCGCCGGTCATTTCGAGCACCATCAATGTATTGGAAAGCGTCGCCATCGGGTTACGAAGCTCGTGCGCCAGTAATGCAAGAAACTCATCTTTGCGACGGTCGGCGTCCAGGAGTGCTTCTTCCGCCTTGGCGCGTTGCACAGCTGCCCAGGTGCGTTCTGCAATTTCTCCCACCAGCGAAATTTCCAAGTCAGTCCAGTTGCGCGGCTGGCCGTGGTGTATTTTCATAGCAGCGACCCATTTTCCTTCTTTTTTAAGCGGCGTGGTAATGAAAGCCCTTACTCCAATCTTGCAAAAAGCATCACGCTCGGAATTTGTTAGTCGCTGATCAGTCACTACATCGTTGATGACCACTGTATTTCCTGCCTTCGCTTCATCCATCAGCCACTTTCCAAAAGGCGCCGCAGGAAAATTTCCTATGACTGGTATAACATCCTCAGAGGCCAGGTAATTTCGGGCAATTAGATATTCATCTTCGGCGCCTATGATTTCGGCATAAATGACCCGGTCTGTATTAAGTTTTGCACCAATCAATGAAGCCGCGGTTTTCTGAATCTCTAAAGAAGAAGCAAGTGGTCTTAACTTGTCGCTCAATTCAAGCAGAAAAACTCTTCTTTCTTCTGCCATTTTACGCTTTGTAATATCACGTGCTGTGCCAAACCATTCTTTGACCTGTCCCTGATTGTCTAATAATGGTGTTGCCCGCGAGGATGTCCAGCCAATACTCCCGTCAGCCCGGTACACCTGATGTTCAAGTTCGAAAAGACTTTTGTTAATTATCGCTTCATCAATGGCAGCACGTACCCTTTCCTGATCAGAAGTTGGAATGTATTGCTCAAACCATTGGCCATTTGTTACTACAGTGTCAGCAAGAAAGTCAAAACCCCTAAGATTGACCATCACACGCCAGTCAGCGCTCATGCGATAAAGCGTATCAGAGCTCAGCATAGCCAGCAGCCGGAACTGGGTTTCGGACTGGGTGAAATTAGCTTCGGCTTGTTTTTGCTGTGAAATATCAACACATGCGCCTACCCATTTGACAGTTTCTCCATTCACCCCCGGAATCGGAGCTACCCTGACATCGTTCCAGCACCAGTCATCGGCGGCTTGTCGCAAACGGCATACAAAATTTGACATTTGTTTGCTTTGAAGTGCAGCCTGCCACAGGGCAATAACACCGTCTTTATCATCCGGATGTACGGATTCTGTCCATCCTTCTTCCATCCACTTTTCAAGTGTTTGGCCGGTATAGGTCCGCCAGGCAGGAGCATCTTGCAAGGAGCGTCCGCTTGCGTCAGTTATCCAGGTCGCTTCTACCATAGATTCGACTAACACTTTGTTTTCCAAGCTCTCCAGCTGATTAAAGCCTTGGCCATTCAGCGCTGAGTCGGGCTCGTTGATCATTGAAAATAATTAAAGTGTGGTTCCTTGGTGAAAAACAAGAATTCACTCTGAAGTAAAATCCATGCCAGGGATTGTGACTGCATACTTTTGTTAAAATTATTCTACTAACAAATCGTTTGGCACGAAAATTATTAACGCTCGGCTCTAATTACTAAAAATTAACATATGGACTTTATAGAAGGACTTGGCTTGGTGGCAGGCATACTTACCTCTTCGGCAGTGGTGCCGCAACTGGTTACGACCGTCAAAAAAAAGAAAGCCAGTGAAGTGTCGACGGTGATGTTTATTGTGTTGCTTTCGGGAAATGCTTTGTGGGTTTATTACGGTATCGATAAAAAGGATGTTCCAATCATCGCAACGAACATATTTACAATATGTCTCAATGTTGCGATGCTGTTTTTGAAATTTAAATACAAGGATAATGATTGAAGTGTGCCCACTTCTATAATAGGTTTGCAGCGTGGTAGCTCATCTGGTTGCAGTGTACTATATAAAAACATGAAGCTCAGTGAGGCATGCGGCGCAGCCATTCATAGGCTTACGGAGCTGGGAGGAGAAGGCGGATTAATTGCATTGGACACACTCAGAACCGCTTCAACTTTTGTTCTTATCTTTGATAGCAAGAACGAACTGGTTATGCTGGAAATAATAAGACAACCCTGGCCCTGGTATGTGGCCGGACCGCTGATCGGGCTGACGGTGCCTGCACTGCTGATATTAGGCAATAAGTCCTTCGGGATTTCATCATCGCTCCGACACATTTGCGCGATGTGTATCCCCGCAAAAATCCCGTTTTTTCAATACGATTGGAAAAAGGAATTGTGGAATATGTTTTTCGTATTGGGAATCTTTTTCGGGGGCATCATCGCGGCAGCGTTCCTGGCCAATCCCGCGCCCATGCAGCTGAACCCGGCTTTGATAAAAGAACTCAGCATTTACGGCATCACTGATTTTTCGTCGCTCGTGCCTGTCGATCTCGTAAGTTGGGATAAGCTTTTCACGCTCCCCGGATTTATCATGATGGTTGGCGGCGGGTTTTTGGTTGGCTTCGGCACCCGCTATGCTGGTGGTTGCACAAGCGGCCATGCGATTATGGGACTTTCCACTTTACAATGGCCCTCGCTGGTAGCGACAGTCTGCTTTATGATCGGCGGATTTATAATGGCAAACTGGATCTTGCCCTTCATATTGATGCTATAAAAGAATGAAAGATCAGTTAGAAATAATCATGAATGAAAGTCAAAGACAGCCTAAGTGGTATCACAACCTGAAATACCTGATGGTAGGCTTATTTTTCGGAGTGCTTTTTGTGAAAGCCGAAGTGATCAGCTGGTTCCGTATCCAGGAAATGTTCCGGCTTCAGACGTTTCATATGTACGGCATAATCGGCAGCGCTGTTGTTGTGGGAATGATCTCGGTTTGGCTTATCAAGCGCTTCAGGATCACCACCATTTCAGGAGAACAAATCACATTCACCGATAAGAAATTCAATAAAGGACAAATTTACGGAGGATTAATGTTCGGCCTGGGCTGGGGCCTGACCGGCGCTTGCCCAGGGCCCTTATTTGCACAAATCGGCATAGGTGCTACCGTAGTAATCGTCACGCTGATCAGTGCAATTGCAGGCACCTGGGTTTATGGCAGGTTCAAGGATCATTTGCCGCATTAGGTCTGTGATCTTTTAAATTCAATTGATCATCATTTGACCGGCACGAGCTCGATGGCTCGGAGATCCAGCAATGCACCTTTGGAAAACTGGGAGTCTGGTTTGAATACCAGCTTTTGTTTACCGGCGGCTAGCTTCAGTTGTCCTAACGTTTCTTTTTTGAAGGTTTCCCATGACCCCGTTTTTCCCACCTTACCTGCATATTTGGCGCTGCCGGCTTCTATCACAAATGGCTTACCGGCTTCCGTGTCATCCACCGACCATTCCATTTGAATTTCGTATTTACCGGCATTAGTTATGTCCACATCCCATTCCACCCGATCCGCGGCTGTAAACCATCCAAACGCTTTCCACTCAGGCATATACTGGATTTTTGGTCCTAATCCTTTCCCGGTGTTTGCATTCAAAACGATTTTCCCATCGGTTTGTGGACCCACCATTTCGGGAATGTTGATCGTATCGCGGGCAGCCTTTACATATGCGGCAACTTCTCCTACGGGTGCGATCCAAATGCCGTTTGCAGGATCTTTGGCATAAGCGCAAAGTTGGCGGAGCATATCAAGCCGCGTGGTTTGCGCACCGGATGCAGCCGTTTCATGTCCCGCGAGCACGAGCCACTGGCCGTTTTTGGCGGCATCTTTAATGATCGTTAAAATTTGCTCAAAGCTCTTTCCATCCGTTTCCATACCTGTAAGCTGCGCCATATCGCAATAGGTGGGGTCTACGGGCGCTTCATCCAGCCAGGTGCGTCCGGATACAAACAATTCCGAGATCAAAGGAACAAAGCTCTGCGTATTTTTTCCACGTCCGAGCGAAGTCTGGCCGCAGGGGTAGGCGTATACGGTGGGCGTTACGCCGAGCATATCTTTCAGCTGGCGGTTTGTTTCAATGAGTTCCTCACGCATTTTTTCCAGTGTGTAATCTTCCAGGGGATTTTTTCTTGCCCAAACAAAATTACCGCTGCAAGCATGGTTAATCGAGTGGTTTCCTATTTCGTGCCCGCTGGCTACTGCCTTTTTCCATCCTTCCAGCCGTTGTTTTGCGTTATTTGGAACCAGGTAAAAGGTTGCTTTCACACCGTATTCGTTTAGTAGCGCCGTTCCTTCATCCACATTGCTCAGCCGGGCATCGTCGAAGCTCAGGCTGATCGCCATTCGTTTTCCTTCCGGCCATTTAAAAGGTTTATTTTGGGCTAATAATGGTTCTGTATAAAAGCAGAATAGCGTTAAGATTGGAATTATTAAATGCTTCATATTTTATATTAAAGGTTCGGAATGAATGGTTAATGTCCGCTGCGCATATCGCCCTGCAGGTAATTGACTACCGCTTCGGTCAGCGATTTTGCAGCCCCTGGCGCGTAGGGAGAAACAGTGGGTTCGTAGCCGCCATATTGCAATTCTTCCTCTGCCAGCAAATAACCCAGCCAGCCATTGGTATATCCAAAATAGAAAGTATACGGAAATGGCGAGCGATCGCGTACTTCATTCGAGATTTCGCAGAACAGTTCAAGCGGTGCACTCCAAATGGCCACGTCGTCATTTACTTTAAGAAAACGGACCGGTAACCGGATCATATTTACACCTGCCTTGGTAGTCCGCGTATAATTTTTCAGATCATCGGGCCAGCCCAGACCTTCTTTTCGTGGGATTTCTACGATGGTGCCAGCCGCTTTAAGCGTCACCTGATTGGAAGTTGCAGTAATGGTTTTGCTGGCGTCAATGATCTTTTCACCCAGCATAGCTTTGAACTGGTTCAAACGTCCCGCTGCCGGGCTTGGGTAAACGCTGTAAATAGGGGCGATGTTTCCAGCTGCGCCATTGATATATAGCAATGGAGCGCCGGTTTTTTGTTCTACATATTCCGACACAATTCCAGGGCCGTCGCCGCTGATGAGCAGGTTTTCTCCGCTCATGACGGTCCCATGCATAGCATAATTGGCGATCAGTGCAAGCAGGCTGCCGTCGGCTTTCTCCAGGCGAAGCAACCCGATGCGGCGGTCAACCGGGCCGTCCGGGTTCATACCCAGGCTTGTTTTTCCCTCAATGCTCCTGGCGCGGCGATTGATATTGGCATTCGATGATCCCCAGCCGGTTCCAAGCTTTGCGGGAGCCAGGTTTTTCTTCGCTTCTACCATTCCATCAACGATCTTTTGTTCTACCAGATCGGTATACTGCGCATCAAATTCATGCTTGTAGCGATCTCCTAAAAATACGGAAGGCAAGCCAGCCGGGCCTACTTCCGGCGCCGAATGCGTGTGCGTTGCTGCCCACCAAACCTGCATCGGCGTAATGCCTAACTGCTTTTGCAGCCTGGCCGTCAGCTTGTCGTATTGGGAAGGCGAGATGAGACATATATCGGTTGAAATAATGTAAAACTGCGTCTTGCCGTCATCCATAGCCGCAATGCGGTGATAGATCTTATCGTGCACACCGGTGGATTTACGCGCCTGGTAACCCAATAGTTGCTGCGAATTATCCGGTGTTATATCAACTTTGACCACCGAGGCCCGGAAGTTTTGAGCAAAAGCAGCATTTGTAAAAACAATATGGGCAAGAATAATGCAAACGGGTAAAAAACGCATTGTTAGGTATCGCATAAGGGTCTTTTATTTGGGTTGTTTGATATAGGCTAGCAAATCTGCCATCGCCTGCTGGTCAATTTCAGCTTCCAGTCCTGCGGGCATGCTCGACATGCCCAGTGCTTTGAGTGATTTGATATCCTTCCGGGCAATCACCGTTTTCTGCCCGCCGTAATTGCTTACTGTAATCGCAGTAGGCGTTTCGTTAGCGATCAATCCCTGCACGGATTCACCTGCTTTTAATTCAATGATCCAGATATCGTAACCATCGGCAATCGAAAGATTGGGGTCCAGGATATCGCCCACGATCGACTCCGGGCGCCGGTTGCGGATCGTACCCAGGTCCGGACCGAAAGCCACACCTTCGCTTCCGCCGATCTGGTGACATACAGAGCAATTTTTCTGATAAACCATCTTTCCGGAAGATGCATTACCCGTGAGGCTCAATGCTTCGTTGTATTTTTTAATAATGCCTTGCCGGGTGTCGTCTTTCTTTGTCAGCAACGCCCTCGACCGGTTTCTCAGCGCTTCGTTACCTTGCGCCATAAGCCCTACACTACGTGGCCATCCGATACTTTCCTGATGGATTTTACCTGATTCCACACCGTCAAGCAGCAATTTGATACGCTTGTCATTAACCATAAAAGTACTGATAGCCACATCCCGGAGGTCGGGGGTGAGTGATGGCCAGTTTTCGAGCAAAAAATGGCTTACCGTTTCATCAGGGATAGCGCTCAGGGTTTTTAATGCGGTCAGCTGAATGGCACGGGGCTCATGGGGTGCAACCAGTTTTTTCAGGATCTGCTCATACTTTGCCGGGTTGTCCAGAGATAAGAACTGGATAGCATCATTTCGCCTTTCGGGCGCGGCATTGGGGTCGGCTGCAAGTTTCGCAGACCGCTGCATAGCCAGCACCGATTCGTTGCTTTGCGGTAAACCGGTTGTTTTTAACAAGCGTAAACTTGCTTCGCGTAAAGCCGCCGACGGGTTGGATAACGCGGCCTGCAATAGCATCGTTTTCGTGTCTTTCAGTGCGCCGGGATCCTTCGGTTTCTTCATACTTTGCGCCAGACCGTGCAATAAAGCAGGACGCCAGTCGGCTTTGGTCAATGGTTTGCCTTTGGATGCGTCATTTGTCAATGCATTTCTGACCAGCTTTTTAATCGCAGCTGTGTCGCCGCTGGTGCCCGCCATCGTGCTCAGTCGCTCCACAAGCGAAGCATAAGCCGGGATTGCTGGTTTGTAATTCTTCAATACCGCATCCATTAGCACACCTTTTCCGGACGTAGGAGCTGACAATGCAGCAATTTGTACCCAGGGATCATTCAAATCTCTGAACAAAATTGCCTGGCGCACCTCCGCAGCCTGCGGTGTATCTACAAAGCCCAGTGTAGCGAGGAGCTGAAACCGCACTTTTGCATTAGCATCGTTTCTCATATTCAGCAGCTTTTCCGAAAGCTCCGGAGATTGCTGCAAATGGAGTTCTGCCAGCCTGACCGCGTTTTCTCTCACACCCGCTTCTTTGTCCTGTAATGCATGGACAATGGTCTTGGTGCCCAGTTTGTTTAATCCTTCCAATGTCCAGAGTGCATGCAATCTGCCTGCCGGGGATGCAGCGTTAGAAGCCATTTTTTCCAAAGCGGGTAAAGCATGCTGAGGGTTTCTGTCCAGCAGCAATCGCTGCGCGTTTCTTCTCCACCAGATATTAGGGTTGGCAAGCTGCTGCACCAGCTCGTCCTCCGGCGCGTCGCCAAGTTTCAGGTTTTTGGTCCAGGAAGCTTTTGCGGTTCCTTTTGGTGTAATACGATAAATCCTGCCTTTGTCTACACCATTGTACAATGCGCCGGATTTGATCACATCATCGGCCATCCACTCAGGATGCTCAATGATCTGCCGGTAATAATCCACCACATACAAAGCACCATCGGGACCAATGTACATATTCACAGGCCTGAACCAGGGATCTGTCGAGGCAAGAAATTCCTTATCCTTGTATAGGCGGCTGGCCGTGAAACTGGCGCCTTTGTCGCGGATGATATCTGCGTGAACAATGTTGCTGACCGGCTCGGCTACCAGCGTTACGCTGTCGAAAGGAGCGGGGAAAAGTCCTCCCTGGTAACTGGTAATGCCGCAGGCAGAGGTAAAAACGCCCACGTCGGTCAGCAACTGGTGTAATGGGTTTTTGGTGATGGGAAACACCTCCGACGAATGATCAGAAATGCTTTGCGTTACGTTCGATACCAGCAGGTCGGGATTGCGGTTCAGATAGCGGGCAGCGATCACTTCGTGGTAACCAGGGTTAGCATTGCTCACCAGCAGGTAACGGCCCCATTTGTCGAAGGTATGGCCAAACTGGGTATAGCTGGAAAGGATCTCAATGTCTTTTCTATCCGGATTAAAACGGACGCTGCGGCCCAATGCATTTTGCGGCAACGTTTTACCGCCTTTTTCTTTCGGGTAAAAAATCTCGCCGCCCCGGTCGCCAAACTCTTCCTGAAAAACCTTGGCGGTAACGGCGGGTTCATGTCCCAGGTAAATCCAGTTATCAATGCCCAGCAGCGGGTTATTGAAGTTATGCTGCGGGTTCGACATAGCGAACCCGGTCAGCAAAGTGTCGCGGATGTCCGACCTGCCATCGCCATCCCGGTCTTCCAGGTAAAGCACATTAGGGGGATCCGTGACCAATATTCCCTTTTTCCAGCGCATAATACCCGTTGGAAGCACGAGTCCCTCGGCAAAAACGGTCGTTTTGTCCATCTTACCATCTCCGTCCGCATCTTCCAGGATCCGCACTTTTCCTGTTCCGCTTTTATCCAAAGGATACCCGTGCATTTCTACCACATACATACGGCCATATTCATCAATTTCCATAGCCACCGGATCGGATAGCAGCGGCTCGCTTGCCACAAGCTCGATCTGAAAATTGTCGGGCAACTGAAATGTGGCCAACGCCTTTTCCGGCGGCACTTCGCGGGTAACAGGTTTAGTGCGTAAGCCTGCAGTTGTCACAAGCAGCAAACACGGCAGTATGCAAGCGCCAAGCAATTTTGAAATAGTCATTATAGCAATCTATTTGAATGAGTACTGACCTTATCTTATTCCTGTCCTAGTAATTAGGGTTTTGGGTCAGCTTTGAATTTCTGTCAATAGCATTCTGCGGAATAGGGAATACGTAGTTTTTATTGGCAAAAAATGCTCTCGCACCCTCTGGCGCAGGCACTATTTTGTATACCCACTTTCCTCCTGTCTGTTCGATCACCATGGCATGAACCGTACCATTCAGATTTTTCTCAGCCAGTTTCAAACGCATCAGGTCGTACCATCTTTTCTCCTCAAAAGCCAGTTCTACCCGTCGCTCCCGTTGGATCGCCGTGCGCATTTGCGCCTGGGTAAGTCCTGCTTTCAATGCTGGAAGCTCAGCTCGTTTTCTAACCGCGTTAATGGCTTCATATACTGACACATCGGGCCCTATCGCTTCATTCTGTGCTTCTGCATAGCTCAGCAGCACCTCCGCGAAGCGGAATATCACAAAATTTGCGCTGCTTAGCTTGTGATCTCCGTTGACTGCATATTTTGGATCAAGCCCTTTTTTGAGATAATAGCCTGTGTTCGTTGCTTCATTTGTATTACTCAAATCAGTCGCATTCCGACTGCCGACACCCTGTTTCATGACCATTTCCTTGTCCAGCCACAATGCACCATCATAGATAACAGACTGATAAAAGCGCTTTTCCCGATTGACATAAGGTTTTTGGGGATCATAGCCAGAAGCGGGATCGGAGATAGGCAGGCCATTTGCCATTGCGTACTCATCCACCAACTCCTGCGTAGGATTCACGCCGCCGTAAGCAAACTGGATCCCGCCCACGATCCAGGGCCCGTACAGTCCTTCTTTACCCGCCCCCAGGGAAGTGCCGCCAAGATATTGTTTGGCAAAAATGACTTCACTGTTGTTGTTATTGGCTTCCAATAACATGGTTTCATAGTTCGGAAACAGGGTGTAGGCAGCAAGGTCAATCACCTGTTTATTGGTTTTTGCGGCCTGCAACCATTTTGCTTTGTCGTTTGAAGGATTATAAAGCGCACTTGCCTGGTATAGCTCGCAAAAACCCTGCAAGGTTAATGCTGCCCCTTTTGAAGCGCGGCCGGCTTCGGCAGTTAGGGGCAGATCATTGGCAATAGCCGCACATTCGCTGACAATGAACTGGTAAGTTTCCTCCGCTGTATTTCGTGCACGGAAAATCTCATCGTCCTGCTCGCTCTGGTTCAGTACATCGGTGATAATGGGAACACCGCCGTGATTGGTCCATAAAAGCGTATAATAGTAAGCCCGCACAAACCTTGCCTCTGCCAGCCTCAATTTCTTCCAGTCATCGGCAAGTGGCGATGCCGTGGCTTTGGAAATGAATAGGTTGGCGGCCCGGATGCTGTTATACAAATTCCAGACATTGGGGGTGTTACTCGGCGTATAAACGGAATTTGCGTAAAGTGTCCGGCTTGCCGTTCCATTCACGCCGTTCATGGCATTATCCGTGAAATTTTCACCCGGATCATATGTGTTAAACGGGCCGGGCAGACCGGAGTAAACATTGTTCAGAAAAAGGTCGGCATTGCCTGTCGTTTGCCAAAGGGTAGCGTCAGAAACCTGTTCCCTGGATTCAACTTCCAGGAATTTGGAGCAGGACAGTTGTGTCAGAAAAAGGCAGATTAACAGACACTTGCCACTATAATTACGTATAATCTCGATGTTTATCATGATATGGTGATTTAGCGGGTTTTAAAACGTAATGTTCAGACCAATTGAAGTCACTTTTTGCTGCGGATAACCACGGCCCAGGTTATTTCCTATTTCAGGATCAAAATTGCGCAGAGGCGTCCAGGTAAACAGGTTCTGCGCAGATACATATACCCGGGCACTCTGGGTCCTGATTTTCTTGGTTACCACAGCCGGAATGTTGTAGGAAAAGGTGACCGTTTTCAGCCGGAGATATTTTGCATTGCCCATCCAAAAGCTCGACCGCTGGGTGTTATTGGTGGTTGGAGCAGCTGTGATCCGCGGATTGCTGGCATTGCGGTTCTCGGGCGTCCAGTAATCCATGTGGTTTGCGAATGCACCCATTCCGTTAAAAAAGGCCCATCCTGCATCCAGATCGTAATAAAAGTTGGTTTTGCCCGCGCCTTGAAAGAGCATGTCCAGATTAAAGTTTTTGTATTTGACACCAGGAGAAATTCCGTAGATAATGCGCGGACTTGCAACGGGATCGCCGATGGTTGTAATGTCATTGTCATTGATACGCCCATCGCCGTCGAGGTCTTCGTACCGGATATCTCCCGGCTGCACTTTGCCCCAGGGCTGAACTGCAATCCCCGGTTTGAGCGCGCCCGCATCATCAAAATCCTCCACCTGAAAAAAGCCCAGGGAATGGAAACCGAACTGCGTGCCCAGCGGCCGGCCGGTAAGCCTTCTGTTGGGGTTATTGAAAGTAGTGGCTGTTTCAAACACCTGTAACACTTTGTTCTTAGCATAAGTCAGGTTTCCTGAAAGTGATATTTGCAGATCGTTGGAAACGCGGTAATTGGATCCCAGCGAGAGGTCGAAACCACGGTTGTCCATGATCCCGTCGTTGACCTGGCTCAGCCCGATGCCGTATTCCAGCGGAAGGACCACGTCTGGGTTGACGAGCATATTAGAACGTTTTTCGTAGAAATAATCCACTTCAAAATTCAAAAGCCCCTGCCACAATGTCCCTTCCAGACCAATGTCGGTTTTTCTGGCCCTTTCCCAGGTAATATTCGGATTGGCCTGATTGCGCTCTCGAACGGCTTGTACCGCGCCTCCGCCAATCACATATGCCGGGCCAACCACATTGTATGTACTGAGATACTGGAACGGGCTTCCGGCAAGTGCGCCAACTTCTCCATAAGATGCCCTCACTTTAAGGTTGTCCAGCCAGCGCACTTTTCCTTTCAAAAACGGCTCCTCCGACAGCCTCCAACCCGCTGAGAATGCCGGGAAAAAGCCGAACCTTTGTTCAGGTGAAAAAAAGTAGCTTCCATCGTAGCGACCGCTCGCTTCAAGTAAATATTTATCTGCATAATCGTAAGTGACACGATAAACCACACCCACTTGCCGCGCTGAGCTGGAAGTCCCGCTGGTTGTCATATCCGCATTACTGCTACTGCCCATATTGATCTCGTCGATCGCCAGATTATAGTTCCTGCGGGTCGCAGCAAGGGTCATGAACTCGTTTGCTTTTGCTTCAAATAAACCTAAAACCCCAATGTTGTTTTTTCCGAAAGAGCGGTTGTAGTTCAGGCCGGCCTGGTAGGTGAGCTGGTGATTTTTCGCCGTGCTCATGTTCAGTGACGGTTTTGTCTGACCAAAAATACCATCGGTGATCACATATGGTTTCTGAGAAGTATTGATAGACGCCAGATGCACGGGTAACGTCCAGAGTTTACTCATTTCAGTCGTAGGATCGTAGGCAATGGTGCCTTTCAAGCTCAGTCCTTCAATAAATGGGATCTGCTGCTCTATGGAAAGTTGCGTGTAAATGCTGGTGGTATTATCCCGCTGGTAACCGCTGTTCAGAATGCTGCCAGTCACATAGGAACCGTTCATTCCATTGCTGAAAAACAGCGGCCCGTTCTGGGGATGGGCATAATGCAGCAGCTCGAAAATCCGCGCGGTATTAATGGATGGGTAAAGCGATTTTTGTACCCGGCCATTAAGGTTCAGGGAAATTTTGGTAGAGTTTGTTACGTTCGCGTCCAGGTTTAATGCAAGATTGTACCGGTTGTTGTTGGTTGCGTGCCACATACCAGCCTGATGCTGATAACCCACACTGGCATAATACGATACACGCTCGGCTCCGCCCGAAAGCTCAATGTTATGCGTCGTGATTACTGCATTCCGGGCAATGAGCTCTTTACGTACGTCATGGTTCGGATATTTGTCGGTATCCGATCCGTCAATGAATTTTTGCAGCTCTTCATCTGTATAAGGTTTTGGCAGACCAGCCGATTCGGCAGCTGCATTTTTTAGTAAGCCAAACTGGTGCGCGCTTGCATAGTCGGGTAGGACAGTCGGGTTTTGAAAACCTACATAACCATTGTATGTAAGGCTTGGCGTGCCTTTTTTTCCTCGTTTAGTAGTCACAAGCACAACACCATTTGCACCGGCAACACCGTAGGGAGCCACGGCAGCGGCATCTTTCAAAATCGTGAAAGATTCGATCGTATTGGGATCTAAATGCTGGAAGTTTCTAGGGATATTATCAACGATCAGAAGCGGCTGATTGGCCCCGGTAGAAGAGATGCCGCGGATAAAAATGCTGGATCCGTCGCGTCCGGGCTCTCCCGAACCCTGTTTTACAATCACACCGGACAGCCGCCCTCCCAGACTGTTGCTTAAATTCGTGATCGGGATATCGCCGACTTCTTCACCTTTCAATGTAGAAACTGCCGCGGTTACGGATGTTTTCTTTTGTACTCCATAACCCACCACCACCATTTCGGTCAGCGATTTGATATCTGCTGTAAGTTGGATATCAATGCTGCTTTTGTCTGCGGCCACTTCCTGACTGGTGTATCCAACAAAGCTGAAAATGAGGGAAACCGGGCCATCCGGTACGGTCAGTTTGTAATAGCCGTCGTTGTCCGTGGTGGTTCCCTGCGTGCGTCCTTTGATCATAATGCTCACGCCCGGCAGCGCATCACCCTTGTCATCGGTCACGCGGCCATTTATCGATTTATCGATCGGAGCGGACGAGCCGGGATTATTTTCTTTCGTAGGTTTAAGCATTTGGGGAGCATAGCTGAGCACAATCTGCTTGCCGGTTACATCGTAGGAAATCTGTAAAGGCGTGAGCAGTTGTTTGAGCACTTCGCCCAGCGTAGCGTCTTTTACAGTGATACTGACCATCCTGCCGGATTCGATAACCTGGGGACTATACGAAAAGTGTACATCAGCCGATTTTTCAATCTCTTTGAGCACCATTTTCATCTTTTTCTCTTTCAGGTCCAGCGAAAGCCGCTGGTTGAGCAACTCCTGCGCCGACAGGTCATTTGCCCAGGAAACA
Source organism: Dyadobacter chenhuakuii (assembly GCF_023821985.2). Taxonomy (NCBI): domain Bacteria; kingdom Pseudomonadati; phylum Bacteroidota; class Cytophagia; order Cytophagales; family Spirosomataceae; genus Dyadobacter; species Dyadobacter chenhuakuii. Next base: position 2,766,756 of record NZ_CP098805.1, on the reverse strand, counting down.
CCAAAAAATGCGCATAGCAGCAGTATTTGCACCAACGAGATTTTCATACATAGGAATAGTAAATTTCTGGCATGTTCCATATTTTTGATTGTTTGTTCGTAATGATTGAAAAGTTCGGACAAAGGATTCCCCGTCAGTCTGGCAAGGCTGTTATCGAAGGAATTCCGGCCAACGATGGAGCAAGCATCGTTGGCTAATTTTTGCGGCGGTAGTTTATGTGTTTCCTTTCATAGGGCGGTGATTTAGGATTAGGGTTTAGGAATAGGTATTCAAATCTCTTTGCAGCCTTTGGAAGTGATAATGATCTGCGCATCCACAATCTCATAAGTAGCGCCGATGGACCGGCAAATGATATCCAGCTTGCCACGCAGGGGCTCCTCGCTCAGATTTGCGGTAAGCTCGCAGCTTTGGAGTAATTCGTCACTGAAGACAATATCAACACCGTAAGCCATTTCAATTTCTTCCAAAACCCTCAACACCGGGGTTTCATCATACACAAATGCGCTGACAGGTGCAGCCGGGAGTAATGCAGGACTTTCAACCAGTGCTTTGTTGAACTGTTCGCCAGTCCGTTTGAACACGACCTGCTGGTTGGGCAAGAGCAGCACGCCCGCTTTTTCTGAATGCTGTCCCGAGCTGTTACTGTATTCTTTTTCCTGATAAACAGATACTTGGCCGCTCTGCACCTTTACGATTACATCCGCGTCTTTTTCAAAAGCACTTACTTCGAAGCGTGTGCCGAGTACTTTGGTTATAATTTCATTGGCATATACCAAAAACGGCCGCTCCGGATTTTTACGAACGTCAAAAATCGCTTTGCCCGACAAGTATACATTGCGGTTCTCATTGTTATAGGCGCTTGAATAGCTCATCTTACTGGCAGGAAACAGGAGCACGGAACTGCTGTCGGGAAGGTAGAATATTTGCGGCTGTGAAAGTGAGTTAACCTTTTCAATGCGCGTATCCTGTAATTGGGAAACCTGCTTCTGATACATGGAACCTGCTGCATCATGCTGCCATACAAACCAGTAACCCGCGGCAAGGATAGCCAGCACCACGCATGCGGCCAACAGGCGGCTATGTTGCCAGCTTACCATCGGAACGACCTTTTCCCGGTCCGGCTGCGCGGAGCGATTGGTCGCCCAGATTCTTTGAAGCAACTCTTCTTCTGCTTCTTCCGAAAGATAAATGCGTGTGTAGTCCTTTAATCCAAGCAGGACTGCTTCTACCAGCTTGCGGGCTTCCTCCCAGTCTGTTGCTTGTCCCGGATTATCGCGCAGCCAATTGTACCAAAACAGATCGGATTCAGGGCTTGGTAACAAATAGTGCCGCAGGAAGGCATCATCTATCGCCAGGTCAATTACGCTGAAATTTGTGTAGTCTTTAATCACATTACTGCCTGTTATTTATCAGTATATAACAAAACAGCTATGATCATACTCACTTGCCATTGAAAAAAAGTAAAAAATTTGCAAATGCAGAATAAAATATGGCTATTTCAGCCACTCACGAAGTTTTTGAACAGCACGGTGGACAAGGTTCTGCGCCGATTGCCGGTTCACTGAAAGGATGTTTCCTATTTCCTGATAATCCATATTTTCGGTGTAACGAAGTCTGATCGCCTCCTGCTGGCGATGCGGAAGCAGTGCGACCAGCCTGCGCATCAGCTCCTGCCGGTTTTCAGCTTCTTCTTTTTCGGCGTAAACTTCATCCGTGGAAGGCTCGGACCACAGATCGTCTAAATCTGCCTGTGTAATCGGCGAATGTGATTTTTCCTGCCGTTTCAATAGATGAATTATTCTGATTTTTAATGCTTTGAGCAGATAGTGACGAATGTGTTCAGGAAGAGAAAGCCGCTCCCTTTTTATCCAGATCTCGGTGAAAACATCATGAATGCAGTCCAGCACAAAAGCTTCTGAAACCGGCACCAGGCTCATCCCGTAACGATACATGGCCTTCACATGCAGCCGGTAAAGGTGGGTGTAGGCATCCTCGCTGCCCGACTGAAATGCTTTCCATAACTGCTGTTCATCAACATTTCCGTCCATCGGCTGGCTTAGCATTAGAAGATTGGATATTCTGAAGGCTTTAAGTAAGTCGAAAGGCCTGCCATAACGTCTTTTACTTAGCATCGTATTGAATATAGCCGCCTATGGGTTGCAATGGGCCAGCTTTTCTGTGGTTTAAAAGTGGGCTCCATCACCATTTATGAAGATCTTCCTTATACTTTTGCTGTTGCTACACAACGCTGTTCGCGGGAAGTTGTCAGGTGGTTCGGGCTGCAATGATGGGCTGGCTCAGCTCCTGAAACAGAATGATATAATAAATCCATAAATGAAAAGCTTCTTTAATCTGTTCGATTTCAAGCAGAAAGTAAATTATAAAAATGAAATATTAGCCGGACTGACCGTCGCAATGACGATGATGCCGGAATCGCTCTCTTTTGCTATTCTGGCTGGTTTTTCACCTTTGGTCGGGCTTTATGCAGCATTCATTATGGGCTTGGTCACGTCCATTTTCGGCGGGCGGCCGGGCTTGATTTCGGGCGGAGCGGGAGCCACGGTGATTGTATTGATCGCGCTTATGCAATCGCACGGGGTGGAATATGTGTTTGCAGCGGTGGCGTTGGCCGGGGTTTTTCAAATACTGGTCGGCATATTCAAGTTCGGGAAGTTTGTGCGTTTGGTGCCGCAGCCAGTCATGTATGGCTTTGTGAATGGTTTGGCAGTGGTCATTTTTATGTCGCAGCTGGAACAGTTCAAAACGGTTGTAAATGGTGAAACTACCTGGTTAGCAGGTGCGCCGTTACTGGTTATGGCTGGTTTGGTGGCGCTTACGATCGGCATTATTATCATTTTTCCAAAACTTACGAAGGCAGTTCCGCCTTCACTGGTTGCAATCATTATCGTATCCCTCGTTGTCCTGGGATTGGGAATTGAAACCAAAACAGTGCGCGACATTGCGTCCGTAAGCGGCGGGTTTCCTCCTTTTCACATTCCGGACATCCCGCTCAATTTCTCCACATTACAGATTATTTTTCCATATGCCCTGGTTATGGGTGCGGTGGGGCTTACCGAAGGACTTCTTACATTGAATCTGGTGGACGAAATAACCGGGACGCGGGGTGATGGAAACAGGGAATGCATTGCACAGGGGAGTGCAAATATTTTAAATGGTTTTTTCACCGGAATGGGTGGATGCCCCATGATCGCGCAAACGCTGGTCAACCTTTCGGCAGGCGCAAGGGCCAGATTATCAGGTATTATCGCTTCACTGACCATTCTCATGATCATTCTTTTCGGTGCGCCTGTCATTGAACTCGTTCCCATGGCCGCACTTACAGGTGTCATGTTCATGGTCGCGATCGGGACTTTCGAGTGGGTGAGTTTCAGGATTATTAATAAAATGCCCAAGCAGGATGTGTTTGTAGGGATACTGGTTGCGGCGATCACGATTTACCTGCATAATCTCGCCCTGGCTGTCCTTATTGGCGTCATTATTTCGGCATTGGTATTCGCCTGGGAGAGTGCCAAACGGATCCGCGCGCAAAAAATGATTGATGAAAACGGCGTCAAACATTATAAAATCTACGGCCCGCTGTTTTTCGGATCGGTAACTGCATTTTCCGAGAAGTTCGACATTGCTAGTGATCCGGAAAAAGTAATTATTGATTTCTCTGAAAGCCGGGTTGCAGATATGTCTGGCATTGAAGCGCTTAATAAGATCACTGAAAAGTATCAGAAAGCAGGCAAAAAAGTCCACCTGACACATTTGAGCCCCGATTGTCGCAGGTTATTGGCCAATGCACAGGATGTAATCGAAGTAAATATCGTCGACGACCCTAACTACCACGTAGCGCTCTGAGGGTACGAAGCAGTTAGCATTCCACAATTCTTCAACTCCAATCCCTGCCGAAAAAAGGAAGAAGTGTTTACGACACTACTTCTTCCTATATTTAATACAAAATAATTCGACATTGTTAGCTTCACTCTTCGTTTAACATTTGCATATTGAAATAATAAATTCAAAATCAAGCCCCGGCGTGTTGCACACATCCTAATGGATTTAAAATGGAGAGTAGTCTGAAAATAGTTTACCTGGAAAATTCACACGATCAAGCGAACATTGTAACACAAGCCTTGCAGAAAGCAGACCTGCTTCCAGTCATCAAAATAGCTGGCACGAGAGAACAATTCATCGCTGCTGTCACGGAATCTGCTCCCGATATCATTCTTTCCGAATACAATTTACCCGGCATTAAATGCGCCGAGGCGCTTGAAATTCTGCGGTCGCTAGACCTTACGATTCCCTTCATTGTTATTTCCGATGCGGTCTCCGATACAATTGCGGAAGAAATGTTGCTGACCGGGGTAGATGACTATATGATCAAAAATCAGGCTGGACGTTTGTCATTTGCAGTGCATAAGGCCCTTGAAAAATACCAGGTTAAGCGGGAACAACAAGCGTTGCTGCAACAATTAACCAATAGTGAAAGGCGTTTTCGCACCCTTGTTGAAAACAGCAGCGATGCGGTGGTGATACTCGATAGGGAAGCGCGGCCAACTTATGTATCGCATGCGGTAAAAAACGTCCTGGGATATACGGCCGAGGAAGTTATGGCTATGGACATTTTTTCCAAGGCGCACCCCGAGGACCTTTCCGGGTTATCGGACACTATGATGAAAGTATTTGCCAATCCAGGAACCGCAATACCAGGGCACACCGGGCGAATGCTTCATAAAGATGGCACATGGCGCTGGATAGAGGCAACGGTAACCAACCTCCTGGACGAGCCGGCGGTGAACGGGATTGTTGATAATTTCAGGGATATTACAAAACAAAAGGTCAGCGAAGATAAAATACTGCATCTGAACAGGCTGTACGCTTTCCTGAGCCAGGTTAACCACACGGTTGTACATGCGCCGGACGCGCAAACGGTCCTGAAAGAAGTTTGCAGGATTGCGTGTGAAACCGGGAAATTTCAGGGAGCCTGGGTAGGGATGTTTGTCCATGACACTGAAAAAATCAATGTTGTTGAGCAGCATGCTGTGCCGGAAGAATTTATGGCTGGCCTTGCAAATGTAGCTGGCGAGCAGACCATGTTGCGTTCGTCTCTGGAATCACAGCCTTATTATATTACCAATAACACACAAGAGATATTTCTTTCCGATTCCTGGAAAGCGCTGGCGGCTTTGGCTGGATATCAGTCTTGTTTGGTTTTGCCCATCAAAAGATCGGGCGAGATTGTGGGGACGTTTAACCTTTACGCTTCCGAAACGGATATATTCACTGAGGCAGAAATTACTTTATTAGAGGAAGCAGCCATGGAAATTTCTTACTCCCTGGATTTCTTCGAAAAAGAAAGATTGAAACTGATCGCTGACGAACAACTCAAACACAAAGAAAGACGCTTGCGGCAGGCCCAGGCGATAGCGCATTTGGGCAGCTGGGAAACGGACCTAACAACCAATACCAGTGTATGGTCGGATGAAGCATGCCGGATTTACGGCCTGGAAGATCAGGACAACATTCAATCCACAGCGTCGTGGCTGTCATTTGTGTATCCCGAGGACCTGGAATATGTTATAAAAAGCAATCAGCGCGTATTGGATTCCATGCAGCCCGCCGACTATCATCACCGTATCATCAGAAAAGACGGGCAGGTCAGGCATTTGCACGTGCGCGCGCAGATCGAGCTGAACAGCCTCGGAGAACCAGCTACATTATATGGTGTTTTACATGATGTTACTGAGCAAAAACAAGCCGATGAAAAAGTAATTAAGGCGCTTGAAGAAAGAAAAGTGATCCTTGAAAGCATTGGGGACGGGTTTTATGCATTGGATAAAAACTGGACCGTCAACTATTGGAACAAAGAAGCCGAGATCCTGTTGCATCTCCCGAAAGAGAAAATACTGGGTCGGAGCTTGTGGGATGTTTTTCCGCACGTCGTCCAGACAACTATTTATGAAAAATATAATAAGGCGGTGGAGCTCAATGCAATCCAGCATTTCGAGTTTTATTATGCAATGGACAACACCTGGTTCGAGATTACAGCTTACCCTTCCCTGAATGGCCTATCGGCGTATTTCCGGGACATTACCGAGCGGAAAGAGTCTGAATCAAGGCTCCGCGAGCTTAATGAGAATTTACGGAACTACGCGAGTGAGCTTTCCGAATCCAACAAAGGGCTTGACCAGTTTGCGTACATCGTATCACACAACCTGCGGGCGCCCGTAGCAAATATTATCGGCCTGGGCGAGCTGATTAGCCAGGATGCCTATCCGCAACCGGTGAAGGACGAGTTCCTGGAAGGCATACTATTGAATGTAAAAAGGCTGGATGACGTCATTTCGGATTTGAATACAATCTTGCGTATCAAACGGGAGGTAAGTGAAAACAAAGAATCTGTGAATTTGCAGCATCTGGTCGATAACATACGGTCGAGCCTTCAAAACATCATTGATAGAGAGCAGGTCAGCATTCAAACAGACTTCCGCGCCGTAGATGAGTTGTTTACGCTTAAAACTTACCTGTACAGCATCTTTTACAACTTGATTATCAATAGCATAAAGTATCGCCGCCCGGATCTGTCGCCTGTTATTTACATTAGCAGCAGCCTCGACGACGGCCTGGTGAACATTAGCATACGCGATAATGGGATGGGAATTGATCTGACAAGAAAAGGCTCTCAGATATTTGGTTTATATAAACGCTTCCATCAGCATGTGGAAGGCAAAGGCCTGGGGCTGTTTATGGTCAAAACGCAGGTGGAAATGCTCGGTGGAAAGATTCATGTGAATAGTACTGTGAATGAAGGCACTGAATTCAAGATTGAATTTCAGTCTGAACTGAATCAAAACCCGGTTATATGAAGTTACCTGCTCAATTTATTGTGGTTGACGATGATCCGATCAACAATATGGTCTGCAAATATGTGATCGCAAGTGTTGCGCCCGCGGCCAGCATACAGCTGTTTACCAATCCGGAAGAAGCGCTAACGTTCTTCAAAGAAGCATTCGGGCAGGCGACACCTTTTGGGGAAACGGTGCTCTTTCTTGACATTAATATGCCCACAATGAGCGGGTGGGAATTTCTGGATGAGGTGGCCTTATTTCCCAGTCAAATGCGCTCACAACTTGCGATATATTTGCTTTCGTCCTCCATCGACCCGGAGGATATCAAGAGTGCCGAAGAACATCCGCTTGTGCAGGGCTATCATTCCAAGCCGCTCAGCAAGGAAGTGTTCGGGAAAATTTATTCAAAAATTGAGTGAAAGGCGGTTCAGAAATTATTAGGGGCAGCACACTTTTTCCAATAGTCGATCATCACTTTGATAGTCGATTTAATCTCTTCAAATTCACCTGGTTTTACAAAAAATCCCTGCGCTGATGTGCTGTAAGCATCAATAACGACCTGATGGTTGATGGCTGTCGTAAAATAAACGTAAGGAATGCATTTAAGGCTCAGCTCAGCATCTGTTTGGACTTTTCTCCTCAGTTCCAGTCCGTTAAGCTGGGGCAGGTTAATGTCAGAGATTATGATAAAGGGCCGTTCGTCGACCTGATACAAATATTGTAATGCCGTTTGCCCATCCGCAAAATACATCCGCGGATTAGAGTAACCGAGCTCATTAAAAACTTCTTCTAATACAAACTGATCGTCGGGGTCGTCCTCTATAATGATAATCGGGCCGTTCTTATTCATGCTATATAATTGTGTAGCGGAGAATTCAATTGAATTACAAACATACTTTTGCAGGAAGTAATTTGCCAAAGCTAAACAGCTTTAATGTCAAATCAGCATTACGCCCTAAATAACTGGGCCAACGAATTGTGCATGGCCTAACATTGCACTATGCATCGCTGAATCGTCCCTGGCTTTTCGCCTGGCACATTTTTAGCAGTAATTGAGGCTCAACTAAACATTATAATGTCATGAGCTCGAAGTATCATTATGAAGACAAAGAAGATTTTAACGGCGGTTTTGTAATTGGTGTGCTCGTAGGTGCGACAGTTGGTGCGTTAGCTGCCATGTTATTCGCTCCAAAATCAGGCGCAGAGACACGTCAGCAGATTAAAGACCTGGCCGATCAGCAAAAAGACAAGCTGAAAAATCAATGGGAAGAAACCAAATCAAAGGCTGCCGAAGTAGCTGGCACAGCCAAGGATAAGCTTAACTCTTTGACAGACCAGGTTAAAGACACAGCGAATGCATATGTCGATAAAGCAAAGGGTTCCGCTGAACAACTTGCCGATGAGACAAAAGAAACTGTGGACAAATTTCCGAGACAATAACAATGTCTTCCAATAATGACGATTCCGGGATCGGTCATGAATTTTCTTCCGGGGAAACAAAAAAGATCCCGGTAATCGAGGAAAAACTGGTGATATCTTCCAAAGTTGTAGAAACGGGGAGTGTTTCTGTTTCAAAAAAAGTGCTGGAAGAGGAAGTTTTCGCTGATGCTACGGTTACGAGTGAAGAAGTGACCATAGAAAGAAAAGAAATCAATCAGTACGTGGACGCTGCTCCGGCACCTGTCCGACAAGAGGGGGATATTACCATTATTTCGGTTGTCAAGGAGGTTTTGGTTGTGGAAAAGCGGTTGATGCTGGTTGAAGAAATTCACATAAAAAAGCATCAGCACCAGGATCAGAAAACATATTCACAAGTGCTGAGAAAAGAAGAAGTCACGATTTCGAGAGACACTTCAGGCATGGATATTTAAGAGTGGGCGGCTAATCAACAAACCAATAACTTTTAAAATAAGAAATCATGGCTAATACAGTAGTTGGAATTTTCGAATATGAAAGCGATGCGCAGGAAGCGCAAAACTATTTACTGGCAAATGGATTCGCAGGCGGCGATGTCGATATCAAAACGGCTTCCTATAAGTCTGACCAGGAAACATCAACTGTTCATAATGACGACGAGGATGTAATGGACCGTATCGGTAACTTTTTCAGGGACCTGTTTGATGGGGACGAAGAAGAAACAAGACGTTACTCGGAAGCGGGACGTCGCGGAACCATTGTAACAGTTCATGCTGCCAATGCTATGGAAGCCGAAAACGCAGCTGCTATTCTCGACCAGTTCGGTGCAGTGGATGTGAATGACCATAATGCTAAGTATACGGCAGACCAAGGATATACGGCAGATCAAGGATATGCAGGCACGGCTACGGAAGTTCCGGTAAATCCATATCAGGATAACACAGCAGATCCTTATGCAAACCGATCGCTTAATGTTGTATCTGATTCTGATGATTTAACAACCCGTAACGACAGCTCGCTGATTGGCGATGATTATTCAACAAATCGCGATCGCTCACTTATTGAAGATGACTATTCAACAATTCGGAATGACAGCTCGATTGTTAGCGATGACATTTCAACAAATCGGGAAAGTTCACTAATCGGAGATGAGTATTCAACCGATCGGGATGAAAGATCCATCATTGCGGATGAGCAATCGGGATCATTACCAGTTATTAAGGAAGAGTTGCAAGTTGGGAAACGCGAGATTGAAACGGGTGGCGTGCGTCTGAGAAGCCGCATCATTGAACGTCCGGTTCAGGAAAGCGTTCGCCTGCGTCAGGAGCAAGTGAATGTGAACAGGACACCTGTTGACCGCATTGCTTCGGAATCGGATTTTGATACCTTCACTGAAGGAACTATTGAAATGAAGGAATATGCAGAGATCCCGGTTGTAAATAAGGAAGCTCGGGTCGTGGAAGAAGTAAGCTTGAACAAAACAGTGGACGAGCGCGATGAGGTAATCAACGAAACGCTGCGCCATACAGAAGTGGAAGCCGAAGATCTGACCGATGAAGAGCGATTGAGAAGAAGGGGGCTCGACCTTTGATCAGACATAATTAGACGTCAAATAGGCACTTTAACAGGTGCCTATTTTTTTGTGCCCAAAAATGAAAATCTGTTAGCGAGCGATCTGATCTGTTGGCATGCCTTTTATAATATCCTCCGCCTGGAATGGCTATTATGCCAAACATTATTCATCAAACATTAACCGAACCATGAACAAGCCAATAATCTCATTTTTTGCAGCAATGCTGTTCGCTACCACCGTGTCTTATTCTCAAAATGCAACCGTTTCGGGCGGGCAAAATGCTGATAAGAGTAAGCAAGGACAAACTGCATCGCAAAGTAAGCAAGGACAGTCTGCCGCTCAGAGCAAGCAAGGCGCGAATAACGCGCCGGCTGCCAGTCCATCCAATCCCAGGCCGGAGGGCAGGAGCAACGCTAACAGCGGTGACGTACAATCAAGCACGAGACCGGGAGGCGCCACGAACGAGAATGCGAACGACGTCGGCAGATATTCTTCCGATAATGAAGATTCGAAATCATTACTGAACTCAAAGGAAGCAGTAGCAAGGCGTAAAAAAAACCTGACCGAATCGGATACGACCATGAAGAAGGGCAGTGGTTCTGCACCAAAAAATACAAAGAACCACACCGGAAAGACCAACAACTACAAAAACGAGGCTACCAAGCATAATACGAAGCAGTAATATTCCCGCGCGAATAATCTCAGATTTCAATGTAACAGCATAAGAATACCGCCATAGAAATGTGGCGGTATTTTACGCTATGTAATCATTGCTTTATCCTTGAATTGGCACAATTTTTATAGAATATATGCAATTTTTCCTGTCGATGAGGAGTCACAATTAACATTAAGGATTCAACTAAATTCATCAACCCATCAGCTATGCGTAATTATTATACCCTGTTTCAACTCTTATTTATTTTGCTTTCCGGCGTTAATTTTGCCCTCGGGCAAGGCACCAATGTAACCGGTGTCGTGCAAACAGCCACGGGTGAAGCCCTGCCTGGCGCCACGGTCGTCGTCGCAGGAACGAATGCCGCCACCATTACAGATGCCAACGGAAAGTTTACAATCACTGCACAAAACGGTCAGACATTAAGGGTTACTTTTATCGGCTACCTGCCCTCCGAAGTGCCCGTTACCGACCAGACCAGCTACACGATACAGCTCGCCGAGGATGCTCAGAATCTGGAAGAATTTGTGGTGATCGGTTATCAGTCAGTTCGCCGTTCAGACCTGACGGGCGCAACGGGCATCATTGATGCCCAGAATACGAATAAGCGGATTGCCCGTTCGGTCCCGGAAGCGTTGCAGGGCATGACCCCGGGCGTCGCGGTCCGGAATGGCGGTGCGCCGGGACAGGAAGCAGTAGTGAACATTCGCGGACTGAGTACACTGTTTGGAAATGCCAGTCCGCTGTACGTGATCGACGGTATGCTGGCCGATGCCAATACAACGGTCAATCCCAATGATGTAGAAACGATACAAGTGTTAAAAGACGCGTCGGCGGCGGCCATTTACGGTTCCCGGGCTGCAAACGGAGTCATTATCATTACTACCAAAAAAGGAAAAGAAGGTGCGCTGAAAGTGGATGCATCGGCGCGTTTTGGCATTTCGTCGCTTCCCAAACGGTGGGATATGATGAATGCACAGGAATACGTGGAAACCAATACCCGCGCTTACCAGGCGGCAGGTTATGCATTGCAGCCATCTGTGGCTAATTATAATGGCGCCGTCAATACAAACTGGGCTGACGAGTTGCTGCAAACAGGCAGTATTCAGGATTATAATGTCAGCTTGTCCGGGGGAGGCAAGGATAGCAAATATCTCATCTCCGGCTCTTATTTTGCGGATGAAGGTGTGCTCAAAGCCCGGGATTTCAAGCGTGGTTCGATGCGGATCAATACCGAGGCGACCCGCAATAAATTTACGTTCGGAGAAAATCTGATGGTGTCGAGCACCGAGCGGAATGCGCCTTTTCAGGGTGGATTCGCAGAGGGTAACGCCTGGTATGATGTATGGACGAGCCTGCCGATCATCCCGGTCCTAAGTGCCGACCTGCAAAGTACTTCCAATCCGGGCGGCTGGGGTTACGGGTCGTTCAATGCGCGGTCATTTTCCAGAAACCAGGCTGCCATCAACGACATTACCCGCTCAACTTCCAATTTTTTCAAAGTGCTGGGTAATGCATTTATCGATTATAAAATCCTGAAAAACGTTACTTACCGCTTCAATGCCGGTTTGGAAACGAGCTTTGACAAAACGAATAACATCAGGAAAGAAGGCCTTTGGTACTGGAACCAATCACCGGAATTCAGCAGCGTAGGGCAGACAAGGGCGCAATTCCTGAGCTATCTGTTTGAGCATACATTGAATTTCAATTTTACATTTAATAAGCACAACTTAAACGGGGTCGTAGGGTATACGCAGCAGACCATCCGCAATGATGATGTTGGGGGGCGGCGTTTACAGCTGGGTGTGTACGGTGGTGATTATTTTACAACCATCAATTCGGCCAGTGGTGGCATGACAGCGACGGGTACCCGTTCACAGACGCTGATCAATTCCGCTTTGGGCAGGCTAAACTATAATTTTGCTGAAAAATATTATCTCACATTCACGTTCCGGGCTGATAAGGACTCACGTTTTTCGCCTGCTCACCGCACGGGATATTTTCCATCGGCCGCAGCTTCATGGAAAGTCAGTAATGAAGAATTTTTCAAATCTGACATTATCAACGAGCTGAAACTGAGAGGTTCTTATGGTGTCCTCGGCTCGGCGAATTTGAGTAACTATCAGTTTACCGGATTCTTGAACCAGGCGCCGAGGGCAGTTTTTGGATCGGGGCAGACAGAATTTCCCGGTGCTACGCAAGCCAGGCTGGTTTATGAAGATATTAAATGGGAGCAAAAAGCGACAACCAACATTGGTGCAGACCTGGTGCTTTTCAACAACAAGCTCGCTATTACCATTGACGCCTTCCGTTCTGTGGCAAAAGACGTTCTGCTATCCCTGCCATTGCCGCTTTATATCGGGAATTTGCAAGGCGATCCGTTGGTTAACATTGGTTCTATTGAAAACAAAGGCATTGAGCTGGATTTTACCTATCGCCATACATCCGGACCATTCACATGGAGCGTTGCGCCCAATTTCAGTCTGATCCGGAACAAGGTGCTCGAGCTGGGTAATCTGGGTGTGGATGAAGAAACGGGAGAGCCGAGGAATTACATTCAATCGGGCAATACGCGTTCGCAAGTGGGCCGCTCTATTGGTGAATATTATTTGATTAAAACAGATGGCCTCTTCCAGAATGATGAAGAAATTCAGGCGCACAAAGCACAGGCCGCTTATGCAAAACCGGGTGATGTCCGCTACGTAAACCGCATCGATCAGGGAACCAATGATGATATCAACGACCGTGACCGCACATTTGCAGGCAGTCCATGGCCAAAACTAACTTCCGGTTTGATCCTGAACGGGTCGTGGTCGGGCATATCGCTGAATGTGCAGTTCTATGGGGCATTTGGCCAAAAAATTTACAATGATGTGAGAAGGGACATTGACGGAATGGGCTACTCCAACTACCGCCGTGACATTAACCCGTGGACTCCACAAAATACCGACACTGATTTCCCAAGGTTAGGAGTTTCTTATTCAACAGGAGCAGCAGGCGACCCTGCCAGTGCAGATCGGGGCATTGTATCCAATGTGCGCGGCAATACGGATCGCTGGCTGGAAAACGGGTCCTATCTGAGGCTTAGAAATGTCGAACTTTCATATTCTATCCCCGAAGCTGTGACTACCAAACTGGCTCTGAGCAATGCCAGAATATATGTAAGCGCACAGAACCTGCTGACGTTCACCAAATATACGGGCCTTGATCCGGATGTGGTCGGAGCGAATTTTAATCTCGAACCGGGCGTCGACCTGGGTGGATATCCGTCTTCCCGTATCATTTCTTTCGGCATCAACCTGGGTTTCTGATCAGCAGCCTTTATCTCAAAAGACATCAACATGAAAAAGATATTTTTGCTTACCTCATTCATTTTAATGGTTGCCACGGCTTGTGACCGCGATTTTGATCAGCCGAATCCGAATAACCCTACCATTGCGTCTTTCTGGAAAAGCCAGAACGATGCCATTAAAGGGATCAACGCCGTTTACAGCACATTCCACAGGACCGCCACGCTTTATTCCCGTTTCCTGTTTTACCACGGCATGCTGCGTTCGGACGAAGGTTACGGCTCAGGCGGAGACATTACGCTGAACAATGTAATGGGTTTCAATCAGACCAATTACAACGAAGGACTGACCGCCGGGACGTGGCAAAATCTGTTTATCGGCATATTCAGGGCCAATCAGGTGCTTGCTTATGTGCCGGGGATCGAGATGGACGAAGCATTGAAAAACCGGATCATCGGCGAAGCGAAGTTTATGCGCGGCCTGTTTTATTTCAACCTGACGCTTTATTTCGGAAGGCCGCCCATTATCCTTGAGCCTTCCGAACCAACAGATCGTCCTGTTAATGCAACCAATGAACAAGCATGGGCGCAAGTTGTAAAAGACCTCACCGAAGCCGCACCTGCATTGCCATTAAGCTACACCGGAGACGACCTCGGCCGGGCCACACGCGGCGCAGCCATGGGTTTATTGGGAAAAGCCTTTTTGCAGCAAAATAAAAATCAGGAAGCGGCAACAGCATTGGCCTGGTTTATCACAGGAGAAGGAAAAGGGCTGTACACGCTTACCGCCAACTATCAGGACAACTTCAAAGCATCCACGGAAAACAACAGCGAATCGGTATTTGAGATCCAGTTCCGTTTTAATCCAAACGAAAACACGGACGACGACGTGGATGAAACCCGCATTAATAACACCGGAACTTCCATTGCGCAGTTTTATGCGCCGCGGGGCGTAGGCTTCTCGGATGGAGGGGCGCGTCGCTGGCTGGTAGGGGAATTCAAAAAAGAAAATACCGCACTGGGCACCAGAGACCCCAGACTTGCCGCAACATTACTTTTTGATTCCACAGACGTTCGTGGTCCCAACTTTACCATGGTTTACGGGAAGACATTTGCCAGCCGCTATGGCACCAACACCGGCGAAAGCAGCTCAGTATGGTTCAGAAAACAGCTCAATGATAATGAAGCGGGCCGGACAGAGGAAGGTTTCCGTTCGCCCAATAACCATCGCTTGCTGCGCTATGCCGACATTTTACTTATGTACGCAGAGGCGCTTAACGGACTCGGGCAAACCGCACAGGCTTATCCATTCGTAGACATGGTGCGTGTGCGGGCAGGTCTGCGACCGCTTACACAGGCCAGACCAGGCTTGTCGCAAGCACAATTCCTTGCCCAGATCAAGCATGAGCGCATTACTGAACTTACTGGTGAAACCTGGCGATTCGCCGATCTGCAACGGTGGGGGGATTTAGGAAAAGAGCTGGCTGCCCGCGACCCTGAATTTACGAACTTTGAAAAAGGCAGGAATGAATGGTATCCCATTCCACAATCGGATATTGATTTAAATCCTAATTTAACGCAGAATCCACGTTATTAGTAGCAAATTCTGGTTCATTTAAACCGCCGTTATGACATTTAAAACCTTGTATAAGCCAGTCCTGATCTGGTGCCTTGCATTTTTGTTTATCGATGCGTCCTGTAAAAAGGAAGCAAAAAGCCCCGAGCCGGGTAAGCAGCAGCAGGCAGCAACATTCTCTAACCCCTTACTGAATGCTGCTCCCGATCCATGGGTTTTTCAAAAAGATACAACCTACTATTATTTGCACACGTTAGGCAACCGGATACAGATCTGGAAGACGGGTAAAATGAGCCGCTTGAAGGATGTTACGCCGGTTACGGTCTTTAATGCACCTGCATCGGGCGGTAACTCGCGGGATATCTGGGCACCGGAGCTCTTTTTTCTGAATTGTAAATGGTATATCTACTATACCGGCTCCGACGGGCAGGACCGCAACCACCGCATGTGGGTGCTGGAAAATGCAAATGCAGACCCGACGCAGGGCACCTGGACGGACAAAGGGCAGCTCAAAACGCATCCGGAAGACCTCTGGTCCATTGATGCGACTGTTTTTCAGCAGGATACTACGCTCTTTATGGTTTGGTCAGGAAGGCCGTTTGCAGGCGGAAGCACCGATTTAACCCAGAATTTATACATTTCGCGGATGGCTAATCCGTTTACCCTTGCCGGACCCACGGTGAAGATCGCTGATCCACAGTATGATTGGGAAAAGCGTGGGTTTCCAGTGAACGAAGGGCCGGAGATTTTGAAAAACCCGGCCGGACAAACCCTTCTCGTATTTTCGGGAAGTTACTGCGGGGATGACCGTTATTCGCTCGGTATCGCCCGTTTGCAGGAAGGAAGTGATCCATTGAAACCCGCAAGCTGGACTAAAATAGCCAATCCGGTTTTCACAGGCCTGGCTTCGGCCAATGCTTTCGGCGTGGGGCACAATGGCTTTTTCAAATCCAGAGACGGCAAGGAAGACTGGATCATTTACCATGCGAACTCGGCCTCTGGGCAGGGCTGCGGCGGTTCACGGAATGTGAGAATGCAGAAATTCACCTGGACAGCGGACGGTCTTCCCAGCTTCGGCGAGCCGGTTTCTACGGGGCAGGCCATTGCCGTTCCCTCGGGCGAATAGCGTTTTAGCTTATATTTGGGGCCGGAACGCAGTTTACATTTAAAAGTTATTTATGAAAAAATTGAGCATTAGTCTGCTGTTGTTGATATTCGTACACATTGCCCATGCACAGCAGGCAGTAATCCGTGGTGATTTCGCGGACCCTTCTGTTATTAAAGTAGGAGACACATATTATGCCGCAGGAACCAGTTCCAACTGGGCGCCGGGCTTTCCGGTGATGAAGTCCAAAGACCTGAAAAACTGGACACAAACAGGATCCATTTTCCCCGACCTGACCGGCTGGGCGGACTATTACTACTGGGCGCCTGAGCTGAATTACGAGAATGGGAAAGTATATGTTTATTATACTGCACATAAAAAAGGGGGTAACCTGTGCGTAGGGGTAGCTAGTGCCGACACACCAGAAGGGCCATTCAAAGATCACGGTCCGCTGGTTTGTCAGGAAGTAGGCTCGATCGACGGTTTCCCGATCCGGGATGAAAATAACAAGCTGCACCTGATCTGGAAAGAAGACGGCAATAGCGTAGGTAAGGCAACGCCGATCTGGATCCAGGAAATCAATGAGGAAAAAACGGCGCTTGTGGGCGAGAAAAAGGAGCTGTTCAGAAACGATACGCCCTGGGAAGCCAACCTTGTGGAAGGCGTTTCGGTGATTAAGAACAATGGCTATTTCTACGCAATTTATGCAGCAGCAGGCTGCTGCGGGCCAGGCTGCACCTATGCCACCGGCATTGCGCGTTCCAAAAGCCTGATGGGGCCCTGGGAGAAATTCAAAGGAAACCCAATCATGACCGGCCAGGGCGACTGGATGTGCCCGGGACACGGAACAGCCGTTACGTACCAGGGAAAAAATTATTTCCTTTATCATGCTTACGACAAGTCTTCAAACAAATATACGGGCCGTCAGGCGCTGGTTCGCGGTTTTGAATTTACACCCGATAACTGGATCCGTTTTACAGATGAATATCTTTCCCCGTCGGACAGCCCGAAAATGTTTACGGCAACAGACGATTTTAACAAAGAAAAACTTGATCTTCAATGGAGCTGGTCCGTTTTCAACAAGCCCGCTATCGAGCTGAAAAACGGCCGTATAGGTTTACAGATTAAAGATGACCGCGAGCTGTTTATCGCAAGAAGGATAGAAGGCCCCAATTATGAGGCAACTGTGGAGACCATTCCCGCAAAAAGCGCAATGGCCGGTGTAGCATTGATCGGTGACGAGAAAAATTTGATTTACGCTGTGGCAAAGCAGGATAGCATTGGCATTACCCTCGTTAAAGATGGCGCAAGAAGCAGTTTGGGTAAGTTTCCTGTTGCCACAAAGGGGAAAAATTTATTCATCAAAATGACTGTAAAAAACAATACGGAGATTGGTTTTCAATACAGCCTTAATGGCACCGCTTTTACAGCTTTGAAAATCAGCGCGCCTGATATTACTTTCCTGCCACCATGGGATAGGGCGGTTCGCGCCGGCATTTTGGCAAAAGGCGTTGAGGGTGAAGTGGCAGTTATAGAGAAATTTGTATTTAAGAATCAATAAAAAAAGCCCACCGTGTCTTGAAATAACGCACGGTGGGCTGAATTAAGATTGCATGGACTAATCACCTTCCTGATCGTGTCCCTGCGTTTTAACAATCTTGTTATAAACGCCCAGCAGCAAAAATGGTGCTGCCCATTGTCCTACAAACAAGGCTGTATGCTTGCGTTTCATGATTTTCAATGCGAGCGAAACGCCCATTGATCCCAATGCCGCCCATAAGAAAATGTCAGATGGTAATTTAGCGGTCTGCTCTTCGATTGCCTCGGCTACTTTGCCTTCGCTATGCGTGGCATTTGTTATATTTTCCATATTTATTGGTTTTAGTGCGGCTCGGGTATGTAAAAACCATACCAGCCGCCGCGTTGTTGAGTCATATTCCTCTACACAATTCGTTTGTCCTTAAAAGCAGATAATGTTACCCCGAAAATGAGGTGTGCGATCATAAGCTGCGTGTAATATCCTTTTCGGTGCGTTTTGGGCGGGTTAGGATGGTTTTCGAACATTGTTTTCCACCAGAGTATCCCCGAGGCACCTGCTGCGGCCCCGTATAAAAGTCCGTTCAGCGGTGAAGCCTGCGTTTTGCCCAATTTGAGAAATAACTTATAACCTACTCCGAACCCTGCACCAATGAGGTAATGGGATAGCCAGCCCAGCGGTGGCGCCGCTTCTTTTTCAATATTCAGAGATCTTTCCAGGAATGTCGCAAGCAGCTTTGGTTCGCTGAAATTTTCATCCTCCTTGTGCGAGGCAATATAGCTGAAAAGCGTCATGGCGGATGTGGCCGTCGCGGCAGCCAAAAGGGTGTTGGTTACTGGTTTCATAACATAATCTTTTATTGTGATGGGTTGGGAGTCATTCACTAGGCTAAGTAAATGACGGTCATGTTGCTTACAAAGATTATACCGCTTGAAAATCAATATTATACTCGCTTTTGGGGTCCTATGGCCCACTTTGGCACACATTTTATATTCGCCGGAAAGTTAATGTACAGTAAAGCAAACACATTATGGCCGACAGACATATAGAAAATGAATTGATTAAAGCGCCGAAATCGCGGCAGCTTAAAGTTTTACCGGGAAATCCGTTCCCACTAGGCTCAACTTTTGACGGAAATGGGGTCAACTTCGCGGTATTCTCCGAAAATGCCGAAGAAGTAGATTTATGCCTGTTCAAATCGGAGGATGATACCGAAGAATACATTAAGATCAAGATCGAGGAAGTCACACACCACGTATGGCACGTGTACATTCCCGGACTCAAACCCGGACAACTATATGGTTACCGGGTGGCAGGACCCTATGAGCCGGAAAAAGGACATCGGTTTAATCCCAATAAATTGCTGGTGGATCCGTACAGCCGCGCGCTGGCCGGTGACCTGAAATGGGATGATGCATTATTCGGTTATGAAATCGGCCAAGAGGACGGAGACCTGAGTTTCAGCGAGTCCGACAGTGCGCCATTTATCCCAAAATCGATTGTGATTGACGGCCAGTTCGACTGGGAAGATGATAAGCGTCCTGAAATTCCTTACCATGACTCGATCATTTATGAAGCGCATGTCAAAGGGCTCACGATGACCCATCCGGACATTCCCGAGGAAATTCGCGGCACTTATGCAGCCCTGGCCCATCCGGTTACCATTAAGTATCTTACTTCGCTGGGAATAACGGCCATTGAACTGATGCCGGTCCACCAATTTGTGGCCGACAGGCATTTACTGGAAAAAGGGCTGACCAACTATTGGGGCTATAACACCCTCAATTTTTTTGCGCCCGACCCACGATACAGCAGCAGCGGGCATAATGGAGAGCAGGTTACTGAGTTCAAAAATATGGTGAAAGAGCTCCATAAAGCGGGTATCGAAGTGATTTTGGACGTGGTGTACAACCATACCGCGGAAGGCAATCACCAGGGACCCACGTTTTCTTTCAAAGGATTTGACAATGCTTCCTATTATCGGCTGACCCCGGAAGACCAGCGCTATTACATGGATTACACGGGCACAGGAAACACGCTGAATGTGCAATTGCCTAATGTGCTCGCGCTGATCATGGACAGCCTGCGTTACTGGATCACCGAAATGCACGTGGACGGTTTCCGCTTTGACCTGGCATCTACGCTGGCACGGACGCTGCATGAGACGGATAACCTGGGTTCTTTCTTCAACATTATCCATCAGGATCCCATTATTTCGCGCGTCAAACTGATTGCGGAGCCCTGGGACATTGGTGACGAAGGTTATATGGTAGGGAAATTCCCTCCCGGCTGGGCGGAATGGAATGATATGTTCCGGGATCAGATCCGTGATTTCTGGCGCGGGGAGTCGGTAGGGATAAGTGCTTTTGCCAATCGTTTTACAGGCAGCCCGGACCTTTACCAGGGCGATTACCGCCGACCCACGGCAAGCGTTAATTTTGTTACAGCCCATGATGGCTTCACGCTACACGATCTTGTTTCCTATAATTCGAAGCATAATGAGGCGAATGGCGAGGATAACCAGGACGGGGCCGATGATAACAGGTCGTGGAACTGCGGTGTAGAAGGCGAAACGGATGACGAAGCCATTATTCTGCTTCGGAACAAACAAAAAAGAAATTTTCTGGCAACAATGTTCCTGTCACAAGGCGTGCCGATGCTGGTAGCAGGCGACGAGCTGGGCCGTACGCAGGGCGGCAACAACAACAGCTATTGTCACGATGATGAAATATCCTGGGTTTCATGGGAAAAGGCTGATAACCAATTACTTGATTTTACCAGATCGCTGATCCGGTTCTGCAAGGAGCATCCGACCTTCCGGCGCCGGAGGTGGTTCCAGGGCTTGCCGCTTCACGGTTCCGAAGCCAAAGACATTATGTGGTTTATGCCTGACGGAAATCAGCTCACGGATGAGCAGTGGGAAAGAAGCTGCGCAGGTGCGATAGGAGTTTACCTGGATGGAAAAGGGATCCGGTGCGTGAATATGGACAACGAACGCATTGTAGACGATAGCTTCCTGCTGATATTCAATAATTCCGATGAAGCGGTGGACTTTGTGCTGCCGTCAGAAGAATGTGGTAACGAGTGGGAGATTGTGATCGACACCGACGCTGGGATGATTGCAGAATCGGGCGATGATTTCAAACCCGGGGAAGTATTGACTGTGCCTGCCAGCTCCATTATGGTCCTGAAATGCCCGGATGCAGGAATAGAGAAAAATACTTTATCCTAGATCTTTTTTGAAATAATGAAAAAAGAAGACATACAGCCCTGGGACTGGCAAAGGATATTGTTTGGGGAAGCGCCGCCTGAATTCCTTGTGGAAGTTTTTGTACGGACATTCATCATTTATATTGCTTTGCTCATCATTGTGAGGCTGATGGGTAAGCGCATGGGTGGTCAGTTGACGGTATCCGAGCTGGCCGTTATGGTCACGCTCGGTGCGATCGTCTCACCTGCCATGCAGATCCCGCAGCTGGGCGTGCTGATGGGTATCCTGATCCTGATCTGCGCATTGATCTTTCAACGCGGCCTGAACCTCACGGAGACGAAGAGCCCGGCATTTGAAAAAATAAGCCAGGGAGAAACGCAGCTTCTTGTTAAGGATGGCCGTATTCAGCTCGATCAGATGGCCGCTGCAAAGGTATCGCGGCAGCAGCTGTTTTCCGCTTTAAGAAGTGAGAATGTCTATAACCTGGGAGATACGGGGCGCGTATACTTAGAAGCCTGCGGCATTTTTAGTATTTACAAAACCAAGGAGCCTGCCGCAGGCCTTCCTATTTTTCCTCCAACCGATGATGCTGTGAACGGTTACGCCCAGGAAATGGTAGAAAATTCCCGCGCATGTGCCACCTGCGGTAACGTTACAAATTCCGCGGATGAAGACGAGGCTTGCAAGATCTGCACCGCTAAAACCTGGATCTCCGCCACCATTTCCGTAAAATCCCAACTTGCCGATTCATGAAACCAGAAGACATCCATATCAATGATTGGCAACGAATATTCATAGGCGACGTTCCTCCTGAATTTTACCTGGAAGTAGTGTTACGCATTGCTGTTATCTATCTCATCCTCATGGTCTCGATGCGGCTTATGGGCAAAAGAATGGCCTCACAGCTCAGCCGTAATGAAATGGTAGCGATGGTATCCCTTGCTGCCGCCATCGGTGTACCGCTGCAATCACCCGATCGCGGCATTCTTGCAGCTGTGGTCATTGCGGTAATCGTCGTATCTGTTCAGCAGTTGATTGCCAAGCTTGCCACCAGAAATGAAAGGCTGGAAACGGTTACACAGGGCGATATCACACCGCTTATTGAGGATTCACATCTGAATTTGCATAACATGAAAAAGGTGGGTATAACCCGGGAAAGAGCATTTGCGCAGCTTCGCAGTAAAGGTATCCGGCATCTGGGGGAGGTAAAAAGACTTTATTTTGAAGCCGGTGGCACTTTCACGTTAATGCGAAGATACGATCAGGTGCCCGGGCTGCCTATTTTGCCTATCTGGGACAAGGAATATCAGTATGAGATCAGCGAAGCAGCGGATGAGTACGTTTGTGAGCAATGCGGCAATGCGGCCGTTGACAATGCAACCGATCAGAAATGCACGAACTGTAGCAGCGACGCCTTTATTTATGCAGTAAAATAGATTTGCAAAATCATCTGAAAAGCGGACAATGGGCACTGATTTTTTAATGATAGCAAAAAGAAACATCCTAGCCTTGTCCATGAAAACCATACATTTATTTGACCAATATGACCTCGACTCGCTATTTTTAAAGAAAACAAACGAGGTTAACGACCTGATAAGCGAATGGCCTGACGCTTATTTCGCGCCGGAGCAAATAGAAATGCACATTAGCGGTCTGAAAAACGATCAGGAGCTGAAATTGCCCCAGTTAGATTTTCTCAACGGGCGGCAGGAAATGTGTGAAAGGATTTATCCTGTTTCGGTTTACCAGCCAGGACGAAATAATAAAGCAAAGGTTAAGGTTTCTGTCCTGATCGTTCATTATGCCTTTAACGGACAAACCTATCTCCTGGGATGTCGCCCGCCTATAGACGTGCCGGCGCCGATAGGGGAATGGCAGGCAGATACTGTAAGCCAGCATATCAGTGTCGAATATATGGATTATGAAAAGTATCCAAAAAAGACATTGGCAGCGCACCAGGAATATGCGGCAGGTCTGCAACGCTGTTATGAATCTTTGCAAACAGCATTTGCAGAATTCAACAACAGGCTGGACGATATCATTAAAACTGCCATCAGTCAAAAAAGCGGTGAAATGGACGATATGCACCGGTTGCTAGCCTTGCTGAGATAACGTAAGGTGCAATGCATGAGGGAGTTAAACTGGGCAGATTAATGCCAATATTGGGGAATCTATAAAGCCGGAACATTCCGGCTTTTCTTTTGAGCCCAACCGTCGCATTTATCTTTCTATCAAAAGTTTAGCATTAGTCAGCCTTCTTTACAGCATTCATGATTTCATCGAGCGTGCCGGTGATGGTTGTAACCATTTTACTTTTGTTGAGCATCTTGTTTTCAGAATCGATCGTGCCCGCAAACTTGCAGGCAAACTGCGTATCCTTTTTGTCTGTCAGCATTTTCCAGCCGGTTTTCAGCATATTGCCGTCAGTTAACTGTGCGTGCACAGAAATGTTCTGGCTTCCTTTTGCCGGAATTGAAATGGTTTTTTCCAAAACTCCGTTCATCTGAAGCGCGTCTTCCACGCTAAACTCAAATTTCCCATCACTTAATTTCAGCGGAAATAAATTCGGATTAAACACTGCCACTTCGATATCCATGCCTTTGCTTTTCAGCGCAAGTGCATTCAAATCCACATGATTGATTTTTACTTTGGGTATTCGCAAAGCAGGGAGTCGCTTCGAGACTTTCATGGTGAATTCGCGGTCACCGGCAATAGGAACATCCACCTCAAACGAAGCTTTCATCTGATAGTCCGCACTGTCAATCTTATTGTCATCAAAATATTTGAGTACCCGGGCCATTGGCTTTACCAGCAGCTCCATAGGCATGGTAAGCGTGGTGCTGTCAGATGAACGGATGTTGATAGGTTTCTCATAAGCATCCTCAATCACCTTCACGGAATCGATATACACGACGTAATTGAGCCGGCTTGTTTTAATGTCGACAGGAAGGGGATTATGAAGTATGACCTTGCTTTGCATTTTGATCCGCTCGGCATCAATGTCCGTGATATTTGTTGAAGCCACGCCGATTGTAGGCATCACCTTATCTGCCGCCTTTTCTTTCGCGTTTTCCGAAGAAGGCGACTTCCACCACCAGATCCCAACCCCAGCCAGTACAAGCAATACCAGCAAAACGATTAACCATTTATTGACCCGCATATGCATGAGTTTAGATAACAATTTATCCCCGCGGGCTATAATTTTTGTGCCATTGCGGATTTAGGGTGCATATAACTAATCTTCTGAGGAATGGTTTTTTAGTAAGGCGCGCTTCAACAGGAATATTAATCATCACTAACTAAAGAAAATACTATGTTAGCAATGAATTACCGCGGACCTTACCGCGTAAGAGCAGACCGGAATAAGCCGATGCCTGAAATTGAGCATTCCGGAGATGCGATCGTGCGGGTTACCCGCTCATGTATTTGCGGGTCAGACCTGCATTTATATCACGGATTAGTGCCGGACACAAGAGTGGGCACGACATTTGGCCATGAGTTTATTGGCGTTGTTGAAGAAATTGGAGATTCGGTTCAAAACCTGAAAGTGGGTGATACCGTCCTGGTGCCTTTCAACATTGCGTGCGGAAAATGCGTTTTCTGCCAGCAGGGGCTGTATGGTAACTGTCATGAATCCAATCCGGAGGCAACTGCGGTAGGCGGGATCTTCGGTTATTCGCACACGGCTGGGGGCTTTGACGGAGGGCAGGCAGAATATGTGCGCGTTCCGTATGCGGACTTTGGCCCGACGCTCATCCCCGAAGACATGGATCACGACGATGCAGTTTTGCTTACAGACGTTGTTCCCACAGGTTACCAGGCTGCTGAAATGGCCGGTATCAAACCGGGTGATACGGTGGTGGTCTTCGGTGCCGGTCCGATAGGCATTATGGCAGCGAAATCGGCATGGCTGTTCGGTGCAGGAAGGGTGATCGTTATTGATCACATTGAGTACAGGTTGGAATTTGTAAAACAATACGCGCAATGCGAAGCCTATAACTTCCGCTCACTGGAAGATCCCGTGCTTTTTATTAAGAAAACAACAGACTGGATCGGGGCTGATGTGTGTATTGACGCAGTAGGCTGCGAAGCGGCCGGCGATGCATTACAGACCATTACAGGCCGGAAACTAATGTTACAGGCCGGTTCGGCCACTGCCTTACACTGGGCCATTAATGCTGTCAAAAAAGGAGGAATTGTGTCGATTGTGGGTGTTTACGGTCCTACGGGTAACCTCATCCCGATCGGTAATGTAGTCAACAAAGGCATCACGATCAGGGCCAACCAGGCATCTGTGAAACGATTGCTTCCAAGGTTGATCGAGCACGTGCAAGCGGGCCGCCTGGATCCGAAAGGGATCATTACGCACCGTATTCCGCTGGAAGAAGTAGGGGACGCTTACCATATTTTTTCCGCGAAACTGGACAACTGTATAAAAACGATTCTTATCCCACCATCAGCAAGAAAATAAGCTCGATATGAAAAAGACAGCAAGTGATTACAGCCACATTAACGGATGGGGCATTGACGCGGACCCATTGGACGTGCCGAACTATCCGATAAAAAAACGAAACGAAAACGATAACAAAGGGATGATCTGGGAGCGCCCGGCACAACAACCGGCGCTGGTAGAAATATTGCATTCCAACGAGCGTCCCGGACTTACAGCCGTGTTTGGCACACCCAATCCGCCAACAGGGCTGAGCGGGCAGTTGCGGCGCTTTGCTTTCCGGTACAGTGAAAACACCTGGACACACTGGCTGGCACTTTTAGTAGCCGACCGGATCAACATGATGGAAGGAATCGGCGAAGATCTGAAAAACGGTCACATACCGGACCTGATTGCAGAGCACGGATTAAAATCCGAGCTGCAGTTCAATAAAATAGGGTTGGCAAAAAAGGTGCTGACGGGTGCAGCGGTGATTACATTGGCCGTGTTGCTAATGAAGTCACGCTCGCGGGACGACAGTTAAGAAGCCTGCATTTCAATCCAAAAACAGACCCGTACTCATTCCAGTGCGGGTCTTTTTTATAGCGCCGTTTTCGGCTGGCACAATTCTTATTTAAGTGGGAGTTTTTTCTTTAATCCGACACCGTTTTCCTATGACCACCAGACTTCAGAAAGACCTACTATGTTTTTCCCACCTCAGGTGGGACTTTGTGTTTCAGCGGCCTCAACATTTGATGACACGCTTTGCCCAAAATGGGAACGTTTATTTCCTGGAAGAACCTTTCTTCGATGCTTCCGGGGAGGCATATCTTGACATTAATAAAAAGCTGCCCGGATTATGGGTTTGCGTGCCGCATCTCCCGGCCGGCGGCACACAGGAGCAGACCAACGCGCAGATCAAAAAGCTTCTGGATTCATTCTTCGAGGAGCGCGACTGCGCTGATTTTGTCTTTTGGTATTATACGCCCGTTGCCTTCGAGTTTTCAAGATCTTTTGCGCCCGGCCTGATCGTGTACGACTGCATGGATGAGCTTTCGGCATTTAAGTTTGCGCCACCGCGCCTTAAATTCGTTGAGCAGCAGCTTCTGGCCAAGGCCGATGTTGTATTTACGGGCGGAGTTAGTTTATATGAAGCCAAGAAGGCGAGTCACCACAACATTCATCCATTTCCGAGCAGCATTGATAAGCAACACTTTCAGGCAGCCAGAAAACAGCTGGCAGGGCCGGAAGACCAGGCTTCCGTTAAAGGAATAAAACTTGGCTTTTATGGGGTGATCGATGAGCGTTTTGATCAGCAGCTTATCCGCGAAATAGCCAGCAAGCGACCAGACTGGCATTTGATGCTGATAGGGCCTGTTGTAAAAATCGATATGGCCGAACTGCCTGTTGCAGATAACATTCATTATCTGGGATGCAAGACTTACCAGGAACTGCCGTCCTATCTGGCAGGATGGAATGTAGCATTGATCCCGTTCCTTTTGAATGAATCCACGCGTTTTATCAGTCCTACAAAAACACCCGAATATCTCGCCGCAGGCAAGCCTGTGGTGTCCACTGCGATCCGTGATGTTGTTTTTCCATATGCAAAAATGGGTCTCGTGAGTATCGGGCACGATGCAGATACTTTTATTAATGCTATTGAGCATGAGCTCACTAACCAGGAGAATGCGCAATGGCTGCGGTCTGTCGACGAGTATCTGGCGGACAAGTCCTGGGAACACACTTTTAGCGCCATGCAGCGGTTGATGCTTTCAGTCAAAAAGCAGGAAACGCCGGTTGCGCTGACAAGAGAGCTCAAAAGTGCCAGCTAGTAACAGTATCAGTCCGCATTAGTGGACATAAACGACGCGGAATTCAAAATAACAGCAATGCAAAACCATACCAATTACGGCTCGTCCAAAAGCCGGGAAGCGAATGTTGAGGACCTTACATTTCAGGATGATCTGCCCCGCGCGGTGCTCCGGCCGAATGAATATGTGCTGCTCGATGGAGAGTGGAAATTTGCAGTCGATCCGAATGACCGGGGCATTACAGAAAGCTGGTATGTCCGGCACGACTTTTCACAAACCGCCCAGTGGCCCGGAAGTGTAGAACAGCACCTGGCAGCATCCCAGCAGGATGTAGCTTCCTGGACGGACAAAATTGTAGTCTGGTACGAACGGGAATTCGAACTTTCTCAGGAAGCATTGGCGGAGCACGATACAGACAGTATTTTGCAGCTGACTTTTGGTGCCTGCGGTTATGAGACCCGGGTCTGGTTAAACGGGCATCTGTTATCCACCATTGAAGGCGAGCAGGTCCATATGGGTGAGTACACCTCATTTTCATATGAATTGGAAGTGCTTCGGCCGGTCAACAAGCTTACCGTTCGTGTTACCAGCAGTATGGACGCTGATATTCCGCGTGGTAAGCAGGAATCCCATGTTTACAAGCGGGGCGGCATCTGGTACCAGACATTCACCGGCGCCGTCCGCAGCATATGGCTTGAAAGGGTAGAGCGAAACCGTTTGCGATCCAGGGTAGGTGTTGTGAGCATTATCGAGGATAACCTGGTGCGGTTCACACTTACCACGCGTATTCATGACCCGGGACAGTACAAGATCAAGCTGTCGGTTTTTGGTGCCGAATCGGGCAAATATGATAGACTCGTGGCAGAGGATGAATTTCCGCTGGTACTTGTAGCAGGACAGAAGGCGCAGCGGCTGGTGCTGGATATGCCGGATGCGTTGCTATGGTCGCCCGAAACGCCCAACCAATACCGGCTTGTGGCGCAGCTCATTGACGAAAAAGGCGATATTTCTGAAATTGAAACAAAATTCGGCCTCAGGAAATTTGAGGCCCGGGGCAGTCGCCTGTATCTCAATAATTTGCCGGTTTACCTGGATGGCATTCTTTACCAGCCGGGCAATGCCAGCTATGACCAGATCAAGAAGCATTTGCTGGCTATGAAAGAGCTGGGATGTAACTTGGTAAGGATCCATATTGCCGGTGTAGACCCACGTATTTATAAACTGGCCGATAAAATTGGCATACTGCTGTGGGTGGAAGTTCCCAGTCCGCACCAATCGACTAAGAAGAGCCGGGAGAATCACCGAGCCGAGCTGATGCGCATGCTAGCATTGATCGGGACGCATCCTTCCGTAGTGATATGGAGCCTGTATAATGAAGACTGGGGAGCCCAGGATATTGCCGTGAATGTGGATACGCGGCAATATATCATTGATATGTATCACTTCATGCAGATTGCCTACCCGCAGTTTATAGTGGTTGATAATGACGGCTGGCAGCATATTTCCTTTGAGGGAAGATTAAAGTCCGATCTGCTGACCGCGCATTTGTACACACCTGACCTCAATCATTGGAAATGGATGCTCGATGAATTGACAGCCGGAAATCTCAATTCGGTTGCAGCCTTTCCGCTCGTTGTCGGCGACCCGTTCTTTTACAGGAAACAGGTGCCGCTGATTGTAAGTGAATGGGGAGGTTTTGGATTTGAAAACTATGGCGGGCCGGTGGACGATTCTGCACGTGCCAGCCAGATCGGCCTTTTTAAAAAGGAACTGAGAAAGCGGTCCTTTTCGGGAGACGTTTACACCCAGGCCACCAACATTGAGGATGAACGCAACGGACTGATCGACTTTGAAACAGGCGAACTAACGGTTCCGGCCGGACTGCTTACATCCTCGCCCGACCCGGATCAAGAAATAAACCGCAATGACAGACATTAGACCAACAGCAATGCTGACCGAAAATAACATCCAGACTGAATCAAAAAGGACTTTCGAGAATCCATTCAAGACATTTTGGATGGCAGGCTTCGAATGCACCGATCAGTTGAACAACAGCGGCGAACGGGTCGACCTGCTCGAAATGACGGGTCACCTCGAACTGATCAGGGCGGATTATGCGCGGATTTCGTTACTGGGAATTTCAACGGTGCGCGAAGGGATTCGTTGGAGTTTCGTGGAGAGAAGACCTTACGAGTATGATTTCAGTCCCGTGCTGGAAATGATGCATGCGGCTGACGAGCACGATGTGCAGCAAATCTGGGACATTTGTCATTTTGGTTACCCAGATGATCTGAGCCCTTTCCATCCCAAGTTTACCGCGCGTTTTGTGGCGCTTTGTGAGGCATTTGTTGATTTTTATTTACAAAATAATCCCGGGAAATTATTGCTCGTAACACCCATCAATGAGGTGAGTTTTATTTCCTGGCTGGGTGGAGAAGTGGCCGGAACGGTGCCTTACTGTACGAAAAACGGCTGGGAACTGAAGTATGCATTAATGCGGGCCTACATTGCAGGAGCCAGGGCAATGAAGCAGCGCAGCGGCCTCGTCCGGATCGTGACAACCGAGCCGCTCGTGAATATGGTACCGGGTTTTGACCCGGATTTAGAAGACCTGGCAACCGCCGCTGCCCAGAATGAGCAGCAGTTCCAGTCCGTTGATATGCTTTGCGGGCGGATATGCCCAGAGCTCGGCGGCAGCGAGGATCTGGTGGATGTAATTGGCTTTAATTTTTATTATAACAACCAATGGATCATAGGCGGATACCAGTTTCTCGGCTGGAACGATTCTGTGCCCGATCCCCGCTGGAAACCACTGGCCGATCTTTTGCAGGCCGGATACGAGCGATATAACAAGCCAATCATTATATCTGAAACCAGCCATCCCAAGGAGGACAGGCCTTTATGGATTAATATGATTGCATCTGAATGTGCGGATGTGCTGGATCGT
Source organism: Dyadobacter chenhuakuii (assembly GCF_023821985.2). Lineage (NCBI taxonomy): Bacteria > Pseudomonadati > Bacteroidota > Cytophagia > Cytophagales > Spirosomataceae > Dyadobacter > Dyadobacter chenhuakuii. The sequence continues at coordinate 2,736,335 of NZ_CP098805.1, read as the reverse complement.
GGCGTGCCGTTGCTGGGCGTGTGTTTGTATCCCATCATCGACCGGCCCGACTGGGACCATCTCCATATCTGGCATCATTCGGGACTTTGGGACAATGATTTTTCGAGTAAATACAGCCGGGTTTTGCATGAAGAATCGCAGCACGCGCTAATGGCGGCACAAATGCTTATTACAAAAACGCTGGAAGCAAAAAAGCAGTCCGGTATACACTTGAATATTACAGATCCAAGCGATGTGTCGGATCGTAAAACGAACGACTTCAATACGGAAGATCTGGCGACAATGAAGACGAGCGACTTTGATCCGGAAAGTCTGTCTTATAACTAAGTGTTGTTTAGGGAAATAGGAATGTTGTGTTATGAAAATCGGAGAAAAATTGCATAAGGTGCTAAGCAAGCAATACGCACCGGAGGAAATGATCACCCGGAAATTTGAGCGTTACGACATCAGCTTCAAGACCGATGCGGAGGGAAACCCTATCCTGCTTTTTATAGGCGAGCTTACACCGGATGGCAGGATCAAGGGTGAGCGTTTTACGCGTGTTTTAATTAAAGATAAACAAGGCGCAATCCTGAAAGATCACTGGGATGCGAAAGGTAAGATCTGAACATTGCATTCAATGTGCCGTAATGCTGCTCAGCAGGTTGTCAAGCGCCATGCGGACTTTCTCGAACGATGTATCCCTTGTCCAGTCAATGGTATAATGCAGAGATTTATTCAAAGGTCCCCAGCGTTCGGGCTCTCCGTCCATACTGATAACAATGCTGCGCGTGCGCGTGGCGGCCGCAATGTGCGAAACGCCCGTGCAGTTACTGATCAGCAGGTCTGCCCCTTCGATTAGCGCGGCAATTTCTCCCAGCCCCGTTTTACCGGTAAGATCCAAAACCGGACGTTTCATTAAGGCAATCACTTGCGCAGTAATAGGTGCCTCGTCCTTTGTGCCGGTAATGATTATGTGATAGCCTTGATCTGCGCAATGGTCCGCCAGGCAGGCGAAATGTGCGGGAGGCCATTGCCGCCATGCACCGCGGGAACCCGGATGCACACATACATAATGACCATCCGGCATAGAAACAGATTCCTGCAGGTGCCGCCTTTCAGCCGCTGATATCGGGAATTCCAGATCGGTGCCCAGTGAAGGGATTCCCAGGTTTTCCAGCATTTTTAAATGTTTCTCAATCTCAGAAATGCCATTGGGATATTCTAGAAAAAGTGCTTCATTTCTGTGATTACCAGCACTATGAAAGCCCGCGACCGGCCCGGCGTCTAAATTCTCCAGCATTTCATTGACAATGTTCCCGTTTCCCTGCATTTGCAGAATAAGGTCGAAACGCTCGGCTTTTATCTGCACCAGAAAAGCATCCCAGGCCGCTTCGTCAAACGGCTGCTCCGGTAAGCCGTGGTAGCCGGGGAAATGAAGGAAACGATCGATATAATCAGAAAACCGCTCGCTGAAAGATGCGGCCCAGGGCAAGCCCAGCAATGTTATTTCGGCGTCGGGATAGCTGTTGCGAAGCGCCCGTAATGCTGGAACCGTGCAAAGCATATCGCCCAATTGCAACGCCCTGAAAACGGCGATCTTATGTGTGGTATCAGGAGAGAATTTCATAGGAAAAAAACTTTATAACGCATGGCTCCGCGCAATGTCCAATATACAGAAAGGTAGGGGATCAGAAACGAAGTAACGATCATTTCCAACCGGTGCGACCAACTTAAATCTGTACCTCTCAGGCGTTTCAGGGTAAAACGCGCTACTGAAATGAGCCAGATCCCAATCGCAATGGCCGCAATCCATTTATTGCCTGCCAGCAATCCAATAATGGCAACTAGGGTCGACACGATAATAATATAATAATTCCACACCGGCCCGCTGGCGATCCTGGTCCTGTAAAGGTCGGGGTGCTTTTTGAACAGCAGGGCATTGAACATACTTTTTTCCTGGTCGCGAATGCTCGATCCCCAGCCCGCCTCGCGCACAGGATGGCATACCAGCGCTTCGTGCACCTTGATAATGGGTATTTTATTTTTCAAAAACTTGAATTGCAGATCAGAATCTTCACGCCAGGCTGCGGGAAAAGATTCATCAAACCCGTTAACCTGCTCCAATGCGGCTCTGGTACAAGCGCAGTTTGCCGTAATAAACTCGGCGGTAGCCAGATGTGAGACATTTTTCTGATAATCCGTGGGCCGTTCAGGAACCGGAACTTCAACTTGTCCTGTGAATGCCATCGCTGGTAAGACCTCATTTTTATATTGCTGCCAGAACCCTTGCAGCCAGCCCGGTGCGGGAATGCAGTCATCGTCCGTAAATGCGATCAATGAACCCTTGCTGTTTTTCCAGCCGGAATTCCGGGCAGCCGCGGGGCCACTTTTTCTTTCAAGGGGAAGAAATGAGATGGATAAATGAGGCTGCTCGGCCCTGATACGCTCAATGAGTAATGCCGTGGCCGGATCGGGCCCGTCGGAAACCACAATAACCTCGAAGGCAAAGCCTCTGCACGTTTGCAGGGCTATGGCTTCGAGGCACTTGCGCAAAAGTGTGGGTCGCCGATAAGTTGGGATCACTACACTAATCAGGTCTGCCATTATTTTTCGAGGATGAAAGAATTGATGATCAGGGCGTCGAATGGTGATGTCCAGAAACATTCGATGGCATCCCGCGGAGAGCAAACAATAGGTTCGCCGCGCGTATTGAATGATGTATTTACAAGAACAGGCACGCCCGTTTTTGCCTTGAACTCCCGGATGAGCTCATAATATAACGGATGCTGCTGTGCATTAATGGTCTGCACGCGTGCCGTTCCATCCGTATGACGCACCGCCGGGATGCGGTCCGCTTTATCATCTTTAACTGGATATACAAAAAGCATGAAGGGAGACACGGTTGCGTCTTCAAACCATTCAGGGGCATCTTCCTCCAAAACCACAGGAGCAACAGGGCGGAAATCTTCCCGGTCCTTGATATCGTTAAGCCTGGCCTGCATATCCGGGTGGATTGGTGACGCCAGGATAGACCTGCTTCCCAGCGAGCGCGGACCAAATTCCATACGGCCCTGGTACCAGGCAATAATCTTGTCCTCAGCCAGGATAGCAGCCGTTTCGCTGGCGACATTATACAGTCTCTTATAAGGCATCTTTGCCCATATCATGAATTTTTCTATCTCATCATCGGTATAGTCAGGTCCCCAGTAAACGTGGTTCATTTCGGCTGTATAGCGCATATCGCCTTGCGCGTTCAACGCTACGTCCAGCCACTGCGCCGCGCCCAATGCTGTGCCTGCATCGCCTGCTGCCGGTTGCACCCATACATTTTTGAACGGGCCGTGATCCCGGATCACTGCATTCATTACGCAGTTCAGCGCTACGCCGCCTGCCATGCACAGGTTTTCCGAGTTGGTTTGTTCGTGCAGCCAGCGAACCAGTTTCAGCACAGTTTCCTCCAACGCTTTTTGCAGGGAGTGTGCAATGTCATGGTGCAGCTGCTCGAAAGGATCGTCTTTTTTCCGGCCCGGTCCCCACCATTGTTCCGGGTCGAATTCATCAATGGTATATTGTCCGTTGTCCTCAATGTGGATCACGGAACGGAAATCTTCTATAAACACCGGCTTACCATAGGAGGCAAGGGCCATGACCTTGTATTCATCGGATGAATGCAAAAAGCCCAGATAGGTTGTAATTTTTTCATATAACATACCCAGCGAGTGCGGCATGTCCACCGTCGCCAGCTGTGTAATTTTATTTCCTTGTCCTAAAAAGTAGCCTGTCGTTGCCTTCTCACCGCGTCCGTCCAAAGTCAGCACGGCTGCTTCTTCATAAGGAGACGGGAAGAAAGCGCTGGCCGCATGCGCATTATGATGGTTGATGAATGTCCATTTTGCATTTAAATCGCCTGCATCCGCAAATCGTTTTTGCAGATGGTGCGGATAACCGTCCCGTAGCTGATCGGGTGCTTTACGTATGTAATTGAGAAATAATGTATCCCAGCCATTGTATACATCCGCAGCTTCCAGCACATCAGAGCCGGAAAGCAGGTCGTCTTCGTATACAGCTGCTTCGCTTACGCCATCCGGATCAAATGAATACGCAATGTGGTCCACGTCCTTCATGGTAATGCCCGCTGTTTTGAGACAATAATCAATGGCATGAAACGGAAGCTCCCACGTGGAGAAAGGAACAGGCCGTTTCCCGTGCTTGATATGCGTAAAACGCTCTTCTTCGGCGGCAGCAATGATCTTGCCGTCCTTTACGAGTGCTGCGGCGGTATCGTGAAACGCAGCATTGATTCCAAGGATATACATAAGCAGTGGTCTGGTTTAAAATGCAGCGGGTTGCTTACAAGTTTGGTGCCAGCAAGAAGTGTGGAACTTATTGCTTGTAAATCCGGGATTCTAAAATGTTGATAAAAATCCTGAAATCGTTTCGTCCTGACAATGAGCAGGTTTCATAACTCACTGATAATTAGGGAAGCGTTTTGTGCTGGATGGCATTGTTTTTATAACGCCGTTCTGTCCTCATCCAAATTCGCTGACCTATGCATCAAATCAACACGACAAATGGAAGGTTAAAAATCTTTACCTGGCACATTCACGGAAGCTATCTGTACTACTTATCGCAAGGTGATTATGACATTTACATCCCCGTTACTGAACGCAAGAGTGAAGGCTATTACGGTAGGGGAGAAACGTTTCCTTTTGGTCCGAATGTGATTGAAGTGCCGGCAGTGGAAGTCAGGAACATGCAGTTTGACTGCATCCTTTTTCAGTCCGAACGTAACTTCCTGATTGATCAGCATGAGGTTCTTGCCGACTGGCAGAAACAACTTCCGCGCGTATACGTGGAGCATAACACACCGGAAAAGCATCCCACCAACACGCGGCACGTCATGTCGGATCCGCAGGTGACGCTTGTGCATGTGACGCATTTCAATAAGCTGATGTGGGACAGCACCGGAATTCCCAATGTGCGGGTAATTGAGCACGGAGTGTGCATCCCGCAGGTTGCTTATCAGGGAGATATCCCCCGGGGCATTGTGGTGATCAACCATATACAACAGCGGGGGCGGATCACCGGTTGGGATGTTTTTGATGAAGTGAGAAAGCATGTGCCCCTGGACCTGATCGGCATGGGGACATCAGAATCCGGTGGGTTAGGCGAGGTGCTGAACCCGCAACTTCCCGAATTTATCAGCCATTACCGATTTTTCTTTAACCCTATCCGGTATACGAGCTTCGGTCTGGCAGTGTGTGAAGCCATGATGACCGGTATGCCCGTTGTTGCGCTTGCTACCACGGAATATGTGACCGTGATCAAGGATGGCGAATCCGGATTTATTGATACCAACATTGGAAATCTAATTGATAAGATGAATTCGCTCATAGCCGATCCTGCAAGGGCTGCGGATATGGGCGCCAAAGCGAAACAGACGGCGCAGGAAAAATTTGACATTAACAGGTTTACCAGTGATTGGGAAAGTACCTTCAGACAAACGATCCAACTAACGATCCACAATCATGACAAAAAGAATAGCATTTATCAGTGAGCACGCTTCGCCGCTGGCAACCCTGGGCGGAGTGGATAGTGGAGGCCAGAATGTATACGTGGCCGAACTATGCAAATGTCTGGCTAAACTGGGTTATGTGATTGACATTTTTACGCGGAGAGACGATGAACATTTGTCTCAGATCGTTCACTGGCTTCCTGATATCCGCGTTATTCACATGGATGCGGGGCCTGCGCAGGAAGTGCCTAAGGAAATGCTGCTGGGGTATATGGATGAATTTACCCAAAGCATGATCCGGTTTATCAACCAGCAGGAGTTCCAGTATGATCTCGTACATGCTAATTTTTTCATGTCCGGCCTTGTGGCTTCCGAAGTTAAAAAACAACTGGATATTCCTTATGTAATCACTTTCCATGCCTTAGGTAAGATCCGTATGATCCATCAGAAAGACAAGGATGCATTTCCTGCCGCCCGGATGGACATTGAGCAGATGCTTGTAGACGACGCCGATTTCGTCATCGCCGAGTGCCCTCAGGACAAACAGGATCTGATAGAACATTATAATGCTGACCCTTCGCGCATAACGATCATTCCGTGCGGGTTCAGTTCCGAGGAATTTTATCCGTATCCCAAAGAAAAAGCCAGACGTAAGCTCGGCCTTGAAAAAGATGATGTGGTGCTGCTGCAACTGGGCAGGGTTGTACCCCGCAAAGGCATTGACAATGTAATCCGCGCCATCCGGTTCCTGAAACATATTCCGAGGATCAAACTGCTTGTGGTAGGCGGTGCGGATGAGAAGCCTGACTTTGTGAATGATCCGGAACTCAAACGCCTCAAAGAAGTGGCAGAAGTAGAGGAAGTTTCCGGCGCTGTGGAGTTCGTAGGACGACGGAACAGGCAGCAACTCCGCTACTATTATCAGGCAGCCGATTTCTTCATTTCAACACCCTGGTATGAACCATTTGGCATAACACCCCTGGAAGCTATGGCTTGCGGCACACCTGTCATAGGCTCCGATGTTGGCGGCATCAAGTTTACAGTGTTAGATAAAAAAACGGGCTTTCTGGTCCCTCCGCACAATCCTAAGGCACTTGCCGATGCCCTTTTGGAAGGATTGTCATGCCCTGAAAAGTATCAGGCCTTGTGTAATAATGCCTTGAAACGGGTGAATGAGAATTTTACCTGGGCTTATGTCGCAGAAAAAGCGCATCAGCTATATTGCAAACTGAATGTTGTTTCTGCCAAGAAGCCTGTATATCTTTTTCATTATAAGAGAGCGCAAAGAAAACGGGCTCGTCTATACGGACTACCGGCCGCAAACTATGCAGTTTCCTGATTAAACCATTGAAAATATGCCTTCACAACTGATTATTGATTGTAGTAAAATTTTAAACGAAAAAGGACTGACCATTGCCTTCGCCGAAAGTGCGACGGCGGGCCGGCTAGCCGCGGAGTTTTCACTGACGGAAAATTCCGGCAGTGTCCTCAAAGGCGGACTTGTGTGTTATGATGCGGAAGTAAAAGTGGACGTGTTAGGGATGGATCCGGCTTTTATAGAAGAATTCACTCCAGAATCCGGGGAAGTTACCAAAGAGCTGGCCTTGCGCCTGAAAAACCTGATCAAATCAGATGTCCAGGTTGCTGTTACCGGGCTGACCACACCGGGTGGGAGCGAAACGGAACAAAAGCCGGTGGGCACCATTTTCATTCACATGTTCCTGAACGAACGTTCTATTGCTGCAAGGGAAGTTTTTGAAGGCTCTCCGGAAGAAATAGTGCTGCTGGCAGCAGACCTGGCCGCAAAGACAGTTATCCACGAACTGGAACAATTATGAGTATGATCTAAACCATACTCATAATTATTACTAATATCATTTTACCCCAATGTTGACCGGCTGGAGATTTCTTCTGGCCGGTCCTGTTAGTACGGTCCCGTCCGTATCAAAGCGCGCTCCGTGGCAGGGGCAGTCCCAGCTTTTTTCAGCATTATTCCAGTTCACAATGCAATGGGTATGTGTACACACGGGATCAAGCGCTTGGACCTTGCCCGTTGGATCTTTGTAAATGGCCAGCTTCTGACCGTCCAGTTCAACAATTTCACCTGAATCATCCGGTAGTTGGGCAACTGAATCGATTTCTTGCACGCCAAAGCGGTCGCCTATAAAGCGGCCCACGACATCGGCATTTTCTTTGATGACCTCTGTAAAACCAGCGATCGGCTTAATTCTTGCCGGATTGTACAGGTCTTCGTATTCGCTTTTTCCATTTAAAATAATATCGGAAAGAACCATCGCCGAAACTGTTCCCAGGATCATACCATTTCCATTAAAGCCCGTGGCTGTATAAATGCCGTCCGAGGCTCCGGGCGACTTGCCAATGTAAGGCAACCCATCCGCCGGAACATAATACTGTGCCGACCACTGGGTGTAAATGTCTTTGACGGGATAACATTGTTTTGTAAAATTGATCAGGTCAGTAAATGACTGTTCCGGGTCACCGTGGCCCGTTTTATGGTCATGACCTCCCGCTATCAGATACTTTTGTCCATCAATTTCATGCGTCCTGAAATAGTGGTAAGGCTCTTGCATATCATAGACCAGATCCTCAGGATATTCGTCGTTGGTAAGCGTAGCTGCTATAACGTAACTGCGATAAGGCGCATTCCGGAAATGGAGCACATTAACTCCGCCCGGCGGAATGTGGGTGGCATATACAACCGTTTTCGCCTTAATTTCCCGCGACGTTGCTGAGGCAATGTGAACACCATCTTCTGTTTTAATATCATCGATCAGCGTATTCCCCAATGTGACACCACCCAGCTTTTCGAACTCCGAAAGAAGGCCCTGGATGTATTTGAGCGGGTGGAATTGTGCCTGGTTTTCGAATACAATGGCTTTTTGAAACTCGGCGTTTACGGGGACTTCGTTGGTAATTTCCACTTTCACACCAGCCCGTAGCGAGCTGTCGAAAATATCATCCAGCTCCTTGGTTTCTTTCTCCGTTTGCGAATACACATATCCTTTTTTCCATTCGAAATCGCAGTCGATCTCGTAAGTTTCAACATGCTCATGGATCAGGCGTACGGACCCGGCGATGGAATCCGCGAATTGTTTGGCAGCCTCTTCGCTGAATTTGCTTTCTACTTCTGCAAAAGTGGTGTCTGCAAATGTATTAATGTGTGCCGTGGTGCCTCCGGTTGTGCCATATCCGGGATTGTGCGCGTCCACCAGGATGCAACTCCGCCCGGCCTTCTGTAAGAGTAAAGCCGTTGTTACTCCCGTAATTCCCGCACCTACAATGAGTGCGTCAAATGTCCTGGAAGTGTCGAGCCCATCAGAGGCTGCTGCACCGGATGTATTTTTTTGCCAAAGGCTTGTGTTGCGTCCGTCGCGCGTATTTTTATTATTATTTTCCATATCAATAATCTAATTTTTTCGTCAGTGCTAAACTAAAACCGTACCAACCGGCAAGCTATAAATGCGTGGTGCAGCAATAGTTTTTGAAAAGTGTTTAAAAAGATAGACTAGGGATTAATTTTGCAAAGAATCCTTCTGACATGCTATATCGTTTTACTATATTCTTCTTTCTTTTTTGCCTCACAACAAATGCACAGGTTTTGCGGAAAAGGACCACTATGCTCATGGGTGGCCGTTTTGACATCACCATCGTAGCACAAGATTCCGCCGCAGCAGAAGCGGGCATTGATGCCGTGATCGCGGAAATTACGCGGATCGAAAATCTGATTTCCGATTGGAAACCCAACTCCCAGGTTTCAGAAGTTAATGCCAATGCGGGTATCCGGCCGGTGAAAGTCGATGCGGAGGTTTTCGGGTTAACGGAAAGGGCCATTGCACTTTCCAAACTCACCAATGGTGCCTTCGATATCAGTTTTGCAGCTATGGAACGCATCTGGAAGTTCGATGGCTCAATGACAGCAATGCCCAGTGCCGATGCTGTGAAAAAATCTGTTGAAAATGTGGGTTACCAAAACATTATCCTGGATAAAGAGGAAGGGACTATTTTTCTGAAAGAGAAAGGAATGAAAATCGGGTTCGGGGCGCTGGGCGAAGGTTACGCAACGGACCGGTGTCGTGATATGATGTTAAAACAGGGCATTAAGGCTGGCATAGTGAATGGTTCCGGAGATATGAGCGCGTGGGGAAAACAGCCCGATGGCAGCGACTGGGTCATCGGCATAACGGATCCGGGGCGTCCGGGAGAACTTTTTGCAGTGGTGCCGCTTCGTCAGGGTGCCGTAGTGACGTCGGGCAGTTATGAGAAGTTTGTGGTCATAGATGGCAAGCGTTATGCGCACATTATCAATCCTGCGACGGGTTATCCTGCTACGGGCCTTACGAGCGTGACCGTTTTCGGGCCCGGTGCCGAGCGCGCCAATGGTTTCAGCACATCGCTGATGGTTATGGGCCAGGAAGCCGGAATGAAGCTCATCAACCAATTCCCGGAATTCAATTGCGTAATGATCACCGACGACGGTAAAGTGGTTACTTCAAAAAATTTCAATATTGCCAGATACCGGCCTTAGTAACAATCCATTAGCACCTGGCCGTGCGACTGAAAGTAACTGATGTTTTTCCCCAGGCGGGTTTGACAAATATGGTCCAGCAAAGCGACTACATTGTTCTGCATGGCCAACGACCCGCAAAGCATGATAACACCGTTATTGGACAGCGTTTCGGCCACAAAAGCTTCGTCCCTTGCCAGCAGATCTTTCACATATTCCCTGGCGCCTTCCCGGGAATAAGCAATGTGCAGACTGTTTAATTTCCCGTTTTTCAGGTTAGTTTGAATGGAAGTTTTGTAAAGCAAAAACGAGGCATCGTCCCGGAAACCGCAGTATAAACGGCAATCCACCGGAGCATTTTGCTGATCGATCATACCCAGGAACGGCGCTATGCCTGTCCCGTTAGAGATCATAATCACCGAAGACGCATTCTCTGGAAAGTGGAAATGCGGGTTGCCTACAATCCTGGCACCGATCTCGCTCCCTGCATTCAGGCGATAAAGATAATCCGAACCCAACCCGCCTTCATGCAATTTTACACTCAATTGAATGTTGCTACCAACCTTGCCAATAGAATAAAGCCGCTCCCGGTGATCATTTGCGGGATAAATGGCAAGTAAATCGCCGGAAGTGAAATCCGTCGGGTTATTTGCCCGAAGGCTGATGAGAAAGGCTTCGCCTGGGGTTGAAACGGTTGTTTTATCAACGACTGTAAGTTGCTGTACGGGTTCATGGCGGGTTGTTAGCGAGTCGGAGGATATAGCAAGCGCCACACCCGCATGCTGCGACCAGCTCGCTGCCCACTGACCGAACTCATCCGGGGATTTGTCATTGACGGTGTGGATTTCAAGGGCAGGAACAGCCCAATCCTGTTTGGCCAAAAGATTATCAACCTCAAACGCGAATTTGCAAAAATCGGGATAACCGTGTGAACCAAAGCCTACCACAGAAAAACGGACGGGACGGGGTTGCTTGTGCTTTTCCAGATGTGCAGCGAAATGTGCAGCATTGGTAGGCGGGTTACCCAGCCCGTAAGTAGCCGCCATGACAATGATGTTTGATGCTTTCGGATAAACTTTATAATTATTAAGCTCCGTAACATAAGCCGATCTGCCTCCTGCGATCAGCTGCTTGTGAATGGCATTGGCGAAATTAAAAGTGCTGCCGTTTTCAGATCCTACCAGGATGATAAACTCACTTTCATCCGCCGTATACTTGTTTTTTACGCGGTTAGCCCTGCGCTTCCATGTCATCGCAAAGCCTGAGTAGATGAAAAAGAGAATGTTACCCGAAGCAACTGCCAGGATAACAGCCCATATCGCATGGGTGCGCCCCGTGTGCAGGTCCAGATTTAGCTCGGTAAGCAATGCAGCCGTCGGATACCGAACCTCGCTTAAAATGTCTCCGTTGATCTGGTTAACCGTTATCTCGCGGTCGGTAAGTTTTAATGTATAGTAATCCTCAGGGTCTTCGGAAAAGGGAAATTCAATGGTTTGAACCTCGGATAAATTTATTTTTTTAAACACCTCAAAATCAGCAGGATCCCGAACAGGCCCCGACTTGATCGCATCAAAATCAACCTCGGCGGATACAACCGGGGACTCTATCAATCCAAAACGGGCCAGCGAGAGATACGTGCCACTTAATGCAATGATGAAAATAGGGATGAGCGACAGCCTGCCTAGCACCACATGGTAATACTGCGCAAAATTATCCCGCACAATGCGGCTGAAAAAACGTTTCAATCCACGCTGCCGCTGGATTATGAGCATTGTGCCGGAAACGGTGATCAGGAGCAATAAAAACGCAGTCAGCCCGATAAAAAACCGGCCTGTTTCATGAATAAAGAGCGAGCGGTGCAGCGCCGTTACCCATTCGAAAAATTCGCTTTTGGGTGCGGGGTAACCCAGCAGGCTGCCGGTTTGCGGATCAATGTAAGCTTGCAGTTTTTTCCCTTCCGCATCACTGCCTTTGATCTGTACAAACTGATTTTTATCAACCGTAAGTTCGCTGATTCCGGGATATTGTTTTCGTAAAACGGGTAATGTTCCCGCCAGCGTAGTTTCACTGAAATGATCGGTGCGGTAGGGCAGGACTTTTTCGGACAATGGCTGAAATGCCAGAATGATGCCCGTAACAGCGGCGAGGGTCAGTAAAAGAAAAGAAGATACAGCCAACGCTAGGTGGCTGTATCTCCATACAGAAATGGTCATAAGGAACTTAAACTTTAATTAGCGCTGAAACGGACGTAACGAATGTATCCAGTTCCCTCGTTTTTCGCAGCCAGTGACTCGGTGGTCAATGGGATTTCCAGGTCTTTCACGTGATATTCCTTGTCTTCCACAGCGCTCTCAAAACGGATCTTATATCCCGCGTTGATCTTGGCATTATCAATTTCAAACACGTTCACGCTCCGGTCGCCTCCCGTCACCGATGCACCCGTAATGGCGCTGATGTTGGCTTTTTGCCTGGATTGGAACTTGTGCCATTCTTTCATGCTGTTGTACCACTTTTTATCGGGCCCCAGCACATACAATGTCTTCTCGTAAGCACCTTTACTGTTAATGAGCGAAATCACGATATATGCGCCTTCACCCATGTAATTGGTCATCTGGATCATGCACTTGTATTTGCTCTTGCCGGCCGCCTGTGCAACAGCATTGTTTGGGCGGGCGATCGTCAGTGTCAGGAAAAGGAGTGTTATTTTAAATAAATCAGACATGAAAGTTATTTCAGGAAATTGACAGTTACATTGTTTTTAGAAAGCGACTCATTCTCTCCCGCCAAGTCAAAAGCAGTTTCGTTGAAATTTGTCTCAATCTCTTTTTTAGCACCGATGGAAAGCAGATATTTCAGCATTGCATCGTCTTTCGAAACCATAGCAGCCTTGTGCAATGCGGTAATGCCTTCGCTGTTTTTTGCATTCACATCTATCTGATATGCTTCCAGACTTTTAACCAGTGCCAGGTCGTTTTTCGCCACTGCGATATGGTATAATGTGTTGCCGTTTTTCGCTGGTGCAGCGATTTTAAAACCTTTGTCCTGCAACACTTTTATTTTCGGTCCAAACTCGCCTGCTGTTCTGGCATTGTAGGATTGGGCGAGATAGAAAGCAAGGTTATCGCCGTTTTTATCCGTTGTATTAATATCTGCACCTTTGCCGATCAGGTAGCCGATCACCTCAGGAGAGTTACCGCGAACAGCCATTGCCAACGCACTAACGCCCTTTTCATTCAACTGGTTAATGTTTTTAACACTGGAAAGTAATATGCCAATGGTCGCTGTATCCCGATTGCTGGCCGCGGCATTCATGAAAACCGTGTTGCCGTCTTCGTCCGCTTTGTTCACATCCACGCCTTTGCTCAGGAAATATTTGATGATTTCTTCCTGCTTTGGCTTGCGCACAATAGCATGCAATGCATTCTCTCCGTTCTTCCCGATAACAGTCGGTTTCAATTTCAGGCTTTCCAGATATTGATAAACTTCGATAGGGTTAGCACTGCCGCGACCGCCTTGCGCAGCCATGAGAATCGCATCCGAATTGGCAGGAACTCCTTTTGCTAAAAGTGTTTTCAAAACATCGATTTTACCCGCACGGGCAGCGTAACTGAATGCATTGTGTCCGGCAGCGTCAGTGCTTTTTAAGTCCAGGCCTTTGGATATAAAATAATTGGTCAACGCCAGGTCTTTATCATTTGCTATGCCGATCAGCAATGCATTTGCACCATCATTATTCAGGTCTTTTTTCAAATCGGCGCCGTGTGCCAGGCATATGTCGTAAACCTTGGTGTTCTGCTGACCGCCGCCTGCAGCAAAGTTGATCGGCGTAGCACCGTGGCCATCCACATAATTTCCTTTCGCTCCCTTGGCAACCAGATATTCCATCAATTCCACATTGCCTCGCATAGCAGCCCAATGCAGATAAATCCGGCCGTCGTGGGTTGCCTTATCCACTGTGTTGCCCGGCTGGGTCAGCAGATATTCAATGGTAGGGTTGGGCGCTCCTGCATTGATAGCAAGCACAACCGGATCAAACATGTTGTTATTGAACTGGGCAGGATTGCTTCCTTTTTCAATCTCCGCTTTCACTGCACTCACATCCGGGGAGGTTTTCCAGAAAGATTGTTCCAGAAGGACATTCTGCTGAGCCTGAGCAGCAAACGATAAGAATGCACAGGCAGCAATAAGAAGTTTTTTCATATTAAGACAAATTAAAATAACGGGTTAACAGGTGCAACTTCCCTGTTTTGAGAGTCAAGATGCACAAAGTTAAACGATAATTGGTCTAAATATGGATTTGCGGCAAGTTTTTGAACTGAAATTAAATATGCAAAAAAGATTACTTTAACACTCCGCTCGATACGATATGCTTCGAAAGCTCCCTTGCAAAACGCTGCGCGCCAGGCTCACTCAGATGGCATACATCACAGAACAAAACCGAATCTTCGGGCATAACCGCCGCCATATTAAAGAAACCGGTCTTTTGTTCCTGATGGACTTTTTCCAGCATTGCATTATGCATCCGGACTCCTTTCGCAACATTCGCCGGCTTGCCCCACGTGGTCACCGGCGACACCATGTAGCAGGGCGTGAAATATTTTTTGTCGGCCTCCTCACCCGTCAATGTTATGCCGGGCGGGAAGAAGGTTGCATATTTTACCAGAAGCAGCGGGTCGTGTTTCTTGTTGGCCAGTCGGGCAATGTCATTCAGGTTGTTATAGTAGGACGCAGCCGTTTTAATGTCCTCACCATAACCGGCGTATGCAGGATCAACCTGGTCATTGCTGATGTAGTTCCGGTGTTTTAGCTTGTCTATCAGTGTTTTAATTAATAAATGAATGGAGTAGGGTATCACAGTCACATTCATTTCCGGATGCTTCAACAGCAAATTGATCTCGTCATACCATTTGATGTGGCTGTAATCCGGGTAAAACATTTCGGTGGAAATGTTATTGGCGCGGTTCTCATTGATGGCTTCATAAAAAATGACCAGGTCATAGGGCTGGTTTTTGAGGAGCCGGTATTTTACGAGATTGTCGCGGGAGTTATGGCCCGGCATGGCGACATTGAAGAAGTTGAATTTTTTAATCGCCGGATAGGCCTTTTGAAACAATGTATCCAGCCGCATTTCCAACCTCGACCAATGCGTGTTGACCACCGATCCGCCCAGGATCAGAATGTTCCGCGTGTCACCGCCACGTTCCACTCGCGCCTCCTGCATGGCTTCGATATAAGGGTAGTATTTCTTTTCAAGATATCGGGCCGGCTGAAAGAACGGATAACCGACCAGGGAAAGGCCTATCCTGAAAATGACTTCTGAAAAGACATAAAGCAGCGCAGTCAAAGTCAATGAAAGATAGAATTTTCTTGATATCATGCAGGATCGTAGTAATAATTGCTTTGTCATAAGGACACATCGCTACTTCAATTCCGTTGCATAACAGCCTGGGACTTTCAGATTTATACTTACTTTTGAAAAAATGCAATTCAAGTCATGCAGATTAAATTTCCAGGCATAAATAATGATAGTCCGGGTTCGAACTGTCACGTAACCCTCGCCGTCCTGCTTCCGCTATGCGATTAATTCCGGTCTCAACATTATTCTCAAAACAGGAGTGGCAGCTGGCGGCCGGGATTGTCTGCATTTATCTGCCTGTGCGGATATTTGTAAGCAATGTGGCGCTGGACGGAGAGACCATTTTAAATAAAATGCCGCTCTGGATTGCTGAATTCGCTGTTAACCTGCTGTTTTTCAGGATATGGATCGCGATCATCGGTGCCATACAATACTCATCCGGCAGGCTCGATGCAACTTTTACGTTCAGGTTTCCGAGGCGGCTTTTTACCTATGCCGTTGGTTTGGTGCTGGCGGTGTTATTCAATTTTGCATTCATTTTCCTTTGGCGCAATATGGAAATGTTGCTGGCGCAGCAATTACAGATCGTCATCAAAAGGACCGAACAGGAAATACAGCCTTTCAACCGTCAGCAAAAAGCAAAAGCCAATACGGGCCTGACGGTGATGGCTATGTTGGCGACCATTTATATGGTCTCGGTCAAGCGCAGCAATGAACAACTGGAACAAGTAAGCTTGCGCGCCGCACAGCTAGAAAAGGAGAATTTGCAAACCCGCTTTATAGCACTCAAAAATCAGCTAAGCCCTCATTTTTTGTTTAACAGCCTGAGTATTCTGACCTCTATCATTGAAAAGAATCCGCAGCAATCGGTGTTGTATGTCAATAGGTTATCCAAATCTTACCGTTATATACTGGATCATTCCGATCTGGAATCGGTAACATTGAGAACGGAGCTGGATTTCATTGAAGCGTATGTTTTTTTACTGAAATCGAGGTTTGAGGAAAAGATGCATGTGCACATCGAAATCCCTGCTGCTGCCCATTACCAATACAAAATCGCCCCGCTCACATTGCAATTGCTCATTGAAAATGCAGTGAAGCACAACCAAATGTCGATGGAAAATCCTTTGCATATCAGTATTGGAATGATTGATTTTCAGCTGATTATTAGTAATCCCATCAGAAAGCGGAACAACCTGCCGGCTTCGGCTGAAATAGGACTGTCCAACATTATCCGCAGATATGGATTGCTGACCAAAGAGCCGGTAACGGTCTCTGAAACAGGCGGTTCATTCGTTGTGAAAATCCCATTGCTGACATGAAAGTATTGATCATTGAAGATGAAGGCCAGACTGCCGAACGCTTGGAAAACCTCATTCACAGGTATGACAAGACGATCCGGGTGCTCGACAAAATCGGATCTGTTGAAAAGACGCTGGCATATTTTGCAAAACAAAATGCGGAGCTTCCAGACCTGATCTTCATGGACATTCACCTGGAAGACGATCTTGGATTCCGTATTCTGGAAGAGCTGAAACTAACCGTTCCGGTTATTTTTACAACCGCTTTCAACGAATATGCATTAAGGGCCTTCAAAACATTCAGTATCGATTATTTGTTAAAACCAATTGATTATCAGGAGCTTTCGGAGGCCATCGACAAGTTTAAAACCATTGTAAAACCTACGTTGCCCGAAAATCGGTTCGCGCGGTTACTGGAAAATTATAAGGAGTCGGCCTATAAAGAGCGGTTCATGGTCACGGCCGGAACGCGATTACAGAGCATTGCGGTGGCGCAAGTCGCCTATTTTTCCTATGAGCGAAAGACCACGCTGTTGAACACAACAGACGGGAAATTTTATAGCCTTGATTACAGTTTGGATAAGCTTGTAGAATTGCTTGATCCGAATCGATTTTTCAGGGTTAACAGGTCGCAAGTGATCTCTTTACATTCCATCCGGTCGGTGAATCAGCATCCCATGGGCAAAATGGTCGTGGAAATCGAGCCTACGCCACGAGTTGAAGTGACTGTAAGCCTGGATCGCATCGCTGCATTCAAGGATTGGCTCGGTAAATAGCATCATTGATGCATTCCTTAAATCCGATATAACTGTCATTCAGGCCAAAATTCCCGGCATTCAGCTCCTGCCTTCTTCCATTCCTTTCCTTATCCGGCTATCTTATGAAGCGCTTTAATGTACGAGCGGACACATTTTGATGACTGGGGAAAACGATGGAACTGTTGAAATCCATAAAGTATTTTGATTTTGAAGACTGCGAGGAGGCAGAGCTGGGCGCTGTGGCAACAATCACGACGGGATGCCAATATGCTCAGTTTGAATGGCCCGACGAAAATTTACAACCATTCACACTCATTGAAAAACTGGTTGGCGACAGCATTATCCTGGGAGAACAGAAATATATGCGCGTTTCCGAGCGCGAGAAAAAGAAGTTCGGTTTCCTGCATGGCGACATTATATTTACCCATAACAGCAGTTCCAGCCAGCTTGGCAATTGTGTCCTTTACGATCTTCCCCATTTTGTTTTACATACCAAATATCTGCGCATTGTTGCCAATGAGCGCGTGAACAGCCATTTTCTGTTACTAATGCTTACCCAATTACGTCTGGAAGGAAACATTCACCGGATCGCAAAACAAAAAGGCAGTGTTTATTACGTGAGTATAGAAGATTTGAAGCGGTTGAAAATCCTTGTTCCCACAATAGAACACCAGAAACAATTGCTCGATTTTCATATCCGTGCTTGACTAAGCACATTTGTCTGCTTATGTTAGGGGCGAATAAGTATCGGGGATTTTACAATTAAGATATGTCGATTACCAAAGAAGAAGAATTAACGGGAATGCAGCGTGCGAGTGAAGTGGTTGCCGTAATCCTGAAAAGAATGACGGCGTTTGCAAAACCCGGAATGACAACCAAAGAACTCGACAATTTCGGGGCTGGGCTTTTTAAAGAATTTGGGGCAAAATCAGCGCCTAACCTTGCTTATGGCTTTCCCGGCTGGACGTGTATCAGCGTTAACAATGAGTTTTGCCACGGCATCCCAACGGACAGAACGATCTTGCGCGATGGCGATCTGGTGAACATTGATGTTTCGGCAGAAGTGGGTGGCTACTGGTCTGATAACGGCGGATCATTTGTGTTGGGACCAGATACAAACGGGCATCAGCAGCTTGTGGACGCCTCCAAACAAATCCTGAAAAAGGCGATCAGCAACATCAAAGGCGGCGTAAGAATCTCGGATATCGGTTTTTTAATAGAATCAGAAGCCAGAAAACGCGGTTATAAGGTGATCAAAAACTTGAATGGCCATGGAATAGGACGGCATCTGCACGAAGAACCGTCCGAAATTGCCAATTACCGCGATCGTTCTAATACGAGGCGCTTCAAGAAAAATTCAGTTGTTGCCATCGAAACGTTTATTTCAACACGTTCATCGCTGGCCGTGGAAACAGGCGACGGCTGGACAACGGTAGGGGACAAAGGCGGTTTCATGGCTCAGCACGAGCACACAATCGTGGTAACCGACGGCGCGCCGATCATTTTAACGGCCAGCAACGATATCTGGGCATAATAACAGCACATTTACATTTTCCCGACGACAGCCATTACAAGTGTGGCGGCGTTGTGAGCGGCAATGTCGTAAAAAGCCATAATGTCATTTTGCGCTTTTTCATTGGCATTGTCGCTCAGGCTGCGGATGATCAGGAAAGGTGTGTTTTGTTGGTAACAAGTTTGGGCAATAGCAGCACCTTCCATCTCAGTTGCAGCGGCATTCAGCTCTTCACGGAGGCGTTTCGTGATAATTTCAGAAGAGACAAAAACATCGCCCGTGACAATAATTCCCTGCTTTACAGCCGGTTCGAAACTGCCGTTGTCTCGTTTGATCTTCGAGAATGTAAGTCCCTTAGAAACGGCTAACGCCTTCTTAACCAATGTACTGTCACAAACAAATGACCTTGGGTTTTCCAACATTGTTGCCGGGTTTTTAGTAGACCAATATTGCATCCCGTTGTCTTCGGCCATACCAAAATCGTGGTAGGTCACATGTGTCCCAATCACTATGTCGCCTGGGTTAAGCGCAGGGTCAATGCCGCCCGCAATTCCGGAAAAGATAATTTCGCGTGGCTTGAAATGTTCGATCATCAAAGTCGTAGTGATCGCAGCATTCACCTTCCCGATCCCCGTTTGCGCCAATACGATCTGACGGCCATTTAATTTGCCTTTTGTAAAGCGGATCTGCTGTATGATCGTGTCTTTTTTCTCCTCCATTCTGCTTTGCAGCAACACCAGCTCAGGAGGAAATGCACCAAGAACGCCCGTTACGCTCTGCGCATTAATGTTTGTGATTTGTAAAAATAAGAGAAGAAAAATAAGGAGTGATTTTTTCATAAAAAGTTAGAGAATGAGCGCCAGAATGGCAAAAATGTCAATGATCCAGAGCGCCAGACTGATTTCCCTGATCTTTCCCGTTGCAATATGCAGTGCGGTCCAGCTCAAAAATCCCCAGATAATTCCTTGCGTAATGGAGTAAGTAAATGGAATCAGCACCATCGCAAAAAATGCTGGAAACGCTTCGCTCAGGTTCCCCCAATTGATCTTGACAACTGGTTTCATCATAAAAACGCCCACCAATACAAGGGCCGGAGCAGTTGCAATAGCCGGAATAGCGCTTAATAATGGCGATAAAAAAAGAAAAGGAAGAAAGAGAATCGCTCCCGCAACAGCGGTAAGGCCTGTTTTTCCACCTTGCTCAATGCCTACGGCCGATTCAATGTATGCAGTTCCCGGGCTGCTGCCGACCAATCCAGCGATGGTGGTGGAAAAGGCGTCGGTAACGAGTGATCTTTTAATGTTCCTGGGTTCGCCGTTCTCATCCAGCAGTTCCGCCGCTTCGGCGAGTCCTACGAATGTGGAAAGACTGTCGAACATATCCGTGAAAACAAATGCCAGGATAATAGGGGCCAGGCTCCATTTCAGTGAATTGACCATATCCAGCTCGAAAAGCAGGCTGAAATCAGGTTGTGAAACAATGGTGTCGATGTTGATAATGGTCTCCGTTCCGCCCCACCAGCGTCCGATCGGCCAGGCGAGCAGGCTCGTTAAAACAATGCCGATAAGAATGCTGCCTTTAATATTTTTAATCAAAAGAACGACCGTAATTAATAATCCCGCGGCAAATGTCAACGACGAAGCATTTAATTTGCCCAAACCCACCATCGTTGCGGGATGGGCAACGATGAATTTGGCATTTGCAAAGCCTATTAATGTAATAAAAAGGCCGATTCCGGCCGCTATGGCAAACCGCAGCGATTTTGGAATGGCCTTTAAAATGTAGGCGCGCACATTAAAAAACGATAGCAACAGGAAAAAAATACCCGACCAGAACACAGTCCCCAGCGCAACTTGCCAGCTCAGTTTCTCGGTAAAGACTGCTGTGAATGTAAAAAATGCATTCAACCCCATTCCCGGCGCAACCAGGATCGGATTATTTGCATACAAACCCATCATTAAGCTGCTGAAAAAAGCAACCAGAATTGTGGCCGTCAGCACTGCCGAAAATGGCATACCCGTTTGGCTTAATATGGATGGGTTGACTACGATAATATACGCTGTGGCCAGAAACGACGACACTCCTGCAAGAATTTCAGTGGACAATGAAGTGTTATGTTTCTTTAAGTCAGCAGCGGAAAACATACGTATCGGTTTATTTCAAAGATATTGATTGCGCTTTGTTTAAAAAAATGCTCAACAGGAAATGGCAACCCGCTGTGCCGGTTGGTATGATCCCGATTTTTAATAGGGATCACCAGCCAATGCCATAATCTTCCCCGTGGTTGCTGGATCCGCCCCAGAAGGTTTTATGTTGCCAGTCAAAATAGATCGCATTGATCGGTCCGCTTGTTCTCGGCTGAAAGTAAAGCTTGTAACCCATTCTGGTAAGTTCTTTTCGGGACCAATCGGGCATGGCTTGGTTGAGTATAAGCCCGCCCGGCTCTTTTTCATGTGCTCCAAAGCTTGCATACATTTGCAAGGTCTTAAAGCTGGGTGCTTCCGTAGCCTCCTGCACCGTCATGCCAAACTCCACCATATTCAGAAAGAATTGCAGCAGCAACTGGTCCTGTTCATCCCCGGCTTGTTTTGCAAATGACAAAAATGGCTTTCCATCTTTCAGCGCAAGGCTTGGCGTCAAGGTAACCCGCGGCCGTTTGCCCGGCTCTACAACATTGAACGGGTTTTCATTCGCATCCAGAACGAATGATTGCATACGCTGGCTCAATCCCACACCTGTATTGCCTGCAATGCAGGCAGGCACCCATCCGCCACTGGGCGTAATGCTTACCACCCAGCCTTCTTCATCGGCTGCTTCCACAGATGTCGTCCCCGCTGTGAACTCATCCATATATTCTTTACTTAATCCGTTCGCGTTACGGTTAAGCGAAGCATGGAAATTTCCCCATGACTTAATTTGATCTGCATAAGGATTTTTCTTTCCCTCGAATGGATACGGATCTCCGGGAAGTGCCTTTGCATCATTCGTTTCCCAATTGATCTGCTTAATTCTTTCCTTGGCATATTCTTTCGAAAGCAAACCTTTCATCGGTTCCTCAGGTGCAAAAGCCGGATCACCATAGTAAAAGTCCCGGTCGGCAAAAGCCAGGTTCATGGTCTGATACAACGTGTGCACGTATCGCGATGAGTTGTAGCCCATACTTTTCAGATCGAAGTTTTCCAGCATATTCAAAGTCTGCAACAACACAGGGCCCTGCGTCCATTGCTGCATTTTATAGACATCGATCCCTCTGTAAGAAGTCATCAGCGGTTCCTCGATCTTGACTTTCCAATTGGCCATGTCCTGTTCTGTGATCAGGCCGCCTTGTTCCTGCGTACCTCTGGCGATTTCTTTGGCAATGTCACCTTTATAAAAACGGTCGTAAGCTGCATAGATCGCTTCTTTCCGGCTCTTACCCTTTTTTAATGCTTCCTGTTCTGTGTCAACCAGTTTTTGCAATGTCGCCAGCAAGTCTTTCTGAACAAATATTTCACCCGCGTCCGGCGCCTCCCGTTTTGAACCGAGATGTGGCAGAAACACTTTGGCGGAATATGGCCACTTTTTTATTTCGGCCTTATCTCTTTCGATCGCATTGGCAGTCTGTGCTTCGATGGGATATCCTTCCGCCAGTTGCATTGCTGGTGAGAGCACTTCTTTCAGGGACATTGAACCATATTCTGCCAGCATCGTCATTAAACCACCAGCCGTTCCCGGCGTTGTTGCCGCCAATGGCCCATATTCCGGTGGGTATTTCATGCCCTTGTTTTTGAAAAAATCAGCGGTTGCCCCGGTCGGAGCAACACCCATCGCATTGATTGCGATTACTTTTTTCGTTTTTGGATTGTAGATCAGCGCCTGCGTTTCACCGCCCCAGCTCAGCACATCCCACATGGTGCAGGTTGCTGCCAGCATTGCGCAGGAAGCGTCAATCGCATTTCCGCCTTTACTAAAAATCATCGCTCCCGCCGTAGCCGCCAGCGGTTTTCCGGTAATGCCGATCCAGTGCTTGGCATGCAAAGGAGGTTTTTGCGTGGTAACCGGAAAGTTGTTAAAAGACTGACCATTTGCTGCAAAAGCACATATGCTGAGGAGAGACAAATTAAGTAGGAGACGTAATTTCATAAACGTAGCTGGTTCAGGTTTTGCGGGATCAACAGCCTTAATTATACTGTCGTCCTTACGCAATTTAAACATTTACTCATTGCTGAGCCGCCTACTAATGAATTTTGTTACTCCACACAGGTTGTTACCCCATATATGCGGCTAGTCCTGGTATTTTGTTTACGCTAACTATTGAATGTTGTTCATGACGTGACACCCGCACGCCATGAACCTAACCATTCAAAACAGTGAACCTTGTGTATAACTGCCTCCTGGAACTCCAAGAAGTGGGAAGTTTGCGATTTGCTCGTATTTAGAGCCTGTAACCAGTGATCTCCTAAGGAGAACCATTTCGCTGGCTTGAAATGATGCCAGGAACTCGCGATAAAGCCAATCTATGGCTGCCTTGGCGGTTTGCAAGGCGCTCATATTCCTTGCAATGGTGAAATGCGGATCCTCACAAAAATGATTTTCGCCGGGCGCCCATTGCCGCACGTGCCGGCCTATTTCTGATTTTAACTTTTTAGTCAGATCAAGCACCTGATCGGACGCCGTTGTTTCCAGATCAACATAAAATTTGCCGTATTCGTACTTCTTGAATTGCGTCAGCGAAATGGACAATGGAGATGTATGGCGGGCCACTTTCTCGAATCCCTGGATAATGCGATCCACTTTGTTTTCATGAATCGTACATTTGAAGAGCGTAAGGTGCGGCACCAGGTTCGCAGCATAGGCGCACCCATAATTTTCCTCAAAATAACGCTTCACATTATGAAGCAATGCTTCCGTCACCTTATCACAAGAAAATACCAGGAGATATTCATACATGTGATGCCTGATGCTGGCCAGTGTATTCCAATGGTTGTTGTCGATGTGGACCCGTTTCATAATTTTTGCTGATGAAGTGTAACCTTGATGTAAAAATAATATTGTTATTTTAAATATCAAATATTTGACACTAAAAATATCTGAAAAATTTTACATAAGCTGTTGACAGGGATTGTTTTGGCATGAATTGACTTTATTAGCTGTGGCTTTAAACAGGTAACACACTAGTTGGAAACAAAAAAACGACGCAGCCAGGACACATTGGTCACTAAGCTACGCCGTCGTGGTAGAGAAAGATTCACTTTATAAAATCATACAAGCGCATGAATAGGGATTTTTGATCATAGCAATCAGTTTTTGATCAATTTAGAAGAATGTAATGTTCCATCCTGCTCACGGACCTGTATAACGTAAATGCCTGCTGTAAGCTGTTTCAAATTGATTGCACCATCAGGCAGCTTTTGTAGTTCACTCTTATTGGCTTCGTACACAACACTGCCGGATTTACTTACAATTTTTACATTTTCTGGTTGACGTGCATCCGGCATTTCAATGGTAAGCCAATCTGCTACTGGGTTTGGATGGAATGCAACAGCGAAATTATTTGCCACCCGAATATTCCGGATTCTGCTGAATGCAAATTTTCCATCATTGTCTACCATACGCAAGCGGTAATAATGCACAGCTGCTAACGGTCGCTCATGTACGTAGGAGTAAGTGCGTTCTATTTTGCTGTCTCCGTTTGAATTTACGTCTCCGAGTACGAGCCAGTTCTTCCCATCTGTGCTATGCTGAATTTCAAAGAAATCGCTATTGGCTTCAAACGAAGTGCTCCAAGTAAGAACAACATCATTTTCCTTTTGTGCGGCAACGAAGTCCACCAATGTAACAGGCAGCCCGCTGCCGGATTCTGTTGCAGTGAGGGTGCTGATGTTCGTCCAGTCTCCTGATTCGGAAACATTGTTCAAAATTGGGTCGGGTGTGCTTTTGTTCGTCGGGATCGTGTAAATGTGATCTGGTCCTGCATGCGCGATTTGCAGCACATTTTCATTGTTACCATTCAATTCTGATTCAAGATATGCGATCAGCACTTTTCCTTTAAAAGTAAGTGGGCTGGCCAGATTGTAAACGCGATTAATGCTGCCGGTTGGCTTACCAGCAATTGCCACATCCGAATGTGTTATTTCATTGTTGTTCAGGTTCGTAGCTTCGGTTGGCGTCAGTGACAAAGAGCTAACGGTCACGGTTGTTCCCGGCGATATAAAAAAGCTGTTCGCGCCTGTCTTCAATTGCGCCTGTGCCTCGGCAAAAACAGCTGTGAAGCCTAGCAGTGCTATTAAGGTATGTTTTGCTTTCATAATATATTATTTGACTATTAAATGATTTTGAAATAAGTAAGGATCAAAGCTTTTGAAGTAATCTTCCGTTGAAATGAGCTGTGGAGTTGGATGTTTCAAGTTCAACGCCATTTTTCCCAGACTTCCCGGTCGCGTAGACTTTATCACCCTGCTGCAATTCACAATCAATTGTTATAACAGACGTATGCCTAAAAGCTGCATTAAAGGCGAAATCAAAGGCAATTTCCGTTTCTACATTGTTTCGGCTTCTTATCAACCTAAATCCTGGATCAAAAATCAGCTCCGGGTTCGCATGTTTCCATTCTATCATAGCGTCAAAATGGTAAATGCCGTTGAAAGGTGCTGTGAAACTATTTGTTACACCGTCATATGCATTACCCAAATTGTAAGCAATATTTCCAAAATTTACTTTTACAGGTGTAAGACCTTGAGTAGAGTTAATATTTCCTCCACCATCTATACCCAACTCTGAAAAAGCTATTAAATTAATTGCGGGAGCCTGCCAGGACGCGTTCCCATTTGCATCCGAGGTTAGCAGTTTGCCCTGGCCCGGTGATTGCCCATTTCCAGCTATTTTTACCTTTCCATTAACATTCAATGCCAACCCATTTGCGCTGGAAGCGTGAACGCCAATTCCGTTATCGCTCACCCCTGCAACACCAGTTCCGGTCGCGGATGATCCTCGAACCCCAATTTTTTCAGACAAGCCTGAAATGGCTATCGAGCCTGCCTCATTACTTGAATTTTCGACAAAAAATAAAGCTCCGCCGCTGGTTCCGGTCTGGCTATACGGCAGATTAAGTCTTGTTCCTACCATTCGCCACAGTGGATTGTCACTGTCACCCATATTGTAATAAAAACCTTCTGGCCCTATTGGAGTGTTTACATTAAAAAGGAGGAGAGCGTTTGCAGGATTTGGAATTGTAAATTTATCGGTAATAGATTGCAAGGAGACTTTTGGTAATAATATGCCCTTGTTTGTGCTATTAATGTCAAGTACAGAGCTGGCATTCGGACTGTTCGTATTGATCCCGACGCTTTGCGAATTAGCGCTTTGCCAGAGCAAGCTCATAAAAAGAAGTGTAGCTAAGAGTTTCATAGTGCTATTTTGTAAGGTAAATGTTTTGTTAAAGTTCAATGGCAAGGTGCCCGGTAAAATTCGCATCCCGATCAGACATAGCTAAGGAGACTTGCGGTCCATAGGCTCTCGCAATTACATTGACGATGTCTCCTGTTTGTAGCTCACAATCCAAGGCAATATGTGATGTGTGTGAAGCGTCGGGTGAAAGCACCCGATTTTCTGATAAGTCAGTAGTGACACCATTTCTAATCCGGACGATCTTGACGGTAGGAGTGAAGGTGTCGTCTGTCTCAGCTCTTTCCCATCTGATCATTGCGTCAAAATGATAAATTCCGTGTTTGGGAGCAATGAACGAACTATGGGGAGCCATATTCACCTCATTGTAGTTCGTGCCTATATCATATTTTTGATTTTCAAAAGCAATTTTAACGAAAGTGCTTTCTGACATATTCTGATTGCCACCACCCAAAACGCCACTGGCATGAAAACCATTAAAGATATTATCAAACTCGTTTATTGGCATTTGCCAAGAGGCGTTTCCTGAGGCGTCTGAAGTTAACACTTTTCCCAGACCAGGCTGGAAATTTCCGCCTGTGATCTTCATTTTTCCATTAACTTCCAAAGCGGTAGCATTAATAGATGATGCAAATACTCCGGTTCCTGAACCATCACTATTTGCATGAACAGCACTCCCATTTGAAGAGATACCTGCAATAGCCTGACCTGTACCTGAGTATGCGCCGACAGCTGCGGCCGTTGCAATCTGAGATGTATTTTCGACGTGAAAAAGTGACCCTGCATTTGCTTGAACTTGACTAAATGGCAACTTTAAATTTTCTTCTAAATTTTTCCAGGTAGGAATCGCAGACGTTCCTACATTGAAATAAAAGCCCTCCTTATCTGAAAGACCCGGATTTGTATTGAATAGGAGCAGTCCTCGCTCCGGATTCGTGATAGTTGCGGCATCGGTGTTTGACTGCAAAAAAACACGAGGCAGCAACACCCCCTTGTTCGTAGCCTGAACATCCAGCGCCGCGCTGGGATCGGGGTAATAAGTGTTGATTCCGACATTCTCGATGGTTTGTGCGAAGAGCTTTTGCTGGAACCAGAGTAGGGAAAATAGTAAAACAATTTTCTTCATAACATAGTAAGGTTTACAAAGTTGAAATGACGCGTTTCCTTAATGCGTTTGATAAAAATTGCGGAGATTCTGAATTCTTGGGTAATCCATTGTGCCAGTAGACGGTTTCAGTTATTTTAAGGTAAAATCATTCAGGCTAAGACCTCCATTTACGCGTCCTCTTCAAGTGGGTGTACAGGTGCGCTTTCACTTTTTCAGATAGTTTTACAAGTAACTTTTCAACTGCAACAGACTTTTGACTCTGTTCTTTTACCATATTCATTACCATGCTTATTTTGAGATATTGCCGTAAACACCTCGGGACAGTCTGGATGTGTATTTTGACGTTGGGTTCTGTTTTTCTGACGGGTTATACGGATAATAAAACGGTTGTTGCCAATTACAAGGATTCCCTGGAACTCGGTTCCTTCATAGAGGAGGGCTTTCCATATATATCCACATCCGTTGATGCGCGTAAGCTTGGACCGGCTTACCCGCAGGACAATATGGCGGCGCGGACATTGGCTTTGCAGCTCGGTAACGACACTTACGTTTGCTTCGACACCGACCTTTTGCGCTGGTCGGTGGCGTGGACAGGGAAGTATTTGCCGATGGTTTTGATGGCGCAAGTCTCGTATAAGGACTTTTTTAACAAGAATAATAAAATCGCTTCACTCACCGGAGAAGCGAAAATAGCCACGGGGCTCTATCCAGGCTGGACGCTGGAAAAGCCGTTTTCGGGAGATTTATCCAACATTAATGAAACAAAGCAGCCAACCTGGGCGCCGATGCCTGCGGAGCAAGGTCGGTGGAAGGGCGTTTATGTCTATGGTAATC
The DNA here is from genome assembly GCF_023821985.2 of Dyadobacter chenhuakuii. Taxonomy (NCBI): domain Bacteria; kingdom Pseudomonadati; phylum Bacteroidota; class Cytophagia; order Cytophagales; family Spirosomataceae; genus Dyadobacter; species Dyadobacter chenhuakuii. The sequence goes on along the minus strand of NZ_CP098805.1, from coordinate 2,708,060 downwards.
AGGCTGTTTTGACCTATACGGTGGGGAGTGCCGACGTTGCCGAATTGCCGGGAAGCACGAAGTTTGATGATCAAACGGCTTTTACGAGAGCATTTCAATTTGAAAACACTACAAAGGAAATTTTCCTGACGGCGGCAGAAGTCCGGCAGGCAACCGGTTCGGAGGTGAAGGGCAAAATTGCATATCTATACCACGGGACGAACAAGGATACAGTTACGGCGGTCGGCATTCTGGGCAAAGGAGGTTCATTGCAGCCTGAAATTACGGGTAATCAGTTCTTGACGGTAAGGGTTCCTGTATCTCAAAAGGCTATCAACGAGACGGTTGTAATCTGGAAAGGTCCTGCCAGGCTTAAAAAATCATTTGAAAATTATTGCAAAAAGGGCAAGGTGACTATTCCCGACTACAAAAAAGGCGGGCCGGCTCTATGGAAAGAAACGGTTGTTACCAAAGGGAAAATCTCGCCGGACACAGCCGCTTTTGTGACGGATCAGTTAACGCTTCCTTTGCCGAATCCGTGGAAGCGCAATGTGCGTGTGGCAGATGTTGGGTTTTTCAAAGATGGGCGTGCCAGCGTAGTGACTTTTGAGGGAGATGTGTGGATGATCGAAGGAATTGATAAAGACCTTCAAAATCTGAAATGGACGCGGTTTGCGTCTGGTTTTCATGAGCCTATGAGCATTGAAATCGTAAATGATCAGGTTTGTGTATTTGGGCGGGAAGGCATTGTGAAATTGCACGATCTTAATAAAGATGGCGTGGCTGATTTCTACGAAAATTTCTCCAATGTGATGGAGCAATCGGCCGAATCGAGAGAATGGGCTGCGGATATGGTGGCGGCGCCGGACGGTAGTTTTTACATTGCGAAAGGCGGAAGCCTGGACAACGGGCCGGGAATGACTGCCAAAACCGGCAAAGGTTTCAGATCCGGATCGACGCAGAATGGGGCGATCCTTAAAATAAGCCGGAATGGTCTGAAATCGGAGGTGATAGCAACGGGGCTAAGGGGTCCTTACCTTGGAATTCATCCTGAAAAGGGCATTCTTACTGCTTCGGATCAGCAGGGAAATTTTGTTCCGTCAACACCTATCTATTTGATTAAAAAAGGGGATTACTATGGCGTTCAACCCACTGCCCACCGCTCAGATAATCCTGAAGTGGCGCCTCCGCTGACCTGGATTCCGCATAGAGTGGACCGTTCCAGCATTAGCCAGGCGTGGATTACCGGCAATAAGATGGGCCCGCTGAATGGCAGCCTGATCCATTTCTCATTTGGCCGGCCGGGTCTGTTCAGAGTTTTGATTGATAGTTCTTCGAATGTAACGCAGGGAGGGGTTTCGGTCATTCATGCTGATTATCCTGCGCCGACCTCCAAAGGCATTGTTAACCCGGTCGACGGGCAGCTATATGTTGCCGGTTTCAACTTGTGGGGCTCTACTTCGACGGGCATCAGTGCATTGCTGCGCCTGCGCAATACAGGTAAGCCGAGCTATTTGCCCAACCAGTTTAAGGCTGGCAAACAAGGGGTTATCCTTGGTTTTGATGCAGAGCTTGATCCTAAAATGGCAGCGGATGCAGCCAATTTTGCAGTGAAAAGATGGAATTATCAGCGCACGGAAGAATATGGTTCCGGTCACTTCAAAATGGATGGCACTTCCGGCGAGGAAACCTTGACTGCTGCCGCTTCCTATTTGTCAGCAGACCGTAAAAAGATTCTGATCCTGGTTCCCGGAATGGCCGAAGTGATGCAAATGGAAGTTTCGTATAAGCTGGCTGCGGCTGACGGCAAGAAGATGAACGACAGCTTCTGGTTTACGGTGAACAAGGCGGAAAATATGGATTTGACATCGTATGGGTTTGGCAATGTTGATCTTGCGCTGCTGGACGTCAAAAAGCCTGTAACCACAGAAACGTCTGATAAAAAGGTCGTGGTTTCAGCGGAACACGGCCGGGAAATATTCCAAAAAATGGCCTGCGCCGGCTGCCATTCGGAAGGCTTGAAAACAGACGGCATGTATGGCCCGCCGTTTCAGAATCTGTACGGTTCCAAACGCGTTTTTGAGGATGGAACAAGCGCAGTTGCAGACGAAAAATACATTAAGGAATCTATTTTGAAACCGGGCGTCAAAATCGTGAAGGGTTATAATGAAGAGATGCCCTCGTTCGTCGGCATCCTGACCGAGCCGGACATTGAGTCTGTTACATTGTTTATTAAGTCTTTGAAAAAGTGACAGATCAAGTCTTGAAAGATGAAAACATGGAGCTCCTTTTTCGTCGGTGCTTTGATTAGAAAGACGGTTCCTGAATGAAAGTCCGTTCAGCCATACATTGCAATGCTGTAAAGTAAATGTGTCCGGGTACAATTGTTGTATTTTCTGTTGCAACATTAAACGGATATCATGACGGACATTACAAAATTACCCGAACCGGCGACTATAATTCTGGCGGGGGCCACGGGCGAGCTGGGTTTTCTGATTGCGGGCTTTATATTGAAGCGCGGTGGGGTCGTGAAGGCACTCGTCAGGCAAGGCAGCAGTAACCCCCGCGTTTCAGAACTCCGGCGTATAGGGGCCGAAATCATTGAGGTGGATTTTGCTGATGTCGACGAGCTGACACGCGCTTGCGCCGGCGGGACTTGCGTCGTTTCCGCGCTATCAGGGCTCCGGGATGTGATTGTTGACATGCAGATGCGTTTGTTAAATGCTGCTGTTGCTGCCGGTATTCCGCGATTTATTCCTTCCGATTTCAGCATTGATTTCACCAAGCTGCCTGATGGCAGCAACCGCAACCTTGATCTCCGGCGCGAATTTGGCAGGATGCTTAATGATGCGCCTATTGCCGCCACATCTATCCTTAACGGAATGTTTACCGACCTGTTAACCGGTCAGGCGCCCGTGGTTTTGTTCAAAATCAAACGCGTGCTTTATTGGGGAAACGCGGATCAGCCCATGGACTTTACAACCATGCGGGATACTGCTGATTATACCGCAGCTGCGGCACTGGATCCTACTACGCCGCGTTATCTGCGGATTGCGGGAGAGGTGGCGACGATCCGGGACATTCAGCGGGCAGCCTCGGAAGCGACGGGTGAAAAGTTTGGTACATTGCGTCCAGGTGGCTTGGGTTTTCTTGGCACGATGATCAAAATCACCCGCACCTTATCTCCGCAAAACGACGAAGTCTTTCCGCCCTGGCAGGGCATGCAATATCTTCATAACATGTTGAGCGGCAAGCCGAAAATGAGTCCGCTTGATAACGATCGCTACCCGGATATCCGCTGGACGCGCATACGCGAAGTGCTGGCAGCGCGCTGATACAACGGGTAGACTTGCGGGCAGATAGCGCTTTTTGAACTATGTATAAGAAAATAAATATCGTTATGCAGGTCCAAAATGACAATCAAGAGCAATGAAGCCATTTTTTGAATCTTCGGAGCCGGACCTGTCACTCGATCGTGTGGATGGGCGGGTAAAAGTTACGGGGGCCGCGACTTATTCAGCAGATTACCAATTCCCTAATATGGCCTACGCTGTGCTGATTACCAGTACAATAGCAAAAGGAATCATTGTAAGCATTGATTCCAAAAAAGCTGCGGCTGTACGCGGTGTCCTCGCTGTGATCAGCCATTTGAATTCCCCCGGCGTTCCGGGATATGGGGATGTTAAACAACCGGCCGAAAGAGCGGCTGTCGGAACAGCATTTCGCGTTTTCTATGATAACCTCGTCTATTTCAGCGGCCAGCCGGTTGCTATGGTGGTCGCGCAGACATTGGAGCAGGCAAATCAAGCTGCATCACTCGTCAAAGTAAAATACCAAAAGGAGGCTCATCAAACTGACTTTGAGGAAAATATAAAAAATGCTGCCCTAGCAGAAGGCGTACAGAGAAATAAAAATTCACCTTTTCAGGATTATGTAAGGGGAAATCCGGATGCCATTCGTGAAGCGAAAGTAAAGATTGAGGCCACCTACACGATCCCTACGCAGCATCACCAGCCCATCGAGCCGCACGCGATCATTGCGGTTTGGGAAGGCGCGGATAAATTGACCATTTATGATAAAAATCAGGGAGTTAAGTCTGCCCAAGGGAATCTGGCGCAAGCGTTCAAACTGCCCCGGGAGAATGTAAAAGTGAACGCGCAGTTCATTGGCGGTGCATTTGGATCGGGCATCCGTGTATGGCCGCACACGGTGGCAGCGGTGTTGGCAGCCAAAAAAATGGATCGGCCGGTGAAGCTCGTTCTGGCCCGTGAGCAAATGTTCACATCCGTCGGTTATCGTCCCTATACGGTTCAAAAAGTGGCTATGGGGGCAGATGAGCAGGGTACGCTTTCCGCCATTGTGCATGAAGGGGTAGGGCAGACTTCCACTTACGAAGAACATTTGGAGCGGACCATCCTCGCGTCCCGCGCCATGTACGCCTGCCCGAATGTGTCTACGCAATACAGGCTTTTGAAACTGGACGTTAACACGCCGACCTGGATGCGCGGGCCCGGCGACGCAACGGGAATGTTTGCACTGGAATCGGCATTGGACGAGCTGGCCTATGCATTGAAAGTCGATCCGCTGGAAATGCGGTTGCGCAATTATGCCGAAAGTGACCCGGAAAGGAATCTGCCGTGGTCGGCCAAAGGACTTCGGGAATGTTACAAACTGGGAGCTGAAAAATTCGGTTGGAAGGATCGGACAACGGCACCTCGCTCCATGCAAAAAGACCATCTGCTTGTTGGTTATGGAATGGCTTCGAGCCTTTACGGTTTTCACCGGCACCCGAGCAAAGCCAGAGCGATTATGCTCGCCAACGGGTCCGTTATTGTGCAAAGCGCAACGATGGATATTGGGCCCGGAACAGGAACGGCCATGACCAGCATTGCATCGAAAGTCCTGGGAATAAGCCCGGAAAAAATCCGGTTTGACCTGGGCGATTCCAGCCTGCCGGACGCGCCGGGGCAGAATGGCTCATCCACCATTCCAAGCGTTGGCTCGGCAGTTCACGTCGCTTGCGAAGCCCTGAAAAAGAGATTGTCCGAACTGGCTGAGGCGATGCCCGACTCCGGTTCCAAGTCCGTTTCGCATTCCGACATTTTGAAATATCACAATTTACCACAAGTCGAAGTCACGGAAGAATCTAAATCCGGGCCGGAGCGTGACCAGTATTCCATGTATTCTTTTGGGTGTCATTTTGTGGAAGTGCAGGTGAATCCGGTTACGGCGGAAGTGCGGGTAACGCGTGTCGTCACCTGCGCGGACGTTGGTAAAATAATCAATTACAAAACTGCCCGGAGCCAATCCATTGGCGGCATAGTAGGCGGCATAGGCATGGCGCTGATGGAAGAAGCCGTTATGGACCACCGTTATGGCCGTTACGTGACGAATGATCTGTCAAGCTATCATCTCCCGGTCCACATGGACACCCCGGAAATTGAGGTGATTTACATAGACAAACCTGATATGGTCGTCAATCCCATCGGCTCCAAGGGCCTCGGAGAAATCGCCATCGTAGGCGTAGCCGCCGCCATCGCCAACGCAGTCTTCCACGCCACCGCAAAGCGCATAAGAGAGCTGCCGATCACGGTTGATAAGTTGGTTTGAGGGTGGGGTTTATAAGCTACGCCATGCTGGTAAGTCCCTTATCTACTCAAAAACCAATCTCACAATCGTGTGATTTTTGGTGTTGATGGTGGCGGTGATGTTGATGGCGAGCAGGACGCTTAGGTCTTTTACTATTACCAGCCCGATGCCTCTTTGTTCGGGGTATAGGGAGATTTTCAGCCATTCTTCGTAGGAGCGATAGGATTTATTGAGCCATTTCATAAGGTCTTCCGGCATGCCGGTTCCGCTGTCTTCGATGATGATCTGCTTCTTGCCATCCTCAATGCCGGACGATATTGTTATTTCGGATGCGCTGATTTTTAATGCATTATCCAATAAATTATGCACAATAATCGATAGCAGACTGGGATCGCTCCACACATGAAAACCGGGCTCAACATTATTTTTTAATACAACTCCCCTGGAAACGGCAATGCCGGAGAAAAGCGAATAAATGCCATCGATCATGGCCCGCGCCTCTACCTGGCTCATTTGTGTGCGCGAAGAGCCGTTTTTGTTTTGAATTTTGATGTAATCCAGCAAATTTTTGGTCAGCGTTCCAATGTGCACCGTAGTGTTAAGCGTTTCTTCGCTCATCCTGTTTATCAGCGGATTACCATTTTCCAGTTTTTGAAGATAATCGTTGATATACCGCAGCGAATAGCCGATGTAATGCAATGGCGTCTGAATGTCGTGATTTACGGCTGCAACAATCTGGCTGATAACCCGGTAATGCCGGACCAGATTGTCTTTTCGCTCTTTTTTTACCAGATAACCCGCCCGCCATTTTACAGCCATGAAATACAATCCCAGCAAGGCAAGTGCGATAAGTAGCCGGAACCACCACGTTTCGTACCACGCCGGCCGAATGTCCAGGACGATCGTTTTGTAGGTGTAATCGTTGGTCTTAAAGCCGTTTTTCTTTCTGATCGTCAGGTTGTATTTACCGTACGACATCTTCGGGATGGAGATCATGAAGTCGGTATTAACGCGCAACCATTTCTCCTCTCTTCCTCCGCCTGACAAGGAATAATGCATCTGAATGTTATTCACATGACCGGGATATGGTGTCGTCACCTGCAAGCGAAGCTGTTCCGAGTTATATGGAACAAGCAGCGTGTCTTTGATCGGGATGTCTTTCCCATCCATAGTGACAGAACTTACAAAAACGCCCCTATCCGGCAATTCGGGCTTGATTTTGTTCGGAGAAAACCACACAAGGCCATCCATTGAAGGAAGTGATAAAGTGCCGTCGGCCAGCTTTACAGAACACGGATAACAACCACCATTAAACTCATTTGTAGCAAAACCCTGGCTCCGGTCGTAATATAAATAGTAAACCATGTTATGACTATTCTGGACATAGTCCAGTAAATGCCGCTTCGCTACCTGAAATAAGCCCCTGTTTGTGGTGATCCAAAAAAAGCCATTCGCATCTTCGCTGATGCAATGTGCAAAGGCCAGAAACCGGTCCTTATCTAAGGGAAACGAGATCAAGCGGTCTTTTTTTAACAGAAAAAAACCGTTTCCATAAGTTGTGATCCATGTTCCCTCCGCGGTTGTGTAAAAGCTCCGGATACTCATATCCTTGAAATTAGTCAGCTTTTGGAACAGCTTGGTGCGGACATTATATCTGAAAAACCCCTTTGTAGTTCCCAGCAGAAGGACGTCAGCTGACTCCTGGCCTATGATGGAAACACCTCCGAAATCTGCTTTTAAAATTAATTTGGGTTGGTAGCCGTTGCCGGACTTTACCAGTTCATGCAGCGTGTTGTTTTCCCCGCCCAGCCATACCCTATGTTGCTTATCGATACGAAGCGACATGAATTTTTGCTGCAATTTTAACTGATATAGTACATTTTGTGCTGTTTTATCCAATTTAAAAAGGTCGTCACCGATCCCAAACCAGAAAGAACTGTCAGGATTCATAGCCAGAGAGAATTTGTAACCAAACTCTTTCATAAACGGTGAAACCAAGCCTTCAAAAAACGGAGCACCTGCTGCGTTCCGTCCTATGCGGTATCCCTGGCTGGTTATTACAGCATTGTTTCCAGCTGGTTTTTGTGCGTAGTATGCATTATCAGCGTCCTTACCGGTTATTTTAAGCGTTACAAAGTTTTTATTCTTAATTAAAAACAAACCTTTGGTCGTGCTTCCCAGCAGCAGAGCGCCGGTGTTTTTGCTATAATGCGCGGCTACGATATCCTGATCCTCAAAATCAAAACCCTGCAGAAGCAATTTTGTGGTCAATCGTCCCCCAGGCGTTAATTCGAGCGCGTAGAAGGTTTCATTCAGATATAGAAAGGCACTTTTTGCAACATTGTTCCAATACAATTTGAGATTGTCTTTGCCCTTGATAAACGAAGCATTACGAACGATGTCTCCATCGGGCGAAACGATTTCATTGCTTTTCCCAATCCTTATTCTGATAATCCTGCCCAATGCGTCGATGGCGAACGGTTGGGACCCGACTAGGAAAAAATCCCGGAACAAGCCGCGGGATGTCGAGATCAGCTTTTGATTTTTATAGCAGGAAATGGTGTTTTGCCTCCATATGTAGAATGTTGCGCTGTCCGCAGCCACGAAGTAATGCTCCTCCATCGGCCTGTTCGGGTATTGCGCGGGCGAGCTTCCCAGCATGCTGTTGTGCCTGATCTGCCTGCCTGTGAATGGGTCGGTCTGCGTGTATTTCTCATAAAAAGCGGTGTCAGATTTTACCAGCCCGTTGTTGCGGATGCCGATGTACTGGTTGTCCTCCGTGAGTCCGTAAAATTCGTAATCGGGGTCGGCCTGCGGGCTTGGCAAGGCGGGAACAAAGCCGCGTATCCGGTTGCTTGAAATGGCTACATTAGACTTATCGAAAGTGATAAACTTTTGCCCGTCAAAACGCACGACGCCCACCTCTGTCGCAAGCCAAAAAAAGCCGTTTCGGTCTTCCATAATGGCCTTTACGCTATTCTGCGGAAGCCCGTTTTCGTCAGTGAAATGTTGCAGGCGGTACGATGAAAGCTCGTCTTGCGGCTGCGCTTTAATGTAAAAGGCAACGAGCATCAGGCAAAGAAAGCACCGTAAAACGATGACCGGACAGATTCTCATTCGGGCGTCAATAACACGTTTCCAATTAAGAGAATGCCGGTACATGAAGTTACCCGTTCAATTCAAAATATCTCGTAAGTTCAATGACATTGGTTACGCCGAGTTTTTCAAAGATCTTCGCCTTGTAACTGCTCACGGATGAGGGTGACAAGTGAATGTGCTCGCTTATGGCCTTGGTAGACAGTCCTTTGGATAGTAATTTGGCAACTTCCAGCTCTTTGTCCGTCAGCTTATCTGTAATCAGATCCTGGCTGCCTTTATTAAAAAGCTGACCAAAAACCTGCTCCATAACCGAAGGGCTTGCGTAAATTTTTCCACTGATCACACTGTCAATCGCCTGCTTAAATTCCTCGTTAAGTGCCGTTTTCGAAATATAGCCATTGGCCCCGGCTTTCAAAAAAGGGAGCGCGTAAAGCTGTTCGTCATAGCTGGAACATACCAGGATCGGGATCTTGGGCTGTTTCATCCGCACAGAGGTGATCATTCCCACTTTGTCGCCGCCAGGCAGGTTAATATCCATGATCAGTAAGTTGTATGGCTGTTTTTCAAGCAAGGCCAGCGCTTTGTTGAAATCGCCGGTTGCCGTGACAACAGCGCCTGGCATGTGTTCCATCAACAAATGCTGGATCCCCATCAAAATCAATGGATGGTCCTCGGCCACAATAATTTGAATGCTCATGAGGAACGTTAGTAATAATGAAACCTGGCATATTGACACAACAAGTTAGAAAAAATAGTTATAGAATTAATTTGTCAGGGTATTTAATTTTTTTAGTCCTCAAATAACATTTTTCAATTATCAATTCAATTATCTCGCGTGTCGCTGACAGCTATACGTTGTAGTTTTGCGCCATGAAAATCGCCGTAATAGACCAGCATCCGGTCCTTCGCTCAGGGATGCGTATCTTTCTCAGGGATCACTTCCAGAACCTCACAATGATCCAAACCTCTTGTATGCAAACGTTCGGGAAATGTGACAATCAGCATACTTTTGATATCATCATAATTGGTATGACAGAGGAAGCGGATGGTATCGATAATGTAGCATTGAAGCGCATTATGAACGATTATCCGCAATCATCATTCGTCGTTTACGCTGGAAAATTACAGCACGATCTGGCAAATTCGCTTCTGGATGAGGGTGTGAGCGGATATTTACTAAAAACCAATCATCCCGACGAACTGGTAACGTGCATTAAGACAGTGATCAATGGTGACAAATATCTCTGTAAAGAAGTGCAAAGCACCGCGAACGTATACTCTGCATAGTTATGACAAAAAATTGGCAGTTTTTTAGCCTGATCATTACTTTATTTGTTTTGATTGGCTGCATGATCATAATAAATCAGAATAGACAATCCGAGGTGCTTGCAACACGGACGAAGCTGGCAAACCCTTCCAGCATTTATATTAAAAGGGAAATAAAAACCGATCTGTATACACCGACAGACAGTCCCGCGCCACTGACAGGGTGGGAAATGAGCGGAACGGGTGCGGGTGGCAATGAGGGAATGATGCAAACCAAAACCGTAACGACCCTACCACAGCGTCCAAATCAAAAGACATACGCTGACAGTTCACAGGTGGGCCAGAGAAGGCAATATCGCGACAGTTCAGCAGCTGCGGACCGCGATTCGATTACTTCCAGGTGATTTTTGACATTGATTCGGGTATTTGTTGGTTGAGATTTGTTTAAGCAGGCGAATTCGTTTTGTTTTACTAAAACAAAAATCAACAATACGCAACGATGAGACAACTCCTGTTCCTAAGCCTTGTATTTCTCCTGACATGCTGCAAATCCGCAAAAGTTTCTGACAAAAGTTTCAGCAAGGCAGACATTATTGTTGAGCGCGTTAAGCCGAATGTTTACCGGCACATTACTTACTTCCAAAGTGAGACATTTGGAAAAGTGCCTTGCAACGGGATGGTTGTATTTGATAAAGGTGAAGCTATTATTTTTGATACACCGGTCGATGATTCCACTTCTTCGCAACTCATCAGCTGGGTTCAGGATAGCCTCGATTGTAAGGTTGTGGCCATCATTGCGACGCATTTTCACGAAGATTGTGTAGGCGGGCTCAAAGAGTTTCAACGCCGTGGGATTCCTTCTTATGCCGAAAACCGCACCATTGCTTCCACCAAACTAAAAAATTTCCCGACGCCTGAAAAAGGTTTTGATAACAAGCTTGCATTGAAAGTAGGCAACAGGGATGTGATCACGGAATTTTTTGGTGAAGGACATACCAAAGATAACGTCGTCGGTTATTTTCCGAGCGAAAAAGTAATGTTTGGCGGATGCCTTATTAAGGAAGTCGGGGCGGGAAAAGGTAATTTGGAAGATGCCAACGAAGCCGCCTGGCCCGCAACGGTGACCAGGCTGAAACAGCGATATCCCGACGTCGAGGTCATAATCCCTGGCCACGGCAAATCAGGCGATACTGCGCTGCTGGATTATACGATCAAATTGTTTGAAAAAAAGTGATCAGTCCGATTTAAGCGATTTGACAGGATTTAGTGAGGCAGCTTTAACAGCCTGATAGCTTACTGTAAGCACGGTTAAAGCCAATGCCAGCAACCCCGAAATTGTGAATATCCACCAGGATAATGTGGTATGATACTGATATTTAGCAAGCCAGTTGGATAAAGAATAATAGGTTAGGGGAGTTGCTATGAGCAGTGCAATTACGATGAGGTAAACAAATTCTTTCGAAATCATCAGCCAGATGTTCGTGATGGTTGCGCCAAGCACTTTCCGGATGCCGATTTCCTTGGTTCGCCGCTCGGCGGTGAATGCTGCCAATGCGAAAAGTCCCAGGCAGGAAATAAGAATTGCGAGCACAGCGAAGAAGGTAACCAGCTTGGCAACACGCTGTTCCACTGCAAACTTCAAGCCATATTCCTGATCTGCAAACTTGAAATCGATCACTACATCCGGCAGATGCTTTTTGAAAATGGACTGGACCTTTTCCATGGCCGTCGCAGTTTCGGTTCCGGGTTTTAGTTTAAGGTAAAGAAAATTCGGTGCGTAGGTCATGAAATAGATAGTCTGCTTCACCTGCTGGAAAGGCGATTGCATGACCATATCGTCGATCACACCCACAATGTGATACACATCATCATTAAATGTCGCATCTTTCCAGCGGATCGTTTTCCCTATCGGATCTTTCAAACCCATGTATTCAACGGCAGATTTGTTTAAAATAACTGCCATCGAGTCGGACGGAAATGCTTTTGAAAAATCACGTCCTTCCTTCACGTGCCAGCCCACCGTGTTGCCGTAACTGTGTGAAGCTGCAATGACGGCGAAGTTTTCCTGCAAGTCAGGCGCTTTTCCAGCCCATGAAAAACCGCTCGCATTGGACATCACGTCCGTCGCCGGGCCGGATGACTGTGCAACATCGGCCACATAACCCGATTGCAGCAGATCGTTATTCAGCGCATCCAATGGACCGCCCCCGCGTGGCATTTGAACATTAATGAGTCCGTTTCGTTCGTAACCAACTGCCCGGTTTTGTCCGAACTGGATCTGCCGGAAAACGACAATGGTCCCGATAATCAAAGAAACAGAAACCGTGAATTGTAAAACCACCAGTATTTTTCTTGGTAAGGAAGTAATGCTGCCAAAGTGAACATTTCCTGATTTTAAGATTTTAGCAGGCTTGAAGGACGACAGATAGAAAGCAGGATAACTTCCCGAAATAACGGAAACGACACCACAAAACGCAAGGATCAGGATCCAGAAAGCCGGGCTGCTGATGAATTCAGTGCCTCGTACCAATTGCAGATTTTTATCGGCAACCGCGTTGAAATAAGGCAAAGCAACTTCAACCAGAACAAATGAAATAAGCAATGCAATAGTAACGGTAATAAGGGATTCAAACAAAAATTGGAAAACAAGCTGGTAACGCATCGATCCAACCGCCTTCCGGACGCCCACTTCACGGGCCCTTTTCTCAGACCGCGCCGTGCTCAGATTCATGAAATTGATGCAAGCCAGCAGTAAAATGGAGATGCCGGCAACGCTGAAAATATATACATATGTAATCTGACCGCCCGCATTCCGGCCATTTTCCCAATCGGCGAACAAATGCCAGCGGTCCATAGGATGCAATAGTAAGCTTGGTTTTAAACTCGCTTCCATCTTATTGTCCTTTACGCGGCTCATCATTAGCCCGCTGATCCGCTCGGACACCGACTCAATGTTTGTTTTGGGTGTAACTTTTATGAGTATTTCAAATGTCTTAATGCCCCAGTTATCCTTAGCCTCGCCTATCCATTGCCTTCTTTTGGCACTGACGAACAGTTTCCATGGTGCGATGAAATCGAGATTCTTGTATTCAGAATTCTCAGGGAAATCTTGATAAATGCCGGCAACTTCGGAACGTAGCTCGTGATCGATCAGGATGATTTTGCCCAATGCTTCACCTTTTCCAAAAAATGCGCTCGCAGCGGATTCGGAAATGAGCACCGCGGAAGGGTTTTGAAGAGCCTCCCGGCTGCCTTTCATCATTATGGGCGACAGAATGTGCGCGCCTTGCGGCTCCATAAAACGCCCTTTATGCCGAAACTTGTTCTCATCCGACAAGATATCATAATCGTCACTGCTCCATGATACTGCTACCTGTTCCAGGTCTTGTCCGTGACTGTTGCGCAGCTCGGCAGCGAGTGGGAACGGCATATTGGCAGAGGTGATCACCTTGCCATTTTGCGTCGAATTCCACATAACCCGCGCAATGCGGTCGCTGTTTTCAATCTTTTTATTGAAATTCCATTCGTCCCACACCCACATGGAGACAAGCAGTGCAACGGCCATCCCGATGGCCAGGCCGGCAATGTTGATGAAGGAATAAGCTTTATTTCTGGCAAGTCCCCGGAAAGCGATCTTCGCGTAGTTCTGTGTCATGGCAGCAGTCGTTCGATTTCCGGTAAAAGCGATTTAAATGACAATCCTCCTCCCCATCCCCCGCAATATTTGTTGGTCCCTATGCCGCGGAAATTTTGAAGCATTTTATACCGGGAAAAAAAATGAATAGGACGCTTTTGCACAAAGGATTGACGAGTAGTTTCCAACCATTTTCGATTTGTTTAGTTCTTAGTAACTGGAAGGATATTAAACCGAACTATCAACCTAACCGTCAACGTCCTATGCGCACCGTTTCCTTATTTATCTGCCTGTGTATTATCGCATTTTTTGCCGGGTGTAATCACCAAAAGTTCGACGTCGTCAACCCGATCAGCGGTAACATTAGTTTTGTTGAGAAGTTTGGATTTGAGCCTGACGAGGACACGGATAACGAGCTCCGGATCAAAACACACCTCCTGTATGTGGAGCGGCTTTTGCGTCAAGCGGATGTTTCGCACCTTACCAGCGAATTTAAATCCAGTAGAACCCATTTGCTCAACCTGCTCCGGAGCTATGCACAAGCTGGAAAGTATCCTAAAAACTACGATTACGAAGGGCAGCGCAAACCGTGTTTCATCGACAAAGACCAGAATATTTGCGCGGTAGGTTATCTCGTTGAACAAACTGCCGGGAGGCGTACAGCAGAGCTTATCAACGCAAATTATCAGTATGCCGACATTTTAGATATGAACAGCGAATCGGTTGACAACTGGATCGCGTCGAGTGGGTTAACGAAGGAAGAATGTGCGATGATTCAGCCAGCCTACGGCTCATATCCATATCCCGATCAGCCTTCAAACCGCATTAAGCCCATGTATGCCATCAGTTCAGCCGTTGTGATGGGCGCAAATGCGACTTTTAATGTTATTAATATTGCAGATATTACCAGGGGCGCCGATTCCAAAACGGCCCCGGTCCTTGGATTTTTGGCCGGAACAAGCCAGGTTGCTATGGGTGCTTTCGGCTTTGCGCGCGAAAGACGTTTGACCAAGGGTGACAATTCGCCTCAATTTACCAGTCAGGGCAGGCTTTCTTTGTTCAATATAGGCATCGGCACCAGCACCATTCTATTGAGCAGCTGGAATCTTTTGCGCCAGAAGAAAATGGAGCAGAAACGCACCTCCTGGAATATTTACAGCTTTCCAGATGGAAATAATCAGGCAGGTGTAGGACTAAGTTTCAGCAGGAAGCTCTGATAAGCAATGTTGCCGGGCAGCAACATTGCCTGCTCGCCCGGTTGTATCCACATTCACATATAACAATGTAAGAATTCAGACAAAAGATTCGTTTTTTTGTGTGATGCGAAGTTGCTTTTGGGGTTTTTGCTGGGTGGTAATGATCGTGCTGGGTTGCGTGGGGAAGAGCCTGGCTCAATCCAATGAATATCAGTTTGCACGCTATAACACCGAACGCGGACTATCTCACAATGAAGTCAACTGTTTTCTGAAAGACAGCCAGGGTTTTGTCTGGATCGGCACGGCTAATGGCCTTAACCGGTTCGATGGCTACTCGTTTCGCGTTTTCAAGCACATTCAAGGCGATTCCACCACCATTTCGGATCATCGGATCAATGCGATATTTGAAGATCCGCAGGGTTATATCTGGATCAGTACACCGGTTGGATTTGATATTTACGATCCCATCGCTGAACGCATTGACCACAATGCCGACTTGGCGGCAAAAAGGCTCGGACTGCCCGATGCCAATTTCAGCCGCATTATAAAAACACGCTCTGGCGACTACTGGATCAATCACAACCGGCTGGGGTTACTGAAATTTATAACCCGTTCCAAAAAGCTGGTCAAGGTTAAATTTAGCCCTTCCGAAGACTCATCCGAGCCCGCCAAGCGTCTGATCTCCGATTTCGGTGAGGATGCGCAGGGTAACTTGTGGGTGGTGTGTGACGATGGGTTTCTGGCCCGTTTGCATGCAAAAACCTACCAGGTGGATGTGCAAAGTGCGATGTTACAAAACCGAAACCTGGGTAATTTGTCCAACCACAAGGTTTTTGTGGATGACGATGGCGAGCCCTGGGTTTATGTGGTGAAAGCCGCATTGGGTGCGTTTTATTTTGATTTCAACAACAACACATTACGCATTGCCAACACCGCCGGAGCAGATTTCCGCCTTAGTAACAACACCGTAAGTTCCATGGTCACCGGCCCGGATGGGCGCATCTGGATGGGCACGGATCATGGGGGCATTAATGTCGTGGATAAAAAACGCGGGACCGTTTCCACCATGCTGTTCAATCCCGGCGACCCCAGAACGATCAGCCAAAACAGCATTCAGGCTTTGTACAAGGACCCGACGGGCATGATCTGGGCCGGGACATTCAAGAAAGGATTTTGCAGTTACCATAAGAATATTTTCAAATTCTCGCTGATACAGCATGCACCCGGCGATCCGCGCAGCCTTCCTTTTGACGATGTGAATATGTTTGTGGAGGATCAGAAAGGCAATCTCTGGCTGGGTATGAATGGCGGGGGTTTGATTTATTTTGACCGTAAAAACAACACATTCCGGCAATACAAGAACATTCCCGGTGACCCCGCAAGTTTGAGTAACAACGTGATTGTCAGTCTTTGTCTCGATAAAAGCAATGTGCTCTGGATAGGAACTTATTTTGGCGGGCTCAACAGTTTTGACGGCAAAACCTTCACGCGCTATCTGCACGATCCGGCTGATTCCACGAGCCTCATCGATGACCGCGTCTGGGAGATTTTTGAAGATTCGCAAAAGCGATTGTGGGTAGGCACCCTCGCCGATGGCCTCGATTTATTTGACCGGAACAAAAAGACATTCCGGCATTACCGGCGGCTAGCCCCCAACTCCGTCAGCTCTGATTACATTTCGGCCATGCTCGAAGACAGGCATGGCAACATCTGGATCGGAACTGCAAATGGGATTGACGTTTTAATGCGGCAAACGGGCCGGTTTGTGCATTATGCCTACAAAGCCGGCGATCCCAAAAGTTTGAGCAGCGATGCAGTTACTTCACTCGCACAGGACCATTTCGGCAACATCTGGATCGGGACTTCGGAAGGGTTGAACAGATACGACGCGCGCACCAATACATTCGTGGCCTATAATACGCGACACGGCTTGCCGGATAACTCCATTCTGACAGTGGCCGTCGACAAGATGCAAAATTTGTGGCTTGGTACACCAAAAGGATTGGTTCATGTGGATATTTCCAAGCGTTCGGGTGGGGTGCCCGTCACATTTCAGGTGCGGACCTTCAATGAGGTCGATGGTTTACAGGGTAGGGGGTTCAATGAAAATGCTGCGCTCCGGCTGCAATCGGGCGAAATGGTTTTTGGCGGGGCCAACGGTTTCTCGATTTTTGATCCAAAACAAATTACAAACGAGCGTACCGCTACACAGGTAATGCTTACCGATTTTCAGATTTTCAATCAAAGCGTTCAGCCTGGGGAGCTTTTCGATGGCGAGGCTGTGCTGGCCAAGTCGGTTTCACTGACAGATCGCATTGTGTTGAAATACAGCCAGAATGTATTTACGATCGAATTTGCTGCGCTGAATTTCCTGCATCCTGAGAAAAACCATTACCTGTATACATTGGAAGGCTTCAACGAACAGTGGTTTGAAGCCGACAATACGCGCAAGGTGACTTACACCAACCTTGATCCGGGGACTTATATTTTCAAGGTGAAAATGAAAGAGGGCGGCGCGTCCACGGAGCGCAGCCTGCGTGTGGTGATCCTGCCGCCATTCTGGCGGACGCCACTGGCTTATCTGCTTTACTTCCTGTTTGCAGCCGGTGCGTTGATGGTTGCGCGATGGATCCTGATTGAGCGCGAACGGATGAACTTCAAACTCGAACAGGAGCGACATTATGCCCAGCAGCTGCATGAGCTGGACATGATGAAGATCCGGTTTTTTACCAATGTAAGCCACGAGTTCCGCACGCCGCTTACGCTGATGTTGACTCCCCTCGAAAACTTATTGAAAAATATCCGTTCCGATCACACTGTACACCGGCAATTGTCGCTGGTGCACCGGAATGCGCAGCGGCTGTTTAACCTGGTAACCCAGATGCTCGATTTCAAAAAGCTGGAAGTGGAAGAAACGCAGTTCCGGCCGGAACGGGGAGATATTGTCCGGTTTTTGAGGCAGATCGCACAGACTTTTTCGGACTTGTCCGAGCACAAGCACATTCGTTACCGGTTTGAAAGTGAATTAACCTCCCGCTATGCTGATTTTGATCAGGATAAGTTGTCGAAGATCATGTATAACCTGCTTTCTAATGCATTCAAATTCACGCCGGAAAACGGGCGCGTAACTGTGACTTTGCACATTGTGAACCAGGATAGTAGCGAGGCGTTGGAAATAAGCGTGGCCGATTCCGGGATCGGGATTCCGCCCGACGCGCAAGCCAAGGTGTTCGAACGGTTTTACCAGCATCCGATGCCCGACAATATGATGAACCAGGGCAGCGGGATCGGGCTTGCGATTGTCTCGGAGTTTGTAAAAATGCATGGCGGCATAATCGATCTCGAAAGCGCAGTGGGCCAGGGAAGCACATTCACCGTGACATTGCCTTTGCAGGAAAATCCGTCCCGAGTGTATGCACTGCCCGCGACAGAGGCATTGGCGCCCAGTATGACCGACGTGGAAATAGATCTGCCCGTGGAAAAAGCGGCGAAAAACAAGCCGCTCGTGCTGCTCGTGGAGGACAATGACGAGTTCAGGGTGTATTTAAAAGAAGTATTTCAAAAAGAATACGACATCCTGGAAGCCGGTAACGGGAAAACCGGACTGGAAATCACATTGGAACAAATCCCTGACCTGATCGTAAGCGATGTAATGATGCCCGAAATGGACGGGATCGAGCTTTGCCGCATTATTAAAACGGACCGGCGTATTTCGCATATTCCGGTGGTGCTGCTCACAGCCCGTGCGGAAGAAGAACAGCAATTGCAAGGTTACCAGACCGGCGCCGATGCGTATGTGACCAAACCTTTCCGGCTGGATATTTTACAAGTCAGGATCGCCAACCTGATCCGTCAGCGTGAGCAGTTGCAGCAGCAGTTTCAGCAGCACGTGGAGATCCGTCCGAGCGAGGTTGCCATTCGTTCGCTGGACGAGGAATTTGTAAACAGCGCAGTGAAAGTGGTGGAAGCAAACATGTCCAATGCCGAGTTTACCGTCGAAGAACTGAGCGATGCCATGTCCATGAGCCGCATGTATTTGTACAAAAAAATCCTTTCACTGACCGGCAAAACGCCCATTGAATTCATTCGCATCATCCGTATACGCAGGGGCGCGAGCCTGCTGGAAAAAAGCCAGCTATCCATTTCTGAAATCGCATATCAGATCGGTTTTAACAACCCGAAATACTTCGCAAAACTCTTCAAAGAAGAGTATAATATGCTTCCCACAGCCTACCGGAAAGAGCACCTCGGCCAGGAATAGTACAAAAGATCATTTCGATACTAACATATAATCGGTATCCACTTGCTCATTACCTGCTCAATCGCATTTTTTAAATAACCACCCCATAATGCATTCAAAGGCGAAAAAATAGGGCAATTTTCCGTCTGAGTTTACAAATGAACCCCTATTTGTAAACATTTGGATCCCCTGCTGATTGTTTTTTAAAGGCACATTTGTCCAACTATTCATTCGATTTATACCAAATCCGGCACTTCACCCAGTAGTCCCGGAAAAATCTAAATCGGAGGTGAGCAAATAGTCACTTTATAAAACCAAACAACATGCAACAAAATTTGTACGAAACAAGGCGGGTAAGTCGCAGCTTGCAGTTCCTCGCCGGGTTGCTACGACCTCTTCTTTTAACATTGGGGATCATGGGCGCTGGGCTGGGTGCCTTTGCGCAGGGCGATGCGAAAAAAACGATTACCGGTACAGTGGTTTCGGTGGATGGCGACGATGGAATTCCAGGCGCAAGCGTGGTGGTGAAGGGAACCTCTAATGGTACAACTACAAATACGGAGGGTGAATTCTCAATTGAGGCGAGTGCGGGAAATACATTGGTGATCTCTTTTATCGGGTATGTGACGCAGGAAATTCCGGTAGGGAACAAGACAAAAATCGACATCAGATTACAGGAAAGCATTGCTGCCCTGGACGAAGTGGTGGTGGTTGGATACGGGGAAATGAAGAAAACGGACGTTTCGAGCTCACAAGTGACTGTTTCTGGCAAAGACCTGAGCAAAACGATCAATACTTCACTTGAACAGGGTTTACAGGGACGGGCGGCGAACGTAATGGTGCAGCAAAATTCGGGTCAGCCCGGAGCGGCGCCTTCGGTTTTAATACGCGGACTAAGCTCTTTGACGGGCACAACGCAGCCATTATATGTGATTGATGGTGTGCAGATCAAGCCTGATAACATGAAGGATGATCCGAATAACCGGCCAACCGGTTTTTCAAACATTCTTTCCAGCATTAACCCGGACGATATCGAAACGATCAACGTTTTGCAAGGTCCTTCTGCCACAGCGATTTATGGTGCAGTAGGGGCGAATGGTGTTGTCATGATCACTACCAAACGCGGTAAGGCGGGCGAAGCGAAAATTACTTTCAACTCGCTGCTGACATTGCAATCGGAGCCAAAGCACATTGATGTAATGAACCTGCGTGAATATGCACAGTTCCGGAATGAAGCGGCGGCTGTGGGTAGCACGGCTACCGAACCGCAATTTGCGGACCCTTCGGTATTAGGAGATGGTACAAACTGGCAGAGCGCACTTTTCCGTCCGACTACATTGCAGAAGTATTCTGTGGGCCTGAGCGGCGGTACGGAAAAATCGACTTATTACCTTTCCGGTGAGTATTTTAATCAGAAAGGGATTGTGGAAGGTTCGGGCTTCAAGCGTTATAATGGTCGTTTGAACCTTGAAAACCAAACGCGTAACTGGCTGAAAATCGGCGCGAATATGAGCGTAGGTATCACTGAGGAAAAAGTGAACACGAACAATGGCGGCATTATTCAGCTTGCACTGGACCAAAACCCAAGTGTGCCGGTAACCAATCCGGATGGAAGCTGGGGCGGGCCTGTTTCTACACAGTTCCAATTCACGAACCCGGTGATGATTTCCAAGATCTACAACGACTATAACCGCCGTACATCGATCCTGGGAAGCCTTTTTGCAGATGTGAAGCTGATGAAAAACCTGACGTGGCACACGGAAGTGAACGGAAGCTGTGAGTTTTTGAAATACTACTCATTCCACCCTTCTTATACAATCGGCGGTTACGTGGTTTCACAAGACGCAGCGACCTCGACGCGCTCGGTCAACACCAACAACTGGTGGAGCTTGCACAGCCGTATGACATATGATTTGAAACTGGGACGTCACGGTGTGAATATTATGGCTGGTCATGAAGCACAGGCATTTACCTATGAATCATTGAGCGGTACGCGTAAAAAGTTCATTACCAATACGATAGAGGAGCTTTCCGGTGGTGATGCATCTGTTATTTCCAATGTCAGCAACAACAGTGGTAAAGGTTCAGGATCCCGTGAATCGTATTTTGCTCGTGTGAATTATAGCTTCAATGAGCGTTACTTCTTGCAGGGAACTTACCGGATGGACGGTTCTTCGGCATTCCGTGAAGGACGTCGCTGGGGCAACTTCCCGGCCGTTTCGGTGGCATGGCGCGTTTCGGAAGAGCCTTTCCTGAAAAGTGTTAATGCAATCAATGACCTGAAACTGAGATTTGAGATCGGTCGCTCGGGTAACCAGGGAAGTGGCGGTAATGCTATTTATTCAACGCTTCAAACGGTTCCAACGGGCTGGGGAACAGGCTTCCTGGCTTCGAACTTTGCCAATGAATTCCTGACCTGGGAAAAAGACGACGTGATCAATGCCGGATTGGACCTGCATATGTTCAGCAACCGCGTGGAACTGATCGTGGATGCTTATATCAAAAACATTACGAGCCTGATCACGGTTAATTCATATCCGTTTACTTATGGTGGTGACATTGCTTACTCGCCAGGTTACCTGAGCTGGCCGGCCGTTAATGCTGGTTCCATGAAAAACCGAGGTGTCGGCTTTACATTGAACACCGTGAACATCGACAAAGCGGGTTTCTATTGGAGAACAGGCATTAACCTTTCGTTCGACCGCAATAAGGTAACGTCACTGCTGAACCCGATTACACCAACCTGGAACGCAACTTCGGTTGGTTTCAAAACAGAGGTGGGACAACCAGCCAGTATGCTAACCGGCTACATAGCCGAGGGACTTTATCAGGACGCTGCCGACATTAAAGGCCATGCGATCCAGACATCCAACGGCGAGCTGACGATGAATCCGCTCACAGGCAGCTGGGTAGGGGATAGCAAATTCAAGGATCTGAACGGCGACGGCATCATTGATGCAGAAGACCGCACCGTGATCGGTAACCCATGGCCGAAGTTCACATTGGGTTTCAATAACAATATGACCTACAAAAACTTCGAGCTGAACGCGTTCATGACGGGAAGTTTCAAGAATGATATTCTTAACTATCCGCGTTACCGTGCGGAAGTACCGGGTAATGGTGGTGTATTTGGAAACCAGTGGAAATCGGTGGCCAACTATGCACGCCCAAGCAGCTATGCAGTAGGTGATGCGGAAACGGTAACACTTACCAATCCTGGTCACGTAATCCCGCGTATCGCGCCGGGTGACCCGAATGGTAACAACCGGATGAGCACCAATTTCATTGAAGACGGAAGCTATGTACGTTTGAAAAATATCACATTGAGCTACAACTTCCCTAAGTCATTGCTGAAAGACACTTTCATCCGTGGATTGAAAGCTTCGGTAGGCGCGCAAAACCTGTTTACCATTACGAAATACAAAGGTTATGATCCGGAGATCGGAATGGTAAGCTATGGCGGAACGGTCATGGCCGGCATCGACACAGGACGCTATCCGTCTGTTCGTATGTATTCTTTCGGTCTGATGGCTGATTTTTAATCGATCTGATCCAATAATTTTTTAAAAGAAACTTATATGCAATTCAAAATAAAACTCCTGGCAGCCATCGGCACACTGATGCTTATGCAGGGATGCAGCGAAGAATTCCTGGACCGCCCGCCACTGGACGCGCTCACTTCGGGTAATTTTTACAAAACTGACGCCGAAATCCTGGCCGGAACGGCGCCACTTTACAACATTGTGTGGTTCGATTTCAATGATAAGGCCAACATGTCATTTCAGGAAGCCCGCGCTGGTAACCTTAACTCCAATGACAGGACGGCATATGTTAAGCACGCCATTCCATCGACGGATGTAAATACGCTTTTGCCGGGTTACAAATCGTTTTACAAAATCATTGCGCAAAGCAACAATGCTTACAAGGCGATCAAGGAAGCGACAGGAAGCACGGCTTCGGCCACTGTGAAAGCGCAGGGATTGGGCGAATGCCGTTTTATGCGTGCAACAGCCTATTATTACCTGGTAACCAACTGGGGCGCGGTGCCGATTGTGTATGATAACGTGGCGCAGCTTAACTTGCCACCTGTCCGCAACCGCATTGAAGATGTGTGGAAGCTGTTGATTCAGGATTACCGTTTCGCAGCAGAAAACCTTCCTGCAACTGCCGATCAGGGCCGTTTGACAAAATATTCAGCCGAAGGAATGCTGGCGAGAATGTACCTGATGCGCGCCGGATTGAACCAGAAAGGAACGCGTAACCAGTCGGATCTGGACAGTGCGAAATATTATGCGGAAGATGTGATCACGAAAAGCGGCCGGACGCTCGCGCCAACCTATGCGGAGCTGTTTGAAAGTGCTAATAACAACTCTTCCAAAAATAACCCGGAAAGCTTGTTTTCGCTGCAATGGATGCCGGTAAGCAGTCCCTGGGGAGTTAACAATTCGTTCCAGGCATACTTTGCCTACGACGCCAACATTACCACAACGGGCGATGGCTGGGGTGCAGCGCAAGGTTTGTCGGCGGATCTGGTGAAATATTTTGTTGAAAACCCTGCGGATTCACTTCGCAGAAAATCAATCGCGATGTTCGACAGCGATGTGTACCCGAACATTCAGAAAGCGACCGGTGGTTTGAAATACAACAGGCCTGCGCAATTATCGGCGATCAAAAAATACATTGTTGGCTCACCGGCAGATAATGGTGGTTTGGGCGGATTCATGGCTGCCAATATCAATTCCTATATGCTGCGTCTGGCAGAAGTTTACCTGATTTATGCAGATGCAGTTTTAGGCAATGCGGCTACAACCAATGATGCCAAAGCATTGCAATACTATAATGCGGTGCGCAAAAGAGCGGGTCTGGCGGCTAAAACTTCACTGACTTTCGAGGATATTTTCAAAGAAAGAAGAATTGAAACCGTGTTTGAAGGTAACTCCTGGAATGAGATTGTCCGCTGGTACTATTTCAATCCGGCCAAAGCAATCGCCTACACAGCTGCACAACGCAGGGAGAACTATACAATGACTTACGTGCCAGGTTCTACCAATCCGAAGAAATACACCGTGACTTATTCACCGGCTGAGTATTATCCGTTGTCGGAAAACACGCTTTACCTGCCCTTTCCGGAGGGAGAGCTCGTGAATGCACCTTCATTGAAAGGTGAACCGGTTCCTTTTGATTTCAGCACATTAGTTGACTAACCCTAATTTTTGTAAAGCGATGAACTTTAAAAATATATATAAAACAGCACTGGGGCTGTGCCTGGCAGCGGGAATGCTGCTTTCGTTCCAGAGCTGTAATGACGACGATGTGGACGGCGCGCCTGCAATCACCAACGTCCGCCTGCTCGACCCTACCAAAGCCGACAGTTCGCTGAATGCAGCAGAACCGGGTAGTCTGATCGTGATCCAGGGACAGAACCTGGGGAGTGTGATGAAGGTGTATTTCAATGATTTCGAAGCTACATTCAATGCTGCATTGGGCAGCAACTCAAATCTGGTTGTGACCATACCAGCCAATGCACCTACCAAGGCAGTGGACGCGAATGTGTCCAATAAAATTAAAGTGCAGACCCGCGGCGGGGAGGCTACTTACGACTTCGTATTATCCGCGCCGACGCCTGTGCTCACAGGTTTGTATTCCGAATTTGTAAAGCCCGGAGGCACGCTGGTTATCAACGGAGATTATTTTTATAACATTAAATCCGTAAAAGTAGGCGCGACCAACTTGCAGATCCTGAGCACTACGGTGAAGCAGATCACCGCCAAAATGCCCGCTACTGCCGTTTCGGACATTGTTACGGTGGAGGGCGAATTTGGCAGTGTCAAAACCGCTTTCAAAGTGAACAGTATGGAAGGGCATATGGTCAATTTTGACGTGCCTGCAACAACATGGGGGGCAGAAGTATGCTGGGGCGGAGCGCCGATTGTGCCGGCAACGGATGCGAATGCGATCTCAGGAAAATATTCACGGATCAAACAAACCAAGTTACCCGCAACCGGCTACGCCGACGCGTGGGTTTTCTCCACTTGCAGTTTCGATTTCAAGCTGGCAGCAGGTCCGGCCGCTGAAAGACAATTCAAATTCGAGCACAACATTGCAGAGCCTTGGAAAGCTGGTAAATACGAAATCACGATCACCGCAGGCGGCACTGAATTCGTATACGCATTCCAGCCCTGGAATTCCACAGAATTCACCGCAACCGGTTATCAAACCAATGGATGGAGAACGGCCGTCATAGAGCTTTCCGAATTCAAAAGCGCCTCCGGCGGCACCATCGCAGACGCATCCAAAGTAAGCGACCTGAAAGTATCATTCGGCTCAGCCGACGTAGCCATTGCTTCGTTTAATGGAAGTGTTGATAATTTCAGGATTGTGAAGAAGTAATAGTAGGGCCGGCGGCCCCTGTCACCCTCAGGGGCGCACCGCCTGACGGCCGAAGGGCTGTCACCCTGAGCGGAGTCGAAGGGCGCTACTGGCTAAGCTTGACGCCTTAAGCATCGTGCTCTCCCCTTCGGCTCCGCTCAGGGTGACAGGGGACCGGGCGGCCGGACGCCAAGGCCCATAACATCGCCCATCAACCAAAGGGCAACATAAATTGCATGATGTATCATTTTAAACATTTACCCAAACTAGCGTCGTTGCTTGTGCTGTTTTCGCTTGTTTTTGATTGCGATTCTGTTTCAGCCCAGCAAAGCAAGCTCGTGAATGATCCGGTTGATATCAGCGGTGATTTCCGGGATTTTTCCAACACATTGTTTTTTGCCGATAGTCTGGCCTCATTTGATCCTGCAACCGGTGTGGGAAAGATCAAATGGAAACGGCATGAGGCTTTCGCTGCGCATAATTTTGATAATTCCATGCTGAGCTATAAGCGCTCTTACAGCAATGAATTTCCTTCTATTGAATACGCACAGGATCCTGTTTTGCCTTTTTCTGTTGAGTTTACATCGCCGCGCACTGTCCGTATTCGTGCGAATACGGGTGCTCAGGGACCTTCATCCGAAATGTCGCTGATGCTTGTGAAAGAGCCGGTTAAGGATGGTTCCTGGAAATATAAAAAGATTAATGGTGGCCACGAATACACGAATGCACACGGATCTGTTACTATTTATGAAAATCCCTGGAAGATCCTGATTAAGGATTCAAATGGGAAAGTGCTTACGCAGACGCGGGGGCAGGCAGACGGGAAATCTTCTTATACGCCGACATTGCCGTTTTCATTTGTCCGCCGGGCTGCCGACTATTCGCGGAGCGTTGCGGCGGTTTTTTCTATTTCGCCTGACGAGAAGATTTTTGGTTGCGGTGAGTCTTTTACGCGGCTCGACAAAAACGGGCAAAAGGTTGTTTTATGGACGCACGACCCGAATGGCGTTCAAACGCAGACGATGTATAAGCCGATTCCATTTTACATGAGCTCTCGCGGCTATGGAATTTTTATGCACACAACCTCGCCCATAACCTGTGACTTTGGCGCTACTTACGGGGAATCCAATGCTATGCAGATCGGCGATGAGAACCTAGACCTGTTCGTGTTTTTGGGGCAGCCCAAAGACATTCTGGATGAATACACAAACCTGACCGGCAAGGCATCCATGCCTCCGTTGTGGTCATTTGGGCTGTGGATGAGCCGCATAACGTACTTCTCAGAGCAGGACGGGCGCAATGTTGCCGCCAAATTGCGCGAGAACCGCATCCCTTCCGACGTGATCCATTTCGATACAGGCTGGTTTGAGACGGACTGGCGTTGCGACTACAACTTCGCCCCAAGTCGCTTCAAAAATCCCGAGGGCATGATCGCGGACCTCAAAAAACAGGGTTTCCGTACATCGCTGTGGCAGCTGCCTTATTTTGTTCCGAAAAACACATTGTATCCCGAAATCGTGGACAAAGGCCTGGCTGTGAAGAACGCAAACGGGACCATTCCCTATGAAGATGCTGTGCTTGATTTTTCCAATCCCAACACCATTAAATGGTATGAAGATAAAATTTCAGGATTGCTGAAACTTGGCGTTGGCGCTATTAAGGTTGATTTTGGTGAAGCTGCACCATTATCGGGCGTGTATGCATCCGGTCGCACGGGCTTTTATGAGCATAACCTGTATCCATTGCGTTATAATAAGATCGTGTCGGAACTGACAAAAAAGATAACCGGCGACAACATTATCTGGGCCAGAAGCACCTGGGCTGGCAGCCAGCGTTACCCCATCCATTGGGGCGGGGATGCGGAAACCACGGACAAGGGAATGGAAGCACAGCTGCGCGGCGGATTGTCGCTGGGACTTTCGGGTTTTACGTTTTGGAGCCATGATATCGGCGGTTTTACCATGAAAACGCCCGAAGATCTTTACCGCCGCTGGTTAATGATGGGCTTGCTGAGCTCCCATACCCGCACGCATGGACAAGCGCCCAAAGAACCCTGGGAATATGGGAAAGATTTTCAGGATTATTTCAGAAAAGCGGTGGAGCTGAAATATAAGCTTATGCCATACATTTATACCCAATCCAAAATAGCTTCCGAGAAGGGCTTGCCGATGGTGCGCGCGTTGCTGGTCGAATTTCCGGACGATCCGGGTGCCTGGATGGTGGACAATGAATATATGCTGGGATCGGATATGCTGATTGCGCCGTTTTTTGAAAAAGCCAAAAGCCGGCAGGTGTATTTACCAAAAGGAAAATGGGTGGATTACCAAAGCCGCAAGGTGTACGAAGGCGGCTGGCACGATATTGAGGCTGGTGAATTGGAAGTGGTCATGCTGGTCCGCGAAGGTGCCGTGTTACCCCATGCAAAAGTGGCCCAGTCAACAGATCAGATCGATTGGAAAAATATAGAACTGGTGGGTTTTAATGTGGAAAGTCCGCGGACGACTATGAAGTTGTTCATGCCGGGTGAAAGTGTGGTGAAAGATGTTTTGGTTATTAAAAAAGGCGGAAAGCTTGTGTTGCAATATGCAAACAGATAACTTTTAGGCGAGCTTATTCGTTTGACAAGAATTCAAAGTAAGCAGTTCCAAAATGATACCATTCCGTAATTTGCCCTTCAAAATTGATGAGGTTTACCTGACCTCTGACACGCATTATGGGCATAAAAATATTTGTTCAGGAACAACAACGTGGCCCGAGGATCATGCCGGGGGATGTCGGAAATTCCCGCTCATTGATGAAATGAATGATGCCATCGTTGCCGGCATTAATGCAACTGTGGGTAAAAATGACCTGCTGATCCATTGCGGCGACTGGTCGTTTGGGGGTAAGGATAACATCCAGATATTCAGGAAGAAAATTGCCTGTAAAAATGTGATCTTACTGCAAGGAAATCACGATCACCATATCTCGCGGGCACATGTGGGGCCACAAAATTTATTCACTGAATTTACCCAGATAGGCTTCTATCAGGTGGAATCTCTCAAATTCGTGTGTGCCCATTATCCTATGGCGATCTGGCACCAGTCGCATCACAATGTTCCTCTTTTCTATGGACATGTTCACGGCTCGTACGAGAATGTGGGCAAATCACTGGATGTGGGAATAGATAATATTTTCAAAATAAAGCAACATTACGCGCCAATTGGGTTACGAGAGGCATACGACATTTGCCAGCGTAAGCCCGCATTTCTCGAATCGCATCACGACGAGTTCACCAATTGAATTGTTGCTTGTTATCTTTTCCTTTTTATGGGTGGGACAGTTTGTAAGTAGGCGAATATGGCAGAACTTTCATCTTCCGTCAATTCCGGGAATAGCGGCATAGGGTAACTGATAACCGAATTGTCTTTTGAAATGCCCTCGGTAATAGCACGTCTGAACTCGGCATCCGTCCAATTCAGGATGCCGGTTATGTGCGGCGTAAGATTCGGTGATTTGATCTTTTTTCCGCTTGCGTCCCGCAATTTATTCCCGCCACCCAAATAGCCCTTCGATCTGGACGGGTCGAGCGGGTCCAGCGAAGCAAAACTTTTGGAATGACAATGGTAACAGGCCAGATTATCAACCAGGTATTTCCCGAGCATAACCTTATCCTCTTTGGGCTTTTGAATGCTGTGGTTGCGATATTCCCCGGGTTTCATCATGCTCAAACCAAGCCTGCCCGCTGGCGTGTACTTTGTTTTACCCGCGCTCCTTACCGATGGCTTTACGGCAGCATCATCGGATTTCAAGTAAGCAATGATGTCGTCCAGGTCCTGGTCGGCCATATTGGGGCGGTGCATGTAAGGCATTAGTCGTCCCGTCCTGCTTACGCCCGTGCGGATCAGGTAAGCCAGTTCGCCGGGCGTGTATTTGCCTGCACCGCGCTCGGGATCCTGCGTGATGTTAGCGGAGTAGATCTTACCGATGAATTTTGGCGAGTCTTCCAGTCTTTTGCCACTGAAATCCTTTGTCTCAAAATTATAATGGCAAGATCCGCAGACCAGCATGGTAAGTCGTTTTCCTTCTGCAACGTCCTGAGACTCGACTTTGTATTCAATCTTTTCTGTCGGGTACTGAATTTTACACCCGGAGGCAATAAAGATCGCCCCCGGAAGCATCCAACTTTTCCAATTCATGGCTTTAAAATGTACTTTCTGAAATACAAAAAATAGCTGTCACAAGCAGCCAACGGCTCCATTTAATGACCGTCAATGCGCACTTCATCCGTCAGATCGCCCGGATGTCATGAGGCGGATGCTAGTTTAGCAATGTTGTATAAAAAAGGGAAGTACACTTTGCGGCAATTGGCCTTAATGGACAACGAAATGGCCATTTTATGGCATCAATTGGGTGAGTGTGGGTTTTAAAAAATAGCATTAAAATTCCTCCGGGAAGTTTCCGGATATCTTACGCTCTTCGCAATGAATGTTACCGGGAGGAACTGTTCGCGTAGTCGGACAAGTAAGCCATTACAGCTTGTTCCGCGCGGTGGTTTACATGAACCACCTGCTGCCAGGGCGAGGAATTCATTATTAGATGATAGAATCTCGGAAAAAGAAGTAACAAATTCTTGAAAATAGATAGGCTTCATGAAGAGAATTGGTTGGAAAATTATTGCGGAACACATTGCAATAATGGTATAGTTCCCAATTTCTTCAAAATCTCAATAGCGGCGACCGTGGACTTTATATTTCCGGTTCTCCGCGCCATGCTGCACTTCCAGGATCCCGCGATAGTCGGAAATGCCGATCTCGCTTTTTATTTCGTCCCGGATAATCAACCTGACGTTGTAGTTTTCACCCGAAAAATAATCCGTAAAACCCTTCCGGTCTTTGTCGGTCATGGTGTAGCTAACATTGATAGTCCGGCCATCGATCATCAAATTGCCTTTTTTTAAAGGTGTGGCTACGAAAATGTATTGATTTTCGGACAATGGTGTCGTTGCGAGACAAAAGTAATATCCGGGCTCCACTGCGCGCAACTCGTTGGAAACGGCCGGTAAGTGATTCGAAGAAGCTGCACCCA
The DNA here is from genome assembly GCF_023821985.2 of Dyadobacter chenhuakuii. NCBI lineage: Bacteria > Pseudomonadati > Bacteroidota > Cytophagia > Cytophagales > Spirosomataceae > Dyadobacter > Dyadobacter chenhuakuii. Next base: position 2,677,621 of record NZ_CP098805.1, on the reverse strand, counting down.
AATCCCATGCAGTCCAGTTAAAACAGGCGATAATGAAGGATAGAAAAAGCATATAGGTCAAGGATTAAGTTGGACAGAATGTATACTTCGATTGGGGCTGTGCCTTTCAAGAGAGGTATCCCAGGCTTTTAAATATCACGTGAACATTAGGCCAAAGCCGGATCAGCAGGCTGAAAGAGTGTCAGCAAAAATTTCAACCATAAAGAAAATAAAGCCGGGAAGATGTTTCGACCCGGCTAAAATTTAATACGTTGAGTATAGTCTAGGTTGATATTTTTATGTACAAGTGTGTTTTTAAGCCTTTAAGCCTAATGTCGGCGTAACAAGCCCGCATCCGGGACAGTACTTATCATTTGACTGTGAAGCTCAGACTTCAACTTACTGCTTTCCTCAGCCCTTGCGCGTGCCTCTTTGAGGTAGATGCAAAGTATAAGAAAAAGACTCGCTATTAGTAAAGTGCATTTATTGCTCATGAGTATGCGGATAGTGTTGCCCCCTAGCAGACCATGTATGCAGCAAAATTTTCATGCCAGAAAATGGAGAGATTAAATACAAAAAAGCGGAATAAATAACCAATCGGTTACTTCATTCCGCTTTTTTGTATTTAATCCTAAATTGATAGCACTGGAATAATTAGTGCAAGGAAGAACCGCACCATTATTTGCGAAACTTAGAATAATTATAAATAAATTATCTGGTTTCGTGTCGTATGAAACGGTTTTCTGAGACGTAACTTCCCCATTGAGATCATGGAAGCGCTACTATATCGGGCGACTATCCACACTTTTCCGGGAAAATGAACTCATTTATACGACAGCTTGCTGATCGTCCCGTCCTGATAGCTTAGCAAATAGTAGAGTTTGCCGAAGCCACGAATAATGTCAGTCGGCCGCGAAAGACTGTCGAGCAGGATCTTGCCGTCTTCATTGAGCACTTTGCCAGACTTCGCCGCAAATCCCATCGCTCCGAAAACGCCATGCTGGATGACGATGGGCTTCTGGTTGGCTGAAAGTGTAATGCCGGTCAGGGTTGTGAAGTTAGACTTGTAGACCTCAACCGCTCCTGAGGTCTTTACCTCAAAGATTTTGGCATCACCCGGTGTGAAAGGGAAGCCGGTTAATGTGCTTACCAGAAATTTGCTTCCGTCGTAAACGATGCCGGTTGGCACAGCCTCCACGCCCGCTGCAACATTGGGTATTTTAGCAAACAGGCTTAGCGCGCCGCTTGTCTTGTGTCTTTTAATAATAGCATTGCTTCCGGCGTCAACGATGTACATATGATCGTCCGGCCCGAATGTAAAATGGTATGTATTTGAATTAATGGGATTGGTCAAAGCCAGGCTTTCGACATAGCTTCCAATGTCTGCTGAGTCGATAAGGGCCAGTGCAACAGGGCTGTCGCCAGATTTGAAGGACGACACATCGGCTGTGTAAAGTATGCCGTTGGAGCCATGCAGAAAATATAATTTCCCTGCGCGGTAAGCCAGATGCGCTATTCCTTCTATGGATCCTTCCCGCATCAGGGACTGGAGACCGGTAACAAATGTCGTTTTCACGCCGGAAGGGGTAATCATGGATACGCTGCCGTCATCGCCTTTGCCGGATCCTGCTTCGGTTACCCACAGGTTGTTCTTGTCATCCGCTGCCATCCCGATCGGATATTTCAAGCCGCTTACAAATAGTTCGGAAGACAAAGTTTCCGGTTCAGGTTCAAAAATGTCGTGATCTGTGCAAGCCAGGACGAAGATAAAAGCCAGTAATGTTGAAAGTGAGTAAACTAATTTTTTCATTGTTTTGAAATTGAGGTTGTTAAGGATGATGATTGTGGAGCTTTTGGCTGTGCAGACCAGGGAAATCCTGTGAAGAACGCTGTTGCAGCATTTTCACAGAACCTGGCATTGGACATAGTGATTAAGAAAAAAACGTTGAGTAAAATCTTAGCGCAAAAGAAGATAGGAAAGCGCCATAACGCAATAGCAAATTATTGCTATACGGGCCGGTTTTACTTCCTTAATCATTGTTGTGACAGGCGGTTAGAAAAAAGGTTATTTGTTCTTTAATCGAAAAGTCAACTTTAAGAGTATACAAGTTACATCCGTCTTATATTCACTCCCACCTCTTCATGCTTCGCAGAGTTTTACAATTCAAGATGAATTTGTCTTGCATAAAAATCCACTTGTATGGTCTGCTGCCTTTCCTGGTTTTGCTTTTTACGGATATCTGTGTGGCGCAGGCTCCGCAAACCCGTGTAAACATTCAGTTGCTTGGTCCGGAGCAAGGCTTGCCAAGCCGCAATACGCGCGCGCTCGCCCAGGATGGCCGCGGCTTCATGTGGGTGGCAACCGGCCAGGAGCTATGGCGTTATGATGGTTACAGTTTCCAGAATTTTACGGACATGCTAACCCGATCCATCGGCGGCGGAACCCTGATCAACCAAATCAAGACCGGGCCGGGTGGCGACATATGGGTGACGCATAACATCGGCGTCAGCATTGTCGATGTACTTAACCTCACGTGCAAGACCATTAAACCTTCAACTGCTCTCAAAAGTGTTGATTCCAAACAGCATCTGGATGTTTTTTTTGACAGTGATCAAAATGGCTGGGTTTCGATACCGCGTGGAAAGCTCATTAAGATCAGTAAAGATCTTGTCCCTGAGGCACTATATATGCCACCGACCCATGCGGGGCAGGCTTCCGGTGTCGCGAGCCAGGTTACCAACCTGTTTCTGGACGGGAAAGGCAAGCAGTATGCGTTTAGTGACGGGACTTTTTTGGATGAAATTGATGATAAAGCCAAACTGGTTAAACGAACTGATCTGATAGGAAATGACATTAACCTCCGTCCATTTCGCATCTTCAGTGTGGTGCAGGTGAGTGCGGATACATTATTAATATATTTTGAGCAAAAAACAGGGAAGCACTTCCGGATGCGGCATTATGCTTTCAAAACCGGACATTTTGGCCCTATCACTGATACCGACGCCCCGATAGCGCCCGGGATCATTTATACCGATAAAGGAAATTATAAGTGGTATAAATCTTCAAAGGAAATTGGTTTATTAAATCAAAAAACCGGTCAATTCACCGATCTGACCACCCGCCTGCTGCAAAAATCAGGTGCAGACATTTACTTTTTTGCCGCCTGTTTGAGCACCGACGGCAGTTTTTGGGTGGCAGGCGTGAACGGTCTGATAAAAGTTACGCTAACCGAAGAGATTTTTAGAAGATACATGAGCGTGCCTTTGGAAAAGACCGGCGATATCGGCAGCAGCGTCAGAGGCATTACTGAGGATAATTCCGGAAAGATCTGGGCGTGTTCCTATGGCTATAACCGTGACGGTTTGCAATATCTGCTTCACCAGATCGATCCCGTGACACATAGGAGCAGGCATATGCAGCTGCACAGCCAGAACAGGACTATGAAGAATACGGTGATTCCATATAAAGTGCTTTTTACCAAAAACGAGGTTTACGCAGTAACAGATGGCATCGAGTTCCTTAAAATTGATCCTGAGACAGAGGCTTACGCGGAAGTGGATTTCCCGTTTGTGAGCGGACGCGGCTTTACTTCTTTCTATAAACTCAATGACTCAACTTTCTGGACAGGCACCTGGGGTGGAATGGGCATTATCGGCACGCGGGATATGCAACCTGTTCTTTTGAATGATAAAGCGGGACGCTATATCAAAAATGTGCGCGTCAACAACTTCATGCCCTGGCAGAAAAACCGTGTTTTGGTAAGTACAACCAATGGCCTGTATGTGCTGAATGCGGATGCCAGTATTTATGAACATTACGGACAAGCAGCCGGAGATAAGATCAAGCTTCCCGCTTTGCAGATTTTCCATACAACATGGTTTGAAAATGCACTTTGGGCGGCAACCGGGCAAGGTTTGATCCGCATTGACATGGATAGCAAACAGACGCGGCTTTTTACCACGCATGACGGCCTGCCTGACAATAACATTTATGCGGCCCTGCCCGATAAACGGGGGAATCTCTGGATGAGTACGAATAAAGGTTTGTCGCGCTTTAATACGAAAACGGGAAAATTCCATAACTACGGCATTTCAGACGGCTTACCTCATTTGGAATTCAATCATGGATCCTATCTGAAATCAAGAGACGGCACACTTTACTTCGGCGGCCTGAACGGCGTGGTGGCATTCAACCCGGAAGAGCTTGATTCAAGCCCGAAAAAAGAAAGTGCATTGCAGCTTATTTCCTATTCGAAATTCGATGCGAGCCGGAACAAAACCGACACTATCATTACCCACCAGACTGGTCAGCAGATCGTTTTCAATCCAGGTGACCGCCTGTTTGCCTTTGCATTCATGAGCCCGGATTACCAGAATACGTCATTGAACCGGTTTCGCTACAAGCTGGAAGGGTGGGGGGACGATAGGTGGCAAATGTTTGAATTTGGGAACAAACTACTCTTTAACAGTCTGCCACCGGGTGATTACATGCTTAAAGTACAGGTTTCCGTTGGCGGCGCCGATTGGAGCAGCCAGGAATGGCAGTCACCGATCCGGGTGCTTACGCCCTGGTATCAATCGGTTTGGTTTTTCATTCTCAGTCTGCTGGGTGTGGGGTTGCTGATTTACTTTTTTTATCAATACAGGCTCCGGCAGATCATGGATATCCAAAAAATCCGCAACGGGATCAGCGCTGATATGCATGATGAGATCGGGAGCACGCTTAGCAGCATTACTTTTTACAGCCAGGCATTGCTCATGCAAATCGAGAAAACGGAACATCAGCAGGTGGTCCGGAAGATAAAGGAAAATGCCCAACAGGTTCAGGAAGGGCTTAGCGATATTGTATGGAGTGTCAAAGCCGGGAATGACCAGATCGAGGACGTGTTTGCCCGGATGTTTGAGTTTGGCAGCACATTGGCCGAGTCCAAAGGATTTACTTTTCGTTTTGAAACAGATATCCAAATCCAAAACCTGAAACTGGATATGCAGACGAGGAAAAACCTGTATCTGATTTTCAAAGAAGCAATGAACAATGCTGCCAAATATTCCAATGCCAGCACCATAGATGTATTTACAATGCGGGAAAGCGGCCATACAAAGCTTACTATCCATGACAACGGCCGGGGCTTTGATCCGGATTTCATCAGGAAGGGCAATGGATTGGCCAATATGCACCACCGTGCGGCACAGATGAACGGCCTGCTTACGATACACTCCGTCATCGACGAGGGGACGACCATTACGCTGGTATTCTGATGCAATGAGGATGACTAGTATTTGCTATATTGTAGAAGAAATTCGAGTGCTAATTTTGCAGGATATTTTATTTCAACATCATATTAATTGCTATTGACTCACCGTATGGCGTCAAGGATCATTATTTTCGACGATAATCAGGAAAGATTGAACAGCGTGTCCATGCTCCTCAATCTCTCCGACGGTTTCGTGTGCACCGGAACTTTCCCAAATGCCAACAACCTTCTGGTCAACATTACCGAATCGAAACCGGACCTTGTGCTCATGGATATAGACATGCCCGGAATTAACGGCATAGATGCAACTATCCTGATCAGAAGGCATTTTGGCGCATTGCCCGTGCTCATCCAAACGAACTTTGAAGAAGATGAGCGGATTTTTGGCAGTCTGCAAGCCGGTGCCAATGGATATTTATTAAAAAAGACAAGTCCGGAGCGGTTTATCGAGAGTTTGCGGGAGGCGCTTGAAGGCGGCGCGCCTATGACCGGCAGCATTGCCACCAAAGTCCTGCGCTACTTTTCTGCTGAAACCATAGCTAAAAAAGACTACCACCTGACCGAGCGTGAGAAGCACATATTGGGTTTTCTGGTCAAAGGTTACAGCTATAAACTAATCGCCGCAGAATGTGGCATTGCCTACAACACAGTAAATAACCACATCCGCAATATCTACGACAAACTTTACGTAAACAGCGCCACAGAAGCAGTAAGCCTGGCGATCAGGGAAAGGCTGGTTTGAGGGACTCAGCTGTCAATTAAACTTAAACATATCAACATTCCGGCTGAATGATTTCATAGAAGTCATCTGGTCCATAGACGGATAAGTGATATCTGGCTTTGCATTACCCACATTATTGAGTGTGCTTTCAACAAATAATTTGGCTGTAAGTTGTTCTGAAACATTCAATTCGGACTTGCAGTGCGTTTCTTCAACAATGTCTAGGTTCTTTATTGCCAAATCCCTTGCATTCAAGTTGCTTTTTGTGAATAATTCGGCATGCATGTCATTCGCTGATCCGCTTAATGCAGCATTACATGACGTTTCCATCCTTAGGTTTAAGGAATTCAATTTAACCATTCCGGTAATGGATGATTTGGTTTGAAGTTTTACAACCAGATCATCATTTTCAAGTGGAGAAAGTAATTTGATGTTAGAAACGCTACCCAATATGCTGTTTATACCGTTACTGTAAGTCAGCATTATTTTAGGGCTTGTGACATTTCTTAATGGCTGATTTCTCTCGTAATGAATAACAAGCGTGTCGCCATCGACCTTACTTGCGATGTGCTCAATGATATTTGATTCTGCTGTCAAAGAAATAGAATTGGTTTGTCCTTTTTGTAAATCCACATCCAGTCCGATAATTCTTAAATGACTGAAATTTGGAATCTCCCGACTCGAATTTGTCATTTGCTTATTGCCTACAATTTCAGTCTTCATGCCCTGACCTACCACTGTGCTGCACATTAAAGCAAATACGGAAACATAGAATAGATTTATCATGGTTTATAAATTTTGTATACACCAATAATACAAAAATTTATAAGATTAGTCAAACGGAAGATACTTCTATCAGCCGTTCTCCATGATCCTGTAATTTCAGCGTTCTATTGCCTGAGTAGAATACAGCCTGACCGAATTTGGTAAGACACTAATCCCTGTCATCGCCGCATTAGGGCAATGGAGCGATGAACATGAAGGTCGTTTGCGGGATGTGATTCTGAGACAACTAGTGCATGCTGAATGATATGCGTGCAGGTATGGTTCTTGTCTTGATTTTCTAAAACCTACGTATCAAGATGAAACAACAAGATTTAAAAACCGCAGGCAGGATATTGCTGGGAGCAAGTCTGGTTTATGCAGGCATCAGTCATTTAACATTCGCCAGAAAAGAGTTCCGCGCACAGGTCCCTGACTTTATTCCACTTAAAAAGGACGACACTGTAGTCTATTCCGGGATCGCAGAAATCGCCCTCGGAGCTGCTTTGATCGCCACACCTCAGGAACACCGCCCCAAAATCGGAAAGTTCGCTGCTGCATTCTTCACCGCCGTTTTTCCCGGCAACATCACTCAATACACCCACCAGCGAGACGCATTCGGACTCGATACGGATAAGAAGCGTTTAGTAAGGTTGTTTTTTCAGCCGGTGTTAGTATGGTGGGCGCTGGCGAGCACGCGTTGAGGTTGGTTTCCTGTCCATGCGGCAAATGCAAAAATTTGCCGCATGGAAATAGATGATTATTCTACCGAAGGTTTCAAAACTGTATATTTCAGATTATCAACCGTAATCCCTGAAACGGATTTAATGTGCAGTTTGGACATCGGGGTTTCCGGAAAGAAAATATCGGTCATCACCGTTAGCCCATTGTCAGCGAAGAGCTCGACGGAGGCAACGTCGGCGATTAATGTCAGCGGAATATCACTTCCTGTTGCAAATCTGGGCGCAATGTGTTTTTCTCCAAAACCTTTTTCAAAGTCAATGGCACCGGATTTCGAACGGTCAATGTAATATTGATTTCTTGCTTTGTTATAACCGACGATCAGTTCATTACCAGCCTCATTCGCCAGCACTATTGAGAAATCCGCTGTGTTTTTGGTCGTAAAATCCAGGCGGAAAAGTCCGGTTTTGTTCTTTGCTTTTTCCGTCAGATCCAGCTGATCTTTCACCTTTACATTCTTCATTGAAAATGTGGTGGTGTTCAAAACATCCAGTTCTTTAACGGGAACCGAAGTCAGGTAAGTTTCTTTACCGACTGTTTTTAAACCCAACTCACGGGCAATCGTATTCGCACTTCTCCAAGGATCTGTCGGAACCTGATTAGCATATTGCCAGTTGCTCATCCAGCCCATCAGAATGTTGCGATTGCCTGTGTTGGCGAATGTTACAGCTGCGTAATTATCTGTTCCAAAATCCAGCCATTTGGTTTCCTTTGAATTGGAAGTGAATGTTTTACCGTCAAAGTCTCCGAGGAAATATTGGCCCGCAGAACCTTTGTTCGGTCCGCCTGGATTAATGTTCACGATCAGCACCCAAATGTCTTTTCCTTCGTGTTTGATCGGAAAAAGATCCGGACATTCCCACACGCCGCCGTGGCCGCCTTCGTTTGCTCCGAATTCACTTTCACGCGTCCAGGATTTAAGATCAGGGGAAGAATAAAACGTAATGCGATCTTTCGTTGCCAACGTCATCACCCATTTTTTCTGCGGCTCAAACCATCTTACTTTCGGGTCCCGGAAATCGGTTACGCCCGGATTCTGGATCACCGGATTGCCTTTGTATTTCGTCCAAGTTTTACCGTCGTCCAGACTGTATGCAATGCTTTGCGTTTCGTGTTTGCCGGTTTGCTTTTTTTCCTCGACAGGGTCATGATGTGTAAAAATGGCAACCAATGCTTCTTTACCGAATCCTGCCGTATTGTTCTTGTCCACAACCGCACTTCCTGAAAAGATATAACCCAGACTATCCGGATACAAAGCAATCGGCTGCTCTTTCCAGGCGATCATATCCTTGCTCGTAGCATGTCCCCAGTGCATCGGTCCCCAAACCTTGCCGTCCGGATAGTATTGATAAAACAAATGATAAATCCCGTTGTGATACACCATCCCATTCGGATCATTCATCCAGTTGGCTTTGGGCGTAAAGTGAAATTGCGGACGGTATTTCTCCTTAAAAGCCTGAGCGATAGCATTAGAGCCGGTTATGGCACAGATAAGGAGTAGTGCAATGATTATTTTTTTCATATCTTAATTTAATTGTGTTTGGGCCAGAACAGTTCTGACATTTACCATCCTGCATTCTGTTTGTACAAGCCGCTGCTGAAATTGATCTGATTCAATGGTATAGGCAGATATTCATCCCGGCCTGCTGTAAATTTCGCATCTCCCAAATGCGTTGCCCTTGTTTTCTCAATCTTGAAATAGGCATTAATGTTTTCAGCCGCAACGCCCCAGCGAACCAGGTCGAAGAAATGATAACCTTCACCAGCAAATTCAAGTCGTCTTTCCCAACGCATCGCCATTCTTGCATAGTTCTGTGTCCAATCCGAACTCTTAACATACGGTTTTACCCTGAAATTGGCCGTTGGTTTTCCATCTGCTGCTACGAGCAAACCTGTACTTGTGCCTGCGCGGGCGCGGATCCTGTTGATCAAAGGAAGTGCTTCGTCTTGTCTACCCAGTTCTATCAATGCTTCTGCTTTCCAAAGCAGTACATCGGCGAACCGGATAATCTGCCAGTTTTTGGCGCTGGACATAAATGGCGGCACTTTTTGGAAAGACGGATCGGTTGGCAAAACCACTTCCTTAATGCTTGCAAATGCGCCGTAAACCGCCGGAGCGCGGGCCCAGGATTTTTGGAATACATAGCTTTTTCCATATTTGAACGGCGCATTTGGCCTTGCCACAGTGTGGTCCAGCCGCGGATCGAATGAGCTGGTCTGGAAATCAAGGGATGCCGCTACGTCATTAGCAGCATAGGTTTGAAACAGCGGCAGACCGTCGGCACTTGTTTTGAATGAATTGATCAGGTCGTGGCTGGGAACGTGGAAACCGCAGCAGCCGTATTCCTGGTTCATGGTGTAATTCAGCGCATGTCCGTAATCCAGCCTGCCGAGTGGCGTTCCGTCGTTTTTTGAATATTGAATTGCAAATACGGATTCGGGGCCGTTCTCGGTTGCTGTTAGAAAATTGTCAGCATAATCGGCGCTCAGGTTATACTTTCCGGAGTTGATCACCTCATCACAAAGCGAATTTACTTCTGTCAGCAAGGCTTTATTTATCGATACAACGGCATTGGTTTCGTTTTGTTCGTAAGCCTTGTACAAGAGTGTTTTTGCCAGATAGGCTTTTGCCGAAATCTTGTTAGCCCGGCCTTTGTCACTTTGATTTTCAGGAAGCTTGTCAACTGCGCTCCGGAAATCGGCTTCTATTTTTGACCATAGTTCGTCATTGGAAAGCTTGTCATTTGAAATGGTCGGATAGTCTGTTTTGGCAATGGTTTCATCGATATACGGGACATATTTGAACAAGATTTTCAGCAGGAAATAGAAATGTCCTCTCAGGAAATTGAGTTCACCCATACGCGCTGCTTTTTCGGGATATTCTGCTTCGGAAAATGCACTCACTCTGCGCATTGCATCATTGGTCCGGCTGATGCCCACGTACAATCTGAACCAAACCTGGTCGATCAATGCATTGTCAACCCGGTTGAGTGAAAATGTTTCGAACAAATGAAATTCTGACAAATCGCCCGGGCCGTCGCCGCCTTTGTACATATCGCCGCCGCGAATGCTTCCGTAAGCCCACATGCTGGAAAAAGGGGAGGTGTAATGATCGTTTCCAAGTGCGGAGTAGGCTGCTACCACCATTTTGTCCACATTCTCAGGTGTATTCAAATCGTCGCCCGAAATGACACCTTGGGCAGGTTCTACCAGCGCATCGTCGCAGCCTGTGAAAAGCACCATGAGCAATGTCAGGGCGTATATAAATTTTTTAGTGATCATGATTTCAGAATTTTAGAAAGTGACATTCAGGCCAATGGTTCCTATGACGGGTATCGGGAAAGCGAAGTTTGGAATCTCCGGGTCGGGACCTGTGAAAGCTTTGCTTTTGATGGTAAACAGGTTGCTCCCTTGCAGATACAATCGTGCGCTCTGGATTTTCAGGGCATTCAGACTTTTGAAATTGTACCCGATCTGCGCGTTTCTCAATTTCAGGTAGGAACCGTTTTCAATGAAGTAAGTCGAGAAGCGGCCTTCGTTATTTCTGTCTACCAATGTTAAAGCAGGAATGTCAGAACCTGTGTTTTCGGGCGTCCATGCGTCCAGCGTTCTGTCACCCCAGTTCGTGCCGGTCCAAAGTGATGAGAAATCGGTGTAGGTTTTGAATTCGTTCTGAACCTTTACATTGATCCCTTGAAAGAAGAAGCTCAGATCGAAATTTTTCCAGCTTACGGAAGTGTTGAAGCCATACATATACTTAGGCGTGCTGTTTCCGATAAAATCCCTGTCCTGCGCGTCAATGGTGCCATCGCTGTTCAGATCGGCATATCTGATTCGTCCCACGCCTTTTCCCGGTTGGGTTGCAGCATTGTCCACTTCGCCCTGATTCTGGAATATTCCGTCGGCTACATATCCAAAGAATGAATTGGCCGGACGGCCCAGAATGGTCTTGTCCGTTCCATTTCCCGGATAGGATGCAATCACCTCTTTTGGTAAATACGTGATCTTGTTGCGGTACAGCGAGAAGTTACCGGTCAGGTTGATCCTTAGATCATTACCAATTTTAGTGTCATAGGAAAGCAATGCTTCGAAACCGCTGTTTTTCATCGAAGCGCCGTTGGTAAATCGGTTTCCACCATCACCAATCACGGCCAGATATGCCGGGCTGATCAGGATGTCGGATGTTTTTCTCTGGAAATAATCGACAGAACCTGTCAATGTGTTGTTCATGAACCCAAAATCCACACCAAAATTCGATTCTGCCAGCGATTCCCATCTCAGGGCATCATTGCCTTGCTGGATCAATGTAAATCCGGATGGGAGCTGGCCTGTGCCATTGCCGCCAATGTCATAAGCACTGCCATTATCAAAATCCCAGGTTGGATCGCTGCCGTAAATGGCTGAGTATAAAGACTGCGTAGCATTGTTCGGAATTTCCTGATTACCCGAGCGCCCCCAGCCATATCTTAGCTTTAAATCAGAAATGAAGGGCATATCTTTAATGAATGCTTCTTCGCTCAAACGGTAACCCAATGAAAATGCAGGAAATGTTCCGAAGCGGTTTTCTTTTCCAAAGCGCGACGAACCATCACGACGTACAGTTGCCGATGCCAGGAACTTATCAGCGTAAGTGTAATTAACCTTTGCGAAATAGGAGAAAAGTGAATTCGAGCTGCCGCTGCCGCCATTATTAATGTTGTTGCTTCCGGCATTCAGATAGGAATAATTGATATTCTCCAATGCCAGGCCTCTTCTGCTTGCTGAAAATTCCTGGGCGATATATCGGATGCTTTCCTGTCCAACAAGGACTCCAATTTGGTGCTTACCAGTCTGAATGTCATAATTCAATGTGTTTTGCCAGATCGAATTTCCCGAGTAATCCTGGAAGTTGGAAACCTGATTCGTTGGATCAGACAAGAAACCTGAGGTGTACGATTTGCGAAGCAGCCTTTTGTAACCACCGCTATAATCAATTCCATAGCTGGTTTTAAGATGCAGTTTTGGAATTATTTCCAGGTCGGCAAAGACATTTCCGAATAGCCGGTAGAAGTTGCCTTTATTCTGCCTGTTGTCCTCGATGAGCCTGACCGGATTTTGGCGGTCGGTCATTCCGGACGCAGGGCCGCCCCATCCGCCATCCACGGTGTAAACCGGCACAACAGGCTGTGAAACAAGTGATGCAAATAAGATATCGGCAGTAGGAGACTGCACATCCTGGATGTAAGTAGCAGACAGGTTTTCGCCGATTTTCAATTTGGACTTAAAGAGCGAGAAATCCGTGTTCAACCTTGCGTTATACTTTTTATTATGCGTAGATTTTACAACTCCTTTGTTATCGTAATAGCCCAGCGAAAACATCGTATTTCCTTTTTCAGAACCATTGGAAATAGACATATCATAGGATTGGATAATCGACTTTTGTGCAATCTCATCATACCAATAAGTGTTCGCAGGCTTCATCGTTTTTGCCGCATCAATGAATTCGGGATACTTCACCTGATTCAATGAAGGACTATTGAAGTCGTTATTCCAGTCGTATTGATAAATCTGGTTCGCATTCGGATCTGCTTTGTCATTCACTGCCGCCTGCCAGTAAGCCCGGCCTCTGCCGTCTGCATTCAATGTTTTTAGCTTTGAAGCATAATCCTGAATTGAAGTAGAAATGTTCACATTCAACCTTGACTGGCCATTTTTTGCTTTTTTGGTCGTAACAATCACCACGCCATTTGCAGCTCTTGAACCATAAATCGTCGCCGAAGAAGCGTCTTTCAAAACCTGGATAGATTCGACGTCGGCCGGATTGATTTCATTTAATCCTCTTTTGGTAGGAATGCCATCGATGATGTAAAGCGGATCATTATTGCCCAATGTGCTGCCGCCTCTGATCCTTACCGTAGCACCTCCGCCAGGCGCTCCATCCGTGGTGATCAACACGCCCGGCACTCTTCCCTGCAATGCTTTTGCCGGGTTACCCACCTGACTGTCCTTAATGTCTTTAATGCTCACCACACTTACCGCACCTGTGATATCCTTCTTTCGCTCAGACTGATAACCGGTAACAACGACTTCATTCAGGCTTTTTGAATCATATTCGAGCGTCACATCCATGACACTATTCGTGCCCGGAACCACCTCACTTGGGACCATGCCCACGTAAGAAAATACCAGCGTTGCGCCACTGTTAATGCTGATGCTGTACTTTCCGTCAGCGTCCGATAATGTGCCGTTGGTTGTACCCTTTTCCAGGATACTTACGCCCGGGAGCGTCACGCCGGCGCCGTCTTTCACAGTTCCGGTAATGTTGGATTGAGCAGCCGCAAGTTGCACCCAACAGAGTATGGCAAAAGCCAGAAGCGGTAGTCGTTTAAACATGATTGATTTGATTATTGATTAAAAAACCAGCAATTTCTTTTTCAGCAATAACAGGTGTAGCACCAGAATAGGAGGCAACCAATGCACCAACGGCACAGGCTTTTTCAAGGGCTGAGGGGATGGACGAGCCGGAAATATATTCTTTGAGAAACATCGCCAGAAAGGAATCGCCGCTGCCAATCGTGTCCTGCACTTCCACGACATATCCGCCCTGAGAATGAAATCCGTCCCCGGAAAGAACGACCGCGCCATCGGCACCGAGCGTAACACAAACCAGTTTCAGGTTGAAGCGTTCGTAAAGGAATTTCATCTGCGTTTCCACGTCTGGCTGTATGCCAAACCACGTGCAAACCGTGTTAAGCTCGTGCTCGTTAACTTTTACAATGTCGGCCTGTTCCAGCAGATATTCGGTGGTGGCTCTGTCCAGATGCGGCGGGCGAATGTTGACGTCAAACACTTTCAGATTTGCATCTTTCAATAATTCAAAAAGTGTGTTGCGCGACTGCTGGCTGCGAACGGAAAGCGTGCCGTAAACAAACACATCTGAATCTTTAACCAATTGCTTGTTTTCAGGCGTGGTCATAATGTAGTCCCAGGCAACGGGCTGCACGATTTTGTAGGTTACTTCGGTTTTGTCCGTCAGGTTAACTTTTACTATACCGGTGAGATGTGTAATTCCGGTTTGGATAAAATCTGTGTTAAAGTGCTGGTTGTTAAGATAATCCATGAGTTCAACGCCCAGATCATCGTCGCCGACGCGGCTGATGAAGGCTGGATTCAATCCGAAGTTTTTCAGGTGAATGGCCACATTCATGGGTGCTCCGCCGGGTTGCTTGCCAGATGGCAGCATATCCCATAGCATTTCTCCGAAAACGGTTATTGTTGGTGTCATATAAGTGGAGATATTAATGTAGAATCATTGTTTTGTCAGTCCTTTCCAGCGAGGTTCCTTTTGTTTCCGGCATGATCCGCCACACGAAAATGAGTTGCAAAATCATCATGATCGCGAAGAAGGAAAATGTGATTCCGCCGCCCAGATATTCGGAAATGATCGGGAAGGAAAAGGCGATGACGGCCGCCATAAACCAATGGGTGAAACTTCCCAGCGCCTGACCATTTGCACGCACTTCGTTTGGAAAAATTTCAGATATAAAAACCCAGATAACAGCGCCCTGTGAGAAGGCAAAAAAGGCAATGTAAACGAACAGGAACACCGGAACGCCCGTAAAATCCTTAATAAAAAATGCCCTGGCAACCAATCCAAGTGTGATAATGACACCCACGGAGCCAATCGCCATCAATGTGCGCCTGCCGAAACGATCTATAAAGTTGATGGCTAAAAGTGTGAAAGCGAAGTTGACGAAACCAATTCCCGCAGAAGACAAAAACGCGGCTTTTGCACCCAATCCCGTCATTTCAAAAATACGTGGACTGTAATAAATGATGGCGTTGATTCCTGAAACCTGGTTGAAAACCGCAAACAGAATGGCAAGCATTACGGGTGTTTTGTATTTGGCAGAAAACAGCCGGGCAGAAGGTTTGTCCTTTGTTTCCTCGTTTGCATTCATAATCGCAAACAATGTTTCTTCGCTCGTTTGAGGATCGATAATGTTCAGGATTTCTCTGGCTTGCTGCACGTCGCCTTTTTTCATGATGAGCCAACGCGGACTTTCAGGAACGTAAATAATGGCCAGAAGGAAAATCAATGAAGGCAAAGCCTGTACGCCCAGCATCCAGCGCCACGCATCGTCGCCCATATCCTGCATGAAGTAATTGGAGAAGTAGGCAATGAGAATTCCAAAAACGACATTGAACTGGAACAATCCAACCATTTTCCCGCGTGACTTGGCAGGAGATATTTCGGAAATGTACATCGGAGCAGCAACTGAGGAAGCACCAACGCCCAGTCCGCCAAGGAAGCGAAAGAATATGAAAACGTACCAATCTGTTGCAAGCGCTGAGCCGAGGGAGGAAACTAGGTATAAAACAGCGATCCAGAATAAGGTGGTTTTTCTTCCAAGCTTATCGGCCGGAATGCCTCCCAACATTGCGCCGAGCACTGTTCCTATCAATGCAATGGAAACGGTGAATCCATGCTCGACCGCAGACAAATCCCATAAATGCTGAATGGCTTTTTCGGCCCCCGAGATCACAGCCGTATCAAATCCGAAAAGAAACCCGCCAAGCGCAACGACGATCGACCAAACTAATACCTTACTGTTTTTCATTGGTAGTTCTGATTTTTTGTCAAAACTACCGCCACTTGCTGCCTGGAATAACTAAATAATATCTCAATAAAGTTAAACTTTGATACAGTGGTATTTTAGAAGGTTATTATAATGATAATCAGTGAATTAGCCTATTATTTAAAATTTGATACATAAGTCATCTTTCAATTTTGATACATCATGTTTAAAATTTGTATCATTTCTTATGAATTGACGGAAAGCAGAATTGAATAATTGCTTGAAAATCTTGAATAAAAATCCGGCTGTTTATGATTTCTTATATTCCATCGGGGTTTGATTATATTTCCCTTTGAAGGCCGTGGAGAAGTAGGTAGGAGAGGAAAATCCGACCTTATAGGCAATGTCAGCAATGGTCAGATCGTCGCGGCGCAGCAGGAATTTGGCTTTGTTGAGCCTTACCTGCTGAATGTATTCATTCACACTCATGCCCAGCAACGCCTTCACTTTTCGGTAAAGCTGCACCCGCGACATGCCGAGGTCTCTGCCAATGTCTTCCACGCTGAGCTCGGAATTATCGTAACGCTCCTCAATATATGCAGTGAATTGGGTGATAAATTTCTTGTCCAGCTTGTTAGGATTCATGCCCGACGAGGTTTCAATGGGCAACTCACTGGTGTAATGTTCCCGAAGCACCGACCGGTTTTTCAACAAAGTTTTAATGCTTTCCTGAACATATTGCAGGTTAAATGGTTTGGTAATGTAAGCATCGACGCCCGTTTGAATGCCTTCGATCTGCTGTTCGATGGTGGTTCTGGCGGTAAGCAAAATCACCGGAATGTGCGACGTCCTGAAATCGGATTTAAGGATCGAGCTCACGCCCAATCCATCCTTTTTGGGCAATGTCACATCACACACGATCAGATCGGGAATGTGCTCAAATGCCAGCCTTAAACCTTCTTCACCATCATTGGCAACCAGTATCTGATAATTGACATTCAGTTTTTGTTCCAAAAGCCGCACCAGATCATTGTTGTCTTCAATAAGCAAGACAGATTGTTCGTGAACTGAAACTTCCTTAGCAGAAGCATTATTTGAAGCAGGATCCTCTTCCTGAATTTCGAAGTTTTGGACCATGGAAAAATCTTCCGCGTGCCCGGTTTGTAACTCATCTTCCTGGAAATGCTTGTTACCCAGCGGCAGTTCAATGGTAAATGCGGTTTCCTTATTAGGCTGGCTGCGAACGGAAATTGTTCCTTTATGAAGCGAAATTAATTCCTTGGAAAGCGCCAGGCCGAGCCCGGTTCCCAATGCTTTATAACCACTTTCGGCTTGGTAAAAAACTTCAAAAACGTGCGCAACTTCCGATTCCGTCATGCCTATTCCGTTGTCTTCCACCGTAATCTGCGCCTGGTTATTGGAAATGGTTTTGATATACAAATAAACCCTTCCCTTATCCGGCGTGAACTTGAATGCATTGGAAAGCAAATTGAAAATCACCTTATCCAGCATTGTCGCGTCAAACCAGACCATCAATTCGGGATCGGAAGCGATTAATTGAAAATCAATCCTTCGCTTGGAAGCAATGCGTTCAAAGGCAACCATAATGTCTTTTACAAACGCCACCAGATTGTGCTCGCCAGCGCGCACCTGCATGCGGTGACTTCCGAGTTTACGGAAATCCATCAGCTGGCTTACGAGCCGGAGCAACCTCAATGTGTTTTTACGGATTAGTGAAAGTTCCTGTTTGATCAAGGGATCGCGGATCTTTTCGCTGGCTAAAACATCCTCAATAGGTGCTAAAATCAATGTAAGTGGCGTGCGGAATTCGTGTGAAATGTTGGTAAAGAATTTGAGTTTGGCCTCATTTTCAATTTCAGCGCTTTGGGCAAGTTGTTCAATTTGATTTTTCTGATCTGATATCTCATGATTCTGCACTTCCAGTCGCTTGTTGATCTTCCGGTTCTCGCGTAAAGAATAAAAAGAAATGGCCCCGAAAATGAGTGCTAATGCTAGGGTGATGGAAACGGTGTAAATGACAATGCTCTGGTTTTCAGAGATCGCGCGCTGTTCCTCAATTTTTTCCTGCCGACGTTCAATGTCTTGCTGCTGGGCCACCAATTTCTCGCTCTGCAATTTCATGATCCTGACATTGGTCGAATCGATCATGGTGATTTGCAGCCGGTTTTCCCTTTTGAAAGGCTTCTTTTGAAGAATTGAAATCGCGGTTCGGATGGCTTCTTCACCACCAGTCGGATATAGAATAGTAGCATTTAAAACATTCCTATCAACAAGATCAATGCCGCCATTTGGCCCGGTTAGGCCGTCTACACCAATGAGGCGGATCTTTTTTTCAAGACCTAAATTTTTACAAACCTTAAAAGCGGTGAGTGCGCGGCGATCATTCTGGCAGAATATAACATCAATGTCGGTATGGGTTTGCAGCAGTTTGGTCAGCGGAGCTTCAAAGGAATATTTGTCCCAATCCCCATCCAATTTTGCTGTCAATCTAATGCCCGGAAAGCGGGTGATCGTTTCCATAAAACCCTTATGGCGATCAATGTCCGCGGACGAGCCTGGCTTTTCACTGATCTCGATCACCTTTCCGGTTCCTTTCAGAAGTGTATTGGTATAAGCGCCGGCAATCTGCCCGACTTCCACATTATCAGCGCCTACGTAGGCTGTGTACTGATCAGAATTGGTGCGGCGGTCCAGAATGATGACCGGAATACCGCTCTGATAGGCTTTTTCTACAATGGGTGTAATCGGCTCTGCTTCATTGGGAGAGACAATCAGCAGGTCAATGTTTTGTTTGAGCAGTTCTTCAATTTGTGTGATTTGTGTTTTACTCTGTCCGCCCGCATCCTTCATCACAAAGTTGATCTCGGGATTGAAAGAAAGCTCGCGATACATGCTCTCCTGCATGGTTTTACGCCAGTTATCACTACCCGTGCATTGCGAAAAGCCAATCGTAAACTGCTTCGATTCCTTTTTGGAACAAGCAGTTACCATTAAACAAACCAGAACAATAAGGTTAAAGTATTTCAATGTTTTCTTGTATTCAAATCCGTTGGTTGAGGTCTATAAATGTATCACAAATGGAGTTTGAAACAAATTGAAAAGAATTGATGCGTACCTGAATTTGTCCGGGGTTTGGCTACGCAATGCCCCGATTTCACTACGCCGGGGAGTTGAAGGCTGATGAACTTTGCATATCTCAAAATTCAAAATCAATAACAACATGAAACAGTCACAAACACCCATCATGAGCTTCAGTCCGGTTGTATTACCAGTTTCCGGCCGTCACGTAGACCTCGAAATGAAAGTTTCTGCTCCTGCTAGCGGAAACAACCTGCCTGTCATTCTTCTTTCGCATGGGCATGGTCCCTCTAATTTCCTCTCTTCGTACAGAGGATATGGGCCCATGGTTGATTTTTTTGCAGCAGAAGGGTTTGTTGTCATTCAACCCACTCATCAAAATTCCCGAGCACTTGGTCTTCCGTCGTCCCTTCCGGAAGCACCGTTGTTTTGGAGTTCGCGGGTAACGGACATGCAATTTATCCTGGATCATTTAGACGAAATTATTTCCACAGTGCCGGGGTTAGCTGGAAGAGTCGATCAAGCAAAAGTTGCTGCCATCGGCCATTCCATGGGCGGCCAGACCGTGGCCATGCTGGCAGGCATGGAGGTAACCGACCCTGCAACAGGAAAAATAGTGAATGCCGCAGAGCCAAGATTGAAGGCCCGGGTGCTGATTGGCGCCTCTGGTGGACCAGAAGGATTTAACGGAGCCAATAGACAGCATTATCCTGTGTTGGCGGCAGGTAATTTCAGCACCATGACTTTGCCGGCGCTCATTGTGAATGGGGACAAAGACATTAACCTTATGTTCTCTGATGTGGACAACTGGCGTGCGGACGCTTATTATCAAAGTCCCGGCCCGAAGGACCTGCTGACCGTGTTTGGTGCTGAACACATCTTCGGTGGCATATCAGGGTATGATGCCCGCGAAACAAGTGATGAAAATCCTGAGCGTGTTGCCTTTGTATGTGAAAGCATTCTTGCCTATGTTCGGAGTACATTTGATCCGAACGATCCAAGTTGGGAAGAAGCCAGGAAAGCCCTGAACGGCGTACCAGGTGCATTAGGCAGCATCGAAAGTAAATTATAAAACAGGCATTAATATGAAGGATGAAATGTCTAACCA
The DNA here is from genome assembly GCF_023821985.2 of Dyadobacter chenhuakuii. Taxonomy (NCBI): domain Bacteria; kingdom Pseudomonadati; phylum Bacteroidota; class Cytophagia; order Cytophagales; family Spirosomataceae; genus Dyadobacter; species Dyadobacter chenhuakuii. Next base: position 2,657,398 of record NZ_CP098805.1, on the reverse strand, counting down.
TAGATTCATTTCGTTATCAAGGCTGCATAAGGCGCTGGACATTCCGGCACCTATGCACCCGTTGGTAAGTTTAATCAACAATGCTGATGGGACCGTTCCGCTGGAAAGACTTCCCAGTCCCCATATCCTAAATTTTTATAAGATATCCTATAAGACAAACTTTCGGGGGAAGTTTAAATATGGGCAGCATTACTACGATTTTGACGAAGGGGGAATGTTTTTTGTTTCGCCAAATCAAATCACGGGAGGCCACGCACCACTCAGTGATCAGTCCGGTTATACTTTACTTTTCCATCCCGATTTTTTACTGGGTTACGAACTCGCCAGGAAGATCAAAGCGTACGGATTTTTTTCCTATTCTATCCATGAAGCGCTGCACTTATCGGAAAAGGAAAAAACGACAATCATTTCTGTTTTCGAAAATATTGAAGAAGAATTAAAAGACAGAATTGATAATTTCAGCCAGGACGTTGTCATTTCTCAGATCGAATTGCTGCTGAATTATGCCAACCGGTTCTACAGCAGGCAATTCATCACCCGTAAGGCGGTAAGTAGCGATCTGCTTCAAAAGGTAGAAGACATTTTGCATACCTACTTTCAGTCACCACCAGACAAAAAGCAGGGGCTTCCAACTGTCCAGTTCCTGTCTGAGCAGTTAAACGTCAGTCCGAGTTATTTAAGTGACATGCTGCGATCAATAACCGGGCAAAATGCACAACAACACATTCACAACCATCTGATTGAAAAGGCTAAGGAACAACTATCTACGAGCGATGCTTCGATAAGCGAAATAGCGTATGAACTAGGGTTCGAACATCCCCAGTCTTTTAGCAAACTTTTCAAGCTCAAAACCAGTGTATCGCCCTTGGATTTCAGGCGTTCTTTTAATTAAAGCATATTGGAGGGATTGTTTTGTGAAACAACTGCCGACGTCATTAAAAGTCATCTATTTAATTTATACAAAGCCTGCACCCTGCCGCCCCACAAAAGACCTTTGTTGGAAAATTCTGTTTTACGTAATTGAGGACTAACGTAAGGACTTACCCTAAACAGGAACTTGTTCGAGCGACGCTCCAGACCCAGGTTTATTGTAATATCGTTAATAGGCTTTATTGATAATTTCGCATTGTATTCTCCTTTATCAAAGGACTGACTGTCTTTCTTATAATTGAAATGAATGTCTTTTAGGGCGTAGATGGATAGATCAGTTCCTATTCCGAAACGCAGGGCCCAATTCGGACTTAATTCGTAATGATATGCAATTGTTAAAGGGATTTGAACGAGCTGATGATTTTGTTCAATATTTAACAAATCGACATTTTGAGCTACGTAGGGCGCATACAGAGCCCTAAAATCCTGACCAGTCTTTTGACCAAACTGCTCGGCGGTGTCGTAACTGTGGCCGGTGATTTCTGCCCACCGGGCACCGGTTTGAAAACTCCATTTTGGTGTGAGCCGCAGCTCTCCGAGAAGTGCGCCTGCCACCTGCCTGTTACCCGCGTCAAGGCTTCCACCCACATAATAATCCATCTTTTTAAGAACCGACTTCATTGATTCTGAGTAATATTTAGGCTTGTCTTTGCTAAACAAAGGTAATTTCTCCGGCGTCTTTAAAACCGGTAGTTTCAAATGCGTAAATGAAAGATGAATGTTGCCAATACGGCTATTCAATATTGTCTTACCAGCTTTGAGGAAATTTTCATTATTTGTATACGGTGCTTTGTTAGCCGGATTATTGTCATTGCCCTTTATTTCGGAAGATTCTTTCTCAACAACGGCATCATCTGATCTGTAGGTATTTAATCCTGTGCCGGAAGCATTATTCCGAGCAATGGATTTTCCAACCGTACCATCGGTTTTATCTATTACCATGCCAGAGGAATCTGCTGGTTGGAAGTTTAAATTCTGTACTGATTCATCCGTAAGAGGATTATTAATTGGCTGCTGAATTTCATTATGAGGGCCCTGCCTGGTGTAAAGCAACTCCTGATGATTTTGGGCTGCAATGGTTTTTTCAATATACCGGTCAATGTATATGGTATCGACGCGTAGACTTGTTTTTTGAGCAGAATTTAGTTCAATAGAAGTGATTCTGCTTTTTAAAGAATCCAGGGAGGATAAGAGTTTTTTATTAGTTAGATTTTGAACGTAATTGAAGGATAGAGAGCCGACCAATAACGAAGCAGCCAACCCGTAAATCAGGATTTTGATCCATGAAAAACGGGGCGTCATATTACCATTCGAAGAGACATAATTATATATCCGATCGACTTCTTCATCACTTGGATCCAGACCCAATAACTTTTTCCGGAATTCGTCGTCAAATTGCTCAGTTTTCATTAAATCCCTTATTAGGCCAGTTATAAAGTTGATACAAATGCGGAAAGTTTAGTTTTATCATGGTTTGCAATTTTCGTCTGGCATCCCTCAGGTTAGATTTTGATGTTCCTTCCTGGATACCAAGCATGTTAGCTATTTCTTTATGTGAGTATCCATCAATTACAAACAGTGTGAAAACCATTCTATAAGCCGGTGGGAGGCGTTGAACCATTATTAATATTTCCTGGGCAGATATTTCACTTAAAATGTCATCACTCCAGTCCGCAACTTCCAGATTATCCAGACTTAGCTGTTCCTGCCATTTGAGATTCTTCCGGTAATGGTCAATGGCCGTATTAATAGCAATTGTTCGAAACCAGGCTTTGAAAGGTTGCGCTTTATCATAGCTATGTAAATTATTAAACACTTTTAAAAAGCAGTCGTTGACGATCTCCTCCGCTTCCTCAAAGGTAGCCGCATATCGAAGCGAAATGCTTTTGGCATATCCTGCAAATTGCCGGATCAGACATCGTTGTGCCTGAGCATTGCCACCCTTACAGGCTTCCAAAATGCTTGACAGATCCTTTTCATCAAAGAGAGCTTTCCTTCTAAATAACAATGGTAATTAGATTTAACATCATCTTCTTCCCCTTACGGAAGGTAACATGCAAAGGTGGGGTGTGATTCTATATTTTTTTTGAGACGAAAAATTTTTCAGCATTCACCCCACTATTTTTTCCGACAACCCGTAATGGCTTTTGAAAACAATGTATCCCTGTTTCGTCTCTACGTTGCGTATAGTTTCTTCCGTTGGTTACAGTGTGCCTACCTATTCGCATCACAAAGGTTCCGTCGCATAACCATTAATGGAAGATTTTGAAGGGCACATAAATAAATTTTTTAAAATATTATGAAAAAAACAAGTCAGTTCAAGCCCTTCGGGTCAAGGAAAAGGTACGCCTTATTCGTGATCATAATGTTGTGTCCAGTATTCCTTTTTGCACAAAAAAAATACACAATTAGCGGTATAGTCAAGGATGTTGGCAACGGTGAAACACTTCTGGGGGCGACTGTCCTTTTGAAAGGTACTTCCATTGGAAGCGTAACCAATGAATATGGTTTTTATTCTATCACAGCACCCGAAGGTAATTATACCTTAACCATTTCTTATTTAGGATTTACAACGTTTGAAAGGCCAATAGACCTTAAATCAAATCAAAAGCTCAACATTGAGCTCAAATGGGATAACGCCCAATTAGATGAAGTAGTCATCACAGCTGAGGAATCAATGCAAGTAGACATTGGGACACCGCAAATGAGTGTGACAAGACTCTCAAGTAAGGATATCAAACAGATACCTGTCGTTTTGGGTGAGGTAGACTTGATCAAGTCCATTCAATTGCTGCCAGGTGTAACCAACGCCGGCGAAGGCGCATCGGGCTTCAATGTACGCGGTGGTGCAGAAGACCAGAATCTGATTCTTTTGGATGAAGCAATTATTTACAACGCCTCTCATTTATTTGGTTTCTTCTCCATATTTAATGCTGATGCAATTAAGGATGTTAAACTTTATAAGGGAGGAATTCCTGCCCGTTTTGGAGGTCGTGCTTCTTCGGTACTGGATATACGGCAAAAAGATGGAAATAGTAAAGAATTTGAACTCACTGGCGGTATTGGTGCTATTTCCAGTCGTTTGGCGGCGGAAGGGCCCATGTTTAAGGACAAAGGTTCGTTTCTGATTGCTGGTCGAGCCTCTTATGTGAATATATTCTTGGCCTTGGCCAAGGAGAGCAGCAGAGCCGGATTTTACGATTTGAACCTGAAAACAAATTATGAAATCGATGAGAAGAACAAACTATATCTATCTGGTTATTTAGGCAATGATGACTTTAACCTCGCAGGACTGTTCACTAATTCGTACGGAAATCTCTCAGGAAACTTGCGATGGAATCATATTTTCAATAACAAGTTATTCTCCAATGTATCCTTAATATACAGTCGATATAACTATAACCTGGAAATTCCTATTGAGGGAATTGATTGGACCTCAGATATAAGCAATTATAACATGCGCTATGACTTGGGGTATTATGCAAGCGATAAATTAAAATTTGATTTTGGAGTAAATGGCATTTATTACAACTTTAATCCAGGCAGACTCAACCCCCTAAATGCAGATTCGGGTGTTAATCCGGAGAAATTAGACGATAAATTTGCTTTCGAAGCTGGAATTTATGCAAGTTTAGAACACAAGATTTCTGAAAGACTTACCGCTGAATATGGCTTGCGTCTTAGTTACTTTAATCGAATAGGAAAGCAAACATTAAACAATTACGCTAATAACTTACCAGTAATTTATAACAAGGAATTAGGCATTTATGAGCGTGCCGAACCCATTTCTAGTAGCAATTACGGCAAGGGGAAAAGCATAGCTACATTCAGTAATTTGGAGCCTCGGTTTGCACTTTCATATCAGCTTAACGAGAACTCTTCTTTTAAAGCAAGTTATAACCGAATTGCTCAATATCTGCATCTGATTTCTAATACCACATCAGCTACGCCATTAGATGTCTGGACGCCTAGCGGAAAGTTTATTGAACCGCAAATTGCAGACCAATATGCCATTGGCTATTTCAGAAATTTAAACGAGAATATGTTTTCGATCGAAGCCGAAGCCTATTACAAAACCATCGACAACAGGATAGATTATATTAACGGTGCCGAACTTATAGCTCAAAACACCATTGAAACCGAAATTTTGACTGGTGAAGCCCGGGCTTATGGCTTAGAGTTTCTATTGCGGAAGAACCAAGGCACTTTTACAGGCTGGGTGGCGTACACATTGTCAAAATCGCAACAGCGCACACCCGGAGGAGCAGCTGGCGGAGCAGGCATTAACAACGGGAAATGGTATAACTCTAACTGGGACAGAACCCACGACTTTGAATTTACCGGAAGTTATAAACTTAACGAAAAATGGCGATTTGGGGCCAATATGGTATTCCAGACCGGGCGACCCGTTACCTATCCTAACGGACAATTTGTATACAACGGATTATCCGTCGCGACTTATTCCGAAAGGAATGCAGACCGATTGCCTGCCTATCACAGACTAGACCTTTCTGCAACCTTAACACCGCAAAAAAATAAAGATAGAAAATGGCAAGGCGAATGGGTATTTGGCATATACAACGCATATAACCGAAGCAACGCAGCCTCAATTTCTTTTGGTCAAAATCATAAGACAGGCGTAACAGAAGCCACTCGTACTTCCATATTTGGTATCGTCCCTTCAGTAACATACAATTTTAATTTTTGAAATAATGAAAAACATGAATATATACGGCAAATTAGGGACACTCTTTTTCCTTTTAGGGTTATTAAGTTCGTGTACCGATGTCATAGATGTTAAAGTCCCAAACGGCGGCGCACGATTGGTGGTTGATGCGTCTATTAAGTGGCAAAAAGGTACAACGGGAAAAACACAAACCATTAATCTAAGAAAATCAACTGCTTTTTTGATAAGAATCCGGATGTCCCTGTTACGGGTGCCTCAGTAACAGTAACCAAAGAAAACGACGGGTCTGTAGTTGTGTTTGCCGACCAGAATAATGGTAGTTACACTGCAACCGACTTTATTCCGGAAATAAACGCATCGTACACGCTGAAAATCCTTTCCGATGGCAACTCTTACACAGCAACAGAAACCTTGATTGCAGCACCTGTTATTAATCGGGTTGAGCAAGCCATTGAAGGTTCTGATGGTGACACAGAAATTGTCCTTCAGGTATTTTTTAACGACCGCGTTGCTGTTTCAAATTATTATTTAGGCGAATTTACTCCGTCTAATTTACCACTGCCATCTCTTTCAGTTATCAGCGATAAATTTTCAGATGGCAACGAAAATTATATTGAGAATGATAACGAAAACAATGTTGCCGGAGTAACCGTAGGAATTAATGTTTATGGTATTTCACGAAGATATTACGACTATTTAAACATATTGATTCAGCAATCCGGAAGTGATGAAGGCGGGCCTTTTCCAACTATCCCTGTACAGTTAAAAGGAAACTGTTCTAATGTCAATGATACTAATGAAGAAGTATTGGGGTATTTCAGGCTGGGTGAGTTTGATACTACATCATATACGATTAAGTAGCCAGCATCCCCAACTGAACAAATTAGGTACACGGTTTTCCCCGTTTATATCTTCAAATCAATATCTGCGTACTAACATTCAATGAGCGCTTCCATTTGCTTACCGGTTGACTGGCGTAAAAAAGTTTACGAGGTTTCCGTCTGGATCGCGAAACAACATAGAGCGGTTTTCCCAAGGCATTGTTGTTGGTGTTTGAACAATGTCATCGCCAAGGAGGTCTGCCAGCCTGTGATATTCTGCGTCTACATCGTCCACAAGAAACTCCAAAATGATCGATTGATTGGATGCCGGGACGGCCAGATGGCTTCCTCCAAAAAGATCCAGAGTCCGGGTGCTGCCGATCGCCAGTACGATTGATGAGGTGTGTAATTCCGCAAAATCCGCTGTATGCTGAATAAAGGATAAACCCGTAATTTGTTCATAGAATGCAATTAGAGGTTGGATGTCTGCGGTTATAATTCGGATGGATGCAAATTTCATAGGATGGAATGTTTTCTCAAAATTAAAATGCGGAAATGACAACAGTATGTCAGCAGCTATGGTGGTAATGTCGTATCAATTTGGAGAAGCAGCCTGAAAAGATTGAAAACAGATTCAGCAAATGCTGGCGGGCGTCTCCATCTATTTACAAGCACATACGCCGGGTATAGGTATGAATACTCTAGCTGGTTATGCCGCTTTTGTCGCGTTTTACTTCCTGCTGGCGGCATTTCGTTTAAGTAAAATGATCAAGAGAATGCCGGGCCCGTTGTAAGTCCCGCTGATCTCAGCCTTTACTGCTGCCTTCGTATGAATGGTGAAGTACTGCGTCAAGTTCGCATCGTAGGAAAACAGGTGATAGTCGAATGCGCTGGACAGATAAGCTGATTTTTCCCGCAGCCTGTAAGCGCCGCCCATCACATTGATATCCCACCAGCTGCCCGGCTGAAATGCTGCTGATAAACGGACACCTGAATTCGCGCTTAAACCCAGGTTTGCATGCGTTCCATAATAAAGCTTCGTCTGATTGTCCTGCACATTGATGTTGGTGAAACATCCTGGATTGAGGTGTAATAAGCTGTGATACTGTATTGTTGCTTATAAGTATAGCTCAGCTCTGCATTTTGTACAAATGCAGGTTGCAGGGCAGGATTACCAACATAGAAATTGAATGGCGAGGAAAGCCGGAGGCGCACGCTATGGCCTGAAAGCAGGCGGAACCTATGTGGCGTTTGCATTGCCGTAGCCAATAATAAATTTATCAAAATGGAAAAATACTTACTTTGGCAGAGCCTCAAAGCACATTTCCTGCAATTCAAAAAGCAACTCGCCTTATTATGCTGAATGCTACAACTAAAAATTACCGATGGCTCATTGTTGTCCTGCTTTTCACGGCCACGACAATCAATTACCTTGACAGGCAGATCATTTGTTTACTCAAACCGATTTTAGAAAAAGAATTCGCTTGGACTGAAACCGATTTTGCACGGATTGTCATGGCTTTTACGGCCGCCTATGCCCTGGGTCTGCTGCTTTTCGGCTGGCTGATCGATAAGATCGGCACGAAAATGGGTTATTCGATCACCATTGTTTTTTGGAGCATTGCGGGTATGTTGCATGCTGTCGCAAGGAGCGCATTTGGTTTTGGTCTGGCGCGTGTGGGACTCGGTTTGGGTGAAGCCGGAAATTATCCTGCGGCAGTCAAGACGGTTGCCGAATGGTTTCCGAAAAAAGAGCGTGCGCTGGCAACGGGACTTTTTAACGCCGGCACAAGCGTCGGCGTGGTGGTTGCATTGCTGCTGGTGCCCTGGATATTAAACCATTATGGCTGGCAGGAAGTATTTTGGATTACCGGAGCACTCGGCTTTGTCTGGCTTATTTTCTGGCTGATTTACTACGATATTCCTGCTCAGCAAAAGCGCCTGAGTGCCCAGGAACTGCATTACATTGTCAGCGGACAGGATCAGGATGAAAACGATGCCGAGAAGCAGCGTGTGAAATGGATCAAGCTTTTTACATTCCCACAAACGTGGGCCTACATTACGGGAAAGGGCCTTATTGATCCTATTTACTGGTTTTTTCTATTCTGGTTACCCTCGTATTTCGCATCCACATTTGCTTTGGACCTTAAAAAGCCAAGCCTCGAATTGATGCTGATTTATACCGCAACCACCATCGGCAGCATTGGCGGCGGCTATCTTTCTTCGTGGCTTATCAAAAAAGGGTGGCCTACATTAAAAGCCAGAAAAACGGTTCTCTTGGCATTCGCAGTATTGGAGTTATCGGTAATCCTGATCCAGTTCGCAGGTGACGTCTGGGTCGCAGTCGGCCTGATCAGCTTTGCCGTGGCATTGCACCAAGCCTGGGCAACCAATGTATTCACATTACCGTCCGATCTTTTTCCCAAACAAGCCGTGAGTTCTGTTGTCGGAATCGGCGGGATGGCAGGTGCAGTTGGCGGAATTTTGTTTCCCATGTTAATCGGCAGCCTGCTGGACAGCTACAAAGCAGCCGGGAACCTGCAAGGAGGATACAACATCATTTTCACAATCTGCGGTTGCACATATTTGATCGCCTGGCTCATCATTCATATGCTGACCAAAACGGCGAAAGTTGTGGAGCTGGACGAGTTGCGTTAATGGCCTAGGGTTCTGATCTAAGGATCACTTTCGCCTCCTTGTCGTCATACTCCGCAATCAATTTCGTGAGCTGCTGTTTCAGTGCAAGCGTGGTCTTTTCATATCCTTTTTTGCCGTATACATTGCTTTCCTCTGAGGGATCTTTGTTCAGATCAAAAAGCTCCCATGAATTGACCCGCTTGTAAAAACGAATGAGTTTGTAATCCTTCGTGCTCACCCCAAAATGCGGTGAAACCGAGTGCTCACCGTTTTCATAATAATGATAATACAATGCCTCCCGGCCTTTGACAGCTTTATTTGCTAAGAAGGGCAGCATGGATTTTCCCTGCATATCCGATGGGATCGCAAGCCCGGCCGCATCCAGAAGCGTAGGCGCTATATCCAGGTTCATGACCATTTGACTGCTGTTTGTCCCTGGTTTAATCACGCCCGGAAATTGCATCAGCAGCGGAGTACGGAATGATTCTTCGTACATAAACCTTTTGTCAAACCAGCCGTGTTCGCCCAGGTAAAATCCCTGATCCGACATGTAGATCACAATCGTATTTTGATCCAATTCGTGTTTTTCAAGATAATCCAGCATGCGCCCGATATTGCGGTCGAGCGACTCGGCCGTGCTGTAATAATCCTTCATGTAGCGCTGGAATTTCCACTCTGCCAGTGCTTTGCCGGTCAGGTTTTTTGATTTCAAGTCAGCTTCAATCGCTCCATAATAAGCGTCAAACTTCGCTCGCTGCGCCGGATTCATCCTGTTTACGGTGGGTTCGCCTTTTGAGCTGTAACTGAGCATTTTCAGGTCGTATGCCATTTGCATTGTTTTGTCAATGCTCATATCCTGCACTGCGGCAGCACTTCTGGTTTTGTATTGATCATAAAAATTTACTGGAACTGGGAATGTCAGCGAATCATATCGGCCAAAATCCACCGTATCCGGCAGCCAGGTTCTGTGCGTCGCCTTGTGGCCGACCACCAGGCAAAATGGCTTGTTGGAATCACGTAAGTCCAGCCATTCTTCGGAAATATCCTCGATCAGATTGGTAACATAACCTTCTTTTCTAATGCTCTTTCCGTCCATTCCGATAAATTCCGGATTATAGTAAGAACCCTGGTCGGGCAACAGATTGAAAAAGTTAAATCCTTCCGGTTTGCCTGCGAGGTGGATCTTTCCGATCCAGGCTGTCTGATATCCGCCGGTCTGCAAATGTTTGGCAAAATTGTCCTGGCTATGGTCGAATTGGGAGGTTTCGTTGTCCTTAAAACCATTCTTGTGGCTGTATTTGCCAGTGAGTATTACCGCCCTGCTGGGTCCGCAAATGGAATTAGTAACATAAGCTTTGTCCAGGCGGACACCTTTCTGTGCAATGCGGTCAATGTTGGGCGTTTTAACAAGCTTGTTGCCATACGCGCTGATCGCCTGAAAAGCATGATCGTCCGAAATAATGATGACAATATTCGGCTTCGGGCGTTTGGCAGGTAGGTTTTGCGCCTGAATGTTCTGGGAAAAGATAACAAGGATAAAGCCTGCGATTCGGCAGGCGTTTTGCAGCATTGACAAAGGCCTCATTTTAGAAAAATCTGATGGGTTTAGGATAGTCGGTTATTCGAAAAGACACAAAGCCTGCATTCGCCGGCGATGCGGTTACTCTCCACCTTGTCTTCGAGCGAGCTTGCATGTTGTGTATTATGTCTGACAAAAGTGGTGGTTTTCTTCCAATCCGCAAAACTGATTTAAATGGATGTACCAAAAAAGCCTAGCCTGTTAAGCTTGTCTCCACACATGCAGTTTTTTCGAGCTATCTTATCCCAATAAGTGTTTTCTTGTGGAAGTCAGATTGGGCTACAATAAAGCCGGATTTGGCTATCTATGCATTCAGGTTTCTGCCGAGCTTTGCTTTGTACTTAAAACAATAATCATGCGGATATTAGTAACAGGCGCGACGGGTGCGTTGGGAAGTGCAGTGATCGAAACGATGCTGAAAAAGATCCCGGCCAGCAGCATTGCCATTCTTACCCGAAAAGAGGAAAGGCGATTGTCGTTTCAGGAAAAAGCATTCCGGGCGTACTTAGGCGACTTCGAAGATATGCCTTCGCTTGACCATGCCATGAAAGATGTAGATAAGGTCTTACTAATTTCAGCTAGCGACGAAGGCGATCGGGTGCAGCAGCACCGCAATGTTGTGGATGCAGCGAAAAGGGCAGGAGTAGCGGGCATCGCCTACACGAGCCGTTCGTTGCGGGATAGGAATAACCTTTCTAACCCTTTGATGATGGACCATTTTACCACCGAAGACTATATACGGGAAAGTGGCTTACAATACACCATATTTCGGAATGCTTTGTATATGGACGTGATTCCGCTGTTTGCTGGCAAACAGGTATTCGACACCGGCATTGTCCAGTCCGCCGGAATGGGAAAGGTTGCATTTGCGCTTCGACAGGAAATGGGCGAGGCGATCGCGCATGTAATGCTGGACGAACCATGCGAAAACAAGACATACCTGCTTACAGGCGGGGAGGCCTATTCGTTCGATGACGTTGCCCGGGCATTGACTGAGCTGTCGGGAAAAGAGGTGCGCTACACCTCGGTTGAAAGTCAAGCGTTCGAAGATATACTGGTTCAGAAAGGCATTCCGCAGGCAATGGCAAGAAAAATTACCGATTTTAATGCTGATATTCGAAACGGGCAGGAATCCGTAGTGACCGCCGATCTGGCCCAAAAACTTGGGCGTCCACCCGCTGCACTTAAGGAAGGGCTAAAATTACTGTTTGGGTTATAAACGATCCCTTTGTTATGAAGTCAATTGAAGCACCAAGGCACATTCGCACCATCACCGAATATCATCGATTGATGCAATTGCCCAGACCTGAGCACCCGCTCATCAGCGTGGTGCGATTTGAGGATATCAAAGCGCAGCCTGCCGTGGCTCCGAAAAGTATCAGCCATCACTTTTACACAATCGCGCTCAAGAAAAACGTCAACTCCAAAATCAGATATGGCCAGCAGGACTTCGATTTTGACGAGGGCGTTATGGTGTTTATGTCGCCCAGGCAAATTCTGTCGGTGGAGTCTTCCGGCGAAGAGGAATTCAAACATACCGGATGGCTTTTACTCATCCATCCTGATTTTTTATGGAATACCACCTTGTCGGGCAAAATAAAGCAGTATGAATTTTTCTGCTATCATCTCCGGGAGGCACTACACCTTTCTGAAAAAGAGGAAGCGCTGGTTGTGGGCCTGATGCAGCAGATCGAGCAGGAGTACCACGCCAATATGGATGCATCGAGCCACCACGTCATGATTGCGCAGCTTGAATTAATGCTCACGTACGCAGAGCGATTTTATCAACGGCAATTCCTAACTCGCAGGATTTCGAACCATACTATCCTGGAACGGATGGAGAAGTTGCTAACCCATCGTTTCAAAGACGATATCCTGGCAGCCGAAGGTATCCCGACAGTCGAGTCTGTGGCCGAGGCATTGAATCTGTCCCCGGATTATCTAAGCCGTCTGCTGACAACACTGACCAAACAAAGCACCAGGCATTTCATACAAGACAAGCTCATTAACCTGGCAAAAGAAAAACTTTCCACCACCGACCTGTCAGTGAACGAGATCGCCTTTCAGCTGGGATTTGAGCATCCTCAGTCGTTTAGTAAATTGTTCAAGAATAAGACGCGCTATTCACCGGTCGAGTTTAGGCAGTCTTTTAATTAGTTAAGGCAAGCTTTTTCACCTAACACACTTTCACCAGCGAAATCCTGGCACAGCCTGATAGCAAAAAGCCCCTCAACTTGCGTTGAAGGGCTTTTGTAGCCGCAACGGAACAAATGTCGAACCAGATGCTAATAGATTTAAAAAAGTTGGCAGATATAAGTATCTATAAATGAGTAGATTAGGTTATTTGATAATGTTGCGAATGTATCTTGACTGAGACTAAACTCTTGGTACATGAGGTTGTTACACAGCGGGTGTTTGCGAAGCTGCCAGAGGTTGCTACGGGATGAGGAAGTCATGGCACCGTATTTTCTCGCGAGGTTAACGATGTTAAAAATTAAGGCATTTCATCAGAACTAAGAATTTCCTTTAAATCTTGTTTTGAAAGCGGTTTGGGATAGAGCTTTTTAATCACCGGATAAGATCGAGCTTTAATCTTGTCACTTGCATCTGTAGAGGAGGTGATCATGTATAATTTGAATTTATCACTGGCAACAATATTTAGTTGTTGCAGTCTGTCTAAAAATTCCCATCCATTTAAAACGGGCATATTAATATCCAAAAGTACAACAATGTAATCGGTTATATTTTGTAGTTTTTCTATTCTCAATAAACCAACCTCTCCATTTTCGCATTGATGGCAAGTAATTGAACTATCAATGTTGTGCACCATTCTTTGGATGACTAATCTAACAATTGGATCGTCATCTACAATGACAATAGCTTTATTCATTTTTTCAAGTTAAATGTTGCGCCTTTTCAACTACGTCCTTTATAATTTCATCCAACTCGTTAGCGGAATCTCTTAAATGTTTTAACCACATTAAAGTGTCATCCAGATCTTTGTTGTTATCATCAATAGCATTCATAATTGCGAGCATTCTCGCAAGGGGTGCCCGAACAATATGTGACTGAGTCCACGCAATATTTTTTAGTTTTTCATTCTGTGTTTCAATTTGTCCGACATATTCTAGTCTGCTTATCTCAAATTTTTTTCGCTCTGAGATATCATTCATAGCACCTACCATACGGGTAGGATTTCCATTTTCATCTCTAATTACAATACCCCTATCAATCACATTGGCAAAGGTGTCGTCATTTTTTTTGTAACGGTATTCGGAGATCCAGTTGGTTTGGCGAGGATTCTCAAGCGTTCCATAAATACTTTGTAATACCTGTTTCCGATCCTCAGGATGGATATGATTTGTCCAGGACTTTAATGTTGGAGTAATCTTTTCAACCTGGTATCCAAACAGACTACCGAAACCGGGCCCCCAATAGAGTGTATCTTCTAGGATATTCCAATCCCATATCGCATCATGGGTCGCCTCGGCGACTTTTTCAAAGCGTTCATTGGAGTGAAGCAAGCGTAGATCCGACTCTTTTCTTAATGTAATGTCCTTAAAATAGACGGAAAGTCCGGTGCTTGATGGATACACCGTCACTTCGAGCCATACTTTCAATGCCGGATAAAACTCTTCAAAAGTCAAATTTTCCTGAGTTTTTGCTGCTTTGTGATATTGGCGATAAAAGTCAGTCTCTATTGCGTCAGGATATTCGTCCCAAAGGTTTTTACCAATAAGGGTGTCCCTTTTCCTGTGTAAAACCTTTTCGGTTTCTTTGTTCAAATAGGTTAGTACCCAATCTTTGTTTACTGTGAAAAAAGCGTCTCCGATACTTTCCAGGATATTAATTTTTTCCTGATAGGCTTTATCGAGTTTTTCTGCGGCCTGCTTACGTTCATCTATATTCTTAAAGTATGCTGATATGCCACCATGTGATGGATATGCATTTATTTCATACCATTTCCCATTCCCCGGATAATGGTATTCAAAGGATTCTTTCTTTTTTGAACGGGCAACTCTTTGATAAATTTTCCGAATGACAGTATCTGCACTTGCTGGGAATACTTCCCAAATGTTTTTGCCTAAAACATCTTCTGTCTTCTTTAACAGCAGGTTCTCGGCTTCTTTATTAAAATAAGTAAATTTCCAATTTTTATCCACTGCATAAAAAGCGTCAGATATACTTTCCAAAATCTCACGCATCTGAAGCGCCAGCAACTTGGAACTATGGATATCCTGAAAACTTCCGATTATTCTCTGGCATTTTCCATGAATCATTTCAACATTTCCAATAGCCCGAATCCATCTTTCTTTCTTTTTTTTAGTAACTATCACAGCTTCAAAGTCAAATGCTGCACCCGTCTCGATACTTTTTAATATAATCTCATTTACAATTGATCGATAATCATTTCGGTAAAAACCAAGGGCTGTTACTAAATTAGGGATGAACGTTTCCGGATTTGTTTCGTGCAGTTCGTGAACCATCGTCGACCAGTAAATTTTGTCATTTACTACATCAAGTTCCCAACTTCCAATTTTAGCCAATCCTGAAGCCTGTTGGAAAAACACGTTATTGAAGTCATGTTTGTTGTTTTCCATATCTCAACTGTTTTTTCCATGCTCTTCATACCTGAACATAACGGTCTCCGGCCTAATCAATGCACGATTTCAGGGCGAAAAAAACTTCACGATTACATCGGCCCGATCAGCTCCACAAATGTCCCGTCCGGATCCTGGACCAGTACGAAGTGTGAATCTTTCGTCAGAGGCGTAGGTGTGTTGCCCAGGAAAGTCACGTTTTGCTCCTTCAGCCTGTCAATGATGGGTTTTAAGGATTTGACCTGAATGGTGATATACTGCGGACCTGTATCGTCCTGAATGAATTTTGACTTTGGATGACCTGCCTTTTTGCCAAAACTCATCAGTTTCCAATCGGTGCCTTCGGGGCTGTTTTCAAGTTTAAGAACGTTTACGTCAACCGCTTCACCACCTGTTAAACCGCCTCGTTTACCGAATTCTGCATTGATTGTAAAATTGCCGGTTTTGACCATGCCGATCCCTTTTATATAGAAATCCAATGAGCGTTGCAAGTCTGCTACCACGACGCCGACTCCGATGGATTTACTTGTAAAATTGGATTGTGCGTGAACGAGACCGCCAAAGAGGAGTGTAGCAAGGAGTAACAGATTCTTGAAAGTGGACATGCTGATAAATTATTTATTTTGAAAATAGGATCACTGCCGCATCTAGATTTTCTATGAAGAGCCTAAACACAATTATTATGAAGGGTAATACTCAATGTTTTACTTGACTGCTAGTAAGTCGACCATTTCAAGGACCGGATCAGCTACAAGCAGGTCTGGCGCATTTGCCATCAATGCTTTGGCGATCTCGCCTCCCAAATGTGCCTCCCTGCCTTCCTGAGTTTCGAATGTATCGAAAATTCCGAATGTGGAAGGACCTATTTGCAGGGCAAACCAGCTGATGGTACCTGCTTCCTCCATCGCCAAAGGCAAGGCGCCTTTGAGAAAGTCCGCGACGTCTTGTTCTTTACCTGGCTTAGCTTCGAGCCTTGCCAGAATTGCCAATTTTACCATAACTGTTTGATTAATTTAAATGAAATGAAATTAATGCATCCTTGTGATGGGATGGTATTAAAGGCAAGCGTTAATCTTTGGGATTATACTGCTGGTATTGGTTCAGAAGTAAAAATATACGGTGCAGTACTTCTGCCGATGTCTCACCAACCTTAACTACTTTAACATTCGATTACGCAACCATCAAATAAAGTTGCGAGCTTTGCTTAACACGGGCTTCCAGAAAAACTACTACGAAAGCGCTGGGGCTATTTCAAAGTGCATTTTATCCCAGATCCAATGTCAAAAGAACTAATATCACATCCGGTCTCCAATTTTGTCAAAGTGCAGGGAGCCAAAGAGAATAACCTGAAAAACGTTGATCTGGAAATACCCAGAGATGCATTGGTTGTATTTACGGGTGTCTCGGGTTCTGGTAAATCATCGCTCGCTTTCGGGACCTTGTATGCTGAAGCGCAGCGTCGTTATCTGGAGTCCGTCTCTCCGTATGCTAGGCGACTTTTTAATCAGATGTCCATTCCTCAGGTCGACAGTATAGATGGCCTTCCTCCTGCTATCGCTTTGCAGCAGCAGCGGGGAGGGACCAGCACACGTTCCTCAGTGGGCAGCGTTACGACGATTTCAAACCTGATCCGGATGCTGTATTCGAGGGCGGGAGAGTATCCTGCCGGTCAGTCCATCGTATATGCAGAATCGTTTTCACCTAACACTCCGGAAGGCGCCTGCCCGGAATGCCACGGCCTGGGTGTTGTCTATGAAGTGACGGAACATTCGATGGTGCCTGATGATTCACTCTCGATCAGAGAAAAAGCCATCGCGGCCTGGCCCACCGCGTGGCAGGGGCAGAACCTAAGGGAAATATTAATGACACTTGGTTACAATGTGGACATTCCCTGGCGTGACCTGCCCAAGAAAGATAGGGATTGGATCTTGTTTACGGAGGAGCAGCCGGTCGTTCCGGTTTATTCCGGACTTAATATGGCACAAGTTCAACAAGCCTTGGCGCGGAAAATGGAACCCAGCTATATGGGTACATTTACCGGGGTCAAACGGTATGTGATGCAAACATTTGCGAATTCACCGAGCCAGGCAATGAAAAAGCGCGTGGCAAAATTTATGCTGAGCGCGCAATGTCCCGTCTGCCATGGAAAGCGCCTGCGGCCTGAGCCATTATCTGTGAAATTTGCCGGAATGGATATTGCGGAATTTTATCAGCTCAATATCAAGAGCTTACGTGATATTGTATCATCATCCCTAAAATCCAAAAGCAATGACCCAGATCAGGAACATCCCGAAAAGACTTTGGTTCTTCAACGGATAGGTCATGATCTTTTGTCCCGCCTGGATGTGCTCATCGATCTGGGGCTTGGGTATCTGACGCTTGAAAGAAGCACCCCCACACTTTCGCCGGGAGAATTGCAACGCCTGCGTCTGGGGACTCAGATACACTCCAATCTTTTCGGCGTCGTCTATGTACTCGACGAACCATCCGCAGGTCTTCATCCTGCCGACACACAGTCATTGCTCCGGGCATTAGACAGGTTAAAAGCAGCTGGAAATTCACTTTTTGTAGTCGAACATGAGATCGAAATCATCCGCCATGCGGATTGGGTTGTCGATGTAGGGCCGGGCGCGGGTGAAAAGGGAGGTGAAATACTTTACAGTGGTCCGTTACAGGGATTGGAAAAGATTCACAAGTCCGTTACAAGGCGATATTTGTTTAATGTAGACCAAAGTCAAAAGCTTGCGAGAGAGGCAAAAGGATGGCTGCAGCTAAGGGACGTAAGCCGAAATAATTTAAAGCATGTCGATGCCGATTTTCCATTAGGCGTATTAACCAGTGTCACCGGCGTATCGGGCTCGGGCAAAAGTAGTCTTATAAGTCAGGCACTTGTAGAGCTTGTTTTGGAGAAATTGGGACAGCAAATATCAGGAACAGATGATCAGGAAGATAATCTTCTCCAGACGGAAAGCCCTAAAACAACGACCGGGTATATTTCAGAAGGGATAAGTCATATTCGCAGGTTAATACCAGTAGATCAGAAGCCCATCGGACGTACGCCACGGTCAAACCTGGCAACTTACACGGGTCTTTTTGATCATGTCCGGAAATTGTTCGCAAATACAAAAATGGCAAAGAGTCGCAAATACGATGCGGGTCGTTTTTCTTTTAACGTCGCAAAAGGACGCTGTCCGAATTGCGAAGGCGAAGGCTTTGTAATGGTCGAGCTCTTATTTCTTCCCAGTGTGTATACGCCTTGTCCGGCTTGCCATGGAAGTCGTTACAATGAGAAGACGCTGGAAATTACATACCATGACAAAAACATTGCCCAGGTGCTTGGCATGACTGTGGATGAGGCATTTGACTTTTTTGACTCTGAACCTCAGATCAACCGGGCGCTGGATGTCGTTCGTCAGGTTGGTCTGGGTTATCTGCGTCTTGGGCAACCGGCTACCGAGCTTTCAGGAGGTGAGGCGCAGCGCATAAAGCTGGCTACCGAATTGCAACGGGCGCAGCATGGCAACACATTATATATTCTGGATGAGCCTACAACAGGATTGCACCCTTCCGATGTGGACAATTTACTTATCCAGCTCAATAAGTTGGTTGATCAGGGTAATACGGTTATTGTCATCGAACACGATATGCACGTTGTCGCAAACAGCGACTGGGTGATCGACGTTGGGCCGGGTGCCGGAGACGAAGGTGGTGAAATCGTCGTTTGCGGTTCGGCAGCAACTGTTGCCGCTGAACCGGTAAGTCAAACCGGAAAATATTTAGCTAGCCATTTTAATGAGAAGACGCCATTAAAAGATTCAGGATGACCTCTTATGCCGATTGGCTAATAAATCGACGCCTAAATTTTTAGCTTGTGCTAATGGGTTAGAATATAGTCTGTCGAACCGGAAAAGTATTTTGGATTGTAAGTCGTATTAGACTGATAATCAAATTAATGATCGTTAAAATATTATTTTCGTTTAAGATTTGCATAAAAAGTTCCGTTTGGTCGCGGCGATCGGAGTCGAATTCAAATGGCAGGAAAATATTACAAGAGCTGGGTTTAATGGTAATTTTTCGCGCTTCAAAAAGAAAAAAAGCCCCTCAACTTGCGTTGAAGGGCTTTTGTACCCAGAGCCGGAGTCGAACCGGCACGAGTGTAACCTCATTGGTGTTTGAGACCAACGCGTCTACCAATTCCGCCATCTGGGCATTGATCTTCTCTTGTTGGGAGTGCAAAAGTAGGGAGAAAAATATATTAAGCAAGCGTATCGCCGAAAAAATCATTGGAAAAAATAATGGCAATACATTCACGAAACCTAACTTCCTTATTCATAACGCAGTGCTTCTATCGGATCGAGGCGTGAGGCTTTGATGGCCGGGTAAATCCCCGAAAGAACGCCCACAACTACGCAAACGAGAATTCCCATCGCCATCCAGGTCCAAGGAACCACAAATGTACTGTCGGAGCTGATGAGGCCGGAAATGACGTTGCCGATGACAATGCCCAGAATAAGGCCGGCTATTCCACCCAGTATGCAGACAACGATGGCTTCGATCAGAAATTGGAAACGGATTACACCTGGCGTTGCGCCGAGCGATTTCCGGATCCCGATTTCGCGGGTTCGTTCGGTGACGGAGACGAGCATAATGTTCATCAATGCGATGGAAGCGCCTAATAATGTGATAATGCCAATGCCGAATCCGCCGATGCGAAGATAGCCGGTCACCTCTTCAAAGTCCTTGGCGACTGCATCCGCGCGGTCGATGGTGAATGAATCTTCTTTGCCCAGAGCATCGTTCCGAATCCTGCGCATGATCCCGCGGGCTTCTTCCACGATAAAATCTCCGTCGGAAATGTTCGGGGCAGAGGCGGTAATGTTGTATGTTAATGCGCGGTTTGCGGCAAGTCCGCGGCCATTTTCGAGGGGAATGAGGATGATGCGGTCTGCGTCATTTTGTCCGCCAAGCGAACCTTTCTTTTGCAGCACACCCACGACTTTGTAACGGCTGCCCATGAAAGTAATGTCCTTATTGAGCGGGTCAACGCGTTGAAAGAGTTTTTTGGCAATTTCCTGGCCTATCACTGCAACATTCAGCGCGTTTTCCATATCATTCTTGTCGAGATTACGGCCCAAGTCTATTTTGTAGCCGTTAATGCCCAGATATTGCTCGTCGGAACCGACGACGCTGGTGTTTGGATTGGTTTTTTGGGAGAGATAATTTACCTGAACAGCTCCGCCTATGTCTGCTGAAAGTGAGGCGGTTGCAGTGTAAGATGATTTAAATTGATTGGCAAATGTAAGCGCTTGCCGATAGGTTACTGCGGGATATTGCTTGCTCCGGCGGCCGCCGTTGCGAAATTCATCGTCATCTTTGTTTTTGACGGTGAAAGTGTTGGCTCCCAGGTCTGCAAAGCTGCTGTTGACCGAATTCTGAATACCTTCAATGGCGGTCAGGATGCCGACGAGGGACGTGATTCCGATGGCAATGATCAGCGCAGTGAGGACGGTTCTGAGCAGATTGCTTTGAATGGAGCGGAGGCCTTCGTCAATATTTTCCCTGATGTTCATGGTTTTAAAGCTTGTGCACCATAATGTGAATTCTATCGTTTTCTTTTTATATTTAATAAAATCCGACTTTGTAAAGCTGCGCATGAAACGTGAAAGAATCAAACCAGTGATACGCTTGTTTATCCCGCTTATCATTTTTTTAACATTATCATTTAACAGCATGTCCAACCGGCTGCTTATCCCTATGGATGAGGGCCAAAAGAACCATTTGAAGGCTTACGGGATTTCTTACTGGATCCTGAAAAATTTTGAAATGGAAATGGATTGGCTGCTAAATTACCGTGGCGGCAGTTTTATGATCGCTTATAATCAGCAGTTTGCGTCGGAAATGACGGTTCGCGGTGTGAGTTTTGAAGTGATCTCGGAAGGGCAGGCGGGTCAGATCCTGAGCCAGATCAGTGCGCCGGATGTGAATATGGATGCGGTAAAATTGCAGAAAGCGCCTAAGATCGCCGTTTATTCTCCCAAATCGAAGCTTCCCTGGGATGACGCGGTGACGCTGGTGCTAACTTATGCGGAGATTCCTTATGATGTGATTTATGACGATGAAGTGCTGAACAATAAGCTTCCGGAATACGATTGGCTGCATTTGCACCATGAAGATTTTACGGGACAGTTTGGTAAATTTTATCAATACAAAGATTTTCCCTGGTATCGCGAGCAAAAGCGCGAGGCGGAAGAAACTGCCAATAAATACCAGTTTGGCAATGTGCCACAGATGAAACTGGCAGTGGCAAAGCGGATTTCGGAGTTCGTTACTGGTGGTGGTTACATGTTCGCCATGTGCAATGCAACCGATACATTTGACATTACACTTGCTGCGGAAGGGCTGGATATTGTGGAGGCTATGTACGATGGCACGCCCGTAGATCCGACTGCTAATAGTAAACTAAATTATGATAACACATTTGCTTTCAAGGATTTCAAAACCATTTCCTATCCTTATGAAGTTGAGTTTTCAGACATTGATAACCAGCCTGATGAGCGTAATCTGACGGAGGCTAACGACTTCTTCTCGCTGTTCCAGTTTTCTGCCAAATGGGACCCGGTGCCCAGCATGCTCACGCAAAATCACCAGACTATTATCAAAGGCTTTTTAGGCCAGACAACGGCTTTTAAAAATCGCCTGATCAAGCCTGAGGTCATCATTCTGGCTGAAAATAAGACTGCTAAGGAAGCGCGTTACATTCATAGCACGCATGGAAAAGGATTTTTTACTTTTTACGGCGGTCATGATCCGGAGGATTACCAGCACCGTGTAGGCGAAGAACCTACGGACCTGAACTTACATCCAAATTCGGCCGGTTATAGGCTGATCCTCAATAATATCCTGTTTCCGGCAGCTAAAAAGAAGAAGCTGAAAACCTAGTTTCGAAGGCATAAATTTCCAGTTCCAAATCACACAAACCGTGCGCTATCGCACGGTTTTTTGTTTTTATTTTCTGTGTAAAATATTGACTGTGAGTGTTTTATGTATTGGCACAAAAATGGATTAACTATAAGCACATTAGCCATGAAACACATTTAACCTCCAAACAAAAAACAATGGATCGGGAAGTTGCGCCGGACTACATTAAAACCACCAGAAACCGACGATGGCTTTTCATCGCGCTGGGAATAATCTTAACGGTAACATTGCTTTATTTTTTTCGTAAATCCCTCGGCAGCACTTTGGAAAGCAGCAGGATCCGTACGGGAACGGTTGAAAAAGGGAATGTTGAAAACACATTGACTGCATCGGGAGAAGTCATCCCGGCTTATGAGCAAATTTTTACAAGCCCTATTCGCGCCAGCATCAAGCGCATTTTGCTAACGCCGGGAACGCAGGTAAACCCAGGCCAGGCCATTGTTGAGCTGGATAAGTCGCTTACCGTAATCGAGTCCGAACGTTATGAGGACCAGCTGAAATTGAAGCAAAACAGCATTGAGCAGCTGCGGATGAAGCTGAACAAAGACTTGTACGACGCTGAAATCAATGATCGCATTAAATCCTTGAACATTAACAAACTCCGGGCTGATTTTGAAGATGCAAAAAGGCTTCAAAAAGTAGGAGGCGGCACGGCGGAAGACATTACGCGGGCAGAGAACGCGTTAAAAATTGCGGAGCTGGAAAAGAAGCAGTTGGAAAATGACCTGAAATACAACCGGGAATCGATGGGCGCGAGCTTGAAAGAGACCGAATTGGGCGCGCAGATTGAGAGTAAAAATTTGAAAGAATTACAGCACAAGCTGAGAATGGCGGACATCGTCGCGGACCGGAAAGGGGTTTTGACCTGGGTGAATGAGAACATTGGCTCGTCGGTGAATGAAGGCGAAATGCTTGCAAAAGTGGCTGACCTGGGCAGTTTCAGGGTGGAGGGGAGTTGCTCGGACATTTATGCAGATCAGGTGAAAGCAGGACTTAGCGTGATTATCAGGCTGAATGAGGTGACATTACGAGGTGTGATAACGCAGGTGAAACCAGCTGTGAAAGACGGCGTAATCGGGTTTGTGATCCAATTGGATAATGCAAAAAGCGAATCGCTCAGGCCGAATATGAAGGTGGAAGTTTATGTGGTGACCAGCAGCAGCTCCAATACGGTGCGCGTTGCTAATGGACCGGCATTTACAGGTAAGAAAAAGCAGTTTGTTTATGTTTTAAAGGACAACAAAGCGCTGCGCCGGGAAGTTGAAACCGGACTTTCAAATTTCGATTTTGTTGAAATAAAAAGCGGTTTAGAGGTGGGCGAGAAAGTGATCCTGACGGATTTGAATGATTATGAGCATTTGGAGGAAATTTCAATTCAATAAATGCTATGAAAAACATTCTTACATTCATTTTCGCTTGTTTTGTGACTTTTCCGGTCTTAGCACAGCCCAGAATACTTTCGCTGCAAGATGTTGTGCTCATGTCCAAAGAGCAATCTGTTGCTTCTAAACAGGCGGTTACGGCCAGGAAAACCAACTATTGGCAATATCGCTCGTTCCAGGCGGACTACCGGCCGCAACTTAGCCTGAATGGAACAATTCCGGGTTTTACGAGATCTTACATTGAGGTCAGGCAACCGGACGGGACTATTTCTTTTGAGCAGGTTTCAAACAACAACTCTTTGCTGAATTTGTCTCTGAGTCAGAGCATTGCGTTTACGGGTGGAACGGTTTACGTGCAGCAGCAGACGCAGCGTTTTGATGATTTTGCCAGAAATAACACCAGATACAACGGCATTCCATTTGAAATTGGCATCACCCAGCCGCTTTTCCGGTTTAATACATTAAAATGGGACCGGAAAATTCAGCCTTTGAAATACCAGGAGGGCAATCAGCAATTTATCCAGTCACTCGAACAGGTTTCGCTGGATGCGACGGGTTATTATTTCGAGCTGCTGGTTGCGCAGGTAAATTTGCAGATCGCCGAGAAGAACCGGAGCAATAATGATACGCTTTACAAGATCGCGCAGCAAAAGTTGGCATTGGGAAAAATATCTCAGAATGACCTTCTGCAACTTCAAATGGGACTGCTAACAGCGCAGAAAGACCTTGCTTCGGCTCAGCAGGCAGCCGCAGTGGCTTCCTTGAAACTGAAAATGTACATGGGTTCACGGGATGAAAGGGAGCTGGAACTGGAAATCCCACTGGAAGCAGCGGAATTTGCAATCAATACACAACTTGCGTTGGATGAGGCGTTTGCAAACAGGTCCGCAGCGGTCGGTTTTAAGCGAAAGTTGCTGGAAGCCGAACGGGAAGTGCAGTTCGCCAGGAAGGAAAACGGTTTGAATGCTTCGCTGAATGCGACTTTCGGATTATCAAATCAAGGTGCACAGCCCTCCGACGTATACAGGAATCCGCAGGACCGTGAGTTTGTGGAGCTGCAATTTACATTACCAATCTTGACCTGGGGCCGTAATAAGGCCCGCACGGAGGTGGCGAAGGCGAATCAGGAGTTTGCGCAGCAATCGGTGGAGCAGGAGAAGCTTACATTTGAGCAGGAGATTTTTACGCAGGTTACCCTTTTGCAAATGTTACAAAAGCAGGTTAAACTCACCAAACTGGCCGATAATATTGCCGCGGACCGCTATCAGATCGCCAAAGAAAGATTTATCCTGAGTGACCTGAGTGTTACCGATCTGGGCATCGCAACGCAGGAAAAGGACATTGCCCGGAGAGACTACATCTTAGCGTTGCGGGATTACTGGCAAGCCTATTACAGCCTGAGGATCTTGACATTATACGATTTTGAACAAAATAAAAAAATAACATACTGAGCCATGATCAAACTGCAAAACGTTGAAAAAGTTTACCGCACAAGCTCCATCGAAACACTCGCGCTGAACAACATCAATATCGATGTAAAAAAGGGAGAATTTGTTTCCATAATGGGCCCTTCCGGCTGCGGAAAAAGCACATTACTGAACATTATGGGCCTTCTGGACGAACCTAGCAAGGGACATATTGAGATTGATGGAAGTAAAGTTGAAAAATATACGGACAAATCGCTGGCAAGTCTGCGTAACCAGAAACTGGGCTTCATTTTCCAGAGCTTCCACCTCATTAACGACCTTTCGGTGATCGATAACGTGGAAATCCCGCTTTTATACCGGACCAGTTCCTCCAAAGAACGCCGCGAGCTGGCGCAGGAAGCACTCGAAAAAGTGGGGTTGAGCAACCGGATGAAACATTTCCCAAAGCAACTTTCAGGAGGGCAAAAACAGCGCGTAGCCATCGCCAGGGCCATTGTAGGCAAACCGGAGATCATCTTAGCTGATGAGCCGACCGGAAACCTCGACAGCGCAATGGGAAATGAAATCTTGAGCATTCTGCAAAACCTGAATGAAGGAGGCGCCACCATTGTGATGGTAACCCACGACGACGCCATGGCCAAACGCACGCACAGGTTGATACGGTTGTTTGACGGCACGCAGGTTCTTTAATTTTGAATGAGTGAATGAGTGAATGTTTTATTCATGGTTCGATCATTCACTCATTCACTCACTCACCCATTCACTCATTGAACATTATGCTTCTAAACTATATCAAAATCGCCTGGAAAGTGCTGCTGCGGCATCCTTTCTATACATTTATTACGCTTTTCGGCATCAGCCTCACACTTACGGTGTTAATGGTGCTGACTTCGTTCCTGGACCATTTGTTCGGGACACATTACCCGGAAGTCAACCGCGATCGCTCATTATATGTTGCCACCATTATCCAGACCGATTCGGCGCGCACTTCCATGTCGTCCGGACCTGCAACTTTCGATTTTTTGACCAAGCATGTGAAGTCGCTGAAATCGGCTGATAAGGTTGCTATTATGTCCAATTTCAACTTTTCAAATACATACGTGAATGGGAAAAGGATCAAATTGAATACCAAGTATACCGATGCTGAGTTCTGGGAGGTGATGGGTTTTCGGTTTCTGGAGGGGAAGCCTTATAATGATAATAACATCAAAAATTCAGATCACGTGGCGGTCATTACGGATGCTTTGCGCGACCAGTATTTTGATACCGGCGGGAAGTCTGTCGTAGGACAGAACATTGAAATCGAGAATATCAATTATCGTGTGATCGGTGTGGTTAAAGGCAGCCCGCCAACGCGTATTTACAGTTATTCGGACATTTATTTCCCTTATACGGCCCCCAAGAGCAATTATCAAAACAAGGGACTGAGAGGCAGTTTCATTGCCATCGCTACTGCGAAGGATGCTTCGGATATGCCGGTAATCCAGTCGGAATTTGACAGCAATATTTCCCGTATCCCGTATTCGGAGATCCATACCGACAAAAACCTGACGGTTTTGCAAGTAAAAGCGGACAAATATTTCGATCATTTTGTCAACACTTTTGCCCGGAGCAGCACGCAGCGGTTCATGTTTTACACGGTGGTGAGTTTTGTGGTTTTAATGTTTATGGGCTTGCCAGCCATTAATCTGGTCAATGTCAATGTCAGCCGGATTTTGGAAAGGGCTTCTGAAATTGGTGTAAGAAAAGCATTTGGTGCTCCTTCGGCGGCATTGCTCTGGCAGTTTATCATTGAAAATATTTTCATCACATTCATTGGCGGTGCATTTGCGCTGGCGCTCTCTTACCTGATCATTTACTTCATTAATTCAAGCGGCTGGATCGCCTACGCAGACCTGACGATCAATGTGCCTGTATTTGTGATCAGCCTGGCTGTCTGCCTGTTTTTCGGACTCCTTTCGGGCGTTTTACCCGCATTCAGGATGTCAAGATTAAAAATCGTAGACGCGCTGAAAGTTTAACATTAAAATCGACTATTATGCTTCAACATCTTTTCAAGCTCATATGGAATAAAAAGGGCACGCATTCCCTGCTTATTATCGAAATTCTGGCGTCTTTTCTGGTGCTTTTCGGAGTGCTTTCGCTGATTGTTTTTAATGTCAGAAATTATTTGCAACCCATTGGTTTTAACTATGAACAGGTCTGGAATGTGGACTTGGCCAAAAATCAGGATACAGTGGAAGTCGCCCGCAAACTTACCAGCGTTATGCAGCGGATCAGGTCTTATAAAGAGGTGGAAACGGCTACAAGAATGAGCAGTAATACGCCGTTTTCAGCCAATCAGGTTAGTGGTGCCATGACTTATAATAAAGTAACGGTCGGCGCGGATTTTTACTATACAGACCCTGACTTCAATAAAACGCTCGATTTGCCACTGTTGAAAGGACGTTGGTATCGGGAAGGTGATCGTGTAGCGAAATTTATTCCGATTGTGATTAATAAAAAGCTGGAAGACAAGCTCTTTCTAAATGAAACATCGTTGAATAAGGTGATCAAAATCGACGATAAGAGCTCCTATAAAGTGGTCGGCGTTATCGATAAATTCAAAGCCAAAGGCGAATTTATGTCTGACAATCCGGGCGTTTTTGAAATGCTTGCCAAAGATGATGTATGGAATTCCAATGTATTGATTAAAACCAAACGCGGCACGGACGCAAACTTTGAAGCCAAGCTTGTGAAGGACATTGCGATGATGCTGCCTGGTTGGGGAATTGAAGTGAGTTATTTAAAAGAATCACGTCTAAACCGTCATAACCTTACGCTTGTTCCAGTGCTTATTTTTCTGATTATCAGCGCATTCTTGCTTACTAATGTAGCGCTGGGACTTTTTGGGATACTTAATCTTAACATTTCACGCAGGAAAAATGAGATCGGACTTCGCAGGGCGATGGGTGCCACGGAGGGGAAAGTGGCCATTCAGTTTTTGGGAGAAATATGGGTGATCGCGACTTTCAGTCTTATTATCGGGTTACTTTTCGCTGTGCAGTTCCCGCTGATGAATGTGTTTGATCTGGACAGTGAAATTTATATCACTTCAATTTTCGTCTCCATTGCCGTAATTTACATCATCGTTACCCTCTGCGCCTGGCTCCCCAGCAAGCAAGCCTCCCGGATCCACCCTGCGATAGCGTTGCATGAGGAGTGAGGGTTTAGATGGGAATGATTGAATGTTTGAATGTTGAAAAGTGATTGCGAAGTAAAATTGTGATATGCTCCTAATTGTCGATGATGATCTTGCGATACGGACTTCTTTGATCCTGCTGCTTAAAAAGGAGGGGTTTGAGGTTAGAGGTGTGGGGTCGCCGGATGAGACTTTCGATATTTTGAAGACGGTTACGCCGGAGCTGATCCTGCTGGACCTGAACTTTTCGATTGAAACTTCGGGGAAGGAGGGCATGCAGCTTTTGCAGCAAATTAAGAAGCGCTACCCTGCCATTCCTGTGATTTTGATTACGGGATGGGGGACTATTGATCTGGCTGTGAGGGGAATGAAGGAAGGTGCGATTGATTTCATTACCAAGCCCTGGCAGAATGATCATGTGCTGCAATCGGTGCGGACCATTCTGAATTTGTCACAAACATTGCCACTTTCAGGCAGTAGAAAGAAACTGGAACAACAGTATCATTTCGAGAACATTGTAGGCCAGGATCCCACACTGCTTGATATTCTTGAAACCGTTGGCCGCGTTGCTTCCACAGATGCGGCGGTGCTTATCACGGGCGAAAGCGGCACGGGAAAGGAACTGATTGCCGAGGCAATTCACATGAATAGCAAGCGAAAATCACGTCCCTTTGTGAAGGTGAATCTGGGCGGGATTTCTTCAACATTGTTTGAAAGCGAGCTTTTCGGTCACGTTCGTGGCGCTTTTACGGATGCCAAAACGGATCGCCTGGGCCGGTTTGAACTGGCGCATAAGGGATCGATCTTTTTGGATGAGATCGGGGAACTGGATTTGTCAAGTCAGGTAAAATTGCTGCGTGTGTTGCAGGAAAGAACTTTTGAGCCGCTGGGAAGCAGTAAAAGCAGGACGGTGGACGTGCGTGTGATCTGTGCTACAAACCGGAATTTGGAGGAAATGGTCGCGCAAGGAACATTCCGGGAAGACCTTTATTACCGCATTAACCTGATCACCGTTAAGCTGCCAGCGCTTAGGGAAAGGCCGGACGACATTCCGTTGCTGTCTGAATTCTTTGTTAACAACCTGAAAACCATTTATCAACGCCCCAACCTGCGCCTAAGCCCGGCAGCAATGAAATGGCTCCGCACATTGCAGTTGCAGGGAAATATCCGTCAGTTGAAAAACCTGGTCGAACGCACGGTGTTGCTTTCCGGCTCGGATACATTGGATATAGCAGATTTACAGCGTAATCTGAGTGGCGGCACACAGCCGTCTGCCCAGAAAAACCTTCCAGAAGTAGGCGCGATCACGTTGGAAGAAATGGAATATCAAATGATCACCAAGGCCATGCAATTTCACCAGAATAAAGTGAGCAAAGTGGCCAGATCGCTCGGAATCACACGGTTTGCGCTCTATCGCAGATTGGAAAAATATGGTATTTCCTACGAATCCGAGGACGTATGAGATTATCAACGAAGGCCAAATACATTCTTTACATATTGGTATTGCACACTGTCCTGGTTTTCCTGGTTTACAAAATTCTCTATCAGGACAAATTGCTTTTCATTGGTTTTGAGGTGTTTCTGTTGCTTTCTGCCATCGTTTCCATTCAG
The DNA here is from genome assembly GCF_023821985.2 of Dyadobacter chenhuakuii. Classification (NCBI taxonomy): domain Bacteria; kingdom Pseudomonadati; phylum Bacteroidota; class Cytophagia; order Cytophagales; family Spirosomataceae; genus Dyadobacter; species Dyadobacter chenhuakuii. The sequence goes on along the minus strand of NZ_CP098805.1, from coordinate 2,627,564 downwards.
ATTTATCAGAATTTTATGCAACCTATCCAATTTGTGAAATCGGGAATTGAGGCCATTAAGGACAAAGATTTTTCCATCAAATTCGTCCCGACCGGCAAAGGAGAAGTGGATACATTGATCGAAGTTTATAACCTTATGATCGACCAGCTCCGTGAGGAGCGGACGCGCTTGCATGAGCAACATTTTTTCCTCGAAAAACTGATCGCCGCATCGCCTATTTCCATCATTATCCTCGATTTTGATGAAAAAATCGATTCGTTCAATGTCAAAGCAAATGAATATTTCAAAAACGAAGCGGAAGGTTTGAAAGGGCTGTTATTGGAGGAAACCAATCACCCGTTGCTGGTTGAACTGGCTCATATTCAGGACGGGGAATCGAAAATTGTGAAAACTAATGGTGTGGTAACATTCAAAGTTCAGCGCTCGCATTTCATGGATCAAGGCTTCCGTCGCTCGTTTCTGATGATCGAAGAGCTTACTAATGAGATACTTGAATCGGAAAAGAATGCATATGGCAAAGTGATCCGCATGATGGCGCACGAGGTGAACAACACATTAGGCGCCACGGATTCCATTTTGCAGACAACCACAAATATTCTTTCAGATGATTCTTACATTGAACTGCGAGAAGCGCTAACCATTGCTTCTGAACGCAACCGGAGGCTAACGAAATTCATGCGAAACTTTGCAGACGTCGTTCGGCTGCCAGCACCCGCGCCGGTTCCTACGGATTTGAATAAATTTGTCAAAGACGTAGCTATTTTCATGGAGCCGGCAGCCGCACACCGGGGTGTCTCAATTCACACATCACTGCCGGCAAATGTTATCTTTAAAAAAATCGACGTGGGCCAGATGGAGCACGTGCTTGTCAATGTTCTGAAAAATGCGATTGAGGCGTGCAAACCTGGCAATGAGATCCGAATCGAGGTTTCCGAAAATAATCTGACCATTAAAAACAACGGCAGCCCCATCGAAGCAGAAGTAGGAGCCCAGCTTTTCAACCCATTTTTCAGCACCAAGCACGACGGCCAGGGCATAGGGCTCACATTAGCCAGAGAAATCCTCATCAACCACGGATTCACATTCTCATTACATACCAATGCAGACGGCTGGACGGCTTTTCGAATCGAATTTGAAGGCTGAGAAATCCGTTGAAATATGCTGCTTATGCATTTGACTTCCGGATACGGATCGTAAATGCATTGGCTGGATTAGTGAGCATAACCTGCTTTGTATCGAACTCGCTGAATCCTTTCTGTTTCAACAGAGGTAAAAGCTTGTCTGAAATGGTGGTATAACCTCTGAATGTTCCACCATTTGGCTCGCCCGGTTTATACCAGCCCGCGTCGTGTGACAGGAGGATTTGTTTTATAAAGCCCTTTGCTTTCAGAAATAAAATCAGCGTAGCTATCTTCTCAACATTATCTTCATTCACGCCATCCAGACTAACCCAGCAACCACTTTTCGCAATTTTTTCAAAATCCTCATTGCTTCCGCTGGCGTGAACCCAGACGAAAGCTGACGGACTAACCCCATTTTTTTGCAATATTTCAATTTCCTGAGCAGCTGGGAGAGCTGGCCCCGTATGAGAACAGATCGTTAATCCCGTTTGTAGATGAGTAAGTGCGGCTGCACGGATCAGTTTCTGGTGAAGTTCAGAAAGCTGGCCGGCATTAACGCTGGTTTTAATAAATCCCGGCTTAATGTTCGTACCGTCAATGCCGTTCCGGAATTCGTTAATCCAGCGCTTTGAAAGTTGTTCCGCGGTTTCTGTGAAAGCAAATCGGGGTAAGTATTTATTGTCCGAAGCACCATAGTAACCCGTGTTCGTCAAGACATTCAATCCAGATTTTTTAGATAATTTTTGCAGCAATAATACGTCCCGTCCAAGGTAAGCAGGCGTACATTCAACCAGACTCTTGATGCCCCTTTCCTTAATTTCAAGCAGATAGGGAAGGACTTTGTTGATGACCTCGTCATGATCCCATCGATCCGGTGTAACCTTGTCCGCCCCGATAAAATCGACCAGAACATGCTCATGAATAAGCGTGTGGCCAAGATCAGCAACATTGATTTTTCCGGCAACGCTATATGTAAATGGTTCATCAAAAGTAAATTTCCCCAAAAACGGCACGCCGGCGCAAGCAGCAACGAATTGCCTTCGGGAGAATATAGGGGTTGGGTTAATGTTTACTGATTTCATATGTGTGAAGTTGCAATTTTGATCCTTCATTTGAAAGCGCATTGTCCCTCGTTTTGCTACCGATACTTCATCCCTCCGGGATTGCACAACCGCCCAAAATCGCGGAGCGATGCAATGTTGGTAGCAATATATTATTCGTGAGTATTTACAAATCCCGGAGGGATGTGACGGACTGCACAATGTTTCATCCCTCGTGGGATTTCCTCCGGTTCGCAATCGTTGTTGCTACCGATATTTCATCCCTCCGGGATTGCGCAACCGCCCAAATCGCGGAGCGATGCAATGTTGGTAGCTATATGTTATTCGTGGGCATTTCACAAATCCCCGAGGGATGTGACGAACTGCACAATGTTTCATTCGTTGGGATTCCCCTGATCCAACGCTTTATTACTCAATCAAAATAAACGGAGTCGGGCTGAATGAGATGATGAAGATGATTAATGCGCAGATGCCCAGGATGATACGTGGGGCGTCGAGGGGTTCGTTTTCGTCGGTGTCGGGGTGGCGGATGCCGAGGAAACGGCCCAGGATGAAAATGAATGGCAAGAAACCGGTAGAACCTTGCCAGTCGGGCCGAATGTAGGATACGGCGAATTGCCCTACTACCACAATCAAACTTAGCATTAAGCCCGTCATGGGACTATCGCTGGCCCTTTTGAAACAGATATATAGGAAATAAATGTAGATGGCCAGATAGAAGAAACGCTCGTAGAAAACAGCATTGCTTCCTGTTGCAAACGACTCTGCCGTAAAAAGACCCAAACCAGCATAAAAAGCGAACAATCCGAAAAGGATCGGCGCAACGATATCAAATTTTTTCTTGCCGATTAAGCCGTAAAGAATGTGCCCGCCATCCAGCTGACCAATTGGAATAAGATTGAGGGATGTAAAGAAAAGAGCAAGATATCCTGCGAAAATGTACGGATAATGGATCATTTCGTAGGCATGCGGCAAGCGCGCCGGATCTGCAATGTAGGTTTTAAACATCCAGAATAGAATGTTATCGCCCAATGCAATGTTACCTGAGGCATTTTCATAAGCAAATTGCGGGTAACTCAAACCAAACCGCGCGTATTCAGGATGTATGGAAAAAATGTATTCCGGCGGTGGCAAATGGGTAAAGCCATACCAGAGAACCACCAAAGCAGCAATGAAACCGGCCAGCGGACCAGCTATGCCGATATCGAAGAACTTTAAGCGCGAACGGACAACGGATTTAATGCGAATAAATGCGCCCATGGTTCCGATACTGTTTGAAATACCAAACCAAAGCGGAATGTAATAGGGGAGCGTAACCTTTACGCGATGCATTTTGGCAACAAAATAATGGCCGAACTCATGAATGGTCAGGATCGCCAGAAAAGGGATTGAAAATTGGAAGCCCTGCTTAAATTCAGCCCACCCGAGAAATTTAACGGTTTCATCGGTGACCGGCTTTTCAGCCCCGCTGCCCATCAGGAAGTAGGCAAAGTCGTATACGAAAGCAAAAATGTTGCCGTAAATCCATTCAGCGCCAGCCATTGTGGTGGTAATGATCGTCAGAATGAAAAGAACGGCCTGAATGATGTAAGTGCGTGTGTTAGACTGCATAGTCTTTAAGATATTCCAAAATGGTTACTGGTTTCTGGACGTGAATGGTGTCAATTCCTAATAACGAAGCGGCCTCAATGTTGTCGCGGTTATCGTCCAGGAAAAGGGTCTCCTCTGCTTTAAGACCTGCCTGTTCCAACACTTTTTGATAAATCCGCGGGTCTGGCTTCATTAACCCCATTTCATAGGATAGGAAAACAGTTTCGAAAAGATCATCCAGCTTTTTAACGCCGGTTGATGCTTCCAGAATTTTGTTAACCTGTGTAATGTGGATCGAGCTTGTGTTGCTCAGCAGGAAAAGCCGGTAATTTTTTGATAGGTTTTGAAGCAGTTCCACGCGCTCCGGAGGAAGATCCAGCAGGAGACTGTTCCAGGCTGTATCAATGGCTTCGTCGGAGAGATCGGAGAATTCCAGGATTTTCCGCACATAATTGCGAAAACCCGCTTCGTCCAGTTCGCCCGTTTCAAACTGCCGGAAAAGCGCATTTTTGCTGAATAGTTCAAGGATTTCAGCTTGTTCCCTGCCGCTTAGTTCTGCAAATGATTTTGACGCAACGGGCACGTCAATGTTCAGAATTACGTCGCCCAGGTCAAAAATGATATTCTTTATCTTGCTATTCTTCATTGTTCCGGTTATTCAACAACTACACCCATTGCACAGAATTTCTCAATGCGTTGGTCAATCCTGTCCTGGTGCTCAATCGCAGCGAGTTCGTTAATGTTTTCCAGGATAACCATTTTCAATTTCTCGGCCATCCAGTGGTGATCTAAATGTGCTCCGCCCAATGGTTCGGGAATAATGCCGTCGATCAACCCGTTCTTTTTCATATCCTTAGCCGTGATTTTCATCGCTTCGGCAGCCTGTTCTTTGAAATCCCAGCTTCTCCAAAGGATTGCTGAACAGTTTTCAGGGGAAATCACTGAGTACCAAGTATTTTCCAACATTAAAACACGGTCGCCTATGGCAATTCCCAGCGCACCGCCCGAAGCGCCTTCACCAATCACGATGCATATTACCGGCACTTTCAGCATGAACATTTCTTTCAGGTTGCGCGCAATGGCCTCGCCCTGACCGCGTTCCTCAGCCTCCATACCTGGAAATGCGCCCGGAGTGTCGATAAGGGTAATAATAGGTTTGTTGAATTTTTCAGCCAGTTTCATCAGGCGTAATGCCTTGCGATAGCCTTCGGGATTAGGCATACCAAAGTTCCGGTGCTGCCTTTGTTTTGTATTCCGGCCTTTTTGTTGTCCTATGAGCATGAAAGACTGTCCGCCTACATTGGCAAGCCCGCCAATAATAGCCGGATCATCCCGAACCTGGCGGTCACCATGCAATTCGATGAACTCGTCGCAGATCAGCTCAATGTAATCGAGCGTATATGGACGGTCCGGATGGCGCGAGAGCTGCACACGCTGCCAGCGTGTAAGGTTCTCAAAAATTTCCTTTCGAAGATCTGTTATATTGTTTTCCAATAAGGAAATGGCGCCGGAAAAATCCACATTATTGTTCTGCGCCAGTGTTTTCATTTCTTCGAGCTTGCGTTCGAGCTCGGCCATAGGTTTTTCGAAATCCAGGTATGTTCTCATATTCAGGTTCTTGTTTGTCTGGCAGCGGGGCAGCTTAAAGTTCGTAAGTGCGTCCCCTCAATGGTATTTCTACCGATTTATAGCCGTTTTCTTGAATTTTACTTTGGAAATCAGCCATGCTTTGCTGTTCTCCGTGTACCAGAAAAATGCCTTTCAGCTTTTCCGGATCTTGTAATTTGATGAATTTCAATAAATCATTCTGATCTCCGTGGCCGCTAAATACGTCAATTTTTTCAATATTAGCCAAGACGGGCAGCTGCTTTCCGCGAATTGAAATTGTGTCCTGTCCATTCAGAAGCCGCCATCCCAATGTTCCCTCAGAAGCATATCCGATCATCAGGATCGTGGCATAAGGGTTGCCAATATTAGCCTCCACGTGCTGCTCCACACGACCGCCCTGGACCATACCCGAAGACGAGATGATAATGCAGGGTTCGTTGTAGTTGGAAACAGCCTTGCTGGCATCCGAGCTTTCGAGATAGATAAGGTTGTCAAAATCAAAGAGCATGTCATTATCGTCCTGAAAAGTGCGTGCTTCCTTATTCAGCAGACGCACGTGGCGCTGGTACACTTTCGTGCTGCTATGCGCCAGCGGACTGTCTGAGAACACCTTTAAGTTTGGAAATGAATGATCCATGTAGATCTTATTCAATGTGTAAAGGAGCGCCTGCGTGCGGCCCACACTGAACGAAGGAATAATTAACCTGCCCGGAATATCAATGCAAGTTCGTTTGATCACATCTGCTAACGCTTCCGCGGGCGAGCCCTGGTCCTCATGCAGACGGTTTCCGTAAGTGGATTCGCAGATCAAATAATCAACCTGCGGGATTTCCTGGGGATCAATTAGCAGCGGATAATTGCTCCGGCCGATGTCCCCGGAAAAGCAGATTCGCTTTTTTTCGCCATCTTCATAAACTTCGAGCACAATATGCGCGGCGCCCAGCAAATGCCCGGCCGCGTAGAAAACGATGGTTACATTATCTGCAATGCGATAGCGCTGGCCGAAAGCGACCGGCACGAAGTTGTCCAATGCCTCATTTACGTTCTTTTCAACGAAATAATCCATCGGAACCTCCTTCTTTTTCTTGCCTCTTTTCTTGGAAGAACCGTTCATACGGGCATTCAGGCGTTTCTGATGCAGGTTAGCGGCATCTCTTAAAAGCAGTGAAGTGAGCGCCAGGGTAGGCTCAGTACAAACAACCCTTCCTTCAAATCCATATTTATACAGATTCGGAATGTTGCCCGAATGGTCAATGTGAGCGTGTGTTAAAAGTACTGTATTGATTAAACTCGCATCAAATGGGAATACACTTTTTTGCTCCTCATACCTGGTTTTTCTACCGATCTCGTCTAAGTCAAAGTCAGAGCCGCAGTCAATTAAAATTCGGTAATCGTCTGTCTCTAAAAGAAACATGCTACCTGTCACCTGCTGCGCAGCTCCCCAAAATGTCAATTTCATACGTTGGAAATGGGGTGTATCTTACAAAAGTACCAAAAACCGGCTGAGATTTGGAGATTACTTACTAGTTTAGATTTGGTATCTTCTCTTTCTGTGCGAAAGTCACCCTGCTAAACTAATATGAAATCCGGCCTGTTTTTGTTTTTTCTTTTTTTCTGTTTAAATGCCAATGCTCAAAATATAGACAGTATCGCGCTCAATAACCTCCGCGATGCCGTGCTGGAACTCGAAAACAGTGAATTGATGCGAAGCGGTTCCCTTTCCCTGAGTGTAAAAAAAGTAAAGGATGCCTCAAATGTTTTCGCATTGAATACCGAACGCTCATTGCCATCCGCTTCCACATTAAAATTAGTCTCAACAGCCACAGCGCTGGCGGTTTTTGGTGGTGATTTCAAATTTCAAACATTTCTGGAACACGACGGGATCATCAGAAACGACACATTAATCGGTAATGTATACATTCACGGAACCGGCGATCCGTCGCTGGGAAGTGAACGTTTCAAGGGGTATCCCACAGCAAACGAGGTCATTACCCGTTGGGTTGCAGCGGTTAAGAAAACGGGCGTCCGGTATATCAAAGGCAGTATCATTCCCGACGCCTCCTTTTTCGATGCCGAAACCGTTGCCAGCACCTGGATCTGGGGGGATTTGGGGAATTATTACGGAGCAGGTGTTTCAGGATTGAATTTCAACGAAAATTTGTACAAAATTAAATTCAAGCCCGGCGCGGACTTTGGCGATCCCACCACATTTGTTGGTATCGAGCCAGCCATTCCTTACCTGACATTTGTCAATAAGGTAACAACGGGTGAGAAAGGCTCTGGGGATAAGACCATTGTTTACAGCAGTCCGCTGGGCAATGAGGTCGTCCTTACCGGCACAATCCCTGCCGGCCCGGCAGTGTTTACAGTAAAAGGTTCGATTCCCAATGCAGCTGAATATGTGGCTTTTGCATTGAAAAATAGTTTGTTAAACGCCGCCATCGGAATAGGAGAGAACAAAGTGCCGCAGCCCGGAATGCCTGCCGCGTTTGCCAATCCGAAGGTTGTGCTGGACAAATACGAGTCACCGCCGTTGCGAGATCTTTGCCAGCAAACTAATTTTTGGAGCGTTAACTTGTACGCCGACGCACTTTTTAAGCAAGCCGGCAAACGACTTGCCGGAAATGCAGCATTTGATGATGCAGCCAAGGCCATAACAGCTTACTGGTCGGGTAAAGGAGCGGATTTGAGGGGATTTTATATCAAAGACGGGAGTGGCCTGTCACCGTCCGGCTCCATCACAACCCACAGCCTGACAGACATTCTGAACGTCGCCAACAAGGATGCCAGTTTCAATGATTTTTACAAGAGCATTGCCGTCCTCGGCTTGAATGGCACCGTCCGGAACCTTGGTAAGGGCACGAAAGCCGCTGGGAATATGCATGTTAAGAGCGGGTCTATTGAAGGAACCCGCGCTTATGCCGGTTATGTCACGTCCAAATCAGGTTCGTTGCTCAGCTTTTCAATCATTGCCCACAAATACATGCCGGGCAGCAACCGCATGATTTCCGATTCACTGGTGAAAATCATGACATTAATGGCTGAATTATAACTTACTGCACTTTTTCGATTACCAGGTTGTGATTTGTATAAATGCAAAGGTCTGCTGCAACCGTTAATCCTTCGCGCACCATCTCTTCCGCAGTAAGGTGTCCTGCATGTTTTTTCAATGCTTGTGCAGCTGACAACGCATAATTCCCGCCCGATCCGATGGCTGCAATGCCGTTTTCTGGTTCAAGCACATCGCCAGTTCCTGAGATCACGAGGATTTCTTCCTTGTTGGCTGTGATCATCATGGCTTCCAACTTGCGCAGGTAACGGTCTGTCCGCCAATCTTTTGCTAATTCTATTGCAGCGCGTTTCATATTGCCGCCGTATGCATTCAACTTTTCTTCGAATTTTTCAAGAAGCGTAAAAGCATCTGCTGTGGACCCCGCAAAGCCCACAAGAATTTTGCCGCCCATGAGCGTCCGGATCTTTTTCACATTGCTTTTAGCAACTGTATTACCCATTGTAGCCTGGCCATCCGCGCCCAAGGAAACCGTTCCGTTATGAAGCACCCCCAAGACGGTGGTAGCATGTATTTTTTCCATAAATTGATTTTATACTAATTCGTAAAACCCCTCACAAAACAAAAGTGCCAGGTCGGAAAACCTGACACTTTGTACATTTATTAAATCATTACAATTGAAATCTACTCCTTTTTAATGAAGTCAAGGATCAAATCCTGCTTAGCAAGTATAGTTTCCTGCATTCTCGATAGGAAATCCTGTTTAGCGGATATCATCTGTTGCTCGGTCAACATTGACTCTTGCATTCTAGACAAAAAATCCTGCTTAGCCGACATTGATTCCTGTGTAATAAACATTGCTTCCTGTTTTTCGGAGATTAAACTTTGAGCCGCTTTTAACGAGTCCTGGTTTGAGAGCACGTCTTTAAACTGCGAGTCCATTCCATCCAGTCTAATTTCAATATTACCAATCCTTCCGGACATTTGAAGCTGATTTTTAAGCAAAAATGTAATGTTCTCATTTTGCGTAATAACCAACTCAGTTATGTTTGACACCATAAAAGTAAGGTTGTCAACTTTCTTATCTGTTCTATCCTGCTTTATTAATAGTTCAGAAATAACCGGCTCCAACTGATCTAATCTTCTGTCTGCATTCATAGTGTGTTTTTGTTTGAATAATAAATAACTCTTTTATACCAACATACTCATCGGCTCTTCAAGCAGCTTTTTCACTGTTAGCAGGAACTGAGCGCCTAATGCTCCGTCTACAACGCGGTGGTCAGCAGAAAGGGTTACTTTCATGATGTTTTGCGGATAGACCGTTCCATCTTCTTTGAAAGCTGCGACTTTCTTGATCGCGCCGATGGCCAGGATGCAGGAATCCGGCGGGTTAATGATCGCAGTAAATTCATCTACACCGAACATGCCCAGGTTTGAGATCGAGAATGTATTTCCTTCCCAGTCCTTAGGCTGCAACTTTTTGTCTTTCGCTTTGCCGGCAAGATCTTTCACTTCCCCGGAAATTGTCGACAATGTTTTCTTGTCGGCATCACGGATCACCGGAACGAGGAGACCTTCGTCAACCGCTACGGCCACACCGATATTTACGTAATTGTATCTTCTGATTTTGTCTCCCAACCAAGCTGAGTTAACGGCAGGATGTTGTTTCAACGCCACTGCGCAAGCTTTGATCACCATATCATTGAAAGAGATCTTAGCAGGGCTCACCTCGTTCAGTTGCGGACGCAATGCCATGGCCTTATCCATGTTGATTTCCATTGTCACATAGAAATGCGGCGCGGTGAACAAGCTGTCGCTCAGTCTGCGGGCGATGGTTTTACGCATTTGCGAGATAGGCGAATCTGTGAAGTCACCATTTGCTGGGGCGCTTGCAGCAGACTGTTCAGATTTCGCAGCAGGAGCTGACGCAGATGCCGCCTGAGCAGGCGCTTCTGTTTTTGCAGCAGGGGCTGCCGCAGCAGGTTTGAACTCATCCACATCGCGTTTCACGATGCGACCGTTGTCGCCACTGCCGCCAACCTGGCTCAGATCAATTCCTTTTTCGTCTGCCAGACGTTTAGCCAATGGTGATGCCTTGATCCTGTCACCGGAATCAGCGACAGAAACCGTTTTGTCAACGCCATTTGAACCGGACTCAGCAGCAGGAGCCGCTTTGCCTTCGTCGGTTGCATCAATGTTTTCAACTTCCGCACCACCTTCACCGTTTTCACGGGCCAGCAATGCTTCTACATTAGCGCCCTCTTCACCGATAACCGCGATAATGCCGTCAACAGGAACAGATTCGCCGTCTTTAATTCCGATATATAGCAGCGTTCCGTCTTCGTACGCTTCCAGCTCCATCGTCGCCTTGTCAGTTTCAACTTCGGCCAGGATGTCACCTGATTTTACTTTATCTCCAACCTTTTTCTGCCATCCTACCAATGTTCCCTCTTCCATCGTGTCGCTCATCTTCGGCATTCTGACAACGACTGCGTTGATTTTCTCAGCTGGGGCCGCAGGAGCTGCTTTCTTTGCAGGTTCCGGCGTCGCCGTTTCAATGGCAGCGGCTGGTTTTGCTTCTTCTTTGGCCGGTTCTGCACTTGCCTCTGCTTTCGCTGCACCATTTGTGCTTCCACCTTCGAGCAACGACTTATAGTCTTCGCCTTCGGAACCAACAACCGCCATAATGCCGTCTATCGGAACCGCATCGCCCTTGTTAACACCAATGTATAGAAGAGTGCCGTCATAATAGGACTCAAGATCCATAGTTGCTTTGTCAGTTTCCACCTCAGCAATAATTTCACCTGATTTTATTTTATCGCCAACTTTTTTGTGCCATTCTGCGATAACACCTTCTTCCATGGTGTCGCTCATCTTGGGCATACGAATTACTTCTGCCATATCGCTTGTTAAGGTATTTTAGTTTCTTGGTCTAAAAATTTGAATTCAGTCAAAATTACAACAAAACGCGGATAGGTCTTGCCTTTCACGCCATAAAATTGACCAGGACAGCGCTCGGCTGAATATTTATGATTTAATCAATTGATTTTCAATACGGCCATAAACGCCTCCTGCGGGATTTCCACATTACCAACCTGGCGCATGCGTTTTTTACCCTTTTTCTGCTTCTCCAAAAGCTTCCTTTTACGGGAAATATCACCGCCGTAGCATTTCGCCAAAACGTCTTTCCGCATCGCTTTCACCGTTTCACGCGCAATGATCTTTTGACCGATTGCCGCCTGGATAGCGATTTCAAACATCTGGCGCGGGATCAGTTCTCTCAGTTTTTCACAAAGCTTTTTACCCCATTCATAAGATTTTGATCGGTGAACGATGGCAGAAAGCGCATCAACAGGCTCGCCATTCAGCATAACGTCCAGCTTCACCATGTCCGATTCCTGGTAACCCGCCAGTTCATAGTCCAAAGACGCATAACCTCGGGAAATTGTTTTTAGTTTATCAAAGAAATCAAAAACGACCTCCGCAAGCGGAATAAGGAATTGAAGCTCAACGCGTTCCGAAGTCAGGTAAACCTGGTTTTTCAGAATGCCGCGTTTGTCCATACACAAGTTCAGAATCGCGCCGATGTAATCGGATTTCGTGATGATCTGTGCGTTGATATAAGGCTCCTCAATCGAATTAATATGATTTGGATCAGGCATTTCCGAAGGCGCGCTGATGTTCAACAACTGGTTCTTTGTATTCGTCACACGGAACTGCACCGAAGGCACCGTGGTGATAACCGTCATATCAAACTCACGTTCCAGACGTTCCTGCACGATCTCCATATGCAGCATTCCGAGGAATCCGCAACGGAACCCGAAGCCTAATGCCGCAGATGTTTCCGGTTCCCAAACAAGCGCGGCATCATTCAGTTGCAGTTTTTCCATGGCCTCACGCAACTCTTCAAACTCGCTGGTGTCAACCGGATAGATCCCGGCGAAAACCATTGGCTTAACCTCTGAAAAACCTACAATTCCTTCACTTGCAGGCCTGTCAATGTGCGTGAATGTATCGCCTACTTTAACTTCCTTAGCCACTTTAATCCCTGAGATCAGGTAACCTACGTCACCGCATTCCACCACTTGCTTCGGGATTTGTGCCAAACCTAATGTTCCGATCTCGTCGGCAATGTATTCCTTGCCCGTCGCCATAAATTTAACGCGATCGCCTTTTCTGATTGTCCCGTTTTTAACCCGGAAAATAACTTCGATCCCACGATACGAATTGAAAACCGAGTCGAAGATCAATGCTTGCAAAGGTGCTTTCGGATCGCCTACCGGAGCCGGAATTCTTTCTACAATCGCGTTCAGAATGGCCTCAATGCCGATTCCTTCTTTTCCGCTGGCAGGAATGATGTCATCCCGATCGCAACCGAGCAGATCGACCATTTCATCCTTGATTTCCTCCGGCATAGCGCCCGGTAAATCTATTTTATTTAAAACCGGAATGATCACCAGGTCGTGGTTGATCGCCAGATATAAGTTCGAGATCGTCTGGGCTTCCGTTCCCTGCGATGCATCCACGAGCAGCAATGCGCCTTCGCAGGCAGCAATGGAGCGCGAAACTTCATAAGAAAAGTCGACGTGGCCCGGCGTATCGATAAGGTTGAATGTATATTCTTCTCCTTTGTAAGGATAAGTCATTTGGATAGCGTGGCTCTTGATCGTGATGCCGCGCTCGCGTTCCAGGTCCATGTTATCAAGTAACTGGGCCTGCATTTCGCGTTTGCTTACAGTATTTGTAAATTCCAGCAATCGGTCTGCCAGTGTGCTTTTCCCGTGGTCAATATGGGCAATGATGCAAAAATTACGGATTTTCTTCATGAAAGTAGTTACTGTTCCAATGTTTGGCTCGTAAAAGTCTGAGGCAAAACACCTGCAAAATTACGAGGGTAATTAATATTTCAACAGCTTTTCTCATTGAAGTTCAAACTTAACGCAAATACGCACCCTAAATGAAAGCAAAATGCCTGATCTGAAACAGTCAGGCATTTTTTAATTACAATAAAACAAACGGTTCAATCCACAGAAACCATCGCCTTGATCACACCATTCGCAGGATCCAGCCAGCCTTCAAACTCGTCCTTCACCTGACCAAAAGCCACCCGGTGCGTAATGTAAGTGGTAGGATCTATAAAGCTGTTTTTCATACTGCTGATCACATGCTCAAAATCAGCGCGGGTAGCATTCCGGCTGCTCATTAATGTGGCTTCCCGCTTGTGGAATTCGGGATGACTGAAACTGATATCCCCTTTTTGGAGGCCCACAAGCACATATCTGCCGCCATGTGCCAAGTAACTGAATGCGGTGTTAATCGCTCTCAGATTGCCCGTTGCATCCACGATAACCGTTGGCATGTCGCCATTTGTGATTTCGGCCAATTTTTCCAAAACATTGTCATTCAATGCATTGATCGTATGTGCTACGCCCAGTTTTTCACGGCAGAAGGCTAATCTTCCATCATTGATGTCCAGCGCAATCACATTCGCTCCGGCAATGCGCGCGAATTCCATCGTTCCTAGCCCGATCGGCCCGGCACCCACGACCAGCACCGTTTCATTTGGCTCCACATTTGCCCGCCTGATCCCGTGTGCGCCGATTGAAAGCATTTCAACAAGCGCCAATTCGTCAAAGCTCAAACCGTTTCCATGCACGAGCGAATAGGAGGGAACCGATAAATATTCAGACATCCCGCCATCAATATGCACCCCAGAAACCCGGATGCTCGTGCAGCAATTAGGCTTATTGTTCCGGCAGGCAATGCATTTGCCACAATTGAAATAAGGAATAAAAGTAACTGCTTCACCAACCGAAAACCCCGGCGCTCCGTCCGTTTCGACAATTTCCCCGGCCAGTTCATGACCGAGAATGCGCGGATAATTGAAAAAAGGCTGCGTTCCCTCAAAAGCATGCAGATCTGTCCCGCAAATGCCGATCCTTTTAATCTTTATAATGGTATTCCCCGGGGTTAACGCTGGTTTTTCTGCCTGCTGATAAGCAAATTCCCCGGGTGTTGTACAAACCAAAACCTCCATAGCTGAATGGAATTAACTTCTATTTTATGTTGAGAATATTAAGAGTTAGCCAACGCACGATCCAGATGAACATAACCACCGTCCACATAAATCAGCTGGCCCGTTGTATGACTCGAACGTTGCGACAGCAGAAAAACAGTCATATTAGCGATTTCTTCGGCCGTTGTCATCCGGTTTTCCAAGGGAATGTGCGCCGTAATGGAAGCCAGTTTTTCTTGTGGATTGGGCAGCGTTTCGATCCATCTTTCATAGAGCGGCGTCCAGCATTCAGCCACAATAACCGAATTGACACGGATACCATATTTCAGGAGCTCCACCGCCCACTCACGGGTAAGTGCATTGCGTCCGCCGTTGGATGCAGCGTAAGCCGATGTGCCTCCCTGACCTGTATCAGCCGTTTTTGAACTGATATTGACAATGGAACCTTTGGAAGCTTTCAGCGCTGGCAATGCATAATGTGCCATGAGATAGTAATGCACAACATTTTTATGCAACGAAGCCATAAATGCTTCATAATTACCACTTTCGAGGCCCACGCCATCATTTACACCTGCATTGTTCACCAGCCCGTCGATGCGGCCGAATTTTTCTATAACAGCTGCAACGGCCTGCTCGCAAGCTTCGGGCCTGGTAAGCTCGGCAACCACCTGGAATGAGGACGTTCCTTTGGCGGAAAGCTCGTCAACCAATTTTTGATTATCAGCAGCATTGCGGCCAACTATAACGGGAATAGCGCCCTCGTTGGCCAGCACATGCACAATGCCTTCACCAATCCCTTTTGCGCCACCCGTTACGATGACGACTTTATCTTTTAATTGTAAATCCATAATAGAGAATGTTAGCAAGAATACGGACGACTTTTAATGGGAAGCACCCAGCGTCACATGTTTAATTGAATTGTTTTTGATCGCAAAATAAAGAACAACCAGGAAGCAGACCGCCGGAACGATATAGGCCGTTTGTATAGACGAAATATCAGAAACCTGACCCATAATAACCGGGAAAATCGCTCCGCCAACGATAGACATAATAACCAGTGAAGACCCGATTTTGGTCTTTTCTCCCAGTCCGCGGATACTGAGCGCAAAAATTGTCGGGAACATAATGGACATGAAAAACTGAACGCCTACCAATGCATACACCGCAACCATGCCTTCGGTAAGGACGGCCAGGATAAGCAACGCAACATTAATAATACTGTAAAGTGCGAGTAAGCGCGGCGGAGCAACAAATCGCATTAAATATGTGCCGATAAACCGGCCGATCATAAAGCTTAAAAATGCTCCTGACAGCACATATGCAGCCGTTTTTTCATCAATGCCTGCGACTTTGTCCGAAAAACGAATAAAAAAACTGCTGATACAAACTTGCGCACCAACGTAGAAAAACTGTGCTATAACGCCTAAAATCAGGTTTTTTTCTGACCATATGGAGCCGCTGATCTTGCCGCTGTCGTCCGTTTCCTCCTTGATTTCAGGCAATTGCGTGCGCCAGATCATTACCGCAACCAACAAAACCACAACTCCTATAACCAGAAAGGGTATTTGAACCGAAGAGGCTTCTGCATTGAGGTAACTGTTCAGCTGGTCCGCAGACATCGATTGCTCTTCCTGCTCAGATAGTGTTTTACCCGAGAGGATAAAAGTCCCGCCCATTAACGGCGCTAAAAAAGCAGCCAAACCATTGAATGACTGTGCAAAATTAAGTCGCTGCGTAGCCGACTCACTGTCTCCAAGAACGGTTATATAAGGGTTGGCAGCCGTTTCCAGCAATGTTAAACCGCTGGCAATCACGAACAAGGCAAACAGGAAGAAGCCAAAATGCCTCATTTCGGCAGCGGGATAAAACAGGAATGTGCCAAATGCAAACAAAAGCAGCCCCAGGGTGATCCCGGCCTTGTAACCGAACCTTTTCATAAAAAGCCCGGCAGGCAATGCAATCAGAAAGTACGCGATATAGGAAGCCGAATCAATAAGTGCTGATTGAAAGTCGCTTAGCTGACATGCTTTCTTTAAATGCGGAATGAGGATGGGGTTGAGATTAAGGGCAAAGCCCCAAAGAAAAAATAACGAAGTAATGAGAATGATAGCCAGCCGTGTTTTACGATCGGTCATAGAGGTCCGTAGTTAGTAATTAATAACAAGATATAGTAACGTCGCTTCGCCGCGTATCTACTTGACCAGGGCCGAATTCTTTTGGCAATTTATCACCCAATTAAACATTCAGCAACCTTATAAGGACTTCTCTTTTTCTCCGCGAAACCTCTATTCTTGTCCCATCCGAAAGCACAACAAAATCATTGCTGTTGGAGATGCGGATAACATGCTCAGCATTAACCAGGTGGGATTTGTGTGTTCGGATGAATTTGAATTGTTCGAGAATGTACTCGAAATATTTGAGCGTTTTGGTAGCAACAAAAGGTTTTACCTGATCCGTGAAATGGATAACCGAGTAGTTGCGGTCGGACTCGATGCGAATGATCTCTGCAAGCGGGAAGAAGAAAACGCCCTTACTAGAGCTAACCGTCAGCCGGAACTCTTTGGAGTTTTTTTTCTCCGCGCCGCCTATGAAATGCTCATATGTCTTTGGCCTTCTGGGCTTCAAATTGCGCTTCACGAGATAGCGCTGGATCGCACCGACGAGTTCTTTCGGATCAATGGGTTTCATCAGATAATCCAGCGCACTGAACCGGAGAGCCTGAATAGCATGTTTACTCTGGCAGGTTGTGAAAATGACCTCAAACTGCGGGTTTTTCAAACTTATCAGCAATTGAAACCCGTTTTGATAAGCCATTTCGATATTCAGAAATGCAATATCAGGCTCATAGTCATTCAATAGCTCCCGTGCTTTGGTTGCTGACGCAGCGAAGCGGATTTCAGATACTTCCGGGACAAACTCGATGATCAGCCGATGCAGGAAACTCCTTGCCTTTTGTTCATCATCAACAATTAGAATTTTGATCATACCAGGCGGGCGAGGCACTTTTAATGCAAAGCCTATTGCACTTTTCTCGCATTCCAAAGTATTGGTAATTGAGAAAAGGCCGCCTTTCGGATGTGCGAACGGCCGTTATGGTTGATTCATTGGCTAATGTTCGGCTCCGTACTCCAAAGGTTTCTTCTGAAAGCTGTAAATCAGGTAGAACAATGCAGGCAAAATAAAAACGCTGCCGATCAGCAATGCGAGTGCCAGAGCCTCCATCGTTTTCTCCTGTCCGCTGTGTTCGAGCAGCGATAAATAACCGCCTCCTTTTAAGATCACAATGTTAGGAAAATGCTTGTAAGTGGTTGTCAGCAAGATCATTGTTACCTGAAACCCTGCAAGCGGCCGCAACAGAACAAGCTTGCCCTGGTAAAGCAGCGACCACATCCAGACCAGCGAAAGCGTAGCTGAAACAATGGCGATCCGCCCGACCCAGTTTCCAAAGACCCAGTCGATCAGCGGAATGTGTTCGATATAAGCGGCAATAAAAACGAGGATTCCGCATATGACAGCAGCAATATTGAAAAACTGCGCTTTGTGTGCAAACCGCAACCGGTCCTGATCATTATCCGTTTCACCGATCAGATACACAGAAGCCAAAAAGCCGCAAATAGCCACAGTGAACAGTCCGACCGAAACCCCGAACCAATGCAGCCAGCTGAAAATATAAGCTGAAAGAAATGTATCAGCCTGTGGATCAATGTGGCCGGAGACGGCGCTTCCTGCAATGATGCCTAGAAATAGGGGCGTTATGAAGCTTGATATGGCAAATATCGTGTTGTACAAATACTGCATATCATCTACAACCGCATCATAATGTCGGAAAGTAAAGGCTGTCCCACGTGCTATAATGCCCAGAAGCATGATGGTAAGCGGGATATGCAGGTGCACAGACATGGTTGAATAAATTACCGGAAAACCTACAAACAGGATCACAATGGCAATGATCAGCCACATGTGGTTCGCTTCCCAGATCGGCCCGATAGCGCCGTATAATGTCTTGCGGGTCACCGCTTTATTTTTACGTGAGGTAAAAAGTTCGATGATCCCGGCGCCATAATCCGCCCCGCCCAGCAACAGGTAGAGGAGGATGGAAGTCCAGAGAAAGGTGATGACTATGTAGAGCATTTTGATTTAAATGTGTGACCGGGTTGCCGGCGGTGATTGAATGTTTGACCGGGTCGCCGGGCGATGAGTGACGGGGGCGCCGGGCGATGTGCTCCGTTGGATTCTTATCTCGGCTTGTCGTATAGCGTTCCTACCATTTTGATTTGACGGTAGAGCATGAAAATTACGACTAATGCTAATGAGACATACACGGCGCTGAAAAGGTAGAATGAGTAGGCTATGCCAGGCATGGGGGTTACGGCGTCGGCGGTCCGCATGACGTTGTGGATGATCCAGGGTTGTCTGCCCACTTCTGTTACGGTCCAGCCAGCTTCCACGGCGATGAAGCCCAGCGGCGTTGCTGCAACGAACAATTTCAACAGCCACGGACTGGCGAGCCAGTTTTTCTTTTTCCAAAGCGCAATAAAATAAAGGACAGCAACCAGCATCATTGCCATGCCCATGCCGACCATAATCTGAAACGCATAATGCGTGATGGCTACCGGAGGCTGATTTTCTTCGGGAATTTTATCCAGTCCTGTCACTTCTGATTCAAAATCACCGTGTGCCAGAAAGCTCAGGAAGCCAGGCAATTTTATGGCGTAATCCACCTTTTTATTCTCTTCGTCAGGGATGCCGCCGACGATCAGGGGCGCCGATTTTTCGGTATGGAAATGCGCTTCCATCGCCGCAAGCTTGGCAGGCTGGCGAATGGCCACGTCCTTGGCCGAAATATCACCGCTTAATGGTTGCAAAATCGCAGCTACGCACCCGAATATCGCGGCTATTTTAAAGGATTTGGTATGAAAAAGCACATTCTGACCTTTCAGGATCATGAATGCGTGTACGCCCGCAACCGCAAAACCCGTGGCCACAAACGCAGCAATGGTCATATGAAGTGCCTGCGAAAACCACGCGTCATTGAACATGGCTTCGATAGGGTCAATGTTAATATATTGGCCGTTGACAAAATCAAAACCAGCCGGACTGTTCATCCACGCATTGGCAGCCACTACCAGGATTCCCGATGCAAGTCCGCTTACGCCGACAATGACGCCGGTGAACCAGTGGAACCATTTGTTAAACCTGTCCCAACCATAAAGGAAAAAACCCAGGGCAATGGCCTCAATAAAAAATGCCGTTCCTTCCAGCGAGAACGGCATTCCGAATATGGGGCCTGCGTGTTTCATAAATTCCGGCCATAAGAGCCCGAGTTCAAACGAAAGGACCGTCCCGGAGACGGCGCCTGTCGCGAAGAAGATCGCAACGCCTTTGCTCCATGCTTTGGTGACGTTTTTATAAACAATGTTGTCAGTCCTGAGCCAATAGTAGTGCGCTACGGCCATAAAAAACGGCATCACCATGCCAATACAGGAAAATATAATGTGAAAACCCAGCGAAAGGGCCATCTGAGATCGGGCAGCTATAAAATCATCCATTGTGGAATTATTTTACTAAAAAATTGGAGGTCTCCAAAAACTTCCGGCACCAAAACCGGCACCATCCAAAACTAGTGAAGTCTTATATCAAGAACCAGTTTTTTGGTAAAAAGGATCAGGAGAAATGACGTTACCCGTTCCGCTTTTCAGCCAGCCTTTTCTTCACAACATCTGCCGGGTATTTTAATGCGAGTTGCCTTATTTCGTAGGTGAATTCTTTGAATGTTTCTTCCCAGACTTCGGCTTCGCCGGGTTCGTAGTTGTAGAATCCGTGGGAGTTGGCGATACCTCGGCCGCCTTCGCGGACTACTTTATCGATCAGTTCGGGGACTTCGGTGCTGTTGTTTAATGTAGGGAGCAGGTTTTTCATGACGGTGTGATATGCAGGCACGCCAGTCAGGTCCATCCAGCGGAAAACACCGACCAATGTCATGAAATAGCCTGCGTTGTTGCGGCACGAGCGGTCGACATCTTCAATGGTCGCGTAACCATTTTCTACCAGACTGATCGCCTCGCGATACATGGCATACATGAGCCGGTTGGTGATAAATCCGGCAATGTCTTTTCTCACCAGGATTGGCTCTTTTCCCCATTTATAAGAAAGTTCGTACAGAAATTCTGCGTTTTTAATGTCCGTATCATCCCCGCAGATCACTTCCAGAAACCGCGTAGTATGCGCCGGTTCAGTCCAATGCAATCCCAGAAAGCGCTCAGGATGAAGCGTTAGCTTTTGCAGCTGACTAATTGGAATAGCAGAAGTGTTGCTCGACAACAATGCATCCGGCGCAATAACCGTTTCAACTTTTTTATATACTGAATTCTTAATATCAATGTCTTCAATCGTGCATTCGTTAACAATTTTGCACGGTTTCAGCTCGGCGTAATCCTCGGTAATGATGAGGTTTTTAAAATAGAAATCCGGACCATTTTCAATGAGTCCCTTTTCTTTTGCATTTTCCAGATGTTCCCGAATCCTTCTTTCCGCATGAAGCAGATCCGCGCTCACAGGCGCAACGGCAATTACGGGATGGCCGACAATCAGCAGGCAGGTCACAATACTGCAACCCATTAATCCCAAACCCACTATGCCGACCGGTATTTCATTTGGATTCATTTCAAGAACATTTATATAAAAGATGAAACAAAAAGGACTTATGAGGAGCTTCCTACTACAAAAAAAGGAGCCCTGGAATCGCAATTCCAGGGCTCTTAACCTATTATTTACTCTGTATTTCAAACCGGGTCTATCGTGACCATCTATCTACTTCACTTTCCACTTCTTCACGGGTCTTTCCTAGTTTCTTTTGAAGCTTTCCAAGAAGTTCGTCTTCTTTTCCATCTTCATATAACAGGTCGTCGTCGGTCAAATCTGCATATTGTTGTTTGAATTTGCCTTTCAGCTCGTTCCAATTGCCTTTTACTTGTTGTGTGAAAGCACTCATGACTTTTTCTATTTAAATTTAAAAAGTAGCCTCGTTAGAAGCATTGAACTACACACAACAGTTCAAACATCATACCAAACCGTGTTTTGCGTCCTGGTTAAGTCATTTCAAGGATCAGTGCAACCTTTTGTATGGAAAATCTTACGCAGATTGTGCAATCAGCTTATCAAGGCGTACAATTCCCTGCACCATAGAACGCACGGAATGGTAATTCACCTTCCATGAGTGGCTCATATGTTTCCAGATCGGCTCTCCCTGGCGTGTCAGCAAAGGCAGCCATTCGCCTACTTCATGGTGGATCATTTTATCAAACACAAAACGGTGCGTTGCGTCGTAAGCTTTCAAATATTTTTCATCGCCGTAAACGCGGTAGGCGTCCAGCATGCCAATGATCACCTCGGCTTGTTGCCAAAACTCCTTTTCACGATCATAAACTTCACCCGCATGCGAGCCCTCCACATACACGCCGCCGAACTCCCAGTCGATGCCGTGTTCCACAGCGTGATCATACGAAGCCAGGAGTTGGTCCTGATAAGCGTCATAAGGCACGCCTGCAATGTCCAGCGCGTGCATAAGCAGCCACGCAAACTCTACATTATGGCCATAGCTGGTGTTGTCTTCGGCACTGCTTTTCATGCCGTCTTCCGAAAACCGGTCCCAGCCCCAGATAATGTCGAATTTGATCTGCGGTGCAACCGTCCAGTCTGCCCAGAATTGCGGGATGCCTGTTTTATAGGTTGGGTGCATGATTTTATGCAAAAGCAGCTCGATTATTTCCATCAGCTTCCGCTTATGCACCTGTTTCTGGCTCGCTTCATATAATGTAGTGAAGGCCTCCATTAAATGCATGTGCGCATCCAGGGTTTTGCGGTCGCCGCCAGCCGGGCCGTTGCCTTTCAGCTCCCAATTGCGGTGGAACATTTCAAAATAGCCGCCATAGTAAGTGTCTGCGCCGTGGATTTGTAGCAGATCAAAAACCTTTTCCGCATATTCCAAACCTCTCGGATCGCCCGTTGCCAATGTGTATTCGGCCAGGCTGTAAATAGCGAAGCTGTGTCCGTAAACGATCTTTTCATCGATCTTAACATTCCCTTTACGGTCCATGAGCCAGTAAAAACCGCCATTTTCCTCATCCCACATTTTATTGATCAGAAAATCGACGCCGTGGCTTGCGATGGCAGCATAGCGACCGTCGCCATAGCCAGCCCTATGCGCAGAGGAAAATGTAAAAACGGTCCGGGTTTGCGCTATAAGCGACTTCTCATCCTCACCGGAGTCATTTCCGGCATTGTCGAAATGCGTGATAAAGCCGCCATTTACCTTGTCAACACATCTGGTTTCCCAAAAAGGAAGCAGTTCAGTTGTCAAATGGTTGTGAATCTCGTCGCGGTAACTTTTTAATTGATCAATGCTCATTTTGGAAATCCTATTTTATGTCCCGAAAAGGGCTGTTTTGTTTAAAGTTTTTTCTATTTAAGACCAGCTGATACTATAACTACTTAAAGGGAAAAATGGACTACTTACCCGATATTTGCAAATGCTGAGACATACTTCGTAATTCGCAAAGAATTCTTTAACCTGAAATGATATGAGCAATCCTGAAATTGTAGAGATCCTGGAATTAACCGCCAAATTGATGGAACTGCACGGTGTGGATCCTTTTAAGATCAAAGGATATTCCATTGCGGCCTTTTACCTGGATAAATATAAGGAAGGAGAGCTCCAAAATATGACGGAACAGGAGCTTACCAAGTTGCAGGGCATTGGTAAAAGCACTGCCGGGAAAATTGTTCAGATCGCAAAAACAGGAACATTCCCCGAGCTCGAAGAGCTGCTGCGCAACACGCCGCTGGGGGTGATGGAAATGTTCAATATCAAAGGAATAGGTCCTAAAAAAATAGCCGTTCTGTGGCAGGAGCTGGGCATTGACAACCTGCACGAGCTCGAACTCGCTTGTTTGAATGGTTCAGTCGCCAAGCTCAAAGGTTTTGGCGGGAGCATTCAGCAAAAGATCATTGATTCATTGGCATTTTTGAAAGATCAGGCGGGCAAATTGCGGATGGACAAGGCAGAAGTAATTGCTGAGATGATCGTCAGGGAGCTGAAAAAAAACTTTGATCAGGTGGAAGTGGCAGGAGACATCCGGCGCCGCGCCGAAATTGTCGACAACATTAAGATCCTGGTCGGAACGGATTCGCCTGCTTTGTTGCAGACATTTATTGGTGACATTGAAATTTTGGTTCAGGATGAAAAGCGGTCGTCACCTTTTGTATGGCGGGGAAATGTGCAGGACGTGGCCGTTGGCATTGAAATTATCGCTTCCAAGCCGGAACGTGTTGTCAATGACTTATTTATAGAAACTTCTGACGCATTGCATTTAGGCTATCCCACATCATCCGGCAGCACAATCTGGCGGCAAGCTCATTATGAAGCGGTTGAGAATGAAGAAGCCATTTACCAAAAAGCGGGATTGCCTTACATTGTTCCTGAAATGCGGGAAGGCGCCGGTGAATTTACCTGGGCTGAGACACATTCCGCAGACCAGCTCATTACCTGGGACGATCTGAAAGGGATTTTGCACAACCACAGCACTTATTCCGATGGCCAGCATACATTGGAACAAATGGCTTTGTATTGCCGGGAGCTTGGTTTTGAATATCTGGGAATTGCCGATCATTCGCAAACCGCAACATATGCTCAGGGTCTCAAAATAGAGGACGTCATCCGCCAGCACGAAGAAATTGCGAAACTGAATGCACGTTTTGCATCCGAGAATCCGGAAAAGCCCTTCAAAATTCTAAAAGGGATAGAATCCGATATCCTGGGTGACGGTTCGCTGGATTATCCAACAGAAATCCTGGCCTCATTCGATTACATTGTAGCATCTGTGCACAGCAACCTTACCATGTCATTGGAAAAGGCTACAACGCGCTTGCTGAAAGCCATTGAAAATCCATATACAACCATTTTGGGTCACCCAACCGGCCGCTTACTGCTCTCCCGCGAAGGCTATCCCATCGATCACAAAGCCATCATCGACGCCTGTGCAGCGCATAATGTCGTCATAGAAATCAACGCCTCTCCCTGGCGCCTCGACCTCGACTGGCGCTGGATTTCCTACTGCATGGAAAAAGGCGTCCTACTCAGCATCAACCCCGACGCCCACTCCAAAGAAGGCTATTTCGACATGCATTACGGTGTAGCAGTAGCAAGAAAAGGCGGTTTGACGAAGGATATGACGTTCAATGCGTTTGGATTAGAGCGGATGGAGGAGTATTTAACCAGCCTTGTTAAGTGATAATCTATGTTATTTAGATTATAAGAAAATATTAAAAGCTTACTATTTTTAGATAAGTATAGTAAAATAGTATGACTATTTTTGTGTTGATATGGTTGACTAGGTATACTGCATCAACTAACACAAATTTCAATGTTTTTAGAAAGAGACATATATCCTTCATTAGTTCAACATTTGCCAAAAAGACAGATAACTGTCTTAACGGGGATGAGAAGAACTGGCAAAACTTCCTTGGTTAAGCAGCTTCTTGCACAGTCGAACATCCAACAAAAGCATTATTTCGATCTTGAAAGGATAGACATTAGAGCCATCTTTTCAGAACCTAATTATGAAACCATAATCCACGCGCTAACACAGCAAGGGACAGATTTTTCAAAGAAAGTGTTGATCGCCATTGACGAGATTCAGCTGGTGCCTAACCTCCCAAGCGTCCTGAAATACTTATACGACACTTATGACATTAAATTCATTGTGACGGGATCAAGTGCTTACTATATGAAAAATCAATTTTCGGAGTCGCTTGCAGGTAGGAAAAAGATTTTTGAGATTTTTCCGCTCCATTTTGGCGAGCTCCTTAAATTTAATGGTGTCAGCGCGATTCCCTTGAATTTTAGCCAGTCGGCGAATTATATCTCCTCGGAATATGAGCGTCTTAAAATGTATTATGACGATTATATCAATTTTGGGGGTTTTCCAGAGGTAGTTCTGGCTGATTCTGCGGCTGACAAGCGAGACCTGATCAGCGACATTTTAAGCTCCTATATTAATTTCGACCTTAATTTATTATCCGACATTCGCGATCCAACCAACTTGTATAAACTTATTAAATTGCTCTCTGTTCGCATCGGGACGAAATTGGATGTCTCGAAAATTACAAGTGTTATCGGCATACCGCGGGCAACGGTTGAAAACTATCTTGAACTTTTGGAAAAAAGCTACCTAATCAAAACAATTCCAGTTCTTTCCACAAGTCCTGATCGCGAAATTGTAAAAGCAAAGAAAGTTTATTTTTTAGATAATGGTGTTGCCTCATTATCAGGCGAATTAGGAAGTGGTTCTAAATTCGAAAATGCAGTTTTTAATCAACTAATGCATAAAGGAGAAGTAGCTTATTATCAGCTTAAAACGGGTCGGGAAATCGATTTTGTCGTCGATAAAAACTATTGCTTTGCGGTGAAAGAAACGGCAACTGAGACAGATTTGAAAAATGTTCAATCCTTGGCTAAAAATTTGGAGATCGCAACATGCTACGTGATAGGAAGGCATCCGGTTAAAAAATTCGAAGGGTTCATTTGGGGAGGTTTTATCAGGTAAAGGTCCCCAAATGATGAATGTCTTAATCCTTCCCAAACACCAAAGCCAAAATCCTTGGAATCTTCGTCCGGTCGTTGTCGTCGAATAATTCGTGCACTTCTTCAACTTAGGCCGGGTTTTGCAGCCGTTTCAGTCAAGTCGGAGAACAATGCGCATTGTTACAAAATCCTTATTTCCTTATTTGTTTCAAAAATTTCCTGCGGCAAATAGGCAGTAATTCCTGTTTTCAACGCATCTATAAGCCTTGTTTTCATTTGTTCGCGGTTCACCAGCAGGCAAACTTCACGCGCTGGCTCGGGAAACTGAAAGCTCCGGATATGTTTTTTTCGGACGTCAGAAAGCTCCATAACCGCCATTTCGGGCAAAATAGTAATGCCTCCGTTCTTTTCAACCATCCGGATCAACGTTTCAATACTGCCCGACCGGTAACTGAAACTACTGCCAAACTGACTATTCCGGCTCAACTCACAAAGTCGCTGGATCTGCGTGCGGAAACAATGTCCTTCTTCCAGCAGCCAGAGTTCATTGGGTTCGATATCTGCTGGCAGGATATATTTTTTGGCATATAAATCAGTGTTTTCCGAAACATAGGCGTAAAAGCGTTCCTTATACAGTGGGATTTCCTGCAAGCTGCTTTCTTCGGATAGCGATGCAATGATCCCCACATCCAGATTGCCCAGTTTTAACTCACTAATGATCCTTTCCGTAATCATTTCAGACACATGCAGCTTGATGTCCGGATAATGACTGATAAATGGATTTACAAAATGCGGCAGCAGATAAGGAGCAATGGTTGGAATGATCCCAATCCGCAATTCGCCCGATAAATCACCATTGAAATGTTTGGCGATCTCATTCATCCGCGATGCTTCGCGCAAAATCGTTTTGGCTTGATCAATTATTTCACGGCCAATTCCGGTTGGGACAATCGGCTGCTTTGTCCGGTCAAAAATTTTAACAGCTAATTCTTCTTCCAACTTACGGATCATCATTGAAAGCGTAGGCTGGGTCACATTGCAATGTTCAGCCGCCTGAACAAAATGCCGGTAATTATCAACGGCTACAATGTATTCCAGTTGTTGAATATTCATTTAATAGAGCAGAGTCAGTAGTGTTAATAGATTTTATTTATGCAAAATTACAATTTAAATGCTTTGGTCTATGATGCAATTGAGCTGTATTCTGAAATAATCGACATAGCCATTGCATAGCTGCTATTCCAGCTTCTTCACATGCGTAATGTTTAAAAGTGACCGCATTTGTGTAATCGCGATTTGATTAAGTTGAACCAGTCTATCCGAAGCACTTAACTTTTGTTGGATGAGCATTGCATTAATGCTTTCTAAATTGGAGAGGATAACTAGTTGCTCAATGGACGCATTATCCCGCACATTGCCCGTAATCCCTTTATTTTGATGACGCCAGTCTTTGGCAGTCATTCCAAAGAGCGCCATATTGAGAAGATCCGCTTCGCTTGCATAAATCGCACTGCATTGTTCCCTGTTCAGCGATTTTGGAATAAGATGAGCTTTGATCGCATCGGTATGAATCGTGTAGTTTACCTTGACAAGTGTTCTTTGCAGATTCCAGCTTTGTTTCAGACGATCGCTCTCCTCTGATTTCAGGCGCTGGAATTCTTTAATCAAGTACAATTTAAATGATGGAGAGATCCAGGATGCGAATTCAAAGGCAATATCCTTGTGGGCAAATGTGCCACTGGCATACCGTCCACTTTTGGAAATCAGGCCGATAGCGTTCGTTTTTTCAATCCATTGCTTGGGTGACAACACAAATGAATTGCTGCCAGCATCATTTTTAAAGTCATCGAATTCGATGACTTTAAAATTCGAATTATGCATCTGTTCCCACAGTCCCATAAATTCAATTGTGAATCTTGTCCTGAGCCAATTTAAGACGAGCTGTCCGGCTAACTCCGGATTTTTGTGCTTGGCAATGTCTGTGAGAGAAATGAAATCGTTGTCATTAATGTTCATAAGGGCGATTTCCTGCCCTGAAACTTGAATGGTTGTGTTTTTTGTCGGCATAGCATTGTTGGTTAAATGCTATTGAGACGTTGTTGATTGGAAAAAGTAACGGCTAATCGATAAACCTTTGGATTAAATGATGATTAAATTCACCTTATCGAACAGCTCTGGCTGGATTTTTTTATAATTACTTTAATATGATCCACGTTTGTCACACTTTAATCCAATGAAAATGAAAAACTTGAACGCATTAGTCTTGCTGGCGTTTATGGCATTTGCCGCGCCGTCATTTGCGCAAACTGCAACACCAGCCAAACCGGCTACCAACAAAACGACCGTTGCCACCAGGCAGACAGGAAATGACAAGACAACCATTAAGGTAAAAGCCAACGGAACGCCCGATAAGCGTTATGCTGAGAACAAGAAACTCAAAGCGGATGGGACGCCGGACAAGCGTTACAGCGAAAACAAAAACCTCAAAAAAGACGGCACGCCGGACAAACGTTACAAAAGCAATAAAGCCGACTCACTGAAAGCGTCTAAAAAGCAATAGATCGAATAAATGCCGGAATTATTTTCCGGAAAATTTAGGGTAAGCGCCCGACTGGTTGTCATTCCAATGAACAGCCTAAGTCGGGCGCTTATTTTTTATCAGTAATCAATCATTGCAATGAACGTAGCCATCGCGGATCACGTGACATATTTAAGCAGGGATCGGGAAGCGGAGTTTGAACGGGTTTTTAAAGCACACTTCAAGGGACTTCACGCCTATGCCTGCACCATTCTGCGGGACGATATTATGGCCGAGGAAATGGTGCAGAATGTGTTTTGCCGGCTTTGGGAAAAAACGGATCACATTGAGATCAAGGAATCGGTCAGCGGCTATCTCTACCGCTCGGTTTATCATGAAAGTCTTAATTATATCAAACATTTGAAAGTGAGGGACGCCTACCAAACGTATGCAATTAACCAAATGGAACACAGCAATAACACCTCCCATCCGCTGGAACTGAAAGAGCTTGAACAGCGCCTGGACAAAGCCCTCAAAGAATTGCCCGAAAAGTGCAGAACGATTTTCCAGATGAGCCGTTTTGAAGAACTGAAATACCAGGAAATCGCCGACCGCCTGCAATTGCCATTAAAAACAGTTGAAAATCAAATGGGTAAGGCACTGCGTCTGCTGCGCCTGAAACTGGTTGATTTCCTGCCCGCATCCATACTTTTATTTCTCCTCAGCTAATCCGTGCCGGTCATGAATAAAGAACTGAATTACAACATAGACGACCTGCTTGTCAAGGCTTTACTGGATGAGACGAGCGTCGCAGAACAGATCGAGATCAACCAATGGTTGTCCGACAGCGATGATAACCAGCGTTATTTCGAACATTTTGAACTGATATGGAACCAGAGCAAGCAACTCGCGGCGCAAAGCGCCGTAGATGAAAACGCGGCTTGGGAGCGGTTCCGCAAACGGACGCAGAAGAGTAGGGAAGAAGCGCCGGTAATCCCGCTTTTTAAACCCCAAAAGTCGTTCGCGTTCCTCAGGGTCGCTGCGATGATCACCGCAACTTTGTGCACAGGCTGGCTTGCATATGTATTTTTTGGTCAAAATGCAGAGCCGCAAATGCTGACCGTTCGATCGGGGGCAGAAACGGTGATCGATACGTTGCCCGATGGGTCCATTGTGACTTTGAATAAAAAATCAAGCATTGCGTATCCGGCCGAATTCTCTGGGAGCAAAAGGGAGGTGTCATTAACAGGCGAGGCGTTTTTTGAGGTCACCAAAGACAAGACCAAACCGTTTGTGATCGCTGTGAATGATATGACCGTTAAGGTTTTGGGGACCAGTTTTAATGTGAAGGACAATGCAAAGAAGACAGAAGTGATCGTGGAAACCGGTTTGGTTGAAGTGGCTAAAAACAACGAGTTTGTCCGCATTAGTCCAAAGCAAAAAGCAACGGTGCTTAAATCGCATCCCGCACTAGTTAAGGATGAAACGGCAGATGATTTTTACAAATATTACAGGACAAACAAGCTGGTTTGCAACGATACGCCTTTGTGGAGATTAGTGGAAATACTGAATGAAACTTACGACGCCAACATTGTGATTGGAAATGAACGTCTGAACAACATGCCTATCAACACCACATTTGATACAAAGTCGCTGGACAGCACATTGAGCCTGGTTAGTGAAACATTAACAATAAAAGTTGAGCATAGAGGAGAGCAGATCATTTTGAAATAGCACTTATCTTTCGGAATGAATCAGACTTTTACGAAACTGAACACGATAAAATACATTATTATCATACTAATTATGCCCTGTGCAACCTACGCGCAGGGCATTCTGAATAAAACCGTGAGCGTATCCGCGCAAAAACAACCCGTTTCAGAAGTATTAAAAAACATCAGCGACCAGGGAAAATTTTACTTTTCCTATAACAGCAACATTATTTCCGGCGATAGCCTGGTAACATTAAATGTAGCCCGGCAACCCGTCAGGCAGGTTTTGGACCAGTTGTTCAGCAACAAATATCAATACAGGGAAAAAGGTGATTACCTGATCATTCTTCCCGCGGCGAAGGAAAAAGTGTTTTATATAAGCGGTCATATTTTCGATCAGGAAACCAATGTGCCCATTGACTACGCCAGCGTTTATTCAAGGCAGTTACTGGTTTCAACATTGTCTGACGACGCCGGGCATTTCAGGATACGCATCAAAGACCGGAGCTTGCCTTTAAACCTGACAATCAGCAAAGTGGGTTATGGGGATACGACGATCGTGATCAATGAGGAAAGTGCAGATCTTCGGATAAATATTCTACAAAAAGCGGTTGACCTCGATCCACTCATCGTCCGCTATTCCGAAGGCGAATCGACGTGGCTTGGCCGTTTTTTCCTTTCCGCAAAGCTTCGCGCGCAAAGCCGCAACATTGGCCGTTTCTTTGTCGCATTGCCCTACCAGGCGTCATTGACACCAGGTTTGGGAACACATGGGCGGATGAGCTCGCAGGTTGTGAACAAATTTTCGCTTAATCTTCTGGGCGGTTATACGGCTGGCGTAAATGGCGCAGAAATAGCCGGGGGCTTCAATATTTCAAAGCAGGATGTGCGCTATGCCCAGATCGCGGGCCTCTTTAATGTGGTTTCGGGTGATGTAAAAGGCGCCCAGGTGGCTGGTTTTCTGAATCACATTCTTGACTCGCTGAGCGGCGTCCAGGTTTCCGGATTTGCTGGGAGTGTCAAAAAAAATGTACGTGGTGCGCAAGTCAGTGGATTTTTGAGCCGTTCCGCAGGGCCGTTGCGCGGTGTGCAGGTGTCAGGTGCATTGAGCATTCTTGGTGATAGATCGAGCGGTGCGCAGATTTCGGGGGCTTATAACCACGCTTCGGAAGATTTCAACGGTGTACAGGTTGGCGGTGGGGTTAATGTAGTCAAAGGAAACCTTTCGGGGGGACAAATTAGCGGGGGGATCAACATAGGCAAGCGTGAGGTGCGCGGGTTTCAGCTCGCGACCATAAATGTGGCAAGGCGGCTTCACGGAACGCAGCTGGGCATTGTTAACATTGCGGACAGTTCGTCGGGTTTGAGTTTAGGGTTGATCAATATTATCAAAAAAAGCACTTCCAATATTTCTGTTTATGCCAATGACGTTACGCCTTTGAATGTGGCCTGGAAGATGGGGACGCACAAATTTTACAGCATACTCATGGTCGGATCCACCACAGGCGGACAAAACAAGGTCCTTACTTTCGGTGCTGGAATAGGGCGGGAATTTTTTCCATTCAAAAAGGTTGGCTTCTTCACCGAAATCCTAAATCAGAACATTTACACCACCAGCTGGGATAAGCTGCCCTTCATTTACCGCTTCCAAACTGCCCTTACTTACAAGCTGAATAAACGCCTGATGCTCTTCGCCGGCCCGTCATTCAATATTTACGACAGCGACGGCTTCCAAACCGAAAAAGGCTACAAATCCTTCCCCCCAAAAGGTTACCCCGACTTCAAGATTGGCAACAAAAACATGACTTCCTGGATCGGCTGGCAAGGTGGTTTAAGCTGGCGTTATGGTAGGTTGTAGTTCTTAATTCGAGTCAAAATTCCGGATAATCTTCATCAGTTCGGGCATATTATGCTGCATCCATTTCGGTAATCTCGTCTTCCTGATAAAACTGATTTCCCAATTCTCCAATGTGAGAATGTGTACGGCATTCATGGAACTGTTGTCGATAAACGTGAGCTTGGTTATCAAGGATAAGTTTTGATCCAGTAATTTGATGTTACCGTAAAAGTTTTCGTAAATGTGAGCAGGCGCAACATGATGTCCTCCCTGTGAAACGCGCACAGCAACCCTCTGTAAGGATATGTTAACGTTTTCAAGTGCCAGGAAAGTCATATTAATCTTATATCCCGCTTGTTGAAACCGCCTGACGGTTTTCCAGGAACTTTCGGTGCTGAAATGTCCTTCGTAGGCATAGTCCTTATATCCCGTAATAGCGCTAATAACCTGTTCTTCGAAGATATTTTGAAGGTCTTCTTCCGCCAACTCACGGGCATACTTGGCGACTTTGGTCATCTTATAATGCTTATCCAGCAATTGATAAAATAGTTTGTCACCATCAAAAACCGGAAGGTTAGTGAGCTTTAAATTTAAAATGTTGGCATTTGAAGACTTTCCGGCGCCATTTGGTCCCGTGATAACGAACAGCTCAGGCATCCTGGAACGCAGGCAGATTGAGCTCTTTCCTAACACCGGCAATCTCACCGGTTGTCAATGGTCTCACCTCTACGATCGTTTGTAAATCGTCTGCCAGGGTCATTATTTTCATAGAGCCATCAGGGAACTCATAGATGAAGCCCTCGGTGGTAATTTTTGTGTCATGAAGCATAAAGGGAAAACCTTTCTCAAAAGTTTCCAAACGATGAACCTTCAAATGCTCATTCAGACGCGATTCCTCCTTAGTTATCATATATTATTGTTATAGTGTCCTGATCGTAACCAAAAATAGCAAATTTCGGGATGCTGTGAAAGTTGAGGGGAGCAGTATTTACAAGCTCAATACATTTACTAAATATCTTCTTTAAATTTTTAGGGTAACCCCGCCTCTCGTTGTCGGTACTTTGCATACAGCAACTGGACCGGATTGAAGGCCTGCAATTTTGGGGTTCCTGCGGACTGTATGTGTTTAAATGATTTCTTTTTAAATACATTCACATGAAAAATTTAAGATTTTGCGCGGCTAAGGCTGCACTTCTCAGCATATTCCTTTTCGGTTTATCCCTTGTTTCTTTTGGCCAGCATGACAGCACATCGGTCGTGCACTTCGGACTTATATACCCGCTCAGCACCAATGGCAAACACGCGGCGTCTTATACAAACCAGTTTTCGCTCCACGCCATTGCCGGGCTTTCCAGATCAGAAACCGGTGTGGCCATCGCAGGCGCTGCCAATATGATTAAGCAGGATGCTTCTGGGCTGCAAATGGCAGGCGCGGTAAACCTGATATCCAACAATGCAAAAGGAGTTCAAATCGCGGGAGGGGCTAACATTATCGGGAATAATGCCAACGGAATCCAGATGGCAGGTTTTTCAAATATTGTTAAGAATGAAGCAAATGGCGCGCAAATTGCGGGTTTCATGAACCTGGCCGGAAGCTCGCGGTCGGTGCAAATGGCTGGTTTTGCTAACATCACACGCAATGATGCGAAGGGATTGCAGGTTAGCGGATTTCTGAATAAGGGCAAGAATGTCAATGGGCAGGTTGCCGGTTTTGCTAACATTGCCAAGAATGTGAAAGGCATCCAACTGGCTGGTTTGATCAACATTGCCGACACCAGCGATTACCCGATCGCCATTTTCAATTTTATCAAAAGTGGTGAAAAATCCATTGCCTTAACGGTTGACGAATCCATGACGACCATTGCTTCATTCCGTTCCGGTGGCCGCGTTTTGTATGGGATTGCCGGGATTGGATACAATTTGAAAGATAGCAAACACGATTTGTACGCTGTGGAAGCAGGTTTGGGAGCACACATTAAGCTGGTAAACAATTTCAGGCTTAATCTCGAAGCCGTGAGTCATTCACTTTCCAACTTCAAAAAGGCCCACTATTTTAAAAATTCACTCCGCATTATTCCTGCTTACAAAATTGGCAGCAAACTCGAAATCTTCGCTGGCCCGACCATCAATTACGTAAGTTACAAGCGCGAAAATGACTACGATTTTGTCAAAAAATATATCTGGAAAAACGATAGTTCAAAAGATTTCCAGGGTGTTCACCTAGGGTTCAATACGGGCATTCAGTTTATTCTATAATGCGGGCCGTGCAAACTTTGCCTTGGAGAGAAGGGCGGGGACTTACCGCTGTTCTCTTCCGGAAGGGCACCGCGAGCCTGTCCGTTCACATCTGGCGATCAATTGCTCGCTTGATTTATCTGATATTCAAGCACATTTGGCCTTATCGCAAAAATGTGATCCTCAAAAATCTGGCGATCTGTTTTCCTGAACTTTCAAATGCAGAGACAGCTGGGTTGGCCGATCGGTATTACAGGCATCTGGCGGATCTTATTATTGAGCCTTTCCTGGTGCGTAAACTGTCGCCGCAGGACCTTGCAAAGTTTGTTAGCTATGGCAATCAGTCTGTTTTGCATCAGTTGATAAAGGAAAAAAAGGACATTGTGCTCATGGTTTCACATTATGGCAATTGGGAATATTTGTTTTCCCTGCCGCTGCTAACCGATTGCAATGTGCTTGCCGCTTACTCGCCAGTCTCAAACAGAATGTTGAACGAAAAACTGAAAGGGCTGAGAAGCCGCTTTGGCGTGAAGCTGGTCCCGAAGACTCATTGGTATCGCTCGGTAATCAATTGGCAGGATACGAAGCCCGCCATTTTTATCAACATTGCGGACCAGAGACCCGCCGATGCGGGCAAACATGTCATTCAGTTCTTTCGCCATAATACGTATATACAGACAGGTGCAGCACGGATGGCGATCCGACGGAATAGTGCCGTGGTGTATCTGGATGTCCAACAACGTGGCGTGAACAAATATAATTTTCGATTTAACCTGCTAGTGAAGGACGCAGCAAGAATGACCGAAACAGAAATTATGAAACTGTATTATGCAGAGTTGGAAAAGAGTATCAAGCGCCAGCCGGAGTTATGGCTTTGGTCTCACAACAGATGGAAATTTGGTTTTCCTGGCGCTTTACCTCAAAAGCATATAAATGTTGATTCAGCAAAAAGTGTGAGGCAGTCGTAAAATCAAAGGGCGACGCCAATCTTGGTGTCGCCCTTTTTGCGTCCTATCACACTGAGTTACCTAGAAAAGCCCTTTCGCTTTATCCAATGCTGCGTCCAGGCCGCTTGCGTCCGAACCGCCAGCGGTTGCAAAGAATGGCTGACCGCCACCGCCGCCACGAATTTCCTTCGCAAGATCTTTCACGATCTTACCAGCATTCAAACCCGTTTCATGCACGATATTTTCAGCAATAAACACCGAAAGCTGCGGCTTACCAGCGATTTCTGTTCCAAAAATAGCGATCAGGTTTTCGATCTGGTCGCGCAATTCATAAGATAATTGTTTTAATGAATCAGCATTTGGTACATCCACTTTCTCTACGATCAGGTTAAATGTGCTGTGCTTTTTCATATTGTCGATCAATGTCGTTTTCAGCGACTGGATCTTTTCGTTTTCAAGCGAAACAATCCTTTTTTGCAAAGCATTGCGTTCGTCCAATAAGCTCTCCACGGCCTTGATCAGATCCGTTGGGTTTTTGAGCAAATCTTTGATCCTGGTCAGGGTTGCTTCCTGTTCACGCATGATATCAAGTGCTTTCGCACCCGTAACCGCTTCTACACGGCGCACGCCTGCGGATACAGATCCTTCGGAAATAAATTTAAAAACACCGATCTGGCCCGTTGATGGAATGTGCGTTCCACCGCAAAGCTCGAAAGAGTAAGTCGGGTCGAAAATAATCAGACGAACAAAATCGCCATATTTTTCACCGAATGTCGCCGTTGCACCCTGATCCAATGCCTGCTTGATCGGTACGTTCCTTCTTTCGTCCAATGCAATGTCCTCACGGATTTTTTCATTGACACGGTCTTCAATTTTTTGCAGTTCCTCGTCGGTCACTTTCGCAAAGTGGGAAAAGTCGAAACGCAGCACTTCGTCGTTGAGGTAAGAGCCCTTCTGGCCGATGTGCGTGCCCAGCACTTCCCGCATTGCCGACAGCATCAAGTGCGTTGCCGAGTGATTTGCCATGATCTTCTCACGGCGGTCGCTATCGATTTTGGCGACGATAATTCCTGCATTTTGTAATGCATCATCCAGATTTTTATCCAAAGAAATATGTACAAAAAGGTCGTTTTCTTTCTTGGTATCCATGATCCGGATCGTTCTCTTACCATCCGGCAGACCGTTATCCAGGAGCAGGACGCCTGTGTCACCAACTTGTCCACCCATTTCAGCGTAGAACGGTGTGCGGTCCAGGACAATGTGATATTCTTCGCCCGTTTTCGTCTTAACCTTGCGATATTTGATAATCTGGCTGTGCGTTTCTTCAAAATCATATCCTAAAAACTCAACGCCGTCCGCCTCACGCAGCTCGATCCAGTCTGTCGCCTCTTTCGCCGCATCCTGTCTCGATCGGTTTTTCTGTTCTCTCAATGCATCCTGGAAACCTGTTTCATCAATTTGAAACCCTTTTTCCCTTGCGATAAGCGCGGTAAGGTCAACCGGAAAGCCAAATGTGTCGCTCAGTTCAAAAACCTCGTTACCGGCTATGGTATTAATGCCCTTCTCTTTCAAAGAATGCACAATCACATCCAGTCGTTTCAAGCCCGATTCAAGCGTTCTTAAAAAGCTTTTTTCTTCTTCCAGGATCACCCGCGTCACAAATTCTTCCTGTGATTTCAGATCCGTGAAAACATCTTTAAACTGCTCAGCCAGAACAGGGACCAGCTTGTAGAAAAACGGCTCTTGAAAACCAAGATAGGAATAACCATAACGAACTGCGCGGCGCAAAATCCGGCGGATAACGTAACCAGCTTTGTTGTTGGAAGGCAGCTGACCATCCGTGATTGCAAATGCAACTGCCCGGATATGGTCTGCAATAACGCGCATTGCAATGTCCGCAAATGGCTCATCATTAACGCCGTATCGCTTGCCGGACAATGTTTCCAAAACCTGAATTGTATTTTGAAAAACGTCTGTATCATAATTGGAAGTCTTAGCCTGAACCGCCATACACAAGCGTTCGAAGCCCATTCCTGTATCCACATGCGTGGCAGGAAGCGGCACGAGCGAGCTGTCGGCTTTGCGTTCAAACTGCATGAAAACGAGGTTCCAGATCTCTACAACCTGTGGATGATCATTATTAACCAGCGATTTCCCGGAAATTTCCGCCACTTCCGAGGCAGGGCGCAAATCGATATGGATTTCTGAGCAAGGACCACACGGACCTGTATCGCCCATTTCCCAGAAATTGTCTTTTTTATTACCTAAAATAATGCGGTCTTCACCCACGATCGGCTTCCAGAGATCCCAGGCCTCCTGATCAAACGGAACGCCATCTTTGGAATCACCCTCAAAAACCGACACATAAAGCCGGTCTTTCGGAAGTTTGTAAATCTCCGTCAAAAGCTCCCACGCCCATGTAATTGCCTCTTTTTTAAAATAATCGCCAAAAGACCAGTTCCCCAGCATTTCAAACATGGTATGATGATAAGTATCAAAACCAACGTCCTCTAAATCATTGTGTTTTCCTGAAACCCGGAGGCATTTCTGAGTATCCGCAATACGGCGGGAGGGAGGCGTGCCATTGCCCAGAAAGAAGTCTTTAAACTGCGCCATCCCCGAGTTGTTAAACATGAGGGTAGGGTCGTTTTTAGCCACCAAAGGTGCCGAAGGCACAATTAAATGTTGTTTACTCCTAAAAAAATCAAGAAAAGCCTGACGTATTTGATGCGAGGTCATTGTATATATTTTGGTCCTTATAGTCTACGAAACAGGGGGCAAATGTAAGGAAAAAATGCGTTTAGTTGCCGGTAAGCCAGGCTCATCCCTCAAATTAGAATTTGGGGTTACAGTGATCAGCATTTAGTCTTTTAGGAAAGCCATTTTGAGTATAAACCCGCCGGGATTTTCTTTTTTATAAAATTCACTGATCCTGCGGTGCTGTTGTTTGCAGGGATTTTTGCAAATGGATTTTTGATTTTTATACCAAAGGGAATGTGCCTTTTGAATTTATAATGTGCTTGAAATGAAACCGTTTTCGGAGTTATCGGCGGAAGAGTTAGCGATGGAAAACCTATTCATTAGATGGGTCCGGTTTCCCGATGATCCACCTATCCGCTCTTTTTGGGAAGGCTGGATGACGAAGTATCCGTCCATGAAAGACACCGTTGCCAGAGCCAGGGAACTCGTTTTGGTGGCGTCCGACTGGAAGCCTGATTCGCTTTCGAGCCAGGAGGTAAATTCAATCTGGGGGAGGATCCGGAATTCTCTGGATATCATTACCGAGCGTGATCCCGCCCAAACAAGCGCCGGTGCCCTTAAAAAACCGGTGGCTTCAAGTAACATTATCCTTGGTGTAATTTCCATGGCACTACTTATTCTGCTTGCCTTCTTTTTCTTCTCCATAATAAATTAGTACCCGTTCTATCTGGCGTATTTATATTAAATAATATTGGTATAGTACCAGAATCAGTAGTCCACAAACCGCTGCATCTCACTCCACTTAGTGAGCTGATTGGTAATATTTTACAATAAAATATTTGATACTGAATATTCTGGCAACGTTCCCGATAACGTTTGCATAAATAAAAATCTGCTTTTACTTCCGCGTTAAGGCACTTATCGCTATTCTCGATTCCGCCTTTGAAATTGTACTTTATGTACAAAAAATGTTGTTATCGGAATTGTTCTAAAACAGCTTGCAAATCGCGGTAACCTTTTCTCAACACTTCCATCACCAGCTTCCATTTTACCTTTTGTCACCGAATAAGTGTAACCGTTGATATACATTAAAACTTTTTTAATAATAAATATAATTTTTTATCGGGGTAAGCTTAGAAAACCTCGTCAAGCAGTAAGCAGTCAGAACTTTATCAATCACCAATCCATGCGTATGAAAAGAAAATTTACCAGTACTGGTCAAAGCGCCCTGCGTCTGACCATGGCAGCGATGATGGTGTCGGGCATCACAGCCGAGGCATTTTCACTGAACCGGCCTAACTTAACCCATGTTTTTTCCATTGACAAAAGTGTTTCAGGAAAAATCACCTCATCAGAAGACAATACGCCAATCCCCGGGGTGTCGGTTGTATTGAAAGGCAGCAGAAGCGGAACAAACACAGATGCAGACGGAAATTTTAAAATTGACGTGCCCGATAATGGTGCCGTGCTCGTGTTTTCATCGGTTGGCTTTATTACTCAGGAAGTTGCGGTAGGCGCCAAAAGTGTCGTTGACATCAAGTTGGAGTCCGATATGAAGGCGCTTTCGGAGGTTGTGGTTGTGGGTTATGGTAGCCAGAAAAAGAGCCAGACAACCGGAGCAATTTCATCTGTTTCAGCCAAGCAGATCAGCGAAATGCCTATTACCAACATTGGCCAGGCCATGCAGGGCCGTGTGGCCGGGGTGGACGTTTCCCAGTCGGGAAGTAAGCCTGGCTCTACGCCAAAGGTGCTTATCCGTGGCCGACGTTCATTCAATGCCGGTAACAACCCATTATATGTTGTGGATGGAATTCCTTTGGCAGGTGACCGGAACGAATTAATGTCTGTTCGCCCGTTTGATTTTGTGTCGGGAGGTTATGAAGATATGAACCCGAATGACGTGGCATCTATGGAAATCCTGAAAGATGCGACGGCAACGGCGATTTATGGTGCAAGAGGTGCCAACGGCGTTGTCCTGATTACAACGAAAAGAGGAGAGTCTACAAAAGGCAAAACCACGGTTAGTTACGACACGTATGTGGGTGTAACGGACGCGCTGGATAAAATCCGTCTTTTCTCCGGACCTGAATTTGCAGAATACATGCGCGAGTCGCGCCGTGGCATTGCATCCGGGAGCATTTACAAGGATGCGAATGGCAATCCGGTTCCTTCGGGCCAGGTGGATGCCTTTGCGGATTCGAAATTGTTTGAGGCCGTTGAATTGGACGGGATCGCGAAAAACCGTACGACAGATTATCAGGATATGATCCTGCGTCAGGGTTTCCAGCAAAACCATTCGGTAGGGGTGCAGGGCGGAAACGAAAAAACGCAATTCTACATTTCAGGCGGATTTTTCAGGGATAAAGGGATTTCGGAAGGACTGGATTACACAAGAACTTCTCTGCGCGCCAACATTGACCATAACATCAACAGCCGCGTGAAAGTAGGGATATCTTCTTACCTGATGTATTCTGTAAGAAATGGTAAAGATTTAAACCCTTACGGATTTACATTAAACCAAAACCCGCTTGGACGAGCCTATGATGATGCAGGGAAGCTCATCTTCGCACCAACGAACGATGCGCTTCTGACCAACCCGCTGGCTGAAATCGTTCCAGGCGCTCAGGTGGATGAGCGCAAAAAATACAGAATCTTCAACAGCCTCTATACAGAAGTGAAGATCATCGAAGGTTTGAAATACCGTATCAATTTCGGTCCCGACTTTGCAGTGGAACGCGGCGGACGCTTTATTGGTGCGCAAACCAATGCAAGAAAAGGCGGTGACCCGCAAGCTTCTATCTATAACCAGTTTGGTTTTAACTGGACATTGGAAAA
The DNA here is from genome assembly GCF_023821985.2 of Dyadobacter chenhuakuii. Taxonomy (NCBI): domain Bacteria; kingdom Pseudomonadati; phylum Bacteroidota; class Cytophagia; order Cytophagales; family Spirosomataceae; genus Dyadobacter; species Dyadobacter chenhuakuii. The sequence goes on along the minus strand of NZ_CP098805.1, from coordinate 2,586,793 downwards.
CATTGTCACCTATAATAAAACGTTCGCAGCGAAGCACAATCTGGGCATTACAGCGCTTCACTCGGTGCAGCGCGAGAATTTTGAGGCTAACACAATCTCAGTTCAGGGTGTGCCAGCCGAAACACAGCAATTTTACAGTGTGGGTAACGCCAATGCAGTATTGGGCGTTGGCAGCGTGCTGATTCCATGGACGTTGAACTCTTACATGGCGCGTATTAACTATGACTATGCCGATAAATATCTGGTAACTGTAACCGCTCGTCGTGATGGTTCCAGCCGTTTTGGAGAGAATACAAAATACGGAACATTTCCGGGTGTTGCTTTGGGATGGAATATTTCAAATGAGCCTTTCATGAAAAGTGTCTCGTGGCTTGATCTCCTGAAACTTCGGGTAAGCTATGGCTCTGTGGGTAACCAGGGTGTGGCACCCTACCAGACGCAAGGTTTGCTGGGCCGGACCATTTATGCCTGGGATAACACGCCTGCTTACGGATATCGCCCCAATACGATCGGTAACCCGGATTTGAGATGGGAATCTTCTGCAACCAAAAACGTGGGTATCGATTTCAGCTTTATCAAAGGACGCGTTCAGGGATCTCTTGAACTTTATGAAACCAATACAACCGACTTGCTGCTTTCCGATCAGCTGCCTGCTTCCATCGGATTCAATGCTGTGACACGTAACGTAGGTGAAACGCGCAACCGCGGAATCGAGCTGGGTGTTTCTACCATTAACGTGAATGCTAAAAACGGTTTTAAATGGACTACGGATTTCCAGTTCACCAAAAACACCGAAGAGATCATTTCGCTTTATAATGGTGCGGTGGATGATTTGGGTAACAAATGGTTTATCGGCTATCCATTGTCTGAGTTTTTTGATTACAAAAAAGCGGGGATCTGGCAGACAAACGAAGCGGATGCAGCCAAATCTTACGGAAGCCGTGTAGGGCAAATTAAAGTTGCCGACGTGAATGGCCGCAGCGCGGACGGACAGTTGACCGGACAGCCAGATGGTAAGATCAATGCAGATGACCGTCAAAAGTTGGGTTCAGATGTGCCGGATTGGAGTGGTGGTATTACCAACCGTTTCAATTTCAAAGGGTTTGACCTTTCTTTCTTCATCTACGCAAGACAAGGCCAGATGATCATCAGCGGGTTCCACCGCGATAACAATGCATTGGCTGGCCGTTATCAGCAAATGTATGTGGATTACTGGACGCCAAACAATCCAACCAACGAATTCCCTCAGCCAAACAAAGACCAGGAGTTCCCGGTTAATAATCAGGCGATTATCTATTACGATGGTTCGTTTGTGAAGATCCGTAACATCAACTTCGGTTACACTTTCACTAATAATCTGACCAAGAAACTGGGTCTGGAATCGCTTCGCTTGTTTGCAAGTATCCAGCAGCCAAAGATCTGGTCGAAATATCGCTCCAAATACAATGGTGTGGATCCTGAAACCTCAGAGACAACCATCGGATCAGGTGTAACGCCGGCTACGCGCGTATCCACGATCGGACTTAATGTGAAGTTCTGAGCATGCTGAAAGGTTTGGTAAAACATTTAATATTGACGAAAATGACATTTAGATACATCAAAAAATCATACAAATACATTGGCTTAATGGCTTTGATGCTCATGGGCCAGTCGTGCAGCGACTTGCTGGAAGAAGAGGTCATTTCCAACATCGGCAATGACTACATTAATACACCGAAAGGTTTTGAAGACGCTGCCAAATCGGCCTATTCTTCGCTGCGAAATTACTACGGAACGCAGCAAGGCATTACCATGACTGAATTCGGCACAGACCTTTATGCGACGGGTGCGGACGGTGGTTACAAGGGTTTTCACTTTTATGATGCCCAGCTGCAGCCCACTGTGGATTACCTGGCCACCATTTGGGATGAAACTTATCGCGGGATCAACGTTTGTAATGCCGTGATCGAACGGGCGCCAGCTGCGACTGTTTCCGATGCGATCAAAAAAGCGCGTGTTGCTGAAATGAAATTTCTGCGGGCGCATTATTATTTCCTTTTGATGCAGCAATATGGCCCGGTCGATCTGCGGTTGACTGAAACCATTTTGCCCACCAAGAAAACTACCCGCGCGCCTGAATCGGAAATTTACAAGCAAATCATTGCTGACCTGGAATCCGCTTTGCCGGACCTGGAAGCAAAATCGAAAGCCACTGATTACGGTCGTGCCACAAAGCCAGCGGCGGAGCATTTGCTTGCCAGGGTATTTTTGGCAAAAGGCAATTCAACTTCCAAAGCAGCGGACGATTATGCCAAAGCAGCAACGTATGCCTCCAATGTGATCAATAACTATACATTCAAGCTGTTACCGGATTTCGCAAGCGTTTTTGATCAGGCCAATCAAAACCATGACGAGGTTGTGTTTGCAGTTCAGTATACCACAGATCCATTGACGAACAGCACAGGAAACAGCTTGCACCTTTACTTCGGAATGCAATATGACGTGCAGGCCGGCATGGTGCGGGATATTTTGAATGGTCGTCCTTTCAAGCGCATGCGTCCGACGAAATACTGTCTGGAAACCGTTTTTGCAGACCGTGTGAATGATTCACGTTACAAGAAGACCTTTAAGGATACATGGCTTTCCAACAACCCGGGCAAGTTTACAAACGTATTTGACAACTCGAAAACGGAAGTAACATTCAAAGCTGGGGATACGGCGATTTTCATTCCTGGCTATGAAATGCCTTTGGCAGAGCGTGCGAAAAAGCCTTATCAGGTGCTGGTGCCAAGTCGTTACGATGAAGCATTATTCCCTGTGAACCGTAAATTCCTTGATCCCCTTCGCCCAGACCGTACTTACGAGCCGGGAAGCCGCGATTTCATGTGTTTCCGGTTGGCAGATACTTATTTGTTGCTAGCCGAAGCGCAATTGCTGACAGGCAAGGTGAAAGAAGCCACGGACGCTATCAATATGGTGCGTCGCCGTGCAGCCTTTGCTGGCAAAGCAGCCGCCATGGAGATCAAGCAGGCAGATATGAACATGGAAATGCTCATGGAAGAGCGTGGACGTGAATTACTTGGAGAGCAGATCCGCTGGATGGACTTGAAACGCTGGGGTAACCTGGTTGAAAGGGTTCAGAAATACAATCCGCAGGCAGCTCCTAACGTTAAAGCGATCCATTTGCTGCGTCCTATCCCGCAAACGCAGATCGACAGAACGGAAGGCGGTGCAACAGCATTCCCGCAAAACCCGGGCTACTGATATTGAGTTGAATTTTTGAAAATGCACATTCCCGTCATGTCAGAGGATTTAAAGGTCCTTTGGATGATGGGAATGTTTGTTAAAAAGTAAGGGTAACGTATGCAAAATATCGTTACATTGATAATGTACGGAAGTCCATTTTAGTCCGTTACTTAGGTCATTTATCAAACAGAGTTCCTTTTAAAATGAAAAAACAAAGATTACCGCTGACCATTTTACTTCTTTTGGTCACCCTGACATTCGCGAATGCGCAAAAATCGAAAGACGGATGGGAGAATCTTTTCAACGGAAAAGACCTTACCGGCTGGAAACAATTGAATGGAAAAGCTAAATATGAAGTCAAAGACGGAGCCATTGTTGGAACGTCTGTCAGCGATACGCCCAATTCCTTCCTTACAACTGAGAAGGATTACGGTGATTTCATTTTCGAATGTGATGTTAAAGTGGATAACAAGCTCAACTCCGGCATTCAGATAAGGAGCCTATCCAAACCAGAATATCAAAACGGCCGCGTGCATGGTTACCAGGTTGAAATCGACCCGAGCGACCGCGCTTACTCAGCCGGACTTTATGACGAAGCACGCCGCGGCTGGCTTTATCCGCTGGATTTGAACCCGGAGGCAAAAAAAGCATTTAAAAAAGACGCCTGGAACAAATACCGCATTGAGGCAATCGGAACTTCAATACGCACATTCCTGAACGGCGTTCCCGTTGCACACGTGATTGACGATATGACGCCTAGCGGATTTATCTGCCTGCAGGTGCACGCTATTGGCAGCAAAGACCTGGAAGGAACGCAGGTAAGCTGGAAAAATGTGCGGATCAAAACTTCAAATCTTAAACCAAGCCCGGCAGCAAACATCCGCATTGTAAACCTGATCCCTAATTCCCTGAATGCTGCGGAAAAAGCGCAGGGTTATTCATTGCTTTATGACGGAAAAACGGTCGATCAATGGCGCTCATACGGCGGAACGGATTTCCCTTCCAAACGCTGGAATTATGCAGACGGAACGATTACAATCTCAAAATCAGACGGTTCTGAAACAGGAAATGACATTGTTACCAAAAAATTATACGGCCCGGCATTTGAGTTTGAATTTGATTTTAAACTTACCGAAGGCGCTAACAGTGGTGTAAAATATTTTGTAGACCAAAAATTCAATTCGGGTGGAAAGTCGGGCATTGGCTGTGAATATCAGGTGCTGGACGACGAAAAACACCCTGATGCGAAGCTCGGCAAAAACGGGAACCGTACTATCGCGTCGTTTTACGATGTAATCCCTGCCGACAGACCCAGAAATGCTGTGAAAAAGATTGGAGAATGGAACCAGGGAAGGATTGTGGTGCAGAAGGACGGAACGGTTCAGCACTTTTTGAATGGTTACAAAGTGGTGGAATACGTGCGCGGTTCGCAGCAGTTCAAGGATTTTGTGGCTGAATCCAAGTTTAAAGGTTTTGAAGGATTTGGCTTGTCCCAGCAAGGTAATCTGCTTTTGCAGGACCATGGCGACAATGTTTCCTTCCGCAGTTTGAAAATTAAGGAGACCAAATAAAGCGCTCCGGTTTAAAAAAGAATATTTTTCAAGAGTAGATAAAAGTCCTTAGGTTTTTTACAACTGATTGCCCGCCAAACTCGTGGCACATTAACTGAAAATTAACTTTTTAAGATCAATATCATGACAAGCAGGAGGGATTTTATAAAAAATGCAGCGCTGGCTTCGGCGGGTGTTGCGGTTGGTTCAAATGCTTTTAGCGCAGCAAGTTACCGGAAAATTTTGGGCGCGAATGATCGCGTACGTGTGGGGATTATCGGTTTTTCCGATCGTTTCCGCAGCTCGCTGGCCCCAAGCTTTTCTGATCATGCGAAAGAACTGAACTTTGAATTTATGGGCGTATCCGACCTTTGGAACCGCCGCCGTGATGAAGCTGAGGCGTTTATGAAAGGAAAGCCTTACGCATCTGCGGAATTTGCAAAAGCAAGAAACAACGAAGAACTGCTGGGTCGTAAGGATGTGGATGCGGTCATCATCAGCACAGCGGATTTCCAGCATGCATTGCATTGTGCGGAAGCCGTGAAATCGGGCCGTGATGTGTATGTGGAGAAACCATTTGCCGAAACATTGGAAGATGCGAAAATCGCTTTGAAGGCTGTTGAAGCGTCCAAGCAAATTGTGCAGGTGGGTTCACAGCGTCGCAGTGCACCTAACTATTGGGCTGCTTATGAATACATTAAATCGGGCAAATTCGGGGATATTACCACGGTTGAAATGACCTGGAATGTAAACCAGCCTGGTCGTTGGAGACGTAAGGAGCTAGTTTCCCAAATCAGAAAAGAGGATACAGACTGGGACCGCTTCCTGATGAACCGTCCGAAAGTGGCATGGAACCCACGCTTTTATCTTGAATTCCGCTTGTTTTATCCATATTCTTCTGGGATTCCAGGACAATGGATGGCACACCAGATTGATACAGTGCACTGGTTCTCAGGACTTGATGCACCACGGAATGTTGTAGCCAATGGTGGTGTTTATACCTGGAAAGATGGCCGCACGAATGTGGATACATTCAGCGCCGCGTTTGAATACGGACCATTTGATAACAAGGAAAAAGGCTTCCAGGTGATCTATTCATCCCGTTTCAACAATGAGGCAGGCGGCGTGAAGGAATATTACTACTCTAATGGAGGAATGATCAACCTCGACACCAACAAGATCACTCCCGAAGGCGGTTTGAAAGCAAAAGATGCCAAAGGAATGGGCATGGAAGCCAACTTGCTGACGGAAATGTCGTTGAAAGCAGGCGATAAAATTGCAACAGACGCCAACACCGGCGGAGATCCGATGACTTCACTTCACATGCGCAACTGGATGGAATGTATCCGCAGCCGTAAAGAAAGCAATGCGCCTGCGCGTGTTGGGTTCAATCACTCGGTAGCAAACATTATGGCCACCCAGGCGCTTCATACAGGCAAGCGCGTGAGCTGGGATCCTAAGAAGAAAGACATTGTTTTAAGCTAAACGACATTGAACGTGAACGTTATAACGAAGGGCATTGCAGTAACCGCGTTTTCTGTTTTTGCAGCAGGTGGGTTGGTGCAAGCTCAAAAAGTGGATCTGGTTAATAATGAGAAGGAAAAGAAGGTTGAAGTCAAAATCGACGGCAAAGCTTTTACATCTTATTTCTATCCGGGTGAAGATAAATTGAAAAAAGCGGTGCTTTATCCCGTTCAAACGGCAAAAGGCACACTCATTACCAGAGGCTGGCCACTCGATCCGAGACCGGGCGAGCGCGTCGATCACCCGCACCATGTCGGGATCTGGCTCAATTATGAGGATGTCAATGGCAATGATTACTGGAACAACTCCGACGCCGTTGACCACGCAAAACGTGCCTACGGGACCATTGTTCACACCGGCATCAAATCCATGAAAGGTGGAAAAGACAAAGGTGAGCTGACGGTAACCGCAGATTGGAAGGATAAAAATGGTGTCCTCACATTAAAGGAAACAACAACCTATCATTTCAGCGGCAAAGGCGATCAGCGCATCATAGACCGCTCCACAACCTTAACCGCCGTGCTGGACGAAGTGGCCATGCCCGACATTAAGGACGGAATGTTTGCGATCCGTGTAGCGAGGGAGCTGGAATTGCCTTCCAACAAACCTGAGATCTTCACCGACGCCAGCGGCATTGCCACCAAGGTTCCGGTCATGAACAACGAAGGAATCAGTGGAAATTACCGCAACAGCAATGGGGTGGAAGGAGAGGATGTTTGGGGCAAGCGCGCCATCTGGTGCAACCTTACAGGAAAGATCAAAGACGAAAACATCAGCGTCGCCATGATCGATCACCCGAAAAACGTAGGTTATCCAGCTTACTGGCATGCCCGCGGCTACGGTCTTTTTGCCGTAAATCCATTGGGAATGAAAGCCCTGAGCAACGGAAAAGAAACACTGAATTTCAAACTAAAAAAAGGCGAATCCACCACATTCCGTTATCGCCTGGTAATCGCCTCAGAGCATTTAAAAGACGAAGCGATCAACGCCATGGCAGCAGACTACGCGAAGACGAAGTAGTAAAGTCCATTAATTTATTCTTGCCAAAAGCGCCGCAGTATTCTGTGGCGCTTTTTTGGTATTATTGTGGCTCATTACACACTATGATTTTTTATGAAGGTTGAGAATTATCAAGTCGAGAGGCTAAGTGCGCGTATCTATCAGTTCCATAGCGATGGTGTTCGTGGGAACATTGAAATGATCATTATCTTTACGCCGCTACGCGACAATGCTTACAATCTAGGATTTGGTGTTTGGAATGAGTTACTCGAGAAGGTCGATGATTCCATTGAAACGCGTAATGGTGACACGGACAAGATTCTTGGAACTGTAGCTCATACAACTCTGAATTTTCTTAGTGAAATTCCCGAAGCTAATATTTACGCGACTGGCAGCTGCCCAATGCGAACCCGGAAATACCAAATGGGTATCAACAAACATTTAAGGGATTTAAAAGAAATTTACAAAGTGCAGGGTTTGGTATTGGACATACATTGTCCCGATGCGCGTATCGGAGCTATTCCCGACTGGCAGGGTGAATGGCAAAATTTAGAACCAGGAGTGAATTACGACGCCTTTTTGCTATCCCTCAAATGATTTTATATTTTTACTTAAACAAAACTAATCACTATGGACACAACACTTGAAAAAACAAAAGACGCCGAGGCAGAAAAGGCACTTGCAAGAAAAATCGAAATAATTACTGCCCACTTCGAGAAAAAATCAGAAAAGATGCGGGCGCTTTTGGAAGCTTACCCTGTCCCTGAAAAATTTTTAAAGAAGTAGTAATCCGATAATCACCTAGTTACTTCCGTATCCCAGCAGAGTGCCAGCTAAATACATGGTATGTCGTTGGCGTTTTGCCTACGTTTTTGATGGAGTGCATTTGGTTGGAGGCTTGGAAGATGACGGAGCCGGGGCCTACTTGCTTCATTTTGCCGTTGACCAGCGCTTCAACGGTCCCTTCTTTGATAATGATAATTTCTTCTTCGGGGTGTTTGTGCGGCGGGTGCGAGCTGTCGCCTGGGTTTAATGTTGTGATATGACATTCCAGTTCGCCCAATGTCGCTGTTTGTGAGCGAAAGACGGTCCTTACTGCTCCGGTTTTGGTCGTTTTTGCCTCCATATCATTCCAGTCAAAAATGGACGAGTCGAGGATGGCCTTGGGAGAGGCAGCGAATATGCAGGTTACAGTGAGGCAGGCTGTGAAAGCAGCAATGCCTAAATCCCTTTTTGTGATGTACATGATGTTGGCAGGTCTGATGTGTTTTTACATAAAGACCTGCTTTTTTAAATCTTACCATGAACGCCTGGTTTGAAAAGATTGGAAAGAAGTTGTATTCTTGGTGTTGATTAACATTGGAATTGCTAATTTTTAAATCCTTCCCGATCAGAACTGGGATACTCGCTTAATAATATGGAAGACAAATCAAGACGGAAGTTTTTGCAAAATGCCGGACTGGCCACAATTGCTTCAATTTCCCCACTGGCAGCCGAGCCGGAAAAAGTTAAGGAGCTATTTATTCACCACGTGTATTTTTACCTGAAAGATCCTCATAATGCACAGGATGAGGCGAAATTGCTGGAAGGTTTAAACAAGCTGGCAAAAGTCCCGACGATCCAATATGTGCACATCGGGAAACCTGCGGAGACAAACCGGTCTGTTATTGTAAGAGATTACACATTTTCATGGATGTGTTTTTTCAAAAATATCATCGAAGAGGAAATCTATCAAACGCACCCAATCCACCTTGAATTCGTTAAGGATTATGCGCATTTGTGGGAAAAAGTGGTTGTTTACGATTCGGTAGGACCAAAAAAAGTAGGGTAGCACAATCAGTCAAAAATTAAGTCCATGCAGCCGTTCCCGCTCTTTAAATACCAGATTGCCCTCGTTTTCATTTGTTCAATTATTGGTTTGGCGCTGCCTGCTTCCGGTCAGAATGTGCCCGATCCGGTACGTTTAAATCAGGTCGGATTTTATCCTGATGCAGAGAAAATTGCCGTTGTACTTGGTGAGAAACAAACGGCTTTTCAACTGAAAGATGTTGCAACCGGGAAAACGGTTTTCAAAGGTAAACTGAGCGAGCCCCGGACCAATCAGCATTCGGGGAAAATGAGCCGGATCGCAAATTTTTCGAGCGTTCGTAAGCCGGGGAAATATGTTTTGGAAGTTCCGTCTCTGGGCAAATCTGCGCCATTTGAAATCAAGGATCATATTTATAAAGATGTTGCCGCTGCATCGCTTAAAGGCTTTTATTACCAGCGGGCCTCTGTGGAGTTGCCCGAAAAGTTTGCAGGTAAATGGGCACGCCCAGCCGGACACCCGGACGATAAGGTTTTGATCCACGCTTCTGCTGTTTCTGAGGGAAGGGCGGAGAATGCGGTAATTAGCTCAGGGAGAGGCTGGTATGATGCGGGAGATTATAATAAATACATCGTCAATTCCGGCATCACAATGGGCACGCTGCTGTCATTGTATGAAGATTATCCGTCTTTCTGCGAAAATTTCATCACTAACATTCCCGAAAGCAACAACGGTGTTCCCGACCTGCTGGACGAAGCACTGTACAATTTGCGTTGGATGCTAACAATGCAGGATCCTGCGGATGGTGGTGTTTACCACAAATTAACAAATCCAAGGTTCGACGGCATGGTCATGCCCGATGCTTGCAAAAATCCGCGTTATGTTGTTCAGAAAGGCACGGCTGCGACATTGGATTTTGTTGCTGTAATGGCCCAATCGGGGCGTATTTTCAAGAATTTTGAGAATAAATTTCCAGGGCTTTCCGATTCCTGTGTTACTGCTGCCGTGAAAGGCTGGGAGTGGGCCAAAAAGAATCCTGCGGTGCTGTATAATCAGGATGAAATGAATAAAAAGTTTGATCCGGACGTTGTGACAGGCGCATATGGCGACCGGAATGTGAATGATGAATGGATCTGGGCTGCTGCGGAAATGTACGCGCTCACTAAAAAATCCGATTACTTGAAAGACATTGCATTTCAAGCCGATCAGCCCATGCCATTGCCCACTTGGAGTCAGGTCAAAACCTTGGGTTATTACACAATGATCAGGTTTGCGGATGAACTCAAAACCGATCTCGCATTAACCAAAAGCCTGAAAACGAATATTACTTCTTTTGCAGATAATCTGCTTCAAGACCTGGAAAAGCAATCATATCACACGGTCATGGGCAAAACGGCCAAGGATTATGCCTGGGGCAGCAGTTCAGTGGCGGCCAACCAGGGAATAGCGTTGCTTTACGCTTTTAAACTCACAAAAAATCCGAAATACGCACTGGCCGCACAGGAAAACCTGGATTATTTGCTGGGCAGGAATGCAACGGGATACTCATTTCTGACGGGATTCGGATCAAAACGCGTTATGCATCCGCACCATCGGCTGTCTGTTGCCGATGGCGTCGTTGATCCTGTTCCGGGACTTTTATCAGGTGGTCCCAATCCGGCTCAGCAGGATAAATGCACGACCTATACCAGCAAATTTGCAGATGAGTCGTTCACGGATGACGATTGTTCCTATGCTTCCAATGAGATTGCGATCAACTGGAATGCACCCATGGTTTACCTCGCCGCCGCATTGGAAGCATTGTCGGAGATGAAATGACAGCTTATTGTTTAGTTGATTTGACGGGCACGGTCGGAGGCGTTTCGTTATAACCTTTCTTGCCCGTCATATTTTCTTCTTCCGACTCCCTGGCCGCTTCTTTCGAAAGTGTTTTCGAAGGTTTTGCGCTGTCGTCTTTTTGCTTCTCTTTGCCTTTTGGTCCACCATGCGTCGGTGAGCCGCCTTCTACGTTTTCTTTATTTGCTTGCGTTGCCATATTCGTCTGATTTTTCAGGTTAATGCTCAATTTTCATACCCGAAGCCTATACGTTTCCGATGATTATTAAATTCTACACATTGAAACGATTTCTTTCGGATGGAATAGATTCCCGGGAAACGGGACTTTGTCTAGAAAGAAAAATTGCAATCAACTAAAATCAGCATTATGGGATTTCTTGAATCATTTTCCGACATACGAACATTACTTAAAAACATTGATCTGGACGCGCTGGGAAAGCTTTCCAAGAAGGTGGACCTTAATAGAATGATGGGTGTCGTGTCTAAAATGAGTGAGGAAGATCTTGGGAAAATGTTGAAGTTCATGGAAGCGGGATCGGGTAAAAAGAAGGCGCCGCCGGTTGTTAATGGCGATTTCTACGAGCTTAGCGCCACATTAACAGGGGAGGATCGCGAAATTCAGCTGAAGGTGCGTGACTTTATGGAAACGGAAATCAGGCCGATCGCAAACGAGTATTGGAATAAAGCCCATTTCCCGATGCACATTATTCCGTTGATGGCTAAGCTGAACATCAGCGGGCTTACTTATAAAGGTTACGGCTGCGCAGGCAAATCCGCTCTGCTGGAAGGGTTTGTAGCGATGGAAATGGCACGTGTGGATTCATCGATTTCCACTTTTTTCGGCGTCCACAGCGGACTAGCGATGGGTTCGATTTACTTATGCGGCTCGGAGGAGCAGAAGCAACACTGGCTGCCGATTATGCAGCGGATGGAAATTATCGGGGCATTCGGATTAACCGAGCCGGAAGTAGGATCGGGAGTGGCAGGCGGACTTACTACAACCTGTGAACGCATTGGGGATGAATGGGTTATCAATGGTCAGAAGAAATGGATCGGTAATGCAACGTTTTCGGATATTACCATCATCTGGGCGAGAGATCTGGCTGATAATCAGGTAAAAGGGTTTATCGTAAAAAAAGAAAATCCAGGGTTTGTAGCGGAGAAAATGCAGGACAAAATGGCGCTGCGGACTGTCCAGAATGCTTTGATCACTTTGACGGATTGTAAGGTGCCGGAAACAGACCGCCTTCAAAATGCTAACTCGTTTAAAGATACGGCCAATGTGTTGCGCATGACCCGCGCTGGCGTGGCCTGGCAGGCAGTAGGTTGCGGACGCGGCGCTTATGAACTTGCATTGAAATATACATTGGAAAGAAAACAGTTTGGCCGCCCGATCGCCGGATTCCAGCTCGTACAGGATCTTTTAGTAACCATGCTCGGTGATCTTACTGCCATGCAAACATTGGTTTACAGACTATCTCAATTACAAGACGGCGGCGTGCTTACCGACGAGCATGCATCTCTTGCAAAGGTTTTCAGCACATTGCGTATGCGATCGATTGTGGATCACGCGCGGGAGCTGTTTGGCGGAAACGGGATTTTGCTGGAATATGACATTGCACGTTTCGTTGCGGATGCAGAGGCGATTTATTCCTACGAAGGAACCAAAGAGATCAATTCGCTCATCGTCGGGCGCGCCATTACAGGGGAAAGCGCTTTTGTTTAAAATTTTAAAAAGCCGCAGAAATAGCAGTCAGGCAAGCTGTTATACGGCAGAAACGGGTAACCTGTAATCATGATCAAAAAAAACATCCGGTCAAACGACCGGATGTTTTCCAAATTACCCTAAACCTTCAACTGCCATTTAATTACTTAATATCTGCCTCTGTTGTCACGGGCCCAGCCATCGCCGCGGCGATCGCTCATTCTGCGTGTGTCGGCCATTAATCTTTCCAGATCTTCACGGAGGATCCGGGTTTCTCTTGGTGACAACCTTCCGCGGTGGCTGTAATCTCTCTCGCGGGCCTCGATACGCTCGTAGCGGTTCATCAGCGCGTTAGCTTCCCGGGAAGACAATGTGCCGCGGTTGATTCCGGCCGCAATGCGTTGGCGCGCTTCGCGTTGGAGATAGTTGATCTCAGATCCGCCCCGCTCACGATACTCGTAGTGACGGCGGTCACCCCGTTCTGAGTGAGGCGTTGCACCATATTGAGCGAATGCGCTTGTGAATCCTAGTGTGACCAGTGCGACTGCAAAAAATATCTTTTTCATGACCAATAAATTTTTAAGTTCATGGGTTAGAGGGCCGCAAAAGACATAGGTTTAAATTGCGCTTGTTAATGATTGTTAAGGGAAAAAACAACCGTTTAAACGCTGTACAGGACGATTTGATTTTGAGATACTTAACTTGTTGAAATCGAATTTTGGATAGCTTCTTTTGCTTCTGCCAAAATATCTTCTGCTTTTTTTCCGGCAGGCTCGATGCCGGGAAGCACGGTCCAGGAGAGGCGGGAAAATGATTTGAGAGGGAAAATTCCTTTGGGGTTAAATGAGCCAGTGCCATTAATCGCGATAGGAACGATCAATGCATCCGGGGCGCGTTTCAGCAATGTGGCTACGCCGCCCGGGACAAAGGGTTTCATGATGCCACTGGCTGTGCGTGTTCCTTCCGGAAAGATTATTGCAGATGTTTTTTCATCGTGGATGAGTTTGCCCAGCCGCGCTATCTCCGTTACAGCTTGTTTGCCATCTTTCCTGTTGATGAGCGCCGCACCGCTTTTTCTCAGGTTATAAGAAATGCTTGGAACGCCTTTTGATAGTTCTATTTTAGATACGAAGCGCGGGTGATATTTTCTTAAAAACCAGATGATGGCCGGAATGTCGAATGTACTTTGGTGGTTGGCAACAAAAATAATAGGGCGGTTATCGGGCAGCTGCGTCAGGTTTTGCAGCGTAATGCGGGAGCCGGTGAGATACAAGCCGTAGGTAAGGAAGAAGTTGAGATAGTCGACAACGGCCTTGTGTACTTTTTTGCCAAAAACATGAAATGCAATAACCTGTAAAACGTGAAAGACGAGAAGGGTTAGGCCAAAATGAGTCAGGTAAATAGCACTAAGAACATAGTCGAGAATTTTTTTCATCCGTTTTTTTCTGCAAAAATAGTTTAAAACTGCTTCGATTATGCTAATTTATCAGCTGTGAAATGATAAAAGTCATTCAAAACTTACATTAAATTCACGTAATTTGTAAATTAACAAACAGAGCTAAAAATAGAAATATAATGGATACCGCACTTTCAGCTGAAAGACTCGAAGTCATGCAACATGTAGGAAAGGACCTGAATGTGCTTATGACGGAATATTTAAAACCAATTGAGGAGAACTGGCAACCGCAGGATTTTTTGCCGGATTCCAGCGATGAAAATTTTTTCAGCGAAGTCAAGTTATTGCAGGAAAGCTGCCGCGAATTACCTTACGACTACATTGCTGTGCTGATCGGAGACACCATTACCGAAGAAGCGCTGCCTACTTATGAATCCTGGTTAATGGATGTAATTGGCGTGGATCAGGTTAATAATCCGTCCGGATGGTCCCAGTGGGTGCGTGCCTGGACAGCGGAGGAAAATCGTCACGGTGATCTTCTGAATAAATATCTTTATTTGTCTGGTCGTGTAAACATGCGCGCCATGGAGGTTTCAACACAGTTTCTGATCGCCGATGGTTTTGATATCGGGACAGACCGTGATCCTTACCGTAACTTTATTTACACCTCTTTCCAGGAACTGGCAACCAATGTTTCGCACAGAAGAACGGCGACATTGGCCAAGAAATTCGGAAACCCGCACTTGTCCAAAATCTGTGGTGTGATCGCTTCTGACGAAATGCGTCATGCAAAAGCATACAAGGACTTCGTAAGGCGTATTTTAGAGGTGGATCCTTCGGAACTACTTCTGGCCCTGGAAGATATGATGCGTAAAAAGATCGTAATGCCTGCACATTTCCTGCGTGAATCGGGTGTGAAAATGGGTGACACATTCTCTCATTTCTCCGATGCAGCACAAAGGCTCGGGGTATATACAACCAATGATTACATCGAAATTCTTGATAGTTTGTTGATAGAGTGGGAGATAGGCGCCGTTCGGAATATTAACGAAAAGGCTGAGAAAGCCAGAGATTACCTGATGGCGCTGCCCGACAGATTAAAGAGAATTGCAGACCGGACAAGAGTTCCGGAATTGCAATATGAATTCAGCTGGATTAAGTAGCCCGTCACACTGAGCGCGGGCTTCGGCTCCGCTCAGCCGGACAGTGTTTTAAATGAACTGTTCATTAGTTCATTTAAAACACTCTACTTGATTAACATTACGGATCCATTCTTCTGCATCACCTTTCCCTCATTGGAGATTCCTTCAATCATCCATACATAAGCCCCGGAAATGGCTTGTTTTCCTGCAAATGTGCCATCCCAGCCCTTGTTCATATCTTTGGTATAAAACATTAATTCCCCCCATCGATTATATATTTTGAAATAATTAAGGCTGGTAATCTCATTTATCACCGGCATTAAGATCTCATTTTTACCATCACCGTCCGGCGTAAATGCTGTCGGAACATTGAGGTTTTCGCGTCGTCTTACCCGCAGATTAACAGTTGCTTTTCCCGTACAACCCGTCCCTGAAGTAATGAAGACGGTATAACTTTGATCTGCCTGCAACGTCGCCCGCGGGCTCGGACTCGACGGATTGGTAAGCCCATCCGGCGGCGACCACGTGAAGGTGGCGTCATTCAGGTTCGTAACTTGCGGCGACGAAGCGACTAGTTGAAAAGGAACATTGACGTCTATCAATGCGTCAGGCGTAGTGCGCACCTCAATCGCCGGGGCCACCTGAACCGTAACCGTATCTCTCAGATTGCACACACCTAGCGATGCATTTACAATATATTGTGTTGTGATTGAGGGACTTGCAATCGGATCCTTTAAGTTTGGATTGTCCAGGCCCACTTGTGTTTCCCAGGTGAATGTTTGCGCGTTGCTGGTTGTGAAAAGCTGCACCGATTCACCTGCACAAACAACCGTGTCGGGAATGGTTTGAACATTGATATTGCTTGAAAATTCAACTTTCACGGGCTCACTGACCACGCATCCATCGCCGTCCTTCATGAAAACTTTATAGTTGGCCGGAAAGAGTTTAAATGTTGCATCTGCCTGATAATTAACGGAATCTATCGAATATTGGTAAGGCATAGTGCCGCCTTTTCCGGTGATTGCAAGTGTTCCTTCGCTGTTGCCATCGCAGGTTCCGGGTTGTAGCGTGGTGGTAAGGCTCAGGTCACTGACAGCCACTTGCTTAATGTTGGTAATTTCGTTTTGGCATAGCAAATTGGTAATTTTCAGCTGCACATCTTTTTTTCCTGCGCTGTTCCATCTTACCGTATAAGGGCCCATATCTCGTCCCGAAATAACCTGCGCACCGTCAAAATCCCATTCGAATTTGTAGCCGTCGCCGGGGACCGGGATGGTGCCCGTGTATTTTATTTCAACAATCTGGTCGCTTTTGCAAATGTTGAACGGAACGGTTGAGAAGTCTGCGTTCGGATTTATGTTTGCTGTAAAACAGATATCGGTAAATGTCTTATCTACATCCGTTTTAAAAAAGTACCGGTCCGTAAACGACAAATATCCAAAATTAGCCTGCCCTGATTCACAGGAAACCGACTGATCGTCCCGGAAAATATAGATAGGCGTTCCTGCTTTGCCAACGTATCTGCCGTCGGCATCATTATAAGATGCAAAAAGCGTGTTATCTACATATACATCCATAATGCCCGTTTGACCATTTCGCGTGAATGTCAGCAGATAATAAGTGTTTGTATTAAAAAACGGACAGGCACCTGCTATGCCGTAAGGGTAAAAATCAATGCAGCGGTCCGCGGAGCCATTCTTGTCTTTGAAATAAATTCCCTGATCGGATACACCATTTGAAAAATCAATAATCCGCGCCCACGTTTTGCCCCAATCGGTGGGCTTAACATACATTTGGATGGTGTAGTTGTCTGTTATTGCTCCTTCTGTATTGGGATACATGAGGCCCCAGTTCAGATTATTTTGATAAACCGTTCGCCGCACGCCGCATGGTAAAACATCATTTACAAAGCCGCCACCAGTGGCCGGAGCGCCACACGCGCCCAGTGCTTTCGCAGGCGTAAGCGCGGGCCCGCATTCGGGAGCTGCCACGTCGAATGTCTCGTAAAACCGGTAAGTATGCTTAACAGTCTGGCCGTAAGAGGTTGACAGAAAGGAGAATGCGCAAAGAAAAAGTAATAGTGATCGTATTTTCATATTCAGCCGAGGCCGGAAGTAAAGAACGTGAGTGACGCTGATAAATCTATAAACGGTAAACAGCCCGATTTATGTCGGAATCTTTGAAGCGGCTAAGTTGTAATGGTTTTTATACTAAAATTACGCTAAATCCCACATATTAGATGTTGACAGCCCATTATTTGACAGGGGAAATGTTTAAAAAGAAAAGAGGCCCCGTAACCGGAACCTCTTTAACTGCATTGATTTTAGATCGACTTATTGATTAACAGCTTTCAAACTACCGTCCTTGATCATCAGATTTTTTCTGGTTTGCAGATCATCTCGAAGCAACTTCCTGAATGGCTCCACGGTTTTCGCAGCTGCTATTCTGCTGTTTGCAACGGCTGGTACGCCCATCACTTCCAGCGCTTTACGGAAAAGGGTTTCGTTTTCATCCCCGAATGCGCTGTAAGGGACTTTTGAATCTTCCACGATATAGTTGGGCGTAATGCCATCAACGGTTCCGTAGTCCGACTCGTCGTTAGCATTAGCTGTTTGACCCAGCATAACATAAACGCCCCACTTCCAGCGATCCTTATCGTCATCGATCAACGAACCAAACAGGTTTTTACCCGCCGTGTTCTCTCCGATGGTGACCACATTCATGTAAGGTTTTAATCCATTAATAACGAGCTCACTAGCTGAGGCAGTGCCGTTTGAAGTAAGAACGAAAACGCGATTAAGGCTGCTGCCAATGTTGTTGGGCTCTGCCTGAAAGTTGTAATTGAGCGCATTAGCACCATTTTGCTTTTGCCAGTACGCAATGTATTTATCGTTCCATTGCTCTTTGTAAAAGATCTTGGAAGCCGTGATATTTTTACCAATCAATGACGCTAATGTATTCGCGGAGCTGATATAACCGCCCGAATTCAAGCGCAGGTCAAGCACCAGTTCGTTCACGCCCTTTGCTTTGAAATCAGCAAAAACCTGGCGCAGTTCGTTATCATACTTGTTCTTATCAGCCTCATTACCAGGAACAAATTGCGTGTATACGAGGTAGCCGATCGTTTTACCGGCAGTCGGCTTGGATATAACGGTGGAAAAGGCAACGGGATCTTCGGTAACCTCCGCTTTTGTGATGGAATATGTCGTGTTGGTTGCGATGATTTTACCATCTTGCAACGCACCCATGGTGAGTTTAACCGTCTCATTTCCGCTAAGTAAGCTGGCGTAATTACCTTGCGTCAGCTGTGTTCCATTCACTTTCAGGATAATGTCACCTCTTTTCAGGCCCGCAGCCGCCGCAGGGCTTCCTTTCACAACATAGTTCAGAAAAGCGCCGATGTTCGACTGACCGTCATCAAGAAAAGAAAGCGAATAACTGATCCCGAAAATTTTGCTGACACCATTGAATTCGTTTTGCAGCGCATCAATGTCGTCTGTCACAGCCGAAAAACGATCGACGGTTTGTCTCTGATAAATCAATTTTTCGAAATAATCATAAGGGCTTGCCGAAGCGTCCAGGCTAGCCTCGGTAGGAAGCTCTTTGTACCAAAAATAAGCATCGTCCATCACCTCATATAGCCAGGCATTGATTGCTTTTCTATCAGAAACCGACGTTGTATCCGCCGAAGCAAGCACGTCCGGTTCCACATCTTTATCCTTGCACCCTGCCACCAGCATCCCCAGTGCAAGCGCAAAAAGAAGGTTTAACTTTTTAAGATTTAACATATTAGCAGGTTTGTTGAATTAAGTTGTTTAACGAACTACACTGCTATTACGTATGTCAAAAGCACTTCGTGGCGGCGGGAAGCGTTCCAAACGGGGGAAATACGTGAAATTTAATTGAGATTTAATTAGTGTAAATTTTGTTTAAATTTACAGCATGCGTTAATGCCGGGACTTATGAACATCAAGCAAATTGTGACAATAGATAATGACATTCTGAATGGCCAGCCCGTTTTTAGCGGAACCCGCGTGCCTGTCGAGTCTTTATTTGATCACCTGGAAGCGGGCGTTTCGCTGGACGAATTTCTTGACGATTTTCCAACCGTTAGTAAGGAACAGGCCGTTGGTCTGTTAGAGGTTGCGAGTAAAATAACATCTTCAAAGAACATTGCGGCACTCTATGAAGCTGCTGCTTGACGAGAATCTACCAAAGAGACTTAAAGAAGATTTCCCCGAACACGAGATTTTTACGATCAGTGATATGGGCTGGAATGGCGTCAAAGATTCGCAGTTATTGGCGTTACTGAAAGAAAACGGCTTTCATGCGTTGCTTACTTTCGACAAGAACATGCGTTATCAGCAAAACTTTAAAGCTTACCTAGTAACCGTTTTTGTTTTATCTGCTAAAATCAATTCTTATTCAGAGCTTACAAAATTATCGCCACAGGTCCGGGATTATCTCAAAAAATCAAGACTTTCGTTTGGGCCGGTGGCGATCATGTAATGTTTTGTTATCTCAAATCCCTGTCAATCCCTTAAAAAACTTCCTTGCGATCATAGCATATTCCAACGGATTCGCCTTGGCGGGATCTTGTTCGGCTTCGAGGACGATCCAGCCGTGGTAATCGCTTTCTTTGATGATAGCAAAAAGGGATGGGAAATCAATGCAGCCTTCGGGATCTCCGGGGACCGTGAAGACACCGTTTTTAACGGCGGTCAGGAAGCTAAGCTTTTCGTCGTGAACACGTTGCAAAATGCTCGGACGTACGTCTTTTAAATGAATATGCGCTGTGCGGCCAATGTATTTTTGAAGCGCAACTGCCGGATCTTCGCCTGCGAAATGGAAATGTCCGCAGTCGTAATTCAGGAACACATTTTCGGGATCGGTTTCATTTAAGAGGCGATCCGTTTCTTCAATCGTTTGAATGCACGTTCCCATGTGGTGGTGAAAAGCCAGCTTCATGCCGCGGTCACGGGCGATTTTGCCCAACTCATTCAGGCCGAATGTGAAGCTGTCCCATTCTTCTTTGGTCTTCAACATTCCTTTTCCTTCGAAAACGGGCACATTCATTTGCCCCTGGCAACTGTTCCCCGTTTCACCGCCACCGATCACTTTCGCTCCCATTGTTTCAAGGAAATCAAGCAATGTGGTGAAGTTCTCGCGGTTTTCGGCGAAGGTTTTGGTCGTTAGCTCGTAGCTATTCCATTGGTTGCAAATCTGCAAACCTCTCAATTCCAATGCTTTCTTCAACACATTCGTATCACGTGGAAACTTGTTGCCGACTTCGCAGCCTGTGAAACCGGCCAGCGCCATTTCGCTGATGCATTGCTCAAATGTATTCTCACCGCCCAGTTCAGGCATATCGTCGTTGGTCCAGTTGATGGGCGCAACGCCTAGTTTAATGTTCTCGAAATTCATGGCTTATAAGAAAATGCGCTGTTCTTTTTTGTTCGATTTATATGTTTCAAAGGCCTTTTGCACGCTCGGAGAGGTAGAGACTTCCGCAATCGGCACTTCCCACCAGGCGTGGTAACCCTTGACGGTGCGGTAAAGACTGGTTTCAATGTAAATAACCGTCGTACGATCCGCCGTTTTGGATTGAGCCAAAGCGTTTTCCAGCGATTCGCGATCTGTCGCGCGGATTACATTAGCGCCCAGGCTTTCTGCATTTTTGGCCAAATCCACCGGCAGGAAATCACCTGAAAGCTGTCCTGAATTTTCATCCCGATATTTATACATTGTTCCAAAGCGCGCACTTCCAATGCTTTCTGAAAGCCCGCCAATGCTGGCGTAACCGTTGTTATTTAAAAGCAGGATAGTGAACTTAATGCCTTCCTGAATGGCGGTCACGATTTCGTGGTTGTTCATCAGATAACCGCCATCCCCGCAGATCACGTAAATCTCGCGCGTCGGATCGGCCATTTTTGCACCCATTCCTGCCGCGATCTCATAGCCCATGCAAGAGAAGCCATATTCCAGATGGAAGTTTTTCGGATCCGTCGCACGCCATAACTTATGCAAGTCACCCGGCGCGCTGCCCGACGCATTGATCATCACATCGCGGTCGTCCATGAAGCTGTTTAATGTCCCAATTACAACGGCCTGATCGATAGGCACAACCGTTCCGTTTCCTTCGGCGTAAATTTGCGTTACTTCGTCGTCCCAGGCTTTGTTAACATCAGCAATATGCTGGCGATAATTTGCATCAACTTCATAGTCACCCAGTAAGCTAGATAATTCCTCTAAAACCGCCTTCGCATCCCCAATCACCGGCAATGCAGCGTGCTTGAAAGCATCAAATTCACTGATATTAATGTTGATAAACTTTACATCCGGGTTCTTGAATATCGACTTGGAAGCCGTCGTAAAATCGCTGTAACGCGTTCCTATGCCAATCACAACATCGGCTTCGTTCGCAATTTCAATCGCATATTTCGTCCCGGTTGCGCCCAGGCCGCCAATGCTGTAAGGAGCGTCATAACGGACCGCGCCTTTTCCTGCGAATGTCTCACCGACTGGAATGCCCGTTTTACTTGCAAAAGTTTCAAGCACACCACAAGCATCACTGTAAATGGCACCGCCGCCAGCAACGATGACAGGGTTTTTAGATGATTTAATCCATTCCGCAGCTTTCTGCAATGTGGTCAAATCTGGTCTCGGCCTGCCGACGTGCCAGACTCTTTTCCTGAAAAGTTCTTCAGGGAAGTCATAGGCATGTGTTTGCACGTCCTGCGGCATGGATAATGTTACTGCACCCATTTCCGATTGCGAGGTTAGCACACGCATCACTTCCGGCAGCGAATAAATGAGCTGTTCGGGGCGGTTAATGCGGTCCCAGTATTTGGAAACGGGTTTAAAACAATCATTGACAGAAATGTCCTGTGTCGAAGCACTTTCTAATTGCTGCAAAACTGGATTAGGCTCGCGGGTTGAGAAAATATCTCCGGGCAAAAGCAAAACGGGCAGCCGGTTAATGGTCGCCAGTGCTGCACCGGTGATCATGTTCGTAGCGCCGGGACCGATAGAGGTCGTGCAAACGAATGCGCCAAGACGATTTTTGACCTTCGCATAAGCCACTGCCGTATGCACCATCGATTGCTCATTGCGGCATTGATAGTAACGAAAATCAGGGTTTTCCTGCAATGCCTGGCCCAATCCAGCCACATTACCATGCCCGAAAATCCCGAAACAACCGCCAAAATAAGGCTGTTCCACACCATCGCGCTCGATGAACTGGTTCTTTAAAAATGTGATCGTAGCCTGCGCTACTGTAAGTCTTCTGGTCATTTTGTGATGATTTTGCTTGAATTATCAGGCGAAAGTGAAATCGCCGGCCTTGCCCGTACAACCGAACAGGTCAAACTTTTTCAGCATAAATTTTTTATATTCTTCCATAAAAATCTTCCCCGGCGTGGTCGGAGCGAACTCTTCCGGCTTGTCGCGGAAAAATTCGCGGTTCACCATCGTCCAGAGCAGCCGCGTGTCCGTGGCAATGTTGATCTTGCAAACACCCAGCGGGATCGCCTTCCGGATTTCGTCTTCCTGAACGCCTTTGGCATCCGTTTTCAGATTGCCGCCCGCCGCGTTAATGCGCTCCACAACCTCAGGAATCACATTAGAACCGCCATGCAGCACCAAAGGAAAGCCCGGAAGCCGCTGCTGAATTTCTTCCAAAATGTGAAACTGCAAACCCTGTCCGCCCGAGAACTTGTAAGCGCCATGGCTCGTGCCCACCGCAATGGCCAGACTATCACAATCCGTGGCTTTGACAAAATCCTCAACCTGCTGGGGATTAGTATAAAATGAATGCGCCGCATCCACCGTCAGATCGTCCTCTACACCCGCCAAAACCCCCAATTCAGCCTCTACGCTAATGTTCTTTGCATGCGCACGCGCAACGACTTCCCTGGTCCGAGCCACATTCTGATCAAAATCATCATGACTGGCATCAATCATCACCGAGGTGTAACCACCCGCTTCAATGGCTTGAAAAATATGTTCTTCAAAACCATGATCCATGTGGATTGCATAGGTTACATCAGGATATATCCGGGCCGCCGCAGCGATCATAGAAAGCAGCATATCGGGGTGCGCATAATCTCTTGCAAACGGGGTCGTCTGCACTATAAATGGCGCTTCCGCTTCCTGAGCCGCTGCGAACAAGCCGTGGATTTCTTCCATGAAAAACACATTCACCGCCGGAATCGCATAGCGGCCATAGCATTTTTCAAAAAGTTGTTTTGTTGTTAAAAGCATAATTTATTTTACCAAAAAACGGTGTACAACGCCGCGATCACGCCGCAGATCATGATCGAGCCGATGACGAAACTTTTGCCTGGTTCAAACATGGTCCGGTCGATTTCAAGTCCTTTTGGATTGTGTTTGCTTTTCGGATCAGCTAATGTCATGACTACAATTACCGCGCAAAGAATCAGGAATATAATGCCCATCCGGTCCAAAAATGGAATCTCAGGTGCCATAAACTTTCCGGCTGTGGACAATGGAATTGTCAGCAATGCAGCAGTCAATGCGGCAGCAGAAGTTGTTCGTTTCCAGAACATTCCAAGAATGAAAATCGCAAACACACCCGGTGTAATGAAGCTGCTGTATTCCTGGATAAACTGGTAAGCCTGATCCAGCACACGCAGCTGCGGCGCAATGATCACACCGATGATCATGGCCACATAAATAGTGTAGCGACCGATCTTAACCAGCTGTTTTTCGCTGGCGTTTGGGTTAATGTATTGTTTGTAAATGTCCAGTGTAAAAATGGTCGAAATACTGTTCGCTTTTCCGGCCAGGGAAGCGACGATTGCGGCGGTTAAGGCAGCAAAGGCCATTCCTTTTAGTCCACCCGGCAGCAAATTGAGCAAAACAGGATAAGCATGATCTGGTTTTACAACGCCGACGCCATCCAGCATTTCCTTTTGAAACATGCCATTTTGATACAAAACATAAGCAGCAATTCCCGGAATAACGACGATGATCGGAATAAGCAGTTTCAGCAAAGCCGCAAACAAAATCCCTTTCCGCGCAGTCTTTAAATCAGCGCCCAGGCTTCTTTGAATAATGTATTGATTGCAACCAAAATAGGCAAGGTTATTGATCCACATCGCACCAATGATCACAGATAATCCCGGCAGGTCTTTGTAAAAAGGATTTTCTTTGGGCAAAATCATGTGGAAATGAGAATCTGCCTGTTCTTTGAGCAAGCCTAATGCATTGAAAATCCCGGGCCTGTTAAAATGGGTTGAAACAAGATCTAATGCCAGGTAAGTGGTTGCCAGCCCGCCCATAACAAGCACGATCACCTGCACGACGTCCGTGTAACCAATCACTTTCATCCCACCAATTGTAATGATGACCGCAAAGAGCCCCAAGCCAATGATTCCCCACGTAAAGTCCAGACCAGCAGTCACTTCCAATGCCAATGCACCCAGGTAAAGGATCGAAGTAAGGTTTACAAACACGTAAAGCAACAGCCAGAAAACGGCCATAATGGTCGCCACCGTGGGATTATACCGCTCCCGGAGGAATTGCGGCATGGTATAAATCTTATTTTTGAGATAAACCGGCAGGATAAAGAGCGCCACCACAATCAGCGAAGCCGCCGCCATCCATTCATAGGAAGAAATCGCCAGCCCGATCGCAAAACCCGAACCCGACATCCCGATGAAATGCTCTGCCGAGATGTTGGAGGCAATAATCGAGGCGCCGATCGCCCAGAATGTCAGTGATCCTTCGGCCAGGAAATAGTCCGTCGAGCTGACTTCTTTGGAGCTTTTCTTTTTGTAAATCCAATAACCATAAGCAGAAACGCCTATCAAATAAATAAAGAATACAACATAATCCAGCGATTGCAAACCGGTATTGGACATTCGGGTAAAGGGTTAGGTAAATTGGTATTCAATTTTCTGCACGAAGTAACTTAAACGACCGCATACTGCAAAACCTCCTCGATTTTCACACTTCTGCCTTCGGTCAGCGACTTCATTGCAGCAATGCCGATGGCGGTTGCCATAAGTCCGTCATGCGCGTCCACAGGCGACGGCTTGTCTTGCAACACGCAGTCAATGAACGATTTAAGACAAACACGATAAGCTGTTTCGTATCTTTCCAGGAAGAAATGCAGCGGCAACGAAATGTGTCCGCCATTGCTGTCGAAATGCACGAGCGTGTCGGACGTGTTGTTTTCTGCCTTCGCCATGCCTTTTGAACCGAAAATTTCAAGACGCTGATCGTAACCGTAAACCGCTTTTCTGCTGTTATCAATCACGCCGATAGCGCCATTTTCAAATGTCAAAACGATCACCGCCGTGTCAATATCTCCGAATTCTTTAATCTCCGGATGGATCAGTGCATCGCCTTTTACAAAAACCTCCTTCACCTCGCTGCCTACAATGTAGCGCGCCATGTCGAAGTCATGGATCGACATATCGAGGAAAATGCCGCCTGAGATTTTCAGATATTCCACCGGCGGAGGCGCAGGGTCGCGGCTGGTAATGCGCAGAATGTGCGGATCGCCGATTTTATTGGCTTCCACCAGACTGCGGACATTGCTGAAATTGGCATCAAAACGACGGTTGAAGCCCAGCATTAACTTTATATTATTCTCACTCACAGCCTTTTCCGCAGCGTGAATCGCTTCCAGTGTTACGTCCAAAGGTTTTTCACAAAACACATGCTTTCCTTTTTCGGCAGCCGCAACTGTGTAAGGAACGTGGAATGGAGTAGGTGAGCAAATGATAACCGCCTCAACATCAGGATGGTTGATCACATCATAGGCATCCGTAGTAACCTCGGCAACACCCAGACTGCGTGCAAATTCATGAGCCGCAGGTGAGACGTCGGAAGCGATAATCACCTGTGCGTCAGGCATGTGATGAACCAGATTGCTCAAATGTATCTGCCCGATCCGACCCAGGCCAATCACCCCGGTCTTTAATTTTCTAGTCATTTTATAATTAGAATAATGGTTTATGTTTTGTCAAAACTTCCTGTTCCACTCTTTAAGCCAGCGTTCGATCACGACTTTGGTTTGCGTGAAGAACTCTACGGCGTGTTTGCCTTGTCCGTGCAAGTCGCCGTAAAAGCTTTCTTTCCAGCCTGAGAATGGGAATTGGGCGACGGGAGCGGCTACTCCAATGTTGATACCAATGTTTCCAGCTTCTGCTTCATGGCGGAACTTGCGGGCGTTGGAACCGCTGCTTGTGAAGATGCAAGCCATATTTCCGTATTTGCCCGCATTAATAAAACGGATCGCTTCGTCGATAGTGTTAATGTGAACCAAGCTCAAAACAGGACCGAAAATCTCTGTTCCGGCCAGTTCGCCGTCCAATGGGATGTCTTCGATAATGGTTGGATTGATGAAGTTTCCGCCTTCATAACCTTCCACTTTTGCATTGCGGCCATCAACCAGCAGCCTTCCGCCTTCGCTTAATCCTTTGTCAATCAATGTCTGAACGCGGTTTTTGCTTTCAGCTGAAATTACCGGACCCATTTGCACGTCGCTATCGAGCCCGAAACCGGTTTTCCTGTTCTTGGCAGATTCCACCAGACTTTCCGTAATGTCCTTATGCTCACCAACTGTAATGATGGTCGAAGCTGCCAGGCAACGCTGTCCCGCACAACCATAAACGCTGTCGATCACGATTTGGGAAGTCATTTCAATGTCTGCATCGGGCAGCACGATCACGGGATTTTTTGCGCCGCCTTGTGCCTGCACGCGTTTTCCGTTCGCAGCGCCTTTGGAATACACATATTTCGCAACATTGGATGATCCTACGAAGCTAATGCCTTTAATAGCAGGATGTTCCAGAATGCCATCGACTACTTCACGCGCACCTTGCACGAGGTTAAGGACGCCTTTCGGCAGATCCAGCTTTTCCATCAACGCCACAATTTTGGTCATTGTCAACGGCACTTTTTCCGAAGGCTTAATGATGTAGCTGTTCCCGCAAGCCAGCGCGTAGGGCAGGAACCAGAATGTGATCATACCCGGGAAATTGAACGGCGCAATGCATGCACACGGGCCCAGCGGCTGACGGATCATGTATTCGTCGATGCCTTTGGCAATATCTTCGGAAAATTCTCCCTGCATCATTGCAGGCATTCCGCAGGCATTTTCCACATTCTCGATCGCCCGCACCATTTCGGCTTTGGCTTCAATGAATGTCTTCCCCGATTCCAGTACGATCGTCCGTGCAATGTCGTCGGCATTATCTTCCAGCAATGTTTTTAGTTTAAACAAATATTGAACGCGCTTCGAAACGGGCGTGCTTCTCCACTCCTGAAACCCCTTAACAGCGGCTTCTGCGGCATCTTCCACGTCCTTTGCATTGCCATAAGGCACTTGCGCGAGCACTTCCTGGTTAGCAGGGTTCAGCACATTTTCGAAATGATCCGAATGGCTGTCCACCCACTGTCCATTGATGTAATTCTGTAATTTTTCCATTTTATCTAAATTGTATTAATTCAAAAGTTTGGTCAGATTTTCCGATTATCGGAACCCGGGTTACATTAATTCAGAAGGCTATAAGCCGCCGTAACCGGCAACAAAAGCATCTACTTCGGCCCGGGTCGGCATAAAATTGGCGCAGCCTTCGCGCGTCACAATGATCGCCCCGCATGCATTCCCCATTCTTACACTCTGATAAAGGTCCCAGCCGCTCAGTAACCCGAAAGAAAATCCGGCGCAAAACGCGTCGCCAGCGCCGAGCACATTCAAAACTTCAACAGGGAAACCAGGCACCTTAACCTCCTCTTTTCCAGGCTGAAAAATAGAAGCGCCATCTTTCCCGCGCTTGACTACCAATGTTTCCACACCGGAAGCCATAATTTCCTGGATTGCGTTTTCAATGTTGCCGCGGATCTCGGGAGCAGAGATTTGCTGGTGTTTAATGAGGAGCTGCTCTTTGTCGGTCAGGAAGGTGGCCAGGATTTCTTCTTCGGTCCCTACGACAATGTTGAAGCTGGGCAATGCAGCCCGGATTGTAACGCCAAATGCCCTTGGATCAAACCATTGATCGGCCCGGAAATCAATGTCCAGCAGGCGGGTCACATTGTTTTTCTTAGCTAATTCCAATGCATAGAACATCGCAGTGCGACTCGGATCTTTGCTGAATGCCGTTCCCGAAAACGCAGCTGCTTTGAAATCTCCGAACGGAATGGCATCAACGTGATCCAGGTTCAGATTAATATCGGCGCAGTTTTCGCGGTAATAAACGAGCGGAAAACGATCCGGAGGCTCAATGCCCAGCACTACGGCAGAGCTTCTGGTGCCTTCGATGGTTGGCACCCAATCCGTAACAATGCCTTCCTGATCAAGGAAATGTTTGATAAAATTACCCACCTGATCATTGCCTATGCCTGTTAGAATGGCGGTTTCCAGACCAAGTCTGCGTGCGCCGGTAGCAATGTTCAGCGGGCAACCGCCTACGAATGCGTTGAATGCTTCTATTTTTTCAAAAGGACTGCCCACATTAGCCGAATACAGGTCGATAGACGAGCGGCCAAGGGTCAGTAAGTCGTATTTTTTCATTGCGGAGAATTAAAAAAGCGGTGCGGCGTTATTTGCCATTCATTTCAGCCGTTACAAGCGGCAGGCGCGGATCGGAGCCTTTCCAGGTTCCGTAAATCCAGTCGTGGTCGGGGTCAGAGGTGTTGGCCAGCGATTGGTCGCTTCCGGCCAGGAAATTGAGATAATAAACATTGTAACCATGTCCGGCAACAACGGGGTGGTAACCTTTTGGAACCAGTACGGCTTCATTATGATGCACGCGGACGATCTCATCCAGCGAACGGTCCTGAGTATAAACCTGTTGAATGGCGTAACCCTGCGGTTTGTCGATTTTGTAAAAATAAATTTCCTCCAGATTCGCCTCAATCAGATTGCCGTTTTCATCTTCCGTGCGAACATCATGCTTGTGGGCAGGGAACGAGCTCCAATTGCCCGAAGGCGTGTAAACTTCCACGCAAACGATCTTATGACAGTCAAAACCAGGCTCCAATAAGCTGTTAATCTGACGGTTCGCGTTGTCGCCGCCTCGATATTCGATCGCAGCTTCTTCCGGGCGTTTCATGCGCGGCGGGTGATCCTCGTCGGATGCCACGTAGCAAATCGCAATGTCGGTCTGAGGTGATTGTGCCGTTAAAACGTAATCCGTATGTCTCGACAAATACATGGCATGCCCGATTCCGCTGAACACATCTTTGCGACCGTTTTTCGTTTCCCAGGTTTGTCCGGCGGCTTCGACTTTAAAATTTCCGCCAAGCAAAACGAAGCAATATTCGTACTCGCCCGTGTTTCCTGAAATTTGTTCGTTTACATCCAGTATTTTAGCCTCGAAGTTCAAATAAGTCCAACCGGCTTGATCGCTCGTAAGGGAATGGTAGGTTTTTTGGTCAGGCGCAGGTTTAACTAGCAGGTCACTCATTGTGGTAATTCGTTACATTTGTACACAATGATAGCGTTGTATAAATTAAACACAAAATGTAAATATGTTTATATTGAATGCAAACGTTTGAAAAAATTTCAAAGATTTAATTGCCATAATTATACAAATGAATTCCCCCCGACCCGT
Source organism: Dyadobacter chenhuakuii (assembly GCF_023821985.2). NCBI lineage: Bacteria > Pseudomonadati > Bacteroidota > Cytophagia > Cytophagales > Spirosomataceae > Dyadobacter > Dyadobacter chenhuakuii. Next base: position 2,557,021 of record NZ_CP098805.1, on the reverse strand, counting down.
AACCATTAAAGACATTGCCCGCCGTTTCCGGTGCTCGCCATCCACCGTTTCCCGCGCTCTTAACGACCATCCGGCTATCAACGAAGACACCCGTAAAAACATCCAGGAATACGCCAGGGAAGTAGGTTACCAGCGGAATGAGGTGTCTTTGAGTTTGTTAAATAAAAAAACGGCGTCGCTGGGAGTAGTCGTTCCGACGATCAGTAATTACTATGAAACCGCCGTTATTGAAGGTCTTCATCAGGCATTGCAGCCAATTGGTTACACGCTTAACATTTGTGTGACCAATGAAAATTATGCTTTGGAAAAGGAATATCTCGCCAAACTGCTTTCGAACCGGACCGAAGGGATTTTCCTTTCCGTATCTCAGGAGACTTATGACTCAGGCTATTACGAGCATCTGGAAAGTGTGATCCAGCGAAAAACACCGCTCATTTTTATTGACCGCGAGTATGAAGATTTTGAAACCAGCCGGGCCACGGTGGACGATTATCACGGTGCTTTTGCGGCCGTTGAGCATTTGCTCAGTATCGGATATAAAAACATCGCCCATTTAAAAGGGCCTAACGGCCTAACGGTCAGCGAACAACGTTTGAAAGGCTACATTGATTGCCTCAAAAAATACGACATGCCCGTTCAGGAAGAATTCATCATTAATACCAACTTCAAAGTCGAAAGCGCCATTGTACCCACAAAGCGGCTCCTGGAAATGGCCACGCCACCGGATGCTATTTTCGGCGTGAACGACCAGGTCGCCATCGGAGCCATGCGGGTCGTTAAAGACAAAGGCCTCCGTATCCCGCAGGACGTCGGCCTGGTAGGCTTCGATAATTCGCCCATCTCCGCCTACACATTCCCATCCTTAACCACCGTAAGCCGCCCGGGCCGCAAAATTGGCATGGAAGCATCCCGGCTTTTTCTCAACCAAGTCAATGGCGCTGAGGACTTTAAGCATGAAAGCATCGTGCTGCCTTCGGAGTTGATAATCAGGGAAAGTTCGCTGCGGATTTGAGGATGTTTGAAATCTTGGCTGCACGTTATGCCATGCCTCCGGCATTAGTCGATTGTTATTAAATCTGTTTTTACTACCAATATTGAATCGCTCCGCGATTTGGCAATTGGCAGAGTCCCGGAGGGATGCAATATTGGTAGCAACTGTGATATATGTTGAAATTATAAATCCCAGCGGGATGAAATGGCCAAGGTGATACGCAAGAGGTCGTTGTGGATGCAGTTTATCATAAATTTTGTGACCGATAGAAAAGTCTAACGTCTAAACAAGGGTGCGCTATTGCATCATCGTAACTTAAAAGTTACCTTTATCATGACGAAGATTAGGACTATCACATTTTACAAACACTATTTTGAAGAGTTTATCAAAGAGCAGACACCAAAGGTACAAGACAAAATTTATGGAGTGCTTTTGGCAATTACGACATTGGAACGCATCCCTTCAAGTTATTTGAAACACATTGAGGGTACAAAGGGTCTTTATGAAGCGCGCATTCAATTAGGATCTAGCATTTGGCGAGTGTTTTGCTTTTTTGACGATCATAGGCTTATCGTACTTTTAAACGGTTTTCAAAAGAAAACAGAAAAAACACCGAGAAAGGAGATCGAAAAGGCAATGCGGTTAATGGATGAATATTATCACACTAAACATAGTAACAATGGATCTTACAAACTGGGATGACCTCAAAGACGAGATTTATGGCAAAGTCGGGACCGAGCGAAGAGATAGATTAGACAGAGATTTTGAAAGCTTCAAAATCGGATTGCTCCTCAGAAAAGCCCGGGAAGACAAAGCCCTTACCCAAGCTCAGCTTGGCGAAATCATTAACAAGAAGCGGGAATATATTTCAAGAGTTGAAAACGACGGAAGCAATCTGACGCTTAAAACACTTTATGATATAGTTGAAAAGGGATTAGGTGGGAAAGTGAAGATTGAGCTAGAATTTTAAAATAATCCTCTAAGTGCAAAAAAAGCAGCCGGGTCCCCAGCTGCTTTTTTGCATTTATAAACGTTGAACTTCTCAGATATCAATAACCCTCATTCTGTACCAGATATCCAGGCGTATTCGATGCGCCGTCGATGGCGCCCTGGGGAATTGGGAAGATGCGTTTCTTTACGTCGGCATTGGATTTTTCGGTCCATTTTCCTTCGTATTTGCCGAAACGGATCATGTCGCTGCGGCGGAGCATTTCCCAGTAGAATTCGAAACCTCTTTCGCGGAATAGCAGGTCGAGGTTCATGGTTGTTAATGCGGGTGGCGGCGTAGTGGCGGTTCTGGATGCCCTTACGATGTTTACGTCTGCCAATGCTGCGGCGGCATCGTTGCTTTTACGCAATTTGGCTTCGGCACGCATCATGTAAATGTCTGCAAGGCGCAGGATTACAATGTCCGCATCCCCTTTGTTACGGCCTGTATTGGATTCGCTGCCGAACTCGTATTTCGCAACGCGGAAACCTGTGTTATAGTTACTTCCAGCCGTCGTAAAGTCAACTAGTTCGCCAAAACTTACAGGCAAGTCGGCCCGGTTACGGGTGATGTAGGCCAATTTACCTACTTTCAGCTTGCCATCCGGACATCTTACAAATGCGCCATTGACACGCAATGCACCATATTGCTGACCGCGGAGAATGCCGCGGTTGATCTTGTAATCAGAATCCTTCACGCATGTATCTGCTGTGTTGGAATACACAGACATATTTTCCTGATAAAACCGAGGATCTCGTTTGGGATCAACTGCGCCATATGCCTGCACCCACGACTGGTAAAAGTCGGATGTGATGGCGGGGCCGTCCGTTCCGTTTGCCGCTGGAAATGCTGCGAGTGGAAACTGGTCGCCCGAGATGGAGAAATAAGCCAGACGATTGTGACCATTCAAATCGGAACGCTGGTCCACTGCGAATATCAGCTCCTGGTTCGTATGGTTTTGGTTGCCGAAAATCGCGAAGTAATCCGGTGACAGTTTGGCTTGCCCTGAGGCAATGATTTTGTCGGTATACTGGATTACTTTGTCCATATCCGCAGGTGAAAACGTGAACGTCGGTGCGTAAATGTTGCGGTAAACCGCTGCATTCAAATTAAGGCGTGCTAGTAGACCCCAAACGGCAACCTGGTTCAGCCTTCCAGGGCCAACCACAGATTTAGGTTGTACAATCGGCTCAATAGCAAGGAGTTCACTTTCAATGTATTTCACAGCTTCGTCACCTCTGATGATCACGGAAGCCACATTGGGATCGTCCTTCACAAAAACGACGCCGTACATATCCAGCATAATCATGTTATAATATGCACGCATGCCCCGAGCTTCCGCAGCATAAAGTGCCGCCGTGGTCGACTTGGAATCTTTCAAACCGGTGATAGCCGTGATCGACCTGGAAATGGATTGCGATAATGTGTTCCAGGTGCTGGTAACATTCGGATCCGTAGCCGTTGTATTGTGCTGGTGCAGCGCCAGATAAATTCCGTTATCGCCCCAGTCGGTTCCGCCGCGATAGGGTAGGATGGCCTCGTCGGTGGATATTTCGTTGAGCGCAAAATAGGTCGTATGCTGGAACAAGTTGGGCAGCAATGCGTAAACGGGTGCTATCAGGCCGTTTGCAGCTTCGTCGGGAGACAAATTGGCTTTAAGCGTTTCGTCCAAAACCTGCTCTTCAAGATCGGTGCAGGCATTTGTGACAAATAGTAAGCTCGCAACCGCAAATATGAGTGATAATTTCTTTTTCATCTTTTATTTATTAAAAGCCAATGTTTAGACCAAAAAGGATTGTTTTAGCCTTTGGATAACTCAGATAATCAACGCCGTAAGAAGTAATCTCATTGATATTGCGGTCGTTGTTCACCTCAGGATCGTAACCTGTGTATTTGGTCCATACCACGAGGTTCTGGCCTGTAACCGACACGCGCACAGTCTGCACCCATTTGTTGATGCCCAGTTTCGTGGTATTCAGGTTGTATCCCAATGCAAGGTTATTCAACCTCAGATAAGCGCCGTTTTTCAAATATCTTGTTGACACAGGCGCCGAATTGTTCACTGATTCAGCTGCTTCTGCAAATGATTCGCGGGTGACATTCAAACCTTTGGATAATCTCAGCTTAAAGAAATTGGAGTTGGCCGTGTTGTCATAAACCTTGTTTCCAGCCACACCGTTGAAGTTTGCCGTCAAATCAAAACCTTTGAAAGACACATTACCATTGAAATTGTACATCCGGGTAGGAAGTGCCGTCCCGGCAGCAACGCGGTCCTTGTCTGTCACAATTCCGTCTCCATCCACGTCCCTGAATGTGCTGATTCCTTTTTCGTCAAAACCTGTAAATTCTTTCAGGAAGAATGTTCCGATCGGCTGATTGTTAATGTATCCGTTAATGGTCGCCGACGTGAGGCCCGGGCCCTGGGCAGCGCCCGATGGGATTACCGAATAAGGAGAACCGGTTACGTTATTTTTGATAAATGTAATGTTACCACCAAAAGAGTAGCGCAGTCCATTGTCCAGTGATTCGCGGTAATTCAAATCAACTTCAAGCCCCTGGTTTTTGATCTTCATATCAGGTACGTTGGTCCAGAAAACACCGGCTGGCTGGATAGGGTCGGCAGGAATTACTTCCAATAATATTTTCTCAGATGTTTTGGTAAAATAGTCGATTTCACCACTCAATGCGCCTTTGAACAAAGCGAAGTCAAGCCCTATATCCGTTTGCTTCGACACTTCCCATTGAATGTTCGGGTTAGCCAGCCTGGTGTTGGTGGTCCCGGCAGGGTAGGAGCCTGTTCCGATTGGGTAACTTGTTGTGGGTGAGACAACTGATGTGAAACGGGCCTGTGTAATTTTAGAAGGGATTTCCTGATTTCCAGTTGATCCCCAACCTGCACGAAGTTTCAGGTCCGAAAAAGGAGACGATTTCATGAATTCTTCCTCAGAAATTCTCCAACCCAATGAGAATGACGGGAATGAGCCGTATTTATTATTAGCTCCAAACTTGGATGAGCCGTCCACGCGAAGTGTTGCCGTTGCCAGATATCTGTCTTTGAAACCATAGTTTACCCTTCCAAAGAACGATTGCAGCTCATTAATACGAGCATAACCGCCCGGAGCGTTCAGGATCAATGTCAAATCCTGACCAAGGTTCGGGTTATTGATAGGCTCAATGTCCGAAATCGGGAATTTATTAATGCTGAAATTTTTTCCGGACAATGAAATGCGCTGGAAAGAGTGACCAACCAGTGCGCTGAAACTGTGGTTCTTACTATTTGCAGTATACGTCAGGTAATTTTCGATCAGGCTATTACTGTTTTTTGTCTGGTAATTTTCCAGACGGCCGATCTCGAACGGAACAGCATTCGGCAAGGTTTGCTTGTCCTGGGTTGCCGTAGAATTATCAAGACCGAAATTCAGCTTATAAACCAAACCCTTAATGATGGTCACCGAAGGCGAAATAGATGCCAGGACACGGTTTGTGTTCAAAACTTCTTTGTATAATCTCAGCGGGATCAGCGGGTTGGTTCCATCCTGATACTGAAACGGTTCGCCATTCGCGTCGTAAGGCGCATAAGTCGGGTTCGCCGTTATAGCGCCACCGATCATTCCCTGAATGTTAGGCCGTCTATTTTTGGTATTGGTAGCATTCAGATTCACATCCAATGTAACGCGGTCGTTCAGCAACTTCTGGGATAGGTTAATGCGGCCTGTGTAACGGTCCTGCTGGCTACCTTTCAAAATACCCTGTTGTTTTTGCGCGCCGAATGATCCGTAATAGGTCATTTTATCTGTTCCACCGCCTACTGAAATGTTGTGGTTATGCGTGGTTGCGCTCCGGGATATTTCTTTTTGCCAATCCGTATTTGCGCCGCCGTCAATCACCGTACCGCCCAGTTTGGCAGCTTCGGTAAGAAATTCCGGGCCTGATAACACATCCAGCGGACGGGCCATCTTGGATATCCCCAATGATCCTGAATAGGTCACGCTGGCTTGTCCCGATTTTCCTTTTTTAGTTGTAATTAAAATAACACCATTGGCACCGCGTGCACCATAAATCGCTGTCGCAGAGGCATCTTTCAAAACATCCATTGACTCAATGTCCTGTGGATTGATGAAATTTAGCGGGTTTGTATCGCCGCCGGTTCCGCTATTATCCAACGCCATTCCGTCCACGACAAAAAGCGGCGTGCTTCCCGTGCGTATCCCACCCGGCCCGCGAACGGTAATGCTGGTTTTTGCACCCGGTTCACCGGTTGCCGAAGTAATGTTCACGCCTGAAACTTTACCTTGCAGCAATTGTTCCGGTGAGTTAATGATACCCGTATTGAACTCGCTGCTTTTCAAAGATTTAACTGATCCCGTGATGTCTTTCTTAACAGTCGTTCCGTAACCCACAACCACCACTTCACTCAGGTTGGATGTTGATTCTTTTAGTTTGATTTCAATCGAACTGTTATTGGATTCTGTGAGTAAAAAATCGTTCAGAGATTGTTTTTCAAAACCTATATAGCTGAATTCCAGGTTGTAACGAACTCCTGTTTGAAGGCTCGAAATGGTGAAGACACCATTTTCGTCTGTTGTGGCGCCTTGCTTGCTGCCACCGCCAACGGGTGTAACAACCACCGTAACACCGGGCAATCCGTCTGTCGTGCCGTCTGTGAGCACTTTTCCTGTGAGCGTAACGTCCTGCATTACACGCATGTCGGCTTCGAAATGGCTCGATAAACTTCCCGAAACCGGCAATATAGCCGCTGCCGCTGCATGTGGCCCATAAATGGCCGCGCCCTGCAACAGGCAAATGCTAAGTGTCCCGGTTTTGACTAATAGAGTCAAAGTTTTTTTCATGAGATCAAATTATTGGGTTGAATTGTTAATGAAAGGTAGGATGCGCAAGCAGAGAGGGGCATATAATGATATTTTAGGGTTCTGGTTACGCAAGATTACAAATTGTATTTTTAAAATATTTAATAGAAATTACTTTATAGGCTATGCAAACGTTTGAAATTTTATGCAAACGTTTGAAAAAATAAGAAGATTTTATAGGATGAAATCAACAGGAAAAGCACCGAAAAACCCCACAAGCAGCCACAACCGGCAATTGCACGCAAAAGTCGTTGTTATTGCTCCTTGCGAAAACAATTTGAGTTTAAGGAATTGTTAAATCAGCTCCTGAGCGCCTACACGTCCTGGCGCAGGACTTCCAACGGCGGGCGCGAAAGAATGCCCCGGCTATTGATGAGCCCAATGAAAACGGTCATCAAAGACACGAATAAAAAGACTATAAGTATTGGTATAAACTCAGGCTTAAATTCGGCTTCAAAACTGAACTTTGCCAGTAACCAGCTCCCGATCAGCGAAAGCAGAATGCCTGTAAAAGCGGCCAGTGATCCCAGGAAGAAGTATTCCAATGCCGTAATGGAGAAGATCTGTTTACGACTAGCGCCTAATGTCCGGAGCAGCACACTTTCCTGTAAGCGCTGGTATTTGCTGATCAATACCGAAGCAATCAGCACAATTAGTCCCGTAAGAATGCTGAAACCTGCCATAAAGCGGATCACGAAACCGATTTTATTGAAAATATCATCCAAAACACGAAGTACCAATGCCAGATCGATGATTGAAATGTTGGGAAACTGGCGCACGATGGATTGCTGAAAAACGGCCGATGCCTGCGGATTGGGCACATGCGTAAGCATAACGTGAAACTGAGGTGCTTCTTCTAGCACGCCGGTTGGGAAAACAACCAGGAAGTTGGTCTGGACTTCGCCCCAGTTCACTTCGCGTAAACTGGAAACGGTGGTCGACATCATGGTTCCCTGCACATTGAAAACCAGCGTATCACCTAGTTTGAGCCTGCTCCGGTCTGCAAATCCCTGCTCAACAGAAATGGGGATGAGGCCGTCGGTGCTCTTGTAAGTGCCCTTCCAATTTCCTTTGGTCAGTTTTTCTGTGGAACTCAATGAATCCCTGAATGTTACGCGGTATTCGCGGCCGAAGATGCGGCGGGATTGCTCGGCTGTGGTGTCGCCTTCAAAGTCGGATGCTGTTTTTCCATTCACTTCTTCCAACCGCATGTTTACGATCGCAACGTTCTGGTTAACAGGAATATTCTGCGCTTTTGCAATTGCCAGCACAGCTTCTTTCTGACTGCCCTGAATGTCAAAAAGGACAATGTTCGGCTGGTTTCCGCTGGACGACATTTTAACCCGGTTGAGCAAAATCGTTTGAACAAAAAACAAGGTGCAGACCAGACAAGTGCCGAGACCGATGGAGACAACCAGAATGGAAGTTTGGTTGTTGGGACGATACAAATTAGCCAGGCCCTGTCGCCATAAATAGCTCCACGACGTAGGGAAAAACTTGCGGACGAGCCACATAAGCAAACTTGCGAATGCATATAACACAACAAACGAAGCCAGAATGCTGGCCGTAAAGACCAATGCTTCGATCCACGTTTGCATTTGCAGAAATGCGAAGCCGTAAATAAACACGACAATCAGGCCGTAAAGCACCCACGCCCACGGATCTCTTTCCATCTTCACCGCATCCAGCGAAACGCGCAGCACATTCAGCGGCGAAACCTTACGGATGGAAACAAGCGGAGGCAATGCAAAAAGGATTGAAATTAGCACACCAATAGCCAAACCTTGTCCGATTGCAAGCCAGGAAATGTCCGTAGTAAGTTCAAAAGGCAGAAAATCCTTGATCACGATCGGTAAAAATTGCTGAATGGTCGTGCCCAGGATAGCGCCCAGTATAGAACCAATGATGCCGATTCCTGCAATCTGGATCAAATAAATTAAAAACGCCTGAGAGCCTTTTACACCCAGACAGCGCAGGATAGCAATTGAGTTGAGTTTTTCACGAATGTAAATATGAATGGCGCTCGCAACGCCGATGCAGCCCAAAAGCAATGCGACAAATCCTACCAACGCTAAAAAACGTGTCAGATCTTTGAATGATCTGCCCGTGTCTTCTTTTTGGGATTGAATGGTTTTATAGTCCAGATCACCGGCTTCAAAACGGGGTTCAAGCTGCTTGGCAAGCTTTTCAACATCTGTCTCCGGCGCGAATTTGTAATAATAGCGGTAAGCGACGCGGCTTCCTTTCTGCATTAAACCCGTTTGGGCCAGATAGCGCATGGGAATGTAAACCGATGGCGCAACTGTGCTCGTAAGTCCCGTTGAGCCAGGCGCTTTTTCCAAAATTCCGGCAATGGCAAAAGTAACATTACCGATCTTGATCGAATCGCCGACTTTTGCCTGATATTGCAGCATAAGGCTTTGATCTACAAGCGCTTCTTGCCGTGACCGGAATGTTTGTTCGGCAGTAACCGGAATGGTCTCGAACTTTCCATAATAAGGAAAGTCGCCTTCCAGGGCCTTGACCTGAGCAAGTCTGTTTCCGCCATTTTTCGGAAAATAAATCATAGAGGCAAAACTGCGCTCCTCAGACCTGGTTTTTCCCAAAGAATCCACAAGCGTTTTTGCCTTTCCTTCAACAGGTTTTCCGGTATTAAGGGCCAGGTCAGCGCCTATTAATGTTGCCGCCTGGTTATCAATGTTCAATCTGAGGTTATCACCCAGGGAGTAAATGGCCACAAGGGCAGCAATTCCGAGGATAATGGATGAGATGAAAAGGAGCAGCCGCGAGCGGTTTTTCCGGCTGTCACGCCATGCCATTTGCAATAACCAGGGGAAATTAATTTTATCTTGATTCATCATTCAACCAGTTTGCCGCCTTTAATGCGAATAATGCGTTGCGTTTTTGCAGCCAGTTCCAGATCGTGCGTTACCAGCACAAGCGTCGTTCCGGCTTCCCGGTTGAGGTCGAAAAGTAGTTTTACCACTTTTTCGCTGGTTTCTGCGTCCAGGTTCCCGGTCGGTTCGTCGGCAAAAAGGATCTGCGGTTTATTGGAAAATGCCCGGGCAAGGGAAACGCGTTGCTGTTCTCCGCCGGATAACTGGGTAGGATAATGATGGCTTCTTTCGGCAAGGCCTACTTTATCGAGCAGGTCCAGCGCGCGGGGCTTAATGTTCTTTTCGCCTCGTAATTCCAGCGGGACCATGACGTTTTCGAGTGCAGTAAGCGTGGGAAGCAATTGGAAATTTTGGAATATGAAACCTACATATTGGTTCCGGACGGAGGCCAGCTGATCTTCATTGAGACCATTAAGCCTCGTTCCGTGCAGCTCAACGGTTCCGGATGTAGACCGGTCCAAACCTGCGCACAAGCCCAGAAGTGTAGTTTTTCCGCTTCCGGAAGGCCCCACGATCGACATCGTTGAGCCGGCTGCGATTGAAAAATTGATATTGTCTAAAACGGTCAGCGAACGGTCGCCACTTTTATATATTTTACTAACCTGTTGCAGATCGAGTATGGTATCCATCAATTGTTTTTAATTTTATGTTTTTCCCGTGTGCTAAACTGGGGCAACTTGATTTACTCCAATTTGGTTCTTTTGGATTTAGCTTGCACATAAATATACCATTATATGATGAATCGCTTTGTTTTTATAGCCAAAATGCTGCTTATAGGCGCCATTCTGACTTCTTGCAACAGTAAAAATAAAGAAACTGCCGAACAGAAGGACTCGGTAAAAACAACTTCAAAAACCCCTGCCAGTGCCAAAAAGACCATTGTGTTTTTTGGAAACAGCCTTACCGCGGGATACGGACTGGATGATCCTTCGCAAGCATTTGCCGGTTTAATCCAAAAACGCATTGATTCCCTGGGACTCAGTTATAAGGTGATCAATGCTGGCGTGAGCGGCGAAACCACCTCAGGCGGAAACAGCCGGATCGACTGGCTTCTGAAACAGCCTCTGGATATTTTTGTGCTGGAACTGGGCGGTAACGATGGGTTAAGGGGCATCCCGGTTTCGGAAACCAGGAAGAACCTGCAAGCCATTCTGGACAAAGTGCGGGCAAAATATCCCGATGCTAAACTTGTATTGGCAGGCATGCAAATCCCGCCTAATATGGGACAGAAATATGCTTCGGAATTCAAAGCCGTTTATGCGGAGATTGCTGATAAAAATAAAATTACCCTTATTCCATTCTTACTGGAAGGTGTAGGTGGCGAAAGCAAACTAAACCTGCCCGACGGCATTCACCCGACTGCGGAAGGACACAAAATCCTTGCTGAAAACGTTTGGGTGCGGATTAAGGACCTGCTTTAATTCGCAAGCCGGGTGCATAGTAAACAAGAAAAAGGCCCGGAAATATGTTAAAAAACATACATTCCGGGCCTTTTATTTCATTAGGTGTTTTCCTTACACAACCCTGTCGCCACGAATCAATCGAAGAATTATTGCAACAACTGCAATCACCAAAAGAATGTGAATAATGTTACCCATTCCAAAGCTAGCAAAGCCGAAATAGCCGATTAGCCACAGAATGACCAAAATGACAGCTATTGTATAAAGAAGATTTCCCATTGTCTTAATTTTTTGAGTTAGTGTTATTTGCGATAATCAATATCTTATCAATTAGGATGCCAGCCTTTAAGATTGGAAATAAGGCGTTATTATTCCCCGAATTCTACAATATTTGATCAATTGATATCATGTATAGCTTTAAGTTGTAGAAATTTTTCTCAAACCATATGAAACGAACCACCCTTTTAATTCTGCTGATTTGCTCATTTATCTGCCATTTTTCCCCGGCAGCCACTGTCGACACTGTTCAGGTTTATAGTAATATCATGAAAAAAAGCCTTAAAACAGTCGTTATAAGGCCATCTCAGTATGATTCGGGTCGAGCCTATCCGGTTGTTTACCTGCTCCATGGATACAGCGGCAACCACGCCGACTGGATTTCGAAGGCGAAAGGCTTTGAAACGGCGGCCGATACTCATAATATGATCATTGTATGCCCGGACGGCGGTTACAGCAGCTGGTATTGGGATAGCCCGGTGGACGCACAGTCGCAATATGAGACCTATGTTTCCAAAGAACTGGTTTCCTTTATTGATTCAAAATATAAAACCATTAAGGACCGCGCTGGTCGGGGCATTACGGGTTTGAGCATGGGCGGGCATGGCGCGCTTTATCTTGCTTTCAGGCATCAGGATGTTTTTGGGGCAGCGGGCAGCATGAGCGGCGGCGTGGATATCAGGCCGTTCCCGAATAACTGGAACATGGCCGACCGACTGGGAAAATACGCCGACCAGCCGGAAAGATGGGAGAAGAACACGGTCATTAATATGCTGCACCTGCTGACGCCGAACTCACTGGCTTTAATCATCGACTGCGGCGTGGACGATTTCTTTTTTAAGGTGAATGAAAAGTTGCACGAACAGCTCGTTTACAGAAATATCCCGCACGATTATCTTGTCCGGCCGGGTGCCCATAATTGGCCTTACTGGACGAATGCAGTACAATATCAGTTGCTTTTTATGAGTAACTATTTCAATAAAAAGCCAAATCCTTCCAATTAAATTTCTCTAATTTACATTTCAAAAAAATAGAATCTACCTTACATTAAATTTTACTATTCAGCTAAATGAGCAACTATTCCTCAACCGTGGAACCCACAAAAGCCCGATTCACTGAAAACAGATATTTGATAACCCTCATCTTCGTAACGTCCCTGTTCATGTTCTGGGGAATTGCCATCACGATGGGCGACGTTTTAAACAAACATTTTCAACACGTATTAAGTCTTACCAAAACCCAGTCTGCATTTGTACAGTTCGCCATTTTTGGCGCTTATGGTGTCATGGGGATCCCGGCAGGTCTTTTCATGAAGCGCTTTGGCTATAAGAACGGCGTGCTTTTCGGTTTATCGCTATTTGCACTGGGGTCGTTCTTGTTTGTTCCGGCAGCTGCGGCAGCATCATTTCCATTCTTCGGAGGAGCATTATTTATCCTGGGTTGTGGAATCTCCACTTTGGAAACTGTCGCGCACCCATTCGTAGCGTCGCTCGGTGATCAGCGCACGAGTGACATGCGGATCAACTTTGCACAGGCTTTCAATGCATTGGGCACCATCATCGGGCCTGCCGTTGGTTCTTATTTTTTGTTGAGGAACAATGTGGAAGGCAGCACGGACCTTACTTCTGTAAAAACATTATATATCGTGATCGGAAGCGTTATCGCAACGATCGCTGTTTTGTTCTCATTTGTAAAAGTGCCTGCGCTAACGGATCCGCACGTGGTTGCTGATCCTGCTGCGGCGAATGTGGACACGCATCCTGAAAAAGGGCTTTTTGATCACAGACATTTTAAATGGGCGGTTATCGCGCAGTTTTTCAATGTAGCGGCACAAGCCGGAACCTGGGCATTCTTCATCAATTACGGTCACGAGAAAATGGGTTTTACCGACGTCGTGGCTGGTAATTACATGATCCTGTTCTTTGTGTTAATGCTTACAGGTCGTTTTGTTGGAACATTCCTGATGCGCTTCGTAGCGCCGCATACGATCTTGGCGATTTTTGCAGCTTGTAACATTGTTATGTGCCTTATCATCGCGCAGAGTCTCGGCTGGCCTTCATTCATCGCCTTGCTGATGCTTAACTTCTTTTTCAGCATTATGTTCCCGACCATTTTTAGTTTGGGATTGAAAAACTTGGGCAAGCATACGCAACAGGCTTCATCCTTTATTTCGATGGGTGTTGTCGGTGGCGCGTTCTTCCCGTTCGCTATGGGCGCTGTGGCTGAGTCGGATGTGGCACATGCTTATTACTTGCCGATCATTTGCTATGCAGTGATTTTCATGTTTGGATACAAATATTATAAAGTGCTTTAAGGCGGTTTGCTCCAAAAACTTTAATCAATAATCAATAAAAAAATCGATTGCTGAGAGCCTGCGGCCGACAGCCCTAATATTATGAAACTCTGGGGAATTGACTTAGGAGGAACAAAAATAGAATGCGCGGTGCTCGATCCCGAGCGCAATTTGGAAGTAGTTGTACGCATGCGCCTTCCGACCGAATCTGCGAACGGTTACGAGCATATTTTATCACAGATCAAAAAACTGATCGATCAGGTTGCAGAGCAGGTGGGTGAGAAGCCAACCAAGATCGGGTTTGCTACGCCGGGTGTTTTGGAGCCGGATTCGCAGTTGATGAAAAACTCTAACACGATCTGTCTCAATGGCATGCCATTAAAAGCGGATCTTGAAAAAATATTAGGCATTCCTGTTCAGCTTGCGAATGATGCCAACTGTTTTGCACTGGCCGAAGCATTGATCGGTGCCGGAAAGGATTATCCCAGAGCGGAAGTTGTTTTTGGTGTGATCATGGGCACGGGCGTTGGCGGCGGTTTGGTGGTGAACAACAAGATCATTGCCGGACATCATGGAATTGGCGGCGAATGGGGACATAACATTCTGGAAGAGAACGGTGAACCTTGTTATTGCGGAAAAGCAGGTTGCGTTGAGCAGGTCATTTCCGGCCCTGCGCTGGAACGTTTTTACGAAAAAGTAAGTGGTGAAAAGCTGACGATGAAAGTAATCCTTGACCGTTATCACCAGGGGAATGACGAGTTTGCGAAAGCCACCATTGAACGCTTGCTGGAATTCTACGGACGTGCCATTTCGACATTGATCAATGTCCTGGATCCGGGACTGATCGTGATTGGCGGCGGCGTTGGCAATGTTGAATTGCTTTACACCGCGGGTTTCGAAAAGATCAAAAAATACATTTTCAACAAGGGCGTTGTAACCACTCCGATCCTCAAACCGAAGCTGGGCGACAGCGCCGGGGTTTTCGGGGCAGCACTTTTGTAAAATATGCTTAGCAAGGTGATTCCGGCATGTTATAACCAGTAAACCAGCATGTTCCGGAGCTTCTTAGTGAATTAAATCACTCTATCGGAAACAAGGTTCTATGTCAACGAACGGAATCTCCTTGCGCATAAAGTCCATCGATACAGTCCGTGGGCTCATTATGGTGATCATGGCGCTTGACCATGTCAGGGACTATTTTCACATTACGGCATTCTCCGCCGATCCGCTCGATCCGGCCACAACCAATCCCGCCCTTTTTTTTACAAGATGGATCACGCATTTTTGCGCACCGTCGTTTATGCTGCTTTCCGGGATTTCGGCCTATCTGTCCGGCCAGAACAAAACCACCGCTGACACATCTTCCTTCCTCCTGAAACGCGGTCTGTGGCTGATTCTGGTTGAAATAACCTTCATGACATTTGCCTTTTCGTTTGACGTAACATTTAAAACCATCTTTCTCGCCGTGCTCTGGGCGCTGGGAACGAGTATGCTGGTTTTGGGATTGTTCGTACGTTTCCTTTCTCCAAAGGCGATTCTGATCTCCGGTTTGGTGCTGATCTTCGGACATAACCTTTTCGATCTGGTGAAAGCTGCCCCTGGCTCAGGGCTCGACATTTTCCTGGGTATTTTCATGACTGGCGCCGGGCGTTTCGTGCCGAGGGGCGATGGCGGGAACATTGCTTTCTTATATGTGATATTGCCCTGGGCGGGGATTATGATGTCGGGATATGGGTTGGGGACGATCTATAACCGTGCTTTTCCCGAACAAAAACGCAGAAAAATATTGCTGCAATCGGGCGTTGCCGCCATTGTGCTGTTCCTCGTTTTGCGCTTCGTGAATTATTACGGAGATCAATCGCTATGGAGCCCTCAATCGGAAGGGATGAGGACGTTTTTATCATTTATGAATGCGTCCAAATATCCGCCCTCGCTCATTTTTACCCTCATGACACTCGGCCCGATCCTTATTTTGCTTGCCTTCACGGAACATGCCGACAATGCGCTGACGCGGTTTTTTACCGTTTACGGTAAGGTCCCGTTCTTCTACTTTATGCTGCATTTCTATCTGATTCACTTGCTGACCATGATCGCCGTCTTGTCCTCGGGCTACACCTGGGCGCAGGCGACCGCACCGGATCTTTTCTTCAAATTCCGCCCGAACGATTTCGGTTACAGCCTTGGAATCGTGTATGTGATATGGATTTCCATTGTCCTCGCGCTCTATTATCCATGCCGGTGGTTTGGGAATTACCGTGGGCGGAACAAGAAATGGTGGCTGAGCTATTTATAGCATTACATTTCCCACTCGCTTTCATTCATCCGGCAGAGGATTTATTCTTATCAAAAACCCAACTCTGAAATGCACATTGTACGCACGTTTGCTTTTGTTTTTTGTATCTCAATAAACACACTTTTCGCGCAGGCGCCCACTGAGAATTATCCGGTCGATCCTGCTTCGGAAGAGCAGGTTGGTGTGCCGAAAGGGGAGGTTCTGAAATTTACATTCGAACATTCAAAATTTTTTCCGGGAACATGGCGGGAATATTGGGTTTATGTCCCTGCACAATATAAGCCTGACAAGCCTGCTTGTGTTTACATTAACCAGGACGGCATTCAGTGGAAAGCGCCGGTTGTGTTTGATAATCTGATCCATAAGGGCGAAATGCCTGTCACAATCGGCGTTTTCGTAATGCACGGAAAAGTGAAAGCTGCTAATGCAAGTGAGGCTAATGATCGTTTTAACCGCAGCTTTGAATATGATGGGCTAGGGGATGCTTATGCACGATTTATCCTTGAAGAAATTCTCCCGCAAGTAGAAAAGCAGAAAACCAGCGACGGACGCGTAATCCATTTGTCTAAAAATGGCAATGATAGGGCAATAGGCGGATCGAGCAGCGGGGCCGTTTGTGCATTCACCGCAGCCTGGGAGCGTCCGGATGCATTTACCCGCGTTTACAGCGCCATAGGCACGTATGTGGGCTTGCGTGGTGCCGACCGTTACCACACATTGGTCAGGAAATACGAACCCAAGCCCATCCGGATCTTCCTTCAAGACGGTGCCAATGACCTCAACATTTACGCCGGCGACTGGTGGATGGCTAACCAAACCATGCTGCGCGCTTTGACATTCGCAGGTTACGAAGTGCAACACCAGTGGGGCGAAGGCGGCCACAATGGCAAGCACGGAACCGCGTTGTTCCCCGAAGCCATGCGGTTTTTGTGGAAGGATTGGCCTAAACCCGTGAAAGCAGGGAATTCACAGAATCAAATGCTAAGTGCCATACTCATTCCCGGGCAGGATTGGGAGCTTACTTCTGAGGAAAAGAAGGAGCCAAATAAGAAGCAGAAAATCACCAAAAACCTTTCGAAATCCGATTCAATAGTTGCGCATAATGGCAATGTATACGTAACAATTTCGGATGGCCCGGAAAAATCCGGCAGCATTTCTTTAATCACACGCAATGGTAAAAAAGTGCTTGTTGACAAAGGCCTGTTATCTGTCGGCGGCATTGCATTATCACCGGATCAAACATTGCTATATGCCACGGAATCCGCTTCGCATTGGGTTTGGGCTTACCAGATCCAGCCGGACGGAAAATTAACCCACAAGCAAAAATACGGCTGGCTCCATGTCCGTGACGATGACGATAATGCCGGGGCTCGCGGCGTTACGTGCGATCGGGAGGGGCGCATATATGTGGCATCGCGTATGGGAATTCAGGTTTTAGATCAAACCGGCCGTGTAAATGCCATATTACCAACGCCCGCCGGCGCAGCTTCCAGGATTACATTCGGCGGCGAAAATTTCGACACGATTTATGCGACTGCCGGCGAAAAGGTCTACCGCCGCAAACTGAATGTGAAAGGAGCGAACAGCCGCGATACACCCAACAAGCCCGACGCGCCTAAGTTATAAACGGCCCGCCCGGAACGCCCCAGCCCCATTTCGGCATCGGTTCTTCGGGGTTCATGGTCAGGTCGTCGATATTGGAGTTGAGGACTGCTATGCGTGTGCCCCATTCAATGTAGGCGACAAATGCGGACCGGAACTCGGGGTCGTCGGGGAGGTTGATTTCGTCGGACGTTTCCAGCAGCAGTGCCACCCAGCGTTTCCGGTGCGCTTCGGTCAGGTGTTTGGATAAATGCTTCTGGATCATCTTGAAATGGCTTCCTTCCTCCTTGCTGTACATTTCAGGACCACCAAAAACCTCCGCAATAAAGTGCGCCACATGCAGCTGATGCTCCGTAGACATATGCTTGAATACCGGCTCCAAAAGCGGATCAGCTAGAACCTTCTTGTAAAAAAGCTCCGTCAATCTTTCAAATACCGGCATACCGCCAGCCCATTCGTATAAAGTAGGGATTGGTTTTTGTTCCATATTTAAATATAGCTTGCCTTTCGAATCCTTTTATTCATCAAAAAAGTTCATGCTCAAATGTAGCATTTAATACTCCATCACAATCCCATCGAAACCATCCAACCTGCTGATCTTCAAGTTAATCGCCGCATTGGCATAAGTAAACTTAATAGGCTGACCGGTGCTCAGGGAGAAGATTTTGGTTGGTTTTTTTGGTGATTTGATTTTGAAATCCAGGTTGTAGACGGGCAGTGGTGCGAAATAGGTGTTGCCGCTGAAACCTGTCAGATTGATCAAATGCATGATTAAACCGTCACTTTTTGTCTGCTCTTTATTACTGACGTTGTTCTTCGTAAATTCCTTTAAAATAACTTCAATTCTTTCCGGAGCATTGGTTTGAATATCTTCTTTTGCATTTGGTAAAACGTAACTAATAGCGTCCAGCAGCAGATTTTTGTGCTCCTGGTAGCCGTGCATATAATAGATCCTGCCCAGGCTGACAGGGAAAATAAGTGCCTTGCTTTTTTCATGATTTTTGATCCCTAGTGCATAATAGCCCGTCGGTTCGTGGCCGCCGATGATTTCGGGTGGGCCGGGGCGGCCTTTGGATAAGATGGGAAGGAGTTTTTGGTCTGTGCCCGAGAGGTCGTAAAGTCCAAGATTGAATTTCCAGAACAGCATTTTCTGACCGGGGAAACTTTTAAAGATGTTGCGGTTGTCGGGAACGAGGTAATTTCCGGCGCCGTCATTATCCTTTTTCTCAATTTTTGCTCCAAACAGCTCCTGCAACGTTGCCGGATTGTCGAACATGGTGCGGTTTGTGGCGATCAGGTGAGTGCCTGCTTTGCTCGCATCTTTCAGGACCTGAATGGCTTCTGGTTTTAAATAGGCGATTTCGGGGAGAATGACAAGCTTGTAACCCTTCACTTTCTCAGCCAGATTTCCTATCTGATCATCCTCAATGATGTCAAACGGAATGTGCGCCTCGCGGAGCATGAGCTGGACGCCGCGATATTCCTGCATTGGCTCGCCGTTCGGCCAGGCGCCTGGGGCAATGATGGCGATTTTGGCAAGGGATTTATATTTACCAAAATACTGCTCATGCTGCTTGTGAAAGGCATAAACCTTCTTGATCACCCCATAATTGCGCTCGTCTTCATAGCCCCTCATATCACCCATCATGCTGAGATCCAGGCCCGAACCATTGGCAATGTTCTCATAAAGCCGGATCTGAACTTCCTGTGGTTCCACAGCATTATAGCGCGATTGAAAAGAGATTTGCTGAATACTGGCGTTGCTGATAATGTGGTCCGGAAAGGAATTAACGGCATTGCTGACATTGTCGGAAGCCGTGTAAGGCCAGTAAGGCAGGGTTGTCATGCTCTGCGATTCGTGCCGGATAATATCAACGAACTTATCCGAGTAAGTGCAAATGGCGATCTGCTCATTTTTGGATTTCACCAGCCTATGAAGCCTTTCCGACCAATCTTCCACTGTGTGTTTTTTAAACGCAAGATATTTCTGATAAAGTGAATCGGCTTTATTTTCTTCGGTAGGAAGTACTTTTCCGTTCGAGTAAGCGGCAAATGCTTTTTTATCAAACTCATTCTGATCGATGCCGTGGTATTTTCCTTCGTATGGATTGTTAACCTGGTAACCCGGCATATTTAGGAAAATACCGTCGATCGCGAACATGTCTATCACTTCCTCAATGATCTTAAAGGCCTTTTCCTGCACGTAGGGCGCATTAATGGAAACCACATACATGTCGGTGTTGATGATCCGCTCACCTTTTGGAGAAATGTAGCACCATTCGGGATGCGCTTTGTAAATGCTTTCGTGGACGCGGCTGAAATCAAAGCGGACGATGACCTTAATGTTGTTTTGATGACATTTTTTGATAACATCCCTCAGCACATATTCCTTCATAAAAGGATTGGTATAATGGAAGTCCAGCTTCGTGGGATAAAAAGCCATGATGCCGCCTGCATTGATCAGCAATGTGTTAGCAGAATAGGTTATCAAATCTGCAACGATAGAATCAGCATTTATCGTGGCGGCTTCGTAGGAAGGCAGGTTCATCTGGATCACCCTCAGATTGTTCCTTTTCCACCAAAGATCTTTTGTATTTTGTGCGTAAAGCGTATTGGTCAAAAAAAGAAATAAGATAAGCGCCGTTAATTTTTTCATCAGGAGTTTATGTCGTTTACAGGGAAAGCAATGATGTAATTGTGATCTACTAACGGTTTTCGATCGTTTTGGAAAATGGGTTCCCGGCATTTGGCGCAATTTTTATATCTCTTGTTATATAAAATCTTTCTCATCAAAAGTTACCGGAATTGGATAAGGTTAAAGTCGCGGCGCTGCTCATTATTCTTTATGTGGCGGCGGGCCATCGTGCTGAGGCACAGGAGGGCTGGTTTAAAAGATTTGTACAAAAAACCGTTTCTGATACAACCGCTCCCGGCGAATCCAGCTTTCGGATCTATCCTACATTGGGCTACTCGCCCGAAACCAGTTTTGAATTCGGATTGTCCTCCTTGCTGATCTTTCAGGCTAAAAAAGACACACTCAACCGGTTAAGTGAAGTGCAGGCTTTCACTTTTGTCACGTTGGAAGCACAATACGGCATCTGGCTTGATAATGCCATTTATGGAGACAAAGACAACTGGTTTTTCCTTGGCAGAACGCGTTTCCAGCGTTTCCCGCTGCTTTATTACGGCATAGGACCCGAAACGGTGGGTAAGGACCCGGCGCTGATCGACGCGAATTACATTCTTTTTAAACAAAGAGTGCTAAGAAAAATTAAGCCCAACTTCTTCGCCGGGCCTGAAATTGATTACCAGCAACTATACAACACAGATTTTGAACAACCTGATAATCACACCTATGACAAGCCGCTGGGCAGTGACGGGACGCGAAATATAGGGCTGGGCGGCGCCTTGGTTTACGACAATCGGCATAATGTGCTCAATGTCCGCAAAGGATTTTTCGGGGAAATATCATTTTTGAAATACAGCCCGGCACTGGGAAGTAACTTTAATTTTCAGGGCGTTAATTTGGATGTGCGTTCATCACACCCCGTGAGCGCGCGCAATGTGCTGGCTTGGCAGGTTTTGGGCAATTTTTATTCGGGTAATGTTCCGTTCAACCAGCTTGCGTTAATGGGCGGCGAAATGATCATGCGGGGTTACTACTATGGCCGTTACCGGGATAAAAATATGATTGCAGGCCAGGTGGAGCACCGTTGGCTGCCATTTGGGTTTAGCAAGCGTTTCGGTGCAGTGGCTTTTGCCGGCACTGCCGTTGTAGCACCGAAGCTCAATGCATTCACATTCAAACACGTGAGAGCCTCTGGTGGTGTAGGCTTGCGTTATTTGCTTTTTCCCAAAAAGGACATTTTCCTCCGGCTGGACGTTGGTTTTACCAAAGACGGGCCAGGATTTTATTTGTTTACGGGAGAAGCATTTTAATGTTATTTCAAAATCAATCCCTGTGCTTGTAAGTGAACGCTACAATGAACAGAAGCACGCCCACAAAGCCCAATGCAATGGATAGGGAGGTGAATTCGGCTATAAAACCGATCAATGCGGGACCAGCCAATTGTCCTGCGTAGCCTAATGTTGTCACAGCAGGAAGCGAAACGGACGGTGGTACATTGGGAAAACGACCCGCGGCTGTAAAGAAAATCGGGACGACATTAGCGGCACCCAGACCAACCAAAACAAAGCCGGCCAATGCAGCTGGCGCCCAGGGCACTGCTACTGCGAGCAGGAAGCCGGCTCCCGCCAGAAATGTTCCGTAAAACACAACCTTGGAAGGTCCGAGCTTGTGGATCAGGTTATCGCCGGTTAAGCGCATAATGGCCATGGCAACAGAAAATACGGCATAACCAACGCCGGAGAGTGAAGGGTCAAAGTCCCGGGAAAACTGTAAAAATACCGCGCTCCAGTCCAGCAACGAGCCTTCCGCCAGGAACAGGATAAAGCACATAAGTCCCAGCACAAGCACAGGGCCTTTTGGAAGAATAAAACTCGCTTTGTCGATTTTTGCTTCTTCGGAATGGGGGAGTAGATATTTGAACTGTGTGGCTGCGATAATAACCAGTAATGCGGATATGCTCACCGCCGCAACCGTGGGAGAAAGTCCGGCCTTGATAAGGAAACCGAGCCCGATGGAACCCAGCAAGCCACCTACGCTGAACATTCCGTGAAAAGATGACATAATGTGGCTTCCGTGTTTTTCCTGGACCAAAACGGCCTGCGCGTTCATAGCCACATCAACCGAGCCGATACCCGCTCCAAAGACAAATAATGCTGCCGCAAGTTCGTAAGGTGTGCTGGCCAGTAAGAGCAAGGGCAAGAATATAGCGATAATAAGCGCAGAGAGAAGAGAGATCCGGCGGCTACCATATTTATTGATTAAAATTCCGGTTATAGGCATTGTCAGAATCGCACCTGCTCCCAATGCTAACAGTACGACGCCCAAATCAGCCTCACTGAGCCCTAATGCAAGTTTAGCGAAAGGCACCATCGGGGCCCAGCTGGATAACCCGATGCCGCAGACCAGGAAAATGAGTAATACCGCTTTTCTTGCAGCGCTTATTTTTGCTTTTTCTTGCATAAAAGGACTAATACAAAGGATTATGATGCAATAATATGCAACATTAATGAGATAACTAAATTAAATGTTGCAAAAAACTGCAAAATGTTTGCGTTATAGCATTTGGGTTAAAAAAAAACTATCCGGCTTTGTTGAGCCCGGATAGTTTTTGATATGCTAATGTAAGTGACTTGTCAGATATTTTTCTTCTTCGACTCTTTCACAGCGAAATCAACCGCGCGGGCCGTTAATGCCATGTAAGTCAGCGATGGGTTCACACAGGAAGCCGAAGTCATGGCTGCGCCGTCGGTAACAAACACGTTTTTAACGGAATGCAATTGGTTGTTTCCATTCAAAACCGAAGTTTTAGGGTCACGGCCCATTCTGGCTGTTCCCATTTCGTGAATGGCCATGCCCAGATACGAACCGTTATCATGCGTCTTCACATTTTTCAGACCTGATTTTTCGAGCATTTCGGCTGCGTCATTCATCATGTCCACGCGCATTTTCTTCTCGTTTTCACGAAGTTCTGCATCGAATACGACCGCAGGCATGCCGAATTTATCCTTATTGTCTTTGTTCAGATACATGTAGTTTTCGTGGTAAGGCAATGTTTCGCCAAAACCGCCGAAGCCCATTGTCCAGTTGCCCGGAGTTGTCAGTTCTTCTTTGAAGTCAGCACCGAAAGCAAGTTCGGCCACATTGCGCTGCCATCCCTGACGGCCACCGCCACCCTGGTAACCAAATCCGCGCAGATAATCCCTTTTATCAGAACCAATGTTGCGGTAACGGGGAACGTAGATGCCATTGGCACGGCGTCCGAAATAATATTTATCCAAATCACCCTCCCAAACGCCACTGGCGCCTGTTCTGAAATGGTGATCCATCAAGTTATGTCCCAGCTCGCCCGAATCATTGCCCATTCCGTTCGGGAAACGGTCCGAGGTTGAGTTGAGCAACACAGCTGTTGAACCCAGCGCGCTGGCGCAAACGAAGATCAGTCCTGCGAAATACTCCTTTTCCTGCAATGTTACCGAATCCACTACTTTTACACCTGTGGCTTTACTCGATTTTGCGTCATAAGTAATTTCCCGCACCACCGAATCCGGGCGCAAGGTTAGCAAGCCGGTTTTTACTGCTGGCGGAAGCGTGCTGGACTGCGTACTAAAATAAGCGCCGTAAGGACAGCCCAGTGAGCATTTGTTACGATACTGGCATGGAGAACGGCCTCCTTCAAGCTGGATTTTGGTAGGCTGTGAAAGGTTCGCAACGCGGCCAATGGTCATTGTGCGGCCGGGAAATTGCTTTTCAAGTCTTTTTCTGACTTCTTTTTCAACGAAATACATGTCCATAGGCGGAATGAAATCGCTGTCCGGCAACTGAGGAAGCCCCAGTTTTTCGCCTGAAATCCCAACATGCTTTTCAACATAAGAGTACCAGGGCGCTATATCTTTATAACGGATCGGCCAGTCGACTGCGATGCCGTCCTTTAAATTTGCTTCAAAATCAATGTCGCTTAACCTGTACGACTGCCTTCCCCACATGATCGATTTCCCGCCAACAATGTTGGGACGGAACCAGTCGAACCTTTTCTTTTCCTCATAAGGCGAGTCCATATCATTCATCCAGTAATTTTCCGTCATTTCATTATACGGATAATCGCGGGAGAGGAATGGGTGCGTTTCTTTTTGCTTTACCGTCAACCGGCCGTTGTATTGCGTTTCCCAGGGCGCTTTCAGGGCGTTTTCGTAGCCGGTAACGTGTTCCAGGTTTTTGCCTTTTTCGAGCATCAGCACTTTCAGCCCTTTTTCTGTCAGCTCTTTTGCTGCCCAGCCACCGGATACGCCGGAACCGATCACGATTGCGTCGTAGGTAATTTCTTTTACTGCGTCAATATTTAAATTCGCCATTATAAGGGATATTATTAATGATTTGGTCAGGGATAGTCATTTATAGCGCCCAGCTTTTCTGGCCTTTTGGCATCGGCCAGCTGCCGTCAAAGCGTCCCGGGATCGGCAAATAATCCAGTGCCTGCGTTGCACCGATTTCCGAAGTGAAATAACCGGTTACGGTCAAACCTTTCATTTGTAGGAAAAATGGCTTATCCGAAACCGTTGTGCGTTTGATAATGTCATTTTTCTGCGTTGCATCCAGGGCCGAAAACCCTTTGCTGTACACTTCTTTGCTTTGCGCATCTATTTTATCCAGTCCGGAATAGAATTTCTTCTGATCCGCCATTTCGTAGCAGTCGCGCATGATCCTGGTGATAAACTTGTCTGCGCCCGCAGCCTTGGCCCCCGGCGTTCCGGTAGTTGGGATGATTGTATCTGCAACATCGGCCAAAAGTGCTTCCTGTTCGGCAGATATATCCAGTGAAGGGCCAAAGTTCAGTTTTTCACCCATGATACCTGCCATTAAAGGGGCGGAGAGTGTGCCTCCAAGCAGGAAGGTTATTTTTTGAACAGCTTCTCTACGGTTCATTAGTCAAGGATTTAAGTCGGGAATGGAATTAATTAAAATTAACCTTTAAATATAACAACCTGTCCAGAATTTTTGCCATTTAAGGCCAAAATTTTCCGTAAATTAACTCAGGTCCACCGATTAATCATCGCATTTGTCTTGGTCGCCTCCAACCTGCCATATTTGATCAATATTCTGAACCAAAGCTTAGGCATTCGTCAGATTCTTCGATCTGGCGGATAAGTTTAAAGGTTAAGTAATAGAGGAACGTTGAGTAAATAATGCGGATAACTTTCCTGATTTTCAGGAAAGTTATTTTTTTCTAAAGTAGACGGCAAGCCTGAACGGCATATTCAATGTATCAACCATGTTTTCAAACCTAGCTAATAATCGACTTGCCAGATGCCTTAAAATGCATCTGTTTTTTTAAGAGGTGACCCAAGGGTCATGACAGTGTGTGTATAGTGAAAGTGGCAGGGAATTTCCCTGCCACTTTTTTGTTTGATCCAATAAAAATCCGCTCTGAATGATTGAAATTATTTGGCGGGAGTAATCACAATATTTCTGTATTCCACCGGGCCATGATCGCCCTGGATGTAAAGTGGCCCTGGCTCGCCTTCGTTGCTGTCCAGCGCCCCACCTGTGATGCCGGGAATTTCCTGATTGGTGATCACGGTTTTGCCGTTGGTAACCAGTGTCAGCATGCGGCCAACCAGTGTAATGTCAAAAGACTGCCATTCGCCCGGATCTTTGGCCATCATTTCGCTTGGAACCAGGAAGCCGTAAACTGCGCCCAGCTGATCCAGAGATGGCTCCATGCCTTTGCTGTCGGTAACCTGCACCTCATAACGGCCTCTCAGATACACGCCGCTATTGCTTCCTTTTGGAATGCGGAATTCCACATGCAGTTTAAAATCATTGAATTTCTGATCTGTAATAAGGTTAGCGCCGGATTTCGGGCTGCGTAAAATGCCGTTTTCAGCGATCCACTGATTCTCACCTGCAGCATGCCATCCTTTTATCTCATTTCCGCCGGTCAGCTTGATCGGCGTGCCCCACACGGGTGCCGCTGTCCTGCGTAATGACGGTGCGCGAACGCCGGTGTAATTGTATTTTTTACCATCGGGTGTGCTTACACTTCCTGCGATCTTTTCTCCTGTCAGCGTTCCTTCGAGCTTCAAATTGCCATCGCCTTTTTCCCATTGAGGTGGGATTTCAAAGCTAAACTGGCCGTCCTTAAAGATGACTTCTGAAATAGGGCGGGCACTTCCCGAGACGCTTGTAAACTGGCCAATCAATGTATGGTTGCCTGAATGGCGCACTTCCAGCCATGATGGGGCCTTTTTGCCGTCCATATCTACGGTAATGTCCCAGCGGCCTTCGATAGGCGCGGGGGCAGGGGCTGAGGGGTTCGGATTTGCTTGGTTTGCGAAAGCGCCTGGCAATAATGCGAATGCAAAAAGACAGGTTTGTATTAATTTTTTCATGTTTTTGATAAAAAGTTAAGGGTGACAATTTAAATATAAAATTCGACAAAAGACTCCGCTAACGCACAGCCTGTGACCATCGCTGCCGCATGGATTAAAAACTTTGCAAAATAGCGGATATGTTGGCTAACTTTGAAAGGATACGAAATGTAAAATAAGGATGGATAATACCGAGGCGGCCCTGCTATCAGACATTGAAAATGTAAAAAATATCCCGATCGTATCTACCATGCTTGAAGTGATCTGTAAATCAACGGGAATGGGCTTTGCTGCCATCGCCAGGGTCACCGAGGACAGGTGGATTGCGTGCAGCGTACGGGATGAGATTTCTTTCGGATTGGTGCCGGGAGGGGAATTGAAGATAGAAACCACCATATGCAATGAGATCCGTGACAACCGACAGGCCGTTATCATCGACCATGTACAGATAAGTGAAATCTTTGCCGATCACCACACGCCAAAGATGTATGGTTTTCAAAGCTATATTTCCATCCCCATTATCCTTCGCAATGGTGACTTTTTCGGAACATTATGCGCCATTGATCCCAAACCTGCGTTGCTGAACAATGCTAAAACCGTTGGCATGTTCAATCTTTTTGCTGAACTGATCGCCTTTCATCTTGAAACGTTGCAGGTCGCGGAGCAGAGCAAAACGGCATTGAACGAGATGAACCATAAGCTGGTGGATTCTGTGATTGAAAACCGCCAGTTCAAGTATATTTCAAATCATAATTTGCAGGAACCGTTGCGGAAGATGCGTGTTTTCAGCAGCATGCTGGTGCAGGCAGGCGAAGCGGGCGATGTGGAGAAGATCAAGTTTCTTGCGGGTAAAATTGATGATTGTGCCCGGAAGTTTTCAGAGCTTGTGAAGGAGTTGTCTGAATTTTCGGAACTATATAGCGATACTGATTTTGAGCTGGTTGACCTAAGGAAATTGGTGGCCGAGGTGTGTGGGGAGCTGAGTAAGGAGCTGGATGAGAAGAATGTCAGGGTGCAAATCAACGAGTTGCCTGTCATCAATGCGAGTTTTTCACAGATGAAACAGCTTTTTTATAGCCTGATCACCAACTCTTTCCAACATTCGAAAAGAGACGGACAGCATGAGATTACGATCGGCTCGAAGGAAATCACGCAAAAAAATACGCCCCAGCTGCCGGTGCAGAATGATGCTGAATTGATCGAAATTATGATCCAGGACAACGGAGCTGGTTTTTCGAAACAACAATTGGAAAAAATCTTCGACATTTTCCCTAATCTGATCAACGAGGAACTTGAAAAAAGCGATGGCTCGGGGCTGGTTTACTGCCGCAAAATTGTCCGCAATCATGGCGGCAGCATTGCAGCAGAATCCGAGCCTGGCCAAGGCACCGCATTTTCCATCATCTTACCTATCCGTGCCCGCAGTTAAGCAATTAGGGCAATGTTCTCGCTTTGTTAATAGTTAAATTCCATCGTATAGGGAGTGAAAGCCGGGCTTTTGGATCCGACGCTGACTTTGCCTGGATAACCATTTGCAGCGTATTCATATTTGTAATCAATAGAATAAATCGGGCCATTGGCATCGCTTACGGTCTCTTTCACCACATTGTTCGGGTTCATTGCATGTGCAGCCAGCTGCCCGGTACGGTCCAGGCCAAGCTTAAAGAACGGGTTCGGATGATTATCAAATTCGTATTCGACATAGGTGCCGGGAGCAGTTTGTTCGGCATATTTGACCCAGCTTTTGGCGATATTATGCTGCCCGTTCCGGACGTAGAATATTGAAAAATCGTTGGCTGTGTTGGTCTTCTCGGTAAATTCCTGGCGCGTGATAAAACCTTCTTTATCAATTGCATAGGTTCTGTAAAAAATTTCCAGGAAGATCAGGTTCTCTTCCGTTACTTCCCGCAATGAATCATTATCAGGCTTATTGAAGCGGATCGAATACGCAGGTTTGAAAACATCGGAAACGGTTTGCGCTTCGCCGTTCCAAGCCGCGGAGACTACATCGTAAGACTCTGTAACCCCCGCGTTCCTTACGAAATTGCCGCTTTGATAATGCCCCGGAACATTAAAAAACAGGAACTTTTTTTGTTCGCGAAGCAAATCTCCCTCATAAATGTATTCCGCGGCCAGCTTGCCGTTATACAGCAGCTTTTTCAATTTTACATCTACGGGCGGCGAACCAAAAGGCGCCTGCTGCTTCGCCAGCACCGCAGGGTCCGGGTAGGGCGTGGGCTGGTTTTTATCGTCGTTACAGGATCCCAGTGCAAGCAAGAAAAGAAACGCCAGATGTTTTTTCATGAATGGAATGTTTAAGATTGAACCGGGCTGCAACGACTGCCGCTATTTCCGTTGCTGAGATAAAAATGTGATCAGCGAAGCAAATTCCTCGTAAGAAAGCTCATTAGCAAGCCCCGGAGGCATCATTGACGTCTCCATTTCTTTCCGCGAAATGATATCGGATGCCTTTATAACAGTTACCTGTCCGGTAATGTCACGGATCACGACCTTCTCCGCAGATTCTTCGGAAACGAATCCCATGTAAGTCTTGTCCCCTTTTGCATTGATCAACACCGAGGCAAATCCCTGAGAAATAGATGCATTGGGTTTCAAAATGGATTCGGCGATCTGTTCGCGGTTCATAATGGAGCCGATCTGGCCCATAAATGGTCCTTTCATGACTTCGCCTTTGCTGAGGCTGTGGCATGCAATGCATCCCTGCTTGGTGAAAAGCTGTTTTCCCAACGCAGGATTACCTTCGATTTTGGCAATCGCCAGCATGACGTCTTCAATGGAAGATTCGCCCACCTGCCCTTTTTTATTTCGGATTTTATTTAAATCGATTTTCACTTCTTCTTTGGCAGCAACCACTTCTTCACCGCCGAATTCGGTGATTCCCATGCGCAGTTTACCATTCAGGTCGGCAAAGCGCTGCTTTCCGTTTTCATCCGTTTTTTTCCATTCCTCCATCAAAAATCCTTTGATCGAATCCGACGATTCCCATGTAACGGCCTTATAGTAAGGGCCGTGCGTGTCTGGGCGGGTGCTCCACCACCAGGAGCCGTCATAAGGTGCCTCTTTCTTGTAAAGCCTTGCTAATGTGGACATTATCTGGTTTTTAGATGCATCGTCTTTCGCTTGTCCGTAAGCAGAAATCAGCCCTGATACTGCTTTGGGATCATGCATGTATCGCAGTGCCCATAGCGCGAGCGTGGCATTTTCTGTTCCGATGGCTTTCACGCATGCATCCACAGCATTGAGCGCAACAAGTGCTCTTACGGCAATGTGCGGGGCAATAATGGGTGAGTTTGGCGTTGCGTGCGGTCCTTCTGTTCCTTTGGCAGGCGATACGAATGATGCAGGCACCTTTACTTTGAGCAATGCGTCTGCCGTTTCAGGGCGGCCCAACCGGCCTAATCCTACCGTCGATACTAGCTGGACGCGTGGAGATCCGTCTTGCAAACCTTTCAGAAACGGCTCAACAGGGACATTGGAAACATTTTTCAGGCGATCGGCCAATGCGCGGAGCGCAAATTCCCTCACATCATTATCTTCGGTGAGCTTAACGAGGTTATCCTGGCCGGAAGTGCCTGCAACCTGGGCGTATGTAAAAATCCCGGCAACACGTGCGTAAAGCGGAAGTTTCTTGTTCGTGGCAATGGCTAAGGACGCTTTTCCGGCATCTTTTGCTTTCCGGGTAAGCAGCTCCTGCTGCGCAGCGAGGCGTTGCACAGCGCTTGCATTCGTCAGCAATGCAGCCAGGTCTTTTACAGAGGATTTTTTAAGGTCAGCAAAAGGCTTGTACTGCCAAGTTTTGGGCACCGCACGAACCACAAAACCTTTGCCCGGATTCCCTGAATAACCCGCGCCATCCCAGGCGGATAAGTAAACGCTTCCTGCCGCATCGATATCAATATCTGTAATCTGTGCAAGCTTGATGAACTCCTCTTCTTTCTGCGTGAACGTGGGCCCGTCGGGTGTCACCCTGTGAATGTAAAGCTGATTTCTGCCCCAGTCGGCCATCATAGGCACCTGATTGTATTTTGCGGGCCAGTTGGGATCATCCATAAACAAGGACCCCGTTCCCGAGCCACCGCCTACATCGACGAGTGCAGGAATAATCTCTTCTGTAAAATGCTTGAAGAGAACAGGATAGCCATATTCACCTGATTGTATCTGATGGCTGAACCGAATGTTCCAGCCGCCTCCGTCATTGGTGTTGTCTCTTGTGAAAATATTCATATAAGGGTCAATCGCCACATCGTAAATGTTACGCATGCCGTGAGTAAAAACCTCCATCTCAGTCCCGTCGGGTCTGACACGTACGATTCCGCCACCCAGTTGGGTCAGCTTTTTGCCCGACCTGTCGACGGCGTCATGAAAACCAAAATCACCTACAGCAATGTAAATCCAGCCATCGATCCCCATCCGGATCCCGTTTGTTGAATGATCCGTTCCGCGGCTTTGGAGGAATTTTGGTGAGCTTATGCTTTGGATCAAAGGCGAAGGGCCTCCGTCGGCCACGCCATCCCGGTTTTTATCTTCAAAAACGACCAGGTCCATCCCCGATGCCTTTTGAGTTTCTTTTGAAAAAGTGGTGTGCAAAACATACACGCGATCACCCATAGCAATGATCCCACGCGGATTGTCGACCTCTGCGAATGTGGTATTTTTATCAACTTTCCCATCATGATCCGTATCGACCAAGCGCACAATGCGTCCTTTTCCGGGCGTTTTCCCCAGTGATCCGATCATGTCAACGCCCACAAAAACTTCTCCGCTGGCTGCAACAGCAAGGCAGGCCGGACTTGGCGTAAGGTCTGACCCCGCAAAATGGGTAACATTCAGCTCGGCAGGCCAGGCAGCTGCATTGGGAAGAGAATCCGCTGTTACAGAGCGGGTTGAACTGTTAACGGATGCAGAACGGTCGATCGCTGCATTATTCCAGTACAGGATCAGGAAGGCAGTTACGAGACTCAGAGTAATCTTTAACATAATTGGATTTCAGAAAAACAATTCACCTTGTTTCAGATGAAAAAAATGGATACAAACTCAACTTAATAAATGGGATATTCGGAAATAACTACTCAAAAAAGCCTCAATTCATTTGGGACGTCTACTTCGCAACAAAGCGGGCGAATTTCATAAAAAGGTCGGGTAATGCCTCGTGCTGTCCGTGCAGGATCGTAAAATAGAAATAGCGCTCAATGTTCAGCCCTTCCACATCCACAATGCGGCATTCCTTGCTTTGCAGCTCTTTCAGCACGGCATGAACAGATAGTAACGCCATGGAATCCGAATGCAGCATATATAGTTTCATGCTTTCGCTGCTGCCCAGCTGCATTTCAATGTTCAGCTCGGCAATGCTGACGCCAATCGTCTTTAACGCATGGGCGATCACTTCCAATGTCCCCGAACCGGGTTCACGCATGAGCAACGGGATGGTTTTTAGCTTTTCGGGTGAAACGGTGCCGGTCATGGCCGTCGGATTTTTACTGGCGGCCACG
Source organism: Dyadobacter chenhuakuii (assembly GCF_023821985.2). Lineage (NCBI taxonomy): Bacteria > Pseudomonadati > Bacteroidota > Cytophagia > Cytophagales > Spirosomataceae > Dyadobacter > Dyadobacter chenhuakuii. The sequence continues at coordinate 2,524,909 of NZ_CP098805.1, read as the reverse complement.
AGAACAATTTCGTCCTTTAAAAACTCGATATACTTTATAGCAGCGTTTTTGGAAAAACCTTCAATCACGCCCAGGTCAATCTCTTTGTTTTGCAGGGCTTGCTCAATCTCTTCGGTATTTTTAATGGTGAGCGTTACCTGAATTTTGTGAAACTTCCTGTGAAAAGCCGCCAGGATAGGAGGAAGAATGTATTGCGCGGCCGTGGTGCTGGCGCCGAGCCGCAGCTTTCCGCCCTGGCGCTGTGCCAGGTTGTTGATCTCAAACTCAATGTTCCGGTAAATCTCAAAGATCTGTTCGCTATGGTGCAGGAGAATTTCACCGGCCTGGGTAAGCTTCACACGTGAGCCGTTACGCTCAAAAAGCTTGGTATTCAGCTGATTTTCAAGCTCGTGAATGTGCTTTGTTACGGCTGGTTGTGTGATATAAAGCTCCGCAGCCGCTTTTGTAAAGTTGAGCCGGCGGGCGACCGTGTTAAAAACCTGTAACCGAAAATCGAAGACCATGCTGCAAGGTCGCTGTTAAAATTACAAATTCAAAGACAGCAAAGATGCCTCATTCGAGGCATGTGCCGCACTGGAAGGTGTTGATTGTTTGGATAAAGCATTGCAAAAAATAAGCAATTGCCGTAATTGCAGTAACCTTAATCTAACCTGCGACCATGGCCAAAAAAACAGATCAAGAACCAAAAGCGAAGCCTGTAAAATTAAGCGACGCGGCACAGGTGGAGGCGTATATGGAGCAGTTGGAGCATCCGTTGAAAGCGGAAATCGAAGTGGTCCGCAACATTATAAAAAACGCTGATCCTGAAATCAAAGAAAGGATTAAATGGAATGCGCCCAGCTATTATACATCGGCCGATCTGCTTACATTTAACCATAGACTGCAAACAAAAGTCCATTTGATCTTTCATCACATTGCCATTGTACAAATTAAGTCAGCACTTTTGGAAGGGGATTACAAAGACCGGAGAATGATGTACTTTACTGATATGGCCGATGTGGAGGCTAAAAAAGGTGATTTGGAGGAAATTTTGAAAACCTATACGAAGCTTGTCGGCTAGCAATGTTTTTGCGGTTTCTTGATACGAAGGCAAAAAATAACCCCGACGCTGGATCGGGGTTATGGTCAACTTTTTTAAGGTCTGCTTCTTCTCTTGGTCGTGTCGGGCATTGCGGCGCCACCGCTTCGGATCGTTTTCTTATTGCGTTTTACTGAATAAGATGTCGTGGTGTCGGCATCGGGGCGACCGGTGCTGCTTCTCCCGTTGATCGTCCCGTTTGTGCTCACGGTTCCGTTGTCATTAAGGATAGGCCCGCTCTCGGCGTTGGACGAATCCTTGACGATTGCGGAGACATCGGATGTGTCTGTCGAAGAGCTCAGCCTCGAAGATTTTTTCTGGAATGTTCGCTCAGAGCGTTTTGACTCCGTTTTGTTATCCCGCGATTGTGAAAAAGCAATCGTTGGTGCAGTTAACACCATCAAAATCATTAATATTTTTAACCGTCTCATGCGCTTGGTCGTTTGGGTTGCCAGTTTTTTTAATATTAAGGTAAGTATCAAATACCGTTCCAACCTGAGCGGATGTGAGTAAAGCCTCCTTCTGATGGCGCAGGTGATGGCTGAAATGGACTTGTTTAATGAAAAATCTCTATATTGACAGCTTTGAACCGTTAGTATAATGTAATGAATGGTCAACAACTTCAACCCAGAACTGTAAATGTTACCCGATATGTTACCCCGCTGCGGGAAGGCGGATCGCTGCCTGCTATTGCCGAGGCCGACGACGATTTTTTATATGTCCTGAAATTCCGCGGGGCCGGGCAAGGAACAAAAGCGCTGATTGCAGAGCTGATAGGAGGGGAAATTGCGCGATTGCTGGGTTTGAAAGTTCCTGAAATCGTTTTTGCCAATCTCGACGAGGCGTTCGGAAGGACAGAGCCCGACGAAGAAATTCAGGATCTGCTTCGCGCCAGCACGGGGTTGAATCTGGCCATCCATTATTTATCCGGCGCCATTACTTTTGATCCCGTGGTAACCGACGTGGAGTCACGGCTTGCATCCGCAATCGTATGGCTCGACAGCCTCATTACCAATGTAGACCGCACGGCCAGGAACACCAATATGCTCATGTGGCACAAAGAGTTATGGCTTATAGACCATGGCGCAGCATTGTATTTTCATCATTCGTGGGATAATTGGGAAGAGCAGGCTAAGCGGCCGTTTGCACAAGTAAAAGATCATGTGCTGCTTCGTTACGCTGCTGATATCGAGTCTGTTGATGCCGAATTCAAGTCCATTTTAGATGTTGAGAAAATTGAGGCCGTTGTATCGCTGATCCCGGATGACTGGCTGCTGCGCGATGCGCCTTTTGAAACTGACGAAGAACATCGGCAGGCTTATGTGAAATTTTTAGCGTCGCGGCTCTCCGTGTCGGATGTATTTGTTAAAGGAGCTAATGATGCAAGAGCAGCACTTATTTGAGTACGCCGTAATTCGCGTCGTGCCCAGGGTCGAGCGCGAAGAATTTGTGAATGTGGGTGTTATTTTATTTTGTCCGTCAAAGCGTTTTCTGGAATGCACCATTGAGCTGAATGCTGCCAAGTTGCGCGTGCTTTCCGAAAGCCTGGATCTCGATGAGGTAAGTGCTTACCTGAATGCATTGAAGTTGATTTGTTTGGGCAAAAAAGAAGGCGGCACCATTGCTGCGCTGCCGCCTGCATCGCGTTTCCGCTGGCTTACCGCCACGCGAAGCACTGTTGTACAATCATCAAAAGTGCATCCGGGCTTTTGCCAGGAACCGGAAGTGAGTTTGGGTAAATTGTTTGATCAAATGGTCCGATAACTTAGCGCAGGTTCAGCTGCTGTTGGACTTCTTCCTTTTTTCTTCTGGATACTTCCACCTGCGATCCGTCGGAAAGGAGCACATACTGACTGTTGTGCGACACTTGCTTAATGTACCGGGAGTTAACGAGGTGTGATTTGTGCGTGCGGATGAAATTAAAGTCGGCCAGCATTTCGTCAAAGTGCTTTAACGTTTTGCTGGAAACGAACGGTCTTTTACCAACCAAATGTATGGATGTGTAATTTTTGTCTGCTTCGAGCCTCAGGATTTCGTCCAGCATAAAGAAGAAAACGCCTTCGCTGGAAGGGACGGCCAGACGAAAATCTTTAATTTCCTTCTTCTTAATGTTGTCCATCAGGTTGTCCAGAAGCACCTGACTCGGGCGGGCATTCTTCTCCTTCACTTTTTCGATATGCCGTTCAATGGCAGATCTCAATTCTTCCACACAAATGGGTTTTAGTAAGTAATCCAGCGCACTGAACCGGATTGCCTGAATGGCGTATTTATTGAATGCGGTTATAAAAATGATATCGAAGTCAGGATTCTTTCGGCCGGCCAGCAATTCAAAACCAAACTTTCCCGGCATCTCCACATCCAGGAATATGAGTCCGGGCTTGAATGTTTTCATCACTTCCAATGCTTGATCCACCGATCGTGCCTGCCTGATGGTCATTTCCTCCGGGATCATTGTTTCCAGATAATTGGCAAGAATGTGACGGGCTTTAATTTCATCATCGATAATCAGCGCGTTTATCATAATGTCTTTAATGTTGTAAAAGGTGACGTGGGACACATAAACTGATCGACGCTTGGCCAGGCATTACCCGGTGAGGCCGGGTGATTATCATGGAAACGCTGATCTGTTTTTAACCGGAAGTATAATTAAAAGAAAAGAAGAAGAATGTGCTTTTTCAACCAGTAAAAGGCCGGTGAGATTTATTTAAAGGCTAAACGCAAAAAGGCCATATCACCCTGCGATGATATGGCCGTAACGTCGAAATATTGGAAATTAATCCTCAGTAACAGGCTTTTGCATTTCGTTCATGTTATGCGCGACCATGCTGTCGGGCGTCACATTGCTCATACCCATTTGTAACTTATTTTTAAGCCCGGATATCACCTTATCCTTGCCCGACATCAATGCGTCGTAACCATCTTTGGCCACGCCCGCAGGATCAGCTTTGGAATCTTCGTCCTGCACAGCTTTGCTGCTGTTCATATCTGCTTTGTTAAAGAAATCGGTGTCGGTAACGCCTGGTAACAATGCGGTTACGGTTATATCCGTCTCGCTCAATTCTTCACGCAGCCCCTGGCTGAACGACAACACAAATGCTTTTGTCCCGTGATAAACCGCTTGCCATGGGCCCGGGGTTTTACTGGCAATAGAGGCCAGGTTAAGGATTTTGCCGGAATTCGCTGCCAGCATATCTTTCAGGAAAAGCTTGGTAAGGATCACTACAGCTGAAATGTTCAGCTCAATAATGTCCAGTTCGCGGTTCAGCTCATTATCCTGGAATAATCCGTAAACGCCCTGGCCGGCATCATTCACCAGCACATCAATGGTAATCCCTTTGCTTTTCACTTCGTCATAGACTGACAAGGTTTCCTCCCGGTTGAAAAAGTCCTTCGCAATTGTGATCACTTCCACACCGTGCTGCCTGAACTCCTGCGCCTTCACTTCCAGCTGCTGCTCGTCGCGCGATACGATCACCAGGTTATACTGGTCTTTTGCAAACAGCAGGGCCAGCTCGTAGCCTATGCCGCTTGTTGCGCCTGTGATTAGCGCATATTTTCCATTAGATGACATAATTAAAGTAGTTTATTGATGAAGATTAAATTACAACCAGTCAAAACCCCGCACATATTTTAATACAACAATGCCCAGGGGAGGTAAAACGAGCGCTAGTGAGTGAATTCTTCCGTGTTTCGGAACAGGATAACTTTCCTGTTCTTCCCGCTTAACCACATCAGATCCGCCATATTTCAGATCATCCGTATTAAAGATTTCCTGATAGTATCCAGGCTTCGAAACTCCAATCCGGTAATTGCTCTTAACAATCGGCGTGAAGTTTCCGACAAAAATCAGATCGTCCTCTTCATTTTTTCCTTTCCGGATCCAGCTCATGATGCTGTTTACACCATCCTGGTTATCGATCCACTCGAAACCCTCTTGTGAAAAATTATTTTCGTAAAGAGCGGGTTGCGATTTATAGAAACCATTGAGATCTTTTAGCAAGAGCTGGATGCCTGTATGGGACGGATTGTTGTTTTCGTTCCAATCCAGGCTGAAATCGTGGCGCCATTCGTGCCGTTGTGCAAAATCCGCGCCCATGAAAAGCAGCTTTGCACCCGGATGACCGAACATGTAGCCATAAAGCAAACGCAGGTTGGCAAACTGCTGCCAATGGTCGCCAGGCATTTTATTGATCATCGAATTTTTACCATAAACCACCTCATCGTGTGAAAGCGGCAAAGTAAATTTCTCAGAAAACGCATAATGAATGCTGAATGCAAGCTGTCCCTGATGATGGGAGCGGTAAACCGGGTCCAGTTGGAAATACGACAATGTATCGTGCATCCAGCCCATCATCCACTTCATGTCAAAGCCCAGGCCGCCATTGTTTGTGGGGCTGGTAACGCCCGGCCAGGCGGTGGATTCTTCGGCAATGGTGAGAACATCGGGGAAATTGGTATGCACCGCATTGTTGAATTCCCTTAAAAAATCCAGCGCTTCCAGGTTCTCGCGTCCGCCATACTGGTTAGGGATCCATTCCCCTTCATTTCTGGAATAATCCAGGTAAAGCATAGATGCAACGGCATCAACCCGTAAGGCATCGATGTGGAATTTGTCCAGCCAGTAAATAGCATTTGAAATCAGGAATGCCTTCACTTCATTCCGGCCGTAGTTGAAGATGAAACTCTTCCAGTCCGGATGAAAGCCCTTTTTAGGATCGGCATGCTCGTAAAGATGCGTTCCGTCAAAATAGCCCAGCCCGTGCTCGTCGGTCGGGAAGTGGGAAGGCACCCAGTCCAGGATCACGCCGATGCCAGCCTGGTGCAGCGAGTCAACAAGGAACATGAAATCCTGAGGTGTTCCAAAACGACTGCTGGGAGCGAAGTAGCCAGTGAGCTGGTAACCCCACGATCCGTAAAACGGGTGTTCCATCACCGGCATAAATTCCACGTGTGTGAAATTCATGTAATTGCAATATTCCGGTAACTCTGCGGCCAGCTCGCGGTAGGTTAAGAAACGGCCCTCTTCTTCATCTACCCTCCGCCAGGAGCCAATATGCATTTCGTAAACGGAAATAGGTTTGCTGAGCGGAGGTGCGCTACGGCGTTTTTCCAGCCATTGCGCATCATTCCATTGGTAATCAAGGTTCCATACCACGGTTGCAGTGTGAGGTGGTGTCTCCCAGTGAAATGCGTAAGGGTCTCCTTTTTCTACTTCGTAACCATTATTGGAGCGGATAAAATATTTGTAATATTCTCCGCGGCCAATTCCCGGCAAAAAGCCCTCCCAAATGCCGGAACCGTCCGTTCTGCCATTTAAGGGATGTGATTCCCTGTTCCAGCCATTGAAATTTCCAACCACTGAAACCTGCTGCGCATTAGGTGCCCAAACGGCAAAATGCGTCCCCTTGACCCCGTCCCGTTCGATAATGTGGGAGCCAAGTTTATTATAAATATGATAATGTGTTCCGGACTTGAACAAGTCAATGTCAAATCCGGAAAGCATCGGCAATGCATCGCTGCGCTGATCTGTCATGGTCAAAATTTTAAGCTGTTACCTGAGGTTCGGATTTGTGCATGAGTGACTTTATGCCACTTAACGGCACCATCACCCATGTAGGCCTGTTATTGACCTCATAATTCAGTTCATAAATGGCCTTCTGCAGCAAAAATGTCTGCAACAGCACTTCCAGGTCCTCCTTTTTCTGCGGGATGATCGGGCTGTCCTTGACCGTTTCCAGATATGCTTTCATGAAAAATCCACTCATGTAATGATACCATTGTTCCACAAAAGGCAGCAGTTTCGTAATGTCTTCCTTACGTACCTGATTGTCGAGATGCAAACTGCCATAAGCCGCATAATGGAACGAACGCAACATGCCCGCAACGTCTCTCAATGCGGAGCGTTTCAGCCTTCTTTCACTGTAACTGCGCGCTGGTTCGCCCTCAAAGTCAAGAATAATGAACTCTTTTCCTGTGAATAAGACCTGGCCTAAGTGATAATCGCCGTGGATCCGGATCTTGTCCGTGTCAATTTTGCGGCTATATACTTTTTTCAGTTCCGTCAGGATTTCGTCTTTCATTTGTAATACGTCCGCAGCTTCCTGCTGTGCTTCCGGCGTAAGTTTCTTGGTGTTGCGGTTAAGACTCTGGAATGCAACGCGGACAAGTGATTGCAGCGACGAATAAACCGAGCGCTGGTAATGCAGCGAAAATTCTTCTGGTTTGAAATCCGGATTGTTTTTGCCTGATGCCAGCGCCAGGTGCATTTCAGCTGTTCTGGTTCCAAGTAATGCAACCTGTTCCGCTACGGGAACATCCAGCAAGTCCTTCAATGCCTCCGGAATGTCCTCGTAACCTACCGGGTTTGTCAATGTGCCCACAAGTTCGGTAGGCAGCTGTATTTCGCTGGTCGAAAGGATTTTTTCGTTGAAGCTATCCAGTCTGTCCAGCATGTTGGCCCAGGCGTCGGTGCTGTTGACAACCATTTCCTGCATCATACCCAGCACCATGCTGTCGTTCTTATGTTTCCACTCCACCGCGCCCACAAAAGCCGGGATATTTTTGAACTGCGCCTCATGCGTAAGGAAATGCGTGATTTCCATATCGGGATTGATCGCCCGGTCCACTTTTCTGTACAGTTTGAAGAAATACTTGCCGTCGAAGGTGATGGAAGTATTGCTCTGCTCTCCTGAAAGCACACGTGGTTTGAACTTGTCATTTTCCTTAATGTGCGCAGCCAGATCTGCATTTCCTGTGAAATGGATCTCACTGTTTTTGGCTTTCAGCTTTACATTTTCACCCATATTAACAAGCAGGGCCTGCTGCATTTCCAGTCCGTAAATGGCGTCGAACAACACGCCTTCCTCCTCGCCACCGATCTTGATCCTGGCGATTACAGCTTGCGGACAGTCTTCCTTCACACGGTTTGAGAATTGCTCTTTGCCATATGCCACAGGAAGCTGATACATTTCAGGCAGATCATTTTGATAAGCCATTTCAAGCAACAGGATGTAAGCCGGCGGGTTTTGTCCCAACGGGATTGTAGCCTGCGAAACCACCTTAATGCTGTCCAAGCCTTTTCCTTTTCCGCCAAACCACCTCATTTTCATCAGGTAGGAAGGCAGGAATTTGTTTTCCAGCTTTTCAAGAACCTCCGGTTTAAGCAAATCGCTCCAGTCTTTCAGTTCAAGCAGCGGAAGCTCCTCGTTCTGATCAATTTCCGGATGCGTTTTTTGCATTACAAAGGATTGACAAGCATATGCCTCCAATGTGAAGAAATAGGGTGTGTTATCCTTAACCGAAGGGAATTTGTTCTTACTGTATATTTCCACCGGCTGGAAACCTTTATATGCGTCCAGATCCAGCTCCACGGGTTGCGGGAAGCGCGACAGGTTCGCGATCACCAGCATGGTTTCGTCTTTGAAAGTTCTGGTGAAAGCCAGCACTTTTGAGTTCTCTGAATTGAGAAACTTAATATCCCCGCGGCTGAATGCATCGTACTTCTTCCGGGTAGCGATAGCCCTTTTCATCCACCACAATAATGAGGATGAATTACGCTCCTGCAACTCCACATTCACCGATTCATAATGATATTGCGGATCCAGGATCAATGGTAAGTAAAGCCGCTGCGGGTTGGCCTGCGAAAAGCCTGCATTACGGTCGGGGTTCCATTGCATAGGCGTTCTTACTCCATCGCGGTCGCCGAGATAGAAGTTATCGCCCATACCAATTTCATCACCATAGTAAATGATAGGTGTGCCGGGGAATGTGAAAAGCAGCGAGTTAAGCAGCTCAATCTTCTTCCGGCTGTTCTCCATCAAAGGAGCAAGTCTGTGCCTGATTCCCAGGTTGATTCTTGCCTTCGGATCTTTGACATATACTTTATACATATAGTCACGTTCCTCATCGGTTACCATTTCCAGCGTCAGCTCGTCATGGTTCCGCAGGAATATTCCCCACTGGCAGTTTTCAGGAATCTCAGGCGTTTGGTCAAAGATATCAGTGATAGGATAGCGGTCTTCCATTTGCAGCGACATAAACATGCGCGGCATAATTGGAAAATGATAGTTCATCTGACATTCATCACCGTCGCCGAAATACGCAGCAGAATCTTCCGGCCACATATTCGCTTCCGCCAACAGCAATGTGCCCGGATAGCGCTCGTCTACATAAGATCTCAGTTTTTTAAGATACTCATGCGTTTCAGGAAGGTTTTCACAGTTTGTTCCATCCCGTTCAAACAGGTAAGGAACAGCATCCAGACGGAAACCGTCCACACCCATCTCACACCAGAATTCCAGTATTTTCAGGATTTCTTCCTGTACCAGAGGACTGTCGTAGTTCAAATCCGGTTGGTGATGGAAGAAGCGGTGCCAGTAATATTGTTCTGCTTCGCTATCCCACGTCCAGTTGGATTTTTCATAATCCTGGAAAATGATCCGGGCATCTTTAAACTGTTTCGGATCGTCTGTCCAGACATAAAACTCGCGTTCCGGCGATCCCTTCGGTGCTTTTCTTGCACGCTGAAACCAGGGATGCTGATCAGAAGTGTGGTTGATAACCAACTCGGTAATCACCTTCAAGCCGCGCTGATGAGCTTCTTTCAGGAAATCCTGGAACTCCGTCAGATCGCCATAAGATGGGTTGATCGAGTAATAATCCGCGATATCGTAACCATCATCGCGGAGCGGTGATGGATAAAAAGGCAATAACCAGATGGCCGTTACGCCAAGGTCCTGCAAATAGTCAAGTTGCTCCATAAGCCCCTTGAAATCTCCGATCCCGTCGCAGTTGCCGTCTTTAAATGCTTTAATGTGCAATTCATATATAATGGCATCTTTATACCAATGCAGGTTCTTATCAAATATTCCGTTTTTGTCTTCCATTATTTTATCCATTGAGCGTTTCAATTTTAAATATGTGTGCAGGCATTTCATATGGGTTCAGTTGAACAAAATTGTATTCACCCCGCCAGTAATATTTTTCACCGCTAAGCATATCGCTGACCAGGTAAGTCTGATCGGGATGAATGCCGAAGCGATGAATAGGCACCTTAACGTGGGCGCCTTGCGTGTTGAAGACGTCCAGATTCACGGATATCAGCAATGCATTGTTCGACTCTTCGTCCTGCTTGATATAGCTGATCACCATATCATTAGTGGTCTCCGCAAAATCAATGTTCCAGGTGGATTGCAATGCCGGATTTTCCTTGCGGATCCTATTAACACGCGTTATGATCTCGCGCGTGCGGCTGTATTGTTTCCAGTCCCACTGCTTGATCTCGTACTTTTCATTGTCAGTATATTCCTCCTTTCCCGGATGCGGCTTATTAACCCCATACTCATACACAGGTCCGTATAATCCGTAATTGGATGATAATGTAGCAGCCAGAATCAGACGCATAATGTGCGCATTCTCGCCACCTTCTGCCAGATGATGCGGCAGAATGTCCGGTGTATTCGGCCAGAAATTCGGACGGAAATAGTATTGTTGGTCGGTTTTGGTAAGCTCTTCCATATACTTTTCTATTTCCCATTTGCTGTTACGCCATGTGAAATAGGTGTATGACTGGTTAAAACCAATTTTTGCCAACCGTTCCATCACACGCGGTCTGGTGAATGCCTCAGCAAGGAAAATGATTTCGGGGTTTACTTTCCGCACTTCCCCGATCATCCATTCCCAGAATGCAAATGCTTTTGTATGCGGATTATCGATCCTGAAAACCTTAACCCCCTTACCGATCCAGAAGTCGATGACACTTTTCAATTCTAGCCAAAGGTTCTGCCAATCCTGTGTTTCAAAGTCGAAAGGCAGGATATCTTCATATCGCTTGGGGGGATTTTCGGCATACTGGACCGTCCCGTCCGGGCGCCATTTGAACCATTGGGGATGTTCTTTCACATAAGGATGATCCGGGGCACATTGATAAGCAATGTCCATAGCAACCTCGATGCCCAGGTTTTTTGCCTCCGAGACCAGCTCCACAAAATCTTCGATTGTGCCCAGCTCCGGATGGATCGCTTTGTGCCCGCCGAGCCGGTTACCGATTGCCCAGGGCGAACCCGGATCCGTTTCGGATGGTGTAAGTGAATTGTTCTTTCCTTTCCTTTTCATTTCACCGATCGGGTGAACCGGCGGGAAATAAAGTGTATCAAAACCCATCTTCGAAACCAGCGGCAACAGGTTGATTACGTCTTTGAATGTTCCGTGGGTGTCCGGCAATGCGGAGGCAGATCTTGGGAAAAGCTCATACCAGCTGCTGAAAGCGGCTTTTTTGCGCTCCACTTCCAATCGGTAAGTATGCTCGTACACCGTGATCCGATCCGTATAGCGGATCTTTTTCATGGCATCGGCCACCTCATCACTCACCGACAAATTTACCGCAGCTTCGGGGTCCTGGCCTGTTTTGAGCGCTTCGATCCATTTAGTGAATGCAGGTTTGTCGGTTTCGTCAGCGAGTTGCATCGCTTCTTCAAGCAGTTCTGCGCCTATCAGTATTTCAACCGAAATGTCCTGGTTTGCATCGTATTTTTTAACGAGGCCATTTTTCCATGTTGTAAAGTGGTCGATCCAGCCAGTAAAACGATATTCGTAGAAACCCGTTTTTTCTGGTTTCCAGGTCGCTTCCCATTGATCGTTGATCATGTATTTCATGGGAACTTCGTCCCACATTGTTGCTGATTCGTGTTTGTAAATTACGCTTGCCGCTACCACGTCATGGCCATCCCCGATAATGTCTGCCGTCAGAACCACTTTTTCTCCTATGGCTCTTTTAGCAGGAAATCTGCCACTTTCAATCTGGGGAGTAACGTTGGAAATCACGACCCGCTTTCTGCCGTCCTGAATATGCATCGATCCGATTTTTAGTTTTCCGTTCATGAATGCCTGTTGAATCAATCAAAACCATGCCTGGAGAAATGTCCAGAAGCTTATAATTGAGGTCAATAGCCGCTAATATTGCAGTTATTTTCTAGTTTCCGGTTTGGATTAATTTTTGTAATCGCGTAAATTTCAGCGACTTCTCAATTTATACCGCCACAATTTCATCAATTCAAGTTCCGGCCCGACGCAATCTGGCCGTAGATGCTGATTGTATTTGGTTATTTTTTTTTGAGTTTTACACGAATTAGTGTTTATAGCTTATTCAGATCCATAATTTTCCCAGCCGGACCGATGGAGTTTATTTTGATAGACGACAGTGCTTTTGACTTGTTTACGCAAGAAAAACTGCTTTTAAAGAGTGGTCTTGCGCATGCCGTCAAAGCATTCAGTTCTGCCCAATCTGCCATGGATTTTCTTGAAAATCAAACAGAACATTTTCCCGAAACCATCATTCTGCTCGATATTCAGATGCCGGGCCTGAATGGATTCGAGTTTACCCGGCAATATGCACATCTCCCCGAAAGCCTGAGACGCCGGATCAGGATCTACATGATTTCTTCAACCGTGGACACAGACGACATTGCCAGAGTCCGTTCGAATCCCTACGTAATGCACCTGCTTTCCAAACCGCTGGAAATTCCTGTTTTGAGGGCACTGCTGGGGCAGTAAATTGGGTTGATAGCCCGTAAGTAAATTGGGTGGCACAATATTTAATGCGGATGGAAAAATAACATTCAGCCATTATGAAGAATCCAACAGCTACTTATCGGTTACAATTTCATAAAGATTTTTCCTTTTCAGACTTCGAGAACCAGATATCTTATTTACAGAAACTGGGCGTCCGGACGATTTACGCTTCTCCTATTTTGGCTGCGACAAAGGGCAGCACGCACGGTTACGACGGCATCAGCCCCGAAATCATCAATCCGGAAATAGGAACTATCGAGCAATTAAAAAAAATAAGCGAAACATTGAAGCAACTGGATATAGACTGGTTGCAGGACATTGTTCCCAATCACATGGCATTCCATTCAGAAAATGAGTGGTTAATGGATGTGCTCGAAAAAGGGCAGCAGTCGGAATATGCTTCGTTTTTTGATATTGCCTGGAATAGTAAGTTGTTTCAGGGTAAGTTAATGGTCCCATTTCTGGGCGCTACGCTCGAAGAAGTGATTGAAAATGAGCAGCTAAAACTGGAATATGCCGGAAACAAGCTGGTTATCAATTACGAAGGGGCGACATTTCCATTGAATATCCGTTCTTACATGAACCTGCTCGGCACAGATCAGGAGAATGCTCCTGAGACGATCCAGCAATTGGTCACCCAGCTGAACGAAATTCACGAGGCCGAGGATGCCAAAGTATTTTCGCAGCGTTGGAGTGAGTTTTTGCTTCAACTTTCTTCTCTGATGAAAAACGAAAAGATCAAAGGCTGGATCGATCAGGTCATAGCCTCGGTCAATGCGGATAAGGAGAAACTGACTTCGATTGCCAAAGGGCAGGAATACTTACTTTGCTTCTGGCAGGAAACCGATTCGAAAATTAATTTCCGTAGATTTTTTACTGTAAACGGCCTGATATGCCTTAATATGCAGCGGGATGACGTTTTCGAAAAGTATCACCAATTTATCAGGCAACTTGTAGACGAAGGTATTTTCCAGGGCTTGCGCGTAGACCATATCGACGGGCTTTACGACCCCGCGGGCTATATGGATAAGCTTCGCGAACTCGCAGGCCAGGACACCTATCTTATTGTTGAAAAAATTCTTGAAAAAGATGAGTCCATGCCTGTGCAATGGCCGATTCAAGGCACTTCGGGCTATGAGTTTCTGGCCGATGTGAACAATGTTCTTACCAATGCCGGGGCGGAAGAGCTCTTCTCTGATTTTTACCACGAACTTACCGAAACGGATGACACCATCAGGGAGCAGTTATTGGAAAAAAAGTCTGGAATCCTGAACAACCACATGGGCGGGGAGCTGGATAATCTCTACCAACTGTTTACGGATCTGGAATTGGTCGATCTGCACGAACTGGAAACTGTTGGTAAAGACAATGTTAAAGCAGCCATTGGCGAATTTCTGATCCATTGCCCTATTTACCGTTATTATGGTAAGGAAATGCCTTTGTCACAGACTGAAATCGAAGCAGTAAGGGCTGTGTTGACCGAGGTTAAGGAGCATCATCCCGATCTGGCGGACGCAGCAGAAATGCTTGATGAGGCTATTTTGAAGAAAACGGTTGACAATGATGATGCGTATAATGCCAAAGCGCTGGAATTTTATCAGCGCTGGATGCAGTTCTCCGGGCCGCTGATGGCCAAAGGGGGAGAGGATACATTAATGTATACTTATAACCGCTTCATCGGACATAATGATGTGGGAGATTTTCCAGACCGCTTTGGGATGTCGGTAAAGGATTTCCATCACAAAATGCGGGTGCGCCGGAAGGAATGGCCATTATCAATGAACACCACTTCCACGCATGATACGAAGCGGGGTGAGGATGTAAGAGCGAGGCTCAATGTGCTCACCGACCTGCCCGAAGAGTGGATCGCCAAAGTCAACGAATGGCGGAAACTAAATGCCCCGCTGAAAAAGGCGGACGGACCAACGGATAATGACGAGTATCTGATCTATCAGACATTGGTGGGAGCTTATCCGATGCCAGGCGAGGATGCAAGCGACTTTGCCGAACGGTTGGGCGATTATCTAAAAAAAGCACTTCGCGAAGCCAAAACAGATACAACCTGGGCTGAGCCCAATGAGGCCTATGAGAAAAGTACGGAGGAGTTTGCACTTGCCCTGCTCGATCCGCAGTCGCCGTTCTTTCAGGATTTCCAGGAGTATTTAAAAACGATTACCGATGCAGGAATAGTGAATTCCTTGTCGCAGGTGCTGCTGAAATTTACATGTCCGGGCATTCCGGATGTTTACCAGGGAACCGAACTCTGGGATTTGAGTCTTGTGGATCCTGACAATCGCAGGCCGTTTGACTATGAAATCCGCAAAACCTGGTTAAAGGAATTTGAGGATTATGATACCGAAAGACTGCTGGAAAAGTTGTGGGAAACAAGAAATTCGGGGCAGATCAAACTATGGCTTACACACCAGCTTTACAATCTCAGAAAAACCAATCCTGTCCTTTTCTCAGAAGGGGAGTATGTGCCGCTGAAAATCCGCGGTGCCTATAAAGATCATATTCTGGCTTTTGCCCGGAAACATAAAAAAGAATTCCTGGTTGTAGCCATTCCGCTGCACAGTGCAATGCTATGCAAAGAGCAGGGAAAGGCGTTTTTTGACCTCGACTGGAAGGATACGTCCATAGTGCTGCCGGATAATATGGAGGCCGCCTGGACAGAAATGCTCACCGGAAAGGAAGCCAACTATGAAGGGAAACTAACCCCAGCAGAAATATTCAATGGTCTGCCTATTGCGGTTTTGAAAGGGAAGAAGCCCGATAATGAGCGTAAGGCAGGTGTTTTGCTGCATATTACATCCCTTGCTTCCCCATTCGGGATCGGAGACCTTGGATCTGAGGCATATGCATTCGCCGATTTCCTTGCGAAAAGCGGACAGAAATTATGGCAGATTTTGCCTCTTAATCCGGTAGAAGCGGCGCAATCCAATTCGCCATACAGCGCACTTTCCAGCCGCGCGGGAAATCCGCTACTGGTCAGCCCGGAAATGCTGGCGAATGAAGGACTTCTGGAACTGGATAGTCTGACTGAATTTGTGCTTCCGCAGAATGGCAAAGCCGATTACGAGCAGGCAGGGAAATTAAAACATGACTTCCTGTCAAAAGCTTATGAGAAATTCCTTTCGCTGGACATTGCTGAGGCGAAGGAAGCATTTCAGGCTTTTTGTGAAAAAAATGAAGAGTGGCTGGAAGATTTTGCCATTTATATTGCCCTCAAACAAAAGCACGATGGCAAGCCCTGGTATACGTGGCCGGAAGAGTTCAGAAAGCGTGACGCAAATGCGCTGGCCGGAATTGACCGGGATAAAATTGAATTTATCAAGTGGCAGCAATACATTTTTGATAAGCAGTGGAAAGAGCTGAAATCCTATTGTAATGAACAGGATATCAAACTCCTGGGTGACATTCCTTTCTATGTAAGCTATGATTCGGCGGACGTTTGGGCCAACCCTGAGCTTTTCTGCGTGGACGAAGAGGGCAAGATCACCGGCATTGCAGGCGTGCCGCCTGACGCATTCTCGGATGACGGGCAGCTGTGGGGAATGCCTGTATTCAACTGGGGTGCGGTGAAAAAGCAAGATTACAAATGGTGGGTGGACCGCCTGGCCAAAAACATTGAAATGTTTGACATTGTGCGACTGGATCATTTCCGTGCATTTGCCGACTATTGGGAAGTTCCGGGTGATGAAAAAACAGCCGTAAATGGAGAATGGAAGCTGGGCCCTGACGAGGAATTTTTCAAAAAGATAGAATCCGCACTAGGGGATTTGCCTTTTGTCGCGGAGGATCTGGGAGAAATTAGTCCGGAGGTTTATAAACTGCGGGACAAATTCAAGCTGCCGGGGATGAAAGTGCTGCAATTTGCTTTTGGTGAAAACTTGGCGCAGTCGGATCACATTCCGCACAATTTCAACGCTAATTTTTATGCCTACACGGGCACGCATGATAACAACACCACATTAGGCTGGTTTAAGGCGGCGAAGGACGATGATATCAAAGAGCTGATCGGGCAATACGTTGGTTATGAGGTAACAGAAGAAAACATTTGTGATGTATTGGCGCGTCTTACTTATTCCTCAGTGGCAAAAGCGGCCATACTGCCTTTGCAGGACGTGCTGCGGCTGGATGAGACTGCAATTATGAACATTCCCGGCTCCAACGAGAATAACTGGTCATGGCGGCTTACACCAGGCCAGATCACAGACGAGCACCAACAGTATTTGCTGAACCTGACAACCATGTATAACCGGGACTAGGTTCAGGAAAATGATTGTGAATGTTGTGTTGTGGCTATATTTGTGAAATACAGCAATCAGGTGTTTCTATGTATTTAAAAAAAGCGGTTTTCTCAATCCTTGTTGGGTTTTGTTTGATCAATTTCAGCAGCTGCAAAAGCGGAGCGGATAGTCCTGCGGATGCGGCTGCATTGCTCACGGAGGTGAAACAGTGGCAAATCGATGAGATCGCGGTCAATGACGCGGTTACTTTCAAGGACGGAAAAATGACCAAGCAATTTGGCGGAATTGATTTCGAGCGCTATATGGAAATGGTTGAGCTTCGTAAGGACGGCACATTTTCGGGTGTATTTAAGGGTGATACCAAACCATTTATCCTGAAATGGAGGCAAACTGACAAAAACCTGACAGTAGGAGCCGCTGATGGAAATGTGAAGGGTGGTGAATGGACCATTGATCCAAAAGACGCAAGCAATGAGTTTTTTACCATGAAAACGCAGAGCACCGCTTACGATTACCCAAGAATGACCCGGATTTCACTGAAATTTAAAGCTGTAAAGTAGACCCACCACCTCTGAAACACATTTTGAAATGACAAACCTGGAAAAAGCATTCACGCTTTTTGACGATTATAACCGTAATGCCCCCGAACATCTGACCTATGACGGAACTGGTTATCCGTCAGAATATTTTTATGCGCTGAAATTGCATGAATGGGTTACGAAACTGGACCCCGAAGCGAGCGAAAGCCTGTTACTCGCATCCCGCGCACAGCATATCGGGCGCTGGGAAATCGCACGCAGCAGTTATCCGGAGGGTAGGGTAGGTTATCTCAAATGGCGCACTGACTTATCTAAATTTCACGCTGCAAAGGCAGCAGAAATACTGGAATCCGTCGGTTATGAGGATGAAATCATCCAGCGCGTGAAGCAGATCATCCGCAAGCAGCGCATCAAAGACGATGAGGAAGTGCAAACCATGGAGAATGCACTGTGCCTTGTTTTCCTGCAATTCCAATACGACGACCTGATCGCGAAAACCAGCGAGGAAAAAATGGTCAATATTTTACAGAAAACCTGGGCAAAAATGAGTGATCAGGGAAGAAATATGGCGCTTTCTCTCCATTATAGTGATGAAGGAAAGCGCCTTATAGGCCTTGCATTAGGCGCCGCCTGATGCAAGGTCATAATTAATCCCGCCTGACAACCTCTTTCCTGCCGTCCAGTGCTTCTGCAGTTTTTACCAGTTGGATAAATTCCGCGCGATAGCCTTCCTCATCCTTTCCAAGTGCCGTTTTCGCACGGGCAAGCACATCTTTATAATCAGCCTTCCCCTTAAATTCAGAGTTGCGCAGTAACAAGCCAAACTCCGCCACTGCGCTGGCAAACCGGAGATTTTCAGAACAGGAAGCAAAGGGTTTGGAAGCATTTTTGACAGGCAGGTCGAACAGTGTGCTTACTTCCGAATCGGGCTTTTTGTAGCGGATCTTCAATGTTAGCATTTCATCCGTCTTGCCTATCTCCGAAGCATCCGTTTTCTGATATTTCAGCGGGTCGTTTTTAGCGAGATAATGGCTTTCGGAGCCTGCTGGAACGATTTCATACAATGCTGTTACCGTGTGTCCCGAGCCCATTTCGCCTGCGTCCTTTTTGTCGTCATGAAACTCTTCGTTTTTAAGCGCGCGATTTTCGTAACCAATCAGCCGGTAAGCTTTTACATGCCTTGGATTAAATTCTATCTGGATTTTAACATCCTTAGCAACCGTGAACAACGTCCCACCGAATTCCTGGATAAATTCTTTCCTGGCTTCCTGAATGTTGTCGATGTAAGCGTAGTTTCCGTTGCCCTTATCAGCCAGGGTTTCAATGTGGCTGTCTTTGTAATTTCCCATTCCAAATCCCATAATGCTTAGAAAAATGCCCTCTTTGCGTTTTTCTTCGATAAGCCGCTGCAATGCTGCTTCACTGGAAACACCCACATTAAAATCGCCATCCGTTGCCAGGATAACCCGGTTATTGCCATTTTTCAGGAAGTTATCTTTTGCAAGTTTGTAGGCCAGTTCAATGCCTTCGCCGCCAGCCGTTGATCCTCCCGCTTCAAGTCCGTCGAGCGCTTCCTTGATGGTCATTTTCTCGCTTCCGGATGTAGGTTTCAAAATCTCACCGGCCGCGCCAGCGTATACTACAATCGAAACTTTATCCTGCGGCCGCAGCTGGTCAACGAGTAGCTTGAAAGCTTGTTTCAAAAGGGGAAGCTTGTTCTGGTCCGACATGGAACCGGACACGTCGATAAGAAAAACGAGGTTGGAGGCAGGCAGCTCTTTCATGGGAATATGCTTCGCCTGCAAGCCGATATGCAGCAGTTTAAGACCCGGATTCCATGGCGACTCGGTCATTTCGGTCGAAACAGCGATGGGATGAGCCCCGGATGGACCCACATACTCGTAATCAAAATAGTTGATCATTTCTTCGATCCGCACCGCGTCTACGGGAGGCATCTGGCCTGAATTCAGGAACCGGCGTGTGTTACTATATGAAGCCCTGTCCACATCAACCGAGAATGCGGTGACGGGCGTTTGGGATGCAATCTGGAAGCCGTTTTCATTAACCGGATTATAATTTTCCGTTTCCAGGGGCTGGTGGCGCTGGGCAGGCACTGCGAAGGTGGCCGTGCTCATTTCCATATTGGCAACAATGCCGGTAACCTTATGCTTAGGATAACGGCTTTTGGTCAAAACATCCGTCAAGTCCGTTTTGCCGGTTGCAAAGGTTATGTTCACAACATTTGAAGTCCCTAATGTTACTTTTTTGGATGTATAGCCGGGTATTACAAACGTAAGCGAGGCAGCATAAGCCGGAACCTGAATTTCATATCTTCCTAGCGAATCGGTTTTAGTGTGCGGCAATGTTTTTTCCACCATAACCATGACATCTGCCAGTGGTATTCCGTTTTCATTCGTTACAACTCCGGAAATCTTCCTGGTCTGGAGCATTGAAAATGCACTCAGGGCGGCAATGAGGAGCAATACAATTTTGATTTTCATGGCTAATAGATTTTGTTTATCAGCTGGATGCACGCACCAGGACGATTCCATAAAAGTTTTTCAGTTTTTTTTATGGAATTTTAAAAAAGCTGCATCTAAGGGTTAACAAACGGAGGTCATTCTATTTTCGACTCATGTGAAGTTTTTAAAGATATTCAAAAGAGACATCGTAGCACCGCTTTCAGAAGCTCAGCAACTCGCTGCTTACCGCAGCTCGGGGGACGCTGGCTTATTGGGCAAGCTTTACGAGCCTTATATGGATATGGTTTTTGCATTGTGTTACAAGTATTTGCAGGACGAAGATGCGAGCAAGGATGCGGTTATGCAGATATTTGAAAAGTTGCTGGTTGAATTAAAAAGTCATGAAGTGGAAAATTTCAAAAGCTGGCTTCACAGCGTATCCCGGAATTTCTGCCTGATGCAGCTGCGGGCTAGAAGGACATTTGTGACGGCAGATCAGGCTGACAGTGAGGATGTTGAATCCATAATGGTTTCATATGAAGAGGACGAGCCACTTTTTGGAGAAAGGAAATTCGAGGCACTGGAAACGTGTCTGGGCACATTGCCGGCCGCTCAGCGGAAGGCAATCCAGCTGTTTTATATAGAGGAAAAATGTTACAGAGAAATCAGCGAAGAGACTGGTTTCGAAGCCAGCAAGGTGAAGAGTTATATTCAGAATGGTAAGCGTAACCTGAAAATTTGCATTGAAAAAAATGAAAGCAAATAGGTCCGATACATCAGGATTCGAAGATTTTCGCCGCTATCAGAACGGCGAGATGTCTTCCCGTGAGCGGCATTTGCTGGAAAAGGAAATGCTTGAAAATCGCTTGCTTGCAGATGCCTATGAGGGATTTCTCTTACTGCAAAATAATCAGATCGATTTTGCCAACATTAACAAAGAGCTCCGTGAAAGATTAGAAAACAGAACTTCTGCCAGCCGTAAAAGAACGGTGCCGCTCTGGGCTTATGGCGCTGCAGCATCGCTGATCATTACATTGGGCGCCTGCTGGCTTGTATTTGTTTCAGACCTAAAACAAGAAATAATCCGTGAAATCAGTCAAAAGCCAGTGGAAAAGCCGTTGACCAAGCCCACTCCGGAAGCTCAACCGAGTTTGTCCAATACACCCGAGGTTGCTGTTTCAGCTTCAAAATCCACACCGAAGGCTGAGTCCAAACCGAGACGTGCCAAAGAATTGGAACCGGCTGTTGCTGAGGTTGAAGTTAATCTTAATGAGGAAGTAAGGATTGCAGAGCATTCTGATCAGGTGAGCGTTCCCGCATCGGCTGCGCCGGAGGAACAGGCATTCAGCTATTCGGCCCGCGACCCGCTCAGGTCATCTGCGGCCAACAGCCTGAGTGACAAACCCAAGTATAAAAAGAGCAATCATGTTGTGCCCGAAACTGCATCCACGCTGCGAACGGCACCATCAGTTGCAGCATTCAAATCAATTTATCCGGTAAAGGCCCGTCCGCTAATGGGCTGGGATGCTTACAATGCTTACCTGGACGAGCAAACCCGCGCTGCCCGGCGCAATGGTGAGGTGATCGTCAGTTTTAAAATAAATGCGGATGGCTCATTAACCGACTTCACAGCCCAAGGGAAAAAACCTTTACAACCTGAGGCTATCCGCATCATCAGCGGAGGGCCGCTATGGTTTCCTGCCCAACAAAATGATTCCGCCGTCAGCACGGCTGCAACGCTCCGGTTGCAGTTTAGAAAATAGGTAAAATTTCAAAATTTGACTTGTAAATCCCTGGCGATATAGCGGTTACAAGCCTGTCGTAGAACTACTTTGCAATATTTTCTAATTTAGAACCTTTATCTTTTGTGAATTCGATTGTAGTACTTAATTTTACTATCAGCATCATCACGCCCCTTCATACATTTACCCTTTATAATAATTTCTGGAAATCGATTGATAACACCAAAATTTGATGCTTTTAATATGATCTGATGCGCAGAAATAAGGGTCTCCTGATAATATTTCCGGATAGATTTTGCAATGGAAAGTATTATTATTAATTCTACGGAATAATTAGCTATTATTTTATAGGTTTAGGAGGCAACCATCCCAACCCAGGCGAAAGCCATAATCCGAAACACCTTAACAGGCCTTGATAATTTGAATAATTTGTACCCACCTATGAGCAGTAGAAGAAATCTTTTGATTTTAGATGACGAACCCAGTATTACCAAGATATTGGAGCATTTTTTGAAAAAGGACTTTAATGTTGTAATTAAAAATGACGGGTCCGAAGGGATGCTGTGGCTGGAAGAGGGAAACCAGGCCGACCTCATCATCGCGGACCTGCATATGCCGAATCTGAGCGGGAAAGAGTTTTTAAAGGTCGCGAAAGCCAGCAATTTGTATGCTGATATCCCTGTGATCATCCTTTCGGGATCTGATGAAAGCAGCGAACGTATCCAGTGCCTCAACCTGGGTGCCGACGACTTTATGTTAAAGCCATTCAATCCTATGGAGGTTCATGCCAAGATCAACGCGATCCTCCGCCGAAGTAAACGCTACTCTTAATCAATAATATTATATGGAATTGGCAAGCACGTCCGGAGGAATGGTTGTTGAGTCAAAATCCTATGTTGCTTTGTTCAGGGTAATTTATCTGAACAAGGATCTGGAACAGTATCTGAAATTTTCCGAACAATATTCGGATACGCTGCAGGTTGAATATTTCGATTCAAAAGAGGGCGTTCTGCATGCCCTCGAAGAAAATTATCCTGCGGATATCATTCTCGCGCACAGCGAGAGCGGCGGCCTTGAACTGCTGGACACGATCCGGAACACGGCTGGTTTCGGTAACATTCCTTTCGTGCTGATGGTGGATAAGCTCAGCAGCGAGGCGATCGAAACGGCCCGCAAGCATCACGCCGACGACGTTTTCTCGGTCCGGTTCGATGATGGCGACCTCATTACCCGCATCCGTTATTTCAAAAAACGGCAATGGTATGTGGCCAGCAAAGCTTCGCAAAAAATCAGCGCGGAAAACACGCGCACGCCGTTGTGGAAAAGGTCGATCGACGTTATTTCGACCGGTGGTGCGGTGCTCCTGCTGCTTCCCGTGTTCCTGTTAATTGCACTTCTGATTCGTTTGGATTCAAAAGGCCCTGTTTTCTACAAATCAAAAAGAGTAGGGAGCGGCTACAAAATCTTTGACCTTTACAAATTCCGCACCATGCGTACAGATGCCGACCAGCTCATCCGGAAGATGGCTGCATTAAGTATGTACAATAAGGTCGCCGAGCCAGCGGCCAATCAGATAGAAAGCAACGGTTTATGCGACGAATGCGTAGCAGGAAATCAATGCAAAAGCTTATTGTTCCATGACGGGAGAGAAATTTGTGAAAAGCTTTATCACTTTCAGAAAGATCAGAAAGCAGCATTTATGAAGTTCCAGAATGATCCGCGGATCACGCGTTTCGGACAGTTTCTAAGAAACAGCAGTCTGGATGAGCTTCCGCAGTTGATCAACATTCTGAAAGGCGATATGTCGCTGGTGGGTAACCGGCCGCTTCCGCTTTACGAAGCCGAAAAAATGACGACCGACGATAAAATCCTCCGCTTCGCCGGCCCGGCAGGTCTTACCGGCTTATGGCAGGTGACCAAGCGCGGAAAAGGGAAGGCGGACATGTCGGAAGAAGAAAGGACGCAGCTGGACATTACCTATGCCAAGGAATTTTCCTTTAAAATGGATATGCAGATTATCTTGAAAACATTCCCGGCCCTCTTGCAATCAGAAAACGTATAACCCTCCTTATCATAACATTATCGAAATTACTTTTACACGCTTATGTTAAATGGTCTTGATCCATTCATCGCTGGACGCGTCGTACTGCTTGATAACCCGCGCAGGGTTGCCCACAGCCACAGAGTAGGGAGGGATATTTTTAGTGACAACGGCCCCGGCGGCAATTACGCAATGTTTTCCTATCCTTACCCCGGCCGTGATAACGGTGTTGGCGCCGATCCAGCAATCGTCTTCAATCACAATTGGCGCTACGCTAACGCCTTGCTGGTGAATAGGTTGTCTGATATCGGCGTAGTTGTGGTTCAATCCGCTGGCGACAATGTTCTGCGCGAGGATCACATTGTTCCCAACCGTAATCGGGCCGATGATCACATTACCCAGCCCAATCAGCGAGTTATTGCCGATCCTAACTTCTCCCACACCATTATTGATCGTCGTAAAGTCTTCAACCATAGAATTGTCTCCGATTGAGAAGGGATTGAATGGCAATACATCCATTCTTACCCAGCTCCTGATGATGACATTTTTACCTTTTCGATGATAAAACCGGTTCAGTATCACTCTCACCCAAAGCCTCGGACGAGCCTGATTAGTAGGGATAAGAAGCCAGTGAAAGAACTTTTTTAGACGGGGGTTACTCTTGATTCGGTCAGAAAAGGCCATTTGTTAAGGCAGGAAAAGTAGAAGTAATTTTAGTCAAATGTATTTTTTATAACTACATAATCAAGCAATATTCATTTTAAATAAGTTATTTTTTTAAAAATTGATGTCAATGAGATACGCAGTGTTTTTAATTCCTTTGTTTTTGATTACCCTCACAACGCACGCACAGGAGTCTTTGAGCAAAGATGTGGACTATGCTTATCTCGAAAAGTTAATCGCCGCCTGCAAGACAAATTATCCGCGGGTCAAAATGTACGAAGCGCGGGTCAACATTGCTGAAAACGGCATCAAGAAGGCCAAGCTTTCTTATTTTGACATCTTTTCATTTTCATATCTGTACAGTCCTAACAATAATAACCGCTCTGTTTCGCCTGATTTACTGAGCGGTTACCAGTTTGGTTTTTTTGCCAACATTGGTTCTATCCTGCAAAAGCCTAATCAGGTAAAACAAGCCAAGAGTGAATTCAAAGCGGCCGAATACGACAAACAGGCTTTTGATCTCAACATGGAGGCAGAAGTAAAAAAGCGCTATTTCACTTATATGCAGAAGGTTGCCGTGCTGCGGATAAGGTCGTCGTCTATTTTGGATATCAATGATGCGGTTACCAACGCCAGACACCGGTTTGAAAAAGGTGAAGAAACATTACAGAACTACAACCAGGCATTGATCGTACAATCGGATTACAGTCAGAACATTGTGAATGCGGAGGGCGAGGTCCTGGTGGCGAAAAGTAGTTTGGAAGAAATCATTGGACAAAAACTGGAAGATATCAAATGAGCGAAGTGCTGCAATTTTTAAGATTACTACAACGGAATAAGATCACCCTCATCCTGGTTCCGCTGATTACGGTTATTATTTGTTATTTCCTGGTCCAGAAGCTGCCCGACACTTTCGAGTCGCGTGCACGGATTGCAACGGGCCTTATTGATAAAACCGATCAGGTCGTTACGAAGGAAAAGGACGAGCAGGAGTCTCAGATCAACCGCAAGTTTGAGAGCCTTATCCAGATGATGACATTGAAACGCAATCTCGATCTGGTATCTTACCGGCTGATGATCAACGATTTGAAAGATTTGAAAGACTCGACATGGCGGGAGCCTGTGGACCAGCTTGAAAGCATGAGTAAGGCGGATAAGGCGAAGGCCATCAACTTCCTGACCAAAAAATACAAAGCGCGCGAAGGCCTTGATCTCTCAAAAGCTTATGAAAACAGCCTTAACAACATCATCACAGACATGGGCTATGATGCTGCCGCAATCCGCGAGAAGCTGGTCGTTTACCGCGCAGGGAACAGTGACTATATCGATATTGAATACGAAGCAGAACATCCGGATCTTGCTGCTTATGTGGTGAACGCAGTGAGCCAGGAGTCCATTGGTTTCAATTCGTCACGCGTGGTTGAAAACAACAAGAAAACGATTGATTTCCTACAAAGCTTTATGCTTGCAAAGCAGGTCGCTCTGAATGAAAGGATGAACAAGCTCCGGGATTTTAAGATCAAGAACCGGGTGATGAACCTGAATGAGCAGGCCAGAAGCATTTACGGTCAAATGGCAGATTATGAAACCAGAAGGGAAGTTGCCCAGAAGGAAATTATCGCATACGATGCTGCTATCAAGAACATTGACAACAAATTTAATCCTGCGGACAGAAAATACTTTGAAAGTGCGTTAACGAGCATTAATCAAAGCATTGTGAGCGATAAACGGGCGCTGAGAGACCTGAATGAACGCTATATCGCGAGCAATTTCAACCCGAAGTTGAAAGCCAGCATGGACTCGGTCAGGAACATTCTTTCGGCTGAGATAGATGCGGCCTCGGATAAATACATTTACAATCCGATGGTGACTAAGCAGGATCTTGTAGGGAAGAAGCTGACTATGGAAATTTCGCTGGAAATGGCTAAAAACAGTGTGGCTTCCATCCAGGGCGAGCTGAACCGGCTGAACAAAAAATTTGACGGACTTGTGCCAAATGAAGCCACGATCCAGGAATACGAAACCAGTATCGACATTGCGAGCAAAGAATACATTGAAGCTTTGCAGCGATATAATGATGCGAGTCTGGAATTCAGTTTTCCGGTTTATTTAAGGCTTATCGAGAAAGCGATGCCGGGAACGGTTCAGGCTTCTAAAAAGATGGTGCTGATCGTGCTTTCGGGTGTTATCAGCTTCACATTCTGTGTGTTTGTGTTCTTCATCCTTTTTTATCTCGACAAATCCATCAGATATCCGCTCCAACTGGCGAACACGACGGACCGGCCTGTATTGGGTTATCTCAATTCGCTGGGTAAGGACTCCGGCCTGAGCTTTTCGGGCATGAATTCCTCCGACGGCAAGGCGATCCGGTTGTATAAAAACCTCGTTCGTTCTATCCGCTACGAACTGGACAGCGAGCTGAGTGATCCGAAAATCATTGCAGTAACAAGCCTTTCTAATGATGTTGGTAAAACGTCCTTGGTGGTCGCACTGGCCTGGGCGTTTTCCAAGATCAACAAAACGGTCCTGATCATTGACGGCAATTTTAACCAGCCCGACATTACCAAGCTGAATCCGGAATCGAGGCTTTTTGAAAATTATCTGAAACAAAACGACTTGCTGGAAGCGGTCCCGGGACAAATCAGCATTCTGGGAAATAAAGGCGGAGATGTCTCATTACTTGAACTTTCGGATGAGAAGATGATCGCGCAGCGCATCCAGGTTTTGAAAACCCAATTTGACATTGTCCTCATCGAAACCGATGCGCTTACTTCTATGAACAAGGCGAAGGAGTGGATCAGCTTTACGGATCGCGTGGTTGCTGTATTCTCCGCCGGGGAAACGATTTCAGGCGAGGATCAATCCAAGATCCAGTATCTGAACAGCCTGGAAGAAAAGTTCTCAGGATGGGTTTTGACCAACACAGAAGACATTCCGGAGCAGGCAGGCAAAATTGACAAACCCGTAGAAGTATGATGATCATTGGATACATATGGCTGCTTATCCAATGCGTTATTGGCTTCAACCTGATCTTTCCGGTTACATTGCTGCTGATTTACACGGTGCGCAGGTCGGTTAAAGGGCGTTCGAAAAACACGGTGACCACGAGCCCCGACTACGCTGTGATTGTGACGGCTTATGAGCAAACGCAACAGCTGCCGGCAGTTGTGAGCGCATTTTTAAAGGTCCGTTATCCCAATTTCCATATTTATGTGGTTGCAGATAAATGCGATATCAGCAATCTGCATTTTGGCTCGGACAAGGTTTCGTTGCTCCGGCCGGAAACGGTCCTCGGCAGCAACACCCGTTCCCATTTTTACGCGATCAGGAACTTCATCCGGCCGCATTCTCACCTGACCATTATCGACAGCGACAACCTGACCGATCCGGGTTATCTCGACGAATTGAATGTTTATTTCAGTCGGGGTTTCCATGCAGTGCAGGGTGTTCGGGATGCTAAGAACCTGGATAGCACTTATGCTTGTCTGGATGCTGCCAGGGACATTTACTATCATTTTTATGATGGAAAAGTTCTTTTTGGGGCTGGCTCTTCAGCAACGCTTGCAGGTTCGGGAATGGCATTTACGGTTCCGCTTTACAGGGAATGTCTGGAACATCTGGATGTTACCGGGGCCGGTTTTGATAAAGTGCTGCAGGAGGCGATTGTACGAAGGAAATACCGGATTGCATTTGCTGAACGGGCCGTTGTATACGATGAGAAAACCACGGGTACAGACCAGTTGGTGAAGCAACGGGCAAGGTGGATCAACACCTGGTTCAAGTATTTTGCGCTGGGTTTCGGCGTGTTTTTCAGAGGATTGGCGAATTTCAACTGGAACCAGACGCTGTTTGGCCTGGTGCTGTTGCGACCGCCTTTGTTTATTTTCCTGTTGCTTTCCGTGCTCTTTATGCTGATCAATTTGTTTATAGCGCCCGGCATTGCATTAGGCTGGTTTGCCGCGCTTTGCACATTTGTGATTGGGTTTTACATCTCGCTGAAAAGC
The DNA here is from genome assembly GCF_023821985.2 of Dyadobacter chenhuakuii. Taxonomy (NCBI): domain Bacteria; kingdom Pseudomonadati; phylum Bacteroidota; class Cytophagia; order Cytophagales; family Spirosomataceae; genus Dyadobacter; species Dyadobacter chenhuakuii. The sequence goes on along the minus strand of NZ_CP098805.1, from coordinate 2,496,562 downwards.
TCAGCAACGGACCCGCGGATCTATCAGTCGCTCGTGAACATTCCGAAGTTTATATCTTTTCAGATACTCGCACTATTGAAAGCAGGTAAGGCCAATCAGATTTCTGTTGCCACAAAACATGGTTCAGGATCGCAAGAGCGAACATTATGAAAATCTATCCATCTAAGTTCGGCAAGAAAAGAAAGGAAAGTTTCGATGAGCTGCCCCCTTTTGAACAAAAAGTACGGCAGGCTGCATTGGTTCTGGCGTTCGTAAGCGTGTTCATTTTCTTGTTTAAAATAGTATTCTTTTAGTGGAAATTCATCAAATATCAACACCTTCCAGCCCTGATTCTGCCGGTCCTGTTAGACGATATCTGCGCCGGATCTTTTGGGACGAAAAGTTACAGAACATTCCCGGAATGCTCTTTTTGCTGCTTTTCTCTGTCGGTTTTGGTTGGGCAAATGCGGTGTTCGGACTTAAAGTTGGTGTGCTGATCATTGCCGCGCTTGTTGGCGTGCTCGTGCTGTACGGAATTGTGGCATATCCCAAATTCGGCATCATTATCCTGCTCATGCTCGCCATTTTTGTCTTTTCGATTATCCGGCTGGGCATTAACTTTCCGTGGGGAACGGCTGTCGACGGCGTCGAAATTCTGTTAATGCTTGGTTTTTTTATCTCGCAAAAGAAAAACCCTAACTGGAAGATCCTGAAAGGGCCGGTAAGCACCATCATTATCATCTGGGTGTTTTATAACTTCCTTCAGGTGGGCAATCCTACGGCCGAATCGCGCCTGGCGTGGGTGTATACGATCCGGTCGGTTGCTATTGTCATGCTTACGTATTTCGTATTCGTGTATCAGATCAATACGATCCAGTTTCTGAGGTTGATCCTGAAACTCTGGCTTGGATTGTCGGTTATAGGAGCTTTATATGGCTTCAAGCAGGAATTCATCGGCTTTTCGGATGCAGAAAATGAGTATTTATATTCTGATCCCCTGATTTCCGATCTGCTCTTTATCAACGGACATTGGCGTAAGTTCTCCATCTTCTCGGATCCGGTTGCGTTTTCCTATCACATGGTGGTGAGCACATTGCTATGCGTAGGCCTGATTTCGGGGAATCTTAAAATGTGGAAAAAAGTGGTTTTGGGTGTGATGGCTGTCATTTTCGTAATGGCTATGCTTTATTCCGGCACACGTGGTGCTTATGTGCTCCTTCCCGGAGGGCTTATCATGTTTTGTATTCTTAAATTCAGCAAGAAGATTCTCGTATTTGCGGTCTTCGCATTTTCGCTGACCGTGGTGCTTGTGCTTATGCCCACATCCGATCCGACTTTGTTTCGCTTTCAGTCGGCGTTCAAGCCTTCGGACGATGCTTCATTTAATACACGGGCAATCAATCAGAAACGCATTCAGCCCTTCATTCAATCGCATCCGTTTGGCGGCGGGCTGGGGGCGACGGGTGTTTGGGGCGTGCGGTTTGCTCCCAATTCTTATCTGGCCAAATTCCCGCCGGATAGCGGTTACGTCCGCGTTGCCGTGGAGCTGGGGTGGGTAGGACTCTTTATATTCTGTTGCCTGATGTTCACCGTCCTGAAGGTCGGGATCGATAATTATTTCCAGATCCGTAACCCGGAATTAAAAACGTACTGCTTGTGCATGCTTCTGATTGTATTTGCATATAACTTAGGGAATTACCCGCAGGAAGCGCTTGTGCAATTTCCTGCCAACATTTATTTTTCGTTAACCATTGCCATTATTTCGGTGACCAGGATTTTGGATCAGCGGGAGAGAAAAAGGCTCACATCCTAACCAGATTCTTTCACTCACTACGATCAGATATGGATATCGTTATCACGGGACAGCAGGCATGGGATGTGGAGATTGGCAGTAACTGTAAAAATATCGCACTGGAATTCAGTAAGTCGCACCGGGTTTTATATGTCAATGCGCCGCTGGACCGCATTACTGCCATGCGGCATAGTGCCGATCCGAAAATCGTCAGGCGCCTGCGCGTGCTTCATAAGCAGGAGGATGGCCTGGAAGAAGTAGAAAAAAACCTCTGGGTGCTGTATCCCGATCGCATGATCGAGTCGATAAACTGGATCTCTTTCGACGATATCTTTAAAATGTTCAATGCCCGGAACAACCGGATTTTTGTCGATTCGATTGCCAGGGCGCTCAAAAGGCTTGGATTCGAGAATGTCATACATTTTAATGACAATGATATTTTCCGGAGTTTTTACATAAAGGATTATCTGAAACCACGGCTGTCTGTATATTACTCGCGTGACTACATGATAGGGGTGGAGTATTGGGCCAAGCACGGCGCTAAGCTGGAACCGGAGCTGATCGCGAAAAGCGACATCTGTGTTGCTAACTCCACGTATCTGGCCGCTTACTGCAAACAATATAATCCCAATACTTTTTACGTAGGGCAGGGCTGTGACCTCGAACTTTTCAACTCCGGCATAGGTGCCGCAGAGCCCGCTGACATTGCATCTATTCCAGGGCCAAGGATCGGTTATGTGGGGGCTTTGCAAAATTTACGGCTAGACCTGGAACTGCTGCATTATATCGCTGTTTCACGCCCGGCGTGGCAGCTTGTGCTCGTTGGACCGGAGGATGATGTGTTTAAGGAAAGCACGCTGCACCAACTTGACAATGTAATCTTTACGGGCTCAAAAAACGCAGAAACACTTCCGGCTTATATCAATTCATTCGACGTATGCCTTAATCCCCAGCTCCTCAACCAGCTTACCATAGGCAATTATCCCAGGAAAATAGATGAGTATCTTGCTCTCGGTAAGCCTGTTGCAGCCACAAGGACTAATGCGATGGATGTTTTCAGCGACTACGTGTATCTGGCCGAAAACAAGGAAGAATATATTGTAATGATAGAAAAAGCTTTGGCCGAAGATTCAGGCGCCAAAGCGGAAGAGCGGCAGGCCTTTGCCCGTTCACATAGCTGGGAAAACAGCGTTGCTGAAATTTACAAGGCGATCAACGCATTATAACATTTTCAGTTCCGCCAGGCCTTGCGTGGAATCGGCCTCCAGTTGCAATAATTTGCGGTTGTCTTCTTCGTCCCAGATCCCCTGTTTTAACTTCGCTTCGTAATCTTTGTACTGATTGGCAGTGGTAAGCAGCCCAACAGAGAACAGTGACGACCGGAATTTGTGAATGGCCTGTCTCATTTGTTCCAGATCACGCGTTTTCGACGCCTCCCGGATAGCGCTCAGCTGTATTTTACTATCATTTTCGAACATGCTGATCAGTTCGTCGCGGAGTTCGCGGTCACCTCCGGTTATTTCAGCTAGATATTCAAGATTTAGGATACTGTTGGTCATTGTGTTATTAGTAAGAGGCTGGTCGTGAGCAGGTGCTGTTTTTTTATTATTTTCTTTATTTCCCAAATGGGCGATCGTGTACAACAGTTCGCTTTCTTTAAAAGGCTTCGAAATATAGCTGTTTGCGCCGATGCTGAGGCATTCTTCTTTTTCACCAATCATGGCATGTGCGGTCATGGTGATTATCGGAATCGTCTTCGAAATAGACTGCCGGATTTCCTTAATCGCCGTATATCCGTCCATTACAGGCATTTGAATGTCCATCAGCACAATGTCGAAACCGCCCTTTTCCAGGCTTTGGATTGCTTCCAGGCCATTGTTGACAATGGTCAGCGGGATCTTCATTCTTTCAAATATAGCGGAAAGCAATTTTTGGTTCAATAAGTTATCTTCGGCTGCGAGTATATGTAACGATGACACCGTCTTGCTAATGTCATCCACATTTTCGATCTCAGCCTCAGGAGCGGCGTGCTCGGCTATTCTAAGTGGGATTTCAATGGTAAAAACAGAGCCTTTTCCTACCTCACTTTGCAGCGTCAGTTTTCCGTCGAACAGCTCAACGAGTGATTTTACAATGCTTAGCCCAAGCCCAGTTCCTCCAAAAATCCGGGTTGTGCTTTCCGTAGCCTGCACAAACCGATTGAAAACGCTTGCCAGCTTATCCTTTTCAATCCCTATCCCTGTGTCCTCCACCTGGAACCGGATTGTCTGAACGCCATTAACCAGATCGCTTACAGGGGTTACGCGTAATTTTACACCGCCGGTTTCCGTGAACTTGATTGCATTGCCACAAACATTCAACAAGATCTGCGTAAGCCTGAGCTTATCCGTTTCAATGAATTCCGGCACATTATCGGCCAGGATAGCTTCATAGGAAATGCCCTTTTCGCCAGCCCGTTGCCTCATAATGGCTGATATGGACTTTATCAAATCCCTGATTGAGGCAGACCCTTTTTCAAGATGCACCTGTCCGGCTTCAATTTTGGAAAAGTCGAGAATATCATTGATCAGTTCCAGCAGATTTTTATTGGCATACTGAATGTAACCCAGAAATTCCAGGCTCTTGGGATCGGTAAGCTCGCTAACCAGCAGGTTGGTGAACCCGGTTATCGCATTGAGCGGCGTCCGGATCTCATGGCTCACATTGGAGAGGAATATATCCTTCACCCTTACCGACTTTTCCGCAAGTATCCGCGCTTTTTCCAGCGTAGCTTCGTAATTGGCACGTTCGGTAATATCGCGAAACACGGTAATGGCGCTTGTGATTTCACCATCAATGCCTACCACCGGCTGCACATTGCTTTCCAAATGGAAAATGGTGTTTGCTTTGATGAGGTCAATCTTGTTGCCGATCAGCTTTTCTCCGGCAAGGCCTCTTGCAACGGGCAAGGTTTCAGCCGTAAACTGAACGTGGTAATTGGTTGGGTCACGCAGCACGAGCTGCTGCACTTCCTCCTCGAGGGTCTCAATCTTGCGCGATTTGATCCCTAATATTTCCATCCCCGACTGGTTGAGCAGCACAATTTCCTTTTGCTGGTTCACCACCATTACGCCATCGGGAATCGCTTCAAGATATTGGTTCAAAAGGCGCTCCTTTTCATTCAGTTCCTTTTGCAAAAGATGCTGCTTGCGCTTGTCTCTGTTCAGGAAAAAAATGGCAAACAATGTCAGCAAAAATCCGACACCGCTGGTTGCGAAAATGAAAAATTCTGAATTCTTCTGCGTAGTGGAAACGAGCTGCCGGCGCTTGTTCAGGTTGTAATGTTCGTGCTGTTCAATCTGCCTGATTTGATTGTTCAGCAGGCTGTTAAGCCGGATTCCTTCTCCCTTTTTGATCTCGCTGAACGCAGAATCTGCGCTGACAGTCCTGTAAATTGTGATAATGTTCTGGGTATAGGCGACAATATCACCTGAAATCTTTAATAATTCCTGAACCCGTTGCGTCTGAACCGGATTGGATTTGACGAGATTAAAAAGCGTGTCGCTGATCTCTACCAGCTGCACTTTTTTATTATAATTGTCGGCCAGCAGATCCTTGTTTTCCGTGATCAGAAATCCCCGCATATTGGACTGAAAGTCCTTGGTAACCAGCCCAAAATTCGCCGTCTGGTTCAAAACGCCTATCGTGACATTGAGCCTTTCGTTGTTCAGGGACAGGTCCTTAACATTCCGGTAAGTAAAGTATTGAGAGCCGAATATCAGGGCTAATCCAAGATAAATGCCTGCGTAATACAACCTAAAATACTTTGTAGCCGGACTGGTTAACATAAATTGGATTATTGCCTCCTCAATCGATTCCTAAATTACTTTTTCAACGCAAGATCCAGGCTGTTTTTCAGCCAGCGATAACGCAGATAAAAAAAGCGCGTAAGCAGCACCAGTGGATTTTCACTTAGCTTCCAGCTTCTCCGGTCCAGCGTACTGGGCTCCTGCGCAGTGTTTTTTTGTTCAAAAATGGTCGTGAACTCGTTGTAGAACAGGCCTCTGCCTTTCTTATGCAAGAAATTGATGGCCATGGTATATTCGCTGAGGTTGATATTTACCTTGTCGGGATAGCGTCCGAATTTTTCAAGAAAATTGCTGCGTCTCAGGTGCGGGTGATCGCTGTAAATGTAAAATTTGAGGTGGCTCGGGTCCCAGTAAGAAAATATCATTTCCGAAAATCCTTTTTTGAAAGGTTTCAGTTTGGGATGGGCAAAATACGCGTAGAACCGGACAATGTCGAGCCCTTTGTCCTCATTCATAAATTGCAGCGCGTCTTTAAAAGTCTCCGGAAATTTTTCCGTCGGGTCGAAATCTTCCTGCACATAAAGGGTATAAGGCGTCTTTACTGCATCCTGACCCTTGTTAATGTTATCACCGAGGCCTTTGTTTACCGGCGTGGTCACCAGCTCAAAGGTGAAACGGTCCTTTAATGCAACAAGTTTGGTGAGATGTTCGGGCTTGCTTCCGTCATCAGACACTACTATCGAGGCGAACTGACAACCCAGGTTCTGGAATGTTGTTAACAATCGCTCTAACGAACCGCTTCTGTTGTAGTGGGTTATCAGCAAAGTAGTCTCTGGAAAATTATGTTGCATAAAAGATGTGTATTATGTTGTCACATGCGGTCCTTACAAGGTGGAAAATTAGTTAATTTATCTGTAAAATTAATTCGCTAAATCAACAATATATTATTAAATAAATTCCATATTTGTGTCTACACAACCCGGCCATACCGATTTCCTCAGTCATTATTAAATGGGATTCGAACTTTTACAAAAAGTACAAAACAAGCATTTTCTATCGTTGGCGGGAAACGGCATTATGTCCGTTCTGGGTATGCTGAATATGATTATCCTGTACAGGACGCTTTCGGTGGCCAGCATCGGAATGTGGGTTTTCTTTCTCTCTGTTTTACTGCTTGTTGACACCTTCCGTTCGGGTTTTATCACCACGGCATTTATTAAGTTTTACGCGGGCGCAACGCCGGAAAGAAAAGCCGAAGTGGTGGGTTCAACCTGGTTTATAGCCGGCGCGATCACTGCCATCCTGGTCGTCCTGAATGTTCCTGCTTATTTCTTTTCGCCTTATCTCGAAAATCCTTCGCTGATCCTGTTTGTAGAATGGTTTGGGGTTATTTATGTCGCTTCACTTCCTTACTTTATCGCCACTTGTGTGGTCCAGGCAGAGCAGCGCTTTGATCATTTGTTATATATCCGGTTTGTAAATCAGGGTGTTTTTATCCTGCTGGTCATCATTATGGCCGTTACAAAAACGGCCAGTCTGCAAAACATTATCTACGCTTACCTTACCGCAGCCATCGCCACGAGCCTGTTTTCCATCTTCATGGGCTGGTCACGCATTGCTGCATTTGGCTCCCGTACGAAAGCAGGGATCAGTGAGCTGTTTCATTTTGGAAAATACAGCGTAGGCACAACGCTCAGTTCCAACCTGTTTGGCACGTCCAACACGATGATCATTAACTTCACGCTCGGGCCTGCCGCGCTCGCAGTCTATAACCTGGGCCAGCGCCTCATGGAAATCATCGAAATTCCCCTGCGCAGCTTTGCGGCAACCGGGATGCCCGAACTTTCGGCGGCATACAACGCAGGCAACAAAGAGCGGGTGATCGAGATCATGAAAAGATATACAGGCTTGCTTACCTGCGCGCTTGTGCCGGTGTGCATTGGGGCATTGCTGCTGGCGGATGTGGCGATCGGCATTATCGGAGGCAAAAAATACATGGATACCGAAGCTGCCAACATCATGCGGCTGTTCATGACTTTCGCCCTTTTATATCCCATGGACAGATTTTTTGCACTTACCCTGGACGTAATCCATCAGCCGAAAATCAATTTTATAAAAGTGGTCGTCATGCTCATTGCGAGCGTTTGCTCGTCTTTTCTGGGCATTGCCATCACGCATAATGTGTATGGGGTTGCCATTGCAGGCATTATACCCACATTAATAGGCGTTGGCGTGGGTTACTGGGGATTGAACCGGTTTCATCCTTTCTCGATCGGCAGCGTGATCACAACGGGTTACGCGGAAGCGGCTGGCATTGTTAAAACGTATTGGCTCAAATTCGCCGCAAGGTGAATCATAACTTATAACTGTATGAATCTTAGCGAAAACCCGGAGTGGCTGACCGATTATAGCAAAAGCTATAAAAAGTTTGAAGAAATACCCCAGCATGTGTTCGATTCCATTAACAAGGACCTTAAAAAGATCATTAGCGACGAGCCGGTAGTAACCGTGCTCATTGCGGCCTGGAATGAAGAGATCAACATCCTGAACTGTATTTCAAGCCTTTCCAAAACTGTTTGTGATTATCCGTTAGAGATCATTGTCGTAAACAACAATTCCAAGGACCGGACGCAGGACACGATTGATAAACTGGCTGTTAAGGGTCTTTTTGAGCAAAAGCAGGGATGTGGCCCGGCACGGCAGCACGGCCAGCTGAATGCCAAGGGGAAATACGTGCTCCTGGCTGACGCCGATTGTTTTTACCCGTCGTGCTGGGTGCAGGAAATGATCCGTGTGCTGAGCAAACCCGATGTTGTTTGTGTTTACGGGCGTTATTCGTTCATCAGCGAGCAGGGATTTCCGAGATGGAAACTTGGGCTGCTGGAAACGGGAAAAGACATTATCTCGGAGGTAAGGCAGATCAATCGCCCTTATTACAACGCCTACGGTATCAGCATGGGCTACATTCGCGAACTGGGCCTGAAAGTGGGCTTTATCAATGACAATTTCTGGGGTGATGACGGACAGCTGTGCCTGGGTTTGATGAAATATGGCAAGATCAGGCAGGTGAGGTCCAATAAGGCCAGGGCCTGGACGGGAATCCGCACATTGCAGCGCGACGGTGACACATTTACCAAAGTGTTCATGGCGCGGATCAATAAGGAGCGGAAAAGATTTTTGGCCAATTTCAACTCCCGCTTGCCGGAAGAAGGGTCCTACAAAAAGCCGTCCTGATCGGCCTATCGGGGTCTTTTAAACCTTGTGTCGACGTGCAGGTCGTAATTGTATTTGATAACCCTGTAAACAGACCTGACCATGGCGACGAGTGGATTTGAGCTTTGACGCCAGTTTGCGCGTTTTACCGTGCTGGGTTCGGCGGATGAATTTTCCTGGCTGAGTAAGCTGCTGAAATCATTATAAAACAGCCCTTTACCATTGTTTTGAATAAACGAAACACACATTTCATATTCCGTTTTGTCAGACTTGATGCCTTCGGTATATGTGCCAAAACGCTCTGCAAATGTGCTTCTGCGCAAATGCGGATGATCGCTGTACATGTAAATTTTCTGCGTTTCGAGATACCAGGGTTGATATAACATTTCAGAAAAGCCTTTTTGGAAAGGTTTCAGATATGGAAACGAGGAGTAGGCGTAGAAACGGACAATGTCCAGTTCGGAGCGCTCACGCATGAATTGCAGGGCGTCTTTGAATGCACCGAGGAATTTAGGAAGCGGAACAAAATCTTCCTGGATATAAAGGAGATAAGGCGTTTTGACAGCCGCCTGACCTTTGTTAATGTTGTTTCCCAGGCCCTTGTTGACAGGCGTGGTGATGAGGGTAAAGTCGAACTTATTGTGCAATGATTTAATGTAATCCAAATGCAAAGGCTGGCTCGCATCATCAGAAACTATGATTTCACCAAAGCTGATCTGCTGGTCTTTCAGCGTTTGGAGCAGTCGTTCGAGGGAACTACTTCTATTGTAATGGGTAATCAACAGGGAAACATCACTGAACAGGTTGGATTCTGCCATCTTTCTATCTAACATTAAGGTCGATGCAAATTAATTATTTTGGCAAGTTATATCTCTTTGAGGCGTGAAATTAGTGCAAAATTAATTCTACATTTGAAACGGTTAAATCTTTTGTCCTGAAATACACCTTCACAAAGTGCTACTGCGCCGCTAGCATTCCGAAAGGAAGTTTCAAGTTGTTTTTGTAAACGAATGGTAAAAACACTACTTAACAAAATTCTTAGTTTTGTCGTCAGGGCCCGATATGGAGATTTAACCATTGACGTCAGATATTATTACAGGCACACCTATTATTGCCAGCTTAAACAACTGAAATATGTTGTGAAGGATTATGTAACAAAGGAAAAGTATAAACGCCTGTCCTTTCAGGGAGAGTTTGCGCCGGAGCTCCAATTTGTGCTTCCCTTCGCCTATTGGCACTATAAAAACGGAACGCTTCTCAGCACCGAATCATCCAAATATACCCGGGAGCTTTACTTTTTTTCACCGGACCATCAAGAGTCTTTTGAAACAAGGTCCAATGAAGGGAACTTCAATTTTGAAATGCCACGGATCCTGTACAGCCAGGATTACGACATTGAAAAATGGCTGCCTGTTCCCTTAAAAGAAACATACGCCAACCCGGTTTACCAGTTCGAGAAGCCGATCCTGATCATTGCCAACCGCTACAACATGGAGTGGGACGGACCACCGGTGAGCTTTTATAGCATGGAATTGCTGGAATTCATCGTTGGTAAACTTAAAAACGATTATACCATTATCTACAACCGCCCTAAGCCACACAATATCACCATGGACAACAGTGATATTTATGATATGGACGAATATGAATGGCTTGCAAGAGTGCATCCGGATGTGATCCTGATGGAAGATCTTTTCAAGGAAAACAAAGGTAAAGCCAACAATTTCAATCATTTGCAGCTGATGGTTTATGCCAATGCAAGCAAATTTATATCGATTCATGGCGGCACGGCAACATTGGCAAGTTACTTCGGCGGCACCAATCTGATCCTGTCTAAAAAAGGCCCGGAACATCACTTTCACTGTTTTGAAAACCTGTATCCGAAGTTTTCCGGTGCCAAAATCCTGCATGCAAAGACGGATGATGAGGTGAAAAATTTCGTGGAGGCATATTTTGTCAAAAAATAATGAGCGACAAGCCGAAGGATCATTACTGGATCAAGTCAGGTTTTATCAATATTCTCCAGAATTTCTCGGGGGTCTTTTTTGGCTTTGCCGGATTTTATGTGCTGGTAAGATTACTTTCCAAGCACGATTTCGGGGTGTGGACGCTGTTCCTTTCTACCACCACCATTCTGGAAGCCATTCGGAGCGGTTTGCTTCAGAACGCGCTGGTTAAGTTTATTTCTGCTTCGGATGAGCACGAGCATCCTGACATTATTACGGCTTCATTTGCCATAAGCGGGCTTGTATCCATCTTTTGCATCACCGCTATTCTGATCTTCGCGCCGTTTCTGAGCAGGCTTTGGGATTCTCCCGAGCTGGTTCAGATGCTGTATTTATACATTGCAATCTATTTTTTTTCGGGCTTGCAGGCACAATTCAACGGCATTGAACAGGCCAATCTGCGCTTCAACGGCATATTCCTGACGACCATTATCAGGCAGGGTTCCTTCTTCACATTTGTAGTTGTGTGCTACTTGTTTTCGGTAGAAGTGAAATTGATCTATCTGGTTTGGGTGCAGATCATAAGTGCCATTTTGGGCATGTCACTGGCGTTCTATTATTGCCGCAGACATTTGCAAATTTCGTACGAGGTCAGTAAAATGTGGGTTAAGAAGCTGTTTGGCTATGGCAAATACGCATTCGGAACACTGATCAGCTCACTGCTTTCGGGGACCGTTGACCAGATGATGCTGGGTGCGCTCCTGTCTCCGGCTGCTTCCGGGGCTTTCAACATCGCAGTCCGGATCACGAACCTGATCGACATTCCTGGCAATGCGGTGGCGACGATCGTTTTTCCGCAAAGTGCCAAGCGGATGGAAACGGAGGGGAAATCAGCCATTAAATATTTGTATGAAAAGTCGGTTGGGACGACGCTAGCGCTGGTTGTTCCCGTGGTAGTATTCTTATATCTGTTTTCGGACATTGTAATCCACCTGATAGCAGGAGAAAAATACAATGATTCCATTCCGTTGCTGCAAATCACGCTCTTGTATTGTTTGCTGATTCCCTATGGCCGCCAGTTCGGCACGATCCTCGATTCCATCGGCAAAACGAAGGTTACTTTCTTTGTTGTAGTCGTTACAGCCACATTGAACCTTGTCCTTAACTATTTCTTTATCCAATCTTTTGATGTAATGGGCGCGGCTTATGCAACATTATGCTCCAATGTGGTCGGCTTTATTATAGCGCAGGTGATCCTGAAAAGAGAGATTGATGTGAGCATAGGGAACACATGGATGTACATGTTCCGGTTTTATCCCGAATTCCTCGAAAAGTACATTAAGCCTTTTTTGAAAAACAGGGCCTTGAAATAAGAAGAATCACTTTAATAATGGTGCATTATGGTTGGCGTAAAGTTTTCCGGCAGACTGGGTAATCAGCTTTTTCAGTACTTTTTTTTAATGTATCTCAAAAGCAGAAACAGCAAGCTGACCTATTTTTTTCCGAATCCACACCATGCATATCTAGCCAGATATTTCGATCTCGGTGCATTTCATAATGTAACATTGCAGTCCAAACTCTATTCGGTGTTTGCCAGAATGCTGCCGAAGGTTTTTAGTTTCAAGGATATTTACGTGCAAAATTTTTTCAGTCCCAAAGAATTTACACCACAGAACGGCACGATCTACAATGGCTATTTTCAGTCAGATTATTATATCAAACATTTACCCGAAACTTCCAAGCCACGCCTTCACAGCGAATTCAAGGAACAGTTTGAAAAGCAGTTCGGAGCCGTTTTCAAAAAGCATAAGACCATTGTAGTGCACATTCGCCGCACGGATTACCTGGCTTACGGAAAAAGGGACATTTCTCTTCCCGTCGAATACTTCCAGCGAGAGCTTTACGCCATTCACGATCTGGATCAGTACCAGGTGTTTTTTGTGAGCGATGATATGGATTTTGTTAAAAAATCTTTTCCTCAAAAACCCAATTTTATCTTTTCTCAGAATTCTGAAATTATTGATTTTCAGCTGATTATGAATGCTGATATTGCGATCATATCAAACAGTACATTTGCCTGGTGGGCAGCTTACCTGTGCGAAAAAGAGAATCGTGTGATTGCCCCAAAGAACTGGTTCGGTTTCCGGATCGGCCGCGAGCATCCCAAAGGCATTATGACGGACAAATTTGAATGGAAAGAGGTTATTACCGACTGATTCACATATATTTGAATAACCAAGACGGCTACCCCCACTTTTATTAAAAAGACCTCTATCGTAACAGCAATACCCGCATTCTTATTTGATCAATGAAACTGAAAGGACACCAAATCATCGTCTTTGGCTTACCCCGATTTGATTCGACCATTGAATCTACAAATTACACTACGGCGAGGTTACTGGCCAGGGAAAATAAGGTGTACTACGTCGAAAACCCATTTACAGTAAGAGATTATTTTAAGCTGAGAAAAGGCCCTGAATTCAAAGTCCGGAAAAATCATTTGTCTGTTTGGAGCGGAAAGCTGATCGATACGGACACACCGAATCTTAAAATTGTTATCCCGCCGCTGCTGCTATCCATTAATTTTTTACCCGAAAGCGGTTTTTTCAGGTCAATATTGAAGATCAATGAATCGATGATCCGGCGAAAGTTGCGGACGATCATTGAGGCGCATAACATTAAGGACTACATTTTTATTAATTCCTTCAATTTCCATTATCCTACATTAGTCAACGGGCTGTCGCCTGCCTTAACGGTTTACCATTGTCTCGATCCGATGATCCTGCCATTTAACCAGCGGCATGGCGTTGTATCAGAGGATATTCTCGTACGGAAAAGCGATGTGGTAATTTGCAGCAGCCGTGCGCTGTATCTTGAAAAAAAGCAGTTCAATCCCAAGTCCTATTTTGTGCCGAACGCAGCTGATGTCACGCATAGCAGCAAGGCATTGAGACCGGATCTGCCTGTTTTTCCGAAATTATTGGAAATCAAAAAGCCGATTATAGGCTATCTGGGCGCCATAGAAAGGCGCATTGACTACGAACTCCTGAAAGAAGTAATTACTCATAATGCTGATAAGAGCTTCGTTTTCGTAGGGCCGGTGGCAAAGGAATTTGTTCCCGACTGGTTTTTTACGGCTCCCAATGTCTTCTTCCTGGGCGCCATCGACTATGCAGATATGCCTGCCGTTATCAAAGGATTTGACGTTGCACTGATCCCATTCAAAAAAGATGAGGTGAGCAGCAGCATTTTCCCCCTCAAATTATTCGAATATCTCGGCGCAGGCAAGCCGGTTGTTGCCATTGACTTCAATCCTGACCTCAAAGAATTCACTGAAGACATTGTGCCTTTCTGTACAGACGCACAAGGCTTTACGGCGGCGATCGAAGAAGCGCTGGCAACGGATAGCAAAGCATTACAATCGCGGCGTCTGGCCATAGCGGCCGAAAATACATGGGAAAAAAGAGTGGACACCATTGCCGACATCATTTTCCAAAACCTCAAACCCGCTTAACCGGTTTTTTCAGCGAATAGAAAAACACTGGTAAACCGGTTGGTTTGCGTTTCGGGATCATATTCGTAATAAAATTCGTGAGAAGCTTTTGTCAGGATCAGCAAACCGAAATGTTCGCTGGAATCATTCAGCAGTCGCGGCATGTCCGGGCCCGTCATTTCTTTTATATAGAATTTAGCTGAATGGGCATCGTCCGATCTCACGATCAGCGAATCGACGCCGTTATGATAGATCTGAAATTCGACCCTGTTGGTAAACCCCTTGATGGGCCAGGTAAATATTTTACCCGTGTCTTGCCTGATAAGTGACAACGGATTTCCACGATCTTCTTTTTCAAGAAAAAGGCGGTTGTTGTCTACCTTAATGTTTAATGTGCAATCTCTTGTTCCTGAATGCTTTACCGCATTGGTCAGCAACTCCGTAATCACCCATTTAATTTTTGAAAATGTATCTGGGGATGGGGATGCGTTTTTTGTGTTTTGCACGACATGGTCCAGGCAGATCCTTAATATGCCGGGAATTTCTTCCCGGTTGCTGGTAAAGTGAATTCTTATCCGATCGTGCTCCATAAATTATTGTGATGCTTCCATTGCTTCGTCGAAGTCTTTAAAGATTTTGAAAACTTTATCCATCCTGATCAGTGTAAGCAGGTCTTTTACATCAGACTTCAGGGAAACCAGGTATATATCGACGTTTCGGGGCATTGCGTATTTCAGCGCGACCACGAGGCTGCCGAGAAATGAACTATCGATATAATTTACATTTTCGAAGTTCACTACAATTAGCCGTGCGCCATTGGCTACAAGGGTAATCATCTCTTCTTTGAACATTTCGGCGTTGGCAAGGCTTGCTTCCTGCGGCAAGATCGTTGCCTGTGCTACGTGGTTGATTTCGTTTACTTTTAGTATCATGAGGGATTATGTTTTTTCAATAAAAATAATGCTTGCATCATCCATTTGATTGCTGTCATTGATGCTTTCCAGCACGTGGGTCTTGATCTTGCCAAAGCTGTCCTGCCCGCCGAGATAAGGTGTGATTTTGGAAACAAAAAATGGATAGTCGCTCTTCTTCGAGCCAGCAGACGGAATATCGATCATGCCATCGGTGAAGATGACCAGCTGATCGCCCGTTTTCATTTTAATAACCTGCTTGTCATAAAATCCTTCTTCCATCAGGCCTAGCAGCAATCCGGATGAAAGGACGGTTACGGGTTTGCCTGTTTCCGAGCTGAAACTGATCAGGGGCAGGTCGCCCGCTCCTGTGTAATGCACCTCGCCGGTCTCACTGTCCAGCAGGAGGAGCGAGAGGCTGGATAGGATATTTTGTAAACTTTCGTCCATACAGATCAGCTTGTTAATCTTCTGAACAATGTTGTCTATCGTCAGGTCATTATCAAGTACGCAAAAGCGGATGGCGGCACGGATATAGCTCAGGAAACCGAAAGTAAAGAACCACGCGGTCCACTTTTTTCCCATGATATCCCCCAGAAATGCAAAGCAAAATCGCTGATCTGCCTGTACAAAATCAATAAAATCGCCACCGGGGTAACCCAGATATCCTTTATGCCAAAAATGGACGCGGAAGCCGGGAAGGACGGGGCTGTGTGTGGGTATAGATTTGACATTGAGCGTCTCGGCTGCTACCCGCAACTCACGGACGGACCTGACGTGTTCATTCTGGAGTGATTTAATGATGTTGCCCAGCTTGGAAATAATCACCGGAATAGGCGTTTCCTTGTTGATAAAATCAATGGCATACATGCTCAAACCTTGCAGTATCAGTGAATTATCTGTAAAGGAAGTGAGGAACACGAACGGAATGTCGCTGATTTTCGGATTAAGCAAAATCGCCTGCCGGAAATCAAAACCGTTCATGACAGGCATATCATAATCGGAAAGGATCAGGTCCGGCGTTTCGACTGCCAGCAAAGCCAGTGCTTCCGTTCCCGACTCGCAAGCCACGCAGCTGTATCCTGCTTTAATGAGGGACGCTTCAAACACCCTTCGAAACATGAGATTATCCTCTACCAGCAAGATTTTTTTAACACTGGTCGGCGGCTCCGGAAACGAGATCATTTTTTATTGAAGTTTAGCACGAATAAAAGCACTCCCCCAAAAATAATGAGTAATGACACCAGATCCATGATCGTAACACCGTCATTTGCATTGAAATAATAAACTGTGAAGATTTCAAAGCTAGGTGGTGCCGGCATAATGATCATAGCGAAGCCAACAACGATCAATAAAATAGCCAGAATGAACATTACTGCTTTTTGAGCTGCATTGCTCCGCCCTTTCGAGCTGCTGATCTTGCTGTCGATTTTGTTTTCGGAAAGCAATTTTTCCAACCCTTCCAGAAGCTCTTCCCGCGAAAGATTATTATCCTGGTCCAGTGCCCGGAAAGGCGCAGCTGCTTTTGCTTTCAACGCTGAGCGCCTGAATGCTTCTTCAATTTCCTGCTGGTAGGCGCTCGCCTGTGTGCTGCTAACGGCTGAATGTGCGATGATCTCAATGAGTTCATCCACCTTTTTTCTGATGAGGGGCATTTTGGGGGAAAGTTTGGCAGCGTCCGGGATGCGGGAAACTTTTTTAATATCTAGCAGACGCGGTATTTTCACTTTGTAAATATCGAATTAGATTTTAGTCAGATAGCAGAGGCTTTTAGCAGGGCTGCGAACATTTTATAACCGCAAAAACTACATTTTGTTTAAAGCTATATTTAAATTGTTAATTTTGAAATAGTTCTACAAGCCAATAAAAAAATTCCCTCATTTCAGACTTTCCCAGTGCCCAGCTCCGAACCGATGAAAAGTGTTTCCATTGTAACTGTCAATTTTAATCAGCCTAAGATTACAGAAGATTTATTGAGGTCACTGGAAGAAGTCAACACATATCCGAACCTCGAAATCGTGGTGGTGGATAACGGAAGCAAACCCGATCCCGTGCCAGGCTGGGTAGAACGCTATCCTCACATTAAATTCATCAGATCGGAAAAAAACACGGGCTTTGCAGGCGGCAATAACATTGGCCTGAAACATGCTACGGGTGAATATTTATTCCTGATCAACAACGACACCGAAGTTACCGCGGAGCTGATCGGCACATTGGTCGCCACAATGGATGCCAACCCGAAAATCGGGATGATTTCGCCTAAAATACATTATTACGACCAGCCGGGAATGTTGCAGTATACGGGTTATACACCTATGAATTACTACACCGCACGCAATGCTTGTATTGGTCAGTTTGAGCAGGACAAAGGCCAGTATGATTCACTGAGCGGCATTACGGGCTACGCGCATGGGGCCGCTATGATGATCCGCCGGGAAGCGCTCGAAAAGGCGGGCGTGATGGCGGAAAATTACTTTTTATATTATGAAGAACTGGATTGGTGTGAGCGGATCAGAAATGCAGGTTATGAAATCCACGTTGATCTCTCTGCTTTGATATACCATAAAGAATCCGTTGCGGTAGGCAAAAGGTCCGCATTGAAGGAGTTTTTTATGAACCGGAACCGCATTTTATTTATCCGAAAAAATGGCTCCCCCATGCAATTTCTGATCTTCTGCTGCTATTTCCTGCTGGCAGTGGTGCCCAGGAATCTTATTCAATACATTAAAAATAAAGAATACAATTTCATCCCTGTTTTTCTGAAAGCAATCACCTGGCATTTCACCAATAAGGCGGATAGCAATAACCTTGGCTTCCCCCTGTCACGATAATTTATGGAAATACTCTTCTGGCTCAGTCTCTTCATCGTTTTTTATACATTCCTTGGTTATGGAATCATCCTGTACGTTTTGGTCAGGATACGGCGTGCCGTAAAAGGGAAACGGCCCGTTCCGTCGCTTGATCAGGATATGCCAACATTAACGCTCATCATTGCTGCCTACAATGAGGAAAGCATCATTGAAGAAAAAATTCAGAATACGCTGGCGCTTTCCTATCCGCACGGCAAGCTAAGCCTGATTTTTGTTACCGATGGTTCCTCCGACCGCACGCCAGAGCTTGTGAGCGCTTACAGCCAGATCAAGCTGCTGCACACGCCCGTCCGAAGCGGAAAGATCCTGGCTATGCACCGCGCAATGCATGAGGTTAACACAGAAGTAGTTGTATTCACAGACGCCAACACCTATCTGAACCCGGATGCACTATTGCTCATAGCCAGGCATTACGCCGACCCAAAAGTGGGGGCAGTATCAGGAGAGAAACGGGTGATGCAGGATGCCGTGTCCGACGCCACGGCGGGGGAGGGCTTCTATTGGAAATACGAATCGACGCTTAAAAAGTGGGATTCTGAGCTTTACTCGGTGGTGGGCGCAGCGGGAGAGCTTTTCAGCGTCAGGCACTCACTTTACCGGCAGGTGGAGCCCGACACGATTCTAGACGATTTTATGATTTCCATGCTCATTGCGCAGCAAGGTTACCGCATTATTTATGAACCCGAGGCTTATGCATCGGAGCTTTCGTCGGAGAATATTAAGGAGGAACTGAAAAGGAAGGTAAGGATTGCGGCAGGCGGGATCCAGTCGATTTTACGGCTTAAAAAGCTCCTCAACCCGTTCAATTATCCGCTTTTATCATTTCAATACATTAGCCACCGGGTGTTGCGGTGGACGATTACGCCCTTTTTAATGATCTTGGCATTCCTGCTGAACATTATCATTGTGGTCAATGACGGGAATGCATTGTATGGGTTGATTCTTTTCGCGCAGGTTGCTTTTTACGGCGCCGCGCTTGCGGGATGGATTCTGGAAAAACGAAAGATCAAGGTAAAGGCATTATTCGTTCCTTACTATTTCTGTGTGATGAACTATGCGGTAATGGCAGGGATTATCCGCTTTTACAAAGGAAATCAGAGTGCTGCCTGGGATAAATCCAAAAGAAAAAGCGTGTAGCTAATGCCACACGCTCGCTTCTTATCATTTTTGTTGTCTTATTGAAGTGATTTCAAACGCTCCGATTCTTGTTCGATGATCGGTAGCAATTCATTCAGTTCTGCTGAAATGGTCTGATACATATGCATCAGCTGTTCCGGCGTTTCGTCATCTTTAATCGCTTTTTCAAGCACCTCCACTTTCGGCCTTATCCACGTAAGTCCAGCCATGGTGAACGACGGTTTCAATCCGTGTACAATGCTCGCCGCCTCCTTCATATCCTCAGTTTCCAATGCATTGCGGAGCGAATGCCAGCGTGGCACCGAATCGCTCATAAAAGCGTCAAAAATCATGTAAAGAATTACAGGGTCATCTCCGTAAACTTGGTCAATGTAAGTAAGATCCAGAGCAGGGTTAAGTTGTAAGTCCATTAATTAGAGGTTATAGCTGTTTCAATTGAGCTGTGGTTTACGAAATATATTTACAAAAATATGAAATTATTTACTGGCTCACTGAATCTTTTACTGCCTCTTTCTCAGGTTGTTTTGCCTCTTCCTTGGCTTTTTTCTTAAAATACCTGCGGAATAGGAAATTGGAACGGAGCGCCTGCATGTTTTCATCAAGCTTTTCGGTGCTGCTTTCCAGGTTTTGCAATGTCCCTTTCAAATTGCTCGCCGTCGTCTCGTCGTGTAGTAAAACGCCTAACGGACTTGTCCTGTTGGAATTGAGGTTCTCACTCGCCGTTTTCAGGTTGTCAACCATTCCGTTTGCAGAAGTTACTGTTTCGTTCAGTCTGCCAATAGTGGTCCTCAGATCACGCATGATGACTGTATCGGTTGCAAAATCATTTGCCAGACCGCCTTTTTGATTCAGTTTTTCTGTAAATCCGGACAAGGAAGCTGTCATGGTCTGTGCATTCACAGATGCTTTTTTCAGTGCGGCGAGCGTTTGATCCACATCATTATATAGCCGCTCATCGTTCAGCAGCATTCCCACCGTTCCTTTTCCTTCAAGAATATTCTTGCTGATCGTTTTAAACGCGCTCGTAATGCCCAGCAGGTTTTTGTTGTTTTCAGACAAAACGGCCAGCATCTCTTCCGTGCTTTCCATTTTTTCAACCACCAGCTCGTCGCCATCTTCAATGGAAGGCACCTTTTGCGTTCCGCCGTAAATGACAATGATCTTGTTACCGATCAGTCCGTCTGTGCTAACCTTGGCCTTCGCATTCTTGCGGACAAATTCCTGCGACTTCTCCTCAATGTGAAGGATAACCTCGACTTTGGAATTAGACAAAAAGCGAATGGTCTTCACTGTCCCGATCTTTACCCCCGAATACCAGACATTATTGCCTTGTTTCAGCCCGTTCACGTCATCGAACAACGTTTTGACGGAGATTGTTGAAGAAAATACTTTCTTCATACTTCCAATTGTAAGGATCCCTACTATGAAGATAATTAAGCCTATTATAACAAAAAGTCCGACTGTTATGGAGCGTTTTCTGGCTGATGTTTCCATTATTGAATAAAATTATAATCGTAAAAACTTTTGATTCTTTCTTCGTCTGTGGCAAATACTTCTTCAAATGTGCCCTGTCTCAGGAACTTGCCATCCAGCAGCATTGCGATCCGGTCTCCGGTTTCGCGGGCGCAGGTCAGGTCGTGGGTAATGATGATAGAGCTTGTGTGATATTTTTCCTTCACCTCATTAATCAGCTGGTTAATTTCCAGGCAGGTTATAGGGTCAAGTCCCGCGGTAGGCTCGTCGTAAAGCATGATTTCGGGTTTCAGGATAAGTGTCCTGGCAATGCCGATCCGCTTCCGCTGTCCGCCCGACAATTCCGAAGGAACCTGGTTAATGGTCTGCAACAGGCCAACAGCGTCCAACACATATTCCACCTGTTCGTTGATTTCCGCTTTTGAAAGATTCTTCACATGCCTTACCAGCGGAAATTCCAGGTTTTCCCGCACCGTCATGCTATCGTACAATGCGCTGTTCTGGAATGAAAAACCGATTTTCAGGCGAATGTCTGTTAGCTCCTTCTGATTTAATTCAGCAACTTCCCGGCCCAGGACATTGCAAACGCCGCTATCCTGTTTTAATAACCCGGCAATGATTTTGATCAAAACCGACTTACCCGTTCCCGACCGGCCGAGGACCACAACATTCTCGCCTTTATCCACCTTCAAATTGACTCCTTGAAGCACGTGCAGATCACCAAATGATTTGTAAAGATCTTTGATCTCAATGACCGGCTCTTCGTTTTGGTTGATTTCTGCCATTTTATATTCTGAAATAATTCGATACCTGAACAATAATGACCTCCTCGATGAAGATCAGGAACATGGAAATTACGACTGCCGAATTCGCAGCCTTACCCACACCTTCCGTTCCTTTGCTCGCATTGTAACCCTGGTAACAACCCACAATCCCGATTGTGAAGCCATAAGCAATCGCTTTTACAAGTGAGGTTCCTACATCCAGGAAAGTAATCTGTTCAAAAGCATTTTCAAAAAACGCCCTGAAACTCGTGCCCTCGTTCAATGTGACGTTCAGGAAAGCACCCATAAGCGCTACGCCCGTACAATAAAACATCAGGATCGGAATCGTGATCGTGGATGCGAGCACGCGGGTGACGACCAAAAATTTGAAAGGATTCACAGCCGAAACCTCCATAGCGTCGATTTGCTCGGTAACGCGCATGGAACCCAGCTCGGCACCAATGCTGGACCCAACCTTTCCCGCACTGATCAACGCCGTAACCAATGCGGCCAGGGCGCGCACAATGGCAATCGCAACCAATGACGGCAGCCAGGAAACGGCGCCGAATTCGGCCAGTGACGGGCGGGATTGCTTGGTAAATACCATCCCGGTAATGAAGCCTGTAAGCCCGATCAGCAACAATGATTTATTGCCGATTGCGTAACATTGCTTGACCAGTTCCTGAAATTCCATCCGGCCGCGAAAGGCTTCCCGGAAAAACCGCAGGAAAAACATGTAACCATTGTAAACTGCCAGTAAAGCCGAATCCAGGCCTTTTGTATAAACTTTTTCCTTTTGATTGGCGCTCATTCAATTTTTATGCAAAGTGGATCAAAGGGTAACTCTTATTGGTATACTTTATTGGTTCTGAGCCGGTGACGGCAATTGTTCTTGTCTTCTCGCAGCCGGTAACGTCCGCTCTTCAAACCAGCGCATGCGGTAAGCATTCATCGCTGTTTTGCCTAATTGATTCAGGAGCCGGTAATTCACAATGACGCCCACAGCTGCACCGATTCCGGGAATCAGCTGCGCCATTTTCGCGAGATCAATGTAATCCCTGTATTCCTGTTGAAATGTTTTCCAGTCGAACTGGTGAATGTCGGAAGGAAGCCCCTGGCTTTTCTCCTGCCATTGAATGATCTGCTCAAACACTTTCTGGCGCTGTTTCTGGCTGGAAAATGTCAGCTGGAAAATATGGAGGATAAAAAGTCGTTCCCGGTAATCTTCCGCTGAATGCCCGTATAGTGCAGAAATCTCAAACAGAAGCTTCATTTTAATGGCGATCAGGATCGGGAATTCTGCCAGTGCGAGCACAAATCCGCCTGCGCCGATAATGCCACCTTCTGCGGCTCCTGCTTTTTTGTAAAACTCAATGCGCCTGGAAACCTCTCTTTCAATTTCTTCCAGTGAGTTCTTGGGTGCCGGCAGCGCTGTGGTAAATTCTGCTCCGGTGAGCACCGCACGCGTCATTTGTTTGATTGTAGAAGTGATAACGGCATGAACCTTATCCGGAATAATGTCATTGATTTTGTCCTGAACCGCTTTCGATGTCCTATCTACCAGATTTGGCCGCTTTTGCATCTTTTGCTGCCATTTATGCAATTCAGGCGTTATTGTTTCCTCATATGTCTGGTAATGCATATTTAAACAAAAGATTAAAGTGGGATAGAAGGGAATCAATACTTCATGTAATCATGAAGCGTTGTTACAAAAATCATTCCAATCCCGCTGCAAGCAGGATTTACTAACTCCTGCAATGTACAGCCACGTTATCAGGTAACCTTATTAATCTTTTCTTCCGCGAGCTCTTTTTCTTCCTGATCTGCTTCCGGTTCTTCCTGTTGCAGATCCGCCATTTCTTCATACTGCAATGCAATGAGGATAGGGAAGTGGTCGGAATTAAAGTTTTCGAGCCTTTTCAGGTGCAGCAGCTTGAAATCGGTGGAGCAAAAAACGTGGTCGAGGGGGAATCTCAGGAAAGGATATTTGGCATGAAAAGTATTGAAAAAGCCTCTTCCGCGTCTCGGATCCAGTAATCCGCTAATTTTTGTAAATAAATTCGTCGTATACGACCACGCGACGTCATTCAGGTCTCCTACGACAATGATAGGGGCATTTTGGCCTTTTACTTCCTTGGCAACCAGCAGCAATTCTTTGTCCCTTTCGGTGGAGTACATATTTTCTCCCGGCACTGGCGGAGTAGGGTGTACGCAGTACAATTGGATCAGTTTTCCGGAGGTAAGTTTTACCTGCGTTTTAATGGAAGGGATCTCTTCATCAACAAGATAGCGGACTTCTGCGCCCACCAGTTCCAGTTTGGAATACAGCAGCATACCATAGGTATTTTCCAGAGGCACAAGCACTTGATGCGGATATTTCTCATTAAGCTCCTGCACGCCATCGTTCCAGTACTGGTCTGTTTCCAGCAGCAAAATAAGATCCGGATCGTGCTTTTTCAGCATAGCAATGCATCCGGCTGTGTTTTTGTTGTCCTGAAAAACATTGGATGAAATGATGCTGATCTGGTTATCCGGATCCTGTTTGGAAACTTTCAGAAGCGCTTTTTTTGCCAGGAATGTGAATGGAAAGATCTGATACATCAGATAAAGCGCATTCGCAATGATGACAGCTGTGAAGATTTTTTCAAAAGTACCGTCCATCCGGAACAGCGAAATGTAAAGGATGACGATCAACAGGTTGATGAATAATTTTTGAATCCTGGGATATTCAAAAACCCGGAATGCCCAGAAGTCGTTGCGAATGAGCGGGATAACGGAAAACAAGACGATTATAGCGCCGAAGATTTCCAGTGCGTATTTAAAAGAGTGCATTTATGGGTGCAAAAAAATTTTCTAAATATCGTTTTTAATTTCCCACAAACAAATTGTTCGGCCTGTAATGCCCCTTTCTACGCCTTGCTATCGCACATGCACTTTTTTGGACCAGATTTTGTCCCCGGCCTTCAATCTGACGATATGGTTGCCTGCTGCATTTTCGGGAATGCGGATGAATGCTTCATTACTTCGCAAGATACGCTCGTCGCTCAGTGACTGGCCATTAACATCGATTAATGACAATGTTCCATCGACCGGCTTTTTCATTCTAACCGTCACTTGTTCGCCTTTACGGGCAGGGTTAGGAAACACTGTGAACATGGCTTCATCATCCTTTTCAACCCCGGTTATCAGTTCGTATTCAACTTCTGCATAACCGTAATCTGCTGATTCAGAAGCGCTGCTTACACCCTTTAATCTGTAATTTATTTTTTTTGCCTCAGCGGTATTTTTATCAAGATAAATATAAGTTGCGCTGTCCAATGTTGCAATTGTCTCGTAATCAGGCTCGTCGTCGCGTTTTCTTTCCAGCACAAATTGAGCAACCGCATTCACTTTTTTCCATGAAAGTTTTACACCGCCTTCGGTGGATTCAATCTCGGCTGCCAGCTCGGGTGTTGCCAGACTTTCTCCAATCGGCACCTTGAAGAAAGTGAAAGCGCGCATGCCCAGTTTATTTTTGATAAATGGACCATTCAGCGGATAGTAAGGGCCGTTTTCAGGCGTGTACATAGGCATCAGGTCCATCGTCGTGGCTTGCTGAGGAGCTTTTAATTCCAGGATTATGCGGTTACCATCTGCTTTTGCAGAGGCAACAGAACCGGATTCACCATTGAAATAGAAAAAATCCTTCATGTCCAGGGTAATCTGGCCATTGGGTTTGTAAGGCTCAGGATACACCAGCTCTTGACCTTCATCGAAGACCAGTATCACCTGTTTTTTTTCCGGCGTTTTATAAAATATCTTCCTGATATTGGGCGAGTTAATGTTCGCCGTATCCTTTAACCCGTAAAAATCGCGGGCTATCAGTCTGGATAGTTCCAGGCCGCCCTGTTTGTTCCCTTCTTTTCCATAATGCAGTCCGTCAAACTGCTGCGTTCCTACCGTTGCCAATGATCGGAGCTCCGGATAAATGCTGGGTAGCCTGCGCTGGTAATCCCTCACTTCCGCGCCGACAGAGGATGCGAAATAGATCACATCGATCTGGAACACATAAATTTTGCCCAGGCTAGGCAGGTCTTTTTTCAAGTTATTTCGCAGTACTGCGAAATTTTCCGGCCAGTTACCACCTTCATGGTAAGCCTCGGTTTCACCCTGGCGAAAAATGTACGCTTTCACGGCGCCGGCCATTCCGCCTTTTTGCAAGCGGTAGAGCATCCGGCCATAACCATTACGGAGGTCGGCGGGATTGCTTTCGGTCCTTTGCGCGTGTGCGAAGGCCGATGACCAGTGAAAACCTGCATTAATAAGGCAATTGGGAACGCCGGACTGCCGGATCAGTTGTTTCTGAATTTCCAGACCCATTGTGCCTACGCCGTAATCATAATGGTCCTGGTTGGAAAACGCCCATAATGTGTCGGCAGCATTGTAAGGTCCGGTGTTGAGATCGGCCGTTATTTTGCCGAAAGTGCGGGAAAAAGTGCTGGTATCGGTTTCGGTGAAAAAACCGGTTGAATTGGATTGCCCCGAAAGCACGTACACATCCCCGCTGACAACATTCTTCCTCTCCACAACCATTGTGGAATCGCTGGTTTTGCAGAGATATATTCTAAAATTATAATTGGCAAGCTCGGCTTTGATCTTGGCCTCTGTGGTAAAAGAGCCAATGCCTTTGTCATATTTGAGGTCTGCCCGCAAGTATTTTTGCAAAGTTTCATTTCTGAAAACCTGGACAGATATGTAATTGTAGCCCGCCGTTTCTGTAAAACCAGAGATAGGGATTACGGCTTCGCTTTGTGCATTGCGCGGATATAATTGTAAATCCTGGGGGAGCTTCCTGAATACAACGGAAGAGAAGCGTTGCGCATTAACAATGTTGCCTGAAAACGCAGTTGCAGCAAAAAATAGAAAGAACTTGAAGCTAAAACTAGAAAGCGGTCTTAGAACTCTTAGGGGTAGAACATTCAATTTCACAGGCAACTGACTTTTTTATTGATAAGAAACAAATATAGTCAGTTGCGCTGTGCATTAGTAAATTGAATGAAGTTTAATCGGCTTTTGTCACTTCAATGTAACCGGGCCGACACCTTCTTTGGTGATTTTGACAGGGTTGATTTCCCCTTTATCATTGAATGTCATGACATCAATGCATGTTTCGCGGTGATTCCCGTCGGTTTCCGTCAACGGGCGTCTGTGGTAAACAATGTAATATTGATCTTTGCCCGGAATCTGGATAACGGAATGGTGCCCCGCGCCTCTAGCCACTTGCGGGTCCTGCTTCAGTATCGTACCCACTCTTTTGAAAGGCCCGAAAGGAGAATCGGCAATGGCATATGCAACCGAATAATTAGGGCCTGTCCAGCCGCCTTCCGACCACATGAAGTAATATTTTCCATTTTTGATAAACATAAATGGCCCTTCTACGTAGTTGTCGGGCGTTATTTCGCGGAAGATGGTGCCGTCTTCAAAAGGGACAAAGCCGGTAAAATCCTTATTAAGCTTCGCCACATTGCAATGCTTCCAGCCGCCGTAAAACAAATAATACTGCCCATCCTTGTCTTTGAACACAAATTGGTCGATGGGCTGCGCACCGTTGTGGAATTTGTCGATCAGTGGTTTTCCCAAATGATCTTTAAAAGGGCCTTCCGGGCTGTCCGAAACGGCTACACCGATGCCGCCTTTCTCCTGATCATTCTGAATGTCGTTGGCACCGAAAAAGAGATAGTATTTTTTGTCTTTTTCAATGATGGAAGGAGCCCATACTGCACGTTTGGCCCATTTGATAGCCGCTGTGTCCAGGATAGCGGGGTGTTTTTTCCAGGTTACCAGGTCTTCGGACGAAAAAGCATCCAGGAACACCTGCTGCTCGTATGGTGCAGAAAATGTAGGATAAATGTAAAACTTTTTGTTAAAGATAATTCCCTCAGGATCAGCATACCATCCTGGAAAGACGGGGTTGCCTGCGGTTTTTTGGATGGTTTGCGCAAAAGTGCTTATGCCGCATAAAAGCAGCGCAATGGACAAAATAGGTTTTTTCATTTTTAGGACTAAGCAAGAAAAGTACCTGGCTAAGTTCTGAATTTTTGCCCAATTAATAGGTCTCTCCCGAGCCGCCGCCGCCAAAATTTCCACCGCCAAATTCAACATTACCATCCTCACCCGGCGTCTGACCAAGATGTTGCGCCACTAAAATGGCTTCCAGATTAGCCAGCTTACGTTTGCCTTCCTGCTCATCGGATAAGCCGTGTTTGGGTGTATGCAGATATTTAATGACAGCGGCAGACAGGACGATCATGGCCATTCCGGCTATCGCCAGTTCCTGTGCAGGCGTAAACGGGCTGAAATAATGTTTATAAGTATAAACAGACAATGCCAGCGAAAGCAGCCCGGTAATCAGCAGAACACGATCGTGTTTTTTCAACCCAAAAAATATGTACGCAACTGGGATGCCTATTGTGAAGAAATAAAAGACTTGAGCGAATGGGATTTGAGGTGCGAAAGGCAAATTCAGGTCATTCAGCATAGCATTGCCTTCGCGGACAACCAGATAATTCCCACCCAGGTAAAACGTAGCCAGTGCCAGAATTTCGATCAGTTTCCGGCAGTCGTGGTAATAGCTGCTTTTGATTTTTTTCACAATCAAATAAACCAGCGCGGAAAGGATCATTACTCCGAAAGGAAGGATCGCTTTGCCGATCGGAAACTTCATCATCATATCTCCCAACATTAAAATCAATATGAGGAAAGAGCCGGCGGCCGTCAGCAGGTCTGCGTAACGGAGTGTGGCGGCATATGTGATAGCAAAGAAAATGATGCAGAATTGCCAGACTTGAAGATCCTGAAAAAGCGATAAAATAGGGATTGCCGCTGCGCCAAGGGCAGCATAAAGCAGTGCATTGTCGGTTCCGGAGTGATACAAGCCTCTTTTTTTGATCAAAAATTCCAAAAAGAATAGGAACCCTGCCATGCAGAAAAGGCTGATGACGGAAATGTTTTCCTGCCCGCCGTCGCCAATGATGAACATGGATATAAACCCCGAGGCAAAAGAGCAGGCGATGAGTGTGAAAATGAATAGCCCGATTTTTACAAAAATGCCGGGCCGGTAAAATTGCTGGGGAAATGCTTTTTCCGCCTGGTCGAGCTGTTCTCTGGTCAGCAGCTTCTTAGCTGCCCAATGTTCGGCTTTATTGAGAATGTGCAGATTTTCAATCCAGGTTTCGTTGTAGGCTTTTTTCATTTTTTGATCCCTAAGAATTTTTTAAAATTGAGCAGAAAGAAAACAACGCCTATGCTGGTGAATGCGAAATAAAACGTCCCGAAAACGAAAGAAGCGTCTTCTGAAACGATATTTGAGAAAATAAAATGTGTAAGGATTATGTAGCCATAAACGACGCCTATGAGCAGGAAAATGAGTGATTGTGTGAGGCGGGCGCGCTGGATGAAGAATACGGAAAGGGCTAGTCCCACAAGCATATAGATGAATTCTGCGCGATCGCTGAAAATGCCGGTCAATGCCGCCAGAACCGCCAGATTGCCTCCCAGGAAAATATAGGTAAATGCAAAGTGGTGTTTAATGTTCCGTTTTTCTGATGCCCAGCCGAATGCGCACAGGATCGAGCCGAGAATGACAGCCGTGGCGAGTAAGCGGTTATCCGTGAAATCATTTTGTGAAAGCACAGCCAGCGGCGCCACAGTAAGACCAAGCCATGACGCAAGTCCCGTAATGGCCATGGAAAGGGCTCCTTTATGATCGAAACGGTAAGCGCAGAAAAAGAAAATCAGGGTCGGAATAATGATCGCGAGTCCGTACCGCGTCCCAAAAATGTTGTATTGAAATTGGAGGTAACCTTCCAGAACCAGGAACGTCGTGCAGCCAAGCAGCAGAATGTAATCGGCGAGTTTTTTTGGATTGCTTACTTTTTCGTTGCTGTAAGGAAGCGCATGCTTATAAGTGTAATAAAAGCACCAGGCTGTAAAGGCGGCAATTGAAGCGATAATCACCTGATGACCAATGGTATCTATGTTCTCATAAATAATAACCCCGATGCCGGAGCTGAAAAGAACAATTCCCAGGTAAAGGATCGAGCGCAGTTCCCAATGCAGCGAAAACGCCTTTTTTTGCTCGTAATCGGCTATGATTGAAGCTTGTTCTTCGGATATGACGGCCTTCTCAACGAAGGCTTTCAGGATGGTTTGCGTATTCATTCCGTGGAAAAAAGAGGATGAGTAGAGCTGGCAATAATAAGAAGAATGCTTACAAGAACAGCGCTTATTTATTCAACGGAGCGGCCCGGTTATGTTACGGTTTTATTAAAATCTCAATGTAAAATCTTCCTTCACCTGCTCCTGCCGAAAGAACACCAGCCCGATCCAGAATAAATCGACCGTTAACGTTACCCGGGGATGTTTTTTGATGAATTCCCAGGCTTGCGTCATTTCATCGGACCAGTAGATGTCGTCGAAAATAAAGACCGAATCGTTGTGCATGTAGGGGAGGCAATCCTGGAAATAGCGGACAGTTGGCTCGTAGCGGTGATTGGCGTCGAAATAGGCGAAATCCAAAGACGGATTCAGCTTTTTTAATGTTTCGGGTAGCGTCTGGTCAATGTTGCCAATCACGATGTCAATGTTTTCAGCATCCAGTTTTTCAAAGTTATGGCGTGCAACCTGCGCTGTGGCCGGGCAGCCTTCGAAAGTCAGGATTCTTGCATCCGGCTTTGCTTTTGATAAATATAATGTTGTCAGCCCCAGTGAAGTGCCCAGTTCGAGAATGGTTTTGGGCTGAAATCTTTGCACGAGGCGGTTGAAGAGCTTTCCGAATTTTTCGGGCTTCTCGGCATTCTTAGCAATCGTGCCGATTTTGCGGAGGTTGGATTTATTCACCCGCGAGCCGGCGCCGAGATCCAGAATGTTGATTCGCTCATTGGATGCCAGCAGTTCTTTGCGCAATTTTTTCAAAACCTCATATTCGGGATTCTGATCCTTTTTTGCCGCAATAACCTGCGTGTAAAGTTCGAAAAGGAAAGGCGAATGAATGGAATGCTCGTTACCGGAGCGGAGCAAATACTTTAAATAGGCAGCAATCAATTGTAAGATATTTAGTAAACCAAAACCGAAGTCGGGCGGTTGATCAGTTCATTCTGTAAGGTGCGATCAGGGAGAATGCGGGAATGATCACGCGGAACTGGCGGCCGTCGAGTACACGTTCCATCAGATACGTTCCGGCCATTTTGCCCAGGTCTGTACGAAGGTTGCATCCCGACACGTAATCATGCACATCCCCTGGTTCCAGGATCGGTTGCAGTCCCACAATGCCAGCGCCTTCCACTTCGCGTACGGTTCCGTTCGCATCGTAAATAAGCCAGTGCCTTCTTAAAAGTTTAACAGTATGCTCGCTGTGGTTCTCAATCAGGATCTTGTAGGTAAATACAAAATGATCTTGTCCCGGGTTGGAATAATCGGGCTGATACTCAGTTAATACGGTGACTTTCACACCATCTGTCACTTTGGAAACCATATGGATGAGGGTGTTTGGGCGTTTTGCGTTGGTATGGGGAAGCAGCCGGAGCTGTATTTGCATTACTTCTGCTAAAACGAAAATAACAATCAATTACTGATAAAACCAAATCAAAATAATATAATTTGGGTTTGGTTTTAAAAACGATGAGATGGACGTAAAAATAGAGCAATCGTGGAAAGAAAGGCTGGAACCGGAGTTTGCAAAGCCGTATTTCACTGAGCTTGTGAGCTTTGTAAAAGAGGAATACAGCACGAAACAGATATTTCCGCCGGCGAAACAAATTTTCAATGCATTCAATTATTGCAGCTTTGAAGACTGTAAAGTGGTGATACTAGGCCAGGATCCTTACCACGGTTTTGGACAGGCAAACGGACTTTGCTTTTCGGTGAATGATGGCGTGCGTATCCCGCCTTCGCTGGTCAATATTTTCAAGGAGATCAATAGCGACCTGGGTAAGCCCATTCCTAATTCCGGTAATCTGGAAAGGTGGGCGAAACAGGGCGTATTATTGCTTAATGCAACATTAACAGTGGAAAGCGGGAAAGCCGGGTCACACCAGAACAAGGGATGGGAACGATTTACCGATGCTGTTATCAAATGCGTGTCCGACGAGAAAAAGAATGTGGTTTTTATGCTCTGGGGGCGTTATGCCCAGGATAAGGGAAGCATTATCCATGACAAAAATCACTTTGTATTGAAATCAAAACATCCGTCTCCCATGTCGGCAAACGGGGGAGGCTGGTTCGGTAACCATCATTTCAGTCAGGCTAATGCTTATCTCGAAAGCAAAGGCTTGGAGCCGATCAATTGGTAGAAACGAAAAAAAAGAGCCGGGATACCCGACTCTTTTTAAGATTTTCACTCCTATTACTATTGTAAATTACTTTTCAATGTTGGAATTCATTTCCAATACATTGTCCCAATTTCCTTCATTAGCCTTCACAAATTGTTTGCGATCGGCATTCGCTGCATATTGTGCTGCGCCTTCTTTTGTTCTGAATGTCAGGTAATGGATCACATCAAACTGCTCTTCGCTTCCTTCCAGTTTCTGAACGTGACCTGCTGAATAGGCAACTACATCCTTCACTGCGTTTTTCATGGAAGCAAAATCACGCAAATGTTTTTCAACGTCCTCGTTAGTTGTTCCCGGCTTAAACTTGATACAAACTACGCGCTGAATTTCAGCTGGTTTGTGAGGAACATACGCACCGTAAATCAGCAGCATAAAAACGCACAATGCAAAAACGGGTACTAAATATCCTAATGTTTTATTTCTGGTTCTCATTATTTCAAAATCTGATAATCATTCTAAATTTTCTTGATACAAAGATAAACGAATAATTAATAATTGCATTATTTATATATTAAATATAACTTATTCTGATTTTCTTGCATTCGGCAAAAGAAACCTGAGTACAATGTTCAGAATGCAGAATTTAGTTTGGGAGGCCGCAGGAGGCCGGGATGTGTATTTAATGCTAACTCAGAGATAAATGCGGCAAAATTCAGTTGAATTTTGTGCAACCAGCAAAATGAGCGTTTTCAAAATACTCGTTCATGTGACCATTTTTTGCAAAAAGCGTCTAAAGAGGTTAAAGGCCTTAAAAATGGCCTTCAAAACATTATATGGCAGTAAAATCTGGATGCAAGAAATTTTTTTTCAAGAAAAATGCTTTCGAGAGGCATTTTTGGCTGAAAATGAGCGTGGTAATGCTAATTTTTCTCGCTTTGACATCCGGCAAACCGCATTGGGGATTCTGGGCGCACAAGCGGATCAATCGTATGGCTGTATTTCGCCTGCCACCCGAAATGCAGGTTTTCTACAAAAAGAACATTGATTATATAACAGAAAATGCGGTCAACCCGGACCGCCGCCGATACGCTGTGGTAGGAGAGGCCGAGCGGCATTATATTGATCTGGATGTCTATGGCGACAGTGCTGTGCTGGTGCTGCCGAAATTTTGGAACGAGGCGGTAAAGCGCATGGGCGAGGATAGCTTGCGCAAGCATGGCATTGTTCCCTGGTATATTCAAACAGCTGCCTATCAGCTTACGGAGGCCTTTAAAGAAAAAGACGCGCGTCGGATTCTTAGAATATCGGCAGATCTTGGGCACTACATTGCGGATGCCCACGTGCCTTTGCATACAACCCGGAATTATAATGGACAACTAACCGGTCAGGAAGGCATTCATGGCTTCTGGGAATCGCGGTTGCCTGAGTTGTTTGCGGAAAACTATGACTTATGGATCGGTCAGGCCAGGTATCAGGATAATGTTGCCAATATTGCGTGGCAGACCGTGGCCGAGTCACACGCCGCAACAGATTCTGTTTTTCTGTTTGAAAAGCAGCTTAGTGCTTCATTTCCGGCTGAAAAAAAGTTTAGCTACGAACTTCGTAACAATGTACTTACCCGGACTTATTCACTGGAATTTTCAACCCGCTACCACGAAACGCTCGACCGGCAGGTTGAGCGGCGCATGAGAGCTTCTATAAAAATGGTGGCCGACATCTGGTTCACATGCTGGATCAACGCCGGTCAGCCGGATCTGCGCCAGTTGAAGGATTCTTTAACGGAAACAGACAAGCCGGATCAACAAACTGAAAGCCAGTCCTGGATCAGACGTCTCCTGCATATAAGACCCGAAAGTGAGGATTAAGCGCTTTGTTTCAACATGCGGGAAGTTACCAGCAGCTGGCCCGTGTGCCTTTGCGTATGCTCGGCCGCGTGAAACAGCAAGCCCAGATGTGTGGATGGTAACATGGCCCGGCCCACGTAACGGATCTGCGTAAGCGTCTCTTCGTCAGTGTGTTTGAGTTGTGTTAGCGCGATGAGAATCTGTCTGTTGAATGCGTCGAGTAATTCGTTCAAAGCCGATGTGGACGATAGTGGCTGGCCCTCGGATTTCAAATAGGCAAGCTGATTTTCGCTCAGAGATTCAGCCCTGGCATAGGTAAAAAGACGGTCGAGCACGCCGGTAAGGTGTTGTAAATGAAAGCCAACAGACGCCACATCTGCCGGGCGTTCCCATAACAATGCAACGGGGAAATTGCTGAGTTCTGCATTGATTTCTTCCTGCGCTTGCAAAAGTGCGTGGGCTGCGGGCTGCAGAAAATCGGATATTTCAGGGAGTGGCCCTCTGAGCCAGACCTCGGGTTTCGGTTGATTTTGCATACCGAAAAATAACAAAAAAAGGGACTTTGTTACAAGTCCCTTTTCTTAAATGTGCTAAGCTTAATTATTTAGCGATATCAATTTGTACAGGCTTACCTTTAATGGTGTTGCCGTCCATTGCACGCAAAACCGCACGGGCATCACGCTCAGGAACATCTACAAATGTGAATTTGTCATAAATATCAATCGCACCGATCGTTTTACCTGGAATGTTCGCTTCGCCGGCAATGGCTCCAACGATATCTTTTGGCAAAATGTGATCTTTACGGCCAAGGCTCAGGAACAAGCGCGTCATGCCAGCTTCCGGTGTAGCCGAACGTTTCGATTCGTCGCGGCCGCCTTCGAATCTTGGACGTGATTCTCCGCGCGCTGCGGGAGCGTAACGGTCGTTTCCGCGTGGAGCGCTTTCTCTGCGATCTCCAAAACGGCTTCCTCCTGATGAACGGCGCTCAAATCTGTCGCTGCCGCCTTCTCTGCGTCCGTCGCGTTCGCCACGTCTTTCTTCCCAAGCCAGGTTAGCATCTGCATATTCGTTCTTCTGAACGCCCATGATCTGCTTAGCCATAGCGCCTACAACCTGCTCGGTAGAATAACCTGCGTGGTGCAACATTTCCAATACATCGCCGAAAAGCTCCTGATCGTCGCCTTCTTTGATAGAAGCAGAAATGCTTTCAACGAAACGTGCCTTACGCACACCTACGATATCTTCGTAAGAAGGAATTACTCCTTTTTCAATTTTAACTTTGGTAAAACTTTCAATGGTTTTCAAACGATATTTTTCATCGCGGGCAACCAGTGAGAATGCTTTTCCGGACAATCCGGCACGACCTGTACGGCCGATACGGTGTACGTAATATTCTTCGTCCAAAGGAATGTCAAAGTTGATCACGCCATCCAGTCCGCTTACGTCAATTCCGCGTGCTGCAACGTCCGTAGCCACAAGAATGGTTGTTACACCTGCCTTGAATTTGCTCATTACATTGCTGCGTTGCTGCTGGCGCAAATCGCCGTGGATTCCTTCCGAAGCATATCCTCTCAATTGAAGATCTTCAACGATTTCGTCCACTTTTCTTTTGGTATTACAAAAAACCAAAAGCGATTTCAAATGGTGCATGTCGATCAGGCGCGTCATTACTTCAACCTTAGCCTGTGGCTTCACTTCGAAGTAAACTTGCTCAATGTTCACGTTAGTCAGCTCATTACGAACCACTTTGATCAAAATAGGGTCGGTCTGGAAACGTTTTGTGATTGACATAATCGGCTTAGACATTGTTGCTGAGAACAAGATCGTCTGACGGTCAGCCGGCATATCTGCCAGAATGCTTTCGATGTCCTCGCGGAAACCCATATCCAACATTTCATCTGCTTCGTCAAGCACCATCATGCGCACTTCGTCAAATTTCAACGTTTTGCGTTCCATATGGTCCATCACACGGCCTGGCGTTCCTACAACAATGTGAACACCTTTTTTCAGCGAGCGGATCTGGCGGTCGATAGAATCACCACCGTAGATTGCTTCAATTCTTAATCCTTTTACATATTTAGCCAAACGGCCAATTTCTTCGGAAACCTGCACCGCTAATTCGCGGGTAGGGCAAAGCACGAGTGCCTGAACGGCATTATTGGATACATCAATTCTTTCCAGCACGGGAATACCAAACGCTGCCGTTTTTCCGGTTCCTGTTTGTGCTTGTCCGATCACGTCAGATCCCTGCATTACTGCGGGAATTCCTTGTGCCTGTATGGGTGAGGGTTTAGTAAAACCCATTTCAGTAAGGGCTTTAAGGATGTTTTCTGAGAGGCCAAGCTCTTCGAAAGTTTCGAAATTTTCAGTAGTCATTATATTTATTTTTGTATTAATTCTTGGGTAAATAAAAGATAGTCAAATTGTTACGGTCATTTGAATGCTGCTGCGGATCGCCGTAACAGAAAACGTATCGTAGGTCAGCAGGCTCGATGGGTCGAAGTCGGAAACGGTAAAACTGTCCCACAACCAAAAACTCAAAGCCAAATCGTAAACTAATTCAAAAGGGGATTGCGCAAAGCCCACCACAAACCATCCGTGGGGTCCTGCATGAGAACGGTGTGCCAACCAGGCGAATTTTAAAGGTTGGTAGCGGATCTATAAAGTGCTAAACCGTGTAAGAAGCAGAGAGACGAACGGATGTTCGTTCAAATTTTATGCAAAAGTAAGGATAACTTTCGAAATTGCAATACTGAGACGAAATTAATTGTAATATTTCGGGAAATGAAAAAACCTGACCGGCTTTACAGCCAGCCAGGTTGCCTTAGCTAGGTTTGGTATTAAAAAACTTCCTGCACGTCTGTATACGGAAGGTTCCAGGCATCCGAAACGCCTTTGAAAACCACCTTTCCGTTTACGACATTCAGACCCTTACGCAGCTCTTCGCTCGTAGCGCAGGCGCTTTGCCAGCCTTTGTTGGCGAGCTGCAATGCATAAGGCAATGTTGCATTTGTCAGGGCGAGGGTAGAAGTGTAGGGCACAGCGCCGGGCATGTTGGCCACGCAATAGTGCACAACTCCGTCCACTTCATATATAGGATCTTCGTGGGTTGTTGCTTTGGAAGTTTCAAAACATCCGCCCTGGTCAATCGCCACATCCACCATTACGGTGCCGGGTTTCATCAGTTTAAGCATTTCCCGTGTGATCAGTGAAGGCGCTTTTGCTCCCGGGATCAGCACACCACCAATGATCAGGTTTGTGCTTTTAATGAGCTCGCGAATGTTGTATTCGTTGGACATCACGGTGTCCACATTCGCAGGCATAATGTCTTCCAGGTAACGTAATCTCGGCAGGCTAATGTCTACGATCGTTACGTTGGCACCCAGTCCCGCAGCCATTTTTGCAGCTTGTGTTCCGACGATCCCTCCGCCCAGTACGAGCACATTAGCAGGTTTCACACCCGCAACGCCACCCAAGAGAATTCCGAAACCGCCCATCGGTTTCTCTAAATATTTGGCCCCTTCCTGGATCGCCATCCTTCCGGCCACTTCGCTCATAGGAACCAGCAATGGCAAACTGCGGTCCGTTTTTTCAACCGTTTCGTAAGCCAGACAAACGGCCTTACGCTCGATCATGGCGTGTGTTAATGGTTCGGAAGAGGCAAAGTGGAAGTAAGTGAAGAGGAGCTGGTTTTCTTTGATGAGGCTGTATTCGCTGGCGATCGGTTCTTTTACCTTGATGATCATTTCAGCGATGGCGTAGACTTCTTCGATGCTGTTGAGGATCGTCGCGCCGGCTTCTGCATATTGTTCGTCGCTGAAACCGCTGCCTTTGCCTGCCTCCGCCTGTACATATACGGTGTGTCCGTGTTTGCGGAATTCGGTTACTCCGGCGGGGGTGACGGCTACGCGGTTTTCATTGTTCTTGATTTCTTTGGGGACACCAATGATCATTGGGAAGTATGTTTTTAGTGTAGAATTTCGAAGTTCGCAAAAGTAGTTTTTGTAGAAAAAAGATGCTATCGGGAAGCATAAGGACAGTAAAAAAAACTATTTTTGATCACATTTGTAAGAAAATATTCGGCATAGAACTTCTCAAATGTAGACCGGGTAATAAAAAAAACTGTATGCAACCTGACCTCACGGATCGTAAAATAATGGATTTGCTGCAAACTGATTCTCAATTGACCATCAAGGAGATAGCGAGCAGGATTAATTTGTCGGTGACGCCCGTTCACGAGCGGATCCGCAAGCTGGAAAAAGAAGGCATCATTGATAAGTATGTTTGCCTCCTTAACCGCCGCAAGCTGGGCAAAGCGCTGGTGGTTTACTGTAATGTAACATTGGATAAACAACGGAAGGAAAGCTTCGAGGATTTCAACCAGGCGATTGTAAAAATGAGCGAAGTGCTCGAATGT
This sequence comes from Dyadobacter chenhuakuii, assembly GCF_023821985.2. NCBI lineage: Bacteria > Pseudomonadati > Bacteroidota > Cytophagia > Cytophagales > Spirosomataceae > Dyadobacter > Dyadobacter chenhuakuii. The sequence goes on along the minus strand of NZ_CP098805.1, from coordinate 2,458,628 downwards.
TCGGTCGTTTCGGGAAACTTCGATTATATGCTGAAAGTGATCGTGGAAGATGCCGAGGCATACAATCAATTTTACCAGCACAAACTTTCTGCCCTTAAAAGTGTGTTACACATCAGCAGTTATTTCGTAATTTCCGAAATCAAGTACACGACGGGAATTTCGGTGGTGTAGCGCGGCTGCAACATTTATTTTCGATTTCCCTGATTAATAGGCTGCTAGCATTTGCCAGTCGCCCAAAGCCACAAATAATGAATAAAAATTTTAAAGATGGGCTGAACCTGATGTCCAAGGTCACTCCCAAAAGGGCCTGGAACGCCATCCAGATACTAAGCAGTTATTTTTATTCAAAAGCAACGGGTAACCCGGTCCACTGGGGCATGCCGATCGCAATTTCTTTCGAACCAACCACTTCCTGTAATTTACGCTGTCCTGAGTGCCCGAGCGGCCTGCGGTCCTTCACACGCCCGACCGGGATGATGGAAGAAAAATTATATAAAAAGACTATTGACGAGCTTGCCGATACATTACTATACCTGATTTTTTACTTCCAGGGCGAGCCTTATCTGCACCCAAAGTTTTTTGAACTGGTCCAATACGCGCATGACAAAGGCATTTATACGGCTACTTCCACGAATGCACATTATCTGACGGACGAGAAAGCGAAGAAAACGGTCGAGTCCGGTTTGGATCGTTTGATCATTTCCATTGACGGCACCACGCAGGACGTTTATAAGCAATATCGCATTGGCGGGAATCTGGAAAAGGTTCTGGAAGGAACGCGCAACATTATCAAATGGAAAAAGGAGCTGAAATCGGCCACGCCGCATGTGATTTTCCAGTTTTTGGTGGTGAAACCGAATGAGCACCAGATTGAAGATGTGAAAAAACTGGCTGAGGAAATGGGTGTGGATGAAGTGGGTTTGAAAACGGCTCAGATCTATGACTATGAAGAAGGTTCGGACCTTATCCCGACCATTGACAAATATTCCCGTTACGAAAAAGCCGAAAGCGGCCGCTATTCAATCAAAAACAAGTTTGTAGACCATTGCTGGAAGATGTGGCATTCGTGCGTGATCACCTGGGATGGTGCCGTGGTGCCTTGCTGCTTTGACAAAGACGCCGAATATCAGCTCGGCGATATGAAGCGCGAGACATTCCGCCAGCTTTGGAAAGGCAAAAAATACAGCGACTTCCGGGCATCACTGATCCGCTCGCGTTCGGAGATTGAAATGTGTAAAAACTGCACCGAAGGAACGCAGGTCTGGGCGTGAAACACTTCTCAAAAAGGCTTTGTTTTTATTTTTAATTAAATAATAATGTCAGCTAAGTAATTGAACATCAGTTGCTTGAATGATTTATTTAAAACTCCGTGGAACATTTTTTGGTGAATTGCCCCGAATAATAGAAATTTGACCTTGGGTAACTCAAATGAATACATGGGCAAAGTAATTGCAATTGCAAACCAAAAGGGAGGAGTAGGAAAAACGACAACTGCCATTAATCTGGCGGCTAGTCTGGCGGCGCTGGAATTCCGTACGCTTATCATAGACGCTGACCCACAGGCCAATTCAACTTCCGGACTTGGTTTCAATCCGCAGGAGATGGAAAACAGCATTTACGAATGCATGGTGGAGCAGGCGAAAACGGCGGACATTATCCTGGAAACCGATTTTCCGAATCTAAATTTATTACCCTCACACATTGATCTCGTAGGTGCGGAAATAGAGATGATCAATCTCAAAAACCGCGAACAGCGCATGAAAGACGCTATTGCCGAGATTCGCGAAGACTACGATTTTATCATTATAGACTGTTCGCCCTCGCTAGGGCTTATCACGATCAACAGCCTTACCGCGGCCGATTCGGTCATTATCCCGGTTCAATGTGAATATTTTGCATTGGAAGGATTGGGTAAGTTGTTGAATACCATCACCATTATCCAATCCCGGCTCAACACGGGACTGATCATTGAAGGCATCCTGCTCACCATGTATGACCTGCGGCTCCGGCTTTCGAACCAGGTTGTGAACGAGGTGACCAGCCATTTTGAATCCCTGGTTTTCAACACCATTATCCCTCGAAATGTACGCATCAGCGAGGCGCCAAGCTACGGAATCCCCGTGATGGCGCAGGATGCGGACAGTAAAGGGGCGGTGAGCTATCTAAATCTGGCCAGGGAAATTCTTACTAAAAATGGTTTGCTGTCCTCGGACAGGTCGATGGGTGTAAACTGATAAATGATTGAATAGCGAGAAAGCAATGGAGAACAGTAAAGCCAAGAAAATGACAGGATTGGGAAGAGGCCTCGGAGCACTTCTTCAGGATTCTGAAAAAGTAAATACGCACAGGACCAAAGAACGGCCGTCTTCAACGGACGTCGTAGGTTCGATGAGCGAAATTGATGTTAGCCTTATCGAGGCAAACCCTTACCAGCCCCGCACGAAATTCGATCAGGAATCCTTGCAGGAATTAGCGGATTCCATTCGCGTTCAGGGCATTATACAACCCATTACCGTAAGACAATTGTCCGAGGACAGCTATCAGCTGATCTCTGGTGAAAGGCGTTTGCAGGCTTCCAGGTCCATTGGAATGACTGCCATTCCTGCCTATATAAGGACTGCCAATGACCAGCAAATGCTGGAAATGGCGCTGATCGAGAACATTCAGCGGGAAAACCTGAACTCGATCGAAATCGCGCTCAGCTATCAGAGGCTTATTTTGGAATGTAATCTCAAACAGGAAGAACTGGGCGTCCGCGTAGGCAAGAACCGCACGACGGTGAACAACTATATCCGTTTGCTGAAACTGCCGCCGGTGATCCAGGCAGCATTGCGCGACAACCAGATCAGCATGGGACATGCGCGTGCGATTATCACCATTAACAGCGATCAGAGTCAATTAAAGATTTTTAACAAAATAATTGAAGAGGGCTGGTCGGTGCGAAAAGTGGAAGAGGAGGTCAGAAAGCTGGGAATGATGAGTAATATCTCATTTGCGAGCAAAAAACAGGCAACAATTAATCAAGAAATTAAGTCGTTACAGTTTCAATTATCGTCCTTTTTCGGGGCTAAGGTTTCCGTAAAAAGCAATAATGACAACAAAGGCGAAATCAAGATCCCCTTTGCTTCTCAGGACGAGCTCAAAAAGATTCTGGAAACACTGAAATTTAAATAAGATTGAAAAACTGGTTTTGGCTTCTCGCATTGGTGTTGTTTTCGGTGGAAGCAATCGCACAAAAATCAAAGAAGGACACATTGCAACGCGGTGAGGCGCAGATTATCACAACAGATAGCACGCTATTTGGCGAAATAGATTCACTGACAGGGAAGAAAAAAGAAAAGAAATTTTTCCCGGTCCCAAAAACGGCGACAAGGCTTGCATTGATTCCGGGAGGAGGGCAGATCTATAACCGCGATTACTGGAAACTTCCTATCGTTTACATTGCTTTTGGAGGTGGATTGTATGCTTATTATCTCAACTCACTGAAATATCACGATTACCTGGATACTTACAGATCCTTTTATGATCTAGATCCAAACAGTCCGACTTACGGAAGCATAAAAAAAGGCTTAACACCGGATTCAACCAAGGCGATACGGGTTCGCAATTTGTTGAATACAAACAGTGAAATGACCGTAGCAACGCGTGACCAGGCTGCGAGAGGCAAAAATTACTGGCGACGCAACCGGGGTTTCGCTTTAATTGTGTCGGGTTTGATCTATACATTATCCATCGTCGAGGCAAACGTGGCGGCACATTTGAAGACATTCGATTTGTCGGAAGACCTTACATTAAGAGTCGAGCCGAAACTGAACCAACCTGCCATGCTGACGCCGACACCCGGAGTGAGGCTGGTTTTTAACCTAAAATAGTTTAGTACAGAATAAATTTACGTTAATGAGGATTTTATTATTGGGATATGGAAAGATGGGAAAGACGATTGAAAAGATTGCACTCGAAAGAGGACATTCGATCGTAGGGAAAATTGACATTGATAACCGCTCGGAAATGGATGCATTGCAGCCTGCCGATGTGGATGTTGCCATTGAATTCAGTGCTCCCGAAGCTGCCTATCACAATATTACATACTGTTTGAAAAAAGGCTGGCCCGTAGTAAGCGGCACAACCGGCTGGCTCGAACACCGGGCAGAAATTGAAAAGCTTTGTGTGCAGCAAAACGGTGCTTTCTTTTATGCTTCCAATTACAGCATTGGTGTAAACCTTTTCTTTCGCCTCAACCGTCAGCTGGCCAGGCTGATGAACGGACATGGTTACGAACAATACATGACCGAAATTCACCACATTCACAAGCTGGACGCGCCCAGCGGCACGGCAATCACACTCGCAGAAGCGATTACAGACGAGATCGACAACCTGGAAGGCTGGAAACTGGCTCCTGAAACGGAAAGCGGTTACCTGCAAATTACCTCCAAAAGGGAGGGTGAAGTGCCCGGAACGCACATTGTCCGCTATGAGTCGGAAGTGGATACCATTGAAATTTCACATACTGCGCACAGTCGGGCAGGTTTTGCATTGGGCGCCGTGGTTTCGGCCGAATGGCTTCCTGGCAGAAATGGTGTTTTTGGTATGAATGACCTTCTGAAAATCTAAATATAAACTCTTAACTATCAATTGATTATAGCATGGCTATTAATAAAGAAATGACTTCCCGAACTGCTCACACCGGCAAAAGAAAATCGCCGGTCAGAGAATGGTTCGATTCCATACTTTTTGCTGTTGTTGCCGCGACCCTGATCCGTTGGTTGTTTTTCGAAGCTTTTACAATCCCGACGCCGTCCATGGAGAACAGCCTTTTGGTAGGTGATTTCTTGTTTGTCAGCAAGCTGCATTATGGCACCAGGACGCCCAAAACGCCCCTGCAAGTGCCATTAACACATCAAACGATATGGGGAACCAGCATTCCTTCCTATTCAGATGCTATTCAATTGCCACAATATCGCCTGCCGGGTTTCAGCGAAGTGAAAAGGGGAGACGTTGTAGTTTTCAACTATCCGCCCGAATTACAACATCCGGTTGATTTGAAAACAAATTATATCAAGCGATGCATGGGATTGCCCGGAGATAAGCTGGAAGTGAGGGATTTGCAGGTTTATGCCAATGGCACTGCGGTTGAAAATCCGGTTCGGATGGAGAATGAATATTTCGTTGCGACGACGACTTCTGTGAATGAGGAAAAAGTGTTTAAGGAAAACGGCATCTCGGAGTACAATGCGTATACCGAGAGCTTTAATGATACAATTCCTTCCAATGACCAGATGGGTTACCTGGTTTTCACAACTGTGGAAATTGCAGCTAAACTGAAAGCCTATGATTTTGTAAAAGGCATTACATTGGTTAAATCATCGAAGGACATTAGCGAGCCCATGCTGTATCCGAATTCCTCTTTGTTCAAATGGAACCGCGATAATTACGGCCCTATCACCGTTCCCAAAGAAGGGGCGACCGTCCAGCTGAATCCTGAAAATATTGCGACATATGGTCCCGTCATCAAGAATTATGAAGGACTGGAAGGCGTGGAGTTTGATGAAAAATCTTTGAAAGTGGCTGGTAAGGCTGTTACAAGCTACACATTTAAGCAGGATTACTATTTCATGATGGGGGATAACCGTCATAATTCGGCTGATTCGCGTTACTGGGGATTTGTGCCGATGGATCACATAGTGGGAAAGGCGGTTTTTGTCTGGATGTCCATCGATCCAAATCCTACGAGCTTCTTTAATAAAATCAGATGGAACCGTTTGTTCCGTGTGATCAACTAAGCAGCAGATATTATACATGGAAATGGTAAGGAGCGCAACATGCGCTCCTTATTTTTTTTGATATATAAATAAACATTATATAACTATTAACTTGTTATTAAGATAAACATTATATTGCCAAGAAATTATAATTCGGCATTATGTCTGTCACTTCTATTCCTCGAAAGCCTCAACAAGTTAAACCTAAAAAATCTGCATTCCGGGAATGGCTGGATTCTGTGCTGTTCGCGGTTATTGCTGCAACATTGATCCGTTGGCTATTTTTCAGCGCTTTTGTTATTCCTACATCTTCCATGGAGAATTCGCTTTTGGTAGGCGATTATTTGTTTGTGAGCAGGCTGCATTATGGCACAACCACACCCGTTACACCATTGCAAATGCCACTCACGCATCAAATGATCTGGGGCACGAAAATTCCGTCTTACCTGGATTGGATACAGCTGCCGCAGTACCGGCTTCCGGGATTTGCGGATGTGAAACGGGGCGATGTGGTAGTTTTTAATTTACCGGTGGAGCATCCCAATGCATATAATAAATACAGTTCCGTGCTGCCGGACCTGCATCCGCATCCGCTGGATCTGAGGTCCAATTATATCAAAAGATGTGTTGCTATCGCAGGGGATAAGCTCGAAGTAAGGGGTGGCCAGGTGTATGTGAATGGGGCAGCGCAAAAGAATCCGGTCCGGATGCAGAGTGAATATTTTGTGTCCACATCTACGCCGGTGAACGAACAAAATGTGTTTCGCAAAAATGGCATTACGGACTTCTCCCAATTCACGGAAACGTTTAACGACACCATTGCTTCCAATGATCAGTCGGGCTACATTATCAAGACAACCAGCGCGATTGCTGAGAAGTTGAAGGGTTTTGATTTTGTAAAAAGAATTGAGCCTATTTACAGCAGCAAAGGACTGAAAGAGCCTTTTCTATTTCCTAAGACGGATTTAATGTATTGGAATAAAGACAATTATGGCCCTATCATGGTGCCGAAAGAAGGATTGACCATTCCAATGTCTCCACTGAACATTGCCCTTTACGGAGAGATTATCAGAAATTATGACGGCAATGATAACGTAGAGATTAAGGAAGGGGAAATCCTTCAAAATGGAAAAGTGTTAACCGATTACACATTTCACCAGGATTACTATTTCATGATGGGCGATAACCGGCACAATTCAGCCGATTCAAGATATTGGGGATTTGTGCCCAAAGACCACATTGTTGGAAAAGCAGTTTTTGTATGGATGTCACTGGATCCCGATCCCGTTAGTTTTGTAAATAAAATACGCTGGGACCGGATTTTCAGGATAATTGAATAGCAAAAAAGACCGGTGATGAGCCGGTCTTTTGCATTTATCATAGGTTTATAATTAATCCTCCTGAGAGAATACAAGCACTGAATAAGGTGGGATTTGCAATTCTGCGTAAGCCGACAGACCGTCAAATTCACCATCCGTTGTTTCAATGTCAAACACACCCAGATGGGAGAATTCCGGATCGTATTGCTCATTGTCGCTGTTAAATCGCAAGTGCCATTTTCCGGCTCTTGGGAAACCAACTTTATAGTCATGGAATGTTTCAACTGAAAAATTCAGTACGACAACAACGCTGTCTTTTGGCCCGCCTTCACTCCAACGGTGCATCACGATCACTTTCTTGTCTTTATCGGCGCGAATGATCTCAACATTCTGTCCTTGCAGCCCTTTGGTTACACCGAACCAGTTCCGGCGCATATGGATCATATCACGGTGTAAATTTGCAAATCCACTGAATTTTTCCAGTCTTGACCAATCAATCGGGTCGCTGTCGGAAAACCATTTATCTTCTAACAAGGGTTGTCCCTGGAAAACCATTGGAATGCCTGGTGAAGTAAGCACCAGCGCAACGCCCAGAGCAGCGCGTTTTTTAGAATACCAGTTATTTACATCGCCATCTGCAATCTCTTCCGCCACGCGCGCCTGACCGTTAGCCACTTCGTCGTGTGATTCAGTATAAATAATGCGTTGAAAGGAATCTTCATTGTAACGGTGTGTTATCGCTTCAACAACATCTTCCATATTCCGGTCCTGATCGTTAGCGGTGATAATGGCTTCACGAACTGAATGCACAAACCTGGCATCCCATTGAGAACCGTAGCCCAGGCCTCCATCTTCGACAGAGTCCGTAATGAAGTCCAGCGAATGCATATCTTCTGCAATGGTAATGCAGTTTGGATAACATTCGCGAATGTCTTTATTGATCCATTGCATTAATGAAATGCCCTCAGGTATATCGTTACCAGGATTTCCGTCTGCTTTCACATTCCGTATGTAAGGGACCATATCCATTCTCAGTCCATCTACACGGAACTCGCGCAGCCACATCATGGCATTGTCATGAATGTATTGTCTTACTTCGCCACGGCCGTAATCCGGGCGGGTGCTGCCCCAAGGCGTTTCTGCACGCCAGTCGTTATAAAAGTAAATGCCGCCGCCATCGTTCTCATGCCATCCGTCAAATTGCCAGATGTCCAGGTCCGAAGGCCCGAAGTGGTTATATACCACGTCCAGGATAACGGCTATGCCGGCCTCATGTGCTGCTTTCACGAATGCTTTCAAGCCATCAGGGCCGCCGTAATCAGATTCTATTGCAAAAGGACTTGCGGGATTATATCCCCACGAGCGCGATCCTGGAAACTCAGAACAGGGCATTAATTCAACAGCGTTGAAACCCATGTCTTTGAGATATGGCAGCTTTTCAATAGCGGTGTATAACGTTCCGATTTGACCTTCTTCTTTCACATGGAATGTTCCAACGTGAAGCTCATATATAACCAGCTCGTGCCAGCTTGGAATTTCAAAACCAACATCCTGCCAATCGAAACTTGCGTGGTTGTAAACCACGCAGTTTCCGGCCGAGTTGGTCATCTTCAATGCATAAGGATCGTTTCTGTGCAATTCTCCGGATGGTGTCTGTAAAACAAACTTGTATTCATCACCTTCCTTCGAATTCTCTATAAGTGCACCCCAATGTCCGTTTTCTTCTTGTGAAAGGGGATTTGCATCTGCTTTCCAATCATTAAAAGTCCCCACTACCGAAACACTTTCAGCGTGTGGCGCCCACACCCTGTAATAAACTCCTTCCGGGTAGCACGTCGCACCCATTCCTTCAAAACTCTGAACCGGTTCTGTTTCAGCGGCCTGTAAATTATCCATATTCCCTTTGAGGATTTTTGTTATTTTTGATTTATCTTCATTACGTATATAGGCAAATTGTATGCCACTCAAAACACACTATCATGTTGGAATTAACAGAGTACGAAAAGATCTGTACACTCGCGCTTATACACACGCCCGGAGTCGGCGCAGTTACCATCCGGCAGCTAATCAGTCATTGCGGCGGCGCGGAGAAAGTTTTTAAATCGGATTACCGAAAACTCATCCACATTCCCGGGGTTGGCGATAAAGTAGCCAGGGCGATATTAAACAAGGAATCGCTTGGAATGGCTGAAAAAGAATTCCTCAGCTGCAAGAATACTACAACCAACCTTCACTTCTTTTTTGACCCGGCTTATCCGGCCAGACTGAAATCGCTTTACGATTCACCCATTGTCCTTTACTCACGCGGCAATTTTGACTTTAATATGAGCCGGACGGTGGGCATCGTCGGGACGCGGCAGGTGAGTGACTATGGGAAATCGGTGACGGAAACCATTATCAAGGAGCTGGAACCTTATCATGTAATGGTCGTAAGCGGCCTGGCATTTGGTGTGGATATCACCGCCCACCGGGCCTGTCTGAAGCACAATATGCCCACGATCGGCGTCATGGCGAGCGGCCTGGACGTCATCTATCCTTTTGCCCACAAAAAAACAGCATTCGAAATGCAGGAAAATGGTGGCCTTGTTACCGAGAATGCACTTGCTACCAAACCTGATTTTATGAGATTTCCTGCAAGGAACCGAATCATTGCGGGGCTGAGTGATGTTACCATTGTGGTAGAGTCGGCGCGGAAGGGCGGCAGCCTGATTACGGTCGAATTTGCTCAGAATTACCACAGGGATGTTTACGCAGTGCCCGGCATGCTGGGCAGCGTGCATTCAGAAGGTTGTAACTTTCTGATCCGGGACAACAAAGCGTCCATATTCACGTCTGTTGAGGATATGGCGGTGGCAATGGGCTGGGAGCAGGCAGGAGACGAGCCTGCGGAAGTTCGTCCGGTCCAGATGCAGGCAAGCTTTGAAGGGTTTACACAGGACGAAAGCCAGATATTGGCATTGCTCCGGCAGAAAGGCATTATGCAAGTTGACGAACTTTCCTGGCATGCCGGAATGCACTTGAATAAACTGGCGGCGTTGTTGCTTAACCTGGAATTCCAGGGAATGGTGCGATCGCTGCCAGGGAAAAAATATGGATTGATTTAAATGCGCGAAAAAAGCATCATACAGATTATCAAAGAAGGAGAAGGGCTTACGACCGAATTTAAAAGGACGATTGACAGCCCGTACAAGATTGCTAAAACCATTGTATCGTTCGCCAACACCTCCGGCGGCAGCCTGTTGATCGGGATTGCCGATTCGGGCGCGATCCTGGGCGTTGGTTCCGAGCTGGCCGAGCTGAAAAAGCTGGAAACGGCCACGGGTAAATTGATTGAGCCGAAGCTGACGATCCGGATAAAATCTGCGTTACTTGACGGAAAAAAGGTGATGCAGGTGGATGTTGACGAAAGCCCCGACAAGCCACATTATGCGGTGAATGAGAAAGATATGCGGATCATTTACATTCGGGTAAAGGACAAAAGCATTCCCATTCCAAAACTGCTCATGCAGGGAGAAACCGATGCGGACCTGGAAAAACTATTGGCATCCAGACATATAAAGACACTGATCACTTATCTGCGGGAGCAGGACTCGGTAACAGCCAAAGTTTTTTCACGGATCATTAATATTTCCGAAAAACGGGCGGAACGAATGCTGCATGATCTGGCAGAGAAACAGGTGCTGCTTAAAATCTCCCGCAACAAACCCGAAGCATTCAGTCTGAAATTAGCCAAATAAAAAAGCATAAAGCCAGACATTCATCTGACTTTATGCTTTTAACTTCTAATTTTCTACACTTATTAGTTGATCCCAACCAATTCAAGCTCAAAAATCAGGTCCTGACCTGCTAATGGGTGATTGGCATCCAGAATGACATATTCTTCTGTCACTTCTTTCACCACAACCGGGATAACCTGTCCGCCATCCTGATGCATATTAAGCGTTCCGCCCACTTCCAGAGGAATGTCGGCAGGAATTTGTGAGCGTTCGAAATTGATAACCATATCCTCATTTACAGGGCCGTAAGCTTCTGCATTCGGGATGTGAATGGTCTTTTTATCACCGATTTCCATGCCTGTAACGCCATCATCAAAACCTTTGATAACCTGACCGCTACCCAGCTTGAAATTTAACGGATCGCGTCCTTCCGAAGAATCAAAAAGTTGTCCGTCTGTCAAAGTCCCTTTGTAATGGACCTGTACATTGTCACCTGCCTGCGCCTGCTTCATCTTGTAAATCTTAAATGGTTAAAAATGCCTTACTAACAGCGGAAAATGAACTGTTTTCGGATTGATAAAATTAATATGCCCGGGCAAAAACGACTCTTCCTGCCGAAGGCTTTCCTGAGTAAATACAAACGCCGGATTCTTTCACCTGATCCAATGGGATGCAGCGGATTGTAGCCTTAGTTTCTTCTTTGATCTTTTCCTCAGTTTCTGATGTGCCGTCCCAATGCGCCAGAATAAACCCGCCTTTGGAATCGAGCACTTTATTGAATTCTTCAAACGAATCGACCTTTGTCGTGTTCTCTTCGCGGAATGCGAGCGCCTTGTTGTAAATGGATTCCTGAATGTTGTCCAGCAACGACTGGATGAATTCGGCAATGCCTTCCAGCGAAACCGTTTCCTTTGTTTTGGTATCCCTGCGTGCAACCTCCACCGTTCCGTTTTCGAGATCGCGTGCACCCATAGCAAGACGCACGGGAACGCCTTTCAGTTCATACTCGGCAAATTTATAACCAGGTTTATAGGCATCACTGTTGTCAAATTTCACACTGATCCCCAGTTTTTTAAGCTCCTTGGAAATTTCCTTTACCTTTTCAGAAATTAAATTCAGCTGCTCCTCATTTTTATAAATTGGAACAATCACCACTTGGATAGGGGCTAGTTTCGGAGGCAAAACCAATCCGGCGTCATCAGAATGCGCCATGATTAGTGCGCCCATTAACCGCGTGCTCACGCCCCATGAAGTTCCCCATACATATTCCAGCTTGCCATCTTTATCCTGAAATTTGACGTCAAAAGCATTCGCAAAATTTTGTCCCAAATAATGAGAAGTTCCGGCTTGCAAGGCCTTCCCGTCCTGCATCAAAGCTTCAATGCAATGTGTATTAACTGCTCCTGCAAAACGCTCGTTAGCCGTTTTTACGCCTTTAACAACTGGAAGCGCCATCCATTCCTCAGCGAATTGCGCATATATTTCCAGCATTTGTTCTGTTTCTGCAATGGCTTCTGCGGAGGTTGCATGCGCCGTATGGCCTTCCTGCCACAAAAATTCGGTGGTCCTTAAAAACAACCGCGTGCGCATTTCCCAGCGAACCACATTGGCCCATTGGTTAATCAGCAAGGGCAGGTCGCGGTAGGATTGGATCCAGTTCTTATAAGTGCTCCAGATCACCGTTTCCGAAGTAGGACGAACGATCAGTTCTTCTTCCAGTTTCGCGTCCGGATCCACAATGACTCCTTTTCCATCGGGATCGTTTTTGAGGCGATAATGCGTCACAACAGCGCATTCCTTGGCAAAGCCTTCCACGTGTGAAGCCTCTTTGCTAAGAAATGATTTTGGTATGAAAAGCGGGAAATAAGCATTGGAATGGCCTGTTTCCTTAAACATATCATCCAAAGCACGCTGCATCTTCTCCCAGATCGAATAACCATACGGCTTGATCACCATACAGCCTCTCACTGCGGAATTTTCGGCCAGGTCGGCCCTTTTTACTAACTCATTGTACCATTCGGAGTAATTTTCACTTCGGGTTGGTAAGGCTTTACTCATTATTAGGATTATTTGATTAATGAAAAGGAGTATATCGTTATGCTCACCCTGTTTTTTCGCGAGTTGCAAAGATAGTTTTTTATGTTAACTTTGGAATTAATGTATTGTAACGGACGTTTACTTAGTACTTAGGAACGAAATTTTATATATATTAGCAACAAACTTTTAATCCTTAAAAGCCATGACGATGATCAATAAAGCAAAATATCTTTCTTTGCTAGTGTTGCTGGGAGCTTGGGGATGTACCACAAATCAATATGTTTCACGATCAGGCGGTTATGATGACCTCTACGGAAATAACACCGGCCCTGGCGTAGTGAGAGGAGAACAGGGTGCAGATCAAGATATTTCCCGCTCAGACAATCCCGACTACGCCTATACAGGCAATGCGGATGAAGGAACAAGTGATTACTATGATGAGTCCTACTTGTCTTCAAGAAGTGTAAATCGCGCGCTTTCACCGGATCCAGGCTATAACGCCGGATTTGCAGACGGTTACGACCGCGGCGCATCCCGTTTTGCTAATCCTTACGGCTTTGGCGGTTTGGGTTCGTACTGGCCCGGAAGCATGATGAATCTTGGGTTCCAGTTCGGATATGGCAGAATTCGTCCTTACGTAGGTTTTGGAATGGGTTCAATGCTGGGATATGGCTACTCGCCCTGGGGGATGAACAGCATGTACGGATTCGGTTATGATCCATTTGGTTATAATGGTTTCGGTTACAATGGCTTCGGTTATTCTCCATGGGGCTATAATAGCATGTACGGGTACGGTTATGATAGCTTCTACGGAGGTGGTTATGGCTATAATCCATGGGCTTACAGCCGTCCGGTTGTTGTAGTGAACAATTACGAAAGCAGAGGCCTGACCAGAACAGCCGGACCACGCGTGGTTGCCGGAACTAGTTCAAGGAGCAATGGCCGCTCTAACAGCAATGGAAATTATGTAGGTTCTCCGCGTAGTGCATCAGGTAACAGATCAGGCAGAAGTGCAGCAAACAGCACGATTTCAGCAAATGATACTTATTCTTCACCGCGGTCGTCAAGATCAGGTAACAGAACAGGCGTTGCAGATGCGGGAGGAAGAACAGCCGCTGGAAGTTCATACAACAGCAGCAGAGGTTCAAGCGAAGGTAACAATGTATATTACTCACGTCCACGCGCCAGTAGCGGAAGCAATTATTCTTCTGATGGCGTAACAACAAGAAGCTACCAGGCATCGCCAAGGTCTTCGAGAGGTTCAAGTGGCAGTACTTATACGGCACCTACGAGAAGCCAGTCTGACTATACTGCTCCGACAAGAAGTTATTCAACACCGAGCAGCAGAAGCGAGTCTTACTCAGCTCCTCAACGCACATACAGCCAGCCTACTTACAGCGCACCATCCAGAAGTTACAGTGCTCCTGCGAGCAGTGGCGGTGGTGGAGGCGGCGGGGCAACTCGTTCTTCTTCAAGAGGACCAAGATAATTGGCTGATAATTGCGCTTAAAATGAATTTCAAACCCTGCAAGATGTCATAATTTTGCAGGGTTTTCGTTTAATTAGTATTTGAACTAACTGTCGAATTCTTTATCTGAAACATGACTAAACCACTTCTTTGGGGCGCTGTGTTCTGTGCCCTTTTAACTTCCTCAACAACCTACGCGCAATACGCGACAGACGCTTTGCGATATTCCGAAAGTGACCAGACCGGATCAGCCAGATTCCAGTCCTTAGGCGGTAACCACGCTTCGCTGGGTGGTGACCCAAGCTCCATTCATGGCAACCCGGCCGGGTTGGGATTTTATACCAGATCCGAACTTACATTCAGTCCGGGAATCACGCCCAGCAACACGAAAACCAGCTATTTGGGCGATAAAAACTCGGCAAACAAAGGGAATTTGAACATTGCACAGGCTTCGTTGGTAATAGCCAGCCAGCCGGGTTTTCAGCGCAAGTGGAAACGCTCTTCATTGGGTATATCGTTTTCGCGACAGCAGTCATTCCGGGACCATTATACATTCTCGGGCCCTAATGACAAGAGTGCCTTTGTAGATAAAGTGGTTGAAGATGCCAATGCTAACAAAGTTTCTATCCAGCAGCTTGACGCAGACTTTGAGGGCAACGCTTCCAATGGCGGTCCGATGGCCTACTCGCTGCCTGCGGCTTATTATCAAATGTATCTGATAAGCCCATCGTCAGAAGCCGGGCCTCCTTATAATGCGCTTGATAAAAACAGCGTCGTGGACCAGTTCGGGACTTATACGGCAACCGGCGCGAATACGCAATGGACGATCGCCTATGCAGGTAATTATAATGATAAACTGTACATCGGTGCCAACTTCGGTTTCAGCAGGATCAGATATAATTACGACCGTACCTTTCAGGATAGTTATGTGAACAGTCCGGAGTTGATCTACACCCAACAAAATGAGGCTTTGACCGTAACTGGCAACGGGGTGAATTTTGCTCTTGGTGTTATTTATAAGGTTAACCCTGTTTTCCAGCTTGGCGGTGTGCTTACCAGTCCAACATTCAGCTCTATCAAAGAGACTTTTACACAAAATGTCAGCGCGGAATTTGTTGATGACCGTGTAACCGGACCGGATGGAACATTGATCCAGCCTCCCTATTTGAACCTGCCAATCGCACCCAATGACTTTGTGTATTCGTTGAGAAGTCCGCTAAAAGCAAACTTTGGAGCAACATTCTTTGTACAAGACAGAGGTTTCATAACCGGATCTGTGGAATACCAGGATTACAGTGCCATGGGTGTTCGGACAAATTACCTGAGCAGCAGTGACAACTCTGCATTTAAGTCCAATACAAAAGCTGAACTTAGAGACACATTCCGCAGCTCTTATAATTTCAGATTAGGCGGTGAGTTCAGGGCGAATTTGTTCCGGGCAAGGCTTGGCGCTGCTTATATCGGCGATCCTTACCAAAACAATGACGGAATTAAAAGAGATAAGCTGCTGTTTTCAGCCGGAGTTGGCATTCGTAAAGACAGGTTTTTTGCCGACCTCAGCGGAACAATGAGCACATTCAAATCCCTTTATACACCCTATGTTTTAAATAATCCCGAAAACTATGCGTCTGTTGAAGTGACACACAGGCCGGTAAATGTTGTAATGACTTTTGGGATGAATTTCTAAAAACGATTTCAGCTGTAAATGAAAATGCCCTCAACCAGTGATCCACTTGTTGAGGGCATTTTTCTGTTATGCAGATTTTCTACAATAACGGATGAAGCATTTCTAGTAAATGATTTGCTTCAATTTCACCTTTTATAACAATGTCTGCTTGTGAATAAAACGGCAGGCGCTCATCGATTTTGTTCTGTAATGTTTCTTCAAGCGAAGTTGCTCCCGACAAAATAGGACGATCGTCCTTGCCGTGGCTGCGGATCCTTTTGGCCAGGCTGGAAGCAGGAACATCCAGAAATACGCTGATGCCCATTCCCTTAATAAAAGCCATATTATCATGAAAACAAGGTGTTCCTCCGCCCGATGCCAGCACGATGCCGTGCTGTGAAGCTTGTTCCTTCAAGATACGGCTCTCTACTTCACGGAAGTACGGTTCTCCCTTTTGTGCAAACAAGCCAGGAATGTCGCTTTGCTGATCCTTTTCAATCAATTTATCCAGATCAACAAACTTGTAACCCAGCAGTCTCGCCAGCTTTTTACCCAATGTCGATTTGCCGGACGACATCATACCGACTAATATGACATTCTTCATGCTCATTATTTTACCAATTCAATGACTTCCTCCGCCTCCGGCGTATCGTTATAATGCCATTTTCCCTTTACTACGCCGTCCTTCAAAAGCCACAAGCCAGGATTGGACCTGGAAATGGTTTTTAAAACCGTGGCATCTACATAATAGTAAGGAGCATTGAGCTGATGCGCCGCCAGGAATTTTACAATTTCTTCACTATTGCCTGATGTAAGGATAATGGGTTCTACACCCTTCGTTTTTACCCTGTTAATGAGCTTGTTAATGTCTGGTAAGGCAGCAGTATTAATGTCTGTCAGGTTTTTAATGATCAGGAAAAGCTTCTTGCCTTTGAATGTTTCCTCGGTATAATCGCCTGCATCATTCCAAACTTTGTAATCTGTTATTTTGGGCTTTGCGTCCTCATTCAGCACAACCATTTCCTTGAAAACCAATGTAGTATCACTTGGATATTTTTCAAACTCAACTTCTTTGCCGCCTTTATCAAAAATATACAGATAGCGCAGTGGCTCGGAAGGTTTCAGTTGGGCCGGAATGCTGGCGCCGACGCGGTAGGGGAGCAGGTCCAGAATGGGCAGATGCCTTAATGCGTAAACAGCAATGCCGAGCGAAGCAATGGTCGAAATGACGACGATAATGCCGGTGGGCAATGCTTTGAATTTCTTTCGGTAAAAGACGATGATCAGGATCAGCGCAAGCAGGAAAATGTCTTTTCCAAACGAAGTCCAGGGCGTGAGCTTGATCGCCGCGCCGAAGCAGCCGCAATCCGTTACTTTATTGAAATAAGCTGAATAGAATGTCAGGAAGGTAAAAAATACAATGATCAGCAGGAGCGACCAGGCGGTTGTTCTGGGTTTATATCCTACAAGCAATGCAATGCCCAGCACCACTTCGGCCGTACACAGAAAGACTGAAAAGTAAAGCGCCAGCGGAACAAGCGCCATAAAAAAGTCATGAAACTGGGGCAGGTCCATTGCAAAGACTTCAAAATACTCTTCCAGCTTGTATTGCGTTCCAACGGGATCATTCAGCTTGATCAGGCCTGAAAAAATGAATAGTAAGCCAACAATGATGCGTGAGATCTGAGCAAGAATTTTCATTTCAAAAATTTTAGGAATGCCAGTAACGACGATACCGGATCAATTGGTTTGCAAAGCATTGGATTTGATCAAGCAAAAGACAGAATAGTTGATAATGTCCTGATAACCAGCTTTAACTCCCTCAGAAACAAGGGTTAATCCCTGATTATCCTCGATCTGCTTGATCCTTAATAACTTCATGAGAATGATATCGGTCATAGAACTAACGCGCATATCGCGCCAGGCTTCGCCGTAATCATGATTTTTATTAAACAGCAATTCCTTCACTTCGTTCACTTGCTGATTGTATAATGTCGTCAGTTCGGTGTCATTGA
Organism: Dyadobacter chenhuakuii; assembly: GCF_023821985.2. Lineage (NCBI taxonomy): Bacteria > Pseudomonadati > Bacteroidota > Cytophagia > Cytophagales > Spirosomataceae > Dyadobacter > Dyadobacter chenhuakuii. Next base: position 2,440,648 of record NZ_CP098805.1, on the reverse strand, counting down.
TCTCCTGCTTCTGCTCAATAGAGGCGATCTGGATCAATGCCATGACGCAATAATTAATGATCCCGATGAATTCTGAGGAAACATCTTCGTCCACTTTCTGCATGCCTTTTTCCTGAATGGTGCGGATGCGCTGCGCTTTGATGAATATCTGGTCGGTAAGGGAAGGGATGCGTAGTATGCGCCAGGATGTCCCGTAATCTTTATTTTTTTTTGCGAAAAGATCTTGGCAATACTGAATGATTTCCTGATATTCCGATTCTGTGGATTTCACTGCGTAAAATTGGTTTACTGCTTAATAGACAAGAAAATCAAACACTTTGATAATCACTTCCTTGTCTGGATTTAACAAGATTTTATGTTGCAAGTTAGCAAAAAAACGCTCAACATCAGGGGCAAACTGCTCGATCTGTCCACACCAGCCGTGATGGGGATTCTCAACATTACATCCGACTCATTTTACGAAGGAAGCCGGATGCGATCGGAAGATGAATTACTCTCAAAAGCAGGTCAGATGCTGGCAGAGGGCGCTATAATGGTCGATATTGGCGGATATTCCACACGTCCCGGTGCAAAGGAAGTAGAGGTGGCCGAAGAGTCGGATCGGGTGGAGTCGGCTGTGGTGCCACTGAATAAAAATTTCCCTGAACTGATTATTTCTGTCGATACATTTCGGTCCGAAGTAGCGAGGCGGGCAATAGAAACAGGTGCCCACATCGTTAATGATGTTTCCGGAGGAACTCTGGACGATCAGATGTTTGATGTTGTCAGCACATTACGCGTTCCTTACATATTAATGCATATGCGCGGAACGCCACAAACGATGAGCACTATGACCACTTATAATCAGCTCGTTCCGGATGTTTTGAAAGATTTGAAAGGAAAGATAGACAAGCTGAGATCCTTGGGCGTTGCGGACATTATTGTCGATCCGGGTTTCGGATTTGCCAAGAATACGGAACAGAATTTCGAGTTGATGCATCATTTGTCAGCATTCAGCTTGCTGGACTGCCCGCTTTTGGTTGGCATTTCGCGGAAAGCAACCATTTATAAAACGTTAGGCATATCCGCTGCGGAAGCATTAAATGGTACGTCTGTGATGAATACAATGGCTTTGGAACGAGGGGCTTCCATCATTCGGGTGCACGATGTTAGGCCCGCTGCGGAAGCTGTTAAACTGTGGATGGCTACTTCAAGTGTAAATTAAAAAGAGTAATTTAGTCGCGAAATAATATTGATTTTCTTATGCGTGTGGGTTTTTTAAACATCAATTGGGCTGATGTCCTGGATGTTTTTTTGGTGGCCATCCTTCTTTATCAGGTTTTTACACTGGTCCGTGGAAGCATCGCGAGCCGGGTTTTTCTGGGTTACCTGTTTGTTTACGTGTTTTATCTGGTGGTAAAAGGGCTGGGACTGGGCTTACTCACCGCTATCCTGCAATATTTCATGGGCGTGGGAGCCGTTGCACTGATCGTGATTTTTCAGCAGGAAATCCGGCGGTTTTTGCTCATTATAGGTAAGTCGACCATTTATACCAATAATGGTTTGCTTAAAAAAATGATGGGCAATTCTGTGCTGGACCTGAAAGGCAAAAATTTGAAAGAGATTGTCGATGCTTCCAAAACCATCGCCGCCAATTTTACCGGGGCACTCATAGTTATCAACAAGCGCGACGATCTGGGCAAGTTTGTGGAGACGGGTGAACTATTGGATGCCCGCGTTTCCAAACCGCTGCTGGTTTCTTTATTTAATCAATACAGTGAGCTGCATGATGGCGCTATTATCATTGTAGACGGCATTTTGAAAGCGGCCAGGTGTGTTTTACCGGTTGCTGACGGCATCGATGTTCCATCGTCGCTGGGATTCAGGCATCGTGCTGCCATGGGCATGAGCGAGGCCACTGACGCCATTGTGATCGTTATTTCGGAGCAGACAGGTAAAATTTCGCTTGCTGTGGAAGGTGAGCTGCACAGCAACATTCCTTATTCTGAATTGGAAAACCGCATAGAAGAATATCTGAATTCGGATGTGCAACGTATGCCCAAGTGAGTATTGTAAGGTTTAGCAAATATATTTACAGCTAAATTTGGCATTTCAACAAGCAATTTCTATTTTTGCAAACCGAATAGAAGAAGAGAAAATTATCATTACAAAATGGCAAATCATAAATCAGCATTAAAAAGAATCCGCGCTAACGAAACAAAGCGTTTGCGTAATCGCTACCAACACAAAACTACACGTTCATACATAAAGAAATTGCGTGATACGACCGATAAGGCAGTAGCTGTTGAAGTTTACAAAACTGTATCTTCAATGTTGGATCGTTTGGCAAAGAAAAACATCATCCACAAGAAAAAAGCTTCTAACCAGAAGTCGAAATTGGCCAGATTGGTTAATTCAATTTCAGTTGCAGCATAATTTTTTGTAGCAAAGATTTTAGCCTCGGTAACGCTGTTATCGGGGCTTTTCTTTTTTTGTCGTATATTGCGGATTGAAAAAGAAACCTTGTAAGGCTTAAACCCTTTACAAGGTTTCTTTGGTTTAACCACCCTTTTAATAATGTAACCACCTTTAACTTAAATTCATTCTATGAAAAAAGTCGCATTATTTGCTGGTTTGGCAGCCTTGGGAGCAGTTCCGGCGATTGCCCAATCACCCATTAACTTCAATGCCCGGGGTTTGGTCGTTGTTTCAGATGCCGACATGGCAGCGTCAGCGCTGGTCGATGGCAAGCTGTTGAGGGATAACACGGCAAAAGACCTGCTGACGACCATTAAATTTCCAGTTGAAAGAGGCAGTAAGGGATTGGGAAGCGCTATCGTATCCAATTCTGTGCTTGCATCTTCAAAGACATTAGCCGTCCCGGCGAACGGAACGCTTGCTTATGTGCTCGATAGCAGGCTGCGTCCGGAGGATGGCGTGAGTGAATATAAGGATGCATTCACCGAATTTCCGGCAGGAGAAAAATTGTTCGTCGTGGACATTACTAACCTGGCGGCGCCGAAAGCAAAATTTGGGTTTTCAGTCGGGCGCAAACCGAATGCTATTGATGTGAATAAAAACGAACTGATACTGACCACCAATGATGTCGGCAAAGAACTCGTTTTTATTGAGGCAGGGCCGGATGGCAAGCCTGCACGTTTCCTGAACCTGCCTGCGGCCATTGATACAGCAAATAAAATCATTGACATTACATGGCATCCGTCAGGTGATTTCATCGCATTTACACTTGATAACTCCAATGAAGTAGGACTTTATAAAGTGATCCGGGAAGCGGGGAAGTTAAAGAATGTGGAAATGGTTGGCAAGCCCGTGAAAGTGGGAGCGGAGCCTTCTTTTGGTAAATTTTCGGCAGATGGAAGACATTATTTTGTGCTGGATACCAAGGCGGCATCACCTGGAAAAGGAACAGGGGCCGGCGAAATCCATGTTGTCAATTTCTCTATGGATGGCGCGATCGAACATAAAGTGGCGGCGCAGGTTCCTGCCGGAACAAATACGGGATCATTTGCGGTAAGCCCGGACGGCTCTATGCTCGTAACCGTCAATGCGGGCAAAAGCGGTGCACCCTGGACGGAAGCAGGTTCAGGAGCCGGCGCTTCGCTGACATTATATAAAGTTGCAGCACCTACGGGCGCACTGACAAAAGTGGCTGATTATCCGTTTGAAGGGATTTATCCGCAAAGCGTTGCATTTGATAAGGATGGTTCAAATGTTGCCGTTTCTGTCTTTGAATATCTTGCTTATGGCACAGGAAATGGAGGAGTTGAGTTCTGGACAGTTGCAAAAGGCGATTCGCCTTCGCTTAAAAAACAGGGCGCGGTGATCAGCGTTGGCAAAGGCGCCCATACATTGCGGGTTATTCCATAATCTTATTTCAATATTTCTGTGAAGCGGACTGGTAATCACTGGTTCGCTTCGTTTGTTTTAGTTTGTTCAACATGCGAATTCGTTCTGAATTTCGTAGTTTTGCGCTTTCATTCATAAAAATTATTTTAAAATGATTACGGTTCAGAACGTATCATTGCGATACGGCAAAAGGGTATTATTCGATGAGGTTAATATAAAGTTTGTTCCCGGCAATTGTTATGGTGTGATCGGAGCGAATGGCGCTGGGAAATCTACATTCTTGAAGATCCTTTCAGGCGAAATAGAACCGCAGACAGGCAATGTAAGCATGAACCCCGGGGAAAGGATGACTTTCCTGAAACAGGATCAGTTCGAATTCGATGCATATACTGTGATGGATACGGTGATCCTGGGCCATGAGCGCCTTTACAAGATCATGAAGGAGCGCGAGGCGATTTATGAAAAAGAAGAATTTACAGACGCCGATGGTGAAAAAGCAGCCGATCTGGAAGCAGAATTCGCTGACTTGAATGGTTGGGAAGCCGAAACCGAAGCTGCGCAATTATTGAGCGGACTAGGCCTTACGGAAGAGCAGCATTCTGCAACAATGGGCGATCTGAATGCCAATGATAAAGTTCGGGTTTTACTTGCACAGGCACTTTTTGGAAATCCGGACGTGCTGCTTCTGGATGAGCCTACCAACAATCTTGATGTTGAAACGGTGCTCTGGCTGGAAAACTTCCTTGCCGATTTCAAAAACACCGTGATCGTTGTTTCCCACGACAGGCACTTCCTGGATGAGGTTTGTACGCATGTGGTCGACATTGATTTCAGTAAAGTACAAATGTTCTCCGGTAACTATTCTTTCTGGTACGAGTCCAGCCAGCTCGCTTTGAAGCAGCGTCAGGACCAAAACAAGAAATCCGAGGATAAGCGCAAGGAATTGGAAGATTTTATCAGAAGATTCAGTGCCAATGCTTCGAAATCCAAGCAGGCAACTTCCCGAGCCAAACTGTTGGATAAGCTTACCATTGATGACATTAAGCCGTCTTCTCGTAAATATCCATATATCGCTTTCAAATCTGAAAGGGAAGTGGGCGATCAGCTGCTGCGTGTTGAAGGCCTGTCAAAAACGGCTGATGACGGAACAAAGCTGTTTGAAAATGTTAGTTTCAATGTAAATAAAGGGGACAAAATAGCGTTCGTGAGCCGCAACGTGATGGCAATCAGCTCTTTCTTTGATATTATCAATGAAGAACAGAAGGCGGACAAAGGAACCTACACCTGGGGCGTTACCATCACCAAGTCATATTTCACAAAAGATCCGACTTCGTTTTTTGACGTCGATCTGAATCTGGTAGACTGGCTGCGTCAATATTCTGAGGAGAAGGACGAAAGTTTTATCCGCGGATTTTTGGGAAGAATGCTTTTCTCGGGTGAAGAATCTTTAAAGAAAGCGAAAGTGCTCTCGGGAGGTGAAAAAGTGCGTTGTATGCTTTCCAGAACCATGCTTTCAGGCGCTAATGCATTGGTTTTGGATGATCCTACCAACCACCTTGACCTTGAATCCATTACGGCATTGAACAATGGTCTGATCGATTTCTCCGGTTGTCTTTTGTTCTATTCCCATGACCACCAGTTCGTTCATACTATCGCGAACAGGATCATTGAAATCGGGCCGAAAGGAATTTTGGATAAACTAATGTCTTACGACGAATTCCTGAAAGACGAAACTGTGAAGCAGCAGCGTCAGAAGCTTTACTAAAAGCAAAGTTACTATAAATGAAAAGGCCCGGTCACTGAGAAGTAATCGGGCCTTTTGCTATAAAATCAAATGCTATTCGTAACTCAAACCATATTGCTTCAAAACATCCGCAGGAACACCTTCCCACACATTTGGCGTGTTACCCATATAACCCAGGTCAGCAATGCCAATCTTGGATGTATAGTAACCGGATGCAGTTAAATTACGCATAAGATTGAAGAAGGCAACACCCTGGCTGTGCATTGGTTTCGCCTTTTCAGGATAGGCAATGTCGTCCACAATCTGCAATTGCTGGGCTTTGGTCAATAATGTAAAGCCTTTCTTGAATCTTTTATTGGATTCCAATTCCAGCCATTTCAGCCCACCACGCAAAGGAACCTGGTTTTGAGGCATATCCTTAGCAATGAATTCGATAAAATCCGGTACGCCCGCTTGTGACGCGCTGCCCGATTTATCATCAGCCGGAATGATAATGTCTACCAGCACTTTGATGGTTGCCAGTTCTGCCACTGTAAGGAATTTTTCCTTCATTAATTTGGCGTCCCTGATCGCTTCTTCCTTTGTGCGTCCACCCGGAATTTTAAGCGGGGTTTCCGGGGGCGTTTGGATATCAAGTTCTCTTTGTTCAGCGAGGGCAACCTGCGGGCTTAATGCGGTTATCCCTAAGGAACTGAGCGTTAATGCTTTTAATGTATCTCGACGTTTCATAGTTATGATTTGAAACTGTGTTCCAATGTTAGATATTTTTCTGTTTAACCTGCTCCGTGATATACTCCGAAGCTCTCATAGAAAGCGCCAGAATGGTCCAGGTTGGGTTCTTATCCGCTTGGGATACAAAAGAACCACCATCTACCACAAACACGTTTTTCGCGTCGTGCGCTTGTGAGAACTTGTTCAACGCAGAAGTTTTGGGATCATTACCCATACGCACCGTTCCTACTTCGTGAATGATACGACCCGGAGCTGCAATGCCGTAATTGGTGTCTGCGCCAGGTTTGGTTCCACTCGCAACGCCACCCAATGCATGAATGATCTCTTCGAAAGTGTCATGCATGTGTTTTGCTTGTTTGATCTCATAATCCGTCCATTTGTAGTGGAAACGAAGAACAGGAATACCAAACTTATCAACCACATTCGGGTCAATTTCGCAGTAGTTATCAAAATTGGGAACCGCTTCGCCACGACCGGCCATGCCGACGTAAGCTCCGTAGAAACGACGGTAATCTTCTTTCAATGACGAACCATATCCACCCGCTGGCTTGGTGACACCTGCCGCTGTCGGGTATTTTCCGTTCATATTTTCAATTCCGGCACCGAATCCGTAGCTAGGCATGCCCATTCCGCCGCCGTATTCAATGTGGTAACCTCTTGGGAAATCCAGTTTTTTGTTGTCCAGCCACCAAGGCGTGTACACGTGCATTCCGCCTACACCATCCTCATTATAACGCTTTCTGTCCATCAAATGCGGAAGGAATGCGCCGCGTGAAGCACCCGTTGAATCGTGCAGATATCTTCCTACTACGCCGCTTGAATTGGCTAGTCCGTTCGGGTGTCTGTCTGATTTTGAGTTTAATAGCAGCCTCGCAGATTCACCTGCACTTGCAGCAAGAACAACAACTTTTGCCTTAATGGTATGCTCGGTAAGCTTTTGGCTGTCAACGTAAGAAACGCCTGTTGCAAGCCCTGTAACCGGATCGGTAAGCACTTCGCGTGCCATAGCATTGTTGATCAATGTAACATTACCCGTTTTTACAGCAGGGATACAAAGCACAGATGACGAAGAAAAATCCGCATATGCCTGGCAGGCGCGGGAGCACTGGCTGCAATAGAAGCAAACCCCACGCTGATCGTTAATCGGTTTGGTTAAGATCGAAAGCCTGGACGGAATAACCGGAATGTTAGCCTTCTTACCAGCCTGCTTAATGAAAAGCTCGTGCAAACGTGGCTTTGGAGGAGGAAGGAAGATGCCATCCGGCTCATTGTCCATGTTCTCAACCGTTCCGAAAACCCCGATCAGCTTATCAACTTTATCATAGTAAGGCTTCACGTCGTCGTAACCGATCGGCCAGTCGTCGCCAAGTCCGTCTATGCTTTTTCTTTTGAAATCTTTTGGTCCGAAACGCAGCGAAATACGGCCCCAGTGATTGGTACGGCCGCCCAGCATCCGCGATCTGAACCAGTCGAATTGTGTTCCGTTCTTTCTTGTGTAAGGTTCCCCTTCCAGTTCCCAGCCTCCCCAGGCAGCATCGAAATCCCCGAACGGACGGTGGTTGGAAGCACCGCGGCGTGGCGACTCGTATGGCCATTTGAGCTGCGTAATATATTTAGGATCAGCAGGATCGAAATATCCACCTGCCTCCAACAGCGCCACTTTGGCTCCCTGTTGGGCAAGTTGAAGTGCTGCCATTCCACCTCCCGCTCCTGAGCCAATGATACAGACGTCAAAAACAGCAGGTTGTTCTTTGATTTGAAACATAGTAAAAAGGGTAGTTTAGAAATGCTATTTAATCAATAAATATAAACACGGATTATATACCAGTAGTCTGCAATCTCAATTTTAAAGGTTATTTAAAAACAATCTAAATGAGTCGCCCCAACATTTGCTCTTAACAATCATCGCTGTACTTTTGCATTTTGAAAAACAGCATCCACTTTGGCGATTACCGGAAACGATATTGAAGTTGCAAAAGAATTCCTCATGAAAGGGGAATTGGTGGCTATTCCTACCGAAACTGTTTATGGATTGGCTGGTAATGCATTGAACGACAGTGCGGTGCTGTCTATTTTCGAGGTAAAAAACCGGCCAGCCTTTGATCCGCTGATCATTCACACGGATTCACTAGAAAAAGTGCAGCAATACGTTTCCGATTTTCCGGAAAAAGCATTGCAGCTCGCGGTGCGTTTCTGGCCCGGCCCGCTGACTTTACTGCTTCCCAAAAAACAGATCATTCCTGATCTGGTAACGTCCGGACTGGATAATGTTGCCGTGCGCGTTCCTAATCATCCTTTGCTGCTTGAACTTTTGAAGGAACTACCATTTCCACTTGCTGCGCCCAGTGCTAACCCGTTCGGTTACATTAGCCCTACGAATGCTGGCCATGTAAATGCGCAATTGGGAGAAAAGATAGCCTATATATTGGATGGAGGTGAAAGCGAAGTGGGCATTGAATCGACCATTGTGGGTTTTGAAAATGACGAACCGGTGGTGTACAGGTTGGGCGGTTTAGCCGTGGAGGATATTGAGGAGATCGTTGGAAAAGTAAAGCTTATGCCACATTCTTCATCGAACCCCAAAGCGCCGGGAATGTTGAAAAGCCACTACGCGCCCAGGAAACCGCTTTATTTGTATGAGAGAGGAATATTTCCGGCAGGAGATGATGAGCTGACAGGTTATCTGGTTTTTGACAAATATCTGGAAGGCATTGATCTCAAATATCAGCGTATTTTAAGTAAAAGCGGTGATATGAAGGAAGCTGCGCATAACTTGTTCGCTTTTCTGAGAGAGTTGGATACATTGTCTGTGGAGCAGATCCGGGCAGAACGTGTCCCATCAGAAGGCTTAGGCCTTGCGATCAACGACCGTCTGCAACGCGCCGCTGCTAAGTAGCAACCGCGCCGAAGCGAAGTAGTAAGTCGCAAAGCGACGCAATATTGGTAGAATGAACAATGTCAATGCAAATTGCCAATCCCGGAGGGATGCGACGGCAAGCATTATGCATGTCGTTACATGCCTGCCGGCATTACATTGTGTTCGAAATTGTTTTTTGCTACCGATATGTCATGCCTCTGGCATTTTTTTGCATTTTGTGATGCTTCATTTTGCTAGGAAAGTCGCAGAGCGACGCAATATTGGTAGAATGAACAATGTCAATGCAAATTGCCAATCCCGGAGGGATGCGACAGCTAGCATTATGCATGTCGTTATATGCCTGCCGGCATTACATTGTATTCGAAATTGTTTTTTGCTACCGATTTGTCATGGCTCCGCCATTTGATGCTTTTAGCATTTTTATTTGAAAAAGTGCTGGTGGAAATTCATTAGGAAAACTTCGTCGGTTGCCCTTGTAATGGCCGTGTAGAGCCAGCGGATAAATTCTATATTGATTTGTTCCTCGGGCAAATAGCCCTGATCAATAAACACGGAACTCCATTGGCCGCCCTGGGCCTTGTGGCAGGTTAATGCATATGCGAATTTTACTTGCAATGCATTTAGAAAAGGATCTTTCCGCAATGCTTCCATTCTTTCTTTCTTGGAAGCGATATCAAAATAGTCCTTCTGGACGCTTTCGTACAGCTTCTTGTTATCCTCGGCTGATAGGGAAGGGGAGGCGGAATGTAATGTGTCGAGGAAGATTTTGGCGTCGAATTCCGGTTGTTTTTCGTAATCCGTCAGGCGTAATGTTACGTCTGCGAAGCGGAAACCGTGCATTTCCTGCGTTTTTCGGATCTTTAATAATTCAACAAAATCTCCGTTGGCGATGAAGCCTGCGGGTGAATCCTCGTCGAGAATGTTGTAATTGTTGCGGACCACCATCAGCCGGTCACCGGCATCGAGTTCTTCTTCGGAGAAGTTAATTGTGCGCCGGATGTATTCATTGTATTGAACAGCGGATTTGTTGGAACGCGTCAGGATGATGGAATTTTCCTGGCCGTATTTGTCGTAAGCGTAGCGAAGCCCTTCTTCCAATTTTTCACCGGTCATCTTGAACACATCTCGGTAGGAGCGTGTGGTGATCTGAATTTCGGGTTTTTCTGCGACCAGCTGGTTCCTTAATGAAGTTGCATTGAACAATATTCCGGATTCCTCATCCTGCCGCATTACTTCCCTTAATTCTTCCTGAAACACAGACATATAGAATGTCTTTTCCAGATAATCGCCGTCCAGGGCGGGGCTCAGTTCCTTACCAACGGGCGGGAGCTGCGCCACGTCGCCAACCAGCATGAGCTTGTTTCCGGGGTTTTCGAAAACAAATTCGATCAAATCGGCGAGCAAACTTTTGTTGCCGAAATCGGCATCATCGGTGATCATGGAAGCTTCATCGACGATGAAGAGCGTATTATCATGGTAATTTTTCTGGCGCTGGAATGTCAGGTTGCCCGAAAAAGAGTCGGCGGTTTGCTTGTATATTTTCTTATGGATCGTTAATGCGATCTTTTCGGAATAGCCTGACATTACTTTTGCAGCACGGCCGGTCGGGGCGAGCAAAATGGATTTGTAGCCGAAATTCTTCAACACTTTGATTAATGTGCTGATAATGGTGGTCTTTCCTGTTCCTGCATAACCTTTCAGCAAAAAGCAGTCGCGGTAACGTTCCAGGCCTTTTTCTTCGACGAGGAAATCATTGGTCTGCTCGAAAAAACGGAGCTGGCCTTCGGTGGGTTTGAAAGGAAAACGCTTGCGTAAAAGTTGGGAAGGTAAAATCTTATCTGTTTCCATAATGCCGAAGCTAAGGCAAGGATTACTAAAATCAAAGTGTGCCTCAGTTACAAAAATATACTTAGAATTTATTGTATTTTAAAGGCGTAATTGCATATATTAGATTTCCAAAGTTTATCAATTACACTCCAAAACCTCAATCATCTATGCTAGTACAACATGTAATGGGCAACAAGCCTGTCAATGCGCTTTGGTCGGTAACGCAGGACAATACGGTGTTTGAAGCTCTGGAACTCATGGCCGCTAAGAACATCGGTGCAGTTTTGGTTCTTGAAGATAATGAATTGATCGGGATCTTTTCCGAAAGGGATTATGCCAGAAAAGTTATTCTGCAGGGAAAGAGTTCGCGGGACACGCGCATCCGGGAAGTTATGACGAGTAAGGTTATCACGGTTGAAACGGACCAGAAAATTGAGGAATGTATGCAGATCATGTCTGACAAACATATCCGACATCTGCCTGTTAATCAGGATGGAAAGCTCGTCGGGATCATCTCCATCAATGACATTGTTTCCGCTATTATCTACGAACAAAAGGAGCACATCAATACGCTCGAAAGCTACATCTCGGGAAGTCCTTATTCCTGATCCTTATATTATATCTTGTCAATTATCCCAGGTTGGTTATCTTTGCCGCTCCAAAAAAGTGAGCGCTGGTGCAGACTTTGAATGATGAAGTAAAGAATTTATACGGCGGGAATGTGCGTGTTCGTGTAAGCGGCATATACATTGTCCGGGATCGGATTCTTTTGGTAAATCATTCATTGTATGGCAAAGAGCAGTCTTTTTGGAGCCCGCCGGGCGGAGGGATTCTTTTCGGGGAAACTGCGGAAGCGGCCTTGAAACGGGAGATCAGAGAAGAAACCGGTCTGAATGCCGAAATAGGGGATTTGCTGTTTGTCAACGAGCATGTACGGCCTCCACTTCACGCTATTGAGCTTTTTTTTGAGATAAAAGCAGTGCAAGGCAAGATGGATAAAGGCGCTGATCCGGAAATTTCAGCGGCAAACCAGATCATTGAGGAAGTCAAATTTTTACGGCTCGATGAAATCAAATCTTTTCCCTCAGATGCATCTCACAGCATTTTCAGCAGAGTGCGATCATTGGAAGAGTTGCTCAGGTTGGACAAGTTTTTACCCCAACCTGAAACATTAATATAGATTTAAACTTTACCCCTTTATTGTGGCAAATTCTGAAAACCAGGTCATTGAAATTATTCCTACGCTGCTTGTAGGCGATAACTCATTCGACGCGTCCAGTATTCCATTGTGCACATTGTGCATTGAGGTGGATGAAAGACGCATCCGGTTTTGCATTGTCCGCGATGAAAACATGGAGTGTATCTGGCTAGAAGATTACAGCTTTGAAACCGTTTTAAACCCTACGGAGATCTTTGAAAGGCTCAAAAAGGTTTTTACCGGACATTTGCTCTGGTCATCGCATAGCTGGAAATATGTCAGGATTTCAATTAATTCACACGCATTCAGCTTAATTCCCAATCTGATTTTTGAGCAAGATGCTGCGTCCGATTATCTCGCATTTGCATTGGGTAACCCGGTTCCTAAGGATGAAAAAGTGCTCTATCACGATCTTCCGCTTATCCGCGCACACAATGTTTTCAGCGTTCCGCAGATCTGGTACGACTGGATGATCAACCATTTTGGGTCGTCGCAGATCACATTCTACCATTTGACCAGCCCGCTGATCATTGGCGCGCTGGTAAGCCATCTGGAACATCAGCAGCTGAGGATGGTTTCCGTTTATTTTGATAAAGATTATTTCACGCTGGTCATTACCGAAAGCCAGCAACTGATACTTTGCAACCGGTTCCGCTTTTCCAAAACGCAGGAACTGGCCTACATCATTCTGTTCACACTAAGCCAGCTTAATTTCCTTCCCGAGGAGATGAAAGTGCTTTGCTACGGTGAAATCGCATCTTCTTCCGACGCTTACACCGAGCTTTCAAGATTTTTCCCCAATTTGCAGATCGGCAACGGGCCCACAACGCTGAAATACAACAGACAATGTGCGGACGTTCCGGGACATCGTTATTTTGGCCTTTTCAATACCTACCTCGTATCATCTTAATTGTAAATACTGCTCTTATGAAGCGTATAGCACTATTTCCGGGATCGTTTGATCCATTCACAAAAGGGCACGAAGACATTGTTTTACGCGGATTACGGCTTTTTGATGAAGTGGTCATTGGCATTGGGAACAACGCAACCAAGAAGCGCTATTTCCCGCTCGATGTGATGAAGGAAATGATCGAAAAGACTTTTTCGGATCAAACGAATGTGAAGGTTGTTACTTATGATGACCTTACTGCGCATACAGCGCGTGAACTGGGAGCCACATTTCTGCTGAGGGGTTTGCGTAACACGACCGATTTCGAGTACGAAAATGGCATCTCGCAGGTCAACCGATATCTTTACGAAGAAATTGAAACGGTATTTCTGATCACTTCACCCATGCTGGCCCCGATCAGTTCGAGCATTATCCGCGATTTGCACCGCTATGGTCAGCGTGTGGATGATTTTCTCCCTTATTCCCTTTCTGAACTAAATAAACTCAACCATTGAGGCTGAGTTTATTAAAAGTATAGTCTTGCGATATTATTGTTCTTTAATGTCGTGGGTTTTATTCAAGCTTTCAATTACGTAACGAATTGAGCTGTAAGAATTTATAAGAATAGATTTGGCTTCGCTCTGCGTATACCAGCCAAGTTTTTCAATCTGCTCTTCCGCCTGCGGCTGCATGTTGGCGTCATCAATGCAGTCAAAAAGATACCATTTCGTCCGCTTTAAAATCCGGTTGTTATTGAGGCTGTAAGTGTGCCATGTGGTGCAGATTTTGTCCTTAACTGATGCTCTTACGCCCGTTTCTTCTTCAATCTCTCTGATAGCAGCCGTTCTGGAATTTTCACCTTTGTCCAGCTTGCCTTTGGGCAGGTCCCACTTTTTGCGGCGGAACATGAAAAGCCACTTTCCTTCCTTCACCACAACACCTCCTGCGGCCTTGATAACTTTGTAACTGCCTTTAATTTTCTCTTCTACTTCCGACCTTTCCCGCGTCGCCATCGTGACTGATAACATGTCTGCCGGGACGGCTTTGTCCAGGAGTTCAATGAGCTGCATGGCAGAGGCGGCAGTGGTGTTCAGGAAGAGCACGTGGCCGGTTAGCATCTTTTTTTGCAACTTATCAAGTCTCAGGTCTACAATGTGATCGAAGGCGGAAGTTTCCGTCGCAGAAAGCTGATTGTTCCGTACAATTCGCAAAGGACGGTCGTCAAAAAAAATGATCATTTTTCAAATGGTACGTGAATCGATGCCAAAATTAAGTAAAGAGTTTAGTTTAGACAGTGATTATTATTGATAAATTTGTGCTTGTATCAAATATACAGTTCTTGGAACTCCTGATAATTCTACTGCTTGTGCTGCTCAATGGTGTCTTTTCCATGTCTGAGATTGCACTCGTCTCATCCCGCAAATCACGTCTCGAAGCCGCTGCAAAAAATGGAGATTCCAGTGCGAAAGCAGCCCTTCATCTCGCCAATTCACCCACTCGTTTTCTGTCCACCGTGCAAATCGGCATCACGCTTATCGGTCTTTTGACTGGTATGTACAGCGGTGACAACATTACGAGTGATTTTGAAAAATACATTGCTACTATCCCGTTTCTGATGCCATATGCCCATTCTCTGGCTGTTGGATCAGTGCTGGTATTTATAACATATTTATCATTAGTCCTTGGTGAGCTGGTTCCTAAAAGAATAGGAATGGCTAATCCCGAATCCATTTCGAAGTTCATGGCCATGCCTATGAACCTGCTTTCGAAGGCCACGGCGCCCTTTATCGCATTGTTAGGCTTTTCCAGTGACTTCATTATCAAGATTTTAAATATCAAACAAAGTGAAAATTCGGTCACAGAAGAGGAAATTAAAAGTTTGATACAGGAAGGGACTTCGGGCGGTGTCTTTGAAGAAATTGAACAGGAGATCGTTCACAATGTGTTCCAGTTGGGAGACAGGAAAGTGACGTCACTCATGACCAATCGCCAGGAGATCGTTTGGCTGGACCTGGAAGATTCTGTTGAGGAAAATAAAGCCAAGATTTTCGATGCAAGACATTCGATTTATCCAGTTTGCCGCGGCGCTGTGGATGATGTGGTGGGTTTGGTTTATGTGAAAGACCTCATTGCAACGGATATAGAAGCGCAGCTTGCCAATATGAATGCGGTTGTAAAAGACCCGGTTTATCTGCCCGAAAGCAACCGTGCATATCAGGCCCTGGCCAAATTCAAAGAGCAGCGCGTCTATTTCGGTATCATTGTGGATGAGTATGGCGGCATTCTGGGCGTGTTAACCATGCACGACATCATGGATGCGCTCGTTGGTGATATTTCCGAGGACATTGAAGAAGCATCCGAAGTGGTCCGGAGGGAAGACGGCAGCTTTCTCATCGATGCGCAATTGCCATTCGATGATTTTATCCAGTATTTCAATCTCAACATTCAGGAAGCTGAGCGCCGGGAGTTTGTTGGATTTAACACATTGGGCGGTTTTGTGCTGCACATTCTTGAAAATATTCCTACCACCGGCGAGAAGTTCAAATGGAAGCACTTCGAGTTTGAAGTGATTGATATGGACCGGAGCCGGATCGATAAATTATTAGTAATCAATCATAGTACAAACGAAGAATCCGAAGACTAGCAATGCTAAACCAACAGGATATTACCAAAAGAATCGCTGAATTGCTGCTTGAAGCCAAAGCAATAAAACTAAGTCCCGACAAGCCATTCCAATGGAGTTCGGGCTGGCTGTCTCCCATTTACTGCGATAACCGTGTGGCGTTATCTTATCCTGACACGCGGACTTTTATCAAAAAGACCTTAGCGGCATTGATCAAAAAGGAATATCCTGATGTGCAGGCAGTTGTAGGTGTGGCAACGGGCGGCATTGCCCAGGGAGCATTGGTAGCAGACTTGCTGGAATTGCCTTTTGCATATGTTCGTCCTGAGCCTAAGAAGCACGGCATGGGCAATCAGATCGAGGGCAGACTGGAAAAAGGTCAGTCGGTGATTATCATTGAAGACCTGATCTCAACCGGCGGAAGCTCTTTGAAAGTGGTTGACGTGCTGCGGGAAGCGGAGATTGAAGTGGCTGGAATGGTCGCGATTTTTACCTATGGCTTCGCGGTTGCAGAAAATAATTTCAAAGAGAAAAATGTAAAGCTCAGCACAGTGAGCAATTACAATGCATTGATAGAAACCGCATTGGAACACAATTACATTGACAGCTCTCAACTGGAAAGTCTGAGCGCATGGCGCGTAGCTCCTGAGACCTGGGGCAGAAATTAGCAATAGCAAATGCTATCGGCTGCCGGCTTTTACATTTAATGGCCGGCGGCCGATACGTTACAGTTAGCTTCTGTGATTTTCCAGCTTTTCATAAAGTCCTCCGAACGCCTCTTCCTTCACGCCTTCGGATTTAAGAAATTCATGCGGGAAACCCAGCTCGATTTTACTTACCTCGTTAAGGCGCGCGATCATTTCATCCGGCAACTTGAACGACAGGCAGCCAAGCGAATCCACAAGTTGTTTTTCCTTTGAAGCACCAATGATCGGGATCATTACCTGATCGCGGTGACGCGCCCAGTTGATCGCCACCTGCACCGGCGTTACGCCCAATTCACTGGCCACATCCACCACAGTTTGTGCTATAATGCTACTATGCTCGTTTCTGCGGATGCTATGGTCCGGAACGCGACCGGCTTCACCGCGTAAATATTTTCCGGTAAGTGCGCCCCCACCTATTGTGCCCCAGGGGGTTACAGCAAGTCCAAGCGCTTTTGCCATAGGAAGCAAGTCGCGTTCCGGTGTGCGCTGAATAAGGGAATATTCAAACTGAATGGCCGCAAATGCATTCCAGCCGCGAAAATCTGCAATCGTATTTGCCTGTGAAACCACCCAGGCAGGTGTATCCGAAATGCCGACATAATGGACCAAACCTCGTGTGACCAGGTCGTCCAGGCCGCGCATTACTTCCTCAACAGGGGTTGTATTGTCCCAAAGATGAACCCATAGCAGGTCAATGTATTCCGTATTCAGGCGCTTCAAGCTTGCTCTTACCGAGCGCATCATGTTTTTGCGGTGGTTACCGGCAAAATTAAGGTCGTCGTTCCGGTCTTTCAGCGTGAATTTGGTCGCTAAGACCCAATGATCACGGTCATTTTCAATGAATTCACCTACATATTTTTCAGAAGAGCCTTCTGTATAGCGGTTGGCTGTATCGATAAAATTGCCCCCTGCGCCTGCGAAACTTTCGAATATCTTATAGCTTTCATGCTTATCCGCTCCCCATCCCCATTCAGTTCCGAAGGTCATGGTGCCCAGGCAAACTTCCGAAACACGTAAACCTGACCGGCCCAATAATTGATATTGCATAGTACTGTAATTAAGTTTTAAATGAAAGAAATAACATCGGATGCTTGCCGAACTTTGTTAAATCTTTGTGTCGCAAAGTTAGATCCTTACCGGCCAAATGTATTTATATTGTAGCAAATTTTGAATCTTTTTTACCTTAATCAATGATAGATGTTGCTTATCCCTACTTCGATACAAATCTAAGCTGGCTGTCTAATAATTACCGATTATTACTGGAAGCCAACGATGAGACTGTACCGGTGAGGGAACGTTTACGTTTTCTTGGCATTTACGCATATCAAACCAAAGAATTCTTCCGTGCACGTGTTCCCAGCTTACTGGCCATGGGGGAGGTGAGCAACGATATCCGTACCAAACTCAATCTTTTCCCTGAGTCATTGCTGGAACACGTTTACGAAACGGTTGAAAACCAGCTGCGCGAGTTCAACGACATATTACTTACAGGAATTCTTCCGGCGCTGCATGAGCAGGGCGTACATTTATATTATCGGGAAACATTTGCCAATGAGCATCTGAATTTTCTGAGGAAATTTTTTGTCGACAAGCTTTTCAGGCATTTGCAGCCCGTTTTTCTGGACAGTCGGAGAAGTTCAAAAATGCCTTTTTTCGAATCTAAACAATTGTATCTGGTTGTCAGGCTGCAGCATAGGGATGATACGGAGGAGGATTGGTATGCGATTGTAAATATTCCGTCCGAGCTTTTTGGCCGCTTCGCGGAGTTGCCGGAACTGGATGGGAAAAAGCAGGTTGCTTTCCTGGAAGACGTTATCAGGGAACATCTGCCCTTGCTTTTTCCGGGTTACGATGTTTTAGAAAGCTATGCGTTACGGGTCGAGAAAGATACCGAACTGTCGATAGAAGACGAGTATCCGATGCAGCTTGCGCAGCGCATTTTGAAACAGCTGGAAAAACGCAATTTTGTCCAGCCCGCGCAATATTTCTATGAATCGGGTATGCCGCTGTATATGCGTGAATATCTGGTCAGCAAGGCTGCCATCCCGATGAACGAGTTTCACGAGCGGGGACATTACATTTATATGCAGGACCTGATGACCTTCCCGCAACTTTCACGGCGATTGGATTATCCTGTTCAGCGCCCAATCCAGAATCCGGATTTCGACGATGTTACCTCTGTTTTTGAATCCATACAAAAGGCAGATCAACTGCTGCATTTGCCTTACCATTCTTACGAGCCTATCGTGCGGTTTTTTAACGAAGCTGCCGTCGACCCGCATGTGCGCGAGATCCACGTTTCGCTTTACAAGATCAGTCCTAACTCTTTTATACTGAACTCGTTGATCAGTGCAGCACGCAATGGCAAGCGGGTAACAACTTATGTAGAGCTTAATACGAAGCTCGACATTCAGGAAAATTTGCATTGGTCCAAAAAAATGCGGGATGCGGGCGTAAAGATCATTCTGAGCGTCCCCGGATTGAAAGTACATGCCAAAATTGCTTTGGTCAAACGCAAAGTCCACAAAGGCTGGGAACGGTACGCATTTTTTGGAACGGGCGGTTTTTACAGGCTTACCAGCCGGGAAATCGTTGATCACGCATTGTTAACGAGCCACCGGGAACTGACCAATGAGCTGGAATTGCTTTTTGGATATTTGTCTACGCAGGACGAGCCGAAGAAATATAAATATCTGCCATTTAATAATCTGTTTGTAACACAATTTACACTCCAAAAAAGGCTTTTGGATCTGATAGACCGCGAAATTGCCAATTGTAATGCCGGGCTGAAATCCTTTGTGACCATTAAAATTAATCAGCTGCAGGATCATATGCTGATCGATAAAATTTATCAGGCCGGGCAGGCCGGCGTTCCGGTGCATGTGATCGTCAGTGAAAGTTGCGGGCTCATTTCCGGGCTGCCGTCGATCAGTGATAACATTGTAGTAAGCCGTCACGTAGACCGCTATGTGGAGAACACGCGGATATTTCATTTTGCCAATCGCGGCAATGATGAAATGTATTTGTCGTCCTGCGACTGGACGCACCGCAACCTGCACCGCCGCATTGATGTATGCTTCCCGATCCTGGATGAAGCGCTGAAAAATCAGATGCGTCTTGTGCTCAGGAACTATGTAAGCGACAACCAGAAGTCTGTCAGGCTGGACCTTTATCAGAATAATTTAAGAATCACCGACGACTCGCGCGGGAAGGTTCGCGCGCAGGAATCGAATTATCGTCTGGTCGAAAAAATTGAGAAAACAGGACCCCCGAAAAGGGCTGAATAAAACATTTTCAGGCGTTTAAAAAAATTTTTTTACGCATAAATTTAATAATCCGCTGTTAGATTTAATCTGGGGTGTTTGCAGGAAAAAATAGTTTAAAGGACAAAATGTTTTGAATAAACGGGTCAAAATCCTCTTGAGCGGTAAGGACTATATGTTTATATTTGAATGCATATCATTCTGACTCCATCTTAAATCAGCATTATAGTATGGGAATAGTAGAGCGAAGAGAACGCCTCAGAATACAGGTACGTTCGGATATCGTCAAAACAGCAAAGGAAATAGCCCGTGAGGACGGGTGGACAGCGGTCTCTATCCGCAAAATTGCTGAAGTGATCGAATACAGCCCTCCAATTCTCTATGAATATTTTGAGAGCAAGGATAAATTGCTCGAAGCGATCCGCAT
The DNA here is from genome assembly GCF_023821985.2 of Dyadobacter chenhuakuii. Taxonomy (NCBI): domain Bacteria; kingdom Pseudomonadati; phylum Bacteroidota; class Cytophagia; order Cytophagales; family Spirosomataceae; genus Dyadobacter; species Dyadobacter chenhuakuii. Next base: position 2,420,514 of record NZ_CP098805.1, on the reverse strand, counting down.
GGAAGGGTTCGATATCTTGCAGGCTGAGTTTTCAAAAATCAAGACCCATTTCAGCAATCCCCAGAAGCAGTTGGCAGAAGTAGCGCAGCGGATCTGGGTGTTTGCGATCGAAAATCCAGAGGTTTTTCAGGTAATGTTCAATCTGGAAGGCGCTTATTGCGATTCCAAGAATGTGTACGGAAAGGCCATGAGCATTAAGGGCAATCCGGTTTGGGAAATGATTGCAAGCCTGCGTCCGAGATCTGGTGAGATGGTTACCAAAACCTATTATGAGTGGTGGTGCCTTACCTACGGTTTTATAAGCATTACCATGACCACACAGCCCAGATATGCGTTTCCGCAAGCTGAGCCCGTGTATATGGAAGGTGTCCGCAGGTTTATAAGAAGTATTATGTAATAGACGGTGTCTGCTGGCGTATCTCTATTTTGCTCTGGTGATAAACCTGCGAAAATGGAGGTACGCTCCGCACCAGCCAGGCATTCCCGCCAATGATCGAATCGTGGCCTATCACGGTTTCTCCTCCCAAAATCGTTGCATTGGCATATACCACCACATTGTCTTCAATGGTTGGATGACGTTTGCTGGAAGCAAGTGACTTCGATACAAATGTCGCCCCTAATGTCACTCCCTGATACAATTTGACATTGTTACCAATGTGCGTCGTTTCGCCGATGACAACGCCCGTTCCGTGATCTATAAAAAACGAATGTCCGATTGTTGCGTTCGGGTGAATGTCGATTCCTGTTTGGCTGTGCGCGAATTCAGTTAACATCCTGGGTAGAAGCGGAATGCCGGCAAGCGCAAACAAGTTGGCAAAGCGATAAGTAGCAATAGCCATAAAGCCCGGATAAACCGAAATGACCTCTTCAATGCTTACCGAAGCAGGATCATTATCCGTGATTGATTTGGCATCCAGCAACAATTTCTCGTAAATCCCGGGAATCTGCCCAAAAACGTCATCCAGAATTTCCTCCTTGCTTTTTTCCAGTTCGGGAAGCAGCGGTTCCAGCATGCAGTTCAGACTGTTGCGTAAATCAGCATATTTCATCGCAATGTCCTTGGTAGGGCAGCTCGTGCAGTCCTTACTGATCGGAAAGAGAAAATTAATCAGGTCCTGAATAAACTTACCAGCATCGTGTCTCGAAGGTAATTGATAGCGATACTGCTCATTTTGCTCTGCCAGGCGCTGGAAGAACTCGTTTTGTTGGTTGGTTGTCATCAACAGTAGGAATTTGGCTTAGATAACCCGGATTTCTGGCATCAATTTTATATTGAACACATAATCAGCAGGAAAAATTTTGTCCAGGCTGTTTCTTTGAGAAACACGTCCTGAATTTCACTCTTTTTCTATTTATAATCGTATATTGAAATATCCTGTGAAGTTATAAATTACAGTAAGATTCCTGAATGTATGCCAAGTTTTAAATTTTTGCGATCTGTAATTGTTGTTTTTCTAATATCCATTTCGCTCAGTTCCTGCTTTTCCCGGTACACTATATCAGCCAAACAGGTTCGGAAACATTATGCAGCGAAAAAAGTAAAACCTGAGGAACGCATTATTAAAAATGATACGCTTGCCCTTTGCATTGCAAGTGTGGGTGCGGATACATTGCCAATGTTGCTGCTGATCCATGGTGCCCCCGGCTCGTTATGGGGTTATATGAATTTGATGGACGATGAAGACCTGCAAAAGCGCTTTCACATTGTGTCCGTTGACCGTGTGGGTTATGGGAAATCCCGCCTTAAAATGAAGAAGAAGCACCGCTATGTGACTTCCATTGCCACACAAGCCAATGCACTTTTACCCGTTTTTGAGTTAAATAAAAGCAAAGAAAAAGTAACCGTCCTGGGCAGATCTTACGGTGCACCGATCGCTGCCAAGCTCGTTTCACTGCAACCGGATCAAGTGAAAGAGCTGATCATGGTTTCGCCCGTTATAGATCCTGAAAAAGAGAAGTTTTATTGGTTTTCGAAATGGGGCAGGAATTCTTTTATCCAGTTATTCTTGCCGGGAGAGTTCAATACGGCTACGGCTGAGAAATACAGCCACTCCGATGAGCTCCGGAAACTATTGCCCGTTTGGCATAACCTGGACCTTCCTACAACCGTAATCCAGGGTGGAAATGACTGGATAGCCGATCCGGCCAACATTGATTTTGCCAAGAAACACATTAAGAGCAAGCGCGCTCAATACATTTTCCTGCACAAAGCCGGACATATGATCACCTACACCCATTTGTCGATGATCAAAGAAATGCTTTTGAAAAGCCAGTTTGTTGAGGACAGGATCACTTCGCTCGATATGTCTGCGGCGTCAGGGCAGGCGGCTAATTAAGAAGTTTTTACATTGTATTGAAAGAAAATGGCTGATCATGTGATCAGCCATTTTTCTGAATTATAATTAACCTATGATAAATACGGAGACCAATTGCATATACAAGTGTCGTATTTACATAAGACGAAATTTCTCTTTTACACCATTACAATGCTCTTACCGCAACACTTTCTGCGACACCGCATCATTTTCGTTTGCTGCTTTTATGATGTAAATCCCTTTGGCAAGATTACGCATATCAAACTCCTCCTGAACTGAAATTACCGGGCCGCCGCTTTTGATTTCCTTGATAACCCTTCCGCGAATATCTATAAGCTGTAATGTTACAACAGAACGTTTTTTGCTATATGCTTTCACAGTAATTGATGTCTCAGTAGGAACCGGATAGGCTTCAATGGCCATGGAAACTTCTGCCGATTTTACATTTGGCGTAGACGTGATCAAGCCACCATTTGCAGCCGATTCGTAGGGTGGTATCTCGACGGTCGGGCCGGGCTTGTCAATTACGGTAATGAGACCTTCGCGGTAAGTCTCAGAAATAGCAACTCCGTCACGCCATTCACTTACTACCATTGCAAATATGTAGTTGCCCAACACTTCCGGAGCCTGCCAAACCAACTGATTAACCGATGGAACGACTTTGAATGTGCCTGTGCTGCTTACTTCATTGGGGTACATATAAGTATGTTCCAGCATACGCACGCCGCACTCGCCCGGCGAAGGTTTGCTCAGTTTGGGAAGCTTTACAGTAATGCTATCGGCATCAGCAACGGTTGGTTTGAGATCAATTTTGAATAACTGCTTTACACCCGCTTCGAAGGCCAGATAGGGAAGGACAGGCGTGGAATTGGAAACCTGTGTATTGATAACAGTCCAGAAAAATGCTCGTGTATCGCCTGAATTCGGCAGGTTCAATATTCCGGGTGAACGATTCTCCATTGAAACAGAAATCTGGAATGTCCCGGAAGAAGGATAGGTGTGCGTTCCGTCATAGTCAGACACCAGCACATCACCAGGAAGCGCTTCCGTTTTCGATCTTTGAAATTCTTTGGTAGAACCATCACCAAAACATACCAAAACATTTGTTTGAGCAGTTGCAGCAGCTTCACCAACGTTCCTGTCAAAGTACAAACGCACTTTAATGTTATAATTTTGGCCGGAAATATGTGAAGCCATGATCTCACCGCCCCGGATATGGGTCGCAAAACAAAGCGGAGAAGCCAGTAAGATCAGAAGAAAAACCTTGTAAACTGATTTCATAGAGTAAGGAAGCTGAATGTTACGTTACTTAATCCAAACGACAAAAGCAGCCCGTTTTGTATTACGGGAATGAGAAACAAGTGTATAAAAACGCGTTTTTGTAACCATAGCAAAACCGCCTGCTCAAAAGACCCGAAATCAGTCCTTATAAATCAGGATCTCACTTTTTCCGTCGCTTTTGATATAACCGCGGTACATGCCTTCGCTATTAAAAGGCATCGCAACATTACCGTTCCTGTCCACCGCAATAATGCCGCCTTCGCCGCCACGTTCTACCAGTTTTTTCATCACCACTTGATTCGCAGCGTCCTGCAAAGTCATGCCTTTGTATTCCATCAGTGCCGAGATGTCGTAGGCAACCACGGAGCGGATGAAATATTCGCCGTGTCCCGTGGCCGAAACCGCGCATGTGGCATTATTTGCATAAGTTCCTGCGCCAATGATCGGTGCGTCGCCGATGCGCCCGTATCGTTTGTTGGTCATTCCGCCCGTGGACGTTCCAGCCGCTAAATTCCCGAATTTGTCCAGTGCAACACAGCCCACAGTCCCAAATTTTTTGCCTTCTGTAAATATCAGCTCGTCTTGTTCAACGAAACCTGTCTTCGGCGCTTTTTTTACTTCCTGCTTTTCTTTGGCGTCATGGTCCAGCTCTGTTTTTTCCTGCTCTTTGGCGCGTTGCAATGCTTTAAACCTGGACTCGGTATAGAAATAGGAAGGATCAACAATTGCCTGTCCCTGCGCTTTCGCAAATGTTTCCGCGCCTTTGCCTGCCATCATGACGTGCGGAGACTTCTCCATGACGGCAATGGCCGTGCTGATCGGGTTCCTGATCGTGGTGACGCCTGCTATGGCGCCGGCTTTCAGTGTTTTTCCTTCCATAATGGATGCGTCCAGCTCATTTTTGCCCTCGTTGGTAAAAACAGCACCTTTACCAGCGTTGAAAAGCGGTGAATCTTCCATAACCCTGATTGTAGCTTCCACCGCCTGAACACTCGTTCCGCCACTTTTCAATACGCCATAACCCTTTTGCAATGCCGTATTAAGGACTTCTTTATAGGCTTTTTCCTGCTCCGGCGACATGCTGGCGCGCGTAATGGTGCCTGCGCCCCCATGCAGGGCAAGTGTGATTTTATCGGAGTAGTCCTGTGCGAAGGCAGAAAAGCTGATCAGCAGGAGAATGGCCAGGTAACAGCGTTTTTTCATGGGTTGGAATTTGAGTGAGTTATTTCAAAGCTAAGCAAAATGATAGTAGAGCGGTTTCCTGCAATCCTTTTAAATTTGAATTTAATTAACATCTTGTTCAGTAACTCAAATTTAATGAAAACAGCACTGCTAGGATTGGGATTGCTATCATGCATCCTAAGCGTCGACTCGGCTGCGCAGAAGTCTCCCGAATGGAAATATGTTGAAGGGAAAATCGTATCGCCCTGGGCGGAAAAGGTAAATGCAGCCAATGTTCATCCTGAATATCCGCGGCCGCAAATGGTCCGCCAGAATTGGGTTAATATCAATGGCTTATGGAATTTCTCAATTGTTCCAAAACAATCGTCCGAAACTAAGCCGGCGGCTTTTGACGGTCAGATATTGGTCCCGTTCGCCGTGGAATCCGCATTGTCGGGCGTGGGTAAGACTGTGGGAAAAGACAGTGTGCTCTGGTATCAGCGGAACATTGACTTTGCGCCTAAGCTAAAAGATCAGAGAGTGCTCCTGCACTTTGGGGCTGTGGATTGGAAATGTGATGTGTTTGTCAATGGAAAGCCGGCGGGCTCGCATCAGGGCGGCTACGATCCTTTCTCTTTTGACATTACGGACCTTTTGGTGAAGAAAAAGCAGCAGGACATCAGCGTTCGCGTCTGGGACCCCAGCAGCGATGGTCCGCAGCCAAGAGGAAAGCAAATCAAAAATCCGCATGCAATCTGGTACACGCCTGTGACCGGAATCTGGCAAACCGTTTGGCTGGAAACCGTTCCAACCACGCACATTGCTGATTTCAAGCAAGTTCCGGACATTGATAAGCAAACTTTGACTGTTACAACAACGCTTAAAAATGCAGGAACAACGGACAAGATCAGAATCGTTGCGCTGGACGGCTCCAATAAAGTAGCTGAGCAGGAAATCGCATCCGGTGAAAATGCCGTGCTGAACATTGCTAATGCTAAGTTGTGGTCGCCCGAAAATCCATTTTTGTATGACTTAGTGCTCACAGTAACCCGGAACGGAAAAGTAGTAGACGAAGTGAAGAGCTATTTCGCTATGCGTAAAATTTCGATGCAATTGGATGCAAATGGCATTCAGCGTATGGCATTGAATAACAAGTTCTTATTCCAATATGGCCCGCTCGATCAGGGCTGGTGGCCAGACGGACTCTATACAGCTCCAACGGACGAAGCATTGAAATTCGACATTTTGAAAACCAAGGAAATGGGCTTCAATATGATCAGAAAACACGTGAAAGTAGAGCCTGCGCGTTGGTATCGCTATTGTGATGAGCTGGGAATGCTGGTGTGGCAGGACATGCCGAGCGGCGATATGGGCAACAACTGGGAGCAGCGTCCCGGCATTACCGGAGACGAGACGGAAAAGCAGCGCACACCAGAGTCAGAGAACATTTATAAGACGGAATGGAAGGCTATCATGGATGCCAATGATCATTTTCCATCCATTGTCGTATGGGTTCCTTTCAACGAAGCGTGGGGACAATTCAAAACAGAAGAAATCACCAACTGGACCATGCAATACGACCCAAGCCGCCTGGTTAACAGCGCCAGCGGAGGCAACTTTTTCCCGGTCGGCCACATTATCGACATGCATAATTATCCCGCACCGGTGATGCCGAGACCAGAAATTTTTGGTGCAAAGCAGATTATTGTGCTGGGTGAATTCGGCGGGCTGGGGCTGCCGATAGACGGTCACGTTTGGCAGCAAAAGGATAACTGGGGATACCAGAGTTTTAAAAACCAGCAGGAGCTTTACGCCCGTTACGAGTCCTTCGTAAAAAGATTTGAATCCCTGATCAAAAGAGGATTATCAGCCGCAGTCTACACGCAAACAACCGACGTAGAAATAGAAACAAACGGCCTGATGACCTACGACCGCAAAGTGATCAAATTCCCCGAAGCAAAGCTAAAAGCAATACATATGCCGCTTTATAATGCGGACTGGGTGAAGTTGAAGCCATAAAGCTAAGCCAATCATAATAAAACAACCCCTTGCCACATAAAACATCCCCCTGTCACACTGAGCGGACCGGGCCGCCGGGCGGCCGAAGTGCGCAACTGCTAGCAGTAACGCACTTCGGCTCCGCTCAGTGTGACAGGGGTTGTAATTGTGACAGCCCGCCGACTACTTCTTCATCTGGGCCTCGACAACCGCTATTGCAACCATATTAACAATCTCCCTAACGGAACTTCCTAATTGCAAGACGTGGACCGGCTTTTTCATTCCGAGCAAGATTGGCCCGATGGTTTCGAGTTCGGCAGCTTCTTTCAGCAAGTTGTAAGCAATGTTACTTGCAGACAGGTTCGGGAAGATCAGCGTGTTGGCGCCGCCATCGACGAGGTCGCTGAATGGGTGATTTTCCTTCAATAATGCTGTATTGAATGCGAGGTGGGCCTGCATTTCGCCTTCTACGATCATCGTTGGATTTCTCTTTTTGAGGATCGCGGTGGCTTCGCGCATTTTCACAGCATCAGTTCCGTCGGCGCTTCCGTAGTTGGCATAGGTTACCAATGCAATGCGGGGCTGAATGTTGAACCGCTCGACCGCTTTTGCCGTCAGTTCGGTGATTTCCACGATTTCATCAACCGTTGGATCCAGGTTAACGGTTGTATCCGAGAAGAATAATGGTCCTTTTGGGGTTAGCAAGATGTACATACCCGCCACTTTATTTACACCAGGATCTTTTCCAATGACATGCAATGCGGGACGGATCGTATCCGGATAAGTCCTTGTAAGACCGGAGATCAGCGCGTCGGCCTCTCCGTTTTCCACCATCATTGATCCGAAATAGCTTCTGAAATAAATGCTTCTGTGCGCTTCGATAGGCGTCAGGCCCTTTCTTTTACGTTTTTCAAAAAGCAGGTTGGCATATTTGTTAATGATGTCTTCATTCTCTTCTGCACGCGGATCCACAATCGCTACGTCACCCAGATCCAGCTTACTTTCTTTGATCAGGTTTGACACAATGTCTTTGCTGCCCAGTAAGATAGGAATCGCAATGCCTTCATCGCGAACCTGTTGTGCGGCACGAAGCACCTGAATGTTCTCTGCATCAGCAAAAACAACTCTTTTTGGAGCCAGTTTCGCTTTGTTCAGGATTACGCGGGAAATCTGTTCGTTACGACCAAGGCGGCTGGAAAGTTCCTGCTCGTAAGCGTCCCAATCCGTAATGACTTTGCGGGCAACGCCTGTTTCAATTGCAGCTTTCGCAACAGCAGGTGCAACCGTGGTTAACAATCGCGGATCAACAGGTTTTGGAATGATATAATTTTTACCAAAAACAATGTTCGTTTCATTGTAGGCAAGGTTTACAATGTCAGGAACCGACTTCTTGGCAAGATCGGCAAGCGCGTGAACGGCCGCCAGTTTCATTGCTTCATTGATCTCCGTCGCACGCACGTCGAGCGCGCCGCGGAAAATATAGGGAAAGCCAAGGACATTGTTCACCTGGTTCGGATAATCCGAGCGGCCTGTTGCCATGATCACGTCTTCACGCGCTTCAACGGCATCAGGATAGGGGATTTCGGGATTGGGATTAGCCATAGCGAGCACGATAGGGTCTTTCGCCATTGATTTTACCATATCCTTTGAGACAATGTCCGCCGTGGAAAGTCCGAGGAACAAATCGGCGCCGACCATTGCTTCTTCCAGCGACTCGTAAGCCACATCCGTTGCAAACTGCCGCTTCATTTCCGAAAGGTCCGTCCGGCCATTGTGAATGTGGCCTTTGGTATCGAACATGGCAATGTTCTTCGGATTGGCACCCAATGCCAGGTAAAGTTTAGTACAGGAAACGGCCGAAGCGCCTGCGCCGGAAACGACTACCCGAATATCATTAATGTCTTTTTTAACCAATTCAAGGGCATTTAACATGGCTGCGGCGCTGATGATGGCCGTTCCGTGCTGGTCGTCGTGCATGACGGGAATGTTCAGCTCTTGTTTGAGGCGGGCCTCAATTTCAAAACATTCCGGTGCCTTGATATCTTCCAGGTTGACGCCCCCGAACGTAGGTTCCAGGATCTTAACGGTCCTTACGAATTCGTCGACGTCTTTTGTGTTCAGTTCAATGTCAAATACATCAATGTCTGCATATATCTTGAAGAGAAGGCCCTTTCCTTCCATAACCGGCTTGGAGGCTTCAGGACCAATGTCTCCGAGTCCGAGCACGGCGGTTCCGTTGCTGATTACAGCTACAAGGTTGCCTTTTGCTGTATACAAATAGGCATCTTCAACATTAGCAGCGATTTCGAGACATGGCTCTGCAACACCGGGAGAATACGCGAGTGAAAGGTCGCGCTGGGTGCTGGTTTCTTTGGTCGGGATTACCTGGATCTTGCCAGGACGGCCTTTTGAGTGGTAGTATAGGGCGTCTTCTTTTCTGATCTTTTTATTCATACCTGTTGACGATTATTTCGTGCTAAGGTACAAACATTAGGTGCAACGCAATGAATTTGCAGCGGTATTAACAGCGGTTTTTGAAGCCGGATTTTTACAAATCCCTCAGAATGTTGTTCGAAGAACTCAGATCGTCACCATTGAAAGAATGACTATTCGCCAGGTTCTTTCTTTTTTTTACAGACACAACACGTCTTTTAAGGAAGTAGGCAAATATCATATACACGCCAAACATGCCTATATAAATGTACAACGAAGCAGTGTTTGTAATGTCGCCGTGAAATGCAAAAAACAGCGTAGTATTCATGATCGTTACCATCCAAAGTGTGCAGGATGCCCAGAAATGGTTCAGGCCATTGTCGATCAGGATGTGGTGCATGTGGTTACGGTCCGCAATAAATGGCGAGCCTCCTTTGAAAATTCGGACGATAAATACGCGTAATGTATCAAAAATCGGGACGATGAGCAGGACCATAACGATGATAGGCGCATTGAAATAGGCATTCGGATCGTGCAGGTAACCAACATTTAAAGACAGGAATTCAACTGAGAAGATGGAAAGGAGGTAACCCACTATCAGCGAACCGGTGTCGCCCATGAAGATTTTGCTTGTTTTGGAAAAATTAAAACGCAAAAATCCTAGCAGCGAACCCGACATGGCGAAAGCCAGGCAACCAAACGAGAAATGATCATTAGCAATGAACCAGATGCCGAAACCCAGGCCCGCAATAAGGCTGATGCCACCCGCCAGTCCGTCGATTCCGTCGATCAGGTTTATCGCATTAATGATCGCGATAAAAATGAAGACGGTAAGCGGGATGCTGATAAAGTCTGAAACACCATGAATGCCGAATATTCCGTAAAAATTATCGACCTTGAAATTGCCCATTGCTACAAGTATCAGCGAGGCAAATATCTGTACAATCAGCTTTTTTGTAGGGTCAACAGCCAGGATATCATCTTTAATCCCAAGAAAAAACAAGATAATTACGCCGGTCATAGCGAGGCTGATCAGGTTGGAATCCAGGATGTTTTCGGAATGCGGCCATAAAAAATAAGCGATCAGCGTTGCCGCAAATATCGCTATGCCTCCCAAAGTAGGGGTTTCCGTTTCATGTGAGCTCCTGAAACCAGGTTTCGCTGTCAAATGCAACAGATTCGATAAGTTGATGATGATCGGAATGCTGATAATGGACAGGAAACAGGCGATCAGAAAGGAAAGGAGGCATTGGTAAACATCATGATGAATAATGTTACTGAAGTTTCCTTCACTCAGTATCTGTAGGGGTAACTTTAATTCCATAGTGCCTGCCAATGTAATAGCCTAGTAACGTTGTAGTAATTTTGTAACCTTTAAATCAAAAGTCGCAATTTTAATTTATATTATAAAAGCTAAACCGCTGTATATCAAAATAATTATTGTGCGGTTTGGATGCTGCTTTTGGTTTTCTATTTTATCGAAACTGTAAGATTTTCCTTAACGGCTTCAACCACAATGTATAAAAATGTGGTTTTAAATCATTTTCCTTCCAGGCCCTCAAATCGTTCCGGTTGGCTGCAATCCTGTTTTTGAGATTGCTGTTGCTAACACCTCCGGTCCGCATTTTCACCAGGACTTTCGGCACGTAAGCAATTTTCGCTTTGGCTTTATGAATGAAGCGAAGCATCAGTTCGTAGTCTGCCGCGCTGCCCAGGTCTAGCCGAAACAAGCCAAACCTTTCATAAAGTTCTTTTTTTACAAAAAATGCAGGGTGGGGAGGCATCCAGCCATTGAGAAAGGCACCTTCCTTATAATTTCCGGAAATCCATTTTCTCTTGATCACCACCTCGTTCGCTGCATCAACATATACAAGATCGCCATAACAACCCTGAATGTCAGGCGATTCCATTTTGCTTACCACGTCGCTAATCGCCGCATTATATGCATAAAAATCGTCCGCGTTCAGTATGCCTATGATATCACCTGTTGCTAATTTTATGCCTTTGTTCATCGCGTCGTAAATTCCGCCGTCGGGCTCACTTACAACTGCGGCAATCCTGCTTCCGTATTCGCCTATAATTTCCTGCGTTCCGTCCTTGGAATCTCCATCAATGACAATGTACTCGATGTTGGAAAAATCCTGGGCAAGAACAGATTCGATGCACTGCCGGATGGTTTTCGCACCATTATAAACTACGGTTATGATACTTACTTTCAACTGGACAAGTTTCTTGTTTTGACAAATTTAGCCGGATTTCCCTGATAAATCCCATAAGCCTCCAAATCGGAAGTGGCGACGGAATCCACCGTAAGTACTGCATGAGAATAGACACGCACGCCCGGGCAAACCGTTGCCTTAGCGCCAATCCAGGCACCGCTTTCAATCGTTATCGGTTTGACGATCAGGTCGAATGTGCTCTTCGTAAAGTTGTGATTTCCAGTTAGCAGCAGGCAACCTTGCGATAAACAGACATTTGACTCTATTGTCACCATAGTGAGGTTGTCGATCCACACATTTTCACCGATCCAGACGTTTTCTCCGATCACCAGAAACCAGGGATATTTGACATTCACTTTTGGCTTAATCACAACACCATTGGCCAGCCTGGCACCGAACATTTCCAGCACAAACCGCTTGATCGCCATCGGATAGGGCAAGTAAGTGTTGATAAAAAGCCGGTTGGCAAAGTACCAGAGCAGCTGTTTTAAAAAACCGCCTGGCTTATACCAGCTGTTATCATACTTTGACAGATCGGTTCGGGCTTTTAAGGTCTTTTCCATATTCTGTCTTAAAATGTGTTATGATATCCTGCTTGTCTTTTCCAGCCCGGTAGTACACTTCATAAATCTTGGCATCCACCAGAAAGCGATACCAAAATCCTTGCAGAAAGTGCCAGATCAATCCTTTCATACCATCCAGAAAACCAAGTTTAAAAATATACCGGTAAACGAAATAGATAAAAGGCCGCGTAAACAAAGGCAGGCCCGCATATTTGATTTTTAAAAACCTTGTACGCTGTTCCTGACTTCCCCAGAAGCTCGGGGTTACCGTTTCTTTACTATCAAAATTATATTTAATGTTCAATAGATCAATGACTTCCCTTATTGCATAATTGTTATGCTTTTGGGTCCACCACGTCAGGTTGTTGAGGTTATGGTCCACGATATCGTGCTGTAACTGGGCGGTGGTGCCGCTGCTGAGCTTGATATGCTCATCCATCCACAACTCTTCACAATGACCAATACCACTGCGCCAGACCCTGAGCAGCCATATGGGATAGTAACCACCGCGGCGGATCCATCTATCCATGAAAAACACGCGGCGTTTCACGTATAACCCCGACACTCCGGCAGGCGTAAGATGTAATGTGTTTTTCAGCTCATTCGCCAGTTCGGGCGTAATGTATTCGTCGGCGTCCATGCGCATAAGCCACTTGGTGCCGAAGGGAATATGCTGAATCCCGAAATTGAATTGAAAAGAGTAGGAAACCCAGGGGTTCTGAACGACAGTGGCGCCGAGGCTTTCGGCAATAGCAACCGTGTCGTCGGTAGAAAATGAATCAACGATGAAAATCTTATCAGTCACCAGAAGCAAGCTTTCTATGCAACGTGCAATGTGCTTTGATTCATTGTGTGTTAAAATGATGACGGACAAATCAATCATACCCGGGAGCAACAGTCAAAAATTACGAATTTGCGGTTATTGCAAACGGCCAAAGATACTTACTTTTTCTTAACATTCTTGTATTCTTCCAATAACTGATTAGCCACCTTCCGGATGTCAAAATTTTCCGTTACCATCTTGTAAGCCCGATTTGCAAGATCTTGCGCATAGGTTTTATCTTGTAATATTTTAAGAAGTCCCTTGGCAACTCCATCGCTCGTGAGCGGCGTCAGAAAGGCTGCGTCATAGCGTTTGATATAATCCCCGAACCCGACGCGATCGGATACAATGGTGGGTACTTTGGAAGTCATTGCTTCCAGGACCGCAATAGAAAATCCTTCGGAATAGGAGGGCAGGACAAAGACATCGGCGTCTGCAAGTGCTTCTTTTTTAGCCGTATCGGTCAGTAATCCGACGAGTTTGATCCGGTTTTGCAGATTGTTTTTTCTGATAAAATCTTCCGTCTCCTGCTGGTAACCATCATCGCCGCCGGCGAGGAAAAGAGTAGCATTAGGAAGCTGCTTTTCAATTTTTTTGAATGCAGGAAGCAGGAGGTCAAGCCCCTTCTTAATGTTGAGCCGGCCCATAAAAAGCACGACCTGCTCATTCTCTCGAACCTGGTGTTTGGCACGGAAGCTCCCTTTGGCAGGCAAGTTGGAATATTCCGACAGCTTCATCCCATTCGGAACAATCACCATGTTTTTGGGACGGTAACCCAGGTAACGGACCACGTCACCTTCTTCGTCGGTGTTGTTGATCTGGATCAGGTCCGCTTTTCCTAGTATTCTCTTCTGATAAAGCAGCGTTACAATGTCTTTTTTCCATTTGTGATGCGCAACAGCCCATTTGTCGAGCAGTCCGTGTATGGTAATCACCTTAACAGCATTGTTTGGGATCAAAAATGGCACCAAACTCCCGAAATGCCATATTCCATGCATATGTATCACATCATACTCGTGAATGTGGTGCCTCAGGAAGCGATACATTTCAAGCGAAAATTCCCTGTAAACATTGCTGACCGGCGTCGTGCGCGCTACGGGAAACAGCCTGGCACCCTCGGGAGCAGGATACATTTCATCGCCCGGCGTCATGGGACTCAGAATGTCCACCTGGTGACCTTGCCGCAAAACCTCCGTGGTATGGTCGTATATAATCCGGGCCGGGCCGCCAATTTCCCAGGTGTAAGCGCAAATATTTAAAATCCGCATGCGTGCATTTTGTGTAAAAATCTGAACATTAAGCTGTTATGCTAATTTGTGGTAACAGTCTGCCATTTGCCCCGCAACCTGCCGGGAGGAAAAAGGCGCGATCAGGCGCCGCGATTCCTGGCCCATAGCGGCCATTTTTTCCGGATTCTGGATGAAAAAGGCCAGCGCAGTTTCCAATTCCTGCTGGTTATCCGGGTCAAAAGTAAAACCATTCACGCCGTTTTCTACCAAATCTGCCACACAACCGCAATTCTTTGACACAATCACCGGCAATCCGCAAACCATGGCTTCATTCACAACCAAACCCCAGGGCTCTGATTTACTGGGCAAAACCAGTACATCACAATGCACAAGCAGGTCCGGGACCTTATACCAGGGAAGTCCGCCTGCAAATGATATTTTATTTTGCAAACCAAGCTCTGCCGTCAGCTTTTCTAGTGTTGCCCGCTCGGGGCCGTCGCCGATGAACATCATTTCCCACGGTAAGATTTCCGAATCGAGCAGACGAACCTTTGCGAATGCACGCAGCAAGGTTCCCAGGTTTTTCTCAGGCGCAAGCCGGCCTACGAACACAAATCTGTAAGCGCGAGCCACGTTCACATTAGCCTTTTTTCCAGCATTGTATCTCGCGCTGATGACTTCCTCATCGATTACCGCCGCATTCCGTACCGGGATTTGCGAAGGTTTTACACCCAGGCTTTCCAGATAGTCTGCGGACGTTTTGCCGAAACAAAAAAATGCCTGGGCACGGTTCACAATGAATCTTTTGAGCGATTCCTTGATAAATGACCGGCTGTTGTCCGCAGCAGATGACTCAGAAGAAAGCACCACTTTCACGCCTTTCAAGCTGGCATAAAACATGAGAAGGACCTGCGCAGGATCAAAGTAACCCGTAATGTTGAGGACAGTTGGTTGGTAAGCATCGAAAGCAGCAAACAATGCTGCACGTCTTTCTTTAAAACCCACTTCATCCAGGCTGCGCTGAAACAGCACTTTATAAGGATAATCGTAAGTAATGGCGTCATCGCTTTGCATCACACTGCGACTGGCTTCATAAAGCGCGATCTGGACAACAAGGAAATCACTTTCAGGATATTTTTCCTTGAATGCGCGATGGATTTCGCTGAAAAGCCGCGACTTATAATGCGCCCATAACTGGTTGTGTACAACAAGGACGCGCATTATTTTTTAAGATTTAAATATTCCTGGAACAAAGGATAAAGATTGTTTGCCAAAAAAAGCTGTCCCTGGCTGTTATAATGTACAACATCCAGCTTCCGGTAATATTTGGGATCAATTCCCAGGCTGAATTCGTTCACAAGCCGGATATTGTGCTGAATGGCGAAAGCTATAATCTGGTCGCCCTGATCATTGAAATGTCCCAGCTCTATTTCCGAAGTTTCGGGGTGGAGATAAATGAAGAGCGGGATAGAATCTTTTTTAGCGATTTCGTAAATCTGCTCATACCCGGGGTTGAAAGTCAATCCTGGCTTCCTGATTCCGGCATCATTCAGCTCTTCTTTTTTCAGCGAATCCTTTTTCATAGAATCCAGAAGGGCTCGCTCAGGATTTTTTTCAATGGTTGGGGCGAAAAACCAGGTGTTGAAATAGTAAAAGAAAATCCAACGGTAACGATCCCAAAGTTCGTAGAGCGCCACTTTATATTGCTTGTCGGGCCAGCCGGGATCGATGCCCACAGGACTTTGGTGCGACATGATGTCGTACGCATCGTGGCTGCTGGTAACCAGGCACATCAGCCTGGCTTTGAATGTTCCGTATTTTTTAAGATAAGCGGCAATGTTATCAGGGCCCCACGAGCCGGCGGAAATGTTGAGGACCCGGACGCGCGTACCGAAGTCTTTCAGAAAACGCTTTTCAAGTAAAGTAGAAGCAATGCTGTCCTGGTCGGTAAGGCTTCCGCCGTTCACAACCGAGTCGCCGATGAGCAGGATCACAATGCTGTCTGACGGCAGGACCTCTTCATTGCGCATGGAAAAGCTGTTGGTCTGCACGCGGTAGCCAAATCTTTTCACATCCTGGTCGGGAGCATATATGTATTCAAAATCCGGATCCGAAATATAGAGCGGAGAATTACAGAAGCCATATTTATATCTCAATACAACTTCCGTGGTAACTGCCAGGATCACGACGAAGATTAAGAATCTATAAAAATATTTTAACATCAAGGAAAACGCTGTGTCCGCTGCAAATGCGCTTGCAAATTTAGAATTACTTTTCCCATTTACGACTTTTTAACACCGCACAGGAATAATTTAACAGAATTGCAGCGACCTGGAATGGTTCTTTCAAATTACGAGGAAAGGTTTAGCAGCCGCTAAATCATGCATCAAAACAGATTATTTTCCTTTAAACACATTATTATGAAGTGGATCGAATCACAAGCGGGAACCAATGGTGAGCCTGTCAAACTGTTTGTTCAGGATATTGGACAAGGCAAGCCTGTTGTATTTATATCGGGATGGCCCCTTAGCAATGACATGTGGGAATATCAATATAACGAGCTTCCCAAGCACGGCATCCGCTGCATCGGATATGACCGCCGTGGCTTCGGTAAGTCGGATAAGCCTTGGGATAGTTATGATTACAACACGTTAGCAGGCGACTTGAAAGCAGTGCTGGATAATCTTGATCTTCGCGATGTAACGCTTGTCGGGTTTTCCATGGGCGGTGGCGAGGTGGTTCGTTACCTGAGCAAATATGGAAGCGAACGCGTGTCCAAAGCAGTTTTGATCAGTTCCGTTGTTCCTTATATGTTGCAGACAGATGATAATCCGGACGGTCTGCCCAAGGAAGTTTTTGATGGTTTTGTAGAGAATGTTGAAGCCGACAGGCCTAAATTCCTGGCTGGTTTTGCCAAAGATTTTTACGGCAATTCTTTGCTGAACAATGCCGTAAGCGACGAAATCCTAACCTGGCACAGCATTCTGGCATTACAGGCTTCGGGCCGGGCAACCACGCAGTGCATCAGAAGTTTCAGCTCAACCGACTTCCGGAACGAGCTTTCCACGATCGATGTCCCTGTGCTGATCATTCATGGCGATTCTGACAAAATCGTTCCCATCAAAATCAGCAGCGACATTACTTCGGATCAGCTTCCGGGAGCAGAATACATTGTGTATGAAGGCGCGCCGCATGGGCTTTTTGTTACGCAAAAGGAAAGGCTGAACGAGAACCTGATCCAGTTCATCAATCAGGAAACCGTGACAATTTCTAATCCTTACGCGGATATTACGACATAAAATATAGGAAGTTAGCCTGGAACCGGGATGCGGTTTCAGGCTAACATTTCTATCAGTTCAATGCGGTTACCAAACGGATCACGGAAGGAAAATCGCTTCCGGTCGGGTATGGGGCTGTCTTGCCGGATTGCAATTCCATTCTTCTCCAAAATTTCCCACGCCGCATCCAGGTTCTTCACTTCAAATGCAGGATGCCGCTGCGACTGCTCCGAAGGCTCCTCCGCCCGGATATGCAGCTCAATGTCGCCCATAGCAAACCAGATAGCGCCATTCGGAAGCGGATAGCCCGTTTCTCTCAACTCTTTCAAACCTAATACACCGCCGTAAAAGGCCCTGGCCGCTTCTTCTGCACCAGGAGGAATGCACAGCATAATGTGATTCAGTCTTTCAAATTCAATTTTCATATTCAGGAGTGTTTCATTTTAATCGCATCACAAAGGACCTTTACTAGCTTCCCGGCCGTCTTTCCAAACCGCTTCAATTTTGCGCGTATTCTTGATATCATTAGCCGGATTAGCGCTCAGAATGATCAGATCGGCTTTTTTGCCACGTGTCAGTGTGCCAAGCTCATTGTCAATTTTCAACGCCTTTGCAGCATTTTGAGTTGCAAGCATAATGGACTGAACCGGCGTAAGGCCCGCCTGGACCATCAATTCAAGTTCCAGATGTTCTGTGAAACCCTGCGTCCTGATCGGAAATGCGCCGGAATCGGTGCCGAGCGCGACGGTAATGCCCGCATCCACGATTTTTTTCAGGTTAATTGATGCTGTTTTGAATGCAGCAGCATTTCGTTCATAGTCAGCGGATGCCCGGACTTTTTCTGCGTAAGCCGGATCGGTAACCATTTCAAGCACACCCGGTTCCAGTGATTTTATAAAAAATTCATCATTGATCCAGTCCGGTTGACTAGCATATGCAAACTGATATTCATCCAGTGCAAGTGTGGGGATGTATATGACATTCTTTTCCTTCATTTTATTCAAAAGCTCCGCATCCACCGTCCTGTCGCGAATGCTGTGGGCGATGATATCAATGCCGGCCTCGGTCAGGAGCCGTGCGTCTTCTGCATAAAACAAATGTGCTGCCACGCGGATATTGCGTTTATGCGCTTCGGTGATAATAGCCTGGTATATTTCGGGCTTCATTTTCTGAGCATTGCCGCCATGATCGTCCACCCATATCTTCACAACCGTAGGTTTAAGCGGAACCAGCTTATCCAGCATGGCGGGCACTTCCTCAGGATTTTCGGGGCGGAAAAGCAAGTTCATCCAGGAACCGGGATTGGGATCGGGCGTATTGAAGCCGTACCCTGCCGAAAAGAGGCGAGCGCCCGGAAGCAAACCTGCTACCGTCGAATCCCGCATGCCGTCGAAGATCAGCGGCCTGTCGGTTCCCATAGCAAGCACAGCATTAACTCCATAATCCTGATATTTTTTGAGCTGGCGCAGGACGTTTTCTCTCGTGTAGTTTTCTGCCGCAGAAGTTGTCCCCAGCAATGTGCCGACATGCGCATGCGCACATATCAGCGACGGGATTACCGTTTTCCCTGTCAGATTAATCTCCTTCGCACCTTTCAGTTTAATATTGGATTCTACCGCGACAACCCGGCCATCCATGATCAGAATGTCCGTATCCTCGCGCGGCTCCTCGCCGGTGCCATCGATCACCGTGGCGTTTTTTAATATAATGGCCTGCGGCTGGCTGATGGCAGAAAATCCGGTTACCAGCAGCAGCAGAAGTAAGAAAAAGTGATTGACCTGATTTTTCATAAAGACGCGTTTTTGAAATCTTGCACTATAACTGTACCGACCCTTATAATAACTTTCAACTGGTATAGCTTTTGTATAAAACGGAGAATCATTTTTGAACGTCAAAGTAAATTATTTCAACCAAAATTCTTGTAATCATGGCAAAGTATTCAAAAAAGGCCGGAGAAAAAGTAGAGGAAGCGATGCACGAGCAAAAAGAAGGAAAACTGAAAACAGGCTCGGGTAAGAAGGTGACATCCAAGAAACAAACCGTCGCCATCGGTTTATCCGAGGCACGAAAAGAAGGCGCAAAGGTGCCGAAAAAGAAAGATTAATTTCTTGTTCCGATTCCTATACGATCTTATCTGATCTTGCTGAAAATGTGACATTTTGCGTCCTAAATGCGCATTCTACATTAAGATGTCGAAGTAGCTCGGTTCTGTGACGAAAAGTATTACAAACTATCCTGTTGTAACCGTTAAAGTAATTAAATAAACGCTATATTGTACGCATATATGTATTTGTGACACTGACGCTTAATTGTAAGGAATTTTGATTAATGAATACATCAGGTAACGCAATGTCCGAGGAACATGGCGGACCTAATAATGCAAGCGACTTTCAGCTCTTTCAGACTTTCATGGGTAGTCATTCCATGTATGTAGTCCGTACAGATATTGAAGGAAACTATATTTTCCTTAATGATTATTTCTGCAATTTCTACGGCGTGCAGCGTGAGGAGCTTATTGGGCACTCATCTCTGATGGGCGTGGTCAATGAAGATATAGAAAAATGCCTCAAAGTGGCTGAACTATGTCTGCTAAATCCGGGCAAGCCACATTCGGTAATTCTCAGAAAACGTTCCAAACACAACACAATCGCCACAACCCAGTGGGAATTTACTGCCCTGAAAGACGAATCAGGCACGGTAAAGGAGATCTTTTGCCTGGGTTATGACATTACGCAAAAGATTAAAACAGAACAGGACCTTTCCGTGTTGGTGTCCAATGTCCAGGACGTTCTTTTTACATTATCGCCAACACTGACATTCACTTACGTTTCGCCGAGCTGGACAAGAGTATATGGCTATCAGATCAAAGAAACCCTGGGCCAATCCTTTACAGACTATATACATCCCGATGACCTGCATTTGTGTACAGCTTCTCTTTTAAAGGTTGTTGAAACCAACACGTCCATCCGGGGCGGGATAGAGCACCGCATCCTGCACAAGAACGGAACGTGGTCCTGGAGTAATACCAATGCCAGCATCGATACCCGGGGCAACGAAATTATCCTGACCAGCCACAACATCACCGAGCTTCGCCGATCCCGTGAAAGGTTGAAAGAACTGGCTATCGTTGCTTCTAACACAACGGATTATATAGTCATAACCGATAACAGGGGATTAATCACATGGGTAAACAGGGCATATGAGAACCAAACCG